>NZ_MCIS01000001.1:4800000-6288042 GCF_001932475.1 Pseudonocardia sp. Ae717_Ps2
GCGAGGCCGGCCGCGGCGGCGATCCCGGCGATGCGCCGCCGCGAGGGGCGGTGGGAGAACTGCGACGACATGACGCTCCTCGGCTCGTGGTCCGCCACGGATCTCAGCCGAACCGGCCACCCTGCGGGTACGGCGCGCCCGGCGGACTCCCCGGTCGGGGACCGATCCGACCCGACCGGGTGACGTGATCACCGTGAGCGTCCCGCAGCGTCCGCGACTAGCGTCGCCGCACGTGAGCACCGACGCCGATCCCGAGGGACGGATCCTCCTGCTGCGCCACGGCGAGACCGAGTGGTCGCGCACCGGCAAGCACACCGGCCGCACCGACGTCCCGCTGACCGACCAGGGCCGGGTCGCCGCCCGCCGGGTGCGCACCGCGCTGGCCCTGGTCCGCCACGACGCCCCGCCCGCCCGGGTCCTCTGCTCCCCGCGCTCGCGCGCGCGGGACACCGCCGAGCTGGCCGGGCTGCGGGTGGACGCGGTCGACGACCGGCTCGTCGAGTGGGACTACGGCGACAACGAGGGCCGGACCACGCCGCAGATCCGCGAGTCCCTACCGGGCTGGACGATCTGGGACGGACCGTGGCCCGGCGGTGAGACCCCCGACGACGTCGCGGCCCGCGCCGACGCCGTGCTCGCCGACGCACGCGCCCTGCTCGGCGACGGCGATGTCGTGCTCGTGGGGCACGGCCACTTCTCGCGGGTGCTGACGGCGCGCTGGATCGGGTTGCCCACGAGTGGCGGGGTGCACTTCCGCATGGACCCGGCCGGGGTCAGCGTGCTGGGGTTCGAGCGCGGGGTCCCCCGCCTCGACCACGTCAACCAGCGCCCCACCCCAACGGAGGACCAGTGAGCGTCCGGACGGCCACCCCCGACGACGTGCCGGTGATGGTCCGGCTTGTGCACGAGCTGGCCGACTACGAGAAGGCCGCGGACGAGTGCGGGCTGACCGAGGAGCAGCTGCACGCCGCGCTGTTCGGCCCCGACCCGTCGGCCGGGGCCCTGGTCGCCACCGGCGACGACGGCGCGGTCGTCGGCACGGCCATCTGGTTCCGGACCTTCTCCACCTGGGAGGGCGTCGCCGGGATCCACCTGGAGGACCTCTACGTGACCCCCGCCGCCCGCGGCGGCGGGCACGGCGCGGCCCTGCTCGCCGAGCTGGCCGCCGAGGTGGCCCGGCGCGGCTGGAAGCGCCTGGAGTGGAACGTGCTGGACTGGAACACCCCGGCCATCGGCTTCTACCGCTCCGTCGGCGCGGTGCCGAACGAGGGATGGACCACCTACCGGCTCACCGGCGACCCGCTCGTCGCGCTGGCCGGGCGGGCCGGACGCTAGTCCTCGGGGTACTCGTCGCCCATCGACCAGCGGCGGGACTGCTCGCTGATCAGCATCAGGAACGTGAACAGCACGAACAGGCCGCAGACGATGCCCCACACCAGCTGCCGGCTGGGGCCCAGCGCGTAGTAGATGACCGGGAACAGCAGGAGTTGCACGACGATCGCCGGCGTGCGGCAGCCGTGCACCCCGCGGACCAGCCCGTAGCCGACACCGGCCACGGCGGCCGCCATGAGCACGAAGATCCCAGCCTCGGCGAGCCCGTAGTAGAGGCGTGCGCCACCGGCCTCCAGGGCGCGCACGCCGAGCACGACCGCGAGGACGGCGCCGACGAGCCCCTGCGCCGCGACGAGCACCCCCGCCACCCGCACGTTCTCCGGCGGTCGCTCCCGCGTCGCGGGGCGGGCGTCACGGTCATCGGCCACCTCGCGAGGATAGGCCGCCCGGCGTGACGGCCACCGCCGGGCGGCCGACGGACCGCCCGGTGCGCGGTCGATACAGTCGGCCCGTGCGCGCGCTGCTCGTGGTCAACCCTCAGGCCACGTCCACCACCGCCGCCGGCCGGGACGTGCTGACCAAGGCCCTGGCCAGCGAGCTGAAGCTCGACGTCCTGCAGACCCGCTACCGGGGCCACGCGGCGGAGGCGACCGCGGCGGCCGTGGCGGACGGCGTCGAGCTCGTCGTGGCGCTCGGGGGCGACGGCACGGTCAACGAGGTCGTCAACGGGCTCCTGGCCGCGCAGACCGGCTCGGGCAGCGGCGCCCCGCGGCCGGACCCGGACGCCACGGCGATGCTCGCGGTGGTCCCCGGTGGCTCGGCGAACGTCTTCGCCCGCGCCCTGGACATGCCGCGCGACCCGGTCGAGGCGACCGGGCACGTGCTGACCGCGCTGGCCCAGCGACGACGACGGCTGGTCGGCCTGGGCTGGGCCGACGACCGCTGGTTCACCTTCAACGCCGGCATGGGCTGGGACGCCGAGGTCGTGGCCGCGGTGGAGCGCGCCCGCGCGCAGGGCCACGAGGCCAGCCCCGGCCGCTACGCGCTGACCGCGATCGCCCAGTACCTCGCGCAGCTGCGCCGGCCGCCGTCGATGACGGTGGAGCTGCCCGACGCGGCGCCGCTGACCGGGGTGCGGCTGGCGTTCGTCTCCAACACCGACCCGTGGACCTTCCTGTCCGGCCGCGCGGTGCGGACCAACCCCCGCTCGTCGTTCGGCAGCGGGCTGGGGCTGTTCGCCCTCACCGGGCTGAGCCCGCGGACGATCGCCTCGACCCTGCGCCAGATCCTGGCCGCCGACGGCGACCCGCACGGGCGGCACATCGTCCGGCACGACGCGGTCGGCCGGGTGCGGATCACTTCGGAACAGCCCCTCGCGCTCCAGCTCGACGGCGACCACCTCGGAATGCGCACCGACGTGGAATTCCTGAGCGTGCCCGGAGCGTTACGCGTCGTCGTGTGAGACGGACGGTTCGTCGCTCATCGTGCGGGCGCTCTCACACGCTGGAGTGAGCTACCCCGCCATTCACCGATGTGAGCGGACCGTCGGTCCCGTTGGGGCTTATACCAGGCCAAACCCGTGATCCAAGGTGGTCCTACGCAAGCGAGGCCACGAGCAGCGCCGCTCGTGGAGGTTCCGTCCCACCGGGCCGGGCCCCTCACTCAGAGGGTGTCCGGGTCGACACCGTTTTCGGGTGGCCGATTCCGCGTGGGACAGGGACACTGGATCGTGGAACCGGCCCAGGGCGGCTCGAAGTCCCGGGCACAGGTCTGTCTGCGTGCGTTCCCTATGAGGGCGCTCACGTATCCCGCGAGCAGTTCCCCATTGAGGACCGTGGTGGCTCGTGAAAGTATTCACAAGCTGCGAAACATGCACGTAACATCAGCGCACAGACGATCGGCGGGACCCCGATCGCGCACCAGAGGAGAAAGTGATCATGGACTGGCGTCACGACGCGATCTGCCGCGACGAGGACCCGGAGCTGTTCTTCCCGGTCGGCACCAGCGGCCCCGCCCTGATGCAGATCGCGGAGGCCAAGAGCGTGTGCCGGCGTTGCCCGGTCACCGAGTCGTGCCTGCAGTGGGCCCTCGAGTCCGGTCAGGACGCGGGTGTCTGGGGCGGCATGAGCGAGGACGAGCGGCGCGCCCTGAAGCGGCGCAGCACCCGTCCGCGCGCTCGCACCGCGTAGGCAGCCGCCTCCGGGCACTCGCCCGGACCACGGCAGGAACAGCTGTCCCGGGAACAGTCGCTTCGCGCGCCTCGGGCAGTAGCTCCGAGAAGTAGAAGAAGTAGCTCCCCGACCTCGGGCCCGTAGCCGGACGCCACCGGCCACGGGCCCGAGGTGCGTTCGGGGTGATCTGCCACCCCGGTGTGACGGTCGACCACGGTACCGGCGCGACCACGGCACCGGGATCAACGGTCACGGGACGAGCGTATCCGGTGCCCTCCGGGCCCTCTCCCACGCCCCGGGTCACCGGGAGTGACCGGGATCGGTCGTCCGCCGCACCGCAGCGACCGCCCGGGGACGACGGGCTGCGGAACCGTTGCCCCGCCGCCCTCCCATCCCCTGTCCTCAGGAGCCGCCGAGCGGCACCCGGACCACGGCCACCGTGCCGCCGCCCTCCCGGGCCCGCACCTCGATCGTCGCCTCCAGCTCGGAGGTCAGCAGGGTCCGCACGATCTGCAGCCCCAGCCCCTTGGACTTCTCGAAGTCGGCCGGCATCCCGTGGCCGTCGTCGGCCACCGACACCTCCAGCCGGCTCGCCGAGCGCACCGGGCTGACGACCACCTCCCCCGCCGTACCGGGGTCGTAGGCGTGCGCCAGCGCGTTGTGCGTCAGCTCGGCCAGGACCAGCACCAGCGGGGTCGCCTTCGCCGCGGGCAGCGCCCCGAAACCGGGGTCGACGCGTACCCGGGCACGGGACTCGGTCGTCGCGCCGTCGCGGATGGCGGGCAGCACCTTCGGCAGCAGCTCGTCGAGCTCGACGACCTCGGCGACGGAGTAGGCCAGGGCCTCGTGCACGTGCGCGATGGAGGTGACCCGGCGGACCGACTCCTCCAGCGCGCGACCGGCTTCCGGGTGCTCGCTGCGCCGGGCCTGCATCCGCAGCAGCGCCGCGACCGTCTGCAGGTTGTTCTTCACCCGGTGGTGGATCTCGCGGATGGTGGCGTCCTTGCTCATCAACGCCGCGTCCCGGCGGCGCAGGTCGGTCACGTCCCGGACCAGCACCAGTGCGCCCGCCGCGTCGCCGCGGGGGCGCAGCGGCAGTGCGCGCACGAGCATCGTCGCCCGACGGCCCTTGATCTCCATCCGGGTGGACGGGACGCCGTCGAGTGCCTCGTTGATCCGGCCCGCGACGTCCTTCGCGTCGAACGGGTCCAGCACCAGCGCCTTGGTGACCGTCGCGAGGTCGGCCCCGGCGACGTCGCTGGCGTGGCCCATGCGGTGGTACGCCGACAGCGCGTTCGGGCTGGCGTAGGCCACGTTGCCGTGCACGTCGAGGCGGACCAGGCCGTCCCCCGCGCGCGGGCTGCCCTCGGCCGAGCCGGGCGGACCCGACTGCGGCGGGAACGTCCCGTCCACGATCATCTGGCACAGGTCCGAGGCGCTGCCGAGGTAGGCGATCTCCAGCGGGCTCGGGACGCGCGGGGTGGACAGGTTGGTGTCGCGGGACAGCACCGCCACCGTGCGGCCCTTGAACCGCACCGGGATGGTCTCCCGCCGCACCGGCACCTCCAGGTGCCAGCGCGGGTCGTCGTCGCGGCAGATCCGGCCCTCCAGCACCGCCCGGCGCAGCTGGCCGACCTCCACCGGCACCGCCCGGCGTCCGACGACGTCGTCCGGGTGGGCGGTCGGCGCGGTGGTGGGCCGGGCCTGGGCGACGCACAGGAACTGCGCGGTCGCCGCCCGGGAGGCACCGCCGGTCCCCGCGTGGAGGTCGTCCAGCGGCACCCACAGCAGGAAGTCGGCGAAGGACATGTCGGCCAACAACTGCCACTCACCGACCACGCGCTGGAGGTGATCGGCGGTCTCGCCGTCCATCGTCGTGTGCTCGGCGAGCAGCTCGCTCAGCGTGGTCACGATCGCCCATCCCATCACATGCGAGAATCGCCCCTACCAAGCTCCCGCGGCACCGCCGCGGAACCGTGACCCGGACGGGAAGGAGGGTCGAGATGTCCAAGCGTGCACGCAAGCGCCGTGACCGCGCCAAGAAGGGCGCCAACCACGGCAAGAAGCCGAACTGCTGAGCTCGGCGACACCGACGCGAGAGGGCGGGCACCCCGGTGGGAGTGCCCGCCCTCTCGCGTCGGTGGCGGGTCGGCCGCCGGAGCGGCGGTGCCGGTCAGCCGCTGCGGTACTCGGTGCGCTGGTGCGACACGGAGACGCTGGTGCCCTCCGGGCCGCTCTCCACGGTCACCTGGGCCTGCTCGAGCACCGCGGAGCGGATCTGGGACCGCAGCCGGTCCTTGAGCCCGGCCGGGGCCGCCTCACCACCGCACTTGCGGGCCAGCAGCGCCTTCAGCTTCTCGTCGATGCCGTACTCGGCCAGGCAGGGCCCGCACTCGTCCAGGTGCTGCTGGAGCAGGCGTCGCCGCTCCTGGTCGCACTCGTGGTCGAGGAACAGCCACACCTCCGCCAGCACCTCGCTGCACCCGGTGTTCGCGGGCGGGTCCTGGATCATGGGGTTGCGCTCGAGCGGTGCGCCCGAGCCCTCGGCGGCGCTCACGATGCCGTCACCTCCCGGTCCCCGGTCGCGCCGGCGCCCCCGTCGCGGACGAAGCCGCGCTCACGGGCGACGTCGGTCAGCATGTCGCGCAGCTGGCGCCGGCCACGGTGCAGCCGCGACATCACGGTGCCGATCGGGGTGCCCATGATCTCGGCGATCTCCTTGTAGGCGAACCCCTCGACGTCGGCGAGGTAGACCGCCATGCGGAAGTCCTCCGGAAGGCCCTGCAGGGCCTCCTTGACGTCGCTGTCGGGCAGCGCGTCGAGCGCCTCCACCTCGGCCGAGCGCAGACCGGTCGAGCTGTGCTCACCGGCCTGGGCCAGCTGGTAGTCGGTGATCTCGTCGGTCGGCGACTGCAGGGGCTGACGCTGCCGCTTCCGGTACCCGTTGATGTAGGTGTTGGTCAGGATCCGGTACAGCCACGCCTTGAGGTTGGTGCCGCGGCGGAACGACCCGAACGCCGAGTACGCCTTCAGGAACGTCTCCTGCACCAGGTCCTCGGCGTCGGCCGGGTTCCGGGTCATGCGCAGCGCCGCACCGTAGAGCTGGTCGAGCAGCGGCATCGCGTCGCGCTCGAAGCGGGCCGTGCGGTCGGAGACGCTCTCGTCCTCGGGCGCGCGGTTGCCGTCCTCGTCGGCCACGCCGACCATGGCGGCGAGCTCCGCGGGATCGGTCCCTGCCGCACCCGTCTCCGGCTGGTCCGGCTCATCCGGCTGTACTGACAAAGGTTCCCTCTCCAGTGACACGAGTCGCGCGCCGGTGCGGGTCACCGGCACGACGGACGCGTCGGAGGGTACGCGCCCCGGCCGCTCGCGGCCGTCCGGCGGCGCGGCCCCGGGCCTCTCCATCACTGATGTCGTCACCCCCGCAACAACGGTGCGGCGCCGGACGGCATTCCCGTAGGTTCTCCGTCACCCCCCGGGTCGGGACCCCGGGACGAGGACGGGAGGACACCGACGATGGCGGGCAGGGGCACCCCGGCGACGGCGCTGCTGAGCAAGCGTGGGGTGGCGCACGAGCTGCACACCTACACCCACCACGACGGCGCGGGCTACGGCGAGGAGGCCGCCGCCGTCATGGGGCAGGACCCGCGACGGGTGTTCAAGACCCTCGTCGCACTCGTCGACGGGACCATGACGGTCGGGATCGTGCCGGTGTCGGCCCAGCTGGACCTCAAGGCGCTGGCCGCCGCCGCGGGCGGGAAGAAGGCCGTCATGGCCGACGTCGCCGACGCCGAGCGGACCACCGGCTACGTCGCGGGCGGCATCTCCCCGCTGGGCCAGCGTCGGCGGCTGCCGACGGTCCTCGACGTCTCCGCGGAGGAGCACCCGACGGTGTTCTGCTCCGGGGGCAGGCGCGGCCTGGAGATCGAGCTCGCCCCGGCGGACCTGGTGGCACTCACCGGCGCCGTCGTCGCACCGATCGCGACCGGCTGACCGCAGGGGTCACACGGACGGGTCCGATCCGGGCTCCGCGCCAGTAGGGTCGGTCACCGACGGCCCCGGACCGCCGTCGGCACCGTCGAGACGAGCAACGGGGAGCACGCGTGGACCGACCGGAATGGGCGCCCGACGAGGTGGACATGACCAGCCCGAGCGTCGCCCGGGTCTACGACTACTACCTGGGCGGGTCGCACAACTTCGAGGTCGACCGTGCCTTCGCCGACCGGGTGCTCGACGCGCTGCCCGAGATGGCGGCCGTCGCGCAGGCCAACCGGGCGTTCCTGCGCCGGGCCGTGCACCACCTGTGCGCGCGGGGGATCCGCCAGTTCCTCGACCTCGGCTCGGGCATCCCGACCGTCGGCAACGTGCACGAGGTCGCGGCGACCGCCTGCGACGACGCCCGGGTGCTCTACGTCGACAACGACCCGATCGCCGTCGCGCACAGCCGTGCGCTGCTCGACGACGACCCGTCGACGGCCGTCCTCGCCGCCGACCTGACCGACCCGCGACGGGTCCTCGACGACCCCCTGACCCGCAGCCACCTCGACCTGACGCAGCCGGTGGCGGTGCTGCTCGTCTCGGTGCTGCACTTCGTCCCGGACGAGGCCGACCCGGCCGGGATCATCGCCGCCTACGCCGCCGCGACCGTCCCCGGCAGCCACGTGGTCGTCAGCCACGCGAGTGACGAGGGGGGCCTCTCCGGTGCGAGTCAGGCCCAGAACCTCTACAACAGGGACACGTCCCCGAACCGGATGCGGATGCGCGACACCGAGGAGCTCACGGCGCTGTTGGCCGGCCTGGAGCTGGTGGAACCCGGAGTCGTGCGGATCCCGCTCTGGCGTCCGGAGACCCCGGTGGGCCCCGAGGCGCAGCGCTACCCCGGCCTGGCCGCCGTCGCCCGTCACACCGGGCCGCCCGGCGACTGACAGTGGGAGGGAGAGCCGTCATGGCGAAACCCGTCCCCGTCCTGCCCGACGACGGGGGCCCGGGGCCCTCGGCGCTGGCCGACGCCTGGGTCGCCGCGATCGAGGCCCGCAGCTTCGTCTCCGCCGCCCGCGCCGACCTGCACGCGGTGCTGTCCGGCGCGGCCTGGTGGTTCACCGCCGTCGTCGAGGGGCGGGCCGAGGAGACGATGGCCGAGGAGGTCGGCGCCGAGCTGGTCGCCGCGCACCTCACCGACCCGGCCGCCCTGCGCTGCTCGATCGACGTGCTGTCCGAGCACTTCGCCGAGCACACCCTCGACCCGGAGCGGTGGAGTGTTCCCGATTTCTTTGACGCCGGTTTAGGCTGCCAAGTCGGTTATTTTCCTGAATCCTAGCTCGTATTCGGTGGGTGTCAAGTATCCGAGGGTGGAGTGCCGTCTGCGACGGTTGTAGTAGCTCTCGATCCACGCGAATGTCTGCTGTCGGACCTCGGTGACGTCGTTCCATGGCCGGGTGTGGATGAGTTCTTTCTTGTAGCTGGCGAAGAACGACTCGGCGACGGCGTTGTCGAAGCAGGTGGCGCGTCGGCCCATCGATCGGGCCACATTGTTGGCGGCGCAGAAGTCGGTGAACTCCCGGCTCGTGTATTGCGTCCCGCGGTCGCTGTGCATGATCACTCCGGCTGGTGGGCGGCGGGTGAGCAGGGCGGCGGCGAGGGCCTCGATGATCAGGTTGGTGCGCAGGTGGTCGGCCACGGCGTAGCCGACGACCTTGCGGGAGTGCAGGTCGATCACGGTGGCGAGGTAGGCCCAGCCGTCGACCGTCTGGATGTAGGTGATGTCGCCGCACCAGCGGGTGTCGGGAGCCTCGGCGGTGAAGTCACGCCCGATCAGGTCCGGGGCGTCGATCGGGCGTAGACCTGCGACGGTCGTCTTGCGCCAGGTGTGAGGGTGGCGGCCTTGCAGGCCGGCGGCGCGCATGAGCCGCCAGACCCGCTTGCGGGCGGTCCGGTGGCCGCGAGCGACCAGCTCGGCCCACACCCGGCGCACGCCGGGGTCACCGCGCAGGTCGTGGTGGATCTCTCGGATCGTGTCGGTGAGCTCGGCGTCGGTGCGTTCCCGCTGGCTGGGTCCGGTCTTGAGCCACCGGTAGTAGCCCTGTCGGGCCACGCCGAGCTGGGCGCACATGAACGTGACCGGATACTCGCCCTCGGTTGCCCAGTCCGCGATCGCCGCGTATTTCACGGCTGTTCTTTCGCGAACCAGGTCGCTACTTTTTTTGCGAAGTCCCGCTCCATTCGCAGGGTCGTGTTCTCCTTGCGGAGCCGTTCCAGCTCGGCCCGCTCCGGTTCGGACAGGTCCGTGTCCGGGACCTGCCCGGATTCGCGTGCTTTCTTCACCCACTTGCCTAACGTCATCTCGTGGACGCCGATACTCTTCGCTACCTCGGCGATTGTTCGGCCGGAATCGAGGACAAGACTGACGGCCTGGTCCTTATACTCCTGGGTGAAATGGCGGCGTGTCGCCACGCGATCCCCTCCGCTGCGATCAGCGGCAGTCTACGACCGGTGTCTACAAGATCGGGAACGGTCCACGGTTCCGCCGCTGGAGCAGGGCGGTCGGGGCGCTGTCGACGGGGTACGCCCGGATGCTGCGCGACCGCACCCGGCTGGAGCAGGAGCGGATCAGCTCGGCCGCGTTCGCCGCACGCGCCGCCGCGGAGGACGCCCGCTGGCGCTCCGAGGCGCGCTACGGCGTGGTGTTCGAGAGCTCCGTGATCGGCATCGGCGTCGCCGACACCGAGGGCCAGATCCTGGAGGCCAACCGCACGCTGACCCAGATGCTCGGCCACCGGCCCGGTGGGCTCGTGGGCCGTTCGGTGTTCGAGTTCATCCATCCCGAGGACACCCCCGAGATGTGGCCGCAGATCGAGTCCATGCTCGCCGGGCGGATCGGGCACGTCCGGATGGAGAAGGCCTACTTCCGGGTCGACGGCGACCAGGTGTGGACCGAGCTGACCGTCTCGCTGGTCCGCTCCCCCGACGGCGAGCCCCGCTACCTCGTCGCGATGGTCTCCGACGTCACCGAGCGCCGCCGCCTGCAGTCACGGCTGCGTCACCAGGCCGAGCACGACCCGCTCACCGGGCTGCCGAACCGCTCGCTGTTCTTCACCCGGCTCGAGACCGCGCTCGCCGGGCCGTACGGCTCCCCCGCCCCGGTCGGGGTCTGCTATCTCGACCTCGACGGCTTCAAGGCCGTCAACGACACCCTCGGCCACGACGCGGGTGACCAGCTCCTGCGCACCGTCGCGCACCGCCTCGACGCCGAGCTCCGCCCGGCAGGGCACACCGTCGCCCGGATGGGCGGCGACGAGTTCGTGGTGCTCGTGGAGCAGTGCACCGGCGTCGAGCAGCTGGCCGAGGTCGCCGACCGGGCGCTGGCCGTCGTCCGGCGGCCGGTGCACGTGCGCGGCCGCGAGGTGGTGGTGTCGGCCAGCATCGGGGTCGTCGCCCGCCCGTTCCGCGACGCCGCGGGCACCGCCACCGGCGAGGACGTCGCCGGTGCCGCGGGCGCCGCCGAGCTCATGCAGGCCGCGGACACCACCATGTACTGGGCCAAGCGCGACGGCCGGGACCGCATCGCGGTCTTCGACCCGGCCCGGCACGCCAACGACGTGCACCTGTTCGAGCTGGCCGGCCGGATGCCGGGTGCGCTGGAGCGCGGCGAGTTCCACCTGGAGTACCAGCCGCTGGTCGCGCTCGACGACGGCGCCGTCGTCGGGGTGGAGGCGCTGGCCCGCTGGCGCACCGCCGACGGCGAGCGGCTCGGCCCGGACGTGTTCATCCCGCTGGCCGAGCAGACCGGCCTGATCGTCCCGCTGGGGCTGCACCTGCTGGAGCAGGCCTGCACCGACGCCCGGTCCTGGGTGGACTCGGGCGCCGACGCGGGGCTGGTGCTCAGCGTGAACGTGGCGGGCCAGCAGCTGCGCAGGCCCGACGCCGTCCTCCGCATCGCCGACGTGCTGGAGCGGACCGGGTGGCCCGCCTCGTCGCTGCAGCTGGAGCTGACCGAGAGCGACCTCATGTCCGCCGCCGGGCGCCCGGTGCAGGCGTTGGAGGAGCTGTCGCGGCTCGGGGTGCGCATCGCCATCGACGACTTCGGCACCGGCTACTCGAACCTGGTCTACCTGCACCGGCTGCCGGTGGACGTGCTCAAGCTGGCCGGGTCGTTCGTCACCGGCCGGGGTGGCGCCTGCCCCGGCGAGGAGGGCCCGGACGACCCGGGCCCCGGCGACGTCGACAGCCCGGTCATCCTCTCGGCGATGATCGAGCTGGCGCACACCCTCGGGCTGACCGTCGTCGCGGAGTCGGTCGAGACCGGCTGGCAGGCCCGCAGGCTGCACGACCTGGGATGCGACATCGGCCAGGGCTGGCACCTGGGGTCGCCACGCCCCGCGGCCGAGCTCGCCGCGCTGCTGGCCGGGGCCCGCTAGGACGGCGGGCCCGGGGCCAGACGCTGCCGCACGTCGTCGACGATCCGGTCGGCGCCCAGCACGCCGATCCCCACCATCCAGGTCTCGTCCTCGACCTCGTGCACCCGGCCGGCGCGGACGGCGGCGGCGGTGCCCCACAACCTGCTCACCGCACCCCGGGCACCGGCCGACGGGTCACCGGCCCGGTCGGTGAAGAACACGACATCGCCGTCGATCTCCGAGGCCATCTCCGGTCCGACCTGCAGCATCGAGTACTCGTTCCAGGCACGGTCGCCCAGTTCGAAGCCCATCGCGGTCAACACGGACCCGGAGAAGCTCCTCGGCCCGTAGAGCCGGAACGACTCCGGCTGGAACCGCACGATCGACGCCGTCCGACCGGGCGCGCCGACCTCCCTGCCCACCTGCTCGGCGCGCAGCCGCCACCCCTCGAGCAGCTCCTCCATCTCGCCGGTGCGCTGCACTGCGGCAGCGGTGACCCGGGCCTGTTCGGTCCAGTCGGTGCCGCTGCCGACCGAGAACACGGTCGGGGCGATCCGCGCGAGTTGCGCGTGGAGCGGGGTGTGCCGCGTGGCCGAGCCGATGATCAGGTCGGGCCGCAACGACGCGACCGCCTCGAGGTCGGGATCGTTGATCGCTCCGGTCGGTCGGGTGCCCGTCAGGCGGTCGGCCAGGTACGGCGGGAACCCGGCCCCGACCGACGACTCACTCGCCCCGACCGGGACGATCCCGAGCGCGACCAGCGCGTCCAGGTGCGGGGAGTCCAGCACCACGACGCGCGACGGCCGCGCCGGCAGCCGCGTCTCGCCCATCGCGTGGGTGACCGTGTAGCCGCCTCCCCCGGACGGGGCCGGCTCGGGCGCCGCGGCGCACCCGGCCACCACGAGCAGCAGCGCGGACAGGACCGCGGCGGCCGCCGACGCTCTCAAGGATCGGATCTTCGACACGGAGGGAACATACCGGGCACATAAGGGTAGGCATACCTTTTCTACCGGCTTCTACCGGGCGAGCTGCTCCGCCGCCCATCCGGCGACGACCTCGCGCAGCCGGTCGTGCTGCTTCTTCAGACCGTGGTCGCCGTCGAGCAGCACCACCCGCCGGTCGGGCCCGTCGGCCGGGACGCCGAACCGGTCGCTGCGGCCCTGCACCACGAGCACCGGCACCCCGGCCCCGTCGAGTTCCGGGGCCCGGGTCCGCTCCGGGCGGCCGGGCGGGTGCAGTGGGAAGGCCAGGCACAGCACCGCGGCGGCACCGGCCGTCGTCGCCGTGCGGCAGGCGACGCGCGCACCGGAGCTGCGGCCGCCGACGACCAGCGGCCCGTCGTGGCCGGGCCGCACCGCCGCGACGACGGCGAGCCACGCCTCGTCGAGGTGCCCGGCCGGGGCGGGGGCCCGCCGGCCCGCGACCCGGTAGGGCTGCTCGACCAGGCCGACGTCGAACCCGGCGGCGGTGGCCGCCGCGGTCGCGGTGACCAGGTCGGGGGCGTCGACACCGCCGCCGGCGCCGTGCCCGAGCAGCAGCAGGCCGCGCGGTTGCTCCGCCCGGTGCAGGGTGACCCGGGCCGGTCCGCGCGGGGTGTCGACCTCGCGCGCCCCGGTCACGACAGCAGGTCGAGCTGGATCGGCTCGGTCACCTGGTCGTCGGGGATCCGGTCGAGCAGCTCGGGAGCGTTGTTGCGGACGTTGTTGACCTGCGGCGACACCGGCCGGATCTCGAGGGTGGACACCAGCTCGGGGGTCGGCGGGACGAGCAGCCGGGTGACCCGGTCGTCGCCGGTGTCGCGGTCCGGGTCGAGCCAGTCCGACCAGTCGTCGGGGCGCAGCACGAGCGGCATCCGGTCGTGCACCTGGGCGAGCGGGCCGACCGCCTCGGTGGTGAGCACGCAGGCGGTGACCAGGCCGTCCGGGTACTTCTCGGCGAGCTCGCCGCCGCTGGGACGCCAGTACTCCCACAGGCCGGCCATCGCCATCGTGGCGTCGTCGGCGTAGTGGGTGAAGTACGGCTGCTTGGTCGGCTTGCCGGTCCCGCCCTGGCTCTTCGGGACGGCGTCGTGGCGCTGCCACTCGTACCAGCCGTCCATCGGGAACAGGCAGCGCCGCGACGCGGCCGCACGGCGGAACGCGGGCTTCTCGGTGATCGTCTCCGACCGGGCGTTCACCATCCGCGCACCCGCCGACGGGTCCTTCGCCCAGAACGGCACCAGGCCCCAGCGGACGGTCCGCAGCGACCGCTCGGTGACGTCCCGGTCGGGTTCGCCGCTCTCGTCGCGGGGGTGGCGTTCGACCACCACGGTGATGTCCTTGGTCGGCGCCACGTTGTAGTCCGGACGCTGCGAGGACTCCTGCGTCGCGTCGACGGCGTGGAACTCGTCGGCCAGGTCCGCGGGGGCCTTGGTGGAGGCGTAACGGCCGCACATGCATCCCATGCTCCCATGTGGGGAAGGATGGGGGCGTGAGCTACTGGACCGCCCCCACGCCCGGGTCGCCGGTGACCGGCACCGTGACCGTCCCCGGGTCGAAGTCGGTGACCAACCGTGCGCTGCTGCTCGCCGGGCTGTCCGGCGGCGGGGTCCGGGTCGACGGTGCGCCGCCCACCCGCGACACCGCGCTGATGACCGGCGCGCTCACCGCGCTGGGCGTCCCGGTCGTCACCGAGGGCGACACGGTGCGGATCGGCGCGCACGGCGGCCTGCGTGGCGGCACGGCTGCGTTCCCGGCGGAGGTCGACTGCGGGCTGGCCGGAACGGTCATGCGGTTCGTCCCGCCGGCCGCGGCGACGGCGTCGGGCGCGGTCCGCTTCGACGGCGACCCGCGCGCCCGGGAGCGCCCGATGGGCACCGTGCTGGGCGCCCTGCGCCAGCTCGGAGCGACGGTGTCCTTCGACGGCGCCGCCGACGCGCTGCCGTTCGTCCTGGACGGGGGCCCGGTCCGGGGTGGCGAGGTCACGATCGACGCGTCGGCGTCGTCGCAGTTCGTGTCCGGGCTGCTGCTGTCCGGGGCGCTGTTCGAGCGCGGGGTGACCGTCCGCCACGACGGGAAGCCGCTGCCCTCGCTGCCGCACATCGCCATGACGGTGGAGATGCTCCGCACCGCCGGGGTGGTCGTCGACGACGGCGAGCCGAACAGCTGGCGGGTCGAGCCCGGGCCGGTCGCGGCGCGGGACTGGACGGTCGAGCCCGACCTGTCGAACGCCGCGGTGTTCCTCGCCGCGGCCGTCGTGACCGGCGGGCGGGTCACCGTGCGCGGCTGGCCCGCCGAGACCACCCAGCCCGGCGTCGACGTGCTGCCGGTGCTGGAGCAGTTCGGCGCGACCGTGTCGCACACCGCCGAGGGGCTGACCGTGACCGGCCCGGACCGGCTCGGCGGCGTCGACGTCGACCTGCACGACGCGGGCGAGCTCGCACCCACCGTCGCGGCGATCGCCGCGCTCGCCTCGGGCACCTCGCGGCTGCGCGGGATCGGGCACCTGCGCGGGCACGAGACCGACCGGCTCGCCGCGCTCGCCACCGAGATCACCGCGCTCGGCGGCGCCGTCACCGAGACCGACGACGGGCTGGTCATCGAACCGAAGCCGCTGACCGGGCGCGCCGACCGGCCCTGGGGCGCCTACGCCGACCACCGGATGGCGACCGCGGGCGCGATCATCGGTCTGGTCGTGCCGGGCGTCGAGATCGACGACGTCGCCAGCACCGACAAGACCATCCCGGACTTCCCCGGCCGGTGGGCGGCGCTGGTCGGGAACTGACGTGCCCCGCGACATCAGCAGGCTCGACGAGTCCGACGTCCGCGTCCGCCCGGGACGGCGCGGCAGCCGTCCGCGCAGCAAGCGCCGCCCCGCGCACGCCGACGCGACCCGCGCGATGGTCACCGCCGTCGACCGGGGCCGCTGGACCTGCGCGGTCGACGCCGACCCGAGCCTCCCCCAGGTCGTCGCCATGCGGGCCCGCGAGCTGGGCCGGACGCCGGTCGTCGTCGGGGACCGGGTGGACCTCGTCGGGGACCTGTCCGGCGAGCCGGACACCCTCGCGCGGATCGTGCGGGTCGCCGAGCGCGAGACCGTGCTGCGCCGCACCGCCGACGACACCGACCCCTACGAGCGGATCGTCGTCGCGAACGCGCAGCGGCTGATCGTGGTCACCGCCGTCGCCGACCCGGTGCCGCGCAGCGGGTTCGTCGACCGCTGCCTGGTCGCGGCGTTCGCCGGCGGGCTGCAGCCGGTGCTGTGCCTCACCAAGTCCGACCTCGCCGACCCCGAGCCGTTCGCCGCGCAGTACCGCGAGCTCGGGGTGCCGGTGCTGGTGACCGGACGTTCGGAGTCCGGGCCGCCGACCGGGCTGGACGCGCTGCGCGCGGAGCTGTCCGGGCGGCTGTGCGCGCTCGTCGGACACTCAGGGGTCGGCAAGTCCACGCTGGTCAACGCGATCGTCCCGGCCGCGACCCAGGCCATCGGGCGGGTGTCGGGCGTCGGCAAGGGCCGGCACACGACCACCGCGGCCCTGGCGTTCCCGCACGCCGACGGCTGGGTCGTCGACACCCCGGGGGTCCGGTCGTTCGGGCTCGCGCACGTCAGCGCGGACGACGTCGTCGCCGCGTTCGGCGACCTCGCCGAGGCCATCGAGGACTGCCCGCGCGGCTGCGGGCACCTCGGGCCGCCCGCCGACCCGGAGTGTGCACTGGACGACCTGGTCGCCTCCGGCGCACTCGGAGGAGGCAGACTCGACGCGTTGCGCCGCGTGCTGGTGGCGCTGGCGAGCGACAGGTTCTGACGGTCCTGTCGGTCCTGACAGTTCCGACGATCACGACGACGGCCGGGGAGCGGGTAGTGCCGGGACGGCGCGCGATGACGCTGCTGCTGTGCGGGGCGGTGCTGGTACCCGGGCTGTCCGGGTGCTCGTGGCCCGGCTCGTCGGGCGCCACCCCGCCGCCCGCGGTCGCGCCGGCGGCGCTGCCGAAGTACTACGACCCGGCCCCGCTGGTCGCCGACGTGCGGGCCCGCACCCGGCTCGACGGCGGCTCGACGCTGTCGGTGGCGGGCACCCTGACCCACGACGGCACGACCGTCCCGGTGACCGGCGACGGCGCCCTGCGGGTCGACGGGGCCGGGGACGCCCCCGCGGTGCGGCTGCTGCTGCGTTCGGGGCCGTCGGGCACGGTCGCACGGAGCACCGAGATCATCCGGATCGGCGGCCGCACCTGGCTGCGCCCCGGCGACGGCGGCTGGGGCGAGGCCGGACGGGTCCCGCTGCCGCCGGAGCAGATGGCGCACGCGACGCTCGCCGCGAACGTCGCCGCCGGGGTCGACCCGCTGGGGGCGGTGGCCCGCTACCCGGACGCGGTGCTCGTCGCCGACGCCGCCGACGACGCCGTCGACGGCACCCCGGCCGTGCACTACACGCTGGTCGTCGACCTGGTGCGGGCCGTGGCGACCGAGACCGACCCGGCGCGCCGGGGGGCGCTGCAGGCCCAGCAGCGGGCCGGGCTGACCCGGCTGAGCTCGGAGATCTGGGTCGACGCCGAACGCAGGCCGCTGCGCAGCCGGGTCCGCCAGCAGCTGCCCGACGGCGCGGCCCTCGATGTCCTCGTCCGCTACGACGGCTGGGGCGCCCCGATCACCATCGAGCCACCCGTCCGCGGCTGAGGGCCCCGGCCCTCCGGGTGCCGCTGCGGCGCGACGACGGGCCGTGGCTGCCTCCGATCCGGGCTACGGTGCGGTGCATGAGCGAGCGGGTCCGGACCACCGTGGACGACGGCGTCGCCGAGGTGCGGTTCACCCGGCCGGAGCGCCGCAACGCCCTCGACGTCGCCCAGTTCACCGCGATCGTGCACGCCGCGGACGCGCTGCGCGACCGCGCGGACGTCAGCGTCGTGGTGCTGTCGGCGCAGGGGCCGGACTTCTGCGCGGGTCTGGACCGCGACATGTTCCGCGCGATGCGCGCCGGCGAACGGCTCTCGGCCACCGCCGAGCTGCCCCCGCCGCGCGACGGCTCCCCGGCCCGCGCGACCGGGCAGCGCGCCGCGTACGCCTGGACCGAACTGGACGTGCCGGTGATCGCCGCCGTGCAGGGGCACGCGCTGGGCGGCGGACTGCAGATCGCGCTCGGCGCGGACCTGCGGATCGTCGCCCCCACCGCGACGCTGTCGGTGCTGGAGATCGTCTGGGGCCTGGTGCCCGACATGGGCGGCACGCTGCTGCTGCCGCAGCTGGTCGGGCGCGACGTCGCCCGCGACCTGACCTTCACCGGGCGCACGGTGTCCGGCACCGAGGCCGTCGCGCTGGGGCTCGCGACCCGCACCGCCGAGGACCCGCGGGCCGCCGCGCTGGCGACCGCGCGGCAGATCGCCGCCCGCAACCCGCACGCGGTCCGCGCGGCGAAGCGGCTGCTCACGACGCCCCGTCCGCCCGCCGAGCAGCTCGCCGCCGAGCAGGCCGAGATCGGTGCGCTGATCGCGAGCCCGAACCAGCGCGAGGCCGTCGCCGCGCGGCTGGAGGGCCGCGACCCGGTGTTCCACGACCCCGCGCCGGGGGCCGGAGCGGGCTGAGGGCCCGTCGGGGCTCAGCCCAGCTCGACCAGGAACGGCAGCTCGGTGCCGTCGTACCAGGCCAGCTCGTGGTCCTCGGCCTCGCCGACGAGGAACTCGGCGTCCATGTCGCCCAGGTCGGCCTTGTCGACCGCACCGGCCGCCTCCCGGACGGCGTGCTCGGCCTCCGGCAGGTCGACGTGCACGGCGGCGATCTTCGACAGCGGCACCGGGCCGGTCACCCGGACCGCGCCGTCGTCGAGGTCGGGGCGCAGGGTGACGTCGTCGGTGTCGGCGGACACCACGACCCGGCGGGCGGGGGTGTCGTTCTCGCCCAGGCCGAACTCGACCGCGAGCAGCCGCAGCGACGCCCGCGCTGCCTCGTTCATCGCGGCGTACTCGAGCTCCTCGTCGTCACCCGCGGTGTAGGACTCGCGCAGCTTCGGGGTGAGCGCGAAGGCGGTGCCGCCGAGCGGCTCGAAGTTCCCGGTCTTCACGGCGCGGGCCAGCATCGGCCAGGTTGCGGGGAGGTAGATCCTCAACGGTGTTCTCCTCTGACGGGGCTCACCCCGACTGTCGCAGTGTCTCGAGGAGCTCCTCGAGCGACTCGTCCACCATCCCGGCCAGCACGTCCAGGTCGCCCATGGCGTCCCGGTCCCCGTTCAGGCCGTAGTAGACACCGCCGTCGTAGCTGGTCAGGCCGATGGAGACGGCCTGGCCCTTCGCCAGCGGGACCACCGGGAACATCTCCAGCATCCGCGCCCCGGCCGCGTAGAGCGGGAACTGCGGCCCGGGGACGTTGGTGACGACCAGGTTGAAGAAGTGCCGTGCCATGCCGTTCGCGGCGCGGGCACCGACGGCGTGCAGCGTCGGCGGGGCGAACCCACCGATCCGGACCAGGGTGTCGGCACCGACGGCGTCGCCGGTGTCGGTGTGCTCGCGCATCTGGTGGGTGACCTGGTGCAGCCGCACCAGCGGGCTCGGCTCGCCGACGGGCAGGTCCACCAGGAACGAGGCCACCCGGTTCCCGAGCGACCCGCCGGCCGCCGAGCTGGGCACGTCGCCCTCGCCGCGCACCGACAACGGCACCAGCGCCCGCACCGACGACGACCCGGCGACCGGCTCGCCGCGTGACATCAGCCAGGTCCGCAGGGCACCGGCGATCACGGCGAGCACCACGTCGTTGACGTCGCAGCCGTAGGCGGCGCGGACCTTGCGGTAGTCCTCCAGGTCGGTGCGGGCAAGCGCGAACCGGCGCTGGGTGGAGATCTCGGCGTTCAGTGGCAGCCCCGGCGCGCGACGACCCGCGGTCCGGGCCATGTTCAGGACCTTGCCCGCGGCCCCGGCGAGCTTGCCGACGGTGGCCAGCGCGTCCCCCGCGGCGACCCGCACGTTGTCCACGATCTCGGTGGGGCGGGTGACGGCCTCGGAGATCGCGTCGAGCACGAGCTGCCCGTCGGTCGGCTCGGGGCGCGGCATCCACAGCTCGTCCGGGGTGGCCCGCGGCTCGGCGGAGACGTCGAGGATGACCTGGCCGATGTCGATCGCGGAGATCCCGTCGACCATCGCCTGGTGGGTCTTGGTGAGGATCGCGACCCGGCCGGTGTCGCCGTCCCCGGCGGGGCCGAGCCCCTCGATGAGGTACATCTCCCACAGCGGACGGGTGTGGTCCAGCGGCCGGGACATCAGCCGTCCGACCAGGTCGGTCAGCTGGTCCTCGCTGCCCGGACGGGGCAGCGCCGAGCGCCGCACGTGGTAGGCGATGTCGAACTCCGGGTCGTCCACCCACACCGGACGCGCGAGGTTGGCCGGGACGTGGCGCACCTTCTGCCGGTAGCGCGGCACCAGCGCGATCCGCTGCTCGATCAGCTCGACCAGGCGGTCGTAGTCGAACCCGTCGTCCGCGCGCTCGAAGACGGCGACCCCGCCGACGTGCATCGGGGTGGTCGCCTCCTCCAGGTACAGGAAGGACGCGTCGAGTGCGGAGAGCCGGGACGGCATGGCCGCGATCCTACGTGCGACGCTTCTCCCCGTGAGCGATGCAGGTGCGGTCTCCCCGAAGGACCGGTTCATCACGGTCTACGGCCGCAAGCCCGTCCTGGAGGCGCTGGCCGACCCCGACCTGGAGGTCGACAAGGTCGTGCTGGCCGACACGGTGCGCGGTGGCGGCGAACGCGAGATCACCGCGGCCGCCCGAGACCGCGGGGTGCCGGTGCAGCGTGCGACCGCGCAGCGGGTGAAGGTGCTGGCCGGCAACGGGCGCCACGACCAGGGCGTGCTGGCCGACGTCGTCGCCCCGCGGATGTCGCCGCTGGAGCACTTCCTGTCCGACCTGGGCACCCGGCGGCCGGCGTCGGTGCTGGTCCTCGACGCCGTCACCAACCCGTCGAACGTCGGGATGATCCTGCGCAGCGCGACGGCCGCCGGTCTGGACGGCGTACTCCTGCCCCGCCGCGGGGTGCCCGCCATCGACCCACTGGTGATCAAGGCCTCGGCCGGGGTGGCGTTCGCCGCGCCCGTGCTGCGCTGTGCCACCGCCGCCGAGGGCGTCGACCTCATGCACGCGGCCGGGTTCGGCGTGTTCGGGCTCGACGCCGGCGGCGACTCGCTGCTGGAGGCGTCGCTCCCGCCCCGGGTCGCCCTGGTGCTGGGCAACGAGACCGACGGCCTGACCGAGGACGTCCGCTCCCGGCTCGACGGGATCCTCTCGCTGCCGATGTACGGCGGGGTCGAGTCGCTCAACGTCGCCTCCGCCGGTGCCGTCGCCGCCTACGAACTGCTGCGCCGACGCTGAGCGGTCACCTAGTGTCGGGGCGATGGTGCGCCGTCGCATTCCCCGCCCGTCCGAGCTCGCGCCGCTGCTGCGGCCCGCCCCGTTCACCCTGGACCGCACGGCGGCCCGGCTGGCTCGCGCGTCGAGCATCGGGGACCTGCGCGAGCTGGCCCGCCGGCGGGCGCCGCGGGCGGTGTTCGACTACACCGACGGGGCCGCCGAGGACGAGGTGAGCCTGCGCCGGGCCCGCGAGGTGTGGGCCTCGGTGGAGTTCTCGCCGACCGTGCTCACCGACGTCTCCCGGGTGGACACCGGCCGGGACGTCCTCGGCGGACGCTCGTCGCTGCCGTTCGCGCTGGCCCCGACCGGCTTCACCCGCATGATGCACACCGAGGGCGAGCGCGCGGTCGCCGCCGTCGCCGCCCGGGCCGGGATCCCCTACGCCCTCTCGACCATGGGCTCCACGACGATCGAGGGCGTCGCCGAGGCGGGGCGCGGCGGGCGGCACTGGTTCCAGCTCTACCTGTGGCGCGACCGCTCGGTCGCCCACGAGCTCGTCTCCCGGGCACGGGAGGCCGGCTACGACACGCTGCTGCTCACCGTGGACACCCCGGTCGGCGGCAACCGGCGCCGCGACGCGCGCAACGGCCTGTCCATCCCACCGGCGCTGTCGCTGCGGACCTTCGTCGACGGCGCCCGCCACCCCCGCTGGTGGTTCGACCTGCTCACCACCGAACCGCTGACGTTCGAGTCGCTCGCCGCGGGCGGCGGCAGCCCGTACGAGGTGATCAACCGGGTGTTCGACCCGGCCCTCACCCTCGACGACGTCACGTGGCTGCGCGGCGCCTGGCCCGGGAAGCTGGTGGTCAAGGGCGTCCAGTCGGTCACCGACGCCCGCCGCGTCACCGACGCGGGCGCCGACGGCGTGCTGCTGTCCAACCACGGCGGACGCCAGCTGGACCGCGCCCCGGTGCCCGCCGAGCTGATCGAGCCGGTGGTGCAGGAGCTGGGCGACGACGCGGAGGTCCTGGTGGACACCGGGATCACCCACGGCGGCGACGTCGTCGCGGCGGTCGCGCTCGGCGCCCGCGCGGCGCTGGTCGGCCGCGCTTACCTGTACGGGCTGATGGCCGGGGGCGAGGCCGGGGTGGCGCGCGCCGTGGAGATCCTGCGGGCCGAGGTGGAGCGCACGATGCAGCTGCTCGGCGTCACCCGGGTCGACGACCTCCGCCCGGAGCACGCACGGCTCCGCTCGTCGACCAGCGGCCACCATCACCCGAACGAGCGACGTCCCGGCGCTGCGCCCCGGCGCTGACCGGGCCAGCATGGGCGCATGGGTTTCCTGGACAAGGCCAAGGAACTGCTCGGCCAGCACGACGACAAGGTCGACCAGGCGCTGAACAAGGCCGGTGACGCGGCGAAGCAGAAGTACGCCGGTCACGACGGCCAGATCGACGCGGCGACGAAGTTCGCCCGGGAGAAGACCGGCACCGGCGACACCACCGCCCAGCAGCCGGGCCCGGACGGGCAGGCCCCGCCGCCGCCCGCGCCGGGTGAGGCCCCGCCGCCGCCTCCGCAGCAGTAAGCCTTCGCAGCAGTAGGCAGAGCACGACCGACCCGGCCGACCGCCGGGCCGCCCACGAGGCGCCGTCCGCTCACCGCGGGCGGCGCCTCCGCACGTCACGCCCCCCCCGGCCCGGTCCCCGGCGGCTCAGCCCCGGGCGGGGACCCCGAGCAGGACCTCCAGCTCGCCGAGGGTGGTCTCGGCGCCGGTGTGCCGCACCCCGACCGCCCCGGCCGCGGCGGCGCCGCGCACACACGCCCCCATGTCGTCGACGACGACGCAGTCCCCCGCGGGCAGGCCCAGCTCCGCCGCGACGGCGGCGAAGGAGTCGGGACTCGGCTTGCGGGCGCCGCGGACCGCGCCGAGGAGCACCGTGCCGAACGCCGCGGCGACCTCGTCGGGCACCGCGTGCGCGCCGGAGAACAGCGCGGTGCGGATTCCCGCGGCCGCGGCGCGACGGGCGTAGGCGAGCAGCAGGGCGCCGTCGGCGGGGTCGTCGAGGACACCGCCGTAGTCGACGATCAGGCCGCGCAGGGTCCGGGTGTCCGCCACGCGACCGACGGTACCGAGTGTCGCGGCCGCCCGGGGCCCTCGCTCAGCACTGCCGCCTCGCCGCTCGACCGCCGCGGCTCAGTGCTGCTGCCTCGCCGCTCGACCGCCGCGGCTCAGTGCTGCTGCCTCGCCGCTCGACCGCCGCGGCTCAGTGCTGCTGCTTCGCCGCTCGACCGCCGCGGCTCAGTCCAGCGCGCGGCGCAGGAAACCGCGGATCCCCAGCAGGGTGAACAGCACGATCGCCGCCACCGGGACGAGCACGCACACCCACAGCGGGATGTGCGGGACCTGCGGCACCAGCGACGCGCGGATCCCCTCACTGACGTAGGTCAGCGGGTTGAGCGCCGACAGCACCTGGAACCAGCGCAGGTCCGCCAGTGTGAGCCACGGGTACTGCACCGAGCCGGTGAACAGCAGCGGCGTGAAGATCACCGCGAACAGGATGTTGATCCGCCGCGGCGGCACCGCGGTGCCGAGCGTGAGCCCCATCGCCGCACCGAGCAGGCTCCCCAGCACCACCATCAGCAGCGCGGGCGCCAGCCCCTCGACCGGCCACCGGATGTCGATCATCAGGAAGCCGATGGGCACCATCAGCAGGCTGGCGATCAGGCCGCGCAGCCCCGCGAAGACGACCTTCTCGACGGCGACGGCCCACACCGGCATCGGCGCGAGCAGCCGGTCGTCGATCTCCCGGGTCCAGGACAGCTCGAACACCAGCGGCAGCGTCACCGCCTGCAAGGCGCCGAACATCGCGTTCAGCGCGATCAGACCCGGCAGCATGATCTGCCCGTACTCGGGCGCGACGAAGCCGCCGCGGCCGAGTACCACGACGAACACCAGCAGGAAGAAGAACGGCTGCACCAGCGTCTGGGCGAGGAACGACGGCAGCTCCCGGCCGGTGACGAACAGGTCGCGGCGCAGCACCGCCAGGAAGGCGCGCCCGGTCATCGGAGGTCCCTCCCGGTCAGGTCGATGAACACGTCCTCCAGCGTCGCCTGCCCCAGGCTGACGTCGCGCACCGTGGCGCCGTGCCGCCCGAGCAGGTCGACGGCCGGTGCGAGCAACGCCGCCGGCTCTCCGGTGACCGACAGCCGGAACGCCGTCGCGGTGCCGCTCTCCCCCGGGCCGCGGCCCGGCGGGGTCTCGGCGCGGGCGACACCGCCCAGCCCGGCCAACGCCGCCCGCAGCGTCTCCGCCGCACCGGGGCCGTGGTCGGCGACGATCTCCACCGTCGCGCTCCCCGGCAGCGACCGGACCAGCGCGTCCGGGGTGTCCAGGGCGAGCAGCCTGCCGTGGTCGACGATCCCGATCCGGTCCGACAGCTTGTGCGCCTCGTCCATGTCGTGGGTGGTCAGCACGACGGTCACGCCCTCGTCGCGCAGGCCACCGATCTGGTCGTGGACGAACAGCCGGGCCTGCGGGTCCAGGCCGGTGGAAGGCTCGTCGAGGAACAGCACCTCCGGCCGGTGCATGAGCCCGCGGGCGATCATGACGCGTTGGGCCTGACCGCCGGAGAGGTCGTCGGCGACCGCCTTCGCCTTGTCGGTCAGCCCCATCCGCTCCAGCAGCTCGTCGGCGCGGCGGTTGCGCTCGGCCCGACCGACACCGTGGTAGGCGGCGTGGAAGATCAGGTTGTCGCGGACGCCGAGGGACCGGTCCAGGTTCTGGCGCTGCGGGACGACGGCCAGCTTCGCGCAGACGGCGACGGCGTCGGTGCGCACGTCGAGACCGGCGACCCGGGCCGTGCCCGAGGTCGGCACCACGCGGGTCGTGAGCACGCCGACGGTCGTGGTCTTCCCCGCGCCGTTGGGGCCGAGCAGCCCGAACACCTCGCCCTCGGCCACCGAGAACGACAGGCCGTCGACGGCGTTGCCCTTCGCCTTCAGATACCGCTTCACCAGGTCGACCACCTCGACCGCGGTCCGCCCCATCGCACTCCCCTGCCGATCACGTCGCGTCGGACCGATCCTGCTCCAGGTCGACGATCACCGCGACCAGATAGTCGCGGACGGCGGCGTCGAGTCCGTCCGGTGGTTCCCGCAGCCACGGCCCGCGACCGTCCGGACGGGCGGCGCGCCACCGGTCCCGTCCGGCGTCGGTGAGCGCGACGAGCCGGACCCGCCGGTCGGCCGGGTCGCCGCGGCGGGCCACCAACCCGGCCGCTTCCAGCGCGTCGACGACCGGGGTCAGGCTGGTCGGGGCGACCCGGACCCGGGCCACGAGCTCGCGCTGGGCGAGCCCGCCGCACCGCTGCAGCACGTCGAGGACGGCGAACCCGGTGACGCCGAGGCCGTGCGCCCCGGTCCGCCGGCGACGTTCGGCGAGCACCGCCGCCCCGGCCCGGACGACGAGGTCGGCCATCGACTCCGCGGGGCCCTCCACCGGGTCGGGCGCGGCGACGAGACGGGGCGGGGTGAGATCGATCCGTCCCGGTGGGCGGGGTGCGGGCATCGCGGGAGGGTAGGACGGGGCCGGGCCCGGCGGGCGCGGTCGGGCGCGGTCGGGCGGAGCCGGTCGCGTTCGCGAACACCGGCCGCCGTCGCCGTGGTGGGCCACACACGGCCACCCACGCCGATGGATCAGCCGCGGCCCGACCCGCCTCCCCCGGGTCGTGCTGGTCCGGATCATGCGGAGCCGGACCATGCGGAGCCGGACGGTCCGGTGGCGGACGCGGGCCGGTTCCCGCCGTGGCGTCGGGGCGCGCCGCAGTCTGACGCCGTGACCACGACGACGACCGACGCCGACCCGGATGCCGGTGCCCGCACCCGGACCGGTACCGCTCCGGGGAGCGGTACCCACGTGCGGGCCGACACCGCCCCGGATGCCGGAGGCCGGACGCGGACCGGAGCGGACTCCGGGGCCGGATCCGGTCCACGCACCGACACCGCCCGCCCCGGGGCCGCCGAGGAGCCGGCGCCGGCCCTGCCGTCCGGACCTGCACCGCTCCTGGCCCGGACCCCCGCCGACGTGCCCGAACCGCTCGCGCCGGGGGTGGTCGTCGTGCTGCCCGGTGGCTTCCGGATGTCCTCCGGACCGGCGCCCGCACCGCGCGAGGCGGTCCACCCCGTCCCGGTGCCGACGGTGCCCGAGGACGTCTCCCCGGCCGACCTCGCCCGGGTACGGGCCCCGGCCACCGGGATCGTCCGGCTGCTGACCGAGGTGCTCGCCGGGCGTCGCCCGCCGGAGGGGGTCGCGGCCGTCACCACCCCGGCGGTGCGTCGCTACCTGACCGCGGCCCGGTTCGTGCACTCGGGCCACCGGTCCCGTGGCCTCTCGGGCGTCGGAGGACGGGCCGGTGCCCCCGGCTGCGGGCGTCCGGGCGGACCGACCGCGCGCCGGGCGCCGCGGGTGCACGTGGGCCTGCCCCGGCCGGACGTGGCCGAGGTCTGTGCGACCGTCACCGTCGGCGGGCGGGTACGTGCCCTGGCGCTGCGGCTGGACCGCACCCCGGACGGCCGGTGGCTCGCGACCGCCGTCCGGCTCGTGTGAGACCCGCGTCCGGGTGCCCGCTCGTGCACGTCCTGCCGGTGGGATCGAGGGAGGCCTGCCGTCGGGCCTCCGCTCGTGAGGGCGTCGCGACCGCGGGAGCGGCGCCGCCGGCGGGAGGCCCCACCGGACGGCGCACGGTCTCAGCGCCGCCGGCGCGCCTTCTCCGCGCGGCGCCGCTCGGCGCGGTTGACGCCCTCGTCGCCGGTCGGGGAGGCCCCGTTGCCACGGGCCGGCACCTGGTGGCGGCCGGTACGACCGGTGCCCGGGGCGGCCGCCCCGCCGTCACCGCGACGCGCGACCCCGCCGTCCTCACCCGGACCGCTGTACTGCAGGTTCTGCGGCGGGCTGGTGCGGAACAGGTTGGGCAGGACCACGGTGGACTCGGCGGGGTCCTCGGCCGGGACCCGGCGCACGACCGGGATCTCGGTCGTCTCCGGCTCGGCCTCCTGGACGGGCGCGGCCGGCTGCTGCACCTGGACGACGACGTTGAACAGGTGTCCGATCGTCTCCTCCTTGATGCCCTCGAGCATCGCGGAGAACATGTCGAATCCCTCGCGCTGGTACTCGATCACCGGGTCGCGCTGGGCCATCGCCCGCAGCCCGATGCCCTCCTTGAGGTAGTCCATCTCATAGAGGTGCTCGCGCCACTTGCGGTCGATGACCTGCATCAGGACCTGGCGCTCGAGCTCGCGCATGCCGCCCTGCGGGCCGATGAGCGCGTCGATCTCGGCCTCACGCCGGGCGTAGGCGGCCTCGGCGTCGGCGAGGATGACCCGCTCGAGCTCCTCGGCCGACAGGTCGTCGATGTCCTCGGCGACGGTGCGCCAGTCGAGCTGGATCGGGTACAGACCCTTGACCGCCGTCCACAGCTTCTCGAGGTCCCAGTCCTCGGAGTAGCCCTCGGCGGTGGCCCCGACGACGTAGGCGTGGATCACGTCCTCGAGCATGTTGCGGGTCTGACGCTGCACGTCCTCGCCGTCGAGGACCCGGCGGCGCTCGTCGTAGATGACCTTGCGCTGCTGGTTGAGGACCTCGTCGTACTTGAGGACGTTCTTGCGGATCTCGAAGTTCTGCTGCTCGACCTGGGTCTGCGCGCTGCGGATCGCGCGGGTGACCATCCCCGCCTCGATCGGCACGTCGTCCGGCAGGTTGAACCGGTTCATGATCGACTCGACGACCTGGCCGTTGAAGCGGCGCATCAGCTCGTCGCCCAGGGACAGGTAGAAGCGGGACTCACCCGGGTCGCCCTGGCGGCCGGAGCGGCCGCGCAGCTGGTTGTCGATGCGCCGGGACTCGTGGCGCTCGGTGCCGAGCACGTAGAGACCGCCCGCGGCGCGGACCTCGTCGGCCTCGGCCTTGACCTGCTTGCGCATGCGGTCGAGGACCGCGTCCCACGCGGCCTCGTACTGCTCACGGGTCTCGACCGGGTCCAGCCCCTGGCTGCGCAGCTCCAGGTCGGCGAGGAACTCGGGGTTGCCACCGAGCATGATGTCGGTGCCGCGACCGGCCATGTTCGTCGCGACGGTGACGGCGCCCGCGTGCCCCGCCTGGGCGATGATCTGCGCCTCACGCGCGTGGTTCTTGGCGTTGAGCACCTCGTGCGGCACGCCGCGGCGCAGCAGCAGCTTCGACAGGTACTCGGACTTCTCGACGCTCGTCGTGCCGATCAGGACCGGCTGGCCCTTCTCGTGCTTCTCGGCGATGTCGTCGGCGACCGCCTCGAACTTCGCGGGCTCGGTCTTGTAGATCAGGTCGGACTGGTCGACGCGCACCCGCGGGCGGTTCGGCGGAATCGAGACGACCGACATCTTGTAGATCTCGTGCAGCTCGGCGGCCTCGGTCTGGGCCGTACCGGTCATGCCGGCGAGCTTGTCGTAGAGCCGGAAGAAGTTCTGCAGCGTGATCGTCGCCAGGGTCTGGTTCTCCGGCTTGATCTCGACGCCTTCCTTGGCCTCGATCGCCTGGTGCATGCCCTCGTTGTAGCGACGACCGGCGAGCACCCGGCCGGTGAACTCGTCGACGATCAGGACCTCACCGTCGTTGACGATGTAGTCCTTGTCCTTCTTGAACAGCTCCTTGGCCTTGACCGCGTTGTTGAGGTAGCCGACCAGCGGGGTGTTCGCGGACTCGTAGAGGTTGTCGATGCCGAGCTGGTCCTCGATCAGCGCGACACCCTCCTCGGTGATGCCGACGGTGCGCTTGCGCTCGTCGACCTCGTAGTGGATGTCCTTGGACAGCATCGGCGCGAGCCGCGCGAACTCCTGGTACCAGCGGGCGCTCTGCTCGGCCGGACCGGAGATGATCAGCGGGGTGCGGGCCTCGTCGATGAGGATCGAGTCCGCCTCGTCGACGATGGCGAAGTTGTGCCCGCGCTGGACCATGTCGGCGGTGTTCCACGCCATGTTGTCGCGCAGGTAGTCGAAGCCGAACTCGTTGTTCGTGCCGTAGGTGACGTCGCAGGCGTACTGCTCGCGCCGCTGCGCCGGGGTCATCTCCGACAGGATCACGCCGACGGTGAGACCCAGCCAGCGGTGGATGCGGCCCATGGTCTCGGAGTCGCGCTTGGCGAGGTAGTCGTTCGTGGTGACCACGTGCACGCCGTCGCCGGGCAGCGCGTTGAGGTAGACGGCCAGCGTCGAGGTCAGGGTCTTGCCCTCACCGGTGCCCATCTCGGCCACGTTGCCCATGTGCAGCGCGCCGGCACCCATCAGCTGCACGGTGAACGGGCGCTGGCCCAGCGTGCGCTGCGCGGCCTCGCGCACCGTGGCGAAGGCCTCGGGCAGCAGGTCGTCGAGCGACTCGCCGTCGGCGTGGCGACGACGGAACTCGTCGGTCTTGGCGCGCAGCTGGGTGTCGGTGAGGCCCTCGAACTCGGGCTCCAGTCCGTCGATGTGCGCGGCGATCTTCGCGAGCCGCTTCACCAGCTTGGTCTCGCCGGCCCGGAGGAGTCGACTCAGGAAGGGCACTGCCGACCTCATTCACGTCGCGGTCAGGACACGGGGCCTCCCACCACGGTCTCCGCGCCGCGTCCCGACGCCTCGGACGGCATCGGCGCGGCGCCGGCGCCGCGCGGCGGACCGACCCCGCCGACCATGGTACGGGCACCCGGGCGATGACCCGCGCCGCGGCGGGGAGGCGTTCCCCGCCGCGGTTCGGGGCACCGTCGGGCGCGGGTGCTCAGCCGTCGAGCCGGATCACGCCGTAGTCGTAGCCGCGGCGGCGGTAGACGACCGAGGCACGGCCGGTCTCGCTGCAGGAGAACATGTAGAAGTCGTGGCCGACGAGCTCCATCCGCGACAGCGCCTCGTCGACGCTCATCGGCGTGGCCGGGTGGGACTTCTCGCGGACGATGCGGCCGGGCCGGTACTCGGCCTCCCACTGCTCCTCGAGGCGGGCCAGCTCGTCGTCGGTCAGGGACTCGTCGTGGCTGCGCGGTGCGGGAATGGTGTCGGTCATCGGAGGAGCCGCTTCCATCAGCGCGACGGCCGAGGCGTCGGCGGCGGCGCGGGAGGCGGCGACGCGGTCGCGGCGGCTGGGCTTGCGACGGTCGTGGGAGCGGCGCAGCCGTTCGGCGAGCTTGCCGACGGCCAGGTCGAGTGCGGCGTAGAAGTCGGCGGCGGAGGCCTCGGCGCGGGCGACCGCTCCGCAGCCGCCACGTCCGGTGATCTCGACGCGCTGGCAGGACTTCTGCTGACGGCGGTTCGGCTCGTGGAAGAGCTCCACCTCCATTCCGACGATCTTGTGGTCGTGGCGCTCCAGACGGCTCAGCTTGTCCTGGACCAGGCCACGGAAGTGCTCCGGCACCTCGACGTTGCGGCCGGTGACGACGATCTCCACTCGAACATCCCTCGCTTCAGTCGTGCTGAACCCGGGACCCGACGACGGCCCCAGGGGGTGGGCTCGCGGTCGTTCCTCCTGATGTGGTAGCGGTCGGAGTTCGGCCGACGTTATCGGGAAATCTGCCTCCGGGACAGGTCGTTCGCCGACCCGTCGGGTGGACGGCCTGGCGCCGACGGACGCGGTGTGCGACGACTCCGCGGCACCCGGGTGATCCACCGCCCCGGACTGGCGCGCCGACCTCCGGATCGCGCGCCCGACGACCACAGTGGACCCCCGACAGGACCGGCACGCGACCGCCTCCCTATGTGACAGCCGTCACAATCAGTGGTTCGGTCGACGTCGCCGCGCCGAGGCGTCGGCGAGCACCACGGCGCCCACCGCGGGCAACCCGGCCCCGGCGAGCACAGCCCCGCAGGCGCGCAGCGTCGCCCCGGAGGTCACGACGTCGTCGACCAGCAGCACCGCCTCCCCCAGGGCCGCCGGAACCGGCTCGCGGGCGCGGGCCGGGTGCAGCGCCGAGGCCAGGTTCGCCGCCCGGCCCGCGCCGTCGAGCCCCACCGAGTCCCGGGCGCGGCGGTGCAGGGCCAGTACCGCGTCCGTGCGGGCCGGTAGCCCGGCCGCGGTCAGCAGCGGCGCCAGCGCCCGGCACAGCCGCACCACGTGGTCGCCGCCGCGGACCCGGGCCGCCGACGGCCGGGACGGGACGGGCACCAGGCGCACCGCGGTCGGGTCCGGCGTCCCGTCGGCCCGCGGCGCGAGCACCGCCGACACCGGTCCGACCAGCAGCCGGGCCAGGTCCGGCGCCAGGTCCCGCCGGCCGCGTTCCTTGTAGGCCAGCACCGCGCGGCGCAGCGGCCCGCGGTAGCGCCCGGCCGCCGCGACCCGGCCGGCGCGGGATACCCGGACCGGCACCGGACCCGGGGTGTCCTGCGCGCAGGCCGGGCACCAGCCCCCGCCACCGGGCGGCCCGGCACCGCAGCCGCCGCAGGTCCGGGGCAGCAGGAGGTCCAGCAGGGCGGCGGCCGGGGACGGGGCTCGAGTGGGGGTCACGACACCGATACTCGCCCCGGCCACCGTCACCGCGGCGCCGTCGGAGCCCGCCGAAGGCGGGTTGTCCACATGCTCCGGAGTTGTCCACAGGCCGGCGGTCCGGTCACCGGGACGGCGTCAGCCGGGGTAGAACGGCTGGGTGGCCGCCCCGGTCCCGCCCACCTGCTGCCAGGCGTCGAACTCGCTGCCGGTGTAGCTCCACAGGCCGGTCCGGTCGGTCACGTACAGCGGGCGCCCCTCGGCGGCGGCCAGTGCCCGCAGCGGCGCGGTCAGGTTCGTCCCGGGGATCTGGTCCAGACGGAGCCCGTCGGCGCTCACCTCGGACATGGGGCGGTCGGAGTCGGAGGCGACCACGATCCGGTCCGCCGAATGCCAGTCGACCGACACCACGTCGTCGAGGTCGCCGGGGCGCAGCCGGCGCAGCGGCCCGACGGCGACCTCGCCGGCCTCCAGCGGGACGATCGGGCCGACGAGCAGCGCACCGTCGGCGACGACGGCGATCCGGCCGCCCTCACGCGCCAGCGCGATGTCCCCGATCCGGCCCAGCGGCGCCAGCCTGCCCGCGTCCACCGCGCCCTCGACCGGTGGCCCGGTCCGCGGGACGAGGACCCGGCGCAGCCTGCCGTCCACGACCGCCCAGATCTCGTCGCCGGGCCCGTTCCAGCTCAGCGAGCGGACGTCCGCTCCGGACACCGGGGTGGCGGTCAGCTCGCCGCCCAGCGGGCCGGTGAGCAGCCGCTGGGTGCCCGTCGACTCCCGGGACACGACGGCGATCCGCCCGCTGCGCGCGGACGCGGCGGCCTCGGTGATGTCGAACGAGCCGTTCCCGGCCTGCCCGGCGACCGGCGAGCTGACGCCGGTCGCGCTGAGCTGGTGCACCCGGCCACCGTCGACGACGTAGGGGAAGGCGGGGGCCCGGCCCGGGCCAGCGACGAGGTCGGCCTGGTCCGCGGCGGCCACCGTCGGCCTGCCGGGGACCAGTGGTCCGCCGTCGGTCAGCAGCTCCACCCGCGGGACGCCCACCCCGCCGAGGGTCTGCGCGACCTGCGCGGCGAGCAGCTCCCGGTCCTGCACGGACAGCCCCGACACCCCGGTCAGGTCGATCGACGCGGTACCCGCCGCGGGGTCGGTGGTGGCCGACCGGATCCGGGCGGTCGCCGGGAACATCGTCACCGCGGCCCCGGCCAGACCGGTGGACGGCCCGCGCAGCAGGACGTCGACGGCGTCCATCGCGAGCTCGCCGGGACGCCCGCTGCGGATGTAGTGCCCGTCGGGGAGCAACATCCGGCGGACCGGGTCGACGAACCAGGCCTGCAGCTCCCTGTAGTACAGGCGGAAGTCCGCCAGCCGGACCATCACCCCGGGCGGCGGCCGGTCGATCCGCCAGTGCTCACCCTCCCGGACGACCCCGACGTCGACCTCGACCCGCTGCGGCGAGGACTCGAACGCCCCGCCGGGCCCGACCGTCCCCAACCGGGTACCCCGCACCCGCACCGTCATCCGGTCCGGGCCCGGGGTGCCGCCGTCCGGGGACACCACGGTGTCGAACCGGTCGTCCAGGACGGTCAGCGACGCCGCGTCGTCCCATCCCGACGCCGACGCCGTCAGGTAGCGGCGGGCCTGCGCGTGCCGGTCGTCGGGCGAGCCGGAACGGTAGACGAACCCGCGGACCAGGCCGAGCGGCTCGTCGTCCTCGATCGGGCCGCTCAGGTCCCGCTCGGCCGCCTGTTCGCCCTGGCGCAGCACCTGCACGTCGGACTGCTGGGGCACCGTCGCGCACCCGGCGACGACGGCGGCGACGACCGCCACGACCAGGGCCGCCCACGCGGGCCGGGCGGTCACCGGTCGCCACCCGGGTCGATGATGGCGCGCTCGGCGGGCTGCATCGGCGCGTGCTCCTCGGCCCGCAGCCGCCACAGGTCCTCCTCACGCAGCTCGCGGCCGATCCCCTGCGGCGGGGTCGGCACCGAGCTGCCGTTGCGCCGTTCCCCGGCGTCCGCGGCCGGTGGGCCGAGCGGCAGCGGCGAGGCGGTGATGTGCCCGCCGACCTCGCGCGGCAGGGTCAGCCGGAACGCCGAGCCGTTGCCCGGCTCCCCCCAGGCCTGCAGCCAGCCGCCGTGCAGCCGGGCGTCCTCGATGCTGATCGACAGCCCGAGGCCGGTGCCGCCGCTGCGCCGGGCCCGCGACTCCTCGGCCCGCCAGAACCGGTTGAACACCAGGTCGGCCTCGCCGGGGCGCAGCCCGACGCCGTGGTCGCGCACGACCACGGCGACCGCGGCGTGGTCACCGGCCACCGTCACCTCCACCGGGCGGCCCTCGCCGTGGTCGATCGCGTTCGCGACGAGGTTGCGCACGATGCGCTCCACCCGGCGCGGGTCGGCCTCGATCAGCTCGCCGGCCGGCAGGTCCAGGACGAGGTCGGTGCCGGCGTCGGCGGCGATGCCGCGCACCGCGTCGGTCGCCCGCCGCACCACCGCGGACAGGTCGACCCGTTCGGCACCCAGCTCGGCCACGCCGGCGTCGAGCCGGGAGATCTCCAGCAGGTCGGCGAGCAGCTCCTCGAACCGGTCCAGCTCGGTGACCAGCAGCTCGGAGCTGCGGCGCAGCGCCGGGAGCAGCTCGTCGCGGGAGGCGTAGAGGACGTCGGCGGCCATCCGCACGGTGGTCAGCGGCGTGCGCAGCTCGTGGCTCACGTCGGAGGTGAACCGCCGCTGCAACGCACCGAACTCCTCGAGCTGGGCGATCTGCGCGGCGAGGCTGCCCGCCATCTCGTTGTAGGACTCGGCGAGCCGGGCGACCTCGTCCTCGCCGCGGACGGCCATCCGCTCGTCGAGGTGTCCCCCCGCGAAGCGTTCGGCGACGTCGGCGGCGTGCCGGATCGGACGAACGACCTGCCGGGTGACGAGGCTGGCGATCGCGGCCAGCAGCACCAGCAGCACCAGCCCACCGACGATCAGCGTGCTCTGCACCAGCCCGAGCGTCAGCTGCTCACCGTTGAGCGGGAACAGCAGGTAGAACTGCATCTCCCGGCCCGCGGTGGCGATCTTCTGCCCGATGACGAGGTTCGGGACGCCGTCGACGGTCGTGTACTGGCGGTTCAGGCTGTCCAGCGACCCGCGGGCGGTGATGTCCTGCTGGCGCGCGGTGATCTGGCCGACGTCGCCCGCCGACACCTCCGGCCCGTTCGCCGACCCCGTGGTCAGCGCGGCGCTGAACTCCCCGGCCGACCCGGCCCGCCCGGGGCCGGTGGTGTCGGTCAGCCGCTCCAGGGCGCTGTCCAGGGTCTCCTGCACGCCCTCCCGGTCCGGGTCGACGCTCGCCAGCTGCCCCTCCAGGACCTGCCGGTTCGCGTCCGACTGGGAGATCGCGGCGTCGAGCTTGCTCTGCAGCAGCCGTTCGGCGATCTCGCTCTGCAGCACCAGACCGAGCACCAGCACCACCGCCGACGACAGCGCCAGCGTCGAGGTGACCACCCGCAGCTGCAGCGACCGCCGCCAGGCCGCGGCGGTGAGCGCGCCCAGCTCGCGCGCCTGCACCCGCAGCGGGCCCAGCACGCGGGCGACCCGCCGGGCGCCGGGCAGCCGGGCCAGCCGGGTGCGGAGTCCGCGGCGGCCGGTCACCACGGCCGGTGCACCACCCACGGCGCGCCGGTCACGGAGGACCGGCCTTGTACCCCACCCCGCGGACGGTCAGGACCACCTCGGGGCGCTCCGGGTCGCGCTCGACCTTCGACCGGAGCCGCTGCACGTGCACGTTCACCAGCCGGGTGTCCGCCGCGTGCCGGTAGCCCCACACCTGCTCCAGCAGGACCTCGCGGGTGAACACCTGGCGCGGCTTGCGGGCCAGCGCCACCAGCAGGTCGAACTCCAGCGGGGTCAGCGCGATCGGCCGGCCCTCCCGGGTGACCTGGTGCGCGGGCACGTCGATGTCGATCTCGCCGATGGACAGCTGCTCGGCGGGCTCGGCGTCGTTGCGGCGGACCCTCGCCCGGATCCGTGCGACGAGCTCCTTGGGCTTGAACGGCTTCACGACGTAGTCGTCGGCACCGGACTCCAGGCCGAGCACGACGTCGACGGTGTCGCTCTTGGCCGTCAGCATGACGATCGGGACGCCGGATTCCGCCCGGATCGCCCGGCACACGTCGATGCCGTTCATGCCGGGCAGCATCAGGTCGAGCAGCACCACGTCCGGCTGGGTGTCCCGGACGGCGGGCAGCGCCCGCGTGCCGTCGGACACGACCGCTGTCTCGAACCCCTCGCCCCGCAGCACGATGGTGAGCATCTCGGCCAGGGCCGGGTCGTCGTCGACCACCAGTACGCGCGACTTCATGGGCCCCACTATCCCAGTCGTCCGGTCAGGCCCCGTGCAGCAGGGCGGGAACCAGCGCCGATGGGGTGACGGCGGGGTCGTCGAGCACCGTCCACGGGCTCAGCCACGACCCGGCCGCGAGGGCCCGGTAGACGGCGTCGGTGCGGGTCTGCAGGCCGTCGTCGCTCTCGTAGGCGTCGCGGGCGCGGGCGGCGTCGGCGGCCGCCCGGGACCGTGCGCGCTCGGCCGCGACCTCGCGCGGCGGGGCGAGCAGCAGCTGGTGGTCCGGGACCGGCAGGCCGAACCGGTCCATCTCCAGCGCCCGGATCCAGGCGACGACCTCGCCCGCGGCGTCCTGCCCGAGCCGGGCGGCGCTGTAGGCCGCGTTGGAGGCGACGTAGCGGTCGACGAGCAGCACGTCGTGGGCGGCGAGCGCCTCGCGCAGGCCGGGGGCGGCCGCCCGCCGGTCGAGTGCGAACAGCACGGCCATCGCGTGCACCGAGGAGGCCAGGTCGCCCATCCGCCCGTAGAGCGCGTCGCGGGCCAGCTCCGCGTGCACGTCGTCGTCGTACCGGGGGAAGGCCAGCGTGGCGACCGAGGCGCCGCGCCCGCCCAGCTCGGCGACCAGCGCCGTGGTGAACGTGTGCTTGCCCGCGCCGTCGAGCCCCTCGACGACCACCAGTCTCCCCACGGCGGTCGAGCCTAGGGGTCAGGCGCCCAGGGTCGAGACCGTGGGCCAGCTCGTCGCGAAACCGGGGTGCAGCTCCAGCTCGCCCAGCCGGTCGGTACGCACCCAGCGCAGCTCGGTGCTCTCCGCGCCCCGCACCCGGACCGGCGGCGCGTCCGGTGTCCGCACGACGACGGTGGTGTAGCTCCAGCCGCCGTGGTCGTCGACGAACTCCCGCACCGGTGCCAGCCCGGCGACGTCGAGCGTGCTCTCCTCGGCCGCCTCGCGCAGCGCCGCCTGCACCGCGGACTCCCCCCGGTCCCGGGCACCGCCGGGGATCCCCCAGGTGCCTCCGTGGTGGCTCCAGGACGCCCGGTGCTGCAGCAGCACCCGGTCGACGCCCACCGGGTCGGCGTCGTCGTGGTGCCGCACGAGCAGCCCGGCCGCGCCGAACAGGCCCCAGTGCCGGTGCCCCAGGGCGCAGTGGACCCAGCCGTCACCCGACCCGGCCTCGATCGTCATCTCGACGGTGACCTCCTGGTACGCCGACGGCGCGGCGGCCCGGGAAGGGGCCGCCGCGCCGTCGGAGCGAGAAAACTGTACCGATGCGCGATCCGCGAGCTACTCGCTCGGTACCGATGCGCGATCCGCGAGCTACTCGCTCAGTACCGATGATGCGCGATCCGCGAGCTACTCGCTCAGTACCGGTAGTGCTCGGGCTTGTACGGACCCTCGACGTCCACGCCGATGTACTCGGCCTGGTCCTTGCTGAGCTTGGTCAGCTCGCCACCGAGGGCCTGCACGTGGATCCGCGCGACCTTCTCGTCCAGGTGCTTCGGCAGCCGGTAGACGTCGTTGTTGTACTCCTCATGCTTGGTGAACAGCTCGATCTGGGCGATCACCTGGTTGGAGAAGCTGTTGGACATCACGAACGACGGGTGACCGGTCGCGTTGCCCAGGTTCATCAGCCGGCCCTCGGACAGCACGATGATGGAGTGCCCGTCGGGGAAGATCCACTCGTCGACCTGGGGCTTGATGTTGATCTTCTTGATGCCCTCGACGCGGGACAGGCCCGCCATGTCGATCTCGTTGTCGAAGTGACCGACGTTGGCGACGATCGCCTGGTGCTTCATGCGCTTCATCAGGTCGACCGTGACGATGTCCTTGTTGCCCGTCGCGGTCACCACGATGTCGGCCTTCTCGATGACGTTCTCGAGGGTGTTGACCTCGTGGCCCTCGAGCAGCGCCTGCAGCGCGCAGATCGGGTCGACCTCGGCGACGATGACGCGCGCGCCCTGGCCGGCGAGCGCCTCGACCGAGCCCTTGCCGGTGTCGCCGTAGGCCGCGACGACCGCGACCTTGCCGCCGAGCAGCACGTCGGTGGCCCGGTTGAGGCCGTCGACCAGCGAGTGGCGGATGCCGTACTTGTTGTCGAACTTCGACTTGGTGACCGAGTCGTTGACGTTGATCGCCGGGAAGAGCAGCTCGCCGCGCTCGGCCAGCTGGTACAGCCGGTTGACGCCGGTGGTGGTCTCCTCGGTGACGCCGCGGATGTCGGAGTTGATCGTCGTCCAGCGCTGCGGGTCCTCGGCGAGGCTGCGGCGCAGGGTGTCGAACACGACCCGCTCCTCGTCGGAGACCGACAGGTCGTCGTCGGCGAAGCTCGGCACGACGCCGGTCTTCTCGAACTCGACGCCCTTGTGCACGAGCAGGGTGGCGTCGCCGCCGTCGTCGAGGATCATGTTCGGGCCGACGACGTTGCCGTCGGCGTCACGGAACTTGAACAGCTGCTCGGTGCACCACCAGTAGTCCTCCAGCGACTCGCCCTTCCAGGCGAACACCGGGACGCCCTTGGGCTCCTCGGGGGTGCCGTGCGGGCCGACGACGGTCGCGGCGGCCGCGTAGTCCTGGGTGGAGAAGATGTTGCAGGACACCCAGCGGACGTCGGCGCCGAGCGCGACGAGGGTCTCGATGAGGACCGCGGTCTGGGTGGTCATGTGCAGGGACCCGGCGATCCGGGCGCCCGACAGCGGCTTCGACTCGCCGTACTCCCGGCGCAGGTCCATCAGGCCCGGCATCTCGTTCTCGGCGAGCCGGATGTCCTTGCGGCCGTACTCCGCCTCGGAGATGTCGGCGATCGCGAAGTCCAGGCCGCCGGCGTGCTGCAGCTTCGGGTGATCGGTCATGGGGTGGGTGCGCCTCCTCAGGCGATCGAGTCGTACTCGTCGGCACGACGGGTGCGGTCCGACGGCGAGGAGGAGCGACGTGCACGGGGCACGGCGTCCTCCCTCCTCGTCGGAGACAGGCGCCCTTTCTCGTCCGTGCCGGCCGGGCCCGAGCGTGGCGGACGGACCGGTGACGGTCACGGCCGCTGCAGCGCCTCTCGGCGCCCGGCGATGTCGCGACCTCCATGGTCGCGAGCCGGTGCGGGGGTGTCAACTCATGCGTGATCAGCCCGTCAGGTGCTCGGCGAGCAGCCCGCTCGCCGCGACCTCGCGGCCGTGGGCGGCCAGCAGCCCGGCCGGGGCCAGCACGGACTCGCTGTCGACCCGCACCTCCGCCCGGGCCAGCAACGGGGCCAGGACGGCGTCGTGGCGCACCGTGCGGGCCGCGGCGGCCAGCCCGGCCGCGTCGCGCTGGCGGAACACGCCCCCGGTGAGGACGACGAGACCGATCTCACCTGCGTCGACGGGGGTGCCCGGGCCGGGCTCGGGCTGCGCGGGGTCGGCGAGGACGCCGGTGTGGCGCAGGTGCCTGCGCAGCGCGACCACCGCGGCGATCGCTGCCAGCCTGCGGTCCTCGGCCGCCGCGCCCCGGTCGGCGGGCACGGTGGCCCGCGACTCCTGCAGCGTGGCGACGGCCGGGCCGAGCAGATCGGCCTCGACCGGGTCGACGATGCCCTCGGTCTGGGCCTCCGTCAGGACGCCGACGGCGCCGTCGCGCACCCCGAGGTCGCCCTCCACGGTCGCGGCCGCCGGACCGGAGCCGGGGCCGTGGCGGTGCACGTCGGTGGTCGCCGACCCGACGTCGACGACGAGCACCCCGGTCCCGGTCAGCCGGGCCAGCACCCCGGCCCCGTCGCCGACGGCGGCGTGCGTGCCGGAGCGGACCAGCGCGCCGAACCGGCCGGTGCCCGCCCCGAGGACGTGCCGGGCGTAGAGCGCGGCGACGGCGTCCCGCGCGGGTCCGGCGACGATCCGGCCCGGCTGCGGCGTGACGTTGGGGCAGGTCGTCACGGCCCGCCCGCCGGCCAGCAGCAGGCCGAGCGCGTCGGCGCGGGCGTCCTCGCCGACCGAGAGCAGCACCGGCCAGTGCCCTCGGGTGCGGGCCAGCCTGCCCGCGTTGTGCAGCAGCACCGCCGGGTCGGCCCCGTCGGCCCCGCCGAGCAGCAGCACCGCGCCGGGACGACGGCTCGACAGCTCCAGCACCGCGTCGGGCTCCAGCGGACCGGGGTGCACCCCGACCACCCGGGCCCCCGCGGAGCGGCAGACCCGGTGCCCGGCCTCGGTCGCGGTCAACGTCTCGGCCCCGACCACGGCCAGGCGCAGGGCCCCGCCGGCCGAGGAGCAGGCCAGCACCCGCGGCGCGGCACGCCTGCGCCGGCCCGCGGCGGCCGCAGCGGCGGCGACCGCCGCGTCGACCCCGGTGAGCACGTCGGGGGTGGTGGGGTGCTCGGCGAACCCGGCCGGGGTCCCGTCGGGCAGCACCAGCACGGCCTTGGTCCAGCAGGAGCCGACGTCGAGGCAGACCGCAGGCGTGTGCGGGTCGTCCGGCGACGCGGCGGTCATGGAGGGCGAGCGTACTGCGGCCGGGCGGTTACAGGGAGTGGTCCGGGAAAGATCGGTTGCGACGCGCACCTGGCCGAGAGGTGGGTGCCCCGGCTCCACCATCGACCCCGTGATCAGCAGTACCTGAGCGCTGCCGCGGACCGGCCGGACAGCGCTCAGGTACTGATCGACTGCGTCTCGGATCGACTACTGCTCGGACTGCTGCGGGGCCTTGCGTCCGCGGGACTCGGCGGCGATCTCGGCCAGGGACTGGCCGGTGGCCAGCCGCGAGCGCCTGCGGCCGTAGACGAAGTACAGGACCGCGCCCAGCGCCATCCAGCCGAAGAACCGGATCCAGGTGTCGGCGGGCAGGAACAGTGCCACGCCGAAGCAGGCCACCGCCGACACGATCGGCAGCACCGGCATGAACGGCACCCTGAACGTGCGGGGCAGGTCCGGACGGCGCTTGCGGAGCACGATCACGCCGATCGAGACGAGCACGAACGCGGCCAGGGTGCCGATGTTGACCAGCTGGCCCAGCTCGGTGAGCTCCAGGAAGCCGCCCATCAGGGCCGCCGAGACACCGGTGATGATCGTCAGCCGGTACGGGGTGCGGAACCGCGGGTGCACCCGGGCCAGCCACGGCGGCAGCAGCCGGTCGCGGCTCATCGCGAACGCGACGCGGGTCTGGCCGAGCATCAGCGTCATGATCACGACGGTGAGGCCGATCAGGATGCCGAAGGAGATGATGAACTCCGCCGCGGGCAGCCCGGTCGCGGCCATCGCCGCCGCGGCCGGCGCCTCCACCCCGAGCTGCTCGTAGGGCAGGATCCCGGTGTAGACCAGCGACACGATGATGTAGAGCAGGGTCGCGATGGTCAGCGAGGCGATGATGCCGATCGGCATCGTGCGCTGCGGCTCCCGCACCTCCTCCGACAGCGTCGCGACGATGTCGAAGCCCAGGTAGGCGAAGAAGACCAGCGCGGCGGCGGTGAAGACGCCGGTCAGGCCGAACGCCGTGTCGATGCCGAACAGGTCCATGATCAGCGGGGTGCCCGCCGCGGTGGAGTAGTCGGCCGGCCGGGACTCGGGGACGAACGGGATCCAGTTCTCGCCCGAGACGAAGAAGACACCGATGCCGATGATCCCGGCGACGATGACGAGCTTGAGCGTGGTGACCGTGGCGTTGACCCAGGCCGACAGCTTGATGCCGACGATCAGCACGGCCATCATCAGCAGCGCGATGAACACCGCGGGCAGGTCGACGATCCCGCCGCCGCCGGGCCCGGCCGAGACGGCGTCGGGCACCGGGAGCCCGATGCTCGCCATCACCGTGTCGAAGTAGCCGCCCCAGCCCTTCGACACCGTGGCCGCGCCGAGGGTGAACTCCAGGACGAGGTCCCAGCCGATCATCCAGGCGATGAACTCGCCCATCGAGGCGTAGGAGAACGTGTACGCGCTGCCCGCCACCGGGACGCTGGAGGCGAACTCGGCGTAGCAGAGCGCCGCGAGCGCGCACACGATCCCGCTGATGAGGAACGAGAGCGACACCTCGGGGCCCGAGTAGAGCGCCGCCGCCTCCCCTGCCAGCACGAACACGCCGGTGCCGATCAGGACACCGATCCCCATGATCGTCAGCTGGACCGGGCCGAGGGCCTTCTTAGAGGTCGCGCGGATTGATGGATGATCATGGGCGGCGGTGTGGTCGGCTGTCCCAGCGGTGCGTGGTCCAGGCCTGCCGGATCAGGCTACGGAGTGTGATGATGGTGTCGGCGAGGTCGAAGAACGCGTCGACGACGGTTTCGCGGCGTTCGTAGCAGCGCTGCAGCCGGTTGAAGCTGTTGTGCCAGGCGTTGGTGCGCTCGATGTGCCAGCGTTGGGTGGCCTGGATCGGTGCTTTCTCGCCCTTGCGCGCGATCTCGCTGTGCAGGCCCCGTTCGGTGAGTGTGTCGCGGGTCTTACCGGAGTCATAGCCGGCGTCGAGGTGCACGGTGATGTCGTCGGGCAGCGGGCCGAGAGCGTCGAGGTGGTCGAGAGTGGGGCCCAGTAGCGGGGAGTCGTGGCGGTGTGCCCCGGCCAGGACCCGGCCCAGTGGGATGCCATGGCCCTCGACGAGCACCGATCGCTTCATGCCCTGTTTACGCCGGTCAACCGGTGACGGTCCGGCGACCTCACCGCCGCCGGGGGCCTTGGTGATGGCGCCGTCGACGGCAACGTCGTCAAGCAACAGGCCGACGATGCGGTCGTAGGCGTCCAGGGCGATCCGGCGTAGCTGGGCGAAGACCCCGAGCCGGATCCACTCGTCACGGCGATCGCGGATGGTGGTCGCCGAGCAGGTGCTGTCGGAGACGCCCTGATACGGGCAGCCGAACCGCAGCACCTGCAGGAGCTTGTCGAACACGACCCGATCCGCGATCCGGCGGCGGTGACAGCCCCACGGATGAGTGGGATCGAACTCGACCCGGGGCGGCAGCAGCGCGGCGAACTGGTCCCACAACGGCTCGGTCAACCATGATGGCAGGGCGGGCACGCGGCCTCCAGACGATCACGAAGAGTCAACAACTTCATGATCGACAGGCCCGTGCCCGCCCCTCACCATCGACACCCGGCCGCGACCCAGCTGTGATCAATCCGCGCGACCTCTTAAGCTGGAACTCCGGTTCCTCGGTGTCCCGGATCGCCTGCTCGACCGATTTCGTACGAAAGATACCACTGTTCGGGCTTCTGGCCGTCATGGCGGGAAAGATACGGAAAGTCCGTTTGATGCGGAACGGCGGCGCCCCCGGTCCAGGTGCGCCGCCGTCGTGGAGCGGGTCGGGTCAGTCCGAGGACGACGCCTGGGCGGGCAGGTCGCCGCGCTCGCGACGACCGAGGATCGAGTTCTTCCGCGAGTAGGCGAAGTACACGACCACACCGATGACCATCCAGATGATGAACCGCAGCCAGGTCTCGACCGACAGGTTCAGCATCAGCCAGACGCAGGCGAGCACGGCCAGGATCGGCACGAGCGGCACCAGCGGGGTGCGGAAGCCGCGCGGCAGGTCCGGCCGGGTCCGGCGCAGGACCACCACGCCGATCGAGACCAGCACGAACGCGAACAGCGTGCCGATGTTGACCATCTGCTCGAGGTCCTGGGCCGGGAAGAACGTCGCGACCAGGGCGATGACGACGCCGATCAGCCAGGTGGCACGGCCCGGGGTGCCGAAGCGGTTCGTCTTCGCCAGCGCGGTCGGCAGCAGCCCGTCGCGCGACATCGCGAAGATGACGCGGATCTGGCCGAGCATCAGCACCATGACGACCGTGGTGAGACCGAGCAGCGCACCGATGGCGATGATCGTCGCCGCCCAGTTGATGCCCAGCGAGGCGAAGGCGGTGGCCAGCGTGGCGCGGGTGCCGTCGGGCTTCGTGGCCAGGTCGGTGTAGGGCACCATGCCGGTGATCACGAGCGCGACGGCGACGTAGAGCACGGTGACGATCGCGAGCGAGCCGAGGATGCCGCGCGGCAGCGCCTTGGACGGGTTCTTCGTCTCCTCCGCGGTCGTGGCGACGGCGTCGAAGCCGATGAAGGCGAAGAACACGATCGCGGCGGCGGCGAACACCCCGTAGACGCCGAAGACGCTCGACGAGGCGCCCCCGAAGAACGACAGCAGCGACTGCTGGATGCCGGTTCCGGTGTCGACGCTGCCGGGCGTGGGCTCCGGGACGAACGGGGTGTAGTTCGCCGCGTTGATGAAGAACGCACCCAGGATGATCACGAACAGCACGATCGCGACCTTGATCGTGGTGATCACCAGGCTGACCCGGCTGGACAGCTTCGTGCCGCGGTAGAGCAGGAACGCCAGGACGACCACGAGCAGCAGCGCGCCCCAGTCGAAGGAGAAGAAGCTCCCCAGCTCGAACGAGGTCGACACCTCGATGCCGAGCAGGCCGAGGGTCTGGGCCAGGTACTCCGACCAGCCCTTCGAGACGTAGGCCGAGCCGACAGCGAACTCCAGCACCAGGTCCCAGCCGATGATCCAGGCGATGAACTCGCCCAGGGTGGCGCAGGAGAAGGTGTAGGCGCTGCCGGCGACCGGCACCGTCGAGGCGAACTCCGCGTAGCAGAGCGCGGCCAGACCGCAGGCGACCGCCGCCAGCACGAACGACAGCGACACCGCGGGTCCTGCGATGTTGCCGGCCGTGCTGGCGGCCAGGGTGAAGATGCCGGCGCCGATGACCACCGCGACCCCGAAGACGATCAGGTCGATCGTCCCGAGGTCCTTTTTCAGCCGGGTGTCCGGTTCGTCGGTGTCCCGGATGGATTGCTCGACCGTCTTGGTGCGGAACATGCCGCCACCACGGCTCGTGACCGTCATGGCCGGTGAAACTACGACCGCGGTGCGGCCTGCGTCACGAATCCGGGGCCGGATTTAAGGTCACGATGGTGTTGCGCCGTCGAACCGGTCCCGGTCAGACGGTGCCGTGCGGCAGTCCGTGGGCCTGCGCGACCTCGTGCGACAGCAGCGTCCCGGCGTGGGTCGACAGGCCGGCGGCCAGGTGCGGGTCGGCCTCGGTCGCGGCCCGCCAGCCCCGGTCGGCCAGGCGCAGCACGTGCGGCATCGTGGCGTTGGTCAGCGCGCGGGTCGAGGTGTGCGGCACGGCGCCGGGCATGTTCGCGACGCAGTAGAAGATCGTGTCGTGCACCTGGTAGGTCGGGTCGGCGTGGGTGGTCGGCCGCGAGTCCTCGAAGCATCCGCCCTGGTCGATCGCGATGTCGACGAGCACGGCGCCGGGCCGCATCTGGGAGACGAGCTCGTTCGACACCAGGGTCGGCGCCTTGGCCCCGGGCAGCAGGACCGCGCCGATCACGAGGTCGGCGGTGGTCACCGCCTCGCGCACGGACAGCGCGGTGGAGTACTGGGTGCGCACGGCCCCGCCGTACTGCTCGTCGATCGCGCGGAGCTTGTCGACGTCGACGTCGAGCACGGTCACCTTCGCCCGCATGCCGGCGGCGATGGCGATGGCGTTCGCCCCCGCGACACCGGCCCCGAGCACGACGACCTCGGCACCCGGGGCGCCCGGGACGCCGCCCAGGAGCATGCCGCGCCCGCCGGCCGAGCGCATGAGGTGGTAGCCGCCGGCCTGCGGGGCGAGCCGGCCCGCGACCTCGCTCATCGGGGCGAGCAGCGGCAGCCGGCCGCGGGAGTCGGTGACGGTCTCGTAGGCGATGGAGGTCGTCCCCGCCGAGAGCAGAGCGTCGGTGCAGGCGCGCGACGCGGCCAGGTGCAGGTAGGTGAACAGCGTCAGGTCGGGCCGGAGGAAGCCGTACTCGGACTCGATGGGCTCCTTCACCTTGAGCAGCAGCTCGGCCGAGCCCCACACCTCGGCGGTGTCGGACACGATGTGCGCCCCGGCCTCCTTGAAGTCGGCGTCGGAGATCGCGGACCCGGCGCCGGCGTCGTGCTCGACGAGGACCTCGTGCCCCCGTCCGACGAGCTCGTGCACCCCGGCGGGCGTGAGCGCCACCCGGAACTCGTTGTCCTTGGTCTCCTTCGGCACTGCGACGCGCATGTCCTTCTCCTCCGCTCGGGGCCCTGTCCTGCATCAATGGTGAAGAAACATCGATAAGCTGCCAACAGAACTGAACAAGATTCTCTGAGGTGACTCATGAACGACGATCCTTCGTCGACGCCACGGAAGAGGCCGCCGTCGTCGAACCCTGTTCGGCTCGACGGGGTCGACCGCGCCCTGCTGCGCCAGCTGGAGCGGGATGCCCGGACGCCGAACAACTCACTCGCGGCGGGGGCGGGAATCGCCCCGTCGACGTGCCTGGGCCGGGTCCGGGCACTGCGCGAGAGCGGGGTGATCCGCGGGTACCACGCCGACGTCGACCCGGCGGCGACCGGCCACCCCCTGCAGGCGATGATCTCGGTCCGCCTGCAGTCCGACGCCCGCGACCGGCTCGCCGAGTTCGTGACCCGGGTGTCCCGCCGCCCCGAGGTCCGCGACGTGTACTTCCTCGCCGGCGAGGACGACTACATGATCCGGGTCGCGACCGCCGACACCGTGGCACTGCGCGACCTGGTCGGCACGCTCAACGCGTGGGCCGAGGTCGCGGGCACCCGCACGTCACTGATCTTCGAACACCACCGGGCGCCCGACACCTACTGAGCAGCGTCACCACCTGAGCCGCGTCTCCTGCTGAGCTGCGTCTCCTACTGAGCCGCGTCTCCTACTGAGCGGCGTCGTAGCCGTGGCGGATCAACGCGAACGCGGCGTCGAGGTGCTCGCGGGCCCGACCGGCCTGCTCACGCAGCAGCGGCGGGATCCCGACGACGACGTGCGCGAGCACCCGGTCCGCCGGTGACGGTTCGTCCCGGCCTGCGTCGCGGGCCAGCTCCGCCGCGAGTGCGGCCTCGTGGCGGGCCCACATCCGTCGTGCGTGGTCGCGCAGGCTCGGCGCCGCGTCGGTGAGCCTGCGGAAGCGCTCCAGGTCCTCCGCGCTCGGCCGCCGGTCCGAGGGCGGCCCGTCGACGCGCCGGAGCAGCCAGGCCTGCAGCCCGTCGACGACGTCGGTCCCCGGCGCACGGTCGCGCACCGCGGCGACCAGCTCGGCCTCCTGCGCCCCGTCCTCGTCGAACAGCAACGCCTCCTTGCTGCCGAAGTGCTTGAACAGCGTGGTGACCGAGACGTCCGCGGCCTCGGCGACCTCGGCGACGGTCACCTCGTCGAAGCCCCGGTCGAGGAACAGCCGCAGTGCGGCGTCCGCGATGCCCTGGCGGGTGGCGGCCTTCTTGCGTTCGCGGCGTCCGGGCGTGGTCACGGCGACAGGTTAGCGCAGTCACTCTGAAAGTGAAGTTACTACATTTTTGTAGTCGCTTCATCTACAGTCGGCGTCATGACCGACACCACCAGCACCGCACCGCACGTCCTCGTCGCCGGGGCCGGCCCCGGCGGCCTGACCCTCGCCCGCGTCCTGCAGCGCCACGACATCGCCGTCACCGTCCTCGAGCGCGAGACCGACATCGCCACCCGCGACCAGGGCGGCACCCTGGACATGCAGCGCGACAGCGGACAGATCGCGCTCGACGCCGCCGGCCTGCTCGAGGAGTTCCTGCGCATCTCCCGGCCCGAGGGTCAAGACATGCGGATGCTCGCCCTCGACGGGACCGTCCTGCTCGACGAGCGCGCCGCGCCCGGCGAGACGTTCAACCCCGAGATCGACCGCGGCGACCTGCGCACCCTGCTCCTCGGGTCGCTCGGCCCCGGCACGGTGCGCTGGGGCGCCCGGCTCGACCACGTCGAGCACCGCGACGACGGACGACTCGACGCCGTACTCGACGGGGCACCCGACGGGGCCTCCGACGGCGACCGGATCACCGCGGACCTCGTCGTCGGGGCGGACGGGGCACGTTCCCGGGTCCGCCCGCTGCTGTCGGACGCGATGCCGTCCTACGCCGGGGTCACGTTCGTCGAGCTGCGGGTCACGCCGTCGGCGTTCCCCGGGCTCGACGACCTGGTCGGCCGCGGCTCCATGAGCGCCCGCGCCACCGGCCGGGCGCTGTTCTGCCAGCGGCTCGCCGACGGCTCCGCCCGCGTGTACGCCGGGTTCCGCCGGGAGCGCGGGTGGGCCGCCGCGCACGGGCTCGGCAGCACCGGCGGGGTGCTCGACGACCCGGCGGCCGCCCGCGCCGTGCTGCTCGACGCGTTCGGCGACGCCGCCCCCGAGCTGCGGGAGCTCATCGTCCGCTGCGACGACCGGATCATCGACCGGCCGCTGGAGATGCTGCCGGTCGGGCACCGGTGGGAGCCGGTCCCGGGCATCACCCTGATCGGCGACGCCGCCCACCTGATGTCGCCGTTCTCCGGGCAGGGCGCCAACTCCGCCATGCTCGACGCCGCCGACCTGGCCCGGGAGATCGCCGCCACCCCGGACGACCTCGTCGCGGCGGTCGCCCGCTACGAGGCGACCATGTTCCCGCGGGCCGAGGCCAACGCCGCCGCTGCGGCACAGGGGCTGGAGCGCTTCTTCTCGGCGGCCGCCGCCGCGGACCCGGTGGCGGCGTTCGCCGAGGTGGCGGCGGCCGTCGCCGCGGCAGCCGAGGGAGACCGGGCCCGCCGCGGATGAGCCGCCGGTGCGACAGCGCTGCGCGCGAGTGCGGGCGCGGTTACAGGGCGTCGCCCGCCAGGAAGACGGTGGCGCCGTGCTCGCCGGTGGTCAGGACGGCGCCGCTGTCGGTCGCGGAGAGGAACACCGCGCGGCCGCGGGGCAGCTCGACGCTGCCACCGTCGGCGTCGACCGCGGCGTCACCGTCGACGCACAGCAGGATGCGGGCGCCGGTGCCGGGCACGTCGAGCTTGTCCCGGCCGTCGGTGACCGCACGGCGGAGCAGGAACTCCTCCACCGGCACGTCGTAGCGCTGCCAGCCGTCGGCGCCCGGGTCGGGGACCGGGGTGCGGACCGGAGGCGGCGGGGCGGTGAAGTCGAGGACCCGCAGCAGCTCCGGCACGTCGACGTGCTTCGGCGTCAGGCCGCCGCGCAGCACGTTGTCGGAGTTGGCCATCACCTCGATGCCCGCCCCGGACAGGTAGGCGTGCAGGTTCCCGGCCGGCAGGTACAGCGCCTCGCCGGGGGCCAGGGTGATCCGGTTGAGCAGCAACGCGGCGAGCACGCCCGCGTCGTCGGGGTAGCGCTCGGACAGGTCGAGCGTGGTCTTCGCCTCGCCGGTCCACTCCGGGGCCGTACCGCGCTCCAGCAGCCTGATCGCGCCGTCCTGCAGGGCCGGGACGAGCCCGTCGAGCACCGACTGGGGCAGCGTGATCCAGGTGGTGAACAGTGCGCGCAGCCCGTCCGGGCACGGCTGACCGGCGAGCAGCTCGGTGTAGGTGGCGAGCTCGGGGACGTCGAGGGCGCGCAGCAGCTCCACCGTGCGGGCCGGCTCACGGAACCCGACCAGCGCGACGAACTCGGTCAGCGCGCAGATCAGCTCCGGCTTGTGGTGGGCGTCGCGGTAGTTGCGGTCCGGCGCGTCCACCGCGATCCCCGCGGCGTTCTCCCGCTCCCAGCCCTCGCGGGCCTGCTCCAGGCTCGGGTGGGCCTGCAGGCTCAGCGGCTCCTCGGCCGCCAGCACCTTCAGCAGGAACGGCAGCCGCCCTTCCCAGCGGTCGCGTCCCGGGCCGAGCGCAGCGACCGGGTCCGCGGCGATGAGCTCGTGCAGCGGGCAGGTGCCCCCGGCGACCGTCGACGGGGCGGCCGGGTGCGCGCCCAGCCACAGCTCCGCCTGCGGGTGCGGTGACGGGACGGGCTCGCCGAGCAGCTCGGCGATGACCGTCCGCGAACCCCAGGCGTAGGTGCGGATCGGGTTCTCCAGCAGTTCCACGGGTCTCCCGGTGTCAGGTGCGCGGGGGTCAGGTGATCAGGGTGGCGCCGGTCGCCAGGCCGAGGTACACGGCGGCGATGTCGGCACGCAGGGCGAGGACGCCGGCACGCAGCAGCGCCGCGTCGCGGGTGCCCCGCGGGATCTCGTCGACCGGGTGCGCCAGGTCGGCGTTCGGCCACTCCCGGCCGAGCACCCGGCGGCTCACCGCCTGCGGGTCCTCCTCACCCGTGCCGAGCAGCACCAGGCGCGGCGGCGGCGCGTCGCCACCGGGGGCCGGGTCGTCGAACGGGTCGTGGAAGATGTCGCCCCCGCCCCGCTCGGACAGGTCGACGGCGACGCGCAGCCCGGCCAGGGTGCCGGCCTGCGCGAGCCCGTCGGCGTGCGCGACGACACCGGCGTGGGTGGCCAGTGCCAGCGCGCCGTGCCGGGCCACCGCGGCGGCGGCCGGGTCCACCCCCCACAGCAGCGGGGTCCGCTCGGCCAGCCGCAGCGCGAGCGCCTTCGCCGGGTTCACGAACGGCTCGTGCGCGGGCTGGCAGCGCTCGGCCTCGGCGTCGAGCGCGTCGGCCAGCGCCTCGAGCCGGGCCGGGACCTCCTCGCTGCGCATCCCGGGCAGCAGGTCCAGCTCGGCGACGGCGACCAGCGCGACCGTCAGCGCCTGGGCGAACCCGAGGCCCTCGGGCAGCGGGATGCGCGGCTCGACCAGCCGGGCGCGCCCGGCGCCCGCCTGGGCGACCGGCCCGGAGTCCGGCGCGGAGAGCACGACCTCGGCGCCGCGGTGCACCGCGACGGAGACCGACTCGGCCAGCTCGGGGTCGGTGGGGTCGGTGGAGTGCGCGACGACGACGTCCAGCGGCCCGATCCAGCCCGGCATCCGCTCGGCGACCACGACCGGAACCGGACAGCGGTCGGTGAGCAGGGCCGTGACGAGGTCGGCCACCGCCCCGGAGACGCCGGGCCGGCGCAGCAGCACCAGCGCGCGGGGACGGTGCCCGCGCAGCCGGTCCAGACCGGCCTGGCCCGCGGTGTACAACGCGGACCGGACCTGGGCGCCCGCGGTCGCGGCGGCCCGCAGGACACCCGTGGTGTCCCGCGCCGCCAGCTCCTCGGGATCGGCCAGCAGCGTGTCGTCGAGCACCCCGTTCACCCGTCGTCCCGTCCGTCCCCCGCCGGCCCGGTACCGGGCAGCGCCTCGTCGAGGAGCAGCACCGGGATCCCGTCGGTCACCGGGAACGCGCGACCGCACGCCGTGCAGGTCAGCCGGTCCTCACCCGGGGTCAGGACCGCGTGCGCGTCGCACGGGCAGGCCAGGATCTCCAGCAGCTGGGGGTCGAGCTGTAGGGCCACGGTTCTCCTCGTCGTCATCTCGCGCTCTCGATGCTGCCACCCGGTACCGACACTCCGCGGCAGCCGACCGGGTACGGACGCCGTCACCGCAGGTGTGCGGGGTCGTGCGATCAGGCGCGCACGACCGCCAGCACCTCGTCGACCAGGGCACGGACGGCCGCGGCGTCCGCCGCCTCGACGTTGAGCCGCAGCAGCGGCTCGGTGTTCGAGGCCCGCAGGTTGAACCACGAGCCGTCCGGCAGCGAGACGGTCAGCCCGTCCAGCCGGTCGAGCTCGACCCCGTCGCGCGCGCCGAAGACGCGCTCGATCTCGGCGACCCGCCCCGCCTGGTCCTCGACCGTCGAGTTGATCTCGCCGGAGGCCGCGTAGCGGTCGTAGTCGGCCATCAGCCCGGACACCGTCGCGCCGTCGGCCGCCGCCCGGTGCTCGCCGAGCGCGGCCAGCAGGTGCAGCGCCGCGAGCATCCCGGAGTCGGCCTTCCAGAAGTCGCGGAAGTAGTAGTGCGCGGAGTGCTCGCCGCCGAACACCGCGCCGGTCTCGGCCATCGTCTGCTTGATGAACGAGTGCCCCACCCGGGTGCGGACCGCGCGGCCGCCGTGCTCGGCGACCAGCTCGGGGACCGCCCGCGAGGTGATCAGGTTGTGGATCACGACGACGTCGGACTCCCCCGCCGCGTGCGCCCTGGCGAGCTCACGGGCCGCGACCAGACCGGTGATCGCGCTCGGGCTCACCGCCTCGCCCTGCTCGTCGACGGCGAAGCAGCGGTCGGCGTCGCCGTCGAAGGCCAGACCGAGGTCCGCGCCCTCGGCGACGACCCGCTTCTGCAGGTCCACCAGGTTCGCCGGGTCCAGCGGGTTCGCCTCGTGGTTCGGGAAGTTCCCGTCGAGCTCGAAGTACAGCGGGACGACGCGCACGTTCAGGCCGTCGAACACGGTCGGGACGGTGTGCCCGCCCATCCCGTTCCCGGCGTCGACGACGACGGTCAGCTCCGGGGACGCGTCCAGCGAGGTCAGGTCGACCAGGCCGCGGAGGTGACGCGCGTAGCCGTCGAGCATGTCCTCGGTGCGCACCGCCCCCCGGGACGGGACCTCGGGGACCCCGGAGTCGAGGAAGCGGGCCGCCTCGTCGCGGATCGTCGCGAGACCCGAGTCCTGACCGACCGGGACGGCGCCGGCACGGCACAGCTTGATGCCGTTGTAGGCGGCCGGGTTGTGGCTCGCGGTGAACATCGCGCCGGGCAGGTCCAGCGAGCCGGACGCGTAGTAGAGCATGTCGGTGCTCGCGAGCCCGATGTCGACGACGTCGAGCCCCTGCCCGGTCACCCCGTCCGCGAACGCCGCCGCCAACGCGGGCGAGCTGTCCCGCATGTCCCGCCCGACGACCACCGCCGACGGCGCCGGGTCGTCGCCCGCCACGAGCCGCGCCGTCGCCGCACCCAGTGCACGCGCGGTGGGCTCATCCAGTTGGTCGCCGACGACACCGCGGATGTCGTAGGCCTTCACGATCGCCGAGAGGTCGGGCACGACGCACGACCCTAGCGCAGTCGTGTCACCCGTCCGCGCAGGTCTCCTCACCCCGTGGGGCGGCTCAGCCGTCCTCGGGCTTCGGGAGCACCCGCAGGTGCCCGCGCCGCCCCGTGCCACCCGGCCGTGCGACGACCTCGACCGGGCGGTCCACCCGGCCCGCCTCGCGGACGGCGTCGGCGAGCGCGGTGAGGTCCTCACCGCTGTGCTGGGGCTGGGCGAACTCGCCCTCGAACCGGACGACCTCCCACCCGCGGGGGGCCGTGAGGTTGTGCGCGTGCCCGGTGCAGAGGTCGTAGGAGTGCGGCTCGGCCTGCGTGGCCAGCGGGCCGACGACGGCGGTCGAGTCGGCGTAGACGTAGGTGAGCGTGGCGACGGCGAGCTCGGTGCAGCCCGTCCGTGAACATCTCCGCACACTCAACACGTCGTCGACGATAGCCCGTCGCAGGCCCGCCGCCGTACTGCGACGCGCACCCCGCTCGGCGGACGGTCCGCCCGCCGCGGTCGCGGGTCGCCCCTCGACGGGGCACGGGGTCCTAGAATGCCCTGGTGCCCACCGCTCGCCCCGAGAAAGACCGCCGGCCGCCGCGCAGCCCGCGCCGGCGGGACCGGCGCGGACGCGGCCTGCGCGGCCTGATGTACCCGGTGTCGACGCCGGCCTTCCGCACCCGCGCCGAACGCTTCGACGCGAAGGTGCTGGAGGCGCTCGAGCCGATCGAGGCGCGCTGGGGCCCGGAGCTGGTCGACCTCGACCTCGCCGTCGACGACGTGCCGTCGGTCGACCGCACCTCGCCCGACGAGATCGTGTGGGGCACCGGGGTGCTGGCCGACGTCGGCGTCCCGCTGGCGCACCTCGTCCCGGCCGGGGTCGACTCCGCCGGGATGCCGACCCGGGCGCGGATCGTGCTCTACCGCCGCCCGCTCGAGGCCAGGGCGCGCAACGGCGAGGACCTCGCCGACCTCGTGCACGAGGTGCTCGTCGAACAGGTCGCGGAGTACCTCAACATCGAGCCCGACGCCGTCGACGGCGGCTGAGCGGCGCGGTACGGCTGCCCGGCGACCACCGACACCGGGTACGACGACAGGCCGGTCACCGTGACGGCGACCGGCCCCGTGCTCGTTCCCCCGCAGGCGGATCTCAGACTGCGGTGCTGTCTGCGCTCTTCGCTCCGCTCAGACGGCGGTGCTGCCTGCGCTCTCCGCTCAGACGGCGGCCCGGCGGAGGCGACGACGCTCCCGCTCGCTCAGCCCGCCCCAGATGCCGAAGCGCTCGTCCTGGGCCAGCGCGTACTCCAGGCACTCGGCGCGGACCTCGCAGCCGGAGCAGATGCGCTTGGCCTCCCGGGTGGAGCCGCCCTTCTCGGGGAAGAACGCCTCCGGATCGGTCTGGGCGCACAGCGCGCGCTCCTGCCAGTCCGGGACCTCCTCGGCGGAGCCGTCGTCCAGCAGGCCCCTCAGGTCCAGGATCTGGGCGACCTGGTCGTAGTCGGCCATCTCCTGGCCGGGTCGTTCGACCGCCCCCACCGGCTCGGCTTCCACCGGCCGCAGCATCCGCATGAACCCCTCGACGTCGTCCACTCGCCCACCTCCCCGCAACGCACTGGCGAATGACACCGCTGTAAGTACAGCGCTGACACTAGCTCTGTGCAAGCCGGCTCTGCCGATTGAGTGAAGGGTCGCGCGCGGACGTTTCCTCCGGCATGGAGTATGGGTACGTGCCGTCCCTGACACGCCGCATCAGCCCCTGGTTCCTGCTGATCCTCGGCGTCACCCTGCTCGGTGGTGTCCTCGCCGCCGCCGTCCCCGCACAGTCGCAGGCCCTGGCGACCCTCGGGATCTTCGTCATGGTGCTCGGAGGCTGGGTGGTGTCGCTGTGCCTGCACGAGTACGGGCACGCCATCACCGCCTACCGTGGCGGGGACACCTCGGTCGCGGCGAAGGGCTACCTGACCCTCGACGTGCGGCGCTACACCGATCCCGGCCTGTCGCTGGTGCTGCCGCTGATCATCCTGCTGATCGGCGGGCTGCCGCTGCCCGGCGGCGCGGTGTGGATCAACCAGTGGGCGCTGCGGTCGCGGGCCCGGCGCAGCGCGGTCTCGCTGGCGGGCCCCGCGGCGAACCTCGTCCTGGGCATCGTGTTGATCATCACGGTGGCCGCGTTCCCGGAGATGCCGATCCCCGTCGCGGCGGGACTGTCCGCGCTCGCCTACTTCCAGATCATCGCGTTCGTGCTGAACATGCTGCCCGTGCCCGGCCTCGACGGCTGGGGCGTGCTGGAGCCGTACCTGTCCGTGCCGGCACTGCGTCTCGGCGAGCGGGTCCGGCCCTGGGCCCCGTTCGTGCTGCTCGCCCTGCTGCTGTTCGTGCCCGGGGTGGGCGCACTGTTCTTCGCCGTCACCCAGCTGCTCTTCGGCGCCGCCGGCGGCAACCAGCAGCTGTTCCAGCTCGGCTACTCCGAGCTGTTCTTCTGGCGCAACCTCTGAGCCCCGCTCACCGCTCCACGGTTCGCGCGCGAGTTCGGAGTCCGCGCGTGTCGTGACGCGCGCGAACCTCGGTCCCGCGCGCAAACCCCGATTCTGCGCGCGGACGTCGGTTTCCGAGCGGATGCCGGTCTCGCGAGCGGACGCCGCCGGGGTGGGGCGGGCGGGGCGGCAGGTCAGCGGGCGGCGGCGACCATCGTCGCGACGGTGTCGTCGTCGTCCGGGAGGGCGTCGACCGGCCACCAGCGCAGGTCGAGCGACTCGTCGCTGATCCGCGGGGTCGCCCCGGCCGGGGCGCGGACCAGGTAGCGCACGTCGAGGTGCCGGGTCGGGACGCCGAGCGAGCAGGTGACCGGGTGGACGTCGACGTGCAGCGGGTGCTCACCGATCTCCAGCCCCGCCATCCCGGACTCCTCGGTGGCCTCCCGCAGCGCCGCGGCGCGCAGCGAGCCGTCGCCGGGCTCGCAGTGCCCACCCAGCTGGATCCAGCGCCCGACCCGCGGGTGCAGGGTCAGCAGCGTGTGCTCGCCGGTCGCGTCGAGCAGCAGCGCCGACGCGGTGAGGTGGCCGGGCACGCAGGAGCGGTCGCAGGCGTCGTCCGGGCGCGCGTCCAGGAAGGCCAGCAGGGCGTGCTGCAGAGCCCGCTGACCGGCGTCGGGCGGGGTCCACGCAGCGAGCTCGCGGGCGGCCGTCGCCGGGGCTACCACGGGCTCACAGCTCCAGCAGGCCGTCGCCGACCGGCCGGGGCTCGCGCGGGGCGATCGGCTCGACCGGCACACCGACGGCGACCGCGCCGAGCGCCGCCCAGTCCTCGGGCAGGTCCAGGACCCGGCGGGCGACGTCCGCGGCGAAGATCGTCGAGCCGACCCAGCAGGACGCCAGGCCCTCCGCGGCCAGCGCGACCAGCAGGGACTGCACCGCCGCCCCGCCGGCGACGGTGAACATGTCCCGCTCGGCGGCGTTGCGGGCCGCGTCCGGGTAGCCGTGCATCCCCGCGGTGGACCGGAACGCCAGCACCAGCTCCGGGGCGCGGCGCAGCAGGTCCCCGCGGGCGAGGCGGCGCTCCACCTCGTCGGCCGGGCGCCCGTCGGCGACCAGGTCGGCACGCCAGCGCTCGCGCAGGGCGTCGAGCAGCGCGGTGCGCCGCGCCGGGTCGCGCAGCCACACGAACCGGAACGGGGTGCTGTGGTGCGGCGCGGGTGCGGTCAGCGCGACGCCCACCGCGCGGCGCACGGCGTCGGCGTCGACCGGCTCCTCGGCGAAGTCCCGGGTGCTGCGCCGCAGCAGGACCGCCTCGCGGCGTCCGCGGTCGATCGCCTCCTCGGTGCCCAGCCAGAACAGGTCCTCGGAGATCGGCCGGATCAGGTCACGGGCGGTCGACCCGTCGTCGGGCAGGGCCGCGCCGCGCAGCACCGCCACCGGCAGCCCGCCGAGCTTGCCCTTCACCAGGTCCGCGGCCGCGGCGATCTCGTCGGCGACGGCGATCTCGGTGACGACCAGGTCGTTGCCCTGGCCGTCGACGGCGCCGGAGTAGCCGTGCAGCACCGGCAGCCCGGCCGCGCCGATCGCGATGTCGGTCTGGCCGACCCGCCAGCTGCGCCCCAGGGTGTCGGTGACGACGACGCCGACCTCGACGCCGAGCCGCTCGGCCAGCCCCGCGCGCAGCCCGGCCGCGCTGGCGTCCGGGTCGACGGGCAGCAGGGCGAGCTCGTCGCGGCGGACATTGGAGCCGTCGATGCCCGCGGCGGCCTGCACGATGCCGAGCTTCCCGGCCACGATCAGCGTCCGGCCCTTGCGGGCCACCACCCGCTCGGTCTCCTGGTCGACCAGCCTGCGACGCAGCGCGTCGCGCTCCTCGTCGTCGGAGGGGGCCGGCACCAGCCTGCCCTCGACCTTGGAGAACACCTTGCTGGTGACCACCACGACGTCGCCGTCGCGCAGCCAGGTCATCCGCTCGGCCAGGACGGCGGCGAGGTCGTCGCCGGGGCTGAACTCCGGCAGCCCGGGGACCGGGAGGATCTCCAGCTTCTGCGACGCGTGGTCGGGGAAACCGCCGGCCCTGTCGGCCCTGTCGGCCCCGTCAGACACCGACGCCCGCCAGCTCGAACGCGGCGCGGGCCATGTCGGCGGTCGCCTCGTGGTCGGTCATCAGCAGCGGCACCTCGCGCACGGTCGCGCCGGGCACGGTCACGGCGTCACCGGTGTGCACCAGGTAGCCGTCGAGCAGGCCGCCCTCGCCGCGGCCGCCGTAGTGCCGGCCCACGCCCTCGGCGCTGGTCTCGACGCCGATCGCGGTCAGGCAGGCGTCGGCCATGCCGCGCACCGGCGCCCCGCCGACGATCGGGGACAGCCCCACGACCTTCGCGGGCGTCGCGGCGAGGGCCTGGGCGACCCCGGGCACCGAGACGACGGTGCCGATCGACACGACCGGGTTGGACGGGGCGACGAGCACGACGTCGGCCCCGGCGATCGCGGCCCGGGCGTCGGGCAGGATCGCGGCCTGGTCGGCGCCGACCGACGCGAAGCGGTACGCCTTCGGGGCGGCCCGGTGCCGGATCCACCACTCCTGGAAGTGGATCGCGACCTGCGGGGTCTCCTCGACCGCGGCCGGGTCGGGGTTGTCGATCACGACGTGGGTCTCGACGCGGTCGTCGGTGGCGGGCAGCAGCCGCACCCCGGGCTGCCAGCGGTGGCAGAGCGCCTCGGTGACCTGGGAGAGCGGGTAGCCGGCACGCAGCATCCGGGTGCGGACGAGGTGGGTGGCGACGTCGCGGTCGCCCAGCCCGAACCAGGTCGCGTCGGCGCCGTAGGCCTCCAGCTCGGCCTTGACCGACCAGCTCTCGTCCGACCGGCCCCAGCCCTTCTCGACGTCGATGCCGCCGCCGAGGGTGTACATGACGGTGTCGAGGTCCGGACAGACCCGCAGCCCGTGCAGCCAGATGTCGTCGCCGACGTTGACCACGGCGGAGATCTCGTGCTCGGACTCCCCCGCGCCGACCGCGGGCAGTCCGAGCGCGACCTTCACGCCTTGCAGGAAGCGGGCCCCGCCGACGCCGCCGACCAGTACGGTGACCTTCACGGGTACGACCCTACGTCGGTCAGAACGAGCGGTAGTCGCGCGGGGAGAACCGCGGCCCGAACCGGGGGCGGCGGAACCCGGACGCCTCGATGTAGCGCACCGCGCGCTGGCGTTGCGGGACGTAGGGGGCGAGCACCTCGAGCATCCCGGCGTCGTCGAGGTCGTGGCCCAGCAGTGCCCAGCCGTCGGTGTTCGGCACGTGGAAGTCGCCGAAGCTGACCGCGTCCGGGTCGCCCCAGGCGCGCTGGGCGGTCTCCGCGGCCGTCCACACCCCGATGCCGCGGACCCGGCGCAGCAGCACCCGGCCCTGCTCCCCGCCCAGCTCGGCGGCCCGTTCCAGCCGGTGGGCGACGACGGCGGCGTGCAGGATCGCCGTCCGGCGCGCGTGGTCGACGCCGGCCCGGTGCCACTCCCACTCGGGGATCGCCCGGACCTGCTCGGGCGTCGGCGGCACCCGCATCCCGGCGGGCACCACCCCGGCGGGCCCCGGTGCGGGGTCGCCGAAGCGCCGGGCGAGCTCGCGGAAGCTGCGGCGCGCCTCGGTGCCGGTGACCTTCTGTTCCAGCACCGCGGGCAGCAGCGCGTCCCACACCCGGCCGGTGGAGCCCAGCCGCAGGCCGGGTCGGCGCCGGTGCGCGTCGGCGACGAGCGGGTGGTGCGCCACGAACGCCGCCGGGTCGTCGTCGGCCCCCAGCAGCGACGGCAGCCGGTCGATCTCCCAGGCCGCGCCCGGTCCCCAGCCGGACGCCCGCACGGTGCCGTACGGGCCCCCGTCGGCCCGGCGGCGGATCGCGACGGTGGCGGGGCCGGCAGGCGTCGTCGAGACCCGCCAGATCACGGCACCGTCGACGGCGGTGCGCCAGGTGGGGTCGCCCCGGCCGCGGCGCAGCGGGGCCAGCACGCCGTGCAGGTCGAGCGGGAACGGCGGCCGCCATTCCCGGTCCACCACCACGGCGACCGCGTCCACGCCCCCGATGGTCACACGTCGGGCGAGAACCGGACCCCGTGGGGCGGCAGCGTGACGTCCGGCCACACCCGCATGTTGTGCCGCAGCTCGCAGTGCGCGCCGATCACGGCCCGGTCGCCGACCACGGTGTCGCGGATGCTCGCGCCCTCCTCGACGACCGCTCCGGCCCCGATCACCGAGTTCTCCACGACCGCTCCGGCCCGGACGACCGCGCCGTCGAACAGCATGGAGCCCTCGACCCGGGCCCCGGAGCCGATCCGGGCGCCGCGGCCGACGGTCGTCCCGCCGAACACGAACGCGTCGGCGGCCACCTCGGCCCCCTCCAGCACCATCGACTCGCCCGTCGGGCCGGGCAGCGCCGCCGAGGGCGCGACCCCGCGGACCAGGTCCGCCGAGCCGTGCACCAGGTCGCCGGGGGTGCCCATGTCGCGCCAGTACGCGACGTCGACGTGGCCCTGCACGTGCGCCCCGGAGGCGAGCAGGTCGGGGAACGTCTCGCGCTCCACCGACACCGGCCTGCCCGCGGGGATCGTGTCGATCACCTCGCGACGGAAGACGTAGCACCCGGCGTTGATCTGGTCGGTCGGCGGGTCCTCGGTCTTCTCGAGGAACTCCAGCACCCGGCCGGTCGGGTCGGTGGGGACGCAGCCGAAGGCCCGCGGGTTCTGCACCCGCACCAGGTGCAGCGTCACGTCGGCACCGGTGCTCCGGTGGGTGTCGGCGACCGCGGTCAGGTCGGTGCCCGCCAGCACGTCGCCGTTGAAGATCATGACGTGCTCGGCCGAGAGCTTGCCGGCCACGTTGCGGATGCCCCCGCCCGTGCCCAGCGGCTCGGTCTCGGTCACGTAGGTGAGGTCCAGCCCCAGCGACGAGCCGTCGCCGAAGTGCTCCTCGAAGGTCTCGGCCAGGTAGCTCGTACCCAGCACCGCCCGCCGGATGCCCGCCTCGCGGATCCGCGACAGCAGGTGCGCCAGGAACGGCACCCCCGCCGTCGGCAGCATCGGCTTGGGCGCCGACAGGGTCAGTGGCCGCAGCCGGGTGCCCTTGCCCCCGACCAGCACGACCGCCTCGACGTCCTGCAATGCAGGTTCCCCCTCAGGTTCCTTCTTCTCGTTCGCGCTCAGCCGGTCCGCCGCAGCAGACCCGAGCGCACGGCCAGGCCGGCACGCAGGGCCGCACGCAGCGGTGCGTGCACCGGACCGCGGTGGCGGTCGGCCAGGTACCGGTAGGCGCTGCGGTGGTGCTCGGCGAGCATCCGTGCCGACACCCCCGGCTTGCCCGTGGACGCTCCGCCCACGTGTACGACATCGGCACCGGGGACGTACACGTTTCGCCATCCGGCGAGCCCCAGGCGTTCCCCCAGGTCGACGTCCTCGAAGTACATGAAGTAGCGCGGGTCGAAACCGTCGACGGAGTCGAACGCGGCGCGCCGCAGGAGCAGGCACGACCCGGACAGCCAGCCGGCCGACCGCTCGGTCAGGTCCTCGCGGCTGCGCCGGTAGGCCGCGGTCCACGGGTTGGCGGGCCAGACCGGCGCGAGCGCGGCGTGCCCGGCGCCCGCGAGCAGCGACGGGACCTCACGCGCGGAGGGGTAGACCTCGCCGGACGGCTCGCGGATCAGCGGGCCGAGCGCCCCGGCACGGGGGTGCCGACGGCCGGCGTCGAGCAGGGTGTCGAGCGACCCGGCGCCCCACTCCAGGTCCGGGTTCGCCACGACGACCCAGCCGTAGCGGTCGGGCAACGAGGCCACCCCGCGGTTGGCGGCGGCGCCGTAGCCGACGTTCTCCCCGATCGGCAGGAACGTCACGTGGTCGCGCTCGCGGGCCGCGCGCTCCGGGGCGCCGTCGACGGATCCGTTGTCGGCCAGGACGACCGGCACGTCCGTGCGGGTCGTGGCACCGCGCAGCGAGTCGAGGAAGGTGTCCAGCAGCGCGCCCGGCGAGTAGGTCACCGTGACGATGGCGACCTCGTCGCCGTAGGACCGCACGTCGTCGGCCACCTGGCCTCCCCGTCCTTCTCCGTCCACCCGGCGCATGTCCGGCAACCTAGTCAGCACCGGTGCGGCCGGGCCCGGCGGCACCGCCCGTTCGCGCCAGCGAAGATCACACTCCGTCACCATATCGGAGATCGCGATACTGTAACCCTAATATTGGGACCGTCCCCGAGCTGCGGCGACACGCCACAGCCGTGCGTCACCCTCAAGTCCCGACCCCCTACGACGACCGGGCGAGCGGCCCGACACGCAGGCCCGCGCGGCCCGCGGCGCGGGTCCCGATGCTGCACCCTGGTCCCGACCGGGGTGTCCGGTCCTGGAGACGCACGGCGCGCGCCCGGGTTCACCGGACTCCCCCGTCCGGGTGAGACACGGCTGCGCGGACGAGACGGACCCCGAGGGGAGCGAGCATGGGCGAGAGCTACCGGGACCGCTCCCGCCCGTCGGCGGCCGAGCGCGCCGCCGCCCGGCGGTCCGGCCGCCCCACCGCCCCCGACGTCCGGTCCCGCTCACCCCGCGTCCGCCCCGACACCGGCGCCGCACGCGGGCGACCGGCGGGCTCCGTGGGCTGGAGCCGGGCCGGGACCGGCCCCGACGAGCACCCGCCGTACCCGGCGCGCGACGGGCGCACCGGCGGACGACCGCCCCGGGGCCGCGGGCTGCTGGCCCGGCTGCGCCTCGCCGTCGCCGTGCTGTCGGCGCTGACGGTGCTGCTCACCGGCGCCGCGTGGACCCTCTACCGCGACGTCACCGGCGGCATCACCACGACGAACCTGCTGTTCGGCGGCTCCGCCGGGGGCGAGCAGAACATCCTGCTGGTCGGTGTGGACAGCCGCACCGACGCGCAGGGCAACCCGCTGCCCGCCGACGTCCTGGCCCAGCTGCGCAGCGGCGCCGAGTCCGGCGTCCTCAACTCCGACACGATCATCGTCGTGCACCTGCCCGCCGACGGCGGCAGCGCGACCGCGTTCTCCATCCCGCGCGACTCCGAGGTGTCGATCCCCGGGATCGGCCGCAACAAGATCAACGCGGCGTACCCGCAGACGAAGGCGCAGACCGCGTCCCGGCTCGTCGCCGAGGGCGTGCGCGACCCCCGGCAGATCGACCAGGACTCCTCGCAGGCCGGCCGGCAGGCGCTGATCGACACCGTGCAGGACCTCACCGGGCTGGCCATCGACCACTTCGCCGAGGTCAACCTGCTCGGCTTCTACAACCTCACCAACGCCGTCGGCGGCGTCGACGTCTGCCTGAAGGCCCCGGCCAAGGACGCCTTCTCCGGCGCCGACTCCCCCGCGGGCCCGCAGACGATCTCCGGTGCCGACGCGCTCGCGTTCGTGCGGCAGCGGCACGGCCTGGCCGGCGGCGACCTGTCACGGATCAACCGCCAGCAGGTGTTCCTCGCGGCCGTCGCCAACAAGGTCCTCTCCTCGGGCACGCTCACCGACCCCCGCAAGCTCGGCGCGCTGGTCGAGGTGATCCAGCAGTCGGTCGTCATCGACAGCGGCTGGGACCTGCTCGGCTTCGCCCGCGAGGCGTCGTCGATCGCCGCCGGGAAGATGGACTTCCTGACCATCCCCACCGGTGGCCCGGAGACCACCGGCGGCAAGGACGTGCTGCTCGTCGACCCCGCCGAGGTCCGCGACTTCGTCGCCCGCCACACCGAGCCCGAGCCCGAGGAGGCCGCCGCGACCTCCACGGAGGCGGCGCCGCCGGTCGTGGCCGACGTGGCGAACGGGTCCGGGGTGACCGGGCTCGCGGCGCAGGTCGCCGACACCCTGGGCCGCAACGGGTTCACCCCCGGCGAGGTCGGCAACGCCCCGGACCGCACCACCTCGGTGGTCCGCTACAGCCAGGCCGACGGCGACGCCGCCGCCCGCCGGGTCGCCGACGCGCTGGGCGGGATCGGCGTCGAGCAGTCCGACGCCGTCGCCCAGGGCCGGGTGCAGGTCCTGCTCGGCACCGACCGCGCGAACGGCGGCCGGACCAGCGCCGCGGCGGCCGCGCCCGCCGCCGCCCCGGCGCCGTCGACCCCGCCGATCACCGCGGGCGGGGTCCCGTGCATCGACTGACGTAGCGTTCCGGGGCGATGGACACCGTCTTCGGCTCCGGCCTGTTCCTCACCGACGCACTGCTCGGCCCGGCGCTCGGCGCCGCCGCCCCGCGCCCGCTGGTCACCCACTACGACGACGCGACCGGCGAGCGGACCGAGCTGTCCGGCACGACGACCGCGAACTGGACCGCGAAGGCGGCGAACCTGCTCCGCGACGAGGTCGACGTCGAGCCGGGCACCCGGGTGGCGGCGCTGCTGCCCGCGCACTGGCAGACCGTCGCGGCGCTGCTCGCCGTCTGGTCCTGCGGCGCGGAGCTCGTCGGCGACCCGGCGGGCGCCGACGTCGTCCTCGCCGACGCGGCGCGGCTCGACGTGGCGCTCGCCGCCGGCGCGGGCACGGTCGTCGCGTTCTCGCTGGACTTCTTCGGCCGCGGCATGGGCGACCTGCCCGGCGGGGCCGTCGACTTCGCGACCGAGGTCCGGGCGCACGGCGACGAGTTCGTCCCCTGGGACCCGGTCGACGGCGCGGCCCCGGCCTGGGACGGCGCGAGCGGCGAGCAGGTGCTGGCCACGGCCCGGGAGCGGGCGGACGCGCTGGGCATCACCGCGGGCGCCCGGGTGCTGTCGGTCATCGGCTGGGACAGCGCCGACGGCCTGCGCGACGGGCTGCTCGCCGTTCTCGCGGCGGGGGCGTCGCTGGTCCAGACGGTGAACCCGGCCGCCGACCCCGCCGCCCTGGACCGGCGCGCCGAGACCGAGCGGGTCACCCTGCGCCTGGGGTGAGCGGCGGCCCCGGCCGGGGGTCATGACACCCTGGTCGACCGTGACCCCCTCTGTGAGCGCCCGGGACGTCGACGACGCGGCGGCCCGGCTCCGCGCCGTCATCGGCCCGACCCCGCTGCAGCTCAACCCCCGCCTGTCCGACGCGCTCGGCGGCGAGGTCTGGGTCAAGCGCGAGGACCTCCAGCCGGTCCGCTCGTACAAGATCCGCGGCGCCTACAACCTAATCGCGCAGCTGCCCGAGGCCGACCGTCTCGCCGGCGTCGTCTGCGCCAGCGCCGGCAACCACGCCCAGGGCGTCGCGTTCGCCTGCCAGCGCCTCGGTGTGACCGGGCGGGTCTACCTGCCCGGCACCACCCCGCGCCAGAAGCGGGACCGCGTCGCGCGGCTGGGCCGCGACGCCGTCGAGATCCGGGTGGTCGGCAACACCTACGACGAGGCCGCCGCGGCCGCCCGCGCCGACGCCGAGTCCACCGGCGCCACCCAGGTCCCCGCCTTCGACGACCCGCGCACCGTCGCGGGCCAGGGCACCATCGCCCGCGAGATCCTGTCCCAGCTGGCCGACCCGCCGGACGTGCTGGTCGTCCCGGTCGGCGGCGGCGGACTGCTCGCCGGGGCCATCACCTACCTGCGCGAGCACGCGCCGTCGACCCGGATCGTGGGCGTCGAACCCGCCGGGGCGGCGAGCATGGCGGCCGCGGTGGCCGCGGGCGAGCCGGTGGACCTGGGCACGCTGGACCCCTTCGTCGACGGCGCCGCCGTGCGCAAGGTCGGCGCGGCCACCTTCGACGTGGTGCGCGATGCGGGCGTGGAGCTGCTCGCGGTGCCCGAGGGCCGGATCTGCGTCGAGATGCTCGCGCTCTACCAGTCCGACGGCATCATCGCCGAGCCCGCCGGGGCGCTGTCCCCCGCGGCGCTGGACCGGCTCGGCATCCCCCGCGACGCGACGACGGTCTGCCTGCTCTCGGGCGGCAACAACGACGTCTCGCGCTACGCCGACATCGTCGAGCGCGCCCTGGTCTTCGAGGGACGCAAGCACTACTTCCTCGTCGAGTTCCCGCAGGAGCCGGGCGCGCTGCGCCGCTTCCTCGACGACGTCCTCGGCCCGGACGACGACGTCACCCTGTTCGAGTACACCAAGCGTTCCAACCGGGAGACCGGCCCGGCGCTGGTCGGCATCGAGCTGGGCTCCCCGGACGACCTGCCCGCGCTGCTCAAGCGGATGCAGGAGGCTCCCCCGCACATCGAGCCCATCCCGCCGGACAGCCCGCTGTTCGGCTTCATCCTGTAGACGTCGCGCGCAACACGGTGGCAATCCGGGCCGCCTACCGTGCACGACCGTGCCCGAGATGATGTTCGACGTCCGCTGGCCGGACGGCACCGAGGTCAGCTACTACTCGCCGTCGCTGGTGGTGACCGAGCACCTGGACACCGGCACGACCTACCCGGTGGCGGAGTTCGTCACCCGCAGCCGCACCTGCATGGAGATCGCCGACTCGCGGGTCCGCGCGAAGTACGGGTTCGGCTGCGCGCAGTCGGCCCGCACGATCGCGCTCATCGACGCCGCCGCGGGGCGGTTCGCCCCGACCGACGAGGTGCGGGTGCAGGGCTTCCGCCGCTGATCCCGCGCCTCACGCGGCCGCCGCGCGTCGGCGCAGCGCCAGGTGCAGCACCACCCCGGCGAGCAGCCCCCAGAACGCCCCGCCGATCCCGGCGATCGTGACCCCGGCCGCCGAGACCAGGAACGTGGCCGCCGCGGGCACCCGCGCGACGGCCGGGTCCGGCGTCCCGTCGGCGACGGCGAGGGCCCCCGCGAGCGCGGCACCGAACGTGCCGAGCAGGGCGAGCCCCGCGACGGACTCCACGACCCCGGGCGGCGCGGCCGCGACGAGGGCGGCCAGCGTCGTCGCGAGCGGGGCCAGCAGCAGGCAGGTGACGCCGTTGGCCTGGCACGCGATCCAGCGCCGGGCCGGGTCGGGATGGGCCTCGGGCGAGGCGGGCAGGGCCGCGGTGATCGCGGCCAGGTTGATCGCGTGCGCCCCGGCGGGGGCGCCGAGCGCCGTGCCGGCGCCGGTGAGGACCATCGCGTACCGCCACGGCACGCGGTAGCCCGCCGCGCCGAGCACCGCGACGCCCGGCACGTTCTGCGAGGCCATCGTCACCACCCACAGCGGCAGCGCCACCCCGACCACCGCGGCGAGGGAGAACGACGGCAACGTCAGCGCGATCCGCGGGGCCTGCAGCCACCCCCAGCCGTCGGCGAGTGCCATGACGATCACCAGTGCCAGCCCGAACGCGGCCGGCGAGGCCCAGCGCGGCGCGACGCGCGACAGGACGACCCACAGCACCACGATCGGCGCGACGAGCAGCGGCCGCTCCACCAGCGCCCGGACCGGCGCCAGGCAGAGCGGCAGCAGCACCCCGGCCAGCATCGCCTGCGCGATCGGCGCCGGGATCGCCCCGACGAGCCGCCCGAGCGGGCGCACGAGCCCCGTCGCGACGACCAGCAGGCCGACGACGACGAACGCGCCGACCGCCGCGGGCCACCCGCCCGCTACGGCGCCGGTGGACGCCAGCAACGCGGCACCGGGCGTGGACCAGGCGATCGTCAGCGGGCGGCGGAACCGGCGGGACAGCCAGATCGTCGCCAGCCCCATCAGGGCGGTGAGCACCACCAGCCCGGACGCGGCCTGCGCCGGGTCGGCACCGGCCGCCGACAGCCCCGCGAGGACGACGGCGAAGGAGCTGGTCACCCCGATCACCGCGGAGACCACACCGACCGACACCGGTTGCGCCCAGGAACGATCCACGGGCCCACTCTAACCGCGTCGTTCTGTAAACAGAACTCTCGTCGGGCGGTAAGCAGGATGTTCTGCAGCCGATACACGGGACGCCCTCTGCGGGACCAAAGATGACCGAACCGTGTCGTCCGGAAAACAGGCGGTGACGTCCGGCCCGGCGATCTTGGAACGGGCACCGGCGGCGGCCCATCCTGCGTGGGTCGCCGCGCCTGCCGGGTGCGGCCCAACCGGGAGGACCGTCCCATGAAGCTGCCCGTCGCTCTGGCCCTGGTGATCGGCGTCGCCGGGGCGGTGATCGCGTACCTCTACCTCGGCCCGCTCTCCGGTCTCGGCCTGTTCGTGCCCGCCACGTTCCTGGGTGCCGCGACCTTCTTCGCGGCCGGTGGTGACCGGCCCGCGCTGGTCACCACCCTCGCCACGAACATCTGGGGGATCGTCACCGGCACCGTCATGCTGATCCTGGCGGGACTCACCACGAACCCCGCCCTGCTGGGCCTGATCATCGGTGGGATGACCGCGGTGTTCATCCTCGGTGCGCTCGTGCCGGCGCTCGGGTTCGTGCCCGGGTCGGTCGTCGGGTTCGCCACCACGGCGGCGTTCGGCCTGCTCAGCGGCGCCTCCGGCACGGACTTCTCGCTGCCCACCGGCCCGTTCACGGTGATGCTGCTGTCGTTCGTGGTCGGCTCGGTCGCGCTCGGCTACGGCTGCAGCCTGATCGTCGGCCGCCTGACCGCCCGCGCCACGGCACCCGCCGCGGCCTGACCGGCGGCGGCACCCGGTGCGACTGGTGACCACCGGCGAGGCCGCGACCAGGCTGGCCCTGAGCCCGCGGGCACTGCACCGCTGGGCCAGGGCCGGTCTGGTGACGCCGGCCTTCCGCGAACCGGACGGCAGAGATCTCTGGGACGTGGAGGATCTGCGGGACCAGGTCACGGCGCTCCCGGCACGCTTCTCCGCGGCCACCGCGGTGCGCGACCCCGGAACACCCGGCCCGCCACGTGGTGGTCCGGACACCCCGGCCCGGTAGCCCGGGCGCAGGGGCCTCGTGTCGACCGGCCCCGGCTACAGTCGCCCGGTGGACGACGGGGCGCTGCGCACGGCCCTCGGCGCACGGGTGCGGGCGGCCCGGACCGCACGCGGTCTCTCCCTCGGGGTCCTCGCGGAGCGGGCCGGGATCGGCAAGGGGTCGCTGTCCGAGATCGAGAACGGCAGCCGCAACCCGACCCTGTCCACGCTGTACGCCCTCGCGGACACCCTCGCCGTGCCGCTGTCCCGGCTGCTCGCCGAGCACCCCGGGGCCGAGCTCGCCGGCCCCGGCATCACCGTGCGCCTGCTGGAGACCACCACCGACGACCACGGCACCGTCGAGGTGTACGCGCTGGCACTCGTCCCGGGGGCGGTGCACGTGTCCCCCGGGCACGGTCCCGGGGTGGTGGAGCACCTGCTCGTCACCCGCGGTGCCGTCCGGGCCGGACGCAGCGGGCACGAGGCCGAGCTCGGCACCGGCGAGGCCACACGCTGGCCTGCGGACGGCGAGCACACCTACGCCGCCCTCGCCGGGGAGCCGGCCGCTGCCGTGCTCGTCATCCGCACCCCACCGACTCCATGATCATCAGTACCTGAGCGTCAGGCCACCGCGTCCCACCAGGCGAGGATCCGGGTGCCGTACAAGGTCAGCCACGGTGACGGCTCCCCCGGCGGCACGTCGACCTCGAACCACATCTCGCCGGGATCGCGACGGCCCTGCACCCACCACCCGTCCGGACGGCGCGCCGCACGCAGCACCGCGACGGCCTCCGCCAGGCGCGGGTCGGGCGCCGCGCCGTCGAGCTCCGCGGCGCGGCGGAAGTACTCGGTGCCACGCAGCACGTCGAGCCGCCAGCGCAGCGGGTACGCGAGCTCGGCGGGGTCCCGTTCGAGCGGCAGGCGGTCCCCGGTGGACAGCCGGTAGAGCAGGCGTCGGGACAGCAGGTACTCCTCACCGGAGCGGCGGGCGGCCCGGGTCCCCGACGTCCCTCCGGTCGCCCGCTCGTGGGCCAGCAGCCCGTGCAGGGAGTTGAGCGTCGAGTGGACCGACGACCGGGTGGCACCGTCCACCCAGTCGCAGTTCCAACCGCCGTCGGGGAGCTGGTGCTCGGCGAACCAGGCGGCGAGCGCATCCATGTCGCGGCCGAGCCAGAGCCCGTTGGCGACGGTCCAGGCGTTGATGCAGGCGTCGACCTCGCCGTCCCAGTAGGGCAGGTCGTCGTACTCCCAGCGGCACGATTCGAGCTTCTCCGCGGTGCCCGCGAGCGCCGCGGGATCCAGGCCCCACTCCCGCAGGGCGTTCAGCGACCAGGTCGTCGCCGTCCACGGCTGGCCCTCCACCGTCGACGGCTCGGCCGGGAAGTACGCGCCGCCCGCCCAGGTGCCGTCGGGATCCTGACGGGCGAGCAGCCGCGCGCCCATCCCCCGGTCGCGACCCGAGCACGGGTGGCCTCCCAGACCTCGGGAGGCGCACCCGCCAGGTCGCGCTCGACCTGCCAGCGCAGCGCCGGATCGGTGTCGAGCAGCCGGTCGAGCAGTGCTCGGTCCACGACAGCCCCGTCCATGGGCGGTCAGAGTGTCACTTCAGGAGGTTGCGCGCCATCACCATGCGCTGGATCTGGTTGGTGCCCTCGTAGATCTGCGTGATCTTCAGGCTGCGAGCTGTCGACCTACAGCCTTGCCGTCGATTGGCGGCCTGAGCTGCTTTGATTCGCTCGTCACCAGTCATCAGCCGTGATGAGCCGTCCACCTCTCACGGCCTGCAGACGGCCTGCGCAGAGTGAGGCACCAGTGATGTAACGGATTGCCTACCCAGCGCCGACCTACCAACGAAGGTCAACGTTACCCAACGCGGGAGCTCGAGTGCGTAGTGTGAAGCCAACCGACGCCAGTGTGCTTGTCGTCGCCGAGGGTGACACAGACGGCGCTCGGAACCACACCCGTGGCCACCTTTTTGAGATGTTCATCGGACGCCTCTTCAATGCGTTCGGCTATCAAGACCCTTCTTGGCGCGAACGTAACGTAACATCAAATGGGATTGAACTAGACCTTAAGGTCTCACATACGCTCTCGAATAAGCCGGCGATAATCGAGTGCAAGGCATACACGTCTGCCGTCAAAATTGGCCCTCTTACACAGTTCTACGGGAAGTTCTCAGCCCTGCGACGGCGCAGTCCAGAACTTCACGCATTTATGGTGGTGACGCCACGCTTGACCGCAGAGGCCAATGAGTTCTACGAGACAATCCGACTCGATGACCCCGACTTCCGGGTACTGGACGCTAACGACGTATACGAATCCCTAGTTGATCGACAAATCATCCATCCTTTTCACGATAACGATAGCTACACCGACCCGACAATAGTAGTGGCCGAGCATGGCGTCTATTCGGCCGCAATCGAGTTAGGTGAAGGCGCCCGCGCGGCTCGGGTCGTCCTCAGAGCCACAGGCTCTCTGAGCGTTCCCGAGTTAGTTCTTGACCTAGTTCGCGAAACCGAGTTTGCACGCGGCCTAGACGTTTCCGATTGGCATGTCGCTTCGACATCAGACCTGAAGCGCACAATCGAGACTCCTCCAGATGCCGAGGATTTCATCGCCGTGGTCGCAGGAAGTACGAACAACTTTGAGTATCAACTGCCCGCTTCACCTAAGTTCTTCGTGGGGAGACGCGAGGCCATACGACAGGCGGGTGAGGCCTTCGCCAAGTCGGGAAGTGTCATCGTTCTCAACGCACAATCTGGCTGGGGAAAAAGCTCCTTGGCGCTAAGACTTAAGAAGATGACAGAAGATTCAGGAGGTGCCGCGCTTGTCGTAGACACAAGAACCGTCGCTACGACCCGGTTCGTCAGCAGTGTGCTACGAAAGTTTGGCGAGCAGGCCGCTATCGACGGCTACGTAGAGCTACCTTCGAAGCCGTCGTGGGCGTCGCTTACCAGTAGCCTGCGGACGCTATCCGACAGCACCTGGCTTAACCGCGGGCCATTGTTCCTAATGTTCGACCAGTTCGAAAACGTCTTCTGAGATGAGGCCCTCACCAGGCAATTCCGCGATCTCGCTCTCGGCGTACAAGAGCTAGACATTCCACTTACCGTTGGCTTCTCGTGGAAAACCGACTATGTTGGATGGACAGAAGGTTACCCGTATCAACTTCGTGATGAGATCCGCGGATCAGCGCACGTCATTACGCTCCCGACGTGGGGGCCACGAGACGTCGAGACGCTTCTCAGGAGACTAGAGAAGGAATCCGGTCAGCGACTAAGTCGCGAATTGCGTCAGCGCCTGCGCGAGTATTCGCAGGGCCTGCCCTGGCTGTTCAAGAAGCTCGCAGGACATCTCCTGCGAGAGATTGAGTCAGGCGTAACGCAGGAGCAACTATTGTCTGAAGCCCTAAATGTTCAAACCCTGTTCGAAGCCGACATGGCGGAGCTAAGCCCTCACGAACGCGAAGCCCTAAAGTATATCGCCCGCTTTGCTCCAGTCAATGTAACCGATGCAATGGATCGAGTTTCGGCAGATATCGTTCAGTCCCTAATCAATCGCCGCCTTATCGTGTCAGTTGGTGAACATCTAGATACCTATTGGGACATCTTCCGAGACTTCATCACAAGCGGTCGAGTACCAATTGAAGACTCCTACATCCTGCGACAGGCTCCCGTTTCAGTAGCCCGTCTCCTACGAGAGCTCGAAAAAGACGGGGGCGACAGCTACGTTGTTGAGGTCGCCGAACGATTCGGGACAAGCGAGAATGCAGTCTGGAATCTCGTACGAGAACTTCGCCTGATGGGCATTAGCTCCTACGAGCCCAACCGGGTGAGCTTCGTCGATAGCGTCCGAAACGCAAGCAACCGCGACTCAGCCATTCGGACGCTGGTCGGCCAAGCACTTCGGCGGCACCGCGCTTACACTACTTTCCTAGAGGCAGCTGAGCGCTCCGGCGGGCGACTCACATTTGAAGCCTTCGCCAGGAAACTTCAGGATGTATTCCCAGCGGTCGCTGTTTCTCGCGACACGTGGGTATCCTACGCGCGCGTGTTCACTTATTGGTTCGAGGTTGGCGGCCTGGCTGTAATTGAAGGCAAGTCGGCAAAAGTGCCCACTGATGGCCATGTGGCGCAAACTGAGCTTCTGAACCGTGTCAGCAAAATGAAGACACGTGGCTCGTTCCCAACCAGCAGCCCAGGACCTGGCGTAGCGCTCCTGAAGGCGCTTAAAGAAGCGCCTAGGCCCGTCACTCAGCTATCTAAGAGAGAATTGGTATCGCTGCGTGACCTACTCCGGCTCGGTGCGATAACCGAGGGACTTGATGGACTCCTTGAAGTGTCGCGCCCTGAGCTGATCGAGAACGGCAAGATTCATGAAGAGGCACTCCAGAACCTTCTTCGGCAAATGCCTGGCGGTGACGCAGCATGGATACATCTGGCAGACGACCCTGCGGCGACACCCCAATTGATCGGCGAACACATAAAGAAGGCGCTTGGCGCCGCGTGGTCGAGAGCAACGACCATCTCGGTTGGTAAACACTTTCGCGGCTGGGTCAGGTTTGCAGGTTTGGTGACGTCGACACGGCGTAAGCCTCAGGCGATTAACCCTGACCGAGAGGGACTCTTCTAGCGGAAACGCAACGCCTTCTCGCATAGTCCTGTCATCCCGCTGTCCTGGCCAGCACTTTGCGGGAGCGTGCGGTGTCAACCCGGAACCCTCGATCCCGCAAGTTGACCACTACACAACAGATGGCGGCGCAGGGGGCAACCACCGGCGGGATCGAGGCGCGCGGAGCGCGGGGTTGACGCCGTTCGTGCCCGTGAAGACGATTGCGGCCAGCGGGGACGACCACTCACACCGTCTCATTCCCACCCTGCCGGCGCGTAGCCGGCGGCCCCGAGGTCCGCTCCGCCCGGAGGCCGTCAGGCCGGAGGTCGCGGAGCGGTTGCCGTCCGGCCGAGTCCGGCCCCGCGCCCCGGTGGGGCGCGGCTTGAAGACGTATAGAAAGTTCTCACCACCCGCACACCGCACCCGCCCGACCAGGCCGAACCCGCCCCGCGCTCCCGCGCCGAGTCTCAGCTGATGCTTGACACCAACGCTGCCTGAGACCGGCTCAACCGGTAGCGTGTCGAGAGTCAGCAAGGACTCCTGCACGCTCTAGAATTGGTGTCAGTGGAATCGTCAGAATCGCCACCGCGCACGACCAAGCGTGGTGAGCGCACGGTCTATGACAGCGAATGGCTCCAAGTGAGCCTCGCTGATATCGAGCCGCCCGACGGACGACGATTCGAGCACCACGTCGTGCACATGAAGCCTGTCTCCATCGCCGTCCTCGTCGATGACTCGGACCGTGCCCTGATGCTGCACCGGCACCGTTGGGTCACCGACGAGATCGGGTACGAGTTCCTGGGTGGCCTGATCGAGCCCGGTGAGGACCCGGCCGACACTGCACGCCGCGAGGCCGAGGAGGAGGGCGGTTGGCGTCCCACCGGCCCCCCGCAGCACCTCGCCTCGTTCCAGCCGCTGCCCGGGATGGTCGACTCCCCCACCCACCTTTACCTGTGGCGCACCTTCGACCACATCGGAGAACCGTCCGACCTGGAAGAAGCCGGCCTCCTGGAGTGGGTCCCGCTGACCGAGCTGCCCGCTCTCGTGGCAGGGAACCGGCTCCTCGGTGCAGGCACGTTGATCGCCGCACTCCAGCTCCTCGCCCGGCAGGCCGGGGTGGAGTTCACGCCAGGAGCCGAGTGACCCGGTCGATCCTGCGGAGCTGCCGGATCGAGCCCGTCCGCCGCGCCAGGTCCCGCGCCACCCGTGCGTGCTCCAGGGACGACACCCGCTCTCCCCGCACCGCGTAGGACTGCGCAACGTCGCAGTGCAGGGACGCAGTCGCCCGCACCGACATCCCCGGCGTCCTCCCCAGCGCGCTCAACAGGGCGTCCAGCGCCCCGGAGTCACCGAGACCGGCCAGGACGTTGCCCCGCCACCTCGCGAGCTGCCAGTCGTCGAGGGACACGTACGGGACAGCGCTGTTGTCCGGCTCCGCCGGCATCGCCTGCTCGGCCAGCCTCAGCGCCTCTCGGCAGCCCACCTGATCACCCGTCGCGGCCAGGGCCTCCGCCTCGGCTGCGTGCAGCCACGCCCCCAGCAACCCCGGCACCTTCGACCCTGCGGCTGACCTCGCCGCCTGCACGAGCTGCAGAGCAAGCTCCGGACGCTCGACGTCGAGCAGGTCGTAGGCCTGTTCGCCCATCGCGTGCGAGAGCAGCGCAGGATCTCCGGACTCCCGGCCCGCGGTCTTGGCGAGATCGTGCAGCGTCCACGCCCCGCTGGTGTCGCCGGAGTTGAGCACCTGCCAGCCGTGCAGCGCCGCGACATCGGCCAGCACCCCGGCGAGCTGCTGCCGTTCGGCCTCGCTGATCACGTGGGACATCAGGTCACGCACCGTCGTGACCAGGGTGCCGGTCTGCTCGATCACCATCTGCGACCCGAGCTGCTGGTCGAGCCGACGCAGCCCGTCCACCTGCTGCTGGAGCCCGGACACGGTGACAACGTCGACGACCGCCGCCTGGTCCAGCATCAGTTCGAGCCCCTGGGCCGGGGCCACCGACAACGGCGCAGGCGCCGCATCCGGGAACCCGAGTTCATCGGCGGTCCGTCCGAACAGGTCGCAGAGAAGCTGCCGGTAGTGCCCGGGCTTGCGCTTGCCGCGCTCCCAGTCCGACACCATCTGCTTCAAGCTCGCCCGGCTGACGCTCAACGCCGCCCCGCGCGACTCGGCCAGACGCAACAGACGTCCCGCGAGCTGGTCCTGTGTCCAGCCCTGGGCCTCACGCGCTCCCCGCAGCGCTGAGCTCATCACCGGTCTCCCTCGTCTTCGGGTTCCGCGCTTCTCATTGTGCCTGGTCAACGCGGTAAACGGAACGGTAAACACGAAGCTGTTCACTATCGTGAATTTACGGCCCTACGTGCTCGCTGGTGTTCTTGTCTGGCACACCCCGTCCGGGGTGAGCGAACTGCCAAGTTGATCCCCAGAAGGAGCACAGCAGTCATGCAGTTGATTCTCGACACCAATGCCATGCGTTTCCAGGCGTCCGGCGGATTCGAGCCGCGTCTGGACAAGGACGGTGTCCACCGTCGGGACAAGAGCGGTGGCACGAACCACCCCCTGTGGGCCGTCAAGCTCGTGGCCTGGAGTGACGGCGACGCGGAGACGATCCTGGTCACGGTGGCGGCCGACAACCCGCCCAAGGTCGATCAGGGTCAGTTCGTGTACGTGGACCGTCTGCAGGCGATGCCGTGGGTTCAGAACGGCAACTCGCGGGTGGCGTTCCGTGCCAAGTCCGTCCTTCCCGAGGGAAACACCGGCGCGTCCAAGTAGGCCGCGATTCCGGTCCCGATCTCTGCGGAAGGGATGAGTGAACGATGTCCGACAACAACGGCACCACGGTCACCGTGACTCCGATGGCGGAACGGCACGAGCCGTACCGCGCACCGGAAGCAAACATCTCGAAGGTGCACGACGCGATCTGCGGATCGCACTATTCCGTCGTGTTCGAGGCCGCTCACCAGGCCTCCAAGTTCGCCATCGAGGCGAACTCCTCGCAGGTCGACACGGCCACGAGGCTCGGGCACCTGGTCGACATGACCGAGTGCCTGGAGATCGCACTGACCCACGTCGGTCAGTGGAAGGCGGCGATGTCACACCGCCTGCACGTCGAGGACGAGCGCAACTCCGGCTCCGGCTTCTAGTACTGCAACGGCAGTTCGGCGTGTGGTGAGAGGCTGACGGCCGTTCGGCGGTGATGATCACCGCGTGGTTGATCTTGCCGGGTGGGTGGCCTCGTTGGACGCGGTGGTGGAGCTGATCTCTGGCCGTTTCCGCAGGGTCGAGCCGCGCCGGCGGGTCGGAACCTACCTGCGAGGCCTGCTCGCGGGGCTCGAGCGGAAGAACGGCTGGACCCTCGCCGAACACGCCGGGGCGATGTCGCCGGACGGGATGCAGCGGCTGCTGCGCACCGCGGACTGGGACGTCGACGGGGTCCGCGACGACCTGCGCGGCTACGTCCTGCAACATCTCACCGACACCGCGTCGGGGGTGTTCATCGTGGACGAGACCGGGTTCATCAAGAAGGGCCTGTGTTCGGCCGGGGTGCAGCGCCAGTACACCGGCACCAGCGGGAAGATCGACAACTGTCAGCTCGGTGTGTTCCTGGCCTACGCCTCGAAGCGGGGGCGGGCGTTGATCGACCGGGAGCTCTACCTGCCGACCTCGTGGACCGAGGACCGCGAACGCTGCGAGCGCGCGGATGTCCCCGATGACGTCGAGTTCGCCACGAAACCGCAGCTGGGGACGGCGATGCTGGCCCGCACGTACGCCGCTGGGGCACTCACGTCCGGGTCGTGGGTGACCGCGGACGAGGTCTACGGGCAGAACCCGGGCTTTCGCGACTGGCTCACCGAGCGGGAGATCCCGTTCGTGTTGGCCACCCGCAATGACGACATGCTCACCAGCCCGGACGGGAATCGTCGCCCGGCCAAGGCCCTGGCCACGATCGCCGGGGCGCGTGATCTCGACACCGGGCACGACGGGTGGGAGCGCCGCGCGATCGGGCCGGGCGCGCACGGGATGCGGGTCTATGACTGGACCGCGGTTGCGCTGGCCATCGACGGCCTCCCGGCGGGTTGGGGGCACTGGCTGCTGGTGCGCCGCCAGACCGAGCCCGCAGAGGGCAAGACCATCCGTGAGCTGGCGTTCTACCGCTGCGCCGCCCCGGCGAACACGCCGCTGCGCGACCTCGTTCGAGTCGCCGGGGCGCGGTGGGCGATTGAGGAATGCTTCCAGACCGCGAAGAACGAGGCCGGCCTCGACCACTACCAAGTCCGCTCCTACCGAGCCTGGCACGCCCACATCACCCTGGCCATGCTCACCGCGGCCTACCTCGCCGTCACCCGCGCCGCCGAACACGCACGCGAGGCCGAAAAGGGGGATCCTCAGCCAGCCGGCGCGCATTGATTCAGCTGTCGGGCAACGAGATCCGCCGTCTCCTCGCCGCGCTCGCCTTCACCCCGCTCACCTGCATCGACCACGTCATGCACTGGTCGACCTGGCGCCGTGAACGCCAACAACAGGCCCGCGACTGCCACTACCGCCGACGCGGCGAACGACCCCCGAGCTGATCAACTGCCGTTGCAGTACTAGCCGGTCTACCCGGACTCGCCCGATGAAGGGCAGAGGTGGACACGGGACCGCCGAGGTTTCCCGACCACATACGCGGCCCCGCGTCCGCCTCTGTTCGCCCTTCCACCCCGGTTCAGCCAGAGCAGTCGGAAGGACTGATCGATGATGGCACGCACCTCACGTGCGCAAGGCCGCTCCGGCGGCCGGAACTCGTCCCGGACCTCGTACCGGAGCGGGACGATCGAGATCTTCACCCGCCCACACCAGAACCCGTACCTGCGGGTCGTGGGCTGGATCATCCGCTTCCGAGCGGAACTGACCTGCATCGCCGTGATCCTGACGATCACGTTGGTCCTGCGGGACCACATCGGCCCCGCGAACACCGCCCTCGCACTGGGCTTCGTCACCGTCATGGTGATCGGTATCCCGGCATCTCGCCGGTACATCACCGCCCGCTGCTGGGCCGTGACGACTCGCCATCGGATGCGGGCCTGCTTCGGCCAGACCCGGACCATGACCCACGACGGCAAGATGCCGCTGCTGCTGTGGTCACGGCCGTCCCCGGTCGGGGAACGCGTGCGAGTGTGGCTCCCGGCCGGGCTCTCGGTCAAGGACATCGACCAGGTCACCGACCGGATCTCCACCGCCTGCTGGGCCCGCACCACCCGGGTCACCCCGGTCCGCGCCCAAGCAGCACTCGTCGTCGTGGACGTCGTCCGCCGCGACCCGCTCACCGTCGGAGACATCGTTCCGACCGGTATCCACGACCTCGCCGACCTCGCTGCGGTCGACGCTGACGAGCACATCACGCCCGAGGACACCGGCAACGTCGTCGCCCTGCCCTCCCGCGACACCCTCACCGGCGCCCGCACCACGGCGCCCACCCCACCGGCCGAGAAGAAGCCGGGACGCACCAGCGGCAAGAACGCCACCGCGCGTCGGCCCGCCGACGACGAGGACGCCGACCCGAGCCTGTAGCGCTCACCTGACCCGCCGCCCGGCGGGCCGGACCTCGGCGACCACACCCGCACACGCACCGCGCATCCACGCCGAGTGAAGGACACCGCCATGACGATCCTCAACCGCCGGCGCACCCGCCGGAACCGACCTGGCGGCCCGCGCTCGATCTACGACCCGATCAGCTTCGGCATCGACGAGAACGGCGACCCGGTCGAGGTCACCCTGATGTACCGCAACCTGCTCGACGGCGGCGAACCCGGCTCCGGGAAGTCTTCGCTGCTCAACACCATCATCGGCCACGCGGCACTCTGCACCGACGCCCGGCTGTGGCTCTTCGACGGCAAGATCGTCGAACTCGGACTCTGGCGCCCGGTCGCCGACGTGTTCGTCGGCAACTCCATCGGCCTCGCACTCGACAAGCTCCGCGAACTCCAGTCCGAGATGGACATCCGATACACCCAGCTCGACGCCGCCGGACGACGCAAGATCGTCCAGACCGACGGCCTCGACGTCATCCTCTGCGTGATCGACGAACTCGCCTACTACTCGGTCACCATCGGCACCAAGGACGAGCAGGAAGAGTTCCGCACCCTCGTCCGCGACCTCGTCGCCCGGGGCCGCGCCGCCGGAATCATCGTCGTCGCCGCCACCCAACGCCCGTCCGCCGACATCATCCCGACCAGCCTGCGGGACCTGTTCGGCTACCGCGTCGCCTTCCACTGCACCACCGATTCCAGCTCCGACATCATCCTGTCCGTCGGCTGGGCCAAGGAAGGCTTCTCCGCCAAGGACATCCGCCCCGAGGACCGGGGCGTGGGCTGGCTGCTCGCCGAAGGCGGAATCCCTCGCCGGTTCAAGGCCGCGTACCTCACCGATGCCCACATCCGCGCCGTCGTGAACGCCGCCCGTCGCCTCCGCGACAACGCGCCCGGCGATCCCGCCGCATAAGCGCGATCCCGCAATTCCACCCACCCGCCGAATAGCACCGCTATTCGTGACCCAGGAGAAGTGTGCCCAGATGAAGAACGACATCCGTCACCTGCTCATCGCCATTCCGTTCGTCGCCGCCACGACCGGCCTCGTCCTCGCCGCCCGCAACACCCTCGGCGAAGCCGCCCCGCTGGTCCTGCTGATCGGCTTCCTCATCACCCTGCCCGTCCTGCTGACCCTGGTCGCCCTGACCGACCGGCTCACCTCGTCGCACCGGACACGCATCGCCCTGAGCGACCGCCACGACACCGAGGCAAGCACCCGGGCCCCCTACGCCGGAGCCCTCCGGTGACCGCGCCGACCGTCAAGACCGGCTTGACACCCGAGCGCCCCACCCACCGCCCCGGCAGCCGCACCCGCCGGATCTGCGAGAACGACGACTACGCCGCCTTCACCCGCTGCATCGTCACCGCCCACGGCCGCCGCATCGGCCACGGCGACATCGAGGGACTCACCGACCTCGCCCGCCTCGCCGAGGACATCGACACCGCCATCCGCCACGCCGTCACCGGACTGCGCGCAGCCGGCTTCTCCTGGGCCGACATCGCCACCCGCCTCGGCACCACCCGACAGGCCGCCCACCAGCGCTACGGCACCGGAGGTGCACCGTGATCCGCGCCGTCACCTGCTACGCGATCACCTGCGACATCTGCTCGTCTGAGTACGACACCGACGGCATCGAGGAACGCCCGCTGCACTTCGAGACCGCCGAGCAGGCGATACAGCACATCACCACCGACGGCTGGACCGCCGACGACGGACGCCTCATCTGCCGGTCCTGCGTCCTGGGACGCAACCGCGCCCGCTGCGTCTTCGAGGGCCACATCTGGTGCCACTGGACCCCCTGCCACTGCCGGGGCCTCATCCCCGACCACGCCCTGTTCGGCTGCGACCTCTACCGCTCGTGCCTGCGTCCCGGATGCGACGCCCACGAGACCACCACCCTCGCCGCACTCCCGACCACCGACGACGCACCTGGTCGTTGACGGCGACCCCGCACCCCCGACCCGCCCGGCCGGGGGTGCCCGGTGACCGCCAACCACCCACCAGAGCAAGGAGAACCGCCATGACCGCCACCCTCGACACCCCGACCGACCGCCACGACGTCAGCACCGAGCAGCCGTTCCTGACCGCCGCCGAGTACGTCCTCACCGCCCGACAGCTCGTCCTCGCCCTGGCCGCACACCTCGCCCGCTACGGCGACACCCTCGCCGTCAAGGTCGTCGACCCGCTCTCCGCCATCGACGCCGTCATGCGGTTCGACGGTGGGGACCTCCACACCTGGACCACCAGCCGCACCCCCGACGACATCGCCGCCATCCGCGCCCGCGCCGAGCACATCGCCCGCGACTACTTCGGCCACGCCTTCCCGGCCGTCCCCTGGTAGCCGCCCATGACGACCACGACGACACCCCGACCACCAGGATTCACCACCACCCGCACCGCACTCCTGCGCCGTGCCGGATCCCGCGACCACCGACGCTGGCTCGACCACACCGCCGCCACCCGCGGATGCGTCCGCCCCGTCCGACTCACCGGCGAACTCCACGACGTCGACACCACCACCGGCGCCATCACCCGCACCCGCCACACCAACGAGCTGCCCGACGGAGTCATCTACGTCCCCTGCGGCGACCGCCGCGCCAGCGTCTGCCCACCGTGCGCCGAGACCTACCGCGCCGACACCTACCAGCTCATCCGCTCCGGCCTCGTCGGCGGCAAAGGCGTCCCCGACACCGTCGCCGGACACCCCGCCGTGTTCGCCACCCTCACCGCACCGTCCTTCGGCCCCGTCCACACCCGCGTGGTCAACCCCCGCACCGGACAGGTCCGCCCCTGCCGCCCGCGCCGCAACGCGACTCCCTGCCCTCACGGGCGCCTGCTGACCTGCACCCAGCGCCACACCGAGTCAGCGGCCTGTCTCGGCCGGCCGCTGTGCCTGGACTGCTACGATCACGCCCACCACGTCGTCTGGAACGGCTGGGCCGGCGAACTCTGGCGCCGCACCATGATCGCCCTCAACCGGGCGCTGCGGCCCCTCGCCAAGCCCCACGGCACGAAGCTGCGCGTCTCCTACGGCAAGGTCGCCGAGTACCAACGCCGCGGCGTCGTCCACTTCCACGCCCTCATCCGCCTCGACACCGTCGACCCAGACGACCCCGATGCGATACTCCCGCCGCCGGACACCATCACCCCGGCCCACCTCGCCGAGCTCGTCGCAGGCGCCACCCGGGCCACCGGCTTCGACACCCCGTCCTATGCCGACACCGGCCACACCTGGCCGATCACCTGGGGCCCACAGACCGACATCCGCGCCGTCACCCACGGACTCGACTCCGGCGCGATCACCTCCGACGCCGTCGCCGCGTACCTCGCCAAGTACGCCACCAAGGCCACCGAACCCGCCGGCCTCCCCATCACCGGACGGCTCACCGCCGACCTCGTCGAGCATTACGCCGACGCCCACACCCACCTCGGCCGCCTCATCGCCTACGCCCGCCAGCTCGGCACCCGACCCGCCGACTGGACCAGCGACGACGACCGCGCCACCTGGCACGACACCTACGGCCGGCTCGAGCGCTGGACCCACATGCTCGGCTTCGGCGGCCACTTCGCCACCAAGTCCCGGCGCTACTCCACCACCCACACCCGGCTGCGCGCCGAACGCCGGACCTGGCGCCGCACCAGCCGCACCGACCACTGGCGCCGCCACCACGGCGACGACGACCAGGACCTCGACGACACCACCCTCGTCGTCTGCCGCCTCACCCTCGCCGGGATCGGCTGGAACAGCACCGCTGACGCCCAGCTCGCCGCCGACGCCGCAGCACGCGCCCGCGAGCACCGCGCCCTGGCCCGCGAGGAACGCACCACCAGCAGGGAGAGCCACTAGCAACCACCAGGAGGACAACCGTGAACGACCAGCCCGAACCCATGTGGACGATCGAGGACGTCTCGCGCTACCTGCGCATCCCCGTCGAAACGCTGTACCAGTGGCGCCGCAAGAAGCAGGGCCCGCTGGCCTGCAAGATGGGCAAGCACCTGCGCTACGACCCAGCAGGTGTCCGCGACTGGTTCACCGCTCACGCGGCCTGACCCGTGGGGCACGTCCAGGACCGCTGGTACCGCCCGGAGGTCGACCCCACGACCGAGAAGGTCCGCAAGGTCAAGACCTCGATCCACGGCAAGGGCCAGCGCTACAAGGTCCGCTACATCGACCCGGATGGCGTCGAACGCTCGCGCACCTTCCCCGACCGCTGCAAGAAGGAGGCTGACGACTTCCTCGTCGAGGTCGAGTCGGCCAAGCGCGAGGGCAAGTACGTCAGCGTCAGCGCAGGAAAGATCAGCTTCAAAGCTCACGCCGAGAACTGGCTGAAGGGCCAGTCGACCGACCGGGCCACCCGGGGCGCGCTCCGCAGCCGTCTCGACGCCCGCATCTACCCGTTCTTCGAGAAACGCCCGCTCAACTCGATCACACCCGCGATCGTTCGGAACTGGCTCGGAGAACTCGACGACCGCGGCTACAGCGCCAACTACCGGACCGTGCTGTTCACGATCGTCTCGTCGGTGCTCGACTCCGCCGTCGAGGAACGACTGATCACCCACAACCCGTGCAAGGCGCAGACGATCAAACGCCCGACCTCGTCGGCGAGCAACATCGTCATCTGGCCTCGCACACGGCTCAACGCGATCGAGCAGCACATCAGCGACCGATTCCGGCTCGCCGTGATCATCGGAGCGGGTTGTGGTCTGCGCCAGGGCGAGATCCTGGGACTCAGCACCGAGGACATCGACCGCGACTCCATGGTCGTCCATGTCCGCCGTCAGATCCGGATGGTCGAACGACGAATCGTGTTCGCGCTTCCCAAGGGCGGAAAGACGCGTGTCGTCCCGCTGTCCGGCGCGGTCCTCGACCACATCACCGCGCACCTGGACGGCTTCCCGCCATCAACGATCACGTTGCCGTGGGATAACCCCGACGGGGAGCCGGTCACCACCGACCTACTGATCACCGGGGAAGACGGCCGTCTCTACAGCGGAGACCTCTTCAACAAGGTCGTCTGGCAGGGCGCCTTCCGGTCCGCCGGCCTCGTCTACCGCAAGCGTGCCGACGGGATGCACGCACTGCGCCACTTCTACGCCTCGACCCTGCTCTCGCAGGGCGTGTCCGTCAAAGAGCTGGCGGCCTACCTCGGCCACAGCGACCCTGGCTTCACACTGCGGACGTACACCCACCTCGTGCCGTCCAGCTACGAGCGCGCCCGTGCCGCCATCGACGGGGTCCTCGGTCGTTCGTCGTCGACCTCGGACGGCCCCGAGACGGCCTGATCATGGTCGCCCCGGGGTCCGCAGCAGGGCTCAGGGCCCCGTACACCTCACTTGAGCAGCGAACGCGCCATCACCATGCGCTGGATCTGGTTGGTGCCCTCGTAGATCTGCGTGATCTTCGCGTCGCGCATCATGCGCTCGGCCGGGAAGTCACGGGTGTAGCCCGCGCCGCCGAGCAGCTGGACGGCGTCGGTGGTCACCTGCATCGCGGTGTCGGAGGCGAAGCACTTGGCGGCCGAGGAGATGAAGCCGAGTCCGGGCTCGTCGCGCTCGGCGCGCGAGGCGGCGACGTAGCAGAGCTGGCGGGCGGCCTCGACCTTCATCGCCATGTCGGCGAGCATGAACTGCAGGCCCTGGAACTCGGCCAGGTGCTTGCCGAACTGCTTGCGCTCCTTCATGTACTGCGTCGCGACGTCGAGCGCGCCCTGGGCGATGCCGACGGCCTGCGAGCCGATGGTCGGACGCGTGTGGTCCAGGGTGCGCAGCGCGGTCTTGAATCCGGTGCCCTCGGCACCGATGATCCGGTCCGCCGGGATGCGGGCGTCCTCGAAGTGGATCTCACGGGTGGGCGAGCCGTGGATGCCGAGCTTGCGCTCCTTGGTCCCGACGACGAAGCCCGGGTCGTCGGAGTGCACCACGAACGCCGAGATCCCGTTGGCCTTCTTCTCCGGGTCGGTCACCGCCATGACCGTGTACCAGGTCGACTCGCCGGCGTTGGAGATCCAGCACTTGGTGCCGTTGAGCACCCACTCGTCGCCGTCGCGGCGGGCGCGGGTCTTCATCGACGCGGCGTCGGAGCCGGCCTCGCGCTCGGACAGCGCGTAGCTCACCATGGCCTCGCCGGAGGCGACCGACGGGAGAACCTGCTTCTTCAGCTCGTCCGAGGCCGACAGCAGGATCGGGGTCAGCCCGAGCCCGTTGACCCCCGGGATCAGCGACGACGACGCGCAGACCCGCGCGACCTCCTCGATCACGATGCAGCCGGCGAGCTCGTCGGCGCCCTGGCCGCCGTACTCCTCGGGGATGATCACGGCCTGGAAACCGGCCTTGACCAGCGCGTCGCGCGCCTCGACGGGGTACCGGCCCTGCTCGTCGACCTCGGCGGCGTGCGGGGCGATCTCCTTCTCCGCCAGGTCCCGGACCGCCTCGCGGAGGGCCATGTGCTCGTCGCTGAGCCGGTAGCTGTCGAACTCGCTGTTCATACCGCCCATGCTAACGGCACTCCGTGCCACAGGCCAGGGGACCTTGCTACCCTCCGTGCCATGGCGACCAGCACGCGGCGCGGGCGTTCCCCCGAGGGGCGCGCCGAGGTGCGGAGGGACCTGGTCGCGGCGGCCGCGCGGCTGTTCACCGAACGCGGCTACGACGACACCACGGTGGACGACATCGCCGCCGCCGCGGGCGTCGGCCGCCGGACCTTCTTCCGCTACTTCCGCGGCAAGGAGGACGCGCTGTCCCCCGACCACGAGCGCGGGCTGGCCCGGATCAGCGAGGTGTTCGACGGCGCGCACCCCGACGAGCCGCTGCCGTCGCTGGCACTGCGTGCCGCGGAGACGGTGTTCGAGCTCTACACCGAGGACCCCGAGGTCGCCCGGCTGCGGTTCGCGCTGGTCGGCTCGGTGCCGGCGCTGCGCGACCGCGAGGCCGCGTCGGTGCACCACTACCGGCGGCTGTTCACCCGCGAGCTCACCGCGCGCCTCGGCGACCGCCCCGACGGCGAGCTGCGCGCCGCGGTGACGGCCGCGGCACTGGTCGCGGCGCACAACCAGGCGTTGCGCCGCTGGCTGGTCGACGGCGCGCGCGACGCCGACCTGCCCGGCGCCGTCGACCACTTCCGGCGGGTCGCGCCGATGCTGCCGCTGGAGGACGCGGACGAGCCGGCCGCGGCGCCCGACCTGGAGGACGTGACCCGGCGCCTGGAACGCGCGGCACGGACCCTGGAGCGGGAGTCGACCCGGCGGACGGGCTGAGCGGCCGCCGGGGCCCGCGATCGCGCGCCGGCCGGGAGTGCGCGGTCACCAGCACCCGCCCCGCAGTACCGCCACGTCGAGCACCACACCGGCGGCGCACGCCCCGGGGCATCGCCGTGGGGACCGGTCACGCCCGGACCAGGTCCGGACTCGGTGGTCCGACCCGCCGCCGGGCGTCCGCGACGACGGCCAGGGCGAGCCCGCCGGTCAGCACGGCCAGCAGTCCGACGGCACCCCAGGTGAGCCCGTCCGGGTGCACCAGCGGCTGCCCCCGCAACGCCTGCCACGTCGTGATCGCGAAGACACCGGTCACCCCGAGCACGGACACTCCCGTGAGTCGGGCCCGCACTCCCGGGTCCCGCAGCCAGACCACCCGGGCCGCCGCGAACCCCAGCGCCGACGCGAACAGCACCAGCACCTGGATCGCATGCAGGCCGACGAAGTGCGGCACCCGCAGGTCGCCCCCGGTGACGCTCCAGTTCGTCAGGGGCATGCCACCTCCGTCGGGCGTCCCCACCCCGTGCGCACCCGCGAGGGTGACCGGGCGGCCGTACGCGTCGGGCACCGTCCGGCTCGGACCGGCACCGGCGATCCCGAACGCGACCGCCATCCCGCCCGTCGCGAGCAGCAGCCCGGCCCGCAGCGCCCGGGTCAGCGCGACGTCGCCGACCCGCTGGAACAACAGCATCACCGCGATCACCAGGCTGACCCCGAACAGTCCGACGACACCGCTGGAGAAGACCTGTTGACCGATCGCGTTGACCGGGTCGGTGTTCTGGTTGAAGTGGCTGTAGGTGCCCCGCGCCGCGGCGAGGACGATGAACCCGACGTCGACGACGCCGGTGGCGGCGAACGCCGTACCGAGCCACCACATCGTGCGGCGGGCCCGCGGCAGCATCGGGACGAGTGCGCCGAGCGTCAGACCGTAGACGGCGAACGAGACGCCGAACTTCAGCGGCTTGGCCCAGACGGACTCAGCGAGCAGGGTGCGGTCGTCGACGACGAGGCCGACCGCGGCGACCGCGGCGACGGCGGCCATCAGAACGGACATGACGAGCAGTGGCCGGTGCCAGGACGGCGGTTGCGGCTCGGTGGTGTGGCGCACGGATCCCCCTCGGCCGGCACGGTGTGTGCCGTGTCACCGAGCGTGTCGGAGCCCGTAGCCGGTCTCATCGGGGACCACCCCGAACCCGGGCCGGGGTAGCCGATCCGGGACCCCGGGAGTGTCGATCCGGACGAACCCCGGACATGCGTGATCCCCGGGCCGCACCGGGAGTGCGTCGACCGAACCGGACAGCGTTCGGACCCGGGGATCACGGGTGACCGTCGGGAACTCGCCGGCACCACACCGGCTTCCACGACCGCCTCTCCGACGGGTTCTCCCCGCCGGAGCAGAACGTGGTGCTAGCTGACGGCCACCTCACGTGTCCTGCTGTAGCTCATCTGCTGGACCACCTCCTCTCCCGTGTGCCCACACCGTACGCACGGGGTCCAGCGGCCCGCCACCGCAATTTCAGCGGCTCTCGCGGGCGGTCACGCGCAGCGCCGCGTCCTTGTCCAGGACGCTGCGTTCGAGGTCGGCCTGGAACTCCACCATCGCCTGCCGGAGCCGCTCGTCGCCGGCGCCGAGGATGCGTACCGCGAGCAGCCCGGCGTTGCGCGCGTTGCCGACCGCGACGGTCGCCACCGGCACACCGGCGGGCATCTGCACGATCGACAGCAGCGAGTCCAGACCGTCGAGGTACTTCAGCGGCACGGGCACGCCGATGACCGGCAGCGGCGTCGCGGCGGCGACCATGCCGGGCAGGTGCGCGGCGCCGCCCGCCCCGGCGACGATCGCCTGCAGGCCGCGGTCGGCGGCCGAGGCGGCGTAGTCGAGCATCCGCTGCGGAGTGCGGTGCGCGGAGTAGACGCCCACCTCCCACGGCACGCCGAACTCGTCGAGCGCGGCGCCCGCGGCGCCCATCACCGGCCAGTCGGAGTCGCTGCCCATGATCACGCCCACGCGCGGGGAGCCGGTCTGCGTCATCGAGGTCCTTCCGGGGAGTGCGGGGAGCGGGGATCACCGGTGTGGGCGGACCAGCCGTCCGCCCACGTCGCGGTGGCGAGCCACCCCGCGGCGAGCTCCGCGCGGGTGCGCACGTCGCTCTCGTCGCGACCGAGGATCGTCACGTGGCCGATCTTGCGCGCCGGGCGGCCGTCCTTCGCGTAGAGGTGCACCTTCGCCTCGGGGAAGCGCGCGAAGCAGTGGTGCAGCCGCTCGTCCATGCCCATCGCGGGCTCCTGCGCCGCGCCGAGCACGTTCGCCATCACCGCGACCGGGGCGACCGAGGCGGTCGAGCCGAGCGGGTAGTCCAGCACCGCGCGCAGGTGCTGCTCGAACTGCGAGGTGACCGAGCCCTCGATCGTCCAGTGACCCGAGTTGTGCGGGCGCATCGCCAGCTCGTTCACGACGACCTCGCCGGGCGCGGTCTCGAACAGCTCGACCGTCATCAGCCCGACGACGCCGAGCTCGGCCGCGATCCGCAGTGCCAGCTCCTGGATCCGCGCGGCGTGGTCCGGGTCGAGCCCGGGGGCGGGCGAGGTGACCCGGGCGCACTGGCCGTCGACCTGCAGGGTCTCGACGACCGGCCACGCGGCGGCCTGGCCGAAGGGCGAGCGGGCGACGCTCGCGGCCAGCTCCCGGGTCATCGGGACCGCCGACTCGACGAGCAGCGGGGTGCCGGCGTCGAGCAGGTCGGCGACCAGCCGCTCGGTGTCGTCGCCACCGGCGCGCAGGAACCAGACCCCGCGGCCGTCGTAGCCGCCGCGGGTGGCCTTGAGCACGACCGGCCAGCCGTGTTCGGCCCCGAAGGCGGCGACGTCGCCGGGCGCGGCCACCTCGGCGAACGCCGGCACCGGCAGGCCCATCTCCGACAGCCGTCGGCGCATCACCAGCTTGTCCTGCGCGTGCACCAGCGCCGAGGGCGGCGGCCGCAGCGGCACCCCGGCCTCGGCGAGCGGGACCAGCACCTCCTGCGGGACGCCCTCGTGGTCGAACGTGACGGCCGAACAGCCCGTCGCGAGCTCCCGCAGCGCGGCGGCGTCGTCGGGGTCGCCGAGGACCACGTCCGGCGTCACCCGGGCCGCCGGGTCGGTCGGCGACCCGGCCAGCACCCGCAGCGTCTGCCCCAGCGCGACGGCGGCCTGGGCGGTCATCCGGGCCAGCTGGCCACCGCCGACCATGCCGACGACGGGCAGGGCGGTCTTCTGCGCGTCAACCCTCTCCACGAGACCGGGAGCCTAATCTGGCACGATCGATCCCGTGACGGTGGTGGAGGCGACGCTCGCCAGGATCCCCCAGCCGTACCGCGACAAGGCGATCAAACACCGTGAGCTGATCAAGTTCCTGATGGTCGGCGGCAGCACCTGGGTCATCGACACGGTGGTGTTCCTGGTGCTGAAGGCCACGGTGCTGGCCGACAAGCCGGTGACCGCCAAGGTGATCGCGGTGCTGGTGGCGACGATGGTGTCCTACGTGCTGAACCGCGAATGGTCCTTCCGGACCCGCGGCGGGCGGGAGCGGCACCACGAGGCCCTCCTGTTCTTCGTGATCAGCGGGATCGGGGTCGCGGTGTACTCGGCACCGCTGTGGGTCTCGCGCTACGTCTTCGAGCTGCAGGTGCCGTTCGTCTCGCTGGTCGCCCAGGAGTCCGCGGACTTCGTGGCCGGGCAGATCGTCGGCACCCTGGTCGGGATGGCCTTCCGCTGGTGGGCCTTCCGCCGGTTCGTGTGGCCGGACCAGTTCGTGCGGCGTCAGCCCCCGCCCGCCCCGGTGGACCAGGAGCCGCGCCCCTAACGGGGTCCGGTCCGGTCCGGGACCGGCGCGGCGGCGGCGACGTCGTCGGTGCGCGCCGCTGGCAGGTACAGCCGGAACACCGGCGGCCGGGCCCGCGACAGCTCCAGCCGCCCGCCGTCGGCCTCGACCAGCGTCCGGGCCAGCGCGAGCCCCAGACCGGTCGAGGACTGCGCGGAGATGCCGCGGTCGAACACGTGCGGGACCAGGTCCTCCGGGACCCCCGGGCCGGTGTCGGACACCTCGACCAGCAGCGCGTTCTCGCCCTCCCGGGCCGCGATCGTGACGGTGCCCTCACCGTGCTGCAGGGCGTTGTCGACCAGCACCCCGATCGCCTCGCGCAGCCGGGCCGCGGTGACCCGCGCGAGCAGCCCCTCGGGCACCCGCACCCTGAGCGACCGGCCGGCCGCGGTGAGCGGACCGCGCCACTCCCGCTCGGCGTCGGCGACGGCCTCGGCCAGGTCGACCGGCTCGGCCCCGACCGCCCGTGCGGCGCGGGCGGACTCCAGCAGGTCGTCGAGGACGGCGGTGAGCCGCTCGGTCTGCTCCAGTGCCGCGTTGGCCTCGCGGCGGGCGTCCGGGTCGGGGTGGCAGGCCAGCTCGTCGAGGCGCAGCTGCAGCGCGGTGATCCGGCTGCGCAGCTGGTGGGACACGTCCCCGACCAGCGACCGTTCGCGGTGCAGCAGCTGGGACAGCGCGGTCGCCGAGGAGTCCAGCACCTCCGAGACCCGGTCGAGCTCGGCGATGTCGTAGCGGGCCGGGGACCGGCGGAAGTCGCCCGCCCCGAGGCGGGCGGCACGGGCCGCGAGGTCACGCAGCGGGTCGGACAGCCGGCGGGCGGTGTACACCGCGACCCCGGTGCCGACGGTGACGGAGAACCCGACCAGCAGCACGACGACCGCCACCACCTGGGTCTGCTGGGAGCGCATCACCGAGGTCGGCTGGGACAGCTCCATGATCCCGCCGGGCCCGAACGGCAGCGACTCGGTCACCGGCTCGTCGACCCGGTCCACGCCGTAGACGATCGGGGCGGAGTCCGGCGGCACGACGACCAGCCGCGAGTTCGGCGGGATCGCCGCCTCCACCAGCTGTTGCGACTGCGGCCCGGTGCCGTACTCCTCGACGGTCTCGGTGACCTGCTCCAGGCGCTGGGTCAGCTCGGCACGGGTGAAGTCCTCGACGAGCTGCCAGGTCGCGAGCGCGAGCGGACCGCCCAGGAACAGCGCGGTCAGCGCCACCGTCAGCAGGGTGGAGATCAGGATCCGGCGGCGCACGGCGACCTCAGTCCGAGTTGTACCGGAAGCCGACGCCCCGGACGGTGGCGATCCGCTTCTCGCCGCCGATCTTGCGGCGCAGCCACGACATGTGCATGTCCAGCGTCTTCGACGACTTCATGTCCGCGTCGCCCCAGACCGCGTGCAGGATCTCCTCACGCGTCACGACCTGACCGGCGTGGATCATCAGCACCCGCAGCAGCTCGAACTCCTTGTTGGCCAGCGAGACCTCCTCGCCGTCGAGCAGGACACGGCGGCCGGACAGCTCCATCCGCAGCCCGTCCACCTCGACGACGTCCTGGGTGCGGCGGCGCAGCAGCGCCCGCACCCGGGCCAGCAGCTCGGCCAGCCGGAACGGCTTGGACACGTAGTCGTCGGCGCCGGCGTCGAGCCCCACGACGAAGTCGACCTCGTCGGTACGGGCGGTGAGCATGAGGACCGGCAGGTCCGGCAGGGTCGCGCGGACCCGCCGGCAGACCTCCAGGCCGTCCATCCCGGGCAGCCCGAGGTCGAGCACGAGCAGGTCGACCTGGGCACGCGTGACGCGGTCGACGGCGCCCACGCCGTCGGCGACGACGTCGACGTCGTACCCCTCGCGCTGCAGGGCCCGCGACAGCGGCTCGGCGATCGCCGCGTCGTCCTCGGCCAGAACCACTGTGGTCATTTCACCGAGCATAGGGCTCCGGGCCCCGGGCACGGTGGCGGTGCGAGCTGGCATGCTCGCCCAACGTGAACCCCGAGCGATGCGTGCCCGCCGAACCCGGTGACCTGGATCTCGCCCTGCGCCTGGCGGACCTCGCCGACGCGATCACGCTGCCCCGGTTCCGGGCCGCCGACCTGCGGGTGGAGCGCAAGCCGGACCGGACCCCGGTGACCGACGCCGACACCGCCGCCGAGGACGCGATCCGGGCCGCGCTGGGTCATGAGCGCCCGGGCGACGCGATCCTCGGCGAGGAGCGCGGCGGGTCCACCGACACCGCGCACGGCCGCGGCTGGGTGATCGACCCGATCGACGGGACGAAGAACTTCTCCCGCGGGGTGCCCGCGTGGGCGACCCTGATCGCGCTCGTCGTCGACGGCGTGCCGACGGTGGGTGTGGTGAGCGCGCCGGCGCTGCACCGCCGCTGGTGGGGCTCGGCGGGGGCCGGGGCCTGGGCGCGCGACCTGCCGTCGGGGACGCCGAAGCGGATCGCGGTGTCGGGGGTGGCCGACGTCGCCGACGCCTACGTGTCGACCACCAACACCGAGACCTTCCGCACCGACCCGTCCCCGGCGTCGCGGGAGGGTTGGATCGCGCTGACCGAGGCCTGCTGGGAGTCCCGTGCGTTCGGGGACTTCTGGCAGCACGTGCTCGTCGCCGAGGGGGTCGTCGACGTCGCGGTCGAGCCCGCGGCGAACCCGTGGGACCTGGCCGCGCCGGCAGCCGTCGTCGCCGAGGCCGGCGGGCGGCTGACCGACCTGGCCGGGAACCCGACCTGGTCCGGGGGGCACGGCCTGACCAGCAACGGGCTGCTGCACGACGCGGTGCTGGGAGTGCTGCGCGGCTGAGCCCGAGCGGGTGCCCGCGGTCAGGCCGACAGCGCCGTGACCACCCGCGACGGCGACGGCCGGCCCAGGTGCCCGGCCATCCACACGCTGGTGTCGACCAGCTTCGCCAGGTCGGCGCCGTGGTCGATGCCGAGCCCGTCGAGCATCCACACCAGGTCCTCGGTGGCGAGGTTGCCGGTCGCGGACCCGGCGTAGGGGCAGCCGCCCAGGCCGCCCGCGCTGGCGTCGACGGTGGTCACGCCGTGCCGCAGCGCGGCGAGGGTGTTGGCCAGCGCCTGGCCGTAGGTGTCGTGGAAGTGCACCGCGAGCCGTTCGACGCCGACCCCGCGGGCGATGCAGGCGTCGAGCACCGCGCCGACGTGCGCCGGGGTGGCGACGCCGATCGTGTCGCCGAGGGAGAGCTGGTCGCAGCCCATCTCCATCAGCCGGGCCCCGACGGCGGCGGCCTGGTCCGGGTCGACGCCGCCCTCCCACGGGTCGCCGAACACCATCGACACGTAGGCGCGCACCCGCAGGCCCTCGCGCACCGCGCGGGTGACGGTGGGCTCGAACATCGCGAACTGCTCGTCGAGCGTGCGGTTGAGGTTGCGCTTCGCGAACGTCTCGGTGGCCGAGGCGAACACCGCGACGTGGTCGCAGCCCGCCTCGATCGCACGGTCCAGGCCGCGCTCGTTCGGGGTGAGCACCGGGTAGTCGAGGCCGGCGCGGCGGTCGAGCACGGCCAGCAGGTCGGCGGCATCGGCGAGCTGGGGCACCCACCTCGGGTGCACGAAGCTGGTCGCCTCCAGCGTGCGCAGGCCCGCGTCGGCGAGCCGGTCGAGGAACTCGGCCTTCACCGCGACCGGGAGGACGGTCTTCTCGTTCTGCAGCCCGTCGCGGGGGCCGACCTCGTAGATCTCGACGCGTTCCGGGAGCGCAGGGTCGCGCACCGTCGTGGGTAGACCGTTGCTCACAGGGACGCCCTCTCTCGCTGCGGTGCGGGAGCCTCCATCCTGCCCCGCACGGCCGCGTCGGCGTGAGCGCGGCGGGCCGTGTGCTCGCTCGCCTTCTCGTGGCTGCGGCGCCGCTCGGCGAGCAGACCGATCTCGCGGTGCAGCCGGGCCTGGACCCGTTCCACGCCCGCGACGTCGGTGAACCGCAGCCGCTCCCCGGCGACGTCGAGCAGCAGGGTGCCGTGGCCGAACAGCCGTCCCGCGGCGCCGGTCCGGACGCGGACCGAGTCGATGCGGTCGATGGGCACGTCGAGACCGTCGCGGACGAGCCCCCCCCCCCCCCCCCCCCCGGACGAGGAACCGCCGGTCGGTGACGACCAGCAGGGTGGCGCGCCAGCGCGCGATCGGCAGCAGCGTCCAGCGCACCGCGACGAGCGCGGCGAGCACCCCGAGCACGAGCCAGGCCCACGGTGCCCACGGCTGCAGCCGGACAACGGCGGCGCCGAACCCGGCGGCGGCGCTCACCCCGACCAGCACCGCGGCCGGGCGCAGACCCAGCCGCCAGTGCGGGTGCCCGAGCAGCACGACGCGCTCGCCCTCGTCGAGAACCCGGTCCAGTGCCCGGTCCAGAGCGCTGTCGGGGGACGCCATGTCCCCACGGTAGGGCGAAGGGCGCCCGCCGCCACCGCGACGCGCGGGGGCTGCGTCGCAGGTCAGCGCAGTGGGTGACTCAGGGCTGGTCGGCCGCGCGCAGATGGACGATGTCCCCGGCCGCCACCGCGACGCGGGCTCCGCCGTCCGGGTGGACCAGCAGCCGGCCCTGCGGGTCGACGTCCTCGGCCGTCCCGACGAGATGGTCCCCGGCCGGGCGCTCCACCCGGACCCGCGAGCCGAGGCTGGCGCAGGCCGACCGGTAGTCGCGGCGCAGGCCGCAGACGTCGGCGTCGCCGTGGGCGTCCCGCCACTGCGCCTCGCGCCGGTACAGGTGCCCCAGCAACACGGTCGCGGTCTCGGCGCGGGTCGCGGTGAACCCGTGCGCGGCCAGCGAGGTCGCGCCCCACGGCAGGTCGGTGGCCGGGGTGGAGACGTTGAGCCCGATGCCCAGCACGATCCCCGGGCCGCCGCCGGAGACCGCGGTCATCTCGGCGAGGATCCCCGCGGCCTTGCCCCGCGTCGTCCCGACGAGCAGGTCGTTGGGCCACTTCAGGGCCACCGGCACGTCCGGGGCGAGCTCGGTGATCGCGTCGGCGAGCGCGACGCCCGCGAGCATCGGCAGCCAGCCCAGCCGGTCGGCGGGCACGCCCTCCGGGCGCCACAGCACCGAGAGCGTCAGCGCCGCCCCGGGCCGCGAGAGCCAGGTACGGTCGAGGCGGCCGCGGCCGCGCACCTGGTCCTCGGCGATCAGCACCGAGCGGTCCGGGGCACCGCGCACGGCCTCGGCCAGCAGGTCGGCGTTGGTGGATCCGGTGGAGGCGACGACGTCGAGCGCCGTCCAGCCCCCGGCGGGACGGAGCACGGCAGTCCGCAGGGCGTACGGGTCCAGCGGATCCCCGTCACCGTGATTCGTCCCGGTCGTCATCACCGCGCACCGTAACGGCACCGCGACCCGCCGGGGCCCGCGGAGGGTGCACGGATCGGTAACGGTGTCCGGGGACGGCCACCCGGTCGGCTGCGTCGGACGTCACGCCCGGACCGACGCTACTTGCGGGTTAGGCTCCGATCTCATGAGCGCCGCAACGGAGCCGATGGCGACCCCGGAAGACGGAAGCGCCGAGCCGGACGTCCACACCACGGCCGGCAAACTCGCCGACCTCTACCAGCGTTTCGAGGACGCGGTCCACGCCGGTTCGGCGTCCGCGGTCGAGAAGCAGCACGCGAAGGGGCGCCAGACCGCCCGTGAGCGGATCGACCAGCTGCTCGACCCCGGCTCCTTCGTCGAGCTGGACGCCCTGACCCGGCACCGGTCCACGAACTTCGGGATGGAGGCCAAGCGCCCGTTCGGCGACGGCGTCGTGACCGGCACGGGCACCATCGACGGCCGCCCGGTCGCAGTGTTCTCCCAGGACGCGACCGTCTTCGGCGGGGCGCTGGGCGAGGTCTACGGCGAGAAGATCGTCAAGGTCATGGACGTGGCCGCGAAGATCGGCTGCCCGGTCGTCGGCATCAACGACGGCGGCGGCGCCCGCATCCAGGAGGGCGTGGTCGCCCTCGGCCTCTACGGCGAGATCTTCACCCGCAACGTGTCGAGCTCCGGCGTGATCCCGCAGATCTCGCTGATCATGGGCCCGTGCGCGGGCGGCGCGGTGTACTCCCCCGCGATCACCGACTTCACGGTCATGGTCGACGAGACCAGCCACATGTTCATCACCGGACCGGACGTCATCAAGACCGTCACCGGCGAGGACGTCGACATGGAGGAGCTCGGCGGCGGCCGGGCCCACAACACCAAGTCCGGTGTGGCCCACTACCTGGCCGGCGACGAGGCCGACGCGCTCGACTACGTCAAGCAGCTGCTGAGCTTCCTGCCGTCGAACAACCTGTCCGAGCCGCCGTCGTTCCCGGCGAGCGAGCCCGTCGAGGGGTCGATCGAGGACGGGATCATCGACTCCGACCGCGAGCTCGACACCCTCATCCCGGACTCGGCGAACACCCCGTACGACATCCGCGAGGTCATCAACCGGGTCGTCGACGACGAGGACTTCCTCGAGGTCCAGGAGCTCTGGGCGCCGAACATCGTGATCGGGTACGCCCGCGTAGAGGGCCGCAGCGTCGGCATCGTCGCGAACCAGCCGACCCAGTTCGCCGGCTGCCTCGACATCGACGCCTCGGAGAAGGCCGCGCGGTTCGTGCGGACCTGCGACGCGTTCAACATCCCGGTCCTGACCTTCGTCGACGTGCCGGGCTTCCTGCCGGGCACCGAGCAGGAGTGGAACGGCATCATCCGCCGCGGCGCGAAGCTGATCTACGCCTACGCCGAGGCGACCGTCCCCAAGGTCACCGTGATCACCCGCAAGGCCTACGGCGGCGCCTACGACGTCATGGGCTCCAAGCACCTCGGCGCCGACGTCAACATCGCCTGGCCGACCGCGCAGATCGCGGTCACCGGCGCGCAGGGCGCGGTGTCGATCCTCTACCGCAAGGAGCTCAAGGGCCTGGAGGGCGACGAGCTCGCCGCCAAGCGCGCGGAGCTGCAGCAGGACTACGAGGACACCCTCTGCAACCCCTACATCGCCGCCGACCGGGGCTACATCGACGCGGTCGTGCCGCCGTCGCACACCCGCGGCTACGTCGGCCGGGCGCTGCGGATGCTGTCCACCAAGCGGGAGCAGGGCCCGACCCGCAAGCACGGGAACATCCCGCTCTGATGGGCGAGCCGCAGGAGACGCAGGAATCGGCCGAGGCCACCCCGGAGGAGCGCCGCGCGCTGTTCCGGGTCGTACGGGGCACCCCGGACGCCCGCGAGCTCGCCGCGCTGACCGCCGTGGTCGCCGCGGCGGCGAGCGCCGGTGGGCCGCCCGCCCCGCCGCGGACGCCGGACCTGTGGTCGCACCCCGCGGTCCAGCTCCGCGCCCCGCTGCACGCGGGCCCCGGCGCGTGGCGCGCCTCCGGCCTCCCCCGCTGACCCACCTACGCACCACCGGCCGACGCCCGGTCCCCGGCACACCACGGTGCCCGGGGCCGGGCGCGGTCCACCCGGGGGTGGAGGGCGCGCGTCCACCCGGGATCGACCCCGGCGCCGACGCGACGACCGGCCCCGCGGAGAGATCGTTCTCCCCATGGACGCCACCTCCCTCGTCATCACGGTCGCGATCGTCGGCCTGGTCCTCTACAAGCAGTTCCGCGGGCAGTTCGTCGGCGGATCACGGGACGTGAAGCTCCCGCTCATCCTGGTCGGTATCGGGGTGCTCACCCTCGCCCAGGCCCGCCCCGAGGTCACCGCGGCCGGGGTGGGCCTGCTCGCCGCCGAGCTGGTGCTGACGGCCGGGCTCGGGGTGCTGCGCGGGTACGCCTTCCGTCTCGGCACCCGCGACGGCTGGGCGTACCGCAGCGGCTCGGCCGCGTTGCTGGTCGCCTGGGTGCTGACCATCGGGGTGCGGGTCGGTGCCGGGGTGCTCGGCGGGGCCGTCGGCGCCGGACTGTTGCTGTCGACGTCGTCGGCGCTGGTCTTCGGCGGGAGCCTGCTGGTCCAGAGCCTGGTCCTGCGTCACCGGGTGGACGCGGCCGGGCTGCCGGTCCGGCCGGCCGAGCCGCGCCGTGCCCGCACGGTGGCCTGACCGGCCCGCCTGGCCCGGCTGCTGTGTCAGAGTGAAACGGTGAGCACGCCCACCGCCCGCGCGGCCCGTCGCGTCGAGGCCGACCGGTCGCCGCTGTTCGGGGTCCCCCGACGGCTGCTGTCACTGGTGTGGCTGCCGATCGTGCTGTACTGGTCGCCGGGCCAGCAGGTCTCGCCGCCCTGGCTCTACGCCGGGCTCGTCCCGGCCGTCGCCGGGTGGGTGGCCTTCGCCCTCTACCGGAACATGCCGCCGGTCGCGACGGTGCTGACCAGCGTCGCGCTCGGCGGAGGCGGGATCGCCCTGCTGGCCGGGTCCGACGGCTGGACCACCTCGGCGGCCTTCCCGATGCTGGCGGTGTTCGTGGCCGCGCTGCGGCTGCCCTACCGGACCGCGCTGTTCGTCGACGTGCCGCTCATCGCGGCCACCACGATCGCCGTCGGTCCCTACGACTCCCTCTGGGAGGCGCTGCTGGTGGTCACCGCGCTGACCGCGATGGTGCTGTTCGGGCTCGGCCGCCGCGACTCGACCCGGCGCCTCGAGGAGCACGAGCAGGCGCTCGTCGCCGATGCCAGGGCCCGCGAGGAGCACGCCCGCGCCGAGGCCATCGCCGACCGCGCCCGGGTCGCCCGCGACGTCCACGACGTGCTGGCGCACTCGCTGTCCGCGCTGGCCGTCCAGCTCCAGGGCGCCCGGCTGATGGCGCTGCGCGACGGCGCGGCGCCGGACACGGTCGCCCAGATCGAACGGGCCCAGCGGCTCGCCTCCGACGGGATCACCGAGGCCCGCCGCGCCGTGCGGGCGCTGCGCGAGGGACCGGCGCCGGTCGACGTCGCCGAGGAGCTGCGCGAGCTCGGCCGGGCGCACCCGGACGCGACCGTCGAGGTCGCCGAGGGGCTGCGGCTCGGCGCGCGGGAGGGCGAGACCGTGCTGCGCACCGCGCAGGAGGCGCTGTCCAACGCCCGCAAGCACGCCCCCGGCGCCCCCGTGACGGTGCACCTGCGCCGCGACGGCGACGGCGCCGAGCTGGAAGTCGTCGACGTCGCCGGGGCGCCGCCGGCGCCCGGTGACGGCGAGGGCTCCGGGCTGACCGGGATGGCCGAGCGCGCGGCGCTCGTCGGCGCCGAGCTGCAGACCGGCCCCACCCCCGACGGCTGGCGGGTCCGGCTCCGGCTGCCCGCCCGTTCCCCGGACCGCGAGAGGATCACGACGTGAGCGACCTGCGGGTGGTACTGGCAGACGACCAGCGGATCGTGCGCGACGGCCTCGCCACCGTCCTGGGCCTGCTCGACGGCATCGAGGTCGTCGGCACCGCCTCGGGCGGCGACGAGGCCCTCGCCCGGGTCGCCGAGCTGGCCCCGGACGTGCTGCTCACCGACCTGCGGATGCCCGCGGGCGACGGCGTCTCCGCGACCCGCCGGGTCCGCGACGAGCACCCGGGCACCGCCGTCGTCGTGCTCACCACCTACGTCGACGACGACGCCGTGGTCGACGCGATCGCCGCGGGCGCCTCGGGCTGGCTGTCCGAGGACGCCGACGCCGAGGCCATCGGCCGGGCCCTGCGCTCGGCCGCCGACGGCGTGTCCACCGTCGACGCCGGCGTGCTGTCCCGGCTGGTCGCCGCCCGCGCGACGACCGCACCGCCGGCGCCGGTCGACCCGCCCGACGGGCTCACCCCGCGCGAGGTCGAGGTGCTCGGGCTGATCGCCGACGGGCTGTCCAACACCGAGATCGCGAGGCGGCTCGTGGTCGGCGAGGCGACGGTGAAGACCCACGTCAACCACCTGTTCGCCAAGACCGGGCTGCGCGACCGCGCCCAGGCCGTCGGCTACGCCTACCGCCACGGCCTGACCGGCCGCTGACCCGGACACCCTCGTGTCCACACCCCCTGGCCGGTAGCCACACCCGTTGCAACGGGTGTGGCTACCGGCCAGGGGGTGTGGATGCCGACGGGGGTCGGGGTCAGTCGGAGGTGCCCGTGGTGGGGGGTGCGGGGGTGTGGCCGTGTCCGTGGCCATGTCCGTGGCCGTGGCCATGGGCCTGTTTGGCGACCACGCCGGCGCCGGGCATCGGGGCGGTACCCCCCAGCTGGATGTCACCGGCCCGCAGCGGGACGTCGTGGTACTTGCCCTCGTGCGCCAGGATCGGCCGCTGGTCCCCGGCGATCTCCGGGTACTTCTCCTCCAGCCGTCGCCGCTGGTCCCAGGTCCGGCGCATCGAGTCGATGTACTCGGAGTTGCCGTTGTAGACCCCGCGCCAGGTCTGGGGCATCTCGTCCTTGGACAGGCCGGGGCTGGCCTGACCGCCGAGCGCGAACCCGGCCGGGACCTTGCTCGTCGCGCCGTCGCCGCAGACCGGGCACGGCGGGGTGTGGGAGTCCGACATGGACGCGAGGTGCTCGAAGCGGGCTCCGCACCCGCACCGGAAGACGTAGATCGGCATCGTGCCGCCTTCGGATCGGCGTCCGCCGGCGGCCCCGCTCGGGAACCGCCGGCGGACGGGGGTCACCAGTTCTGGACGGACTTCGTGAGGATGTCGGCGATGTCGTCCTCGGTCGGGGTCCGCGGGCAGGTCGCGAGCAGCCGCTGCTGCTTCATCGTGCCGGGGACCAGGTCCGGGACGTCGGCCTCGGTGTACCCGACGCCGCCGATGCCGTTCGGGATGCCGATGTCGCGCATCAGCCGGGTCAGGACCCCGGGCAGCTGCTCCCGCGGGTCGTTCACCTTGTCCGCCCGCGGGTCCATCAGCTCCGCGGCCCGCAGGTGCCGCTGCGGCGCGGAGTCGAAGGAGAACCGGAACGCCTCCGGCGCCGTCAGCGACACCGACTCCCCGTGCGGCACCATCGCCTCGTCCTGCGGGTAACCCTGCGGCCGGTAGTCCTTGACCATGCCCGCGATGGGGTAGGCGTTGGCGTGCGGGATGTGCACCCCGGAGTTGCCGAAGCCCATGCCCGCGAACGTCGCGGCCATCATCATGTCCGAACGGGCCTCGACGTCCTCGGCGCCGCGCTGCACCGCCGCCCGGAACGACTTCGCCAGCAACGACATCGCCTTCTCGCACCACAGGTCCGAGACCGGGTTGGAGCCGCAGTAGGTGACCCGCTCCTCGGGCTTCTTCCGGTCGAAGGTCGTGTAGTACCGCGCCGTGTAGCTCTCCAGCGCGTGGCAGGTGATGTCCATCCCGGCGGCCGCGGTGACCTGCGGCGGCAGCGTCATCGTCAGCAGCGGGTCGATGACGGCCAGGGTCGGCCGCAGCCGCCAGTGGCTGATCCCGGTCTTGACCTTCATCGACAGGATGTCCAGCACGCACATCGCGGTGGACTCCGAGCCGGTGCCCGCCGTCGTCGGGATGGCGATCAGCGGCTTGAGCTGCCCCGGCGGCACCTTGGCGTTGCCGATCGGCTTGTTGATGTAGTCCATCAGCTCGCCGGGGTGGCTGGTCAGCAGGTTGATGGCCTTGGCGGTGTCGATCGCCGACCCGCCCCCGACGGCGACGAAGCCGTCCCACGGCCCCTGCGCGCGGGCGTACTCGGTCGCCTTGTTCATCGAGTCGTCGGTCGGCTCGACGTGCACGCCGTCGAAGATCTCGGACTCGATGCCGTAGCGGGCCAGGTTGTCGGCCAGCCGCTGCGGGGCGCCGAGCGCGTTCACGCCCGGGTCGGTCACGATCAGGACCCGCGACACGTCGTAGGCCGACAGCTCGAAGCCGACCTCGTCGATCGCGCCCGCGCCGAACTTCAGCGGCGGCGCGCCCCAGGTGAAGATCGTCTCCTCGGTGAACTCCGGAACCTCGAACGTCATCAGGTGTACGACCCCTCGGGCGCCTTGCGCAGCTGGTGGATCTGCTCGGCGTCGTGGCCGAACACCATCTGCGCGTTCGTCCGTTCCTGGATGCCGCGCAGCTTCTCCACCGAGGAGAACCAGTCCTCCAGGTTGTTCACGATCGCCGCGGGGGCGGCCGGCGGGCCGTAGCTCTCGCCCATGTAGACCGCGTCCGAGGTGAAGATCATCGTGCCGGTGTCGGGGAGGTCGACGCGCATCGACATGCACCCCGGGGTGTGCCCGGGGGTCTGGATCATGCTGACGCCGGGGAGCAGCTCGACGTCGCCGGAGACGATCTCCCAGTCGATGCCCTCGTAGTCGGCCTTGAGGTGGGCGCCGTTGAACGGGCCCTCGAAGCCGAGCGCGAACTCCTTCTCCTTGTCCGAGCAGATCATCTTCGCGTTGGTGTTCGTGAACATCTGGGCGTTGCCCGCGTGGTCGAAGTGCAGGTGCGAGAGCACCACGTAGTCGATCTCGTCGAGTCCGACGCCCATCTTGTGCAGCTGCTTGTCCAGGTACTCGTCGTCGGCGACCTGGTCGTAGGGGAAGAACTCCTGCAGACCGGTCGGCGCCCAGCGCGTCTCCCAGTCCGACGGACAGCTGGTGTCCCACAGCAGCTTGCCCTCGTCGGTCTCGACGAGGACGCAGTGCGTCGGCACCTCCACCCAGTCGATCGGGGAGTCCTTCTCGGACCGTGGCTTGATGCTGACACCGGGCTTGAGGAGCAGGAACGGGAGATTGGTGTGCATCGCCCCGCAGGGGATGACACTGAGCTTGTTCGCCGTGGCCATGAGGAGTCCCTTCGTCGATGGAGGGTTCTGGCAGTTCGTCGCCGGGCCAGTCTCGGGAAGCCGGGGTCGGGCGTCCATGGTCGTATGCGCCTGTCTTGATCGCAGGACATGGCGCGGACAGACATAGGGTCGGGCGCATGAAGCCGGCTCCGCCGTTCCCCGAGCCCAGCCAGGACGCGATCCTGCAGGCCGTCGGGCAGACGGCCGTGGACCTCGCGAACGTCGGCGACCGGGACGTCATGCTCGGCGCCGTCCTGCGCCGCACCCGGGCGCTGCTCGGCGCGGACATGGCCTACTTCAGCCTCAACGACCTGCACTCCGGTACGACCTACATCGAGCTGACCGACGGCGTCCGCACCCCGGAGTACCGCGCGATCCGGATGCCGTTCGGCACCGGGGTGCTCGGTCGCGCGGCGGCCGGCGCGGGCACCGTCGCGACCGCGGACTACCTGGCCGACCGGGCGCTCAACCACCTGTCCGGGATCGACACGATCGTGCGCGGCGAGGGTGTGCGGGCCATCGCGGGCGCCCCCATGCGCCTGGGCGGCCGGGTGGTCGGGGCGCTGCTGGTGGCCCACCGCGCGCCCCGCGTCCTCGGCCCGGCCGCGGAGGCGGCGCTGGAGCACATGGCCGTCCAGGCCGCCGTCGCACTGGAGCAGACCCGGCGCGGCGAGGAGATCCGCCGCCTGCGCACCACCCGCGACGACGGCTCCGCCCCCGGCGCCCGGCTGCGCCTGGAGCACCTCCTGCACCTCGACGAACGCCTGATGGGGGCGATGGCCGGCTCCACCGCCGAGGCGGCCGGGGTGTTCGCGGTGCTCGCCGAGTCGGTCGGGCACCCGCTCTCCCTGCACGACCCGTCCGGGGCGTTGCGCACGGGGCGGCGGCTGCTCACCCCCGAGGAGCTGGCCGGGTGGCGGCTGCGGGCGGCGGTCCGCACCTCCCAGCAGGCCGGCGGCGTCGCGATCGCGCACCTGCCCGGCGGCGGGACCTACGCGCTGCTCGCGATCACCACCGCGGGCGAGCACCTGGCGACGCTGGTCATGGAGGGCGCCGACGACGACGCCGTCGCCCGGCTGGCGCACGCCTCGGCGTTCATGACGGTCGCGCTGCTGGTCGAGCGGGCGCTGGCCCAGGCCGATGAGGCCGCCCAGACCACACTGGTCGAGGAGCTCGTCGACAGCCGGGTGCCGCCGCGGCCGACGCTGGGGAGCCGGCTCGCGCAGTACGGCATCTCCCCCGACGTCCCGGCGACGGTGCTGGTCGTCGACGTCGACCCGGCCGGTGCGGTGACCGCGGCGCGGGCGGTCCGGGGCCTGGACGGGGCGGGCCGCTGGCTGGTGTCGGTGCACGACGGGCACGTGTGCGTGATCGCCTCCGCCGGGACGACCGGTCCCGGCTGCGCGGGGACCGGGGCGGCCGCACTCGTCGCCGACGGGCTCGCCGCGGCCGGGACACCGGTGCTCGTCGGCGCCGCGCACAGCCCCTCGGGCGGGCCGTCGGACCTGCGCCGGGCGCACACCGAGGCCGCCGACGTCGCCGCCGCGGCCCGCGCCCTGGGCCGCACCACCGGGCACGCGGACTTCGCCTCGCTCGGCGCGGTCGGCGCGGTGATCCGGGACCGGACCGGCACCACGTCGCGGGAGATCGTCGGGCGCCACCTCGGGCCCGTCCTCGACTACGACCGGCGCCGGCGGACCCGGCTGGCCGACACGCTGTGGCACTGGTTCGCCGCGGGCGAGCTGCTCGCCCCGGCCGCCGACGCGCTGTCGGTGCACCCGAACACCGTGCGCCAGCGCCTCGAACGCGTCGACGACCTGCTGGGCCCGGACTGGCGCACCCCGGAGGGGCGGTTCCACCTGCACCTGGCGCTGCGCCTGCACCGGGTCGCCGGGCCGGACCGCAGCGCCGACCCGGCGACGGACCACGGCGCCGCGACGGCGGGCCGGTAGCGTCTGCCGGCGTGCGTCTGGTTCTGGCCTCCGCCTCCCCCGCCCGCCTGTCGGTCCTGCGCGCCGCCGGGGCCGACCCCGCCGTGGAGGTCTCCGACGTCGACGAGGACGCCCTGCTCGCCGCGCACCCCGACGCCGACCCCGCGGCCGTGGTGACGCTGCTGGCCGCGGCCAAGGCCGCCGCCGTCGCCGAGCGGCTGACCGGTGACTGCGTGGTCGTGGGCTGCGACTCGATGCTGCTCGTCGGCGGCGAGCTGGTCGGCAAGCCGCACGACCCGGAGACGGCGCGGCGGCGCTGGAAGGCCATGGCCGGGCGCACCGGGGAGCTGCTGACCGGGCACGCGGTGCTGCGCCTGGCCGGCGGCGCGGTCGCCCAGGAGGCCGAGGGACACGCCGGCACCGGGGTGCGCTTCGCCGAGCCGACCGACGCCGAGCTGGAGGCCTACCTCGCCACCGGCGAGCCGCTGGCGGTCGCGGGTGCGTTCACCCTCGATGGGCTGGGCGGCTGGTTCGTCGAGGGCATCGACGGCGACCCGTCCAACGTGATCGGGATCAGCCTGCCGCTGCTGCGCCGCCTGCTGGGCGCGGTCGGGGTGTCGGTCGTCGACCTCTGGGCGCCGCGCGGCTGACCCGTGTGTGGGTGTCGGGGCACGTGGTTACCCTGCGGCCATGACTGTCGGACACGACCCCGACCCGAAGCTCGCCGAGTACGCCCACCCCGAGCGCCTGGTCACCACCGCCTGGCTGGCGGAGCATCTGGACGACCCCGGGCTGGTGGTCGTGGAGTCGGACGAGGACGTCCTGCTCTACGACACCGGGCACATCCCCGGCGCGGTGAAGGTCGACTGGCACACCGAGCTCAACGACCCGGTCACCCGGGACTACGTCGACGGCACCCGCTTCGCCGAGATCATGTCCGAGCGCGGCATCGGCCGGGACACCACGATCGTCGTCTACGGCGACCGGAACAACTGGTGGGCCGCCTACGCGCTGTGGGTGTTCTCCCTGTTCGGCCACGCCGACGTGCGACTGCTCGACGGCGGCCGGTCCACGTGGGTCGCCGAGGGCCGCGAGATGGTCACCGAGAAGCCCACCCCGGCCCGGGCCGACTACCCGGTCGTCGAGCGTGACGACTCCGGCATCCGCGCCTTCAAGGACGACGTCCTCGCCCACCTGGGCAAGCCGCTGGTCGACGTGCGGTCCCCGCAGGAGTACACCGGCGAGAAGCTGCACATGCCGGACTACCCGCAGGAGGGCGCGGTCCGCGGTGGGCACATCCCGGGCGCCGCGAGCGTCCCGTGGGCCCGCGCCGCCGCCGAGGACGGCTCGTTCCGCAGCCGTGCCGAGCTGTCGGCCATCTACGAGCAGGAGCAGGGGCTGTCGGCCACCGACGACGTCGTCGCCTACTGCCGGATCGGCGAGCGTTCCAGCCACACCTGGTTCGTGCTGACCCACCTGCTGGGCTTCGACCGGGTCCGCAACTACGACGGCAGCTGGACCGAGTGGGGCAACGCCGTGCGCGTGCCGATCGTGCAGGGACAGGAGCGCGGGTCCGCGTGAGCGGCGATCCCGGCACACTGCCCCCCGACCTGGCCGAGCTGGTCGAGGACTTCGCCGCGGTCGGCCCGAAGGACCGTCTCCAGCTGCTGCTGGAGCTGTCCCAGGAGCTGCCGGACCTGCCCGAGCGCTACGCCGACACCGCGGACACCATGGAGCAGGTCCACGAGTGCCAGTCGCCGCTGTTCCTCGCGGTCGAGGTGGCGGGCACCCCGGGCGACCCGCCCAGCGAGCGGCCGGTCCACCTGTTCTTCTCCGCGCCGAAGGAGGCGCCGACCACCCGCGGGTTCGCCTCGATCATGGTGACCGGGCTCGACGGGCAGCCCGCCGCGACGGTCCTGGCCGTCCCGGACGACTTCTACACCGACCTCGGCCTCGCCGAGGCCGTCAGCCCGCTGCGGCTGCGTGGCATCGCCGCGATGCTGGCGCGCATCAAGAACCAGGTGCGGGCCGCCACCGGCTGAGGCCCCACGAGCTCACTCCCGCGACAGCCGGGGTCACCGTCGGTGACCCCGGCTTTCCCCGTGCGCGGACCTTCCTCAAGTCCACCTCAAATCGATCACTCTCCAGGGGTGAGCGGGCGCACACTGCTTCGAACGACGAAGTGTCGCTCACCGCAGGGGGTGGTGGAGATGGGCACGAACCTCACCGGGGACACCTGGGGCATCCCGGGCCAGACCTTCCTGGTCCTCTACGTCGTCGCGCTGGTTCTGGTGTCCGGGATCGTGCTGCGCCGGCGGCGGGCGATCGCGCAGGGGGATCCGCGCGGCGCCGGCACCCTCGACAGCAGGCCCGAGGACGTCGCGTACCTCAACGGCGGGCCCGAGCTGGCCGTGTACGCGGCCCTGTCGGCCATGCACGTCGACGGCAGCCTGGTCACCTCCGGCCGCACCACGGGCCAGGTGCGGGCGGGCCGGGTCCCCGGGCACGGCGCGTCGGCGCTGCAGCGCGCGATCCACCGCTGCGCGCAGCGCCTGACCCCGGGCCGGATGCTGGGCACCCACGAGCCGGTCCGCACCGAGCTGACCCGGGCCGCCCAGCGGCTGGAGACCGCGGGGCTGCTGCTGTCCCCTGCCGACCGGGCCCGCTACCGGGCGACCGCCTGGCCGGTCGGGGCGCTCGCCCTCGTCGGTGCGGTCCGGATCGCCGCCGGGCTGGGCGGTGGGCGCCCGGTCGGGTTCCTGCTGGTGCTCGTCGCCGCCACCGCGGTGTTCGCGGCGGTCCTCGCGACGCAGGTGCCCGCCCGGACCCGGGCCGGGGACGCCGCGCTCGCCGCCGTGCGGTCCCGCCACGACGCGCTGTCGCCGTCGATGCGCCCGGACTGGACGGCCGTCGGGCCCGCCGCGGCCGCGCTGTCGGTCGGGGCGTTCGGAGTGGGCGCGATGCTGGCCGCCGAGCCTGCCTTCGCCGAGGAGCTCGCCGCGCAGAAGCTCGGCACGCTCGGCGGGGCGCCCGCCGCGACCGGGGGCAGCTCCTCCGACGGCGGGGGCGCCGTCGGCTGGTCCGGCAGCGACAGCGGCGGCGGGACCAGCTGCGGCGGAGGCGGGAGCAGCTGCGGCGGAGGCGGCGGCTGCGGCGGCTGAGCCTGCGACGGGGGAACCGGATCTGCCGTTCCCGCAGCTGCACCGTGGGGGGTGTGAAGCTGCGGGAACGGCTCGTACGGCGGAGGTGACCGGATGACGGGTGTCCCGGGCGGGACCGGGGTCGGCTGGCGCAGCGGCATCGCGGCCGTCCTCGACGACGTCGACGGCCTCGCCTTCCACGAGGTCGTCGCCGAGTCGCTGCACCCCGACGCGGTCCCGGCGTCGCTGCTGCGCAGGCCGGTCGTCGTGCACGGGGTGCGACTGTCGCCCGGCTCCCCCGAGGGCGTCGACCCGGGGCGGGTCGCCCACCTCGCGGCCTGCGCCGCCGCGACGGGTGCGGCACTGGTCAGCGAGCACATCGCGTTCACCCGGGCGGGCGGGGTCGAGGCCGGGCACCTGCTGCCGCTCCCCCGCACCCGGGAGGCGCTCGACGTGCTCGTCGCGAACGTGGCGGCGACCCGGCCGGAACTGGACGTCCCGCTGGCGCTGGAGCCGATCGCGGCGCTGTTCGACTGGCCCGACGACGAGTTCGACGAGGCGGAGTTCCTGCACCGGCTGCACGACAGGACCGGGGCGCCGCTGCTGCTCGACATCGCGAACACCTACGTCAACGCCCGCAACCGGGGCCGCGACCCACGGGCCGACGTCGACGCGCTGCTCACCGGGCTGCCACCGGGGGCGGTGGCCTACTGCCACGTCGCCGGGCACGCCGCCGACGCGACGGGGCTGCTGCACGACACCCACACCGACCCCGGCCCGGACGCGGTGCTGGCGCTGCTGACCCACACCGTGGCGCAGCTGCCGGTGCCGCCGCCGGTGATGCTGGAGCGCGACGGCCGCTACCCGCCCGCCGCGGAGCTGTGCGCGGAGCTGGACGCCGTGGCGGCCGCGGCCGGGCACGCGTCGCCGTGCCGGACGGGTGCGGACTCCGGCCACGGGGCCGGGACGGTGACCGCGCCCGCCGCGGACGGGACGGGCACGACGTGAGCGGGGACCTCGCGCAACGGCAGGCCGAGCTGGTGGCGGCGCTCGTCGCGGGCGGGGCGAACCCGGCCGGGTTCGACGAGGCGCGGCTGGCCGCGGCCCGGGCCGCCCTGCTGCGCAAGCGGGCCGGGCTCGTCGCCGCGGCGTGGCCGCTGCTCGCCGTCGACGCCGGGACGGACTGGCAGGCCCGGTTCGCCGCCCGCTTCGACGGCGTCGCCCCCTACGGCGCCCAGCGGGAGGGCTGGGACCTGGCCCGCGAGCTGGCGGCCGCCGGTCGGCTCGGTGCGGGCGCCCGACGTGAGCTGGCCGCGCGCGAGGCGGCGCTGCACTACGACGGCCGGACCGCCCCGCGGCCCCGCGGCCGGGTCGCACGGTGGTGGCACCGGTCACGCCTGGACCGATCACGAACGGGGTCTCGGGGCTCGGACGGGTGAGGGCGTTGCCATCACCACATTCCCCACCGGTAATTTCCCGGCCCGCGGCTCCTACACTCCCCGGTAACCCTGCGCCGGAGCATCGGGCCGGCGCCGTGACCGGAGGAGTTCGACCGTGCCCGCACTGCGCAAAGTGCTCGTCGCCAACCGGGGAGAGATCGCCGTACGCGTGATCCGAGCAGCGAAGGACGCGGGACTGGAGAGCGTCGCCGTCTACGCCGACCCGGACCGGGACGCGATGTTCGTGCGTCTCGCCGACGAGGCCTTCGCGCTGGGCGGCTCCACCGCCGCCGAGTCCTACCTCGACATCGAGAAGGTCATCGGTGCCGCGAAGCAGTCCGGCGCCGACGCGATCCACCCCGGCTACGGCTTCCTGTCGGAGAACGCCGACTTCGCCCAGGCCGTGATCGACGCCGGCCTCACCTGGATCGGCCCGTCGCCGCAGTCGATCCGCGACCTCGGCGACAAGGTGACCGCGCGGCACATCGCCCTGAAGGCCGGCGCCCCGCTGGTGCCCGGCACCAAGGACCCGGTCAAGGACGCGGACGAGGTCATCGCCTTCGCCGACGAGCACGGCCTGCCGGTCGCGATCAAGGCCGCCTTCGGCGGTGGCGGGCGCGGCATGAAGGTCGCCCGGGAGCGCTCCGAGATCGCCGAGCTGTACGAGTCCGCGGTCCGCGAGGCCACCGCCGCGTTCGGTCGCGGCGAGTGCTTCGTCGAGCGCTACCTGGACAAGCCGCGCCACGTCGAGACCCAGGTGCTGGCCGACCAGCACGGCAACGTGGTCGTCGTCGGGACGCGTGACTGCTCGCTGCAGCGCCGCTTCCAGAAGCTCGTCGAGGAGGCGCCCGCGCCGTTCCTGACCGACGAGCAGCGCACGACCCTGTACGAGGCCTCGAAGGCGATCTGCAAGGAGGCCGGCTACTACGGCGCCGGCACCGTCGAGTTCCTCATCGGCCAGGACGGCATGATCACCTTCCTGGAGGTGAACACCCGGCTGCAGGTCGAGCACCCGGTCTCGGAGGAGACCACCGGGATCGACCTGGTCCGCCAGATGTTCCGGATCGCCGAGGGCCAGGAGCTGGACTTCGACGGCGACCCGGAGCCGCGCGGGCACGCCATCGAGTTCCGCATCAACGGCGAGGACGCCGGGCGGAACTTCCTGCCGGCGCCGGGCACCGTCGAGCGGATCTGGTACCCGGCCGGGCCGGGCGTGCGGATGGACGCGGGCGTCGAGGACGGCTCGGTCATCGGCGGCCAGTTCGACTCGCTGCTGGCGAAGCTGATCGTGTGGGGCAGCGACCGGCAGCAGGCGCTGCAGCGGGCCCGGCGCGCACTCGCCGAGTTCAAGGTCGAGGGCATGGCGACCGTGCTCGAGTTCCACCGTCTCGTCGTCGAGGACCCGGCCTACGCCGCCGAGACCCTCGAGGACTTCACCGTGCACACCCGCTGGATCGAGACCGAGTGGAACAACACCGTTCCGCCGTTCGAGGGCGGTGCGGGCGCCGAGGACACCTCCGGCGAGCGGCAGACCGTCGTCGTCGAGGTCGGCGGGCGACGCCTGGAGGTCTCGCTGCCCGGCGACCTCGCCCTCGGCGGAGGCGGCAACGGCGGTAGCCCGGCCAAGGCGGCCCCGCGCAAGCGCGGCGGCAAGGGCGGCGGCGGGGCGAAGGCCTCGGGCGACGCCGTCACCGCGCCGATGCAGGGCACGATCATCAAGGTCGCGGTCTCCGAGGGCGACACCGTCGAGGTGGGGGACCTGATCGTCGTCCTCGATGCGATGAAGATGGAGAACCCGGTCACCGCGACGAAGGCCGGTACCGTGACCGGCCTGGACGCGGAGCAGGGCTCCTCGGTCACCCAGGGCACCGTGATCTGCGAGATCAAGGACTGACGCGGTGCCCGTCCCGGTGCTCGACCCGGTGCTCGACCCGGTCGAGATCAACGCCGGGGCCTGGTACCTGCGCGGGCTGCGGCACGACGGCCGGGTGGACGACCGCCCGGCCGTCGCCGCGTCCTGCCGGGACCCGGAGATCCGGCGCTGGCGCAACCGGCCCGACCCCGCGGCCCCGGACTTCGACGCACGGGTGACCGCGCACGTCGCCGACCGGATCGACGGCTGGGCCCGCGGCACCCGCTGCGCCTGGGCCGTCGCCGAGCCGACGACCGGGGAGATGCTCGGCGAGATCACCCTGGAGCACCTCGACCTGGCCCACGGCACCGCGGAGCTGCGCTGCTGGACGCTGCCCGCCGCCCGCGGACGCGGCCTGGCCCGCACCGCGGCCGGGGCGGTCGTGCGCTTCGCCTTCGGCGGGCTCGGGCTGCACCGCGTCACCTGGTGCCACGCCGAGCCGAACCGGGCCTCCGCCGCCGTCGCCGCGGCGCTGGGGTTCGTGCCGGAGGGCCGGCTGCGGGAGGCGTGGACCGTCGACGGCGAGCGGGTCGACGTCGTCGTGCTGGGGCGGCTGGCGGACGAGGGCTGACCCGGTCCGGCACGCTCACCCTCCGCGGTCCGTGGCGACGGGGCCGTGGCGACGGGCGGTGCCGAGCGGGTCACGGCCCGTTGACCGGCACGCCCGGCCGTTCTAGCGTCCTCGGTGTGTCGCGCACGCCGTCCGGCGCCCGCGGCATGCACCGAGCAGTACCCACGACAACTCCACAGCCGACCCGTGTGCCCGATCCACGGGGCCCGGAACTACCGCCACGCGGAGTACCGCGCCGCGGATCCGCTCACCACGCAGGCCCTGCCGCGCCGTGAGCCGTCCCAGTTCGACCGAGACGTCACAGGATCCGTCATGCCCCCAGAGTTCGACCCCGCGTCGCCGACGTTCCACGTCACGACGCACGTCCACACCGACGGCCCGATCCCGGGCCCGCACTCCCTGCTCACCCTGACCTCCTCCGCGTACGGCGCGGGCGGGGTCCTGATCGGCACCTTCACCGCCAACCTCCGGGAGCTCCCGGGGGCCACCCTGCACCCGACCGCGCTGGCGACCTGGCGCACCCGGGCGGAGGACTGGCTCCTCACCCGGCGGGCCTCGCGCCCACCGGGCCAGGTCTCGAACGAGTACGCCGCCTGGGTCACCGACCTGGGCGGACGCGCGTTGTTCGTCACCGCCCCGGAGGACCCGGACCACCTGTTCGTCTACTGGTACCTGCAGCGTTTCGCAGGCCGGTGGCCGTTCGCGGGGACCGTTCCCGCCCACGACGGGACACCACGGCCCTGGGCCCCACCGCCGTGCCCGCTCCGCGGGTGCGCTCCGGTCGAGGTCCCGGCCCCGGCCGAGGTGACGGCGGCCTGACCGCGACGCACACCCCCGTCCGCACCGGTACCGACCGGCCGCGGACGGGGGTGTCGTCGTGTGCGGGCTTCGCGATCGCGACCGGGCCCCGCCGAACCCCCGCGGCGACGACCGGTGCCGGCCTAGCGTGTGCCCGTCCGTGATCCGCCCGTCCGCACCGGAGGCCGACGTGCCCAACATCTCCCCGGACCTGCGCGTCGACCCGGCGGCCCCGGCCGGGGCGGCGGAGGCTCTCGACCGGGCCGCGTCCCGGCTGGCCGCCGCGCTGCGCACCCTCGACGCCGACGCCCGCCGGGTCGAGCCCTGGCTCGGTGACCCGGCCAGCGCCGAGGCCGCCGCCCGCTACGCCGTCCACGCCGCGGACGGCCCGGACGCGGCGATCGGCCGGCTGCACACGGTGCACACGGAGCTGCTGCGGGCACGCGACGCGGCCGCCGCCACCGGTCGCGCCTACACCCGCACCGAGGAGTCGACGACGGACGCGCTGAACGGCAGCGCCCGGTGACCGCGCCGCGCTGGGCGGGGCTCGGCCACGCCGAGATCGCCGCGATGGTGGCGGCCGGTCCGGGCCCCTCGGCGTCGGCCGGGGCGGAACGGGCGTGGCGCGACGCCGCGGCCGCGCTCGCCGACGTCCACCGCGAGCTGTCCGGCCAGGTCCGCGGTCTGCCGGGGGGATGGTCCGGCACGGCCGCGGACGGCGTCACCGTGGCGCTCGGGACCCTCGACGGCTGGGTCGTCTCCGCCACCGCCGACGCCGAGCGCACCGCCGACGCACTCGCCACCCAGGCCGGGCTCGCCGCGGACCTGCGGGCCCGGATGCCGGCCGCCGCGGCCCCGACACCGCCGGAGACCGCACCCGTGGGCCCGGCCCTGCTCGACGACTGGGCGGCCGCCGACCTCGCCGCGGGCAACTCGGCCGGTCGGGCCGCGGAGCTCATGATCCGCTACGACGACACCCACGCCACCGGCGCACCGTGGACCGGCTGGGGCGCGGCCCCGGTCGTGACCCACGACGGCACCGCGGCCGCCTCCCCCGCCGTCCCGGCCCCGCCCCCCGGCGGGCCCCCGCACGGCACCGGCGGCGCCGGCGGCGACGCGGGTCCGGTCCCGGTGGACGGCGCGGGGTCGGGGACGACGGTGTTCGCGGGGATCGGCTTCGGCGGGCTCACGGCGGCGGTGCTGACCGGGAACGGACGGGCCGGGGTGCCCGGTGCGCGACCGATCGACGTCGGCGGGCCCTCCGCCGGGCGGGACCCCGCGGACGCCGCCGCGACCGACGACCCCCGCACCGGCGGCACCCCCGCACCGGACACCGCCCCCGGGACCGGTGACCCCGAGACCGGTGACTCCGGGGCCGCTCCGGCGTCCCCGGCGGGCGACGCCGGCACCCCGGGCGACCGCGGTGGCCCCGACGACGGCGGCACGGCCGTGACCGCCGCGGTGCTCGCGGGCGGGGCGCTCGGTGGCGCCGGGATCCTGATCGGCGCCACGATCCGTGGGGAGCGGCAGGCCCGGGACGGGCGGAGCCCCTCCGGCGACGGCGACACCACCGGCCGCGGGACGCCACCCGGCAGCGCCGCCGACCACGGGGCACCGCCCGGCAGCGCCACACCGCCCGGTGACGGCACCCCACCACCCGGTGGCAGCACACCACCCGTTGGCAGCACACCACCCGGTGGCGACACTCCGCCCGTTGGCGACGCACCACGTACGGGCGACACACCACACCCTGACGACGCCCGGGACCGACCGGGCGACACGACGCCCAGCGGAGCCGAGCACCGCCCGCCCTCCGGCGACGCGACGACCAGCGGCACCCGCGCCCCCAGCGGCGTGCCGGCCACGGGTGCCGCGGACGGGGTGCCGCCGTCGACGCACGACGGCCCCGTCCCGGACGCCACCGGCGATCCCGCCCCGCACGGCGCGACGCCCACCGGGCCCGACGACCCCACGGCCGGCGGCGGCGCGCCGGACCGGCCCACGACCGACGGCCCGACCCCCGGGAGCCCGGCGGGCGCCCAGCCCACCGGCCCCGACACCACCCACCCCCACGTCACCGAGCCCCACGTCACCGAGCCCCGCATCGCCGACCACGCCGTCGCCCCGCACTGCCCCACTCCCGCGGGGCCCCCGGGCCCGGCCCACCACGCCGTCACCACCGGCGACCTCGCCGTCCCCCACCTCGACGCCACGCACGGTGCCGCCACCCACGGCCGCTACGCCCTACCGCCGGTGCCGCCGCACGGCGACCCGGCCGTCACCCCGGCCGGCGTGCCGGTGGGCGCGGTTCCGGCCGCCCCGCCGCCGGTCGCGGCTGCCGTAGGCGCGCCCGCCGACCTCCGGGTCCCGGCCTGGCGCCTCGTCGCCGACCGGCACGCCGTCCCCGACGACCCCCTGGAGCAGCCCGATGCCCGACCCGACCCCGGCGTCCTGCGTCCCGAGGCCCGGTGGAGGGGCCGTGGCTGAGCCCGCGCCCTGGATCCCGTCGGTGCCGTTCGTGCTCACCGGCACCGAGTTCGACGTCGTCTGGGAGCACCTGGGACTCGGCGCCACACCGGTGGCGCTGCGGCTCCCCTCCCCCGGGCGCACCCGCGAGGAGCGGCGCCGGGTCGTGGCGGCCGGCGTCGCCGGGCTGCGCGCCCGCGGCCTCGCCGGTCCGGCCGGACCCGACCCCGCGCTGGTGCGGCTGCTGACCCTGCTCGCCCGCCCCGACCGTCACCTGGAGGTGCGCGGCCGGTTCGACGACGGCCCGCTGCGCGCGGTCGCCGCCGAACGCGACGGCGACGGCGTCCTCGCCGTCCACACCGGAACGGCCGTCACCGTGACCGCGGCGGGATCACCGGCGTTCGCCGCGGTGTCGGCCCTGCCCCGGCGCGCGCCGGGCCCCGGGCCCGCCGTGACCCTGCCCACCGCCGAGCTGGCCCGCGTCCTCGACGGGGACGCACGCACCGACCCCGGCACCGCCGGGGACGACGAGCAGCGGGCCCGGCTCGCCTCCCTGCTCGCCGGGCCCGCGCACCGTGCGCAGATCTGTGCCGTCCGGCACGACCACTGGGGCAGCCCGGCGCGGCTGCCGGGGCACGTCGCCGTCGTCGACACGCCGCGGGGTCGCTACCGGCTGACCCGCGGGACCGGCGCGCACGGCGGACCCGAGTGGTCCACCCTCGCCCCCGCGGGCGACGGCGAGCTGCGCGACCGGTTCGCCGAGCTGTTCAGTCCAGGTCGGAGTGCTGCATGAGCTGACGGCCCGCCTCGGTGATCGACCCGGACAGCGACGGGTACACCGAGAAGGTGTGGGCCAGGTCGTCCACGCCGAGCCCGTTCTGGACCGCCATCGCGATCGGCAGGATCAGCTCGCTCGCGACCGGCGCGACCACGACACCGCCGATGACCACACCGGACGCCGGACGGCAGAACAGCTTCACGAAGCCGCGGCGCAGTCCGCGCATCTTGGCGCGCGGGTTGGTCGACAACGGCAGCATCACGGTGCGGGCCGGGACCTCGCCGGAGTCGATCGCGTTCTGGCTGATCCCGACGGTCGCGATCTCGGGCCGGGTGAACACGTTCGCCGCGACGGTCCGCAGCCGGATCGGGGACACGCCCTCCCCGAGCGCGTGCCACATCGCGATCCGGCCCTGCATGGCCGCGACCGAGGCGAGCATGAGCACGCCGGTGCAGTCGCCCGCCGCGTACACACCCGGCTCGGAGGTGCGCGAGACCTTGTCGACCGGGACGAACCCGCCGCGGTCGGTCTCGACGCCGATCTTCTCCAGGCCGAGCTCGGCGGTGTTGGGGATCGACCCGACGGTCATCAGGGCGTGCGAACCCTCCACGACGCGACCGTCGGACAGGGTGACCCGGACGCCGTCGCCGGTGTTCTCGACGGAGTCGGCGCGCGCGTGGGCGAGGATCTCCACCCCCCGGTCGGCGAACACCTCCTCCAGCACCGCGGCGGCGTCGGCGTCCTCGTGCGGGAGGACCCGGTCGCGGCTGGAGACCAGGCTGACCCGGCAGCCGAGCTCGACGTAGGCCGAGCAGAACTCGGCGCCGGTCACGCCCGAGCCGACGACGATCAGGTGCTCGGGCAGCTCGTCGAGGTCGTAGAGCTGACGCCAGTCGAGGATCCGGTCGCCGTCCGGACGAGCCGAGTCCAGCACCCGCGGGGTGGCCCCGGTCGCGATGAGGACGACGTCGGCGACGAGGTCCTCGACGGTCCCGTCGGCGTGCGTGGCGGTCACCTCGTGCGCGGCGCGGGCCTCCGCGGGCCCAGCGAACCGCGCGGTGCCGGCGATGATCCGGACGCCCTCGTTCTCCAGCCGGGCCCGCACGTCGGCGGACTGGGCGAGGGCGAGGGACTTGACCCGCTCGTTGACCGCGGGCAGGTCGACCGCGGAGTTGCCGCGGTCCACCAGGACGCCGAGGTCCTCGGCACGGTGCAGGTCGACCCGGACGGCCGCGGAGGAGATGAAGGTCTTCGAGGGGACGCAGTCGTAGACGACGCAGGCGCCGCCCATCCCGTCCCGCTCGACGACGGTCACCTCGCTGCCGTGCTGTGCCGCGACGAGTGCGGCCTCGTAACCGGCCGGTCCGCCGCCCATGATGACGATGCGGGTCACGGGAGATCCCCCTGGAGAAGTCGGTGGTGGTGGACCGGCAGGCGGTCCCGCCCGCCAGCGTCGACGGGGCTCACAGTACGCGTGTCCCATCGTTACGACCGGGCGGGTCGAGGCCCCGTCGGGCTCCCCACTACCCTGCATGCGTGCCGCTGTATGCCGCGTACGGGTCGAACATGGACCCCGAGCAGATGAAGGAGCGCGCCCCGCACTCGCCGATGGCCGGGACCGGGTGGCTCCAGGGCTGGCGGCTGACGTTCGGCGGCGAGGACTACACCTGGGAGGGCGCGCTCGCCACCGTGGTGGAGGAGCCGGGCTCGCAGGTGTTCGTCGTGCTCTACGACGTCCCCGAGCACGACGAACGCCAGCTCGACCGCTGGGAGGGCGGCGAGCTGGGCATGCACAAGAAGCTCCGGCTGCGCGTCGCCACCCTCGACGGCAGCGTCCTCGCGTTCATCTACGTGCTGAACGCCTACGAGGGCGGGGAGCCCTCGGCCCGCTACCTGGGCGTGATCGCCGACGCCGCGGAGACCGCGGGCGCCCCGGACGACTACGTGAACGAGCTGCGCAGCAGGCCCAGCCGCAAGTCCTCGCCCGGCAACCACTCCTGACCGGGCCCACCGGCCGACGAGAACGGCCCGGCCTCCGCACGTGCGGAGGCCGGGCCGTCGTCGTTCACCGCGGGAGGCGGTGGGTCGGTGGGTGCGTCAGTGGCTCAGGAGGCCGCCTGTGCCAGCGCGGACAGCGCGGCCTGGACCAGCACCCGCGAGCCGAACGGCAGGGCCCGCTCGTCGAGGTCGAAGGTCGGCTGGTGGATGTCGCGCTGCTTGCCGGTGCCCGACCACACCCCGAGCCGCGCCATGGCGCCCGCGGAGTGCTCCAGGTACCAGGCGAAGTCCTCGCCGCCGGAGGACTGCTCGGTGGAGGCGTCGGCGGCCTCGCCGCCGACGGTCACCGCGGCGTCGCGCAGCATCCCGGTGGACACCTCGTCGTTGACGACCGGCGGGACACCGCGGACGTGGTCGAGCACGTAGCCGACACCGGTGGGGGCGAGCACGGCCGCCACGAGCGCCCGCAGCTTCTCCTCGAGCTCGGTCCAGGTCGCGTGGTCGGCGGTGCGCAGGGTGCCGCGCAGCAGCCCGGACTGCGGGATCGCGTTCGCCGCGTCCCCGGCGTGCACCGCACCCCAGGTCAGGACGGTGCCCGAGCGCGGGTCGACGTGGCGGGTCAGCAGCAGCGGCACCTGGGTGGCCAGCAGCCCGAGCGCCTGCACGAGGTCGGCGGTCAGGTGCGGGCGCGAGGTGTGCCCGCCCGGTGAGGTCAGCCGGACCTCGATGAGGTCACAGGCCGAGGTGATCGGCCCGACCCGGGTGCCGAGCCGCCCGACCTCCAGACGCGGGTCGCAGTGCAGCGCGAAGATCCGCTGCACACCCTCCATCACGCCCTGGCCGACGGCGTCGAGCGCGCCGCCCGGCTGCACCTCCTCGGCCGGCTGGAACACCAGCCGGACCCGGCCGGGCAGCGACGGCGCGGACTGCAGCGCCAGGGCCGCACCCAGCAGCATCGCGGTGTGCGCGTCGTGCCCGCAGGCGTGCATGACACCGGGCACCTCGGAGGCGAACGGGAGACCGGTCTGCTCCTGCAGCGGCAGCGCGTCCATGTCCGCGCGCAGGGCGACCAGCGGCTCGCCGTACCCCACCTCGCAGACGACGCCGGTGCCGTCGGCGAGGGTGCGCGGCTCCAGGCCCGCCCGCACCAGGGTCTCCGCGACCCGCGCGGTCGTGAGGTGCTCGCGACGGGCCAGCTCGGGCTGGGCGTGGATGGCGCGGCGCCAGCCCACGATCTCGCCCTTGTGCGCCCGCATCCACGACTCCAGCCAGGCCGGACCCGTGCCGACGCCGAGATCGTCGACCGCGAGATCGGTGATCTCCGGGAGCTCGGTGCGGGTCTGCAGCGCAGTCACCTTGTCCTCCTCGTACTGGCCTCCGGCCGGAACGGCCCGCCTGCCCGCGGTCGACGCGGACGGCGATCGGTCGTGTCCCACCACTCATGATGGTGCTCACCCGTCCGGCGGTGTTCCAGTCGAAATCGTCCGTTCACGCCTCCGCGCGGCAAGGGGTCGACGGGGTGCTGCCAGCGGGTTCACCTCCCCAGGTGAACGGGCTCGGGCGACCGCTCCTCCCGTCGGCGAACGGGCGTCCTCGCCGTTCACCGGCGGTTCGGGCGCCCGTCACGGGACGCGTGGCCGACGACGACACCGGACCGCGGCCGGAACGCCACCGGACCGTGACCGTCGGCACGCCCGGCCCGCCGTGGCCGCCGTCCGCCGTCCGGACCGGCCGGCGCCGTCACCTACCGTCACTCCTGCGCACCGGCGGTGACGATCACGGCCGGAGGCGGTGTGCGGGGACGGGCCGCGCGGGCACGATGGAACAATCGGCGCCGTGTCCGTTCCCGAGGGCGAGGTCCAGCGCCGACAGTTCGCCGGGCGGTACCGCGTCGACGGTCCGCTCGGGAGCGGCGCGATGGGCACCGTCTGGTCGGGTTTCGACGAGGTCCTGCACCGCCGCGTCGCGCTCAAGGAGCTGAAGATCCCCGACGGCATCCCGGCCGGGGAGAAGCTGGAGCTGCGGGAACGCATCATGCGGGAGGCCCGGGCGCTGGCCGGGCTGTCGCACCCCAACGTCGTGACCGTCTTCGACGTGCTCGACTCCGGCGGCGACGAGCCGCTGGTGGTCATGGAGCTGGTGCCGTCGAAGAACCTGGCCGCGGCGATCACCGAGCTGGGCAGGCTCGACGCCGCGCAGGCCGGCGTCGTCGGGCACGGCACCGCGGCGGCGCTGCGGGCCGCGCACCGGGCCGGGATCACCCACCGCGACGTCAAGCCGGGCAACGTCCTGATCTCCGACGACGGCCGGATCAAGCTCACCGACTTCGGCATCGCCCGCAACGAGTCCGACGCGCCGATGACCTCCGCGGCCCTCGTGCTCGGCTCGCCCGCCTACATCGCCCCCGAGGTCGCCGCGGGCCAGCCGGTCACCCCGGCCGCAGACCTGTGGGGCCTCGGCGCGACGCTCTGGGCCGCCGTCGAGGGCCGCCCGCCCTACGACGTCGACGGCGACCCGGTCCGCACCATCACCGAAGTCGTCGACGGCCCCGTCCCCGTGCCGACGGTCACCGGCCCGGTCGCCGAGGTCATCGCCGGGCTGATGGTCAAGGAGCCCGCCGCCCGCATGCCGCTCGACGAGGTACGGGCCCGGCTGCGCCCGCTGCTCGCCGACCCCGACGACCCGATCTTCCCCGGCTCCCCGGACGTGCCGACCGTCATGGCGCGGGTGCCGGCACCGCCCGGTGGGACCGCGGCCCCGCCGCGGGTGCCCGCACCGGCACCGCCCGGCCCGCTCGGGCCCACCGGGACCGGCACCTACGGCCGCTCCCCGGTCGCCGACCCCGTGCCCGCACCGGCACCGCCGCCCGCGGAGCGCCCGCGTCCGGCCCGGCCGTCGTCGCGGGGGGCCGCGCCCGCCCGGGTCGCGGCGACCGGCCCGACCACCGTGCTCGGTGCCGTCCCGCTGGTGCTCGGCGGCGCGCTGCTCGTGCTGCTCGGCGCACTCGCCGGGTTCACCGGGGTCCGCGCGCTGGCCGGCCAGGAACCGCTGTCGACGGTCACCGTCGCCACCGACCGGTCGCTGCGCACCACCTACCCGGACCCACTCGGCTTCACCGTGCCGGTCCCCGACGGCTGGACGCAGTTCCGCTCACCCACCCCGGACGGGTCGGTCGTCGTCCGCTTCGTCAGCCCGGACGGCCGTCAGGAGCTGTCGGTCCGCGCGGCCACCTCGGTGCAGGCCGTCACCGACGCGCTCACCCCCGAGGCGCTGGGCGTCGACCCGGTCGAGGCCGGGCCGGTCGAGCAGCTGCCCGACGGCTCCAGCCAGGTCGCCCTCACCACCGGCAGCGGCAGCGCGCAGCGCAGCACGCTCATGCGCATCGTCCCCGGCCGCGACCGGCAGGGCGGGGTCTGGGTCCTGCAGCTGACCTCCCCCGCCGGGCGCGCCGAGGACGCCGTCGCGGGCCTGTTCGACGCCGTCGCCTCGGGCTTCCGCGCCACCCCGGGCTGAGCCGGCCACGGCGCCGGCGCCCCCTAGGCTGGCGCCCATGGCCGACACCGCCGACCCCACCGCTCGCGCCCACGACGCCGCCGCCGAGCTCGCCCGCCGCACCGGCACCGACACCCACGACGTGGCGGTGGTCCTGGGCTCCGGCTGGCGCCCGGCCGCCGACGTGCTCGGCACCCCCGACGCCGAGGTCCCGATGGCCGAGCTGCCCGGCTTCGTCGCGCCGTCCGCGGTCGGCCACGGCGGCACCGCCCGCTCGCTGCGCATCGGTGACACCCGGGTGCTGGTCCTGCTCGGGCGCACCCACCTCTACGAGGGCCACGGGATGGACCCGGTCGCGCACGGCGTCCGCACCGCCGCGGCGGCCGGTGTCCGCACGGTCGTGCTGACCAACGCGGCGGGCGGCATCACCGAGGGCCTGTCGGTCGGGCAGCCGGTGCTGATCGCCGACCACCTCAACCTCCTCGCCCGCTCGCCGCTGCAGGGCGCGCACTTCGTCGACCTCACCGACGCCTACTCCCCCCGGCTGCGCGCCGCCGCCCGCGAGCTGGACCCGTCGCTGGTCGAGGGCGTCTACGCCGGGCTGCCCGGCCCGCACTTCGAGACCCCGGCCGAGATCCGGATGCTGCGCACGCTGGGCGCGGACCTGGTCGGCATGTCCACCGTCGCCGAGACGATCGCCGCCCGCGCCGCCGGCCTGGAGGTCGCCGGGATCTCGCTGGTCACCAACCTGGCCGCGGGCCTGTCCGGGCAGCCGCTGAACCACCAGGAGGTCCTCGACGCCGGCGCCGCCGCTGCGACCCGGATGGGCTCGCTGCTGCGCGACCTCGTCGGCCGCGTCTGATGGTGCTCCCGGGACCGCTGCGCGACGCGGCGCTGCGCTGGATCGCCGACGACCCCGACCCGGCCACCCGCACGGAGCTGCAGCGCGTCCTGGCCACCGCGATGGCCGGGGGCGACGGCGCCAGGGAGGCGGTCGACGACCTGGCCGACCGGCTGTCCGGGCCGCTGCGCTTCGGCACCGCCGGGCTGCGCGGGCCGGTGCGGGCCGGGCCGTCGGGGATGAACGTCGCCGTCGTGACCCGGGCGACCGCAGGGCTCGCCGCCCACCTGGCCCGGACCGCGGGCACCGGCCGGGTCGTCGTCGGCCGGGACGCCCGGCACGGGTCCGCCGCGTTCGCCGAGGCCACCGCCCGCGTGCTGACCGGCGCCGGGTTCACCGTGACCCTGCTGGACGGCCCCGTCCCCACCCCGCTGGTGGCGTTCGCGGTGCGGCACCTCGGCGCGGTCGCCGGGATCGCCGTGACCGCCTCGCACAACCCGCCCGCGGACAACGGCTACAAGGTCTACCTCGCCGACGGCGCGCAGCTCGTGGGCCCCGACGACGCCGCCATCGAGGAGGCGATCACCGCCGCACCGCCCGCGGTGTCGGTCCCGCTCGGTCCGCTGCCGGACCCGGCGGAGGTCACCGGCGCCTACCTCGACCGGATCGCGACGCTGCCGGCGAACACCGGGTCGCCCGCGCCGCGGATCGCGCTCACCCCGATGCACGGGGTCGGCGGCGCGACCGCGGTCGCCGCGCTCGCCAGGGCCGGGGTGCACGACGTCGCCGTCGTCGCGAGCCAGGCCGTGCCCGACCCCGACTTCCCGACGGTCGCCTTCCCGAACCCGGAGGAGCCCGGCGCCACCGACGCGCTGCTCGCGCTGGCCGCCGAGAGCGGCGCGGACCTCGCCGTCGCGCTGGACCCGGACGCGGACCGGTGCGCGCTCGGCGTCGCCTTCGGTGACGGCTGGCGGATGCTGTCCGGCGACGAGACCGGCGTGCTGCTCGGCGACCACCTGCTGCGGACCGGGACCACGCCGGACCCGCTGGTCGCGACGACCGTGGTGTCGTCGTCGATGCTCGCCCGCATCGCCCGGGCCCGCGGGGCCCGGTTCGCCGAGACCCTCACCGGCTTCAAGTGGATCGTGCGGGCCGGTGCCGGGCTGGTCTTCGGCTACGAGGAGGCGATCGGGCTCTGCGTCGACCCCGACGGCGTCCGGGACAAGGACGGCATCTCCGCCGCCGTCGTCGCCGCGGACCTGGTGCGCGGGCTCGCCGCGGCCGGGTCGTCGGTGCCACGGCGGCTCGACGAGCTGGCCGCGGAGTTCGGCGTGCACGCCACCCGGGGCGTCTCGATCCGGATGGCCCCCGCCGAGCGCGACGCCGCCGTCGCCCGGCTGCGCGCCGCGCCCCCGGCCGGTTGGGAGGCCGACCGCCCGGCCCCCGACGTGCTGCGGCTGCGCCGCCCCGGGACCCGGGTGGTGATCCGCCCGTCGGGGACCGAGCCGAAGCTCAAGGCCTACCTGGAGGTCGCCCTGGACCCCACCGGCGACGTGGCCGCGGTGCCGGCGTCGCGGGCCGTCGCCGCGGAGCGCCTGGCCGCGGTGCGCGCCGAGGTCGACGGGATGCTCGCCGAATGAGCGCCCGCCTGCTCCTGGTCCACCACACCCCGTCCCCCGCGACCGCGGAGCTGCTCGCCGAGGTCCGCGCGGGAGCGGCCGACCCGGACATCACCGGGGTCGAGGTCGTCGCACGCGCCGCCCTGGCCGCGACGGCGAGCGACCTGCTCGCCGCCGACGCCGTCGTCCTCGGGACGCCGGCGAACATCGGCTACATGTCCGGCGCGCTCAAGCACTTCCTCGACCAGGTCTTCTACGTCTGCGCCGACGACACCCGCGGCCTGCCCTACGGGCTGTGGGTGCACGGCGGCTCGGACACCTCGGGTGCGACCCGCTCGGTGACGACGATCGCCGAGGCGATGGGCTGGACCGCGGCGGCCGTGCCGGTCGAGGTCGCCGGCCCCCCGGACGCCGCCGCCCGGGCCGCGTGCCGCGAGCTGGGCGCCGTCGTGGCCGCGACCGTCATGCCGGAGGACTGACCCCGGTCACCGGCGCCCGGTGGCGGGCCGGACCCCGAGGTGCGCCTCGATCCGGTCGGCCCACATCGACGCGATCGTGCGGTAGGCGTCCGGTCCGGCGTGCAGGCCGTCCGCGGTCCGCCCGGCGGGGAACAGGGCGGCGGTGTCCACGAACTCCACCGAGTGGCCCGCCGCCCGGTGCGCCGCGGCGACGCGGGGCAGGTACTCGGCCAGCCGCGCCCGCTCGGCCCGCTGCTTCGGCAGCGGTGCCCACACCCCGGCCATGATCACGTGGGTGTGCGGTGCGGCCGCGAACACGCGGTCCAGCAACCGGTCCAGGCTCGCCGCCGTCGCCCGTGCGCCGGCCCCCTGCAGCAGGTCGTTGGTGCCGGCGTGCAGCAGCACGACGTCCGGCTGCGCGGCCAGCACCCAGCCACCCGTCATCGGCACCATCCGGGCCGCCGTCCAGCCGGAGCGGCCCTCGTGGTCGGTGTCGGGCAGCGCGTCCGGGCCGGAGCTGCGGGAGCCGACGTAGTCGACGCGGACGCCGTCGGCAGCGAGGCGCTGCCACAGCGGGAGGCGGTAGCCGGCCGTCGCCGGACTCCCCACCCCGACCGTCGACGACGCGCCCAGCGGCATCACCCGCACCACCCCGGGATCGTCGACGGCGGCGGGCACCTCGACGTCCTCCGGCCGGTCCGCCGCGGGCAGCGCGGACAGCGCGACCGCCACCACCGCCGCCACGACCCCGGTGAGGACGCGCCGGGAGGGCCTCACGGCCGGCTCAGACCGCGCCGAACTGGCGGTCCCCGGCGTCGCCGAGGCCGGGGACGATGAACGCGGAGTCGTTGAGCCGTTCGTCGATGCTGGCGGTCACCATCCGGACCGGCAGCCCGGACGCGCGCAGCCGCTCCACCCCCTCCGGCGCGGACAGCGCGCAGAGGATCGTCACGTCGTCGGCGCCGCGGCGGGTCAGGAGCTCCACGGTGTGCACCATCGAACCGCCGGTGGCCAGCATCGGGTCGAGCACGAACACCGGCCGGCCGACGAGGCTGTCGGGGAGCGACTCCATGTAGGGCACCGGCTGGTGGGTCGTCTCGTCGCGGGCCATGCCGACGAAGCCCATCTGCGAGTCCGGGATCAGGTTCAGCGCGGCCTCGGCCATCCCCAGCCCGGCCCGCAGCACCGGGACCAGCACCGGCGGGACGGCGAGCCGGTGGCCGACCGTCCGCGAGACCGGGGTGTGGATCCGGTCCTCGGTGAGCGGCGCCGCGCGGGTGGCCTCGTAGACCAGCATCAGGGTGAGCTCGCGCAACGCCGCCCGGAAGGTGGCGTTGTCGGTGCGGGCGTCCCGCATGGTGCTGAGCCGGGCCCGCACGAGCGGGTGGTCGACGACGATCGTGTCCACGGGCGCACAGCCTACGGCGGTCCGGCCCCCGGGAGATCCCCCGTGCGGAGGCGCCCGGCCCACCGATCCGGTGCCGTCACCCGCTGCGGGCGGACCCCGCCCGCCGGGACGCGCCGCGCATCCTGCGACGATGCCGTCCCGTGACCGGAAGGACACCGGGACGTCATCCACGAACGTTGACACTGGTTCGTGTCACGGTTCACGAAGCGTGAGAAGCAGCCGCTCACCGACGAGTGACGCCAGAACCGGCCGGATGCACCCTCTCGTCCTGCCGGGTGAGGCCGGGGACACCCTCGCAGACCTTGCGTGACAGCCGATCTCCGCACCGACCCGTGATCACCAACGGTGTCCGGCCGAGCACGTCTCGTTCCCCGGATCGCGTGACCGACCGCGAGGAGTGCCACGATCAGCACACGCGGTCGCCGATCTCGCGATTCACCTGACCCGAACGGGTGGTATGGCCGAAACGGTGTCACATCGAGGGCACCGCCGACGCTGTACTAGACAACAAGGAGGTGATCCGATGCCGGAGAACACGACTTCCGAGGAGCAGACGTTGATCGCTGCTGCCGAGAAGCTCACGCAGTGCGACGGATACGTCGTTCTGGCGGTGGACCCGCAGACCGGGGAGGTGGACGCACACGGCCCGTTCGACGGGATGACGGCGACCATCAAGGCCGATCAGCTGCGCCGCGACTTCGACCGGGGTGGACTCGAGGACGTGTCCATCGGAGTGGTCCGACTGCACTCCCAGGCCTGACCCCGCAGGACCGTGATCCGCCGGGCCGGCGACACCCGAGGTGGTGGGACCGGCCGGCGGAAGGACGCGACGATAGGCTCGCCCCGTGGCAAGCGACATCGTCCCGATCCGGCTCGCTCTCACCCGGGGCGACGTGGTCACCCTGTGGGCTCCCCCCTGGCGCGAGGACGGCGAGGAGTGGGAAGCCTTCCTCGGCGACGACGAGCACGTGTTCGTCTTCGACGAGGTGGCCGGTCTCGCCGCGTTCGTCCGGACCGCGCCCGAGCACGACCTGGTCGACCACCCCGCGTGGTCCGCGGTCCCCGGTCTCGCGGTCGCCGAGCTGACCCCCGACGCCGTGCACCGGTACGACCTGGTGGGTCTGCCGGAGCTGGCCGCCGCCGACCCCGACGCGGCGACCGTGCAGGAGCTGCACGAGACCGTCTCGATCGTCCGGTCGCTGGCCGACGTCTGCGACCTCACCGACGTGATCGCCGCGCTCGACGGCGAGCCCACGTTCGCGCTGCTGCGCGAGGGCGAGCAGGCCTTCGCCGGGCGTGACGGGGCCCGGCGCTGGACCGCGCTGTCCGAGGCGATCGCGACGCACTGGGACGGGATCGTGGACGCCGTCGACGACCTCGTCGCCACTCCGGAGATCGACGCCGGCGCGCTGGACAAGGCGCGGGCCGAGGAGCAGGAGCTCCGCGACCGCCTCGCCGAGCAGCCCCTCGACGACGACGAGGCCCTCGAGGCCGCCGCGCTCGCCGCGGGCACCGACGACGCCGACGCCGCCGAGGACGAGCCGACCGGCTTCTGGGCCGAGGTCGGCATCGACCCGATCCGCATCGAGATCGGCGACCGCTCCGTGGTCAGCCTGCGCTGCTACCTCGACGACAAGCCGGTCTTCCTCGGCTCCGACGGCCGGATCGACGTGTTCGACTCCGAGCGCGCGCTGTTCCGGGCGCTGGCCGACCGGGAGCACCCCGCCGTCACCGGGACCGACCTGACCGCGGCCGTCACCTTCGCCGAGGTGCTCGACGCGGCCGCCGTCGGCGAGCTCGACGGCGGCGTCGAGGACATGAACACCTACGTGCTGACCGGGATCGGCCAGGACCTCGCCGACGGCGTGCTCGACCTCGACCCGGTCCAGCTCGACCTGGCCACGGAGCTGCTGACCGACGTCGGCGAGTGGGCCGGGGACCCCGAGCCCGCCGAGGCCCTCGCCGAGTCCAGCAGCCTCGGCTGGCTCGTGTCGTTCGTCGTGCGGCCGGACCCGACCCGGATGGCACCCAGCCCGCCGTTCACCCAGGAGGCGCAGGCCTGGGGCGAGCTCGTCGCCGGGCTCGAGGCCCGGCTGCGGGAGCACTAACGGGACAGGGCGTCGTACCCGGGCTTGATGACGTCCTCGATCAGCGCCAGCCGCTCGTCGAAGCCGATGAACGCCGACTTCATCGCGTTGACGGTGAACCAGCGCAGGGTGTCCCAGCCGTAGCCGAAGGTCTCGGCCAGGTCGTACATCTCGCTGGTCATCGTGCAGCCCGACATCAGCCGGTTGTCGGTGTTGACCGTGACCCGGAACCGCAGCGCGGTGAGCAGCCCGATCGGGTGCTCGGCCAGCGACGTCGCGGCCCCGGTGTGGACGTTCGACGTCGGGCACATCTCCAGCGGGATCCGGCTGTCGCGGACCCAGGCGGCCAGCCGGCCCAGGCGCGGCGGCTCGCCCTCGCGGACCTCGATGTCGTCGACGATCCGCACGCCGTGGCCGAGGCGGTCGGCGCCGCACCACTGGATCGCCTCCCAGATCGACGGCAGCCCGAACGCCTCACCGGCGTGGATGGTCACGTGCGCGTTCTGCTGGCGGACGTACTCGAAGGCGTCGAGATGGCGGGTGGGTGGGAAGCCCTTCTCGGCGCCGGCGATGTCGAAGCCGACGACGCCGGCGTCGCGGTGCCGAACCGCCAGCTCCGCGATCTCCCGCGACCGCGCGGCGTGCCGCATCGCGGTGAGCAGGGTGCCGATCCGGATGGTGTTGCCGGCCGCCGCGGCGCGGGCGGTGCCGATCCGGAACCCGTCGAGGACGGCGGCGATGACGGTGTCGAGGTCCAGGCCGCCCTCGACGTGCAGCTCGGGGGCGAAGCGGACCTCGGCGTAGACGACGCCGTCGGCGGCCAGGTCCTCGGCGGCCTCGGCCGCCACCCGGGTCAGTGCCTCGCGGGTCTGGAGCACCGCGACGGTGTGCCCGAAGGTCTCGAGGTAGCGGACCAGCGAGCCGGAGTGGGCGGCGCCGAGGAACCAGGCCGCGAGCTCGCCGGGGTCGGTGGTGGGGAGCTTGTCGTAGCCGTACTCGCGGGCCAGGTCGATGACGGTCCCGACGCGCAGGCCGCCGTCGAGATGGTCGTGCAGGAGCACCTTGGGAGCGCGGCGGACGGTGTCGGGGGTGACCGGGGCGGGACCGGTGGGATCTGCCACTCGCGCACCGTACCGAGCGGCGTGGCGCGCGACGACCGGCGCCCGGACCTGCCATGATCGGCACTCGATCCGGGCGCGGAGACATGCCCCGAACGGCTCAACACAACACCGTCCGTCGACCCTCGTCCGGCGGTCGCTACCCTCTGGGCACTCCCCACTTGGCTCAGAGGAAGCGCAGCAGGTGCCATGAGCGACACTTCGAACCTCTCGTTCGACCGGATGCGCGGCATGCTCATGCGGGCGGCCGAGATCCGTGACAGCGAACAGCAGCAGATCTTCGACTCCCTCGACGAGATCCACGCCCGGCTGGCGGCCCTGGACGCCATCGGCACCGTGCGCAAGAAACTCACCGAGCTCCCCGACCGGACCGAGCTGAACGTCCTGGCCGAGCGCCTCGACGAGACGGTCTCCAAGCTCGACAACACCGAGATCGTGCTCGGCGCGATCACCCGGGCCATCGAGTCCCTGCCGGACAAGCTGGCCAAGCCGATCGCCCAGCTCGACGGGCGGCTGGACGGCATGGGTGGGCGCCTCGAGGGCGTCTCGGGCCGGATGGACGGCCTGGACGACCGCCTGGGCGGCCTGCACAAGCGCCTCGACGACCTCGACAACCGGCTCGACCGGCACGAGATGCGGCTCGACGCGATGCCCAACGCCGTCGCCTCCCCGATCAAGGAGCGCATCGACGGCGTCGAGCGTCAGGTGCGCGAGCAGCTCGACGCGGCCGTGCACTCCTTCGAGGAGACCGGCGAGGGCCTGCGCAACCTGCTGGGCGACACCTCGGTGGGCCTGCACCGCCGCCTGGAGGACCTGGCCCAGCGCCCGGCCGTCGACCCGACCCCCGCGTTCGACGCCCTCACCGAGCGGCTGGAGGCCCTCTCCGCCCGTCTGGAGGAGGTCGGCACGCGGCTCGACTCGGTCGAGTCCGGGCTGGACGGCAAGCTGACCGACCTGGACGGGTCGGTCAAGGAGCGGGTCGGCAAGCTCGGCGGGTCCCTCAAGGACCGCCTGGGCGAGCTCGACGGCTCGGTCACCGAGCGGCTGACGTCGCTGTCGGAGGCCGTGGACGGCCGGTTCGACGCGCTCGGCGAGAGCGTCGACGGGAAGCTCGACAAGCTCACCGGCGACGTCGACACCCGCCTCGACAAGCTGACCGGGGAGGTCGACACCCGCCTGGAGAAGCTGACGGGCGACGTCTCCACGCTCTCCGCCGGCGTCGACGACCGGCTGGCCGGCATCGACACGGTGCTGCGCGACCGGCCGGACACCGGCGCGGTCACCGACCTGGTCACCAAGGCCAACGCCGAGTCCGAGCGCCGCAACGCCAGCCAGCTCGACGAGGCCATGGCGACCTTCGCGGAGCTGATCATGGGCCGGGGTGGGCAGTACGCCCAGCAGGCCCCGCCGCCCCCGCCCCGCCCGGCCCAGCGCCGTGGGCGAGCGAAGGTCGCGGTGAAGAGCCAGAACGGTGCCTCCGCCGCCGACCTGGTCGGCGACGACCCGGACGACTGAGCCCGCGCGCCGTCCGCGCGCACGACGACCACGGCGACGCCGCGTCCCGCTCCGGGGCGCGGCGTCGCCGCGTCCGGCCCCGGCATCCCCGCCGGGCTCTTCTCTGTCCCCCGGCCTGGATCTCGGCCCCGCCCGGCACCCGGCCCCGCGCCACGGCCGTAGGCGCACCGGAGGGACGCGGCGGGGGACGTACTGGAGAGGACGCGCCGGGGACATGCCCGGGACACGCGCGCCGGGGACGAGGGCGCGCCGGGGAACGGGTGCCGCCCCGGGTCAGCGGCGGGCGAAGCGCCGGAAGACGGCGTCGAGTTCCCGGACCCTCAGCACCCGCATCGCGACCACGGCCAGGGGCAGGGCGATCAGCGTGCCCCCGACCAGCAGCGTCCAGGCCCGGGCGACGTCCGGCCAGTCCGCGAGCGCCGGGTCCACGAGCCGGGTGATCCCCCAGGCGACGACGGCCGCGGCGGCCGAGGCGAGGGCCACCCTCGCCAGGCAGGCCAGCACCTCACCGGAGCGGGCCCGGCCGAGGCGACGACGCAGCAGCCACTGCCCGAGCGCGGCACCGCCGACGAACGAGAGCCCGTTCGCCGCGGCGAGGCCGAGCACGACCTGCTCCGGCGGGAGCAGCAGCGGGCACGCCAGCAGCAGCGGGATCTTGACCCCGACCATGCCGACCTGGATCAGGGTCGGGGTGCGGGAGTCGGTCATCGCGTAGAACACGCGCATCTGCAGCATGGTGACCGCGTAGGGCAGGAGCCCGAACGCCGACCATGCGACGGCCTGGCCGAGGCGTTCCGCCCCGGCCCCGCTGCCCGCGCCGACGGAGAACAGCGCGGTGCCCAGGGCCGGGCCGAACGCCGTCATGACGGCCGCGATCGGCACGAGCCCGACGGTGGACAGGCGGGCGCCGAGCGAGAGATCGGTGACGACCTGGTCGACGTCGCCCTTCGCCGCGGCCCGGCTCATCCGCGGCATGAGCGCGGTCAGCAGCGACACGCCGAGCACGCCGTAGGGGACCTGGAGCAGCAGCCACGCGTTCATGTAGGTCGCGACCGACCCCTCGGACGCCGAGGCGGCGACCCGGGTGGTCACGATGTAGCCGGCCTGCCCGACCAGCACGTAGGCGACGATCCACAGGGCCATCCCGCCGGCCAGCGACAACCGCGGGTCCCAGCCCCACACCGGGCGGTAGCGGAACCCGATGCTGCGCATGAAGGGGATCAGGACCAGCGCCTGCACGACGATGCCGAGCGTCGTCCCGATGCCCAGCACCAGCAGCTTCGGGTCGCCCATCCGGACCGGGTCGACCGAGATCTCCCCCGGCACGAGGACGTAGACCACGAGCACGCCCAGCATGACGACGTTGTTGAGCACCGGCGCCCAGGCGAACGGCCCGAACACCTGCTTCGAGTTGAGGACCGCGCCGAGCAGCGCACCGATGCCGTAGAAGAAGATCTGCGGCAACAGCAACCAGGCGAACGCCGTGGCCAGCGCCGGGTTGGCCTGCCCGTTGTCCCCCGAACCGAGGTAGAGCCTGGTCAGCAGCGGGGCGGCGGCCATCGCGATCAGGGTCGCGACCAGCAACGCCGCCCCGACGACGGTCAGCAGCCGCCGGGTGAACCGTTCGCCGCCGTCGGCGTCCTCGGACTGGGCGCGGACCAGCACCGGGATCATCACGCTGGTCAGGACCCCGCCGAGCAGCAGCTCGTAGACGATGTTCGGCAGCGTGTTCGAGATCGTGTAGGAGTCGTTGACGACCGCGAAGCCCAACACCGCGACCAGCGCGAGGTTCCGGACGAAGCCGGTGATCCTGCTGACCAGGCTCGCGATCGCGATCATGCCGGAGGAGCGGACGAGCGACCCGGTGCGCTCCGTCCCGCCGGACGGCGTCGAGGCGGCGGAGCCGTCCGCGGATGTCCCCGGGACCGGTGCCCCGCCCCCGGGGGCGTCCCCGGTCGACGCGGTGCCGTTCGACGACGTTCCCGGGCCCACGGCGGCGCCGTTCAGGGGCGCCGGGGGCCGGCCACCCGTCGGTCCGGCAGGAGAGCTCGGGTCGGCGACCGGTCCCAGTGGGGTCGTCGGCTCCCCCGGGTCGGGGACCCGGCCGGATCCGAGCGGACGGGTCACCTCGGCGGCGCCCTCGGGAGGCGTCCGCGGGGTCCGTCGGGGGTCCGCGCCCATCACCGGTCGGGGCAGCGGCTCGTGCCGTACCACCGCGGGGTGGGGCGCCCGCTCCGCCGCTCGTCGGTCCTCACGCATCGTGGTCCATCGTGCCGGATCGGAATCGTCGTGCCGACGCCCGCCCGGTCCCGTGCCGTCCTGCGCCGTCCTGTGCCGTCCCGTCCTGGGCCGTCGTGTGCCGTCGTGTGCCGTCCTGGGCCGTCACCCACCGGTGGGCGCACCCGCCCGGCGGCACGGCGCAGCCGCGGGCGTGTCGCGGCCCACGCGAGGCGGCCGGAGGCGGGCCGGGGCCGCACCGTGCGTCGCCGCGACGCAGGATGGCCCGGTGACCACTCCCGCACCCGCCGCCCCCGTCCGTGTCGAGCGCGACGGCGACGTCGCCGTCGTCCTCGACCGTCCGCCGCTCAACCTCTTCGACGAGTCCGTCTTCGCCGGGTTCGAGCGGGCCGTGGCCGAGCTGGTCGCGCTGACCGCGCCCGGCCGCGCCGACCGCGCCCGCGCCGTGCTCCTGGAGGCCCGCGGCCGCGTGGTGTCGGCCGGGGTGCAGGTGGAGACGTTCCGCGACATCGCCGAGGGCCCCGACCCGGTCGGGGAGGGCACCGCGCTGTGGGCCCGGCTGATCCGGCTCGCCCAGACCCTGGAGGACCTGCCCGTACCGACGGTGTTCGCCGCGCACGGCCTGACCCTGACCGCCGCCTTCGAGCTGGCCCTGGCCTGCGACCTGATCGTCGCCGCCGAGCAGGCGTCGTTCGGGCTGGTCGAGATCGTCGTCGGGCTCACGCCCTCGATGGGCGGCCCGCAGCGGCTCGCCGAGCGCGCCGGCCCCACCCGGGCGAAGGAGCTGGTGTTCGGCGGTGAGCGGTATCCGGCCGCTCGGCTGGAGCAGTGGGGCGTGGTCAACCGGGTGCTGCCCGACGAGGGGTTCGCCGAGGCCGCCCGGGAGTACGCGCGTCGTCTCGCCGCGGGCCCGACGGTCGCGCACGCCGCCACCAAGCAGCTCGTGTCGACCGCGGTGCGCGACGGCGTCCGCGCCGCCGACGCGGTACTGCCCCAGGTCTCCGGGCCGCTGTTCGCGAGCGAGGACCTGCGCGGTGCGGTGGCCTCGTTCCTCGCCGACGGTCCCGGACGGGCGACCTACCGGGGTCGGTGACGCCCGCCCGGGAGACCCGGCCGCCGTCCGGGGACCGCACGACGCCCGGCCGGGCGGGTCAGCCGCCCCGGCGGACGTCCAGCACCAGGTCCCGCTCCGGCGGCGGGTCCGCGGTGATCAGCAGCGCCGCGCCGGCGAGCAGCCGCCGGGCCGCCGGGAGCCGGTCGGCGTCGTCGGTGTGCAGCTCGGCCAGCGGTGTCCCGGCGCGGACCTCGTCGCCGGGGCCGACCAGCAGCCGGACCCCGGCCCCGGCCTGCACCGGGTCCTCCTTGCGGGCGCGCCCGGCCCCGAGCTTCCAGGCCGCGGTGCCCACGGCGAGCGCGTCGGCACCGGTGAAGGTGCCGGACCGCTCGGCGACGACCGTCTCGACGTGCGCGGCCACCGGCAGCGGCGCGGACGGGTCACCGCCCTGCGCGGCGATCATCCGCTCCCACACGTCGTGGGCGGCGCCCGAGGCGAGCACCGCGGCCGGGTCCGCGTCGGGCAGACCGGCGAGGGCGAGCATCTCGGTGGCCAGCGCGACGGTGAGCGACACGAGGTCGGCGGGCCCCCCGCCACGCAGCACCTCGACCGACTCGGCGACCTCCAGGGCGTTGCCCACGCAGCGGCCCAGCGGGCGGGACATGTCGGTGAGCAGCGCGGTGGTCGGCAGGCCGTGGGCGGCGCCGATCGCGGTCATCGTGTCGGCGAGCTCCCCGGCGCGCGGCAGGGTCTTCATGAACGCCCCGGACCCGACCTTCACGTCGAGGACCAGCCCGCCGGTGCCCTCGGCGAGCTTCTTGCTCATGATCGAGCTGGCGATCAGCGGGACGGACTCGACGGTGCCGGTGACGTCGCGCAGCGCGTAGAGCCGCCGGTCGGCGGGGGCGAGCGTCGGCGTCGTCGCGCAGACGACCGCGCCGACCTCGCGGAGCTGCTCGGCGATCTCGTCGGTGGTCAGCGACGCGCGCCAGCCGGGGATGGCCTCCAGCTTGTCCAGGGTGCCGCCGGTGTGGCCGAGCCCGCGCCCGGACAGCTGCGGCACCGCGGCCCCGCAGGCCGCGACGAGCGGCGCCAGCGGCAGCGTGATCTTGTCGCCGACGCCACCGGTGGAGTGCTTGTCGACCAGCGGGCGTCCGACGTCGCCGAAGTCGAGGACCTCACCGGAGTCGATCATCGCCTGGGTCCAGTGCGCGATCTCGCCGGGCTCCATGCCGTTGAGCAGGATCGCCATGGCCAGCGCGGCCATCTGCTCGTCGGCGACCTCACCGCGGGTGTAGGCGTCGACCACCCAGTCGATCTGGGCCTTCGACAGCGTGCGGCAGTCGCGCTTGGCGGCGATGACCTCGACCGCGGAGAAGCTCACGGCAGGTCCTCCGGGCCGAACGCGTCGGGCAGCACCTCGGTGAACGGCAGCACCCCGCGCGGGGTGTCGCAGAGCAGGGTGGCGCCGCCGAACTCGTGGAGCACCTGGCGGCAGCGGCCGCAGGGCATGAGCAGGTCGCCGTCGCCGGAGCGGCAGGCGACCGCGAGCAGCCGCCCGCCGCCGGACAGGCGCAGCTGCCCGGCGAGGGTCACCTCGGCGCAGACGCCGAGGCCGTAGGAGGCGTTCTCGACGTTGCAGCCGGTGACGACCCGCCCGTCGTCGACGAGCGCGGCCGCGCCGACGTGCAGCCGGGAGTAGGGCGCGTAGGCCCAGGCCGCGGCCTGCACCGCGGCGGCCCGCAGGGCGTCCCAGTCCGGGACGGGCGCGTCGGGCCGCATCATGTCCGCGCCCGCTCCGGACGGTCCCCCACCTGCCATCTAGCGTCCTTCCCCGCGCCGGTACGGCTCGCCGAGCCGGGCCGGTGGCCGTAGTCGTTGCGAGGCCGCCGCGAGCACGATCAGCGTCACCAGCTGCGGGGCGTAGGAGGCGAACTCGCTCGGCACGGTGTCGACCGACCAGTAGATCGCGTACACCAGCAGCCCCGCGACGAGCGCGACGGCGGCGGCGGTCCACATCCGGCGGATCGCCCACAGCACCGCGACGACGACCGCGACCAGCGTCGCGCCGTAGAGCAGCGCGTGCACCGCCTCGCCCCCGGCACGCAGCTGCAGGCCGTCGACGTAGCCGAACAGCGCCGAGCCGACGAGCAGCCCGGCCGGCCGCCAGTTGCCGAAGATCATCGCGGCGAGACCGATGTACCCGCGGCCGCCGACCTGGTTCTCCAGGTAGCCGAGCTGGCCGGGGTTGAGCACCAGCGCCGCGCCACCGAGCCCGGCGAGCGCGCCGGAGATCGTGACGGCGACGTACTTGTGCAGCACGACGTTGACACCGAGCGACTCCGCGGCCACCGGCGACTCGCCCGCACTGCGCAGCCGCAGCCCGAACGCCGTCCGCCACAGCACGAGGTAGCTCACCGGGACCAGCGCGACCCCGATGATCAGGATCGGCGTCAGGCCGGTGACCAGCCCGGACAGCAGCCCGGCGAGGTCGGAGACGAACACCCGTTGCTGGGCCTGCAGCGCCGCGAGGCCGTCGGAGACCCCGGGGATCGAGAACTCGGTGAACCCCTGCAGCCGCGGGGACTGGCGCGGGTTCTGCGAGACCGGCGTGAACACCAGCGTGGCCAGGTACTTCGTCAGGCCAGTGCCGAGCAGGGTGATCGCGACGCCGGAGACGATGTGGTTGACGTTGAACGTCACCGTCGCGACGGCGTGCAGCAGCCCGCCGAGCGCGCCGAACACCAGCCCGCCGAGCATCGCCGCCCACGGGCCCCACTGGTAGCCGGCCCAGGCCGCGCCCCAGGTGCCGAGCACCATCATGCCCTCGAGGCCGATGTTGATGATCCCGGCGCGTTCGGCCCAGAGGCCGCCCAGGCCGGCGAGCAGGATCGGCAGCCCGAGCCGGACCGCGGCGGACGCGGTGCCGCCGGAGGTCAGCTGGGTCTGGCCGGTCAGCGTCACCGTGATCGCCAGGACCGCGACGAGCGCGGCCGCGATCAGCGCCGACCGGGCCCAGCCGGGCAGGGTCCGCGCACGTTCTCCGACCGCGGTCACGACGACACCTCCGCGGGTTGCGGTGCGGGAGCCGCGGCGGCGACCCGCCGTTGCTCGGCCCGCCGCTCGACCCGGCGGACGATCTCGTAGGCGACGACCACCGACAGCACGATCAGGCCCTGCATGATCAGCACGATCTCCCGCGGGATGCCGACGACGTCGAGCGCCACCGCGGACTTGTCCAGGAACGCCCACAGCAGCGCGCCCAGCGCGATGCCGACGGGGTGGTTGCGTCCCAGCAGCGCGATCGCGATGCCGGTGAAGCCGTAGCCCTGCGGCGAGGACAGCGTGTAGGCGTGGTCGCGCCCGAGCAGCTCGGGCAGCCCGACCAGCCCGGCGACGGCGCCGGAGAGCAGCAGCGCGACGACGATCGTGCGGCGCGCGTTCACCCCGCCGGTCGCGGCGGCCGTCGCCGACTCGCCCGAGGCGCGCAGCTCGAAACCGAACCGGGTGCGCCCGAGCAGGAACCAGTAGCCCACGCCCAGCGCGGCGGCGACGAACACCATCCCGAAGATCTCGCCGTTGCCGACCCCGATGCCGGGGAACCAGCCCGACTCCGGGATCGGCGGGGTGGTGATGTTGTTGCCCCGCAGCTCGCCGAAGGTCTCGGCGCGGATCAGGTAGGCGATCAGCCCCGTGGCGATCGCGTTCAGCATGATCGTCGAGATGACCTCGGAGACCCCGCGGTAGGCCTTGAGCAGCGCCGGGATCGCGACCCAGGCCGCACCGGTCAGCAGCGCCACCACCATGATCAGCACGGTGTGCAGGACCGGCGGGAGCGCCACCGTCCCGCCGACGATCGCGGCGACGCAGGCGGCGACCCGGAACTGGCCCTCCACACCGATGTTGAACAGCCGCATCTGGAAGCCGATCGCGACGGCCAGCGCGGCGAGGTAGTAGACGGCGGCGGAGTTCACGGTGTCCACGACGACCGTGCCCGACCCGACCTGCCCGAGGATGGTCGTGACCGCCGTCCACGGCGACGCCCCGCTGATCACCAGCGCGACCCCGCACAGCAGGGCGGCGACCGCGATCGCCAGTACGGGCGCGACGACGGCGCCCCGCAGCCGGCTCACGTGGCTGCTCCGGTCATCTTGGTACCCAGCTCCTCGGGGGTCACGGTCGCGGGATCGGCGGTGCCGACCAGCCGCCCGCCGGAGATGACGGCGAGGGTGTCGGACAGGCCGATCAGCTCGTCCAGGTCGGCCGAGACCAGCAGCACCGCGAGCCCGGCGGCCCTGGCCCGACGCAGCTCGGCCCAGATCCCGGCCTGCGCGCCCACGTCGACGCCACGGGTCGGGTGGGCCGCGATGAGCAGCACCGGGTCGCCGGACAGCTCCCGTCCGACGACGAGCTTCTGCTGGTTGCCGCCGGACAGCGCGGCGGCCATGACGTCGATGCCGGGGGTGCGGACGTCGAAGTCGCGCACGATCCGCTCGGTGTCGGTGCGCGCGGCGGCGGTGTCCAGCAGCCCGCGCCGGGCGATCGGCGGCCGGGACTGGAACCCGAGGATCCGGTTCGCCCACAGCGGCTGCTCGCCGAGCAGGGCGTGGCGGGACCGGTCCTCGGGGACGTAGCCGATGCCGGCCTCGCGGCGGGACATCGTCGACGCCGCCGAGATGTCGGTGCCGTTGAGCAGCACCCGGCCACGGGCGTGCCTGCGCATGCCCATGACCGTCTCGACGAGCTCGGTCTGGCCGTTGCCCTCGACGCCGGCGATGCCCAGCACCTCACCGGCGTGCACGACGAGGTCGACGCCGTCGAGCAGGTCGCGGCCGCCGTCCGGGCTCGGCAGCCCCAGCCCCTCGACGCGCAGCACCTCCCGGTCGGTCACGGTCGAGTCGCGGGTCTCCGGCGAGGGCAGCTCCGAGCCGACCATCATCTCCGCCAGCTCGCGGTTGGTGACGGTCCGCGGGTCCGCGGTGCCCACCGTGCGGCCGCGCCGGATCACGGTGATCCGGTCGGCGACCGCGCGGACCTCGTCGAGCTTGTGCGAGATGAACAGGAACGTGTAGCCGTCGCCCTGCATCGCGCGCACGGTCGCGAACAGCTCGTCGACCTCCTGCGGGACCAGCACCGCGGTCGGCTCGTCGAGGATCACCGTGCGGGCACCGCGGTAGAGCACCTTGAGGATCTCGATGCGCTGCCGGTCTGCGACGCCGAGGTGCTCGACGAGCGCGTCCTGCCGGGCGGCGAGCCCGACCGTCGCGGACAGCTCGGCGATCCGCGCGCGGGCCGCCTTCCCGATGCCGTGCAGGCGCTCGGCACCGAGCAGCACGTTCTCGGCGACCGTCAGGTTGTCGGCCAGCATGAAGTGCTGGTGGACCATCCCGATCCCCGCGGCGATGGCGTCGGCGGGGCTGCGGAAGTGCGTGTCCGTCCCGTCGACGACGATCGTGCCCTCGTCGGGCGTCTGCATCCCGTAGAGGATCTTCATCAGGGTCGACTTGCCGGCCCCGTTCTCGCCGCAGAGGGCGTGGACCTCACCGTGGGTGACGGTGAGGTCCACGCCGTCGTTCGCGACGACGCCGGGGAACCGCTTGGTGATCCCGCGCAGTTCGACCGCGTGGCGCTCCTCGGTCACTTCGTGGACTTGACGTCGATCTGTCCGGCGATGATCGCGGCCTTGTACGCCTCGAGCTGCGGGACGATGTCGTCGACCTGGCCACCGGAGGTGGAGTAGCCGACACCGTTGTTGGCGAGGTCGAACCGCGCCGGGAGCTGGGCGACCGTGTTGCCCGCGACCGCGTTGACGTAGTCGTAGACCGCCACGTCGACCCGCTTGATCATCGACGTCATGATCGTGTCGCGGACCTGGGTCAGCTGCGGCGAGTTGTACTGGTCGGAGTCGACGCCGATCGCCTTCTTCTGCGCGGTCTGCGCGGCGGCGAAGACACCCTGGTTCGACTGGCCCGCCGCGGCGAAGGAGATGTCGGCACCGCCGTCGTACTGGCCGGAGGCGATCTCGGTGGCGCGGGTGGCGTCGTTGAAGCCGGTGAAGTCACCCGCCGGGGAGATGTAGGCCGACTCGACGTCGATGCTCGGCGCGACGGCCTTGGCGCCCTGCGCGTAGCCGGCGTCGAACTTCTGGATCAGCGGGTTGTCGACGCCGCCGATGAACCCGACCTTGCAGGTCGAGGTCTTCAGCGCCGCCGCGGCACCGACCAGGAACGAGCCCTGCTCCTCGGCGAAGACCAGCGGCTTGACGTTCGGCAGCTCCACCGTGTCGTCGTCGACGATGGCGAACTGGACGTTCGGGAACTCGGTCGCGACGGTCTTCACGCCGGTGGCGTAGTTGAAGCCGACCGCGATGATCGGGTTGAACCCGCTCTGGGCGAGCTGGCGCAGGCGGTTGGTGCCGGCGTCCTCGCTCTCGCCCGCCTGGGCGGTGGCCTCACGCGTGTTGGCCTTCTGCAGGCCCAGCTCGGCGACGGCGCGGTCGAGCCCGGCGGCAGCAGCGTCGTTGAACGAGGCGTCGCCGCGGCCGCCGATGTCGTAGGCGAGCCCGACCTTCAGCCTGCTCGCGTCCGCCTTCGGGGCCTCCGGCGCCGGCTGGGCCGACGCGGCCGGGACCGACGGCGGCGCGACGCGCTCGCACTCCCCGGCCTGGGCCCCGCCGCCCCCGCCCGTGTCGCGCGCGCACCCCGCGAGCGTGAGTGCCGCCGCGGCCACGAGCGCGATCGCGGTCGCGTACCGGCCCCTGCCTCCGATGCGCTGGTTGATCCGCACGAGGTGTCCTCCCCCTCCGGCGCCACCGGTCGGCGGCGCGTGTCCGGACGGGACCGTAACTGCTGGACAACGGTTTCGGCAGAACTCGAAACACGGCCGTGACGCGGAATCGTCGAGCGGTTGACGGACGGTACCGTCCGCGCACCCGGACGATCTTGTACCGGGAGGTGACCGCTGTCGTCGAGGAGGACCGATGGATCGCGCGGAACGTACGGTGCAGGCGCCGCCGGAGCGGGTGTGGGAGCTGGTCTCCGACATCACCCGGGCGGGTGAGTGGAGCCCGGAGGCCACCGGGGGGCGGTGGCGGGGCGACGCGACCGGGCCCGCGGTGGGTGCGCGATTCACCGGCGGCAACCGGCACGGCCGGATCCGCTGGTCGACGCACTGCCGGGTCACCGAGTGCGAGCCGCCGCACCGGTTCACCTTCGTCGTGACCGAGTCGCGGACGGCCTGGGGCTGGATCCTGGAGCCTGCGGGCGACGGGGCGACGACCGTCGTCGCCTGGCGGGAGAAGGTCGGCGAGGCGGCGCTGCCGGTACGGCTGCTGCAACGCAGCGGGATCCTGGGCCGGGACCGCGAGACCCTGATGCGCGACGGGCTGGAGCGCAGCCTGGACCGGGTCAAGGAGATCGTCGAGCAGTGACCCCTGACCACTGAGCACTGAGCTGGGCACTGAGCTGGGCACTGGGCTGGGCACTGGGCTGGGCACTGGGCACGACCGGCGGCCGGGCATGATCGCCAGGAGTGGAGCGCGGGACGCAGTGCACTCGCCGGGGCGCTCCACTCCTGGCGATCATCGTCCGGAGGCCGCGGCGCGCAGTGCCGGTCCCCGGCGGTCCGGTGCGACGACGTGCGGCGGTGGGCCATGCTGCACCGGTGACCGCCTCCCCAGGACGTGCATGCCGTGCCACGCCGCTCGCGCTCCTCGTGGTGGTGCCGCTGCTCGTGGTGCTGACGCTGCTCGGACACCCCGGGACCGCGGCCGCCGCCTCCGGGACCGCGGCGGCCCCGAGCGGGGTGCCCGGCGCCGCGACGGTCACCGCGACAGCAGGATGTCCGGGCCAGGACGCCCCGCCCGGTCCGCCCGCTCGGGAGGAGACGGCGCCGGTCACCCCGCTGCCCGTGCCGTCGCCGGCGGTCGGCGGGCTCGACGGCTGCGGTGACGCCCACGCCGGGTCGGTGCCGCCCCCGCCCGTGGGGGTGGCGTCCTACGTGGTCGCCGATCTCGACTCCGGTGCCGTGCTCGCCGCCCGGGCCCCGCACGCGCGGGAACGTCCGGCGTCGACGATCAAGCTGCTGCTCGCGCTGGTCGTCGACGAGCGGCTGCCGATGGACCGGGTGGTCGTGGGCACCACCGAGGATGCGAACGTCGACGGCAGCCGGGCCGGGATCGGCCCCGGTGGGCGCTACACCGTCGACCAGCTGCTGCACGGGCTGCTGCTGTCCTCGGGCAACGACGCCGCGAACGCCCTGGCCCGCGAGCTGGGCGGCGTCCCGGCGACGCTGGCGGCGATGCGTGAGGAGGCCGCCGGCCTGGGTGCACTCGACACCCGCCCCGCGACGCCCGCCGGTCTCGACGGCCCGGGGATGTCCTCCTCGGCCTACGACCTGAGCCTGCTGCTGCGCGCCGCGTTGGAACGGCCGCGGATCGCGGCCGCGCTGACCACCCGGAACATCCCCTTCCCCGGGTTCGCCGACAAGCCCGGCTTCCTGCTCGGCAACGACGACCGGCTGCTCGGCACCCCCGGCTTCCTCGGCGGGAAGAACGGCTTCACCGACGCCGCCCGGCACACCTTCGTCGGCGCGATGGAGCGCGACGGGCGACGCCTGGTCGTCGCCGTGGTGCGCGGCGAGCAACGGCCGGTGCGGATGGTCGACCAGGCCCGGGCCCTGCTGGACTGGGGCTTCGGCGCCCCGGCCACCGGGATCGGGACGCTGGTCGAGCCCGGCACCACCGGTTCCGCCGACGGCTCGGGAACGACCCCGGGCGTCGCGGCCCCCGCCGGCGGTGCCGACGGCGCGACATCGGCGTCCGGAGGAGGCGCGGACGGGGCGACGGGGCGCACCGACGAGGCGACGACGGCCGACGCCCCGGATCCCGCGGGCGCCCCGCCGGTTCCGGCCGCGGTGCTGGTCGGCGGGGTCGCCGCGCTCGCCGGCGTCGGGGCGCTGGTGGCCGCGCGGCTGCGCCGGGGTCGTTGACCCGGGCCCGGACGACGATCTGCGGACGCACGGACCACCGCGGCGGCCTGGGGACTCTCCTCCACGCACCGTTCGCCGGCTGGACGTTCGTCGGGCCCCGCCCGGGATCCCACTCCTGATCTCCCCGGCACCCCGGGGCCGGGCGCGGGACGCGGGGGCGCCTGGTGCGTAGTCGCTTACCGGGTAAGCGAGTTCGTGGGGCCCCGTCCCCACAGCCCCGCGGACGACCCGCACGACGGCCACCGTGCCGCAGGCGGCGCCGCGCCCGAGCCGTCGCCGCACCGGTGAGCGCCGTCCGCGGTCAGCGCCCTACCCGGTCAGCGCCGTCGGCGCCCCAGGACCCGCAGGCCGAGCGCTCCACCGATCAGGCCCGCGGTCAGCAGGCCCGCCGAGGCCAGCGCGCCCGGACCGTCGCGGACGACGTACTGCGGCCGGATGATCGCCGGGGCGGGCAGGTCGCGGGGACCCTGGTCGTTCTCCTCGGCGCTGGCGGCCCAGGCGGTGACGAACAGCAGGAACCGGGAGGTGAAGAAGATGAAGATGAGCAGACCGAGGATCGACCCGAACGCGGCCCCGGCCGGTGAGGCGCCGATGGTCGCGAGGTAGACGACCATGACGCGCTGCAGGATGGCGAACCCGATCGCGCCGAGCAGCGCCGCCTTCACCGCGCTGCGCAGGGTGACGGGCTCGCGCGGGAGCCGCGCGATCACCCACAGGAAGACCAGCCAGTTCCCGCCGATGCCGACCAGGAACGACAGGACGCTGAGCAGGAACCGGGCCCAGCCCACGTCACCGAGACCGACCAGGCCGAGCAGCGACGAGCCGAGTGCCCCGGTCACCGAGGCGATCGCGAAGGACGCCACCAGGGCGAGCCCCAGACCGACCAGGGCGAGCAGGTCGAACGCGAGCCGCTTGATCATCGGTGGGGCTTCGTCGCGCTGACCCCACTGCTCGGTCAGCGCCTCGCGCAGGTTGCTCATCCAGCCGATGCCGGAGTACAGCGCACCGATCAGACCGACCGCGCCGATCGCGCCAGCGCGGTTGATCGCGGTGTCGACGACCTGCCCGAGCGTCTGGCCGAGGTCGCCGGGAGCGGCGCTGGTGATGCCGTCCCGCAGCTGCGCCACCAGATCCGGGTTCCCCCGCAGCACGAAACCGGCGATCGCGAAGCCCACCATCAGCAGCGGCACCAGCGCCAGGATCGAGAAGTAGGTGATCGCCGCGGCGTAGTGGTCGCCGTGGTTCTCGGTGTAGCGCTCCCCCGCCCGCACCAGGTGGTCCAGCCACGGATGCTTCTCCCGCTGGCGGTCGAGGAAGGTGTCGGTCTCCTCCTCGTCGGTCTCCAGCCGGTGCGCGATCGTGGCGGCGCGGTTCTCGGCCATCATTCCCCCGGTTCGGTGGTACTCCCCGCCCCGGGCGCGCGGCTCAGACGGGCGGGAGGAACCCGATCCTCTCGTGAACCGCGGCCAGTGTCGCGCCGGACACCTCACGCGCACGGGTGGCACCGCGGGCGAGCACCCGGTCGAGTTCGGCCGGGTCGGCCAGATAGCCGTTCACCTTCTCCGCGAACGGCTCCGCGAACGCGGCGACGATCTCGCCCAGGTCCTTCTTCAGGTCGCCGTAGCCGCGGCCGACGTACTCGGCCTCGACCTCGGCGACCTTCCGGTCGGTCATCGCCGCGTTGATGGTGAGCAGGTTCGCGATGCCCGGCTTGTTCTCCGGGTCGAAGCGGATCTCGCGCTCGTTGTCGGTGACCGCGGAGCGGATCTTCTTCGCCGAGGTCCGCGGCGGGTCGAGGAGCTCGACGATCCCGCTGGGCGACGACGCCGACTTGCTCATCTTCGCCGTCGGGTCCTGCAGGTCGTAGATCTTCGCCGTGGCCTGCGGGATGTGGGGCTCGGGCACCCGGAACGTCTCGCCGAACCGGTGGTTGAACCGCTGCGCGAGGTTGCGGGTCAGCTCCAGGTGCTGGCGCTGGTCCTCGCCGACCGGGACGCGGTCGGCCTGGTAGAGCAGGATGTCCGCGGCCTGCAGGATCGGGTAGGTGAACAGCCCGACCGTCGCCCGGTCGGTGCCCTGCTTGGCGGACTTGTCCTTGAACTGGGTCATCCGGCCGGCCTCGCCGAAGCCGGTGATGCACTCCAGGATCCAGGACAGCCGCGCGTGCTCCGGCACGTGCGACTGCACGAACAGCGTGCAGCGGTCCGGGTCGAGCCCCAGCCCGAGGAGCTGCGCGGCCGCGACCCGGGTCCGCCGGGCCAGCTCGGCCGGGTCGTGCTCCACCGTGATCGCGTGCAGGTCCACGACGCAGTAGAACGCCTCGTGGTCGTCCTGCAGGGCCACCCACTGCCGCAGCGCACCCAGGTAGTTGCCGAGGTGGAACGAGTCGGCCGTGGGCTGGATCCCGGACAGCACCCGGGGACGGTGGGCGTCGTTCATGCCCGCCATCGTTCCCTACCGTCGGTCATCTCGGGCGCACCGGGGACACCGGGGACACCGAGTCCCTGGCGAACGCCCGCCCGCACTGCTCGCAGTCCAGCCGCACACGGAGCGGCTGCCCGCAGGCCCGGTGGCGGATCGTGAAGTCGATCGGGGCGCCGTCCGCGCCGCACCAGCGGTGCGACCACTCGACCAGGCAGGCGTGGATCGGGAAGCAGGCGCGTCCCTTGTCGGTGAGGCGGTACTCGCCGTCGCCGCTGCGGCTGAGCACCCCGAGCCCGACGAAGCGGCGCAACCGGTCCGACAGCACCTCCGGGGAGATCGCCAGCTCGTGGGCGAAGCAGCTGAACGCCCGGACGCCGGTGAGTGCGGCGCCGATGACCGCGGCGCCCCACCGGTCGCCGATGATCTCCATGGCGCCGGGGAGGAAGGAGAGCGGGTCGGCGGGCAGCGTGCCGCGGGTGCGCCGCGGGTGCCGGCGGGCCAGCACATCCAGTCCCGGTGCCCACGGCTCGCGCTCGACCTCGGTGTCCCGCGGGCCGACCTCGCCGCCGCAGGTAGCGCAGCACACCCGCACCCGGGTGGGGCGCCCGCAGTCGCGGTGCACGATCTCGGGCAGCGGGACCTCGCGCGGGACCCAGGTCTTCTCCCAGTCCCAGGTGCAGATCAGCAGCTTCCAGATGTCCCCGCCGCGCTCGGTGAGGACGTAGCCGCGGCGCTCCCGGCCGCCGTCGGCGTAGCTGCAGGTCTCGAGCAGGCCCGCCTCGACGAGCCCGCGCAGCCGCGCCGACAACGTCGCGTCGGAGATGTTGAGGGTCTCCCGCCACCCCGCGTACCGGCTGACCCCGAGGAACGCACGCTGGAGGATCAGCAGCGTCCAGGTGTCGGCGAGCAGGCCGAGACCGCGCCCGACGGCGCCCAGCTGCTGCGGCCGCACCCGCTCGCCTCCCTTGACCCCGGACTGCGCAAGATCGTACCGTTGTCTCACTCTGCCGATCGAAGTCGCACCCGGGTGTGTGACCGTCGGCGGGGTGGGCCGGATCCGGGGGGTCGGCCCACCGGCCGGGGCGGACGTCCTGCGGCAGCGCGGTGAGGGGGCTGCGTCAGCTGCGGGGCGTCGTCCCGGTCAGCACGTCACCCGTTCTCCCGGCTCCCCCGGCCGTTCTCCCGCTCCGGCTCCTCGGGCTGCGGGGCGGCCTCGTCCCCCACCGCCTCGGCCGTCACCGCCTCGACGCTCACGACGCCCTTGTCGAGGTCGATCGGGCCCAGCCGCCACTGCTGCCCGCCCTGCGCGGCGTCCGAGTCCTCGTGCATCCGCTTCCGCGGGAACATCTCTCCGAGCACACCCATGCCGCCACCGTACGGCGATCGGCGGCCGGGCCGGTCCCACGCGGCCGAGGGCGACGCGGGACCGGCCGGGCTCGAACCAGGCCCGGGCCGGAGTCAGGCCGGGGTCAGGCCGGGGTCAGCGGCAGCATCCGCGGCCCGTCGCCCGACGCCGGGGTGAGCACGCGGGGCTCGCCGCGGTAGGTCGTCGTCCGCTGCCGGACCGGGCGACCGGCCGCCGCGGCGATCGCGGTGAGCTCGGCGACCGAGCGCTCGGAGCCGTTCTCCGAGCCGGCCATCCGGGAGATCGTCTCCTCCATCAGCGTGCCGCCCATGTCGTCGGCGCCCCCGGCCAGGATGTCCGCGGCGAGGTCGTCGCCGAGCTTCACCCAGGAGCACTGGACGTGGTCGATCCGTCCGTGCAGCGCGAGCCGGGCGAACGCGTGCACCGCCCGGTTGTCGCGCTCCGTCGGACCCGGTCGGGCGATTCCGGCCAGGTAGATCGGGGCGTTGTGGTGCACGAACGGCAGCGGCACGAACTCGGTGAACCCTCCGGTGCGGTCCTGGATCGACGCCAGGGTGCGCAGGTGCCCGAGCCAGTGCCGGGGCTCGTCGACGTGGCCGTACATCATCGTCGAGCTGCTCGGGATCCCCAGCTCGTGTGCGGTCGAGACGACCTCGATCCACTGCGACGCCGGCAGCTTGCCCTTGGTCAGGACCCAGCGGACCTCGTCGTCGAGGATCTCGGCGGCGGTGCCCGGGATCGAGCCGAGCCCGGCGGCCTTCAGCTCGGTCAGCCACTCCCGGATCGACACGCCGGCCTTCGCGGCGGCGGAGACGATCTCCATCGGGGAGAACGCGTGCACGTGCATCCCGGGCACGGCCGCGGTGACCGCGCGGACCAGGTCGGCGTAGAACGACACCGGCAGCTGGGGGTCGATGCCGCCCTGCACACAGACCTCGGTGGCGCCGTCGCGGGCGGCCTCGGCGGCGCGCTGGGCGACCTCGTCGAGCGAGAGCCGGAAGGCGTCGGCGTCGCGCTCGCGCTGGGCGAAGGCGCAGAACCGGCAGCCGACGTAGCAGACGTTCGAGAAGTTGATGTTCCGGTTGACCACGTAGGTGACGTCGTCCCCGTTGACCTGCCGGCGCACGTCGTCGGCGAGGTCGAGCAGGGTGCGCAGCGCGGGCCCGTCGGCGGTCAGCACGGCCATCGCCGCGTCGGCGTGCGCCGGGTCGAGCAGCGCAGCCGGGTCGGACGCGGCCAGGTCCAGCCCGGCCCGGACGTCGGAGTCGAGCCGCTCCGGCGCCGCCCCGTGCCCGGCGCGCTGGTGCTCCAGCTCGGCGGCCACCTCGTTCCAGTCGCCGTAGACGTCACCGAAGTCGCTGCGTCGGTCCTCGGTGCGCCCGGTGGTGTCGATCGTGGAGTTCAGGTCGGTGCGCCCGGTCGAGGCGAACCCGCCGTCGGGCTCCTGCCACGCCCGCCCCTCCACGACGGCGTCGGGCCGGGCGAGCCCGTCCGGTCCGGACAGCGCGGCGACGTGGCCGTGCAGCCGCGCGTCGATCCACGGCGACCCGGCCCGCACGTACTTCGGGTAGGCGGTGAGCCGCTCCCGCAGCGTGAAGCCCTCGGCCGCGGTGATCGCGGCCAGCTCGTCGACGGCCGGCCACGGCATCTCCGGGGACACGTGGTCCACCGTCACCGGGGAGACACCGCCCCAGTCGTCGATCCCGGCGCGCAGCATCAGCGCCTGCTCGTCGCCGACGAGGTTCGGCGGGGCCTGCAGCCGCACCTTCGGGCCGAGCACCAGCCGGGCGACGGCGATCGTCGCGGCGAGGTCGTGCAGGTCGGCGTCGGGGTCGTTCGCCATCGCGGTGTCCGGCTTCGCCCGGAAGTTCTGGACGATCACCTCCTGCACGTGCCCGTGCGCGCGGGCCGCCGAGCGGATCGCGAACAGCGACTCGGCCCGCTCGGTGCGGTTCTCCCCGATGCCGATCAGGATGCCGGTGGTGAACGGGACGCCGACGCGGCCGGCGTCGGTGAGGGCGCGCAGCCGGACCGCGGGCTCCTTGTCGGGGCTGCCGAAGTGCGGGCCGCCCTTCTCGAACAGCCGCTGCGAGGTCGTCTCCAGCATCATCCCCATGCTGGCCGCGACCGGCTTGAGCCGGGTCAGCTCCTCCCAGCTCATGACGCCCGGGTTGAGGTGCGGCAGCAGCCCGGTCTCCTCCAGGACGGCGATCGCGCACGCCCGGACGTAGTCCAGCGTCGAGTCGTAGCCCCGCGCCTCGAGCCACTCACGAGCCTGCGGCCAGCGGTCCTCGGGGCGGTCGCCGAGGGTGAACAGGGCCTCCTTGCAGCCCTGCGCGGCGCCCTGACGGGCGATCTCGACGACCTCGTCGCGCTCCAGGTACATGTCCTCGAGCCTGTGCGGGACGGTCGCGAACGTGCAGTAGTGGCAGCGGTCGCGACAGAGCCGGGTCAGCGGGATGAAGACGTTGCGGGAGTAGGTGACGACGCCGGGGCGGCCCTCCTCGACGAGTCCGGCGTCGCGGACCCGGCCGGCGTGGCCGAGCAGCTCCTCCAGGTGCTCACCGCGGGCGGCGAGCAGCACCGCGGCCTCGGTGACGTCGAGGGTCGACCCGTCGCGGACCCGGCGCAGGGCCCGGCGGAACGCGGAGTCCGAGGGGACCGGCTCGGCGGGCGCGGGGGTCGGGAGGGGTACCGGCGGGACGGCCTCGGCCGGGACGGGGGCGGCAGGAGTATCGGCCATGCCACCCACACTAGGTTTCGCGGAACACCGCAGCGACCGTCCGTTTCCCGGCGATGGATCACGCCCGGTACGGGAATAGGGCTCAGGCGACCTCGGCGGGCGTGCCGCCGGTGACGGCGACGAGCTCGTCGAACGTCGTCGGGAACACCGAGCGGGCCACCCCGCCCGCCGCCCAGACCCGGTCGAACCCGCCCAGCGCGACGTCGACCAGGGTGCGGACCGGCGCCGGGTGCCCGACGGGGGCGACCCCGCCGATGACCTGCCCGGTGGCCTCACGCACGAACTCCTTCGACGCCCGTCCGACCCGCTGCGCGCCGACCAGGGCCGCGACCCGGTCGGTGTCCACCCGGTGCGCGCCGGAGGTGAGGACGAGCAGCGGGGCGCCGTCGGCGTCGAAGACCAGCGAGTTCGCGATCTGGCCGACCTCGACCTCCAGCGCGGCGGCCGCCGCGGCGGCGGTGGTCACCGCGTCGGGCAACAGCACCAGGCCCGCGATCGACGCGGGATCGGCACCGGCCCGGCGCAGCGCCTCCTTCACGGCGGCGACGCGGGGGTGGTCGGCGGGGTGTTCGACGCTCGGGCTCACCCGGGACATCCTGCCCGCACCGCGCCGCGGCCGCTGCCGGGTTCCCCGGAGGTTCCTCGTCAGCGGTTCCTCAGAGGACGGCGAGGACCAGCAACACGACGACGACCACGGCCAGCACCCCGGCCACGCCCAGCAGGATCCAGCGGTTGCGGCCGAGGTCCCCACCCTGGGACCGGGGCCGGGCACCGCGTTCGAACAGCTCGGCGGCCCGGTCGTGGGTCGGGCGGTCGGCCGGGTCGTCGGCGGTGAGGCCGTCCAGGACCGTCGCGAGCGCGCTGCCCGCCGGCGGGCGCGGGCCCACCGCCTCGCGCAGGACGACGCCGAGACACCACAGGTCCGCGGCCGGGGTGTCGGCGCCCTCGGGAGCGGCGGGCGCACCGGTCCCGCCGGGGCGCGGGCCGACCGCGCGGGCGAGACCGACGTCGGTGAGCAGGGCGCGGCCCTCCGCGGTGATCAGCACCGCGTCGGCGTCGAGCCCGCCGTGGGTGCCGCCGTCGGCGTGCACCGCCCGCAGCGCGGCCAGCACGTCCCGCCCGACCAGCGCGACCTGCCGGGGCGACGGCGGCTCCGCCTCGACGACCGCGCCCAGCGGCCGTGCGTCCGGGTGCTCGGTGACCAGGTACTCGCGCATGTCCCCGGCCGAGGACCGGTCGGTGACCAGGTCCAGCACCCCGACGACCGACGGGTGCCGCAGCCGTCCGGCCGCCCGGACCTCGGTCAGCAGCCGCTCCCGGACCCCCGCGACCGGGGGCAGCGCGATCTCGGTGACGGCGACGGTGCGGCCGGTGATGCGGTCCTCGGCGCGGTGGGTCGGCCCGAAGCCGCGGCGGCCCAGCTCGTCGAGCAGCAGGTAGCGGCCGCCGACCATCCGTCCGGCGATCACACGGCCCCCAGCCGGACGACGACGGGGGCGTGGTCGGAGAAGCGCCGGTCGTGCGCGGGTGCCCGGTCCACGACGGCCTCGTACGCCGCGTCGGCGAGCCCGGGCGTGGTGAGCAGGTGGTCGATCCGCCACCCGGTGTCGTTGTCGAAGGCCCGCCCGCGGTAGCTCCACCACGAGTACGGCCCGTCGACGCCCGGGTGCCGTTCGCGCACCACGTCGCGCCAGCCGTGTTCGAGCAGCTTCGCGAACCACTCCCGCTCGTGCGGCAGGAAACCGGAGTTGCGCCGGTTCCCGCGCCAGTTGCGCAGGTCCAGCTCGGTGGGCGCGATGTTCCAGTCCCCGCCGACGACCATCTCCCGGCCGGTCGCGGCGCACCGGTCGAACGCGGTGCGCAGGTGGTCGCCGAACGCGGCGCAGAACGCGTCCTTGGCGTCCTGCTTCGGTGTGCCCGCCTCACCCTTGGGCAGGTACAGCGAGGCCACGGTGAGCCCACCCGGCAGGTCCACCTCGAGATAGCGGCCGTCGAGGTCGGTCGCAGGGTCGGTGCTGTTGCTCGCTCCGCGGGCTCCGCTCGGGAGACCGATCCGTACGGCCTCCGGCTCGTCACGGCTCAGCACGGCGACGCCGTTGCGCCCCTTCGCCGTCAGCGAGGGCGCCAGCCGCAGGTGCCAGCCGCCCGCGTCGAGCGCGGCCAGGAAGGCGGCCGGCAGCTCGTCGGGCAGGGCCCGGACCTCCTGCAGGCAGACCGCCCGCGCGTCGGTCGCGGCCAGCCACTCCAGCAGCCCCTTGGTGGTGGCGGCACGGACCCCGTTGACGTTGACCGTGGCGAGGGCGTTCACGCCGTCTACTGTGCCGCACCCATGATCACGCTGCGCGACGGGTTCAGCACCGGCTGCCCGGGGTCGCGGCGACGGAGTCCACCGGGACCCACTGGTTCTGCTCGGTGAGCTTGCGGAAGCCGCCGTCGACGATCGTCTCGGCCGCGACCTCGGTGCCGACCGGCAGCGTGCGGACCGGTGCCGCCGAGTTGCCGGGGGCCGCGCGCACCGTGACCTGCTCGCCCTGCACGACGACACGGCAGCCGGTCGTCTCCAGATCGCCCGTGACACCGCCGTAGGCGAGTGCGACGGCCGTCAGGCCGACACCGATGAGCCCCACCAGCGGCCAGCCCCTCAGGAGGGACTTCCGGGTGAGCCCGAAGACCTTCGCCACCGTGGTTCCCCTCCCGTCGGACGCTGCCGCCGACCACGGTAGCCGGTCCGCGGCCACGGGCTCGACCATCACGGGGGTGTCGGGCCGGTTACTCCTACGGGCGTGCGGAGCCGGTGAACAGATAGCGTGTGGCCCAGTCAGCGGGTCGCCGCGCCGGGGACCCGCCCGGTCGTCCCGGGCCCGTCCGCCGGCGCCGTCGCGGCCCGCTCGCTGGACACGGCAGCACACACGACGAGCCGAGGCAGGCCTGAGGACGCGATGAAGCTCACCTACACGTACACCGACGAGGCGCCGGCGCTGGCGACCCACTCCTTCCTGCCGGTCATCGAGGCGTTCGCCGGACAGGCCGGGGTCGACGTGGAGACCCGCGACATCTCCCTCGCCGCCCGGATCCTGGCGAAGTTCCCGGACCGGCTGACCGAGGCCCAGCGCGTCCCGGACTCGCTGGCCGAGCTGGGCGAGCTGGCGAAGACCCCGGACGCCAACATCATCAAGCTGCCGAACATCTCGGCGTCGATCCCGCAGCTCAAGGCGGCCATCACCGAGCTGCAGGGTGCCGGCTACGACGTACCGGACTACCCGGAGAACCCGCAGACCGAGCAGGAGAAGGCGGCCCGCGCCGCCTACGACTCGGTCAAGGGCTCCGCGGTCAACCCGGTGCTGCGCGAGGGCAACTCCGACCGCCGCGCCCCGCTGTCGGTGAAGAACTTCGCCCGCAAGCACCCGCACTCGATGGGCGCGTGGAGCCCCGACTCCACCAGCCACGTCGCCACCATGGACGAGGGCGACTTCCGCCACTCCGAGACCTCGTTCACCGCCGCCGGTGACGGCGCGGTCCGCATCGAGCACGTCGCCGCCGACGGCACCGTCACGGTGCTGAAGGAGAAGATCGCGCTGCTGGACGGCGAGGTGTTCGACGGCGCCGTCATGCGTCGCGAGGCACTGCGGGCCTTCCTCGCCGAGCAGGTCGCCGACGCCAAGGCCAAGGGCGTGCTGTTCTCGGTGCACCTCAAGGCCACGATGATGAAGGTCTCCGACCCGATCATCTTCGGGCACGCCGTCCGCGCCTACTTCGCCGACGTCTTCGACTCCTACGGCGACGACCTCGCCTCCGTCGGCGCCGACCCCGACGACGGTCTCGCCTCGATCCTGACCGCGCTGGAGAAGCTGCCCGCCGACAAGCGCGAGGCGATCGAGAAGGCCATCACCACCGCCTACGAGACCGGCCCGGCCCTGGCCCAGGTCGACTCCTCGCGCGGCATCACCAACCTGCACGTCCCCAGCGACGTCATCATCGACGCCTCGATGCCGGCCGCCATCCGCTCCTCCGGGAAGATGTGGAACGCCGACGACGCCCTGCAGGACACCAAGTTCGTCATCCCGGACTCGTCCTACGCCCCGCTCTACGACGAGACCGTCAAGCACTGCCAGGCCAACGGCGCCTTCGACCCGACGACGATGGGCACCGTCCCGAACGTCGGCCTGATGGCGCAGAAGGCCGAGGAGTACGGCAGCCACGACAAGACCTTCGAGATCGCCTCCGCCGGCACCGTGCGCGTCGTCGACGCGGCCACGGGCGAGGAGAAGCTGTCGCACGAGGTCGGCGAGGGTGACATCTGGCGCGGCTGCCAGACCAAGGACGCCCCGATCCGCAACTGGGTCGGGCTGGCCGTCGAGCGGGCCCGGGCCACCGGCTCCCCCGCCGTCTTCTGGCTGGACTCCGCGCGCGCCCACGACGCGCAGCTGATCGCGAAGGTCGAGAAGTACCTGGGCGAGCACGACACCGACGGCCTGACCATCGAGATCCTCCCGATCGCCGAGGCCACCCGCTACACCCTGGAGCGGACCCGCAAGGGCGAGGACACCATCTCGGTCACCGGCAACGTGCTGCGCGACTACCTCACCGACCTGTTCCCGATCATGGAGCTGGGCACGTCGGCGAAGATGCTGTCGATCGTCCCGCTGATGAACGGCGGCGGCCTGTTCGAGACCGGCGCCGGTGGGTCCGCGCCGAAGCACGTGCAGCAGCTGCAGAAGGAGAACCACCTGCGGTGGGACTCCCTCGGCGAGTTCCTCGCGCTGGCCGTCTCGCTGGAGATGCTGGCGTCGAAGACCGAGGAGCCGCTGCGGGCGAAGCTGCTCGGCCAGACCCTCGACGAGGCCACCGGCAGGCTGCTGGAGAACGGGAAGTCGCCGTCGCGCAAGGTCGGGGAGCTCGACAACCGCGGCAGCCACTTCTACATCGCGCTGTACTGGGCGCAGGCCCTCGCCGCGCAGACCGAGGACACCGAGCTGGCCGCGATCTTCGCCCCGCTCGCCGAGAAGCTCGCCGCCGCCGAGGACACGATCGTCGGTGAGCTGAACGCGGTCCAGGGCGACCCGGTCGACCTGGGCGGCTACTACTACGTCGACCGCGCGAAGACCGACGCGATCATGCGGCCGAGCGCCACGTTCAACGCGGCGATCGACGCCTTCGCCGGCAAGTAGCCCCACCGGCGACGGCCCGTCCCCCGCTACCGGGAGGGCGGGCCGTCGCCGTGTCGGGACGACCACCATCCGTGGACCCGTTCGCGACACCACACCGCCGTCCGGGTGGCCGGAGGGTGATCGTTGCGATCATCGAGTGATCATGAGCGACGCCGTGGGCGACGTCACTGACCCGTCCGGCGCAACCCCGGTCACGGTCCGACCGTACTCGCCGGTACAATTACGTTAGCTATGATCATCATCGCCCTGCCCCGCACCAGCCCGACCGGGCCGCGCTCCCCCGCCCCGTCGGGCGCTCCGGTGCGAGTACCGCGGGCGACGAGCACCGGCCCCGGCCGTCCGGGCAGCAAGCGCCCCGCCGACCCACGCCGGCCACCCACCAGGCGTCCCGCCGGGCCCGAGACGACCGGCGGCAGCCGGAGCTGAACCCGGCCCGGACCGGGGCGGGGTCAGCTGATCGTCAGCGAGCCCTGCGTGATCGTCAGCGCGAGCAGCAGGACGACGACGCCGAACCCGCCGTACACCAGCGCGTCGGCGTAGCGGCCGCGGATCGCGAGCAGCCCGACCCGGTCCGGCGGCAGCGCCACCCGCAGCCCCGCGGCGACCAGCATCGCCACCGCCAACGCCGCGGACCCCTCGCGCCAGTGCTCGGTCACCACCCGCTGCAGACCGACCAGGGACACCCCGAGGACGACGAGCAGCGGCCAGTGCGCCCGCAGCCGGGCCCGCAGACCGTGCCCGGAGCGGGTCTCCACCATCACTGCCCCCTGCTGTCCGTCACTCCGACAAGCTCCGCTCGGCGGCCTCGACGACGTTCGTCAGCAGCATTCCTCGGGTCATCGGCCCCACACCACCCGGCATCGGCGCCAGCAGTCCGGCGACCTCGGCGACCTCGGGGGCCACGTCACCGACCAGACCCAGGTCGGTCCGGGTCACCCCGACGTCGAGCACCGCGGCGCCCGGCTTGATCTGGTCGGCGGTGATGAGCCCGGCCCTCCCCGCGGCGGCGACGACGACGTCGGCCTCCCGCAGGTGCGCCGTCAGATCCCGGGTGCCGGTGTGGCATAGGGTGACGGTCGCGTTCTCCGAGCGGCGGGTCAGCAGCAGCCCCAGCGGGCGGCCGACGGTCACGCCGCGACCCACCACGACGACCCGCGCCCCGTCCAGCTCGACACCGAACCGGCGGCACAGCTCGACGATGCCGCGCGGGGTGCACGGCAGCGGTCCCGGCTCGCCGAGGACCAGCCGGCCCAGGTTCGTCGGGTGCAGGCCGTCGGCGTCCTTGCCCGGGTCGACCCGCTCCAGCGCGGCGCCGGCGTCGAGGCCGCCCGGGAGCGGGAGCTGCACGATGAAGCCCGTGCAGGTCGGGTCGGCGTTCAGCTCGTCGATCGTGTCCTCGACCTGCGTCTGGCTCGCGTCGGCGGGGAGCTCACGCTGCAGCGAGGTGATCCCGACCTTGGCGCAGTCGCGGTGCTTGCCGCGCACGTAGGCGTGTGACCCGGGGTCGTCACCGACCAGCACCGTGCCCAGGCCGGGGGTCACCCCGGCGGCGGTCAGCTTCTCGACACGGCCCCGCAGGTCGTCGAGCAGCTCCGCCAACGTCGCCTTGCCGTCCATCACGCGTGCGCTCACCCGGGCATCCTCTCAGGCAGCGCCCGGGCCGGTCGAACCTGACCGGAGGACGCCCGCGTGCCGGGCGGGTAGGGGACGCCGCCCCAGCGACCTGCGACGACGGTCCGATCGCGTGCAACCGGGGCACAGGCCGGGGTCTGGCCGTACGGAGGGGCGATGAACGATCTCCATGAGAGGAGAATCACACCACCGGTGCACGGCCGGTCATGAACTCGACGAGGAGTTTTCCATGAGCGTGGAGAGCGACACCGCGGGAGCACAGGCTGCTGCCCCGCCCGCCCCGGCAGCAGCCGCCCCGGCAGGCAACCCGGCCCTGATGGGTCTCATCTGCTTCCTGCCGTCCGGCATCACGCTGGGCCTGTGGTTCGTGGGCTATCTGGACACCACCGCGCTGCCCGGCGGCATGATCCCGATCCTGACCTTCTCGGCGGGCCTGTTCCTGTTGCTGTCGGCCATGGCCGCGCTGCGCGTCGGGGACAGCGTCACCGCCGCGATCTTCGCCGTCTTCTCCGCGTTCTGGACCAGCTTCGGCGTGCTGCTCATGGCGCTGAACAACGGCTGGATCATCGACGCCGGGACCGGGCAGGCGCTGTCCACCGAGCAGGTGGGGTCGATCCAGTCGACCTACCTGCTCTCCTTCACCCTGGTGTTCGTCCTGCTGACTCTGGCGACGCTGCGGCTGCCGCTGATGTTCACGATCGGCTTCGTGCTCGTCGACATCACCTTCGTACTGGCCTACATCGGCGTGACCGCGGGCAACGCGAGCTTGTTCCCGATCGCCGGGATCGCGACGTTCGCGTTCTGCCTCGTGTTCGCCTACATCCTGTTCGACGCGTTCGGCCAGACCCTGGGCGGACGCGCGATGTCGATGGGCGGACCGCTCGTCAGGTCCTGACCCCGTCGCGGCCCACCCGCGGGCCCCGCCGGTTCCTCCGGCGGGGCCCGCGGTGTGCCGCCCGGTCCCGGTGTCGGCCGCGGGCAGGACGGTCAGCGGAAGTCCCGGGACGCCACCTTCACCGCCAGCGGCATCCGCTGCAGTCGGTCGGCCAGCAGGTTCAGCACGCCCTCCGGGCTGCGTTCGAGCCGGCCCCGGACCAGCAGCGCGGCACTCCCCAGCGCCACCGACCGGTAGCGCGCCCACAGTCCCTCCGAGCAGGTCACGTTCAGCATCCCGGACTCGTCCTCGATGTTCACGAACGTCACCCCGCCCGCCGTCGCCGGGCGCTGGCGGTGGGTGACCAGTCCCCCGACCAGCACCCGGGCCGGGGTGTCCGGGCCGGCGCGGCGGCCCACCTCGTCGAGCCGGTCGATCCGGACCGCACCGAGCGCGTCGAGGTCCGCGCGCAGGTGCTGCACCGGGTGGCTGTCCGGGGAGACGCCGGTGGCCCAGACGTCGGAGACGGTCAGCTCCGCCTCGGTCATCCCCGGCAGCGCCGGCGCGTCGAATCCGGCGGCGGTGCCCGGCAGGTGCTCGGGCCGCACGCCCGCGACGACGCCCGCCGCCCACAGCGCCTCCCGCCGCTCCACCCCGAAGCAGCCGAACGCGCCGGCCGTCGCCAGCGCCTCGGCCTGCGGGCCGGTCAGCCGGACCCGGCGGGCCAGGTCGGGCAGGTCCGCTAACGGCCCGCCCGCGTCGCGCTCGGCGTCGATGACCCCGGCGAGGTCCGCACCGACGGTGCGGACGCCCGCCAGACCCAGCCGGACCGCCTGGCCACCGGTGCTGTCGTCGTCGGGCTCGAGGACGGCGTCGGCCCGCCCGGCGTTCACGTCCGGCCGGTGCACCCGCACGCCGTGCCTGCGGGCGTCGGCCACCAGCGACTGCGGCGAGTAGAAGCCCATCGGCTGGGCGTTGAGCAGGCCCGCACAGAACGCCGCCGGGTGGTAGAGCTTGAACCACGCCGAGTAGTAGACGAGCGCGGCGAAGCTGATCGAGTGGCTCTCCGGGAACCCGAAGTTCGCGAAGGCCAGCATCTTGGTGAAGATCCGTTCGGCGAGCTCGCCGGTGATCCCGTTCGCGGCCATCCCGTCGTAGAACCGCTCCCGCAGCCGCTCCATCCGCTCGGTGGACCGCTTGGACCCCATCGCCCGGCGCAGCTCGTCGGCCTCGGCCGCGGTGAACCCCGCGACGTCGACGGCGATCTGCATCATCTGCTCCTGGAACAGCGGGATGCCCAGCGTCTTGTGCAACGCAGGCTTGAGCAGCGGATGGTCGTGCTCCCAGGTCTCGAGCTCGTTGCGCCGCCGGATGTAGGGGTGCACCGAGCCACCCTGGATCGGGCCGGGCCGGATCAGCGCGACCTCGACGACCAGGTCGTAGAACTTGCGTGGGCGCAGCCGCGGCAGGGTGGCCATCTGGGCGCGGGACTCCACCTGGAACACCCCGACCGAGTCGGCGCGCGACAGCATCGCGTAGACCTCCGGGTCGGACTCGCCGATCTCGTGCAGCTCGATCCGCTCGCCGGTGACGGTCTCGACCAGGTCCACCATCAGGTGCAGCGCGGTGAGCATGCCCAGCCCGAGCAGGTCGAACTTCACCAGCCCGGCCGCGGCGCAGTCCTCCTTGTCCCACTGCACGACGGTCCGGTCGGCCATCCGCGCCCACTCCACCGGCACGACCTCGGACACCGGCCGGTCGCAGATGACCATGCCGCCGGAGTGGATGCCCAGGTGGCGGGGCGCACCCAACAGCTGCCCCGCGAGGTCCAGCAGCAGCGGCGGCATCTCCTGCGGGAGCTCGCTCGCCTCCAGGGCGTGCCAGCGTTCGACGCGTCTGCTCCAGGCGTCCTGCTGGCCGGGTGAGAACCCGAGCGCGCGGGCGGTGTCCCGGATCGCCGACCGCGGCCGGTAGGTGATGACGTTCGCGACCTGTGCGGCGAACAGCCGGCCGTAGCGGCGGTAGACGTACTGGATCGCCTCCTCGCGGCGACCGGACTCGATGTCGAGGTCGATGTCGGGGTAGCCGTCGCGCTCCGGGGACAGGAACCGCTCGAACAGCAGCCCGTGCCGGACGGCGTCGACGTTGGTGATGCCCAGCGCGTAGCAGACCGCCGAGTTCGTGGCCGAGCCCCGGCCCTGGCAGAAGATGTCCGACCGGCGGCAGAAGTCGACGATGCCGTGGACGATCAGGAAGTAGCCGGGGAAGTTCTTCGCCTCGATGATCTCCAGCTCGCGCTGCACGGTGTACGCCGCGAACGGGTTCTCGTCATAGCTGCCATAACGCTCCATCCGGCCGCGTTCGGTCAGCACCCGCAGCCACGTCGTCTCGGTGTGCCCGGCCGGGACGTCGAACGGCGGCAGGTCCGGCGCCACCAGGTGCAGCTCGAACGCCAGCTCCCGGCCCAGCTCCGCCGCGCGTTCCACCGCGCCGGGGTGGCGCTCGTCGAACCGCAGGGCCATCTCCTGCCCGGACCGCAGGTGCGCGGTGCCCGCCGCGGGCAGCCAGGGGTCGATCTCGTCGAGGCTGCGCCGGGCCCGGACCGCGGCGACGGTCGCGGCCAGCGGGGCCCGGTCGGGGGTGGCGTAGTGCGCACCGGTCGTCGCCACCGTCGCGACCCCGGCCCGCTCGGCCAGCGCGGCCAGCACGTCGTTGCGCTCGGTGTCGCCGGGCTCGCCGTACACGGTCAGCTCGACCCGCACGTTCTCCGCACCGAAGCACGCGACCAGCCGGTCCAGCTCCGCCGCGGCGGCCGCCGGGCCCGAGCGGTCCAGGGCCCGGCGCACCGCGCCCTTGCGACAGCCGGTGAGTACGACGACCTTCCCCGCGGTGTCGGCGACGACCTCGTCCGGGTCGTAGACCGGCCGGCCCTTCTCCCCGCCCCGCATCTGCGCGGTGGAGATGGTGCGGCACAGCGCGCGGTACCCGTCGGGGCCGCGGGCCAGCAGCAGCAGGTGCTCGCCCTCGGGGTCGGCGACGCCGTTCTGCGGCGCGGTCAGCCCGGTGCTCAGCTCGGCTCCGAACACCGTGCGCACCCCGAGCGCGCGGGCCGCCTCGGCGAACCGCACGACCCCGTACATGCCGTCGTGGTCGGTGAGTGCGACCGCCTCCAGCCCCAGTTCGGCGGCGCGTTCGACCAGCTCCTCCGGAGCGCTCGCGCCGTCGAGGAAGCTGAAGTGCGAATGACAGTGCAGCTCCGCGTACGGCACGACGCCGGGCCCTGCCGGGCGCAGGCCCTCGGGCGGCTCGTAGGGGTCGCGGTGGACGGACCAGGCGGGGGCGTCCCCGCCGTCGGCCTCCGGGCCGCCGCGCAGGCTCGCGCCGTCGCGCACGGGCCGGCCCGACAGCGCGCTCTCCAGCTCCGCCCAGGGGACGTCCGGGTTCTGCCAGCCCATCCGTGCACGGTACTCGAACATGAGTTCGAACGTCGAGTGCCGGGTTCCGCGGACGGGCGTCGCCGTGCGGGCCGGCCGGCTGCTCCCCAGCGCCGGTCGGCCCCGCACGGCGGATCCGGGCTCCGGCGCGGCACACCGGCCGCTCCCCAGCGCCGGCCCGCGGGCCACCCGGACGTACCCATCCGGTGCCGGCAGGTGGTTCGTGGACCGCCCCGCCGACATCTCCGAGTCCACCAGCCGAACCTGTGGAACGACTGAGACCCCGGTGTGGATCGACCGAGGATCACCGCGGCCCGGGTCGCGCCGGGCCGTACCGTCGTGTTCGTGACGCCATGTCGTGATCGTCGGTTCACCGCACGACCACGCCCGATGACGGATGCTGGTCCGACGCCGCGGCACCCGACCGGTGCCGCGCACGCACCGAGCAGCGCCGGACACCCGGCGCGGACGAGGCCCGGCACCGGGCCGGACGACAGGGGTGGCTCCATGGGACGGGCGAGCACGACGGGGGCCGGTACCGGCCGCGGCTGGGGAACCGGCTGGTCAGGGTCGCAGCGGCCGGGGTGGCCGTCGTCGCGCTCGCGGCCTGCGCGGACGTCCCCGCGGCACCGGGCTCCGCGACGATCGGCGCTGCCGGCGGCGGGGGCCAGGCCGCCGCACAGGGCGATCCCGGCCTCCCGCAGCGGCTCGCGGCCGCGGTCGGCGGCGACGGCGCCTACGCCCACCTGCAGCAGTTCGAGAAGCTCGCCGACGCGAACGCCGGCAACCGCGCCGTGGGCACCCCCGGGTACGACGCGGCCGTCGACCACGTCGTCGGGACGCTGCGCGCGAGCGGGTTCACGGTGTCGACACCGTCGTTCGAGGTGCGGACCTTCTCCGCGGGCGACGCGCGGCTGACCGTGGCCGGCGCCCCCGTGACGACCGAGGTGCTCGGTTTCTCCCCCGCCACCCCGCCCGGCGGGCTGACCGCGCCGCTGTCGCTGCGCCCGCGCACCCCGCAGGACCCGACACCGGGCTGCGAGGCGGCCGACTACACCGGCATGCCGGCCGGGGCCATCGCCGTCGTCGAGCGTGGGACCTGCGAGTTCGGGCAGAAGTCCCGGCTCGCGGGCGCAGCGGGTGCGGTGGCGGTGATCGTCATCAACACCGAGGACGCGGCCCTGCCCGCCACCCTCGGCGACACCCCGGGGGTCGTCCCGACGGCGTCCGTGACGAAGTCCGCCGGGGCCGCCCTGCGCGACGGCCAGCAGGCCTCGCTCGTGCTCGACACCACGATCCGGCAGCAGACCTCGCGGAACGTGATCGCCGAGACCACCACCGGTGACCCGGCCAGCGTCGTGGTCGCCGGGGCCCACCTCGACAGCGTCCCCGAGGGCGCCGGGATCAACGACAACGGCAGCGGCAGCGCCGCCCTGCTCGAGATCGCGCAGAAGCTCGGCGGTTCCCCGCCGGTCGGTCAGAAGGTGCGCTTCGCGTGGTGGGGCGCCGAGGAGATCGGCCTGGTCGGCGCCACGAAGTACGTCGAGGGCCTGTCCGAGGCCGACCGCGCGCGGATCGCGCTGTACCTCAACTTCGACATGGTCGGCTCGCCGAACCCCGGCTACCTCGTCTACGACGGCGACAACTCCGACGGCCTCGGCGGCGAGGCCGGCCCGCCCGGTTCCGACACTGCGGAGCGCGTCCTGACCGAGGCGCTGGTCGGGGCGGGCGTGAACGGCCCCGAGGGCACCGCGTTCGACGGGCGCTCGGACTACGGCCCGTTCATCGATGCCGGCATCCCGGCCGGTGGCCTGTTCACCGGCGCCGAGGAGCGGAAGACCCCGGAGCAGGCGCAGAAGTGGGGCGGCACGGCGGGGCAGTCCTACGACCCCTGCTACCACACACCCTGCGACCGGCTGACCAACATCGACCGGACCGCGTTGGACCGGAACGTGACGGCGATGGCCTCGGCGATCGGCCGGTTCGCGGTCGACCTCACCGGGGTCCCACAGCGCTGACCCGGCCGCGCCGGGCCCCGCTCCGGCCGCGTGGGCAGCGCTGTCGGCACGACGGTGCCGCCTGCGGTGCCCGCCGTCGGCCGGTGGCTCAGTCGTAGACACCGGTCACCTCCCAGCGGCCGCCGCGGCGCACGAGCAGCAGGGCCGCGCCGTCGGCGAGCACGACCTGCAGCCGGACCGCGGGCCCGGGGCCGTCGGGGTCCCACCAGCGGGTGTGCACCGGCCAGGGCCCGGCCCAGCCGGTGACCTCCCGGTCCGGGTCACCGCCCGCGACCCGGTGCGGGACGCCGTCGAGCAGGTCCGGCGCGGCCAGGTGCACCTCGGTGCCGTCCGCGGCGAGCAACCGGACCGGGACCGGGTCCGGGGGCACCGTCGACGGCGACGGTGCCGGGAGCCGGCCGGGCCAGGTCGCCGGGGGGTCGGCAGGGGGACGACGGCCGGGGGCGCGGCGGTGGTGCTCGGTCCCGGCCCGCCCACCGCCCGGACCGGCGACTGGGCCTGCCGACCCGGCCGGGGCGGTGGTGCGCTCCCCGGCTCCGCGACCAGCGGGCGCCGTCACCGCCGGGCCCGCCGCTGACCGTGGCCGGACACTGCTCGACCCGACCGCCGTCCTGGGCAGCACCGTCCCGGGTGCGGCGGCGCCCGGGCGGGCGGCCACCGTCATCCGCCCCGGGACGAGGGCCGCCCCCGCGGGGTCCTCCTGCCCGGCGCCCCCGACGGGTCCCCCTCCACCGTCCGCCGCGGGGACCGCGGGCCCCGGGCGGGCGGGCTCCGCGGTGTCCTCGACGACCCGTTCGTCGCCCCACCGCACCAGCCGCACCCGCTCGCCCGGGTCGCGGCCACCCGTCGGGACCGCGGTGAACACCGCCTCCGGCCCGAGCAGCGCCTGCACCCGGACCAGGGCCCGCCCGGCCCGCTCGTCGCCCTCGCCGACGTCGCCCCACAACCCGCGCTGCAGCGCCCCGGCGACCACGGTGTCCTCCGGCGTGAGCCGCAGCGCGACCAGCGTCCCGGAGCCGCCGCGCCCGAGCCACGAGTCGAGCTGCCAGCGCACCCGGTCGACCGTCCCGGACGGGGTCAACGGCTCGGCGCACCGCCAGACCCGCAGCAGCTCCTCCCCGCTCTCGGTGCGTGCGTGCACCCCCAGCCGGGTGCAGGCCAGGCCGTGACCGGCGAGCGCGGTGTGCAGCCGGGTCGCGAGCGCCCGCGCGGCGAAGGCGGCCGCGTCGACCCGGTCCACCGGTGGATCCAGCTCGACCGCCGCGGCCAGCTCCTCCGGCGGGACCCGGCGCGCGGGCGGGCGGGGGTCTCGCCCGCGGGCGAGCCGGTGCGCGGCCACCGCGTCGGCGCCGAAGCGCGAGGCCACGTCGGCCTCCGACAGCGACGCGAACGCCCCCAGCGAGCGCAGCCCCAACCGGCGCAGCAGGTCCACCAGCGCAGCCCGGTCGACGTCGGGGTCCCGGTCCAGCTCGGCGACCTCCAGCGGCGCGAGGAACTCCGCCGACCGCCCCGGCGGCACCCCACGCCCCCGGCGGGCGGCGAGCTCGGCGGCGAACATCCCGTCCGCGACGCCGATCTGGCACTCGGTCCCGGCGTGCAGCGCGACCTGGTCGATCAGCCGCTCCACCGCGGCGCGCTCCCCGCCGAACCAGCCGACCGGACCGCGCGCGGACAGCACCAGCAGCCCCGGCCGCACCACCTCGACGCCGGGGGCGAGCGCCTCCACCGCGGCGACGACCGGCTCGAACAGCCGGGCGTCGCGCCCCGGGTCGGGGGCGAGCACCACGAGCTCCGGGCACCGGGCCTGCGCCTCCCGACGCCGCAGCCCCCGGCGGACGCCGTGCCGGCGGGCCGTCGCCGAGCAGGCCAGGACCCGGTTGGCGTGCAGGACCGCGGCCGGCCGGTCCGCCGGGACGTGCGCGGCGCGGGCGGCCGCGGTGACCGGCCAGTCCGGGGACCAGACCGCCAGCACCCGCGGGTCGGGCTCCGCCCGCCCACCGTCGCCCGGGCCGGCTCCGCCGCGCACGCTCGCGCTGCCGCCCGCGCTCCCGACGGGGCCCGCGTCCGCCCTGCCGACCGCACCCGTCACGCCGCCCGCCTCCGTCGTACCGGACGTGCTCATCCCGCCGCCCGGGCCACGGGGCGCGCAACCGGGGCCTCGCCCACCGCCGGCCCGTGGACCGCGGGGACCGACGGCACCGAGGCGATCGCGGGCACCGACGGCGCCACCGGGACCGAGGGCGTCACCGGGGCCGGGGCGACCGTCCCGCCGGGCCCGGGGAGGAGCACCTCCACCCCCCGGCCGGCCGGGCCGATCCCGCGCCCCTCCGCCCGGACCTCGACCCGCCGGGACCGCAGCCGCCCCGTCCCGCGACCGACGCCCTCCCAGCGCGGACGGGTGCAGTGCAGCCGCAGGTCGGCCCCCGGCCACCCGCCGAGCGCCAGCAGCACCGCGCCCCGCTGCCGGGTCCGCGCGGCGAGCCGCTGCCGGTCACCGGCCCGCAGCCCGGCCCGCTCCGGCCCGGCCACGACCACGAGGTCCAGCCCGTCCAGCAGCGCCGCGGTCACCCCGACCAGGTCCGCACCGGGGTCGGGGACCAGCGCCAGCCGGTCCAGCCGCACGCCCGCCTCCGCCGCGGCCGTCGCGCCGAGTCCGGGGCGGCCGACCACACCCGCCCACGCGCCCTCCGCGGGCGCGGCGGCCAGCAGCGCGAACAGCAGCGACCCCGCACCGGATCCCACGCCCACCGCCACGGTGGATCCCCGCCGCAGGCCCCCACCGGGCAGCAGACCGGCCAGCGGCCCCGGCACCGGCAGCAGGTCCGCCTCGCTCACCGGACGCGGCTCGACCGTCCCGACCCTGCGGGCCGGGGCCTCCGGCTCCGGGCAGGGCCCCGCGGGCCCCGACCGGGACCGCTCCAGGCCCGCCCGGGTCTCCGTCCGGTGCAGGACGTGCCGGGCCCGGGCGAGCCGCTCGGCGGCGGAGCCTGCCGAGGACCCCGGCCCCCCGGCCGGGCCCCGCGCCCCGGGCAGCGGCTCCCGCCCGCCCCCGGGGACACGGGACCCGGCTCCGACCACCGGCCCGGACCCCTCCGGACCGGTGTCGGCCCCGACGTCGGCGCCGGCTCCCCCACCGGCACCGCCGATCACCCGGCCGACCGCCGCCGCTCCCCCGACGACGACCGGCCCCTCGCCCGCACCGACGCGCACCGCAGTACCTCCCCGCCACACACCGCGCCACGGCCGAACGGCCGCGACCTCGCCCGGCGCGCCGCGGGGAAGGCGACGCGTGCTTGAACTGATGTTCGAAGCATAGGGCCCGTGCCGCCGCTCCGCATCCCCCGGGTGGGGGTGGCGACGACGACGGGAGGACCGTCGCACGCACCCCTGACATTCTCGGCCGGAAGACCCTCCGAGCTGCTCCGAACGCCGACGGCCCGGGACCGCGCGAGGCGGTCCCGGGCCGTCGGGTGGATCGGTGGGTCAGCAGCGGGTCAGTGGGCGAAGTGCCGTGTCCCGGTCAGGTACATCGGCACGCCCGCCTTGGCGCAGGCCGCGACGACCTCCTCGTCCCGGACCGAGCCGCCGGGCTGCACGACGGCGGCGACACCGGCGTCGAGCAGCACCTCCAGCCCGTCGGGGAAGGGGAAGAACGCGTCGGAGGCGGCGACCGCGCCGCGGGCCCGGTCCCCGGCCCGGGTCACGGCGAGCTTCGCCGCGTCGACCCGGTTGACCTGGCCCATGCCGACGCCGACCGCGGCGCCGTCGTGGGCGAGCAGGATCGCGTTGGACTTCACCGCGCGGCAGGCGCGCCAGGCGAACGCCAGGTCGTCGAGCACCTCGGGGGCCACGGCGTCGCCGGTGACGAGCTTCCAGGCGGCCGGGTCGTCGCCGTCGGCGTCGACGAGGTCGCGCTGCTGCACCAGCAGCCCGCCGGAGATCGGGCGCAGCTCGGTGCCGGTGCGGGCGGCGCCGTCGGGGATGCGGAGCACGCGGACGTTCTTCTTGCGCGCCAGCACCTCCAGCGCGCCGTCGGCGTAGCCGGGGGCCACGACGACCTCGGTGAAGATCTCGGCGACCTGCTCGGCCATCGCGACCGAGACCTCGCCGTTGACCGCGATGACCCCGCCGAACGCCGACACCGGGTCGGTGGCGTGCGCCTTGCGGTGGGCCTGCGCGACGTCGGCGCCGACCGCGATCCCGCACGGGTTGGCGTGCTTGATCACCGCGACCGTCGGGCGGTCCCCGTGGTCGTGCGCGGCGCGCCAGGCGGCGTCGGCGTCGACGTAGTTGTTGTAGGACATCTCCTTGCCGTGCAGCTGCTCGGCACCGGCGAGGCCGGAGCCGGTGCCGTCGGTGTAGAGCGCGGCGGACTGGTGCGGGTTCTCGCCGTAGCGCAGCGGGCGCTCGCGGGTCCAGGTGGCGCCGACCCACTCGGCGGAGGCCTCGTCGTCGCCGGTGGGGAACTGCTCGCCCATCCAGGTCGCGACCGAGACGTCGTAGGCGGCGGTGTGCCGGAAGGCGTCGGCGGCGAGCCTGCGGCGGTCCTCCACGACGAAACCGCCCGCGCCGACCTGCTCGAGCACCCAGGCGTAGCGCGACGGGTCGACGACGACCGCGACGCTCTCGTGGTTCTTCGCCGAGGCCCGCACCATCGCCGGGCCGCCGATGTCGATCTGCTCGACGGCCTCGTCACGGCTCGCGCCGGACGCGACGGTCTCGCGGAACGGGTAGAGGTTCGACACCAGCAGGTCGAACGGCGCGATGTTCAGCTGCTCGAGCTGGGCGAGGTGCTCGGGCTTGCGGGTGTCGGCGAGCAGCCCGGCGTGCACCCGCGGGTGCAGGGTCTTGACCCGGCCGTCGAGGCACTCGGGGAACCCGGTGACCTCCTCGACGGGGGTGACCGGGACGCCGGCGTCGGCGATCCGCTGGGCGGTGGAGCCGGTCGAGACGATCTCCACCCCGGCGGCGTGCAGCCCGGTGGCCAGGTCGAGGAGACCGGCCTTGTCGTAGACGCTGATCAGGGCCCGGCGTACCGGCCTGCGCTCACTCACTGTTCACCTCGTGGGGTTGGGCGGCGGTGGCGAACCGTCGCACGGTCGCGACCAGCAGCCGTCGTTCCTCGGTCTTGATGCGCTCGTGCAGGGAGGTCTCGTCGTCGCCCGGGAGCACGGGGACCTCCGCCTGTGCGAGCACCGGTCCGGTGTCGAGCCCGGCGTCGACCTCGTGCACGGTCGCGCCGGTGACGGGCACCCCGGCGGCCAGCGCGTCCCGGACGGCGTGCGCGCCGGGGAACGCCGGCAGCAGGGCCGGGTGCGTGTTCAGCATCGGGCATCCGAGCGCGTCCAGGAAGGCCGGGGAGACGAGCTTCATGAACCCCGCCCCGACGACGAGGCCCGGCCGGTGCGCGAGGACGGCCGCGGCGAGCGCGGTGTTCCAGGCGTCGCGGCCGGCGTGGTCGGCGACCCGTTCGACGAAGGTGGGGACGCCGGCGGCACGGGCCCGGTCGAGCCCGGCGGCACCCGGGCGGTCGGCCCCGACGGCGACGACGGCGAACCCGGCGTCCGCAGTGTCCGCAGTGTCCGCGGCGTCGAGCAGTGCCTGCAGCAGGGTCCCGCTCCCGGAGACGAGGACGACGACCCGCAGCGCCTCGTGCCGCTCCTGCGCGCCCACCGTGTCCCTTCCTCGCCGGTCCGGGCCGCTCCACGGCCCCTGGCCAGGGTAGACGCGCCCTCCGACGGCGACGGCGCCCGGTGCGGTGGCCCGGGTCACCCGGCCCTGGTCGTGGGCCGCGACGGGTCAGTCGGCCCTGTCGGCCCTGCGGTCCCGGTCGGCCCTGTCCGCCACGTGGTCGCCGCGGTCGCGGTCCCGTTCGGTGGGGCCCTCGTCCGCGGCGCCGCGGCGGGAGGCCGTGCGCCCGGCTCCGTCGGGCTCCTCGTCGGAGACGGCGTGGCGGTGGGGATGGACGTCGCCGTGCTCTCCGTCGTCGTCCCACGCGGCGTCGACCCGGCGGACGGGTGCCCCGGCGGTGCGACGGCGCTCGACCAGCTCCGCCACCGTCGGGGTGCGACGGCGGTCCCGGGCGGCCCGGGCCCGGTCGACCGCGGTCCGCGGCCGGTCGGTGCCGCCCATCGGGACGTGCCGGGCGAGCTCGGTCCCCGCGCAGGTCAGCACGGCCGGGATCCCGACCAGCAGCAACGCGCAGCCGAGGACCGCCCACGGGTGGAACGACACCGGGTCGTAGGGCCCGCCCGCGAGCGCACCGCCCGCGAGCGCCGCCGGGACCGCCGCCCCGACCGCGACGACCACCGCCGCCGTCGCCGGGGCCGCGACCCGCTCCACGACCGGCGCGTCCTCCCCCAGCGCCCGGCGGCAGGCGATCCCGCCGAGCACCCCCGCGACGACGGGCAGCAGCACGACCAGCACCGCGGCCGTCGGGACGGTGGTGACGGGCAGGACCGCCACGGGCGGGAACGGCGGCAGCGGCCCCGGCTCGGCGCCGAACGGGCCCGATCGGGCGATGCCGACCGACACCCCCGCGCCCAGCGCCCAGGACAGCGCCCCGACCAGGGCGTTCGGCAGGTACCCCACGCTCAGCACCAGCACCCCGAAGCCCGCCCAGGCCCCGGGGGCGATGCGCTCGGCGGTGTCGGCGACGTCCGAGGCGCTCGCGAGCAGCGCCACGGTCAGGACGAGGGCGGCGACCAGCAGCAGCCCGGCGGCCGCGACCCGGGCCCCGGCGAGTGCCGCGCCGGGCCACCCGGCCAGCACCCGCTGCCACGCGGCCGGGGCCCCGCACGCGTGGACGACGCCGATCCCGGCGGCCGTCCCGGCCACCAGCCCGGCCCCGATCATCGAGGCCCAGGGCGCGGTCACGGCCATGTCCCGCGGCAGCAGCGCCCCGGCGAGCACGGCGACCGCGGCGGCGGCCCCGGCCTGGGAGGCGACGACGGCACCGGCGTCGTGCCGGACCCGCCCGCCCAGCCGGAGCACCGCCCAGCGCGAGCAGAAGGCGACCAGCGCGACGACCACCAGCGTCGGCAGCAGCGGCAGCACCCCGAACGGACGCCCGTCCACGGCGACCGGGATGAGGTGCGCGGCCAGCCACAACGGGACGGCGGTGGCGAGTGCCCCGTCCGCGGTGACCTCGACGCCGCCGGTGCCGGTCAGCAGCGCCGCCACCGGGACGAGCATCGTGTACCCGGCGAGGACGGCACCCATCGTGGCCACGAGGAGGATCCGCAGCCGGTCCAGCCCGGTGCCGGTCCCGGTGCCGCGCGTCGGGGTCCGGACGGGGCGGCGGTGCCCCCGCTCCCGCTCCGCGACGGCGGTCGCGCGCCCACCGCGGGACCGCTCGGGTGCGGGCCCGGTGGACCGGGCCCGGGAGGCCGGGCGACCGCGGGCGGGACGGGGCGGGGTGGTGCTCACCCGGTCAGCGTCGCAGCGAACCCCGTCCGGGAGGGGCAGGCACGCCGTGACGTGCCGGGGCCCACGGTCCCGGCAGGTCAGGCGGAGCCGTCACCGCCGGGCCGGAAGGTGCGGGTGGCCTCGGCATCGCCGGTGGCCGGAGGCCCGGGATCCTCGGCCTGCTCACCGGCGGCCGGGGTGGAGCCGGGAATCGCGGAGGGGCGGGTGACGCCCGTGTCCTCGCCCGCCTGGTCCGCGCCCGCCGTGTGGGGGGTGGTCGCGGGCGGGGCCTGCTCGGATCCCGGTGTGCCGGTCACCGCGGCGGCGCGATCGCCGTAGGACACCCCGGAGAAGGCGCCACCCCCGCCGGACGGCGTGTGCGGTGCCGCGTCGGCCTGCGGGCCGCGTCCGCCGCCGACCGCGTGCCGGCCCGCGTCGTCGCCGGTCCGGTCCTGCACCCCGGGCGCCTCGGGCGCGCCGTGGGCCCCGGGCTGGCCCGGGTACTGCCCGACGGCGGGCTGCGACGCCGCGGGCACCGCGCCGGAGGCGCCGTAGGGGGCGGCGCCGTACTGACCCGGTCCGTACTGACCGGCGCCGTACTGACCGGCGCCGTACTGGCCGGCCCCCGGCTGCGCGGCGCCGTGCTGGCCCGCGCCGTGCTGGCCCCCACCGTGCTGTCCTGTGCCGGGCTGCACCCCACCGGGCTGCCCCGGGGCGTACGGAGCGGCGCCGGACGGGGCCCCGTAGGGACTCGCGCCGTACTGGCCCGCGGCGTAGGGGTCCGCCGCGTAGGGCGCAGCACCGGAGGCCGCGCCGTACGGCGCCGCGGCTCCCGGCTGGCCCACGCCGTAGGGCTGCTGCGGCATCCAGGGCGCCTGCTGGCCCGGCGGGACCTGGCCGGGGCCCCAGCCGGGCTGCCCGACGTGAGACGGGCGCTGTGCCCGCGGGGCGGGAGCGGCGACCACGCCGGACAGGAGGAGCTGGGCGTAGAGCAGTGCGGCGCCCGCGAGCAGGGCGACCACGAACACGACCCAGCCCAGCGTGCCGCCGATCGCCGCGGTGCCGGCACCGGCCAGGACCAGCAGCATCGTCAGCGCACCCGTCGTCGACAGGACCACACCCGCGACCAGGGTGCGGCCGGTGCCGGGCAGCAGGGTGAGCGCACCCGCGACACCACCGGCGACGACCATCGCGACCGGGAACAGCCCGGTGGTGACGTCGAAGAAGGTCAGGACCAGCGCCAGCAGGGCCAGCACGGCCCCCGCCAGCACGGCGATCCGCACCGTCGGAGCAGGCGGGGCCTGCTCGGGAGCCGGGGCGGCCCCTGGCTCGTTGCTCGACATGACGACCACTCCCGTGTGACGGACGGACTCGCTGCACCGCACGCTAGCCGATGCCCCCGACACGACCGGGTGAGGCGCACGGGGTGCACACAGCACGACGCGCGGGCGCCGGGAGGAGTTCCCGGGGCCCGCGCGTCGGACGTGCGGAGAGCGCTCCGATCAGGCGGAGAGGATCTCCTTCATCAGGGCGGCGGTCTCGGACGGCGTCTTGCCGACCTTCACGCCGGCGGCCTCGAGGGCCTCCTTCTTCGCCTGCGCGGTGCCGGCCGAGCCGGACACGATCGCGCCGGCGTGGCCCATCGTCTTGCCCTCGGGAGCGGTGAAGCCCGCGACGTAGCCGACGACCGGCTTGGTGACGTTGGCCTTGATGAAGTCCGCGGCGCGCTCCTCGGCGTCGCCACCGATCTCACCGATCATCACGATGGCCTCGGTCTCGGGGTCCGCCTCGAACGCCTCGAGGGCGTCGATGTGGGTGGTGCCGATGACCGGGTCGCCGCCGATGCCGATGGCGGTGGAGAAGCCGAACTCACGCAGCTCGTACATCATCTGGTAGGTCAGCGTGCCGGACTTCGACACCAGGCCGATCTTGCCGGGGCCGGCGATGTTCGCCGGGATGATGCCCGCGTTGGACTTGCCGGGCGAGATGATGCCGGGGCAGTTCGGGCCGATGATCCGGGTCTTGTTGCCCGTGGCGACCGCGTGCGCCCAGAAATACGCCGAGTCGTGCACCGGGATGCCCTCGGTGATGACGACCGCGAGCGGGATCTCGGCGTCGATGGCCTCGATGACCGCGTCCTTGGCGAACTTCGGCGGGACGAAGATGACCGACACGTCGGCGCCGGTCTCCTTGATCGCCTCCTCGACCGTGCCGTACACGGTGACGTCCTTGCCGCCGACCGTGTGCGTGGTGCCGGCCTTGCGGGCGTTCACACCGCCGACGATGTTCGTCCCGGCCGCCAGCATCTTGGTGGCGTGCTTGGTGCCCTCGCCACCGGTGATGCCCTGGACGATGACCTTGCTGTTCTCGTTGAGGAAGATCGACATGTCTCAGGCTCCAGCGTTCGCGAGCTCGGCGGCCTTGGCGGCCGCGTCGTCCATCGTGCCCACCACGGTGACGAGCGGGTGGTTCGCGTCGGCGAGGATCTGACGACCCTCCTCGACGTTGTTGCCGTCCAGGCGGACGACCAGCGGCTTGGTGGCCTCGTCGCCCAGGATCTTGAGGGCCTCGACGATGCCGTTGGCCACCGCGTCGCACGCGGTGATGCCGCCGAAGACGTTGACGAAGACGCTCTTGACCTCGTCGTCGCCCAGGATGACGTCCAGGCCGTCGGCCATGACCTGCGCCGAGGCGCCGCCGCCGATGTCGAGGAAGTTGGCGGGCTTGACCCCGCCGTGCGCCTCGCCGGCGTAGGCGACGACGTCGAGGGTGCTCATGACGAGCCCCGCGCCGTTGCCGATGATGCCGACCTGGCCGCCGTCGAGCTTGACGTAGTTGAGGCCCTTGGCCTTGGCCTTCGCCTCGAGCGGGTTCTCGGTGCGCTCGTCGACCAGCTCGGCGTGCGCCGGGTGCCGGAAGTCCGCGTTGGCGTCGAGGGTGACCTTGCCGTCGAGGGCGATCACCTTGTCCTGCGGGTCGCGGACCAGCGGGTTGACCTCGACCAGCGTCGCGTCCTCGGAGACGAAGGTCTCCCAGAGCTTCACGATGACGTTCGCGGCCTCGTCGGCGACGGCGGCCGGGATCTTGCCCGCGGCGACGATCTCGTCGGCCTTGGCCTTGTCGACGCCGGCGATCGGGTCGATCGCGATCCGGGCCAGCGCGTCCGGCCGCTCGACGGCCAGCTGCTCGATCTCCATGCCGCCCTCGGCCGAGCACATGGCCAGGAAGGTGCGGTTGGACCGGTCCAGCAGGAAGGAGAAGTAGTACTCCTCGGCGATGTCGCTGGCCTCGGTGACCAGGACCTGGTGCACGGTGTGGCCCTTGATGTCGAGGCCCAGGATGGCCTCGGCCTTCTCCTTGGCCTCGTCGGCGTCCTGCGCCAGCTTCACGCCGCCGGCCTTGCCCCGACCACCGGTCTTGACCTGCGCCTTGACCACGACGGCGGTGCCCAGCTCGGCCGCCGCGGCCGCCGCGTCGGCGGCGTTGTCCACGGTCCGGCCCGGCAGCACCGGGACTCCGTGCGCGGCGAAGAGGTCCTTCGCCTGGTACTCGTAGAGGTCCACTCGGCTCTCCCGCTCCACTTCGCTCTCGCCGCGACCGGCGCGTCCCCGGCTCGTTCCCCGGGCGCGCCCCGCACAGGTGGCGGGCGGCAGCGGTCGCGGACGTCGGTGATGCTGCGTCGGGGAGCCTAGCCACGCCGCGCGCACCGGTCCTGACCTGGGCCGGTGACCGCAGTCACCCTGTCGGCGCAGTGCTCGATTCAGATGGACCGTCCGAGTGATCGGGACCACGGATCGCTCCGCGAGACAGCGGAATCCTGTGACCTGCCTTACCTTTCGACTATGGCGACGTCGCTACCCGGAGGCGCTCGCCTGCACGCGATCGCCGACGGGGCGCTGTCGACAGTGACGGCCGCGACGTCCGATCTCGCGCAGGCGGCGGGCTACGCCGCGCGAACATTCACCTCGCGTGCGGGCCTGCGCGGGCTGGCGCTGGAGGGCGCCTGGCTGGCCGCGCACCTCGCGCTGTACCCGATCGGACTGGCCGAGGAGACCGTCCGCCCGCAGGGCCACTGGCGCACCGACAGCCTGCCGCCGGTCAAGCGGAGCCTGGTCGTCGCCGACCCCGCCGCGGCCGGGACGCCGATCCTGCTGGTGCACGGGATCATGGACAACCGCTCGGTGTTCACCGTGTTCGCCCACGAGCTGCGCCGGCGCGGCTTCGGCGTCGTGCACGCCATCAACTACAGCCTGCTCACCGACGACGTCCGCACCGCGGCGCACGAGCTGCGCGGCCACGTCGAACGACTGCGCGAGGCCACCGGGTCGGACCGGGTGCACATCGTCGGGCACTCCCTCGGCGGCGTGATCGCCCGCTACTACGTGCAGCGGATGGGGGGCGACGCCGTCGTCGACACCCTGGCGACGCTCGGCAGCCCGCACGCGGGCAGCAACCTGGCCCGGCTCGCGCCGCTTCCGCTGTGCCGCCAGCTCCGCCCCGGCTCGCCGATCCTGCGTGAGCTGGACGAACCGGCCCCCGGCTGCCGGACCCGGTTCCTGGTGGTCTGGTCACGGATGGACGAGATCATCGTCCCGCAGCGGAACTCCCGGCTGCGCCACCCCGACCTCGACGTCACCGAGCTGGAGCTCGACGACGTCGGCCACCTCGCCCTGCCGGTGGACCGGCGCACCGTGCACTTCGTGGCGAGCACGCTGGCCCGCGGCGAGGCGGAGCGCCGCGAGCACGACCGGGTGCGCGACCGGAGGCTGCGCGGGTCGCTGCGACTGGTCGGACGGCACGCGGCGCAAGGCGCCTGAGGGACCGGTCCGCGCGGGGGAACGGGGCTCCTCCGTTCGCCGTCGCGTCGATGACCGCCCGACCGGTCGCCGATGATCCACGACCGTCCGCAACGGCGCGATGGCCCGCCGTTGCCGCTCGGCGAGGCCCGGGTTACCGTCGCGTTGTCCACGTCACGGACCGGTCACGGTGATCGGTGTCGCCCCGAACGACACCATCCCCCGACGGAGCCCCCACTCCGACGATCACCGCCGAACGGCCCGCGGCGCCCTTGACCACCAGAAGGGCAGTCTTGTCGCGCCACCGCTCCCCCAGCGGCGCCACGCGACCGGAGGCCCGGCCCGGCACGCTCCCCCCTGTGCCGCCGGCCGGTCACCGGCTCCCGGCGCTCCCGGCTCCCCCGCCGGTGGTCTCGCGCACCCGGGTGACCGTCGCCGCGGCGGCCGGCGGTGCGCTGGTCGCGGCCGGTCAGACGGTCGCCGGGGCCCTCGGGGTGCCCGGCTGGGGCGGTGAGGCCTCGGTCGAGGAGTCCTACGCCCGGCTCGCCGCGTCGGCGATGCTGCCGGTGTCCGGCGACACCCGCCCGGCCGACACGACCGCCCCGCTGGACACCTCCGCGATCGGCGGGGAGCAGCTCAGCGCGCAGGCCGCGTCGCTGCCCGACCTGGACGCCACCTCGAAGGTCGACGTCGCCAACCTGACGAAGGCCGCCCGGATGGGCCGCGAGGCCGCCAAGCTGGAGCGGGCCGTGACGACCGCGATGTCGCACGGCGCCCCGAAAGCCGTGTTGTACGACGGCGAGGCGTTCGTCCTGCCGACGGCGGGCCGGTTCACCTCCGGCTTCGGCGCCCGCTGGGGCGTGCAGCACAAGGGCATCGACCTCGCCGCCCCGATCGGCACCCCGATCTTCGCCCTCACCGACGGCGTCGTGGAGAAGTCCGGTCCCGCCAGCGGCTTCGGGATGTGGGTGGTGCTCAAGCACCCCGACGGCACCAGCACCGTCTACGGCCACATCAACCGGTCGTTCGTGCAGGAGGGCCAGCAGGTCAAGGCCGGCGACGAGATCGCCGAGGTCGGCAACCGCGGCCAGTCCACCGGCCCGCACCTGCACCTCGAGGTGTGGGAGCCGGACGGCACCAAGATCGACCCGCTGCCGTGGCTGGCCGCGCGCGGTCTCGACGTCACCGCCGCGACGGGCTCGCGCGACGCCTGATCGCCGGGCACCGCTCCCCCGACCCGCCCGGACGGGTCAGAATGGCCGGGTGGGGGACGAGGCGGGGTACCGGGTGGGGGACGACGAGCGGCGGGCAGTGGACGCCCGGCTGCAGCGCGCGCACAGCGAGGGACGGCTGTCCCTGCCCGAGTACGAGGAGCGCTCGGCCACGGCCTGGGCGGCCCGCACCCGCGCCGACCTGGAGCCGTTGACCCGCGACCTCCCGGCCGACACCGCCGGGACGCCCACCGCCGCCGTCGAACGGGCGCCGACCGGGGCCCTCCGGGCACCGGCCGGGGAGTTCGCCGCGGCCGCCGGGCGACGCGCCGGCGGGATCCTCGCCGCGGTCGCGGTGGCCGTCGCCGCGGTCTGGGGACTGGCGCAGGTCGTGCCGATCACCGAGGGACTGACCGTGTTCGGGTCCCGCACCGTCGGGGCCGAGGCCGGCGACCGGGTGGGCGGGGTGACGGTGTTCGGCTCGACGACGGTCCTCGTGCCCGAGGGGACGCGGGCGGACGTCTCCGGGTTCACCGTGTTCGGCTCGACCGAGTGCCCGACGGCGTGCGCCGCGCCCGGCGACCGGACGGTGGACGTGCACGTCGTCGGGGCGTTCGGGTCGGTGAAGGTCCTGACCCCGGCCGAGGCCGCGGTGCAGGACCGCGACGACGACTGAGGTCTACAGCTTCTGCATCGGGACGCCACCGATCAGCATCAGCCGGACCGTCCCGCCCGAGCCGAAGTCGATCGTCACCGTCGCGCGCGGGCCGATGCCGTCGGCCGCGACGACCGTGCCCAGGCCGTACTTGTCGTGGTTGACCCGGTCCCCGACGTCGAGGTTCAGCGTCTGGTTGTTCAGCGACCGCTCCGGGACCTTCCAGCTCCCGCGGTCGGTCGCCTGCGGACGCTTCCCGAACCCGAACCGCCCGACCGGCGCCGACGGGCGCTGCGCGGCGAGCTGTTCCTCGCTGCGCCGCCAGTCGAGCAGCGACGGGGGCACCTCGTCGAGGAAGCGCGACGCCGGGTTGGTGCTGGGCTGCCCGAACGCGGACCGCACGATCGCCCGGGACAGGTAGAGCCGCTTCTCCGCGCGGGTGATCCCGACGTAGGCCAGCCGGCGCTCCTCGGCGAGCTCCTTGGGATCGCCGAGGGTGCGCAGGTGCGGGAAGATCCCGTCCTCCCAGCCGGTCAGGAAGACCACCGGGAACTCCAGACCCTTCGCCGTGTGCAGGGTCATCATCGTGACCACGCCGGAGTCGTCGTCGGGGATGGAGTCCGCATCCGCGACGAGTGCGACCCGCTCCAGGAACGCGGCCAGCGAGCCGGGCTCCGGGACACCGTCGGGGGTGTCGTCGTAGGTGTCGGCCTCACCCTCGGGTGCCGCGCCGTCGGGTGCCACGCCCTCGGGTGCCGCGCCGGATCCGATCGCGCCCCCTCCGTCCGCGGCGAGGTCGGTGACCGCGGCGTCGCCCGCGAACTCCCGCGCCACCGTGACGAGCTCGGCGAGGTTGTCCATCCGGGTGCCGTCCTGGGGGTCCTCCGAGGCCTGCAGCTCCTCCAGGTAACCGGTCCGCGCGTAGACGGCCTCGAGCACCTCGGCGGTGTCGTCGCCGCGGTCGACGAGCTCGCGCAGCTCGTCGAGCATGCGCACGAACCCGGCGATGTTCTTCTGCGAGCGGGTCGCCAGCGCGGGGAGCCGCTGCGGCTGTTCGGCGGCGGTGCGCAGCGCGCGGGCGAACGAGGTGCGCTCGCGCTCGGCGTACTCGGCGACGACGGCCTCGGCCCGGTCCCCGATGCCGCGCTTGGGCACGTTGAGGATGCGGCGCAGGCTGACCGTGTCCTCCGGGTTGGACAGCACCCGCAGGTAGGCCAGCGCGTCGCGGATCTCGCGGCGCTCGTAGAACCGCACCCCGCCGACGACCTTGTAGGGCAGCCCGACCCGCAGGAACACGTCCTCGAAGACACGGGACTGGTTGTTGGTCCGGTAGAAGACCGCGATGTCGGAGTTGCGGTACTCGCCGGTGTCGACGAGCCGGTCGATCTCCCGGGCGACGAACGACGCCTCGTCGTGCTCGTTGTCCGCGACGTACCCGACGACGCGCTCACCGTCGCCCGAGTCCGACCACAGCCGCTTGTCCCGGCGCTCCGGGTTGCGGGCGATCACCGCGTTCGCCGCGGACAGGATGGTCTGGGTGGAGCGGTAGTTCTGCTCCAGCAGGATGGTCCGCGCGTCGGGGAAGTCCTGCTCGAACTCGATGATGTTGCGGATGTTCGCGCCGCGGAAGGCGTAGATCGACTGGTCCGAGTCCCCGACGACGCACAGCTCGCCGGGCCGGCCGTTCGCCGTCGCCGGGGCGACGAGCTGGCGGACCAGCTCGTACTGCGCGTGGTTGGTGTCCTGGTACTCGTCGACCATCACGTGCCGGAAGCGGCGCCGGTAGTACTCGGCGACGGCGGGCAGCCTATCCAGCAGCGAGACCGTCTCCATGATCAGGTCGTCGAAGTCGAAGGCGTTCGCCTGGCGCAGCCGCGACTGGTAGACGCCGTAGACCTCGGCGATGCGCCGCTCGTGGTCGGTGGCGGCGCGCTCGGCGGCCTCGTCCGGCGAGACCAGCTCGTTCTTCAGGTTGGAGATCTGGGCGGCCAGTGCCCGCGGGGCGAACTTCTTCGGGTCCAGCTCCAGGTCGCGGCCGACGATGCCGACGAGGCGACGGGTGTCGTCGGCGTCGTAGACGGAGAAGGCGCTGCGCACGCCGAGGTGCTTGGCCTCGCGGCGCAGGATCCGCACGCACATGGAGTGGAAGGTGGACACCCACATCGGCCCGGACCGCCGCCCGACGAGGGCGTCGACGCGCTCCTTCATCTCGGCCGCGGCCTTGTTGGTGAAGGTGATCGCCATGATCTCGCCGGGATGCACCCCGCGCTCGGCGAGCAGCCAGCCGATCCGGTGGGTGAGCACCCGGGTCTTGCCCGACCCCGCGCCGGCGACGATCAGCAGCGGCGAACCCGCATGGGTCACGGCCTCCCGCTGACGGTCGTTGAGGCCTTCCAGCAGGCGGCGGCCCTGGGCCGTCGTCGGCTCGGCAGCGGCGGAAGGGCCCGTCCCGGGGAGTTCGAACAGCGCACTCATCGTGTCGAACACGGTACGCCGGGGGTCCGACAGAGCCCGCTCCGGCGTCGCCGGTCCCCGGGAAGCACGGCGACCCGGTGCGCCGGGTGGTCTACACTCGCCGCGTGGCACACGACGGGCGATTTCGCTACGGGTACCGGACCCCGGTTCCCGCTGCGCCGCCCGTCTGAGCCCAGACGCCACCCGCACGCCCCGGAGTCCGACGGACCCGGGGCGTTCGTACGTCCTCGGTCCCGACGGCCCGTGACCGAGACGAGGAGACCATGACCGTGACCGATCCCGCAGCCCCGCAGCCCCGCTCCGGCACGAGCACCGAGGTGCGCACCGGAGCCGACCCCGAGATCGAGCAGCTGCGCCGGGAGATCGACCGGCTCGACGCCGAGATCCTCGACGCGATCCTGCGCCGCACGGAGGTCTCGAAGCGCATCGGCGCCGCCCGCATGGCCGCGGGCGGACCGCGGATCGTCTACAGCCGGGAGATGGCGGTGCTCGACCGGTTCGCCGACCTCGGACCCGAGGGGCGCGAGCTGGCGATGATGCTCCTGCGGCTGGGCCGTGGACGCCTCGGCGGCCGCTGACCCCTGGTGCGACACCCGGTCGCGTCCGGCGACCGGGTAGAGGTGACGACCGTTCGGCGATTCACGCACAGTGCACAGCGCGACACGCCGGCGAGCGCCCCACCTGGGGTTCAGGTCAGGTCACCCTTGCGCAGGGGTTGCCTTCCGAGGCAACGAGCAGGCCGAGCGGTCGGATACGGCCGATGAACGGGAACCACCCGAAAGGTTACCTGCGACGAGCGGAGGGTGATCACTTGGGAATCAAGCGCTCCTTCCGGTATATCTTCCCAGGTCGAAATGACCCGAAGGAGGACGTGCGGCCGTGACCGACACACCTGCCGGAGCCCCGCTCCCCGGCGCCCCCGGCGCCACCGGGCCCCGCGACGTGGTGAGCGTCGCCGAGCTACTGGCGCGCCACTCGCGCGCGTCCCACGCCTCTTCCGACGGAGCGGGCCCGCTCACCGGGCCCGTCCTGTCCGTCGGCGACCTGCTGCGCCGCGAAGGGCGTCCCCCGGTGGCCGAGGGTGCCTCCGCCGACGCCGCCTCGGCCGGTGACATCGCCGCCGCGGGCGCCCCGGGCGGCTGGCCGGACATCGACCTCCCGCAGCCCCGCTCCGCGGCCGTCGCCGACGGCTGGACCGGCCGTCAGGTGTCCGGGCGCCGGCGCGCCGGTGTGGTCGCCGGCGCGCTGCTCGCCGCGGGCTCCGTGCTCGGCGCCGCCCTCTACAACGGCGTCGGCACCGAGAACTCCGACGCGCGCGCCGCCGCCGACGGCCTGTTCCCCGGCTTCGGCCTGCCCACCGCGGGCACCCCGGACACGCTGCCCGCCCAGTACCTCCCGGCGAACGTGGCGCTGAGCTCGCCGCTGCCGGACGCACCCGCCCCCGGTGCCACCGACTGGATGGCAGTCGCCTTCGGCCCGCAGCAGCCGGTCCAGGCGGCCGCGGCCAGCCGTACCCCGGGCACCGCAGCCGGTCCCGCCGCCGCGGTCCCCGCGCCCCGCACGCCCTCGACCGGCAACCCGGGCACCGGATCTCCGTCGTCGCCGACGGTCCCGGGGCCGCGCGGTGCCGGCGGCACGGGCTCGCCGCTCGCGCCGATCGTCGCGCCGATCAACAACCCCGACCGGGCCCCCGCCGGCAACCTGCTCGAGCCCGTGACGGGCACCCCGCCGTCGCGCGGCGGGACCAGCACCGGCCCGCTCCAGGACGTCACCGAGAACGTCCGCCCGGTCGACAACGCCGTCGGCGGCGTCGTCGCCCCGGTCGCGCAGGCCGCGGCACCGGTCGGCAGGGCCGTCGGCGGTGCCGTGTCCCCGGTCACCGAGGCCGTCCGCCCGGTGACGGACGCGGTCAAGCCGGTCACCCGGCCCCTCACCGACACCCTCGAACCGGTGACGACGCCGGTGCTCGGCGCGCTGTCGCCGGTCACCGAGCCCGTGCTCGACAGCACCAAGCCGCTCACCGGGCCGATACTGAAGGCCGCCGAGCCGGTCACCGGGCTCCTCGACACCTCGGCCAAGAAGCCCGACACCGGTTCCTCGTCCGAGGAGGCCACCCAGCCGCTGCAGGCCGTCACGAAGCCCGTGGGGCAGGCGGTCAGCACGGTGACCGAGCCGGTCGGGAGCGCCCTGTCCGGCGTGACCGAGCCGGTCGGCGGGGTGCTCGGCGGTGTCACGAAGGGCGCCGGCGGGCTGCTGGGCGGCTGACGCCCTCCCACGACGACGGCCCCGGCCCCCGCACACGCGGAGGCCGGGGCCGTACGCCGTTCCGGTGCCGACGCTCCTTCCGGCACGCTCCGGTCGCTGCGCGACCTACACGAGCCTCCTGTCGGTGCCGATGCTCCTTCCGGCTCGCTCCGGTCGCTGCGCGACCTACACGAGCCTCCTGTCGGTGCCGACGCTCCTTCCGGCTCGCTCCGGTCGCTGCGCGACCTACACGAGCCTCCTGTCGGTGCCGACGCTCCTTCCGGCTCGCTCCGGTCGCTGCGCGACCTACACGAGCCTCCTGTCGGAAGCCCAGCGGGACAGCTCGTGCCGGTTCGACGTCTGGGTCTTGCGCAGCACGCTCGACACGTGGGTCTCCACCGTCTTCACCGAGATGAACAGCTCCTTCGCGATCTCCTTGTAGGCGTAGCCGCGGGCCAGCAGCCGCAGCACGTCCCGCTCCCGCTTGGTCAGCTGGTCGACCTCCGGGTCCACCGGCGGTGCCGCGCCCGGACGGTCGGAGAACGCGTCCAGCACGAACCCGGCCAGACGTGGCGAGAACACCGCGTCGCCGGCCCGCACGCGCCGCACGGCATCGGCGAGGTCCCGGCCCGAGATCGTCTTGGTGACGTAGCCACGGGCACCGGACCGGATCACCGAGATCACGTCCTCGGCGGCGTCGGACACCGACAGCGCCAGGAACACCGACTCGGTGCCCGCCGCGCGCGCCCGACGCAGGATCTCCGCGCCCCCGCCGCCGGGCATGTGCACGTCGAGCAGCACCACGTCCGGCGCGAGGTGCCCAACGCCGGCCACCGCCTCGTCGACGGAGCCCGCCTCGCCGACCACCTCCAGCACCGGACTGCGCCCGTCGCCGCGGTCCAGCTCGGCGCGCACGCCGGAGCGGAACAACGCGTGGTCGTCGACCAGGTAGACCCGGATACCGGTGTCGTCCGGACCGGCCGGGGTGTCCTGTACGTCGTCGGCGGTGGTCATGCCGTCTCCTTCTCCCTCAGCGGCATCGACAGCCGCACCTCCGTGCCCTCGCCGGCCCCGGTGCGGATCCGGACCGTACCGCCGTGGCGGCGCATCCGGGCGTGCACCGAGTCCGCGAGGCCGTGCCGGTCATCGGAGACCTCATCCGGATCGAAACCGGTGCCGCGGTCGCGCACGAACACCTCCGCGGCGCCCGGGCCCTCGGCCGAGGCGGGCTCGACCTCCACGTAGACGTCGACCTCGGACGTGCCCGAGTGCTTCGCCGCGTTCACCATCGCCTCACGCGCCGCCAGCACCAGGGCACGCAGGTCGTCGTCGAGCTCGGCGTCGCCGACCAGCACCGGGCCGACGGTCACCGCGTAGGTGTCCTCGACCTCCCCCGCGACGCGCGTGATCGCCACCGACAGCAGCGTCTCCGCCGCGTCCGGGCTGCCGCTGCCGCCGCGGGCGCGCCCACCGGGCCCGTAGAGCCAGGCGCGCAGCTCCCGTTCCTGGCCACGGGCCAGCCGCTGCACCTCGCGCGGGTCGCCGGACTGCCGCTGGATCAGCGCCAGGGTCTGCAGCACCGAGTCGTGCAGGTGCGCGGCGATCTCGGCGCGCTCGGCGGCGACCGCGCGAGCCCGCCGCTCCTCACCGAGGTCGCGCACCAGCCGCACCCACCAGGGGACGGTGAGGACCGCGACGCCCAGCAGCGTCGCCAGCGCCGCGAGGATCCCGAACCGCACCTGGCCCAGGTCCAGGTTCCCGAGCAGGAACACCGCCAGCCCGGTCAGGACCAGCGCGGCGCCGAGCAGGGTGCGGGCCAGCACCGCACGGCCGGCCCCGACACGGCTGCGGGCGTCGCGCGCCCACTGCCGTCGCTGCGCCTCGTCGGCCTCCCGCCACACGACGGCCGCGCCGACCGTCGCCAGTCCCAACGGGCCGGCGATCCAGCCGAGCACCGCCGAGCCCGAGGTCACCGCGACCAGCGACAACCCCAGCCCCAGCGTCAGCAACCCGGCGGCCTGCAGCCGTTCGGACCGGGTCAGGGTCCGCTCGACGACGTCGGCCTCCTGCCGCAGGAACACCCACAGCAGGCCGTAGGCCAGCACACCCGCCCAGCCCAGCAGGCTCAGGGCGACGAAGGCCGCCCGGATCCACCGGACGTCGACGCCGAGATGGTCGGCCACCCCGCCCGCGACGCCGCCGACCATCCGCCCGGAGCGGCGCCGGGCCAGCGGGACGCGCGCTCCGGGGCTCGGCGGCACCGGGCCCCCCGGCCGCGGGGCCCAGGGACCGCCGGGCTGCGCGGGCGCCGCGCCATCGGAGAACGGCACCGTCGGCGCATCCGCCGACGACCGTGCATCCCCAGAGGGCTCCACGGAGGGCCGTGCGTCCGCCGACGACGCTGCGGCGCCGGTCGAGGGATCCGAGCTGTTCACGACACCATCGTCACACGCCCCCCGCCGGATCCCCTCCGGATCGGGACCGGGGTCGTCTCGGGGTTGTCCCCGAGACGCCGGGGCCCGCCCGGACGGCAGGCTCGACGCCATGAACGAGACGCAGCTGCCCGGGAGCGGCCGACCACCGTCGGCGGCAACGACGGCCCGGAACACCCTGCGCGACATGTGGGACTCCCGGCCCCTGCGTCCGCGCGACGACCGCAAGCTCGCCGGGGTCTCCGCCGCGATCGCGCGCCGCTACGAGATCGACCCGACGCTGGTCCGGGTGGGGTTCGTCGTCGCGGCGATCGTCGGCCCCGGAATCCCGCTCTACCTGGCGGGCTGCGCGGTCCTGCCGGACGCCGGGCCGCCCGGCAGCCCCGTCCCGCCGCGCAACGGACCGTCCTCCGCGCTGTCGGTGGCGCTGCTGGTCATGGCCGCGCTGCTGGCCGTCCCGCTGGTGCTGTCCAGCGACCGGGTGATCCCCGCCGCCGTCACCGTCGCGCTGCTCGTCACGCTGCACGTGACCCGGGGGAACCGGCCCGGGGCCCGGGAGGCCGCCGCGGCGCCCACACCCGTGGTGCCGTGGGTCGCGGACCCGCACGCCCCCACCGTGGCGCAGGCTGCACCACCGGCCTGGGATCCGCTCGGCGTTGCCCCGTTCGCCTGGGACCTGCCCGAACCGGGCCCGGAGCCGGGTCCGCCGTCGGCCCCCCGGTCGTCGCTGACGCCGATCACGCTGGCCGTGTCGCTGGTCGTCGCCGGGATGGTCGGCGGGCTCGCCCTGGCCGCACCGGGGGCGGTGCCGGCCTCGGCCGTCCCGGGGGCCGCGCTCGCCGTCGTCGGGATCGGGCTGGTCGTCGGTGCGCTGCGACGCGCCGGACGCTGGCTGGTGCCCTTCGCGGTGCTGCTCGCGCTCGTCACCGCGGCCGCCATCCCGCTCAACGACGCCGTCGGCCCCGACGGATGGGCCGTGCGCGGTGGCATCGGGGAGACCGTCGAGGCCCCGACGACCGTGGCCGCGCTCGCCCCGGAGTACCGGCGGGGCACCGGCGCCGTCGAGCTCGACCTGACCCGCCTCGACCTCACCGCGACGCCCGGCGCGACCGGACCCGTCCGCACCCGGGCCGAGGTCGGCGCGGGAGTGGTGCAGGTCCGGGTCCCGCGTGACGCCGACCTGCGCGTCCGCAGCTCGGTCGGCACCGGCGACCTGACCGTCGACGGACAGACGCGCACCGGGCAGAACGTGGACCTGACCGTGAACGACCCCGGCCCGGACGGACCCGGTGGCCGGGTGCTGGAGCTCGACCTGCGGGCCGAGCTGGGAACCGTGGAGGTCACCCGTGGATAGCTCGCTCGTCCGTCGCGCCGACCCGTTCGCCCTCGTCGCCGGGATCCTGTCGCTGCTGGTGGCCGTGTGCGGGGTCCTCGGGATCGCCCCCTGGGAGGTCGTCGACCTGCGCTGGATGCTCGCCGGGACCGCGGTTGTGGTGGGGATCGCATTCCTGATGGCGAGCGTGCGTAACTCCCGGGCCACATCGGACGACTAAAGGGTCATCACGGGAGCCGGCGGGCTGGGGAGCGCCGCCGGACCCGCTGCCGCCCGCGTGGCAGCGGCGTCCGACGGGGGTCGGACACCGCACAGGCCCGGGCTGGCCGGGGCGGGGCCGAGACATCGGCCCCGCCCCTGTTACGTCGGGCCCCGGCTCACTCCCACTCGATGGTGCCCGGGGGCTTGCTCGTCACGTCGACGACCACCCGGTTGACCTCGGACACCTCGTTGGTGATCCGGGTCGAGATCCGCTCGACGACGTCGTAGGGCAGCCGGGTCCAGTCCGCGGTCATCGCGTCCTCGCTGGACACCGGACGTAGGACGATCGGGTGGCCGTACGTGCGGCCGTCGCCCTGCACGCCGACGCTGCGGACGTCGGCCAGCAGCACCACCGGGCACTGCCAGATCTCGCGGTCCAGCCCGGCGGCGGTCAGCTCCTCGCGGGCGATCGCGTCCGCGGCGCGCAGGGTCTCCAGCCGGTCGCGGGTGACCTCGCCGATGATGCGGATGCCCAGGCCGGGTCCGGGGAACGGCTGACGTCCGACGATGACCTCGGGCAGCCCCAGCTCGGCGCCGACCATCCGGACCTCGTCCTTGAACAGCGCGCGCAGCGGCTCGACGAGCTCGAACTCGATGTCGTCGGGCAGCCCGCCGACGTTGTGGTGGCTCTTGATGACCGCGGTGCCGTCACCGCCGCCGGACTCCACGACGTCCGGGTACAGCGTCCCCTGCACGAGGAACCCGACGTGGTGGTCGGCGACGACCTCCGCCGTGGCCGCCTCGAAGACCCGGATGAACTCCCGGCCGATGATCTTGCGCTTCTGCTCGGGCTCGGTGACCCCGGCGAGCGCGTCGAGGAACCGGTCGGCGGCGTCGGCGACGTGCAGCGTCGCGCCGGTGGCGGCGACGAAGTCCTTCTCGACCTGCTCACGCTCGCCCGACCGCATCAGCCCGTGGTCGACGAACACGCAGGTCAGCCGGTCACCGATGGCGCGCTGGACGAGCGCGGCGGCGACCGCGGAGTCGACCCCGCCGGACAGCCCGCAGATCGCGCGACCGTCGCCGACCTGGGCGCGGATCGCCTCCACGGTGTCGTCGATGATCGACGCCGTCGTCCAGGACGGGCGGATGCCCGCGACGTCGTGCAGGAACCGGCGGAGCACCTCCTGGCCGTGCGGGGAGTGGCCGACCTCCGGGTGGTACTGCACGCCGGCGAGGCGCCGCTCGGTGTCCTCGAACGCGGCGACCGCGACCCGGTCGGTGGAGGCGGTGACGGTGAAGCCCGCCGGCGCCGCGGTCACCGAGTCCCCGTGGCTCATCCACACCGGGTGCGTGCGCGGCAGGCCGTCGTGCAGCGTGCCGGGGGTGCCGGTGAGCGCGACCTCGGTGCGGCCGTACTCGCGGGTGCCGTCGTGGGCGACCTCGCCGCCCAGCGCGCGGGCCATCGCCTGGAAGCCGTAGCACATGCCGAACACCGGGATGCCCGCCTCGAACAGCGCCGGGTCGACCGCGGGGGCGCCCTCGGCGTACACGCTCGCGGGTCCCCCGGAGAGGATCACCGCGGCGGGCTCGCGGGCCACGATCTCGGAGACGGGCAGGGAGGCGGGCACGATCTCGGAGTAGACGTCCGCCTCGCGCACGCGACGGGCGATGAGCTGCGCGTACTGGGCGCCGTAGTCCACGACGAGGACGGTCGGGGTCTGCACACGACCAGGGTAAACGGGCGACGCAGGTCACCCGCCGTCCGTACCGCCCCGGCACCGTCCCGGCACCGTCTCGTCGATCCTGATGATCCCCGCCCGGCCGCAGGCGTGCGGCGTAACGGCGAGGCCCGGTTGCTCCGATGGGGGGATGACGGCACCGTACGACCTGGAGGCACGCCCCGATGGCCACCACCCCGACCGGCCACACCACCGGCACCAGCACCGGCGATACCCCCGCCGACCCGGCCGTCGACGGCACCACCACGACCGTCGCGCCTCTCGTCCCCGCCCAGCGCTCCGCGCCGGAGCAGGAGACCCGCCCGGCCGCCGCGCCCACCGCGGCGCCCACCGCGGCCGCCACCCTGGCCCCCGTCGACGAGCCCGTGGCCGCGGAGCCGGTCCGGGAGACCGCGGCACCGGTCGTCCCCCGGGCCCGCGCTTTCCGGGCCCGGGTCCTGCCGGTGTTCCTCTGCGCCGCCGCCACCGGCACCGCCGCGATCGCCGCCGCAGGGCTGATCATGTCCCCGCCGGCGACCTCGCCGCTGCCCACCCCGCAGACCGTGACCGCGTCCGGCGCGACGGTGCCCCAGGGCCCGCCGCTGCCGCAGACCGTCGCCGCGTCGCTGGTCGGGTCCGCCGCCGGGACCGGCCTGTGGGCCGGGGACCCGGTCGTCGCGATGACGGCGTGGCGCGACAACGGCGGCCTCACCCACCTCACCGCGATCGGCGACGGCTTCACCCGGGTCGCCGACGCCGCGGGCCGTCAGGACGCGGTGGCGCTCGCCGTCGCCTGCGGACGGCTGCGGACCGCCGTCGACGCCGCGCGAGCCTACGACGCCGTGCCCGACGCCGCCGCCCAGACGTCCTGGGCCGCGCTGCTCGACCACGGCGCCGCCGCCGCCACCGCGGGGACCTCCGGGGCGCTCGCGCTGGACCCGTCCCAGCTGTCGGTGTTCACCACGCAGGCGAACCTGGTGCGCGACGACCTGACCGCGGTCACCGACCGGGTCCGCGCCGTCCTGGCGGGCTGACCCTCACTCCTCGTGCCGCCCGCGCGACCGCAGCGGCGGCGGCTGCACCGACCCGAGCAGCGCCCGCAGGTCCGCCGCGCTCGCCGCGCGTCGCCCGAGGTCGACCGCGACGGTCGGCGCGATGTCGCGCAGCCGGCCGAGCAGGGCCGGGGCGGCCAGGTCGTACCGGCCCCCGGCCGTCCCGGTGACGATCGCGTCCGGGCGCAGCGCCCGCACCGCCTCCGGATCCGGGCTGCGGTCCTCGCCGACCGGGTCGACGCCGTCGAGCGTCCCCGCGCAGCCGACCAGCTGCGCGCCCAGCTCCAGCAGCAGCTCCCCCACCCGGGGATCGGTCGCGACCACCCGCACGACCGGCCCGCGCAGCGGCACCGGGGTCCCGGTCGCGTCGACGAAGGCACGTCCGCCGCCCATGGCGGCTCCGGCGGTGGGGCGGCTCATCGGCGGGCTCCTCCTGGGGTGACGACGGCGTCACCCCCGAACCTACCGCGGCGAAACCCGTTCGACCGCCGTCACCGGAGGCGCCTAGCGTGGTCCGCCGTGACCAGCCCGACCGAGACCCGGATCCGCCGCGCCCTCACCAACTGTTCCAAGGGGGAGGCGACGCGGCTGGTCCTGCCCGCGTGGGTCCGCGACCTGGACCCGGACCGGCTCGACGACGTCCGCGGCTGGCGTGACCCGAAGGCCCCCGACCGCGGGGTACTGCTCGTCCCGACCGACGACGGCCCGGCCGGTGTCGTCCTGCGCGCAGCCTCCGGCGGCGCCCGGTCCGCCGCGATGTGCGCGCTGTGCCGGACCACCCACACCGTCGGCGGGGTCGCGCTGTTCGCCGCTCCCCGGCGCGGGGCGAAGGGACGCCAGGGCGACACCGTCGGCACCTACATCTGCGCCGACCTCGCCTGCGCCGAGCACGTCCGTGTGGAGACGGCCACGGCCGCGCTCAAGCCCACCCCCGGCACGACCGTCGACGAGCGACGGGCCGGGCTGCGGGAGCGGGCCGTGGAGTTCGTCGCCGCCGTCACCGGGTGACCCAGCACTCCCCTGCTCGCATCGCTTGTCGTCATCGGCTCCCTCGTCGCTGCCTGCGACAACGACGACGAGGAGAGGACACGACCGCTGACCGGCGGCTACTGCGCCCGCGCGTGGTGGTGCTGATCTACTCGACCGGTGGATCAGCAGCTGATTGCAGTCGCGGTGGTTCGTGGCCCGCACGGCGTCCTGGTCGGCCGCCGGGCTGATGGCATCCCGCTGTGGGTGTTCGCAGGCGGAAAGGTCGAGCAGGGCGAGACCCCTGCCGCGGCCGCCGTGCGGGAGACGGCCGAAGAGACGGGCCTCGTGGTCGACGTCGTCACTGAGATCGGGCGCCGTCGCCACCCGCGGACCGGACGGCTGATGGTCTACGTTGCGTGTCGCCCCGTCGGCGAGGTCGAGCCGGTCGCGGCGCCGGAAGAGCTGGCCGAGGTTCGGTGGGTGTCCCCGGTCGAGCTGAGCGAGCTGATGCCGGATCTGTTCGGCCCGGTCCGCGAGTACCTCGGGGAGGAGTGAGCGGCCGGTCGCCCCGACGACACGAAGAACGGCTCGGAGGCCGAGAGCCGTGGGACGCGACCAGGATCAGTCGGGCAAGGCGTGGCGTGGACGTGTCACGAGACCTGACACGTCCGGCCAACGTGTTAGGTTCATCCGAATTTTTTAACGTGTGGAACGGATGAGGTGAAGGAGTCGACGCGTGCCCTGGAGCCCCGACGTTCCTTCAACGATCTGCCCCCGCTGCCGCCGGCCGGACTGGACCTCGAGCCGAAGCCCGTGCTCAAAGCGACCATCGAAGCCCGAACAGCGCTGGCGACACTCGCCCAGGCCGGCCAGTTCCTGCCGAACCCGAACATCCTGCTCCATGCTGTCCCGCTACTCGAGGCGCAGGCCAGCTCCGAGATCGAGAACATCGTGACCACGGCCGATGAGCTGTTCAAGCACGTCGACTCCGGCGGGGGAGATCATGCCACCACGGAGGCACTGCGCTACCGCAGCGCGCTGTTCGCAGGGGTCGAGTCGATCAGGGACCGGCCGCTCACGTCTGTGACAGCAGCTCGAATCTGCTCCGAGTTGCAGGGCCGGGAGATGGACGTTCGTGCGGTGCCCGGCACGCGCATCGCCAACCCGGCCACACGGCGAGTCGTGTACGCACCGCCCGAGGGTGCGGACCTCATTCGCGACAAGCTCTCGGCTTGGGAACGCTTCGTCCACGCTGACGACGATCTCGATCCACTGGTGCGCATGGCGGTGGGCCACTATCAGTTCGAGGCCATCCACCCCTTCCACGACGGCAACGGTCGTACCGGCCGCGTCATCAACATCCTGATGCTCATCGAGGCTGGTCTGTTGAACGACCCGATCCTCTACCTCTCACGCGCCATCATCGCCCGCAAGAACGACTACTACCGACTCCTGCGAGCCGTGACAGAGGACGGCGCCTGGATCGAGTGGGTCCTCTACATGCTCGACGTCGTCCGCGAGTCCGCTGTGTCGACGACGCGAAAGATCGGAGCCATCCGCACGTGCCAGGAGGACATCGCCGAGCGAGCTCGCGCTGCCACCTCGGGTGGACGGGACGCGCAGTTCCTGGCCGTGCTGTTCGAACAGCCCTACTGCCGCATCAGCACTGTCGCACGCCGGTGTGACGTATCGCGCCAGACCGCTTCCACCTGGCTGCACGCCCTGGTCGAGGCAGGCCTTCTCCACGACGTCAAGGCCGGTCGAGAGACCCTCTTCGTCAACCACGAGTTCCTGAGTGTGTTGACTCGCCCTGAGTGACAGAGCACGAAGAGTGCGAGCGCTGACCGGCGACGACGACCACCAGCTCGTGGTCCCGCCGGACGGCGGAACTACGGCTCGGGGGGCCGGCTCAGGTCCGCAGGTTCAACCCGACCCGCTGGAACTCCTTGAGGTCGGAGTAGCCGGTCTTCGCCATCGCCCGGCGCAGCGCGCCGAACAGGTTCGTGGTGCCGTACGGGCTGTCGGTCGGCCCGAACAGCACCTGCTCCAGGGACCGGCCGGACCGGGCGAGCCCGGTCACCTCCGACCGCGGCAGCGACGGGTGCGCCGCCGAGGAGGTCCAGTAGAGCCCGCCGGCCGGGGACTCCGCGGCCTCGGCGAGCTGCTCGCCGAGCATGACCGCGTCGGCGCCGCAGGCCACGGCACGCGCGATGTCACCCGAGGTGCCGATGCCGCCGTCGGCGATCACGTGCACGTACCGGCCGCCGGTCTCGTCGAGGTAGTCACGACGGGCAGCCGCGGCGTCGACGATCGCGGTCGCCATCGGGACGCCGACCCCCAGCACCTCGTCAGTGGTGGTCGAGGTGGCCTGCCCGTACCCGACGATCACGCCGGCGGCGCCGGTGCGCATCAGGTGCAGCGCGGTGCGGTAGTCCCCGACACCACCGGCGACGACCGGGACGTCCAGGTCGGCGATGAAGTCCTTCAGGTTCAGCGGCTCGCCGTCCGAGACGTGCTCGGCGGAGACGATCGTGCCCTGCACGACGAGGATCTCGACGCCCGCGGCGAGCAGCGCCGGGGTGAGCTCGCGGGCGCGCTGCGGGCTGACCCGCGCCGCCACGGTGTGCGAGCTGTCGCGCAGCGGGCGCAGTGCCTCGGTGATGAGCTCCTGCTGGATCGGGGCCTGGTGCAGCTCCTGCAGCAGGGCGACCGCGGAGTCCGGCTCGTCGCCGGTGGCCGCCGCGACGATGCGCTCCAGGGCGCCCTTCGGGTCGGCGTGCCGGGCCCACAGACCCTCCGCGTTCAGCACCCCCAGACCGCCGAGCTCACTGATCCGCACCGCCGAGTCCGGCGACACCACCGCGTCGGTGGGGTGGGTCAGCAGCGGGATGTCGAAGCGGTAGGCGTCGAGCTGCCAGGCCGTCGAGACGGCCTTCGAGCTGCGGGTCCGCCGCGACGGGACGATCTCGATCTGGTCGAGGTCGTAGGCACGACGGGCCTCCCGGCCCATCCCGATCTCCACGAGGTCACGCACGGGCACCACCCTAAGCGGCGCTGCTCAGAGCGGTGCTGGGGCCCCCGTGACTACCGCGCGGCGTAGTTGGGGGCCTCGACGGTCATCGTGATGTCGTGCGGGTGGCTCTCCTTGAGACCGGCCGCGGTGATCCGCACCAGGCGCGCCTGCTGCAGGTCCGGGATGGTCTGCGCGCCGACGTAGCCCATGCCCGAGCGCAGCCCGCCGCCGAGCTGGTGCACGACCGAGGACAGCGGCCCGCGGAACGGGATCCGGCCCTCGATGCCCTCGGGGACGAGCTTGTCCTCGCTGAGCACGTCGTCCTGGGCGTAGCGGTCCTTCGAGTACGACCGGCCCGCCGCGCCGGCGCGGCCCTGCATGGCGCCCAGCGAGCCCATGCCGCGGTAGGTCTTGAACTGCTTGCCGCCGACGAGCACGACCTCGCCGGGCGACTCCGCGGTGCCGGCCAGAAGCGAGCCCAGCATGACCGTCGACGCGCCGGCCGCGATCGCCTTGGCGACGTCGCCGGAGTACTGGATGCCGCCGTCGCCGATCACCGGGACGCCGGCCGGGGCGCACGCCCGGGTGGCCTCGTAGATCGCGGTGATCTGCGGGGCCCCGACCCCGGCGACGACCCGGGTGGTGCAGATCGAGCCCGGCCCGACGCCGACCTTCACCGCGTCCGCGCCCGCCTCGACGAGCGCCTTGGCGCCGTCGAAGGTGGCGACGTTGCCGCCGACGACGTCGACGTGGTCGCCGACCTCGGCGCGCAGCTTCGCGACGGTCTCCAGCACCCGACGGGAGTGACCGTGCGCGGTGTCGACCATCAGGACGTCCACACCGGCCTCGACGAGCTGCATCGAGCGGGCGTAGGCGTCGTCGCCGACCCCGACCGCGGCGGCGACGACGAGCCGCCCGTCCGGGTCCTTGGTCGCCAGCGGGTACTGCTCGGTCTTGTTGAAGTCCTTGATCGTGATGAGGCCGCGCAGCATGTCGTCGCCGTCGACGATCGGCAGCTTCTCCAGCTTGTGCCGGCGCAGCAGGCCCAGCGCCGCCTCCGCGGTGACGCCGACCTTGGCCGTCACCAGGGGCGCGCGGGTCATGACCTCCGACACGGGCCGGTCGGTGTCGACCTCGTAGCGCATGTCGCGGTTGGTGATGATGCCGACCAGGCGGCCGGTCTCGTCGGTCACCGGCACGCCGGAGATCCGGAACTTGGCGCACAACGCGTCGACGTCGGCCAGGGTCGCGTCCGGGCTGCAGGTCACCGGATCGGTGACCATGCCGGCCTCGGACCGCTTCACCACCTCGACCTGCGCCGCCTGCGCGTCCGGGGAGAGGTTGCGGTGCAACACCCCGAGACCACCGGCGCGGGCCATCGCGATCGCCATCCGGGACTCGGTGACCGTGTCCATCGGGGACGACACCAGCGGCACCTGGACCCGCACCCGGCGGGTCACCTGGCTGGAGGTGTCGGCCGAGCTGGGGATCACGTCCGACTCGGCGGGCAGCAGCAGCACGTCGTCGAAGGTCAGCCCGAGCATCGCGAACTTGTCCGGCAGGCCGCCCATCTCGCTCGTCATCTCTCCGGGGCTCCTCTAGCGGTCGAAGCAGTGTTGTCGAGGCGGTGCGGTCGACGCTGACGGCGGGCTCCCGCCGCAGGCCGCCATCGTACGTCCACCACCCCGGGGTGGGCCGGGCCCCGACCCCCCGCACCGGTACCGTGTACACCGTGTCACCAGAGGCGCTGCCACCGGACCCGTTCGCCGGAGACCCGGATGATCCTGCGCTGTCGATGCAGGCCTACGACGACCGTGGTGACGGCGCGTGGCCGGGTTCCGGTGACCCGGAGGTAACCCCGTTGAACGAGACCGACCGCGGCGAGATCCTCGCCGACCTGGCGGACCTGGCCGTCTACCAGGCACTGCTGGCGGGCCGCGGCGTCCGCGGGATCGTCGTCGACTGCGCCGACTGCGGCGAGCAGCACTTCCACGAGTGGAACCTGCTGCGCGCGAGCCTGCAGCAGCTCCTCGACGAGGGCCGGATGCGGCCGCACGAGCCGGCCTACGACCCGGACCCGGCGCACTACGTCACGTGGGAGTACTGCCGCGGGTACGCCGACGCGACCCTCGCCGACTGAGCCCGGCGCGACCCCACCAGACACGAAGGGCCCCGGAGGAGATCCTCCGGGGCCCTTCGCCGTGCTCGGTGCCGTACCGCGTCATCGCGTCGGTTCGGCGTCAGTTCGGCCTGCTGCTCACCGCGCCGGTCGTCGTCGACGACGGCGGGGTGGTGTCGTCCGCCGGGTCGCTCTGCCCCTCCCCGGCTGCGGTGGGCCGGGTCGTGGGCGAGGTCGTCGGGGTCGTCGGGTCCGCCTGGCCCTCCGTCGTCGGCGAGGTCTCCGACGGCGACGGCGCCGGGGTGGGTGCCGTCTCCCCCGGCCCGCTCAGCACCGACGGGTCGGTGGTGCCCTCCGGCGAGGTCGGACCACCCGGGGTGGTCGTCCCCTCCGACGGCGGCGGGGACGGCGTCGGGGTGTCCTCGTCGCCCTCGGTGACCGGAGGCGGCGGGGCAGGGGTCCCGTCGCGCAGCGGCGACCGCGGGTCGGTGGGTGTGCCCGGCGGGGTCTCGGCGACCTTCTGGCTCAGGAAGCGGTTCTGCTGCTCGAAGTCGTCGCGCACGTCCGGTGCGGTGCGGTCGACCAGCGGGCCGAGCGCGGCGAGCTCCTGCTGCGCACCGACGGTGTCCCCGGCGGCGAGCTTGGCGTTGACCCGCTCGATGCCCTCGCGCAGCGTGGCCGCCGCCTGCACCTGCTCGGCGCGCTCGCTGTAGAGCACCCGGGAGACCCCCCACAGGGCGTCGCCCGGCTGGGCCTCGTGCGCGCTGATCGACACGACGGCCAGCGCACACGCCGCGACCGCCGCAGCGGCGACGAGCGGGCGCAGGAAGGAGACCTTCCGCGACGGCTTCGCCGGCTGCAGGATCTGGACGGCCTCGTCGGTGTCGACGAGCTGCGGGATCGGGTCCCGGTCCACCCCGTCCTTCCACGACGAGAGCATCGCGGCCAGGTGGTCGTCGACGTCGTAGCCGCGCCGGCCTGGCCCGGACACGCCGAGCCCGGAGGACAGGGCGTTGATCAGCTCGTCGTCGGCCTGGAGCTCGACGAGGTCGACCGGGCCCTCGTCCTCGATGTCGTCGAAGGCGTCCCAGTCGTCGCCGCGGGCGGCGTGCCGCCGCACGACCGGCTGCGGGACGGTGTGCGCGTCGAACGGCAGCGGGTGGCCCCGGTGACCGAGCGGGTGGGAGTGGCCGTTGGTGCGGGGCGGGCGGGGCTCGCCGAAGCGGCCACGCGTCACCGGCGCGGGCGGACGCTCCCAGCCCTCACCGGGTGGGGGGAAGCCCGGACCGTGCGGACCCTGGTCACGCATCCCGGACCACCTGCTCACTCATCATCTTCCTCAGCCGGGCCAGCGCCCGGTGCTGGGCGACGCGGACGGCGCCCGGAGTGGAGCCGACAGCCGCCGCGGTCTCCTCCGCGGACAGTCCCACGACCACGCGCAACACGATGATCTCCCGATGCTTCTCCGGAAGGATCTCCAGGAGCTTGGACATCTCCTGCGACAGTTCCACCTGCAGGGCCCGGGACTCGGGGCCGTCGGAGGACTCCATGCGGTCCGGCACGTCGGCCATCGGTTCGGAGCGGTTCCGGGACGCAGCCCGGTGCGCGTCGATGACCTTGTGGGACGCGATGCCGTAGACGAAGGCGAGGAACGGGCGCTTGCACCCGGTACCCCGGCAACGCCGTGAGCACGGCCACGCAGACCTCCTGGGCGACGTCGTCCGCCGAGACGGACCCTCGGTCGGTCCCGAGTCGGGCGCGGCAGTAGCGCACGACGAGGGGCCGAATCATGGCGAGAACGCGCTCGACCGCGGACCGGTCGCCGGCCATGGCGGCTTCGATCCACTCGTCGGGAACGTCTCTTGATTCACTCATCGTGGGGAACCGCCCAGGCGTTACGAGCATCCAGCAGTGTCATCCGATCGTGGAAGCAACCCGCGTTCGCGCAGGTGAGATCGGCTCGGATCCACCGTATCCGAGCGGGACTCGCCGACGGGAGTCGCTCCATGCCAGATCAGACGATCGTGCACAGTTCCGGGTTGCGCGGGGCCCGTCCGCAACACGTCCACGGGGCGACCACGGTCGGCAAGCGGTTCGTCACCCACCGCAGAATGCGGTCACCGGACGCAGTGAAGATCGTCCGCGTCCGATCACCGGCGGTGGACCGCCCGGCGCGGGTCGCGTCCGGTTCGGCGCGGGATCCGGACGGTCGTCGTCGAGGTCGCGGGACTGCGGTGACGCGTGTGATCCCAGGGACGTGGGGGACACCGGGTGACAGTTCCCGGCGTCCCGTCGACCGCTCGCCGAGCGAGGGCCGATCGGAGGCCGCCGTTACGACGTCCGGCGCATCCGTCGTCGCCCTCGGCCCGGGGCCGCCCGCGTGCCCGGCGGGGACCGTCACACGCCGGCGGGGGTCGGTCACCTGCCGGGCGGGCGTCCCGGTCGTGGGATTCGGCGGGGTCCGGTCGCGGGGAGCACGACCGGCGTCCCGTCGGCGGGGCGGCGGACCGGCCGGAGCCGGTCGGTGCGGACGACCCGGGCGCGATGTCCCGGGTGCGGGCCGCGAGGTCGGCAGCGGCCCGTGTGCGTGGGGTCCGGACACGGGGGTCCGGGGCGTGGAGCCGGACCGCGGGGGTCGGTCCGGCTCACGATGCCCACCCGCGCGCGGGTGGGGTGGAGCGGCCGGTTCGGGGTCGGTCGCTCGGCGGTGCGGGGTCGTGCCGTTCCGGGTGGGGACCCGGTCAGGACACCAGGCCGCGTCGGAAGCCGTGGGCCACGGCCTGCGCGCGGTCACGGACGCCGAGCTTGCGGAACAGCCGGCGTGCGTGGGTCTTCACGGTGTCCTCGGACAGGTAGAGCTCGCGGCCGATCTGGCCGTTGCTCTTGCCCTGGCTCATCCCGCGCAGTACCTGGAGCTCGCGCTCGGTGAGCTGGACCCCCGGGTCGGTGGGGACGCGCGGGGTCGGCACCGAGGTGCTGGCCAGGGTGTGTGCCAGCGCGGCGACCAGCTCGGGACGCGAGGCGTCCCAGCGCAGGTAACCGCGCGCCCCACCGGCGATGGCGGCGGCGATGCTGCCGGCGTCGTCCGGGGCTCCGAAGACGATGACGTTGGCCTGCGGGTGAGCGGCCACCAGTCGGCGGGTGGCCTCCACCCCGGTGGGCACAGCACGCTGCGTCCCGACCAGGACGACGTCGACGGACTGGCGGGCGTAGCGGGCGAGGAGTTCGTCCCCGTGGGCGACGCAGTCGATGCGTTGGACCCCCGGGACCGCGGACATGACGCGAGTCAGTCCCTCGCGGACGCTGCGACGATCGTCGCAGATGAGTACCGTCGTCACGACGATTCCTTCCTGCAGCTTCCTGCAGCCGGGTGATTCTTCACCCTCCGAATCGGCGGGTGACACTCTCACCTTGACACGGTCGGGGCGATTTTGTGCCCTCCGTTCGGCGCGCTGATCCACGTGCCTCAGCGTCATGTGGGTGAAGCGTCGCCGAATGGAGTAGTCCATACGGTACATCGTCCGGACCAGACTTCGGGCACTACTCCCGCAGCAGGTCCCGCCCGCTACGGTCACTTCGCGTATAGAGGACGCTCACCGTGTGCAACACCGCATGTCGGCGACCCTCCGCATCCGCTCGGCGACTGCGCGTATCGACTGGTGACGCTCCGGCGTGTCGCGCTGCGGCGACCGGTCCGGAACCGGCGTCCGGCGTCGCCCGATCGGCCCCCGCCCGCCCGCGGTGCGGCCCGACGGGTACGGCATCCGGGCCACCCCCGGCCGGCTCCGATGCCCCGTCCGGCCCTGGCCCCGCGAGGTCGGCCCGGGCGAGCAGCGCGGGGCGGTGCAGCGGGAGCAGCCCGTGTGCGAGCGCGTCCGCGGCCACCGCGTCCAGCGCCGCGACGGCGCCCGCCCGGTCCCGCCCCGCCACCCCGGCGGCGACCGCCCGGACCAGACGGCTCTTGAGCACGTGCCGTGTGGACCCGAGCGCCAGCGCCCCGGCCAGTGCCTCGTCGGCGGCGGCGAGCGCCGCGGCCGGGTCCCCCGCGACCAGCGCGGTCTCCGCCCGCACCCATCCGTACCGGACCCGGGTGCGGTGACCCTGCGGGCCGCACCACGGCCGCGCCCAGCGCAGCAGCGCGGCGGCGGTCGCGACGTCGAGGCGACCGAGCGCGTCGGCGGCGAGACCGGTCAGCGCGTCGGCGACGGCCGCGGCGCGGTCGAGGCCCCACGGCCCGGGGTCACGCGGGGTCCCCGCGTCCGGCAGCACGAGTCGCAGCGCGGCGCCGTCGAGCGCGGCCGCGGCGCGGTGCCCGCCGAGCTGCCGCAGGTGGGAGGCCCGGGTGACGGTCGCGTGTGCCCGCGGCACCACCCCGGCCGCCGGGTCACGGCGCACCCCGTCGAGCAGCGCGGCCGCGGCCGCGTAGTGCCCGGAGCCGCCCCGGGCGACCGCGGCCGCCCACCGCAGCTCCGGTGCCCCGTCCGGGCGCGCCGCCCCGGCCACCTCCCGGTCCGTCGCCGCCCCGGTGATCAGGGCCCGGATCCCGGCCGACGGCTCTCGGTCTGCACCACCCTGTCGGACGTGCACCATCGTTCACCTCGAATCAGGTTTGCGGCCGCCGTGGCCAGGGAATCTGAGCGTCGTCAGGTTCGATAGCGAAGGCAGGTGACGAACATGGCGGACATCCGGAGGCTTCCCGGCCCGGTCGCCGACATCTACGACTGGCAGATGGAGGGAGCCTGCCGGGGGATGGACAGCGCGTTCTTCTTCCATCCCGAGGGTGAGCGCGGTCCCGCCAGGGCCCGTCGCGAGACCCGAGCGAAGCAGGTCTGCTCCGAGTGCCCCGTGGTGCAGCAGTGCCGCGAGCACGCACTCAAGGTGCACGAGCCCTACGGCATCTGGGGCGGCCTGTCGGAGTCCGAGCGGGACGCGATCATCCGCGGTCCGCGCCGCACGCTCAAGGTCGCCGCCGAGGCGGCCGTCCAGCCGGTGGAGATTCCCGTCCACACCGCCTGAGAGCCCCGACCGACGGGGGCTCCCATCTCCCGACGGACGGCACATCCACTTCCTGCCCCGCAACGCACAACGGCGGGCGACCCTCGGGTCGCCCGCCGTCGTCGTGCTCGGGGTGGAGCTGAGCCAGGGCTCAGTGCCCGTGACCGTGCCCGTGGCCACCGGCCGGGGCCGGGTCGGCCTCCTCCGGCTTGTCCACCACGGCGCTCTCGGTGGTCAGCACCATGCGCGCGATGGACGCGGCGTTCTCCACGGCCGACCGGGTCACCTTGACCGGGTCGATGACGCCGTCGGCGAGCAGGTCCCCGAAGGTGCGGGACGCCGAGTTGTACCCGGTCCCCCAGCCGCCCTCGGCCACCTTCGACACCACGATCGCGCCCTCGTCGCCACCGTTCTCGGCGATCCAGAACAGCGGGGCCGACAGGGCCTTGCGGACGATCGCGACACCGGTCGCGGCGTCCCCGGTCAGGCCCAGGCCGCCGTCGAGCTCGGCCGCGGCGTGCACCAGCGCCGAACCGCCGCCGGGCACGATGCCCTCCTCGACCGCCGCACGGGTCGCCGCGACGGCGTCCTCGATGCGGTGCTTGCGCTCCTTGAGCGCGGTCTCGGTGGCGGCACCGGCCTTGATGACCGCGACGCCGCCGGAGAGCTTGGCCAGGCGCTCCTGGAGCTTCTCCTTGTCCCAGTCGGAGTCGGACTCCTCGATCTCGCGCTTGAGCTGCGCGACACGGCCCTCGACGTCGGCCTTGGCGCCGGCGCCCTCGACGATCGTGGTGGCGTCCTTGGTGACGACGACGCGGCGGGCGCGGCCCAGCAGCTCGAGCCCGGCCTCGTTCAGCTTCAGGCCGACCTCGGGGTTGATGACCTGACCGCCGGTGGCGACCGCGAGGTCGTCCATGAACGCCTTGCGGCGGTCACCGAAGAACGGCGACTTGACCGCGGCGACCTTGACGGTCTTGCGGATCGAGTTGACGACCAGCGTGGACAGGGCCTCGCCCTCGACGTCCTCGGCGATGATCAGCAGCGGCTTGCCCTCGCCGAGCACCTTCTCCAACAGCGGGAGCAGGTCCTGGATGGAGCTGATCTTGTCGCGGTGCAGCAGGATGTACGGGTCGTCGAGCGCCGCCTCCATGGACTCGGAGTCGGTGACGAAGTACGGCGACAGGTAGCCCTTGTCGAACTGCAGGCCCTCGGTGATCTCCAGCTCGGTGGAGAGCGTGGAGCCCTCCTCGACGGTGATCACGCCGTCCTTGCCGACGGTGTTGATCGCCTGGGCGATCAGGTCGCCGATCTCCTGCTCGCGCGAGGCGATGGCGCCGACCTGCGCGATGTGGCTCTTGGCGTCGACCGGGGTGGCCTTGGACAGCAGCACCTCGGAGACCTTCGCCGACGCGGCGGCGATGCCCTGGCCGAGGGCGAACGGCGCGGCACCGGCGGCCACGTTGCGCAGGCCCTCCTTCACCAGGGCCTGGGCCAGCACGGTGGCGGTGGTGGTGCCGTCACCGGCGACGTCGTTGGTCTTGGTCGCGACGGTCTTCGCCAGCTGGGCGCCGAGGTTCTCGAACGGGTCCTCGAGGTCGACCTCACGGGCGATGGTCACGCCGTCGTTGGTGACGGTCGGACCGCCGAACTTCTTGTCGATGACGACGTGGCGGCCACGCGGGCCGAGCGTCACCTTGACGGCATCGGCGAGCTGGTTCACGCCACGCTCGAGCGCGCGACGGGTGTCCTCGTCGAAGCTGATCTGCTTCGCCATGTCTTGTTCTCGCTACCTCTCGGAGTTTCGCTCTGGTTCTCGGGGGAGAAACGCGACCGCCCCGGTGCGGACCACCGTGGGGTGGACCACCCGGGGCGGTACGTCAGGCGATGGCTCGCGTCAGTTGACGACGGCCAGCACGTCGCGCGCGGAGAGGATCAGGTACTCCTCGCCGTTGTACTTGACCTCGGTGCCGCCGTACTTCGAGTAGATGACGACGTCGCCGACGGCCACGTCGAGCGGGACGCGGTTGCCGTTGTCGTCCACCCGGCCCGGGCCGACGGCCAGGACCTTGCCCTCCTGGGGCTTCTCCTTGGCGGTGTCCGGGATGACGATGCCGGAGGCGGTGGTGGTCTCCGCCTCGCTGGCCTGGACGACGAGCTTGTCCTCGAGCGGCTTGATGTTCGCCACGACGATGACCTCCCCTTCCTGGGGTGAATCCGGTGTCACGGGTTCTCTAGCGGTGTCAGCAGCGCGCACGTGACGACTCCCGCCCCGCCGTCGCGGGTGTCGGAGCGGAGGTCGTCCGCCGCGCGCATTGGCACTCTATCCATGAGAGTGCCAGAAGCCGAGCGGGGGCTCAACCGCACCGTTCGGGACTGTCCGGAGTTCCCGGTCGTCGCCCGTTGTTCACGTCCTCGTCGCCGGGCCGCCGGGTGTCACTCGATCGGGAACGTTGCACTGCACATCGTGGTCACCTCCCGCCGTTCGCTGCTGCGCGCCGGACTCACCGCCGCCGCCGTCACCGCCGCCGCACCCCTGCTGCCGGGCGCCGCCGTCGCGGCGCCCGGGCCCGCACCGGCCCGGCCGCCCGGCGACCCGTTCGGTCTCGGCGTCGCCTCCGGGGAACCCGACGCGACCTCGGTCGTGCTGTGGACCCGGCTCGCCACCGACCCCCTCGCCGACGACGGCCTGGGCGGTGTCGGGAACCGCGCCACCGACGTCGAGTGGGAGATCGCCGACGACGAGCGCTTCACCCGCGTCGTGCGTCGCGGCCGGGTCCGCACCGGGCCGGAGGCGGGCCACAGCGTGCACGTCGAGGTGCCGGGCCTGCGCCCGGGCCGCGACTACCACTACCGCTTCCGCGTGGGCCGCACCGTCTCCGACGCGGGCCGCACCCGGACCGCGCCCCCGCCGGCCTCGATGACGCCGGTGCACATGGCCTTCACCTCCTGCTCCCAGTTCGAGCACGGCTGGTTCACCGCGTACCGGCGGATGGCCGAGGAGCGCCCGGACGTCCTGCTGCACCTGGGCGACTACATCTACGAGTACCCGGCGAAGGACTACGTCGCGCCCGGCGGGAACGTGCGCGACCACGCCAGCCCGGAGACGACGACGCTGGCCGGCTACCGGCAGCGCCTGGCCCAGTACCACGCCGACGCCGACCTGCAGGCCGCCCACGCGGCCGCGCCCTGGCTGGTCGTGTTCGACGACCACGAGGTCGAGAACAACTGGGCCGGCGACGTCCGGGAGCTGCCGATCGACCCACCCGGCGACTTCACCGCCCGCAAGGCCGCCGCGTTCCGCGCGTACTGGGAGAACATGCCGCTGCGCGCCGCCCAGCGCCCCCGCGGCGCGGCCATGCGGCTGTACCGGCGCGTCGGCTACGGCGGGCTGGTCACCTTCCACATGCTCGACACCCGTCAGTACCGCGGCGACCAGCCCTGCGGCGACACCTTCCGCAGTGACTGCGCAGAACGCACCGACCCGGCCCGCTCGCTGCCCGGCTCGGCACAGGAACACTGGATCGCCGACGGCTTCGCCCGCTCCCGCGCCCGCTGGGACGTGCTCGGCCAGCAGGTGTTCTTCTCCCAGGTCGACTACACCCCGGGCGCCGGGCGCGGCTTCAACCCGGACGCGTGGGACGGCTACCCCGGCTCGCGCGACCGCGTCGTCGACTCCTGGGTCGCGGCCACGCAGCGCGGCCGGGCCCGCAACCTCGTGGTGCTCACCGGTGACGTGCACGCGCACTGGGGGGCCGACGTCAAGCGTCGCTTCGACGACCCCGCCTCGCCGGTGGTCGGCACCGAGCTGGTGTCCAGCTCGATCACCTCGGGCGGTGACGGCTCGGAGAAGCAGAACGGTTCCGACACCGTCCTCGCCGAGAACCCGCACATCCGGTTCCACAACAACCGCCGCGGCTACGTCAGCACCCGGTTCACCGCGGACCGGATGGAGGCCGAGTTCAAGGTGGTGCCGTTCGTGAAGCAGCCGGGCGCCCCGGTGCAGACGCGCGGACGGTTCGTGACCGAGGACCGGCGGCCCGGCCTGCGGCCCGTCTGAGGAGTAGGTTCGGCGACGTGGCTGACCTGGTTCTCGGCGCGAACGTGTTCGGCTGGACGGCGGACAGGGAGACCTCCTTCGCCGTCCTCGACGCCTTCGTCGCCGCCGGCGGACGGATGATCGACACCGCGGACTCCTACATGTGGCGCGCACCGGGGAACTCCGGCGGCGAGTCCGAGACGATCCTCGGCGAGTGGATGGCAGCCCGCGGCAACCGCGACGCGCTGCACCTCGCGACGAAGGTCGGCGCGCTGCCCGGCCGGGAGGGTCTGTCGGCGGAGAACATCGCGGCGGCGGCGCGGGACTCGCTGCGCCGCCTGGGCACCGACCGGATCGACCTGTACTACGCCCACCGCGACGACGAGGCGACCGCGCAGGAGGAGACCCTCGACGCGTTCGACGCACTGGTCCGCGAGGGGCTGGTCCGCGAGATCGGCGCGTCGAACTTCAGCCCGGAGCGGCTGCGGTCGGCGCTGGAGATCTCCGCGCGCGACGGGCTGACCGCGTTCAGCGCCATCCAGCCGCACTACAACCTCATGGAGCGCGACGACTTCGAGGCGGGCCTGGCCCCGCTCGCCGAGTCGGAGAAGCTGGCCGTCCACCCCTACTTCGGGCTGGCCAAGGGCTTTCTCACCGGCAAGTACCGGCCGGACTCCCCCGCGCCGGAGGGCCCGCGGGCCGAGGGCGCGGCGGCGTACCTGGACTCCCGCGGCCGCGCCGTGCTGGCCGGGCTCGACGAGATCTCCGCCGGCTACGGCGTGCCGGTCCCGGCGATCGCGCTGACCTGGCTGGCCGCACAGCCCGCGGTGACCGCGCCGATCGCGAGCGCGCGGAATCCCGAGCAGCTGGAGCAGCTGCTGCCGATGCTCACCCTGGAGCTGACCGAGGACGAGCTGCGCCTGCTGTCCTACCTGTCCGCGACGTCCTGAGCGGGCGTGCGCACGCGGTCGCGGCGCATCGTGTAGGCGTCGGCCATCGACGGCCGGTAGTAGCGCTTGCGCACCCCGACGACGGTGAACCCGGCGCTCTCGTAGAGGGCCCGGGCCGGCTCGTTGTCGGTGCGGACCTCCAGGAACACCGTGGCCGCCAGCTCGTCGGCGACGGCGAGCAGCCCGTTCAGCAGGGCGCGGCCGATGCCGTGGCCCTGCCAGGCCGGATCGACGCCGATGGTGTGCACCTCCGCCTCGGCCATCGGCGGCCCGGCGACGACGGCGAGCCCGGCGTAGCCGACCAGCTCGTCCCCGGCCCGGGCGGCGAGGTAGAGCTGCCCGGAGGTCACGGCGTCGCGGAAGGCCTGCGCGGTCCACGGGTCGTCCCCGGGGAACAGGATCTGCTCCAGCTCCGCGCAGCGCCGGGCGTCGGACCGGTACAGCGGGCCCAGCGCGACGGTGGCGTTCATGCGGTGACGCGCTTGCGCCCGGTCGGTTCGACGGCGTCCGGGCGGCGCAGGTAGAGGGGCTCGACCGGGGCGGGGGCCCGGCCGGCGAGCAGGTCCGCCGCGGCGACGCCGACCAGCCCCTCGACGGTCGGGGCGCCGGGGCCGCCGATGTCGCGACCGAGCCGGTCGGCGAACGCCGGATCACCGATCACGGTGCCGATCGCCAGCTCGTCCAGGCGCGCGGCCAGCGCCTCCGGGGCCTCGACCGCGGGACCGGACAGCCTGCGGACCGAGTGGGCGTCGGCGGGGTCGGAGGCGTCGTAGGCGGCCCAGTAGACCTCCCTGCGCCGGGCGTCGGTGACGACCAGGAGGTTCCCGCCGGTGTGCAGCCCCCAGGCAGTGTCGATGTGCGTTCCGCCTGCGCTCCACGCGATCGCATCGTGGGTGACGACACCGTGCACGGGCACGTCGAGGGCGTGGCCGAGCGCGGCGGCCGAGGCGATCCCGACCCGCAGCCCGGTGAACGGGCCCGGTCCGGCGCCGACGACCAGCGCCTCGACCTCGGTGAGCGCACGGCCCGCCTCGGCGCACAGCGCGCGGACCGCGGGCATCAGCAGCTCGCCGTGCCGGCGGCCGTCGTGCGCGCGGGCGGCGACGGTCACCGGCGCGGCGTCGGGGCGGAGGTCGACGAGACCGGCGGTGACGACGGTCGTCGCGGTGTCGAGGGCCAGTACCAGCACGCCCGCGAGCCTACGGACGCGCGGTACGGCGCAGCGTCGCGACCCGGGTGTCGTCGTCGCGGCGCTCCAGGGCGATCGTCACCGCGGACCCGGCGAGCCGCTCCGCGACCCCGACGCCCCATTCGACGGCGACGACCGCGCGGTCCAGCTCGGTGTCGAGGTCGAGGTCGTCCAGCTCGGCCGCCACGTCCACGTCCCCGTCGGGACCGCCCAGCCGGTAGGCGTCGACGTGCACCAGCGCCGGGCCGTCGCCCGCGGAGGGGTGCTCACGGGCGATCACGAACGTCGGCGAGGCCACCGTGCCGGTCACCCCGAGCCCGCGGGCCAGGCCGCGGACCAGGGCGGTCTTGCCCGCGCCGAGCGGACCGGCCAGGAGCACCACGTCGCCGGCGACCAGCTCGCGGCCGACCGTCTCGCCGAAGGACTCGGTGTCGGCGACGGTCGGCAGCTCCGCGACGACGGCGTCCGCGCCGGGAGCGGGGATCACGGCCGGTCCTTCTTCCGGGACCGCCCGGCCCTGGCCGGGACGCGGCTGCCCCGGCGGACCCGGCCCGCGCTGCGCAGCAGTCCCTGCAGGGCGCTGCCGCCCGCCGCGGCCTGGTCATCCTCGGTCGCGTCGGTGACCTGCGGCGGCCGCTTGGCCCGCAGTTCGCCGCCCGCGGTGCGCTCGGTGGTGCGGGCGATCAGCCCGTCCAGCTCGGCGTCGACGACCTCGGGCTGCTCCAGCATCGGCATGTGCCCGACCCCGGGCAGCCGCACGAGCCGTGCGGTCGGGATCGCCTCGGCGATGACCTCGCTGTGCCGCCACGGGATGATCCGGTCGCCGTCGCCCGCCAGGACGAGCACCTCGCAGCCGGACAGGCCGGGCAGCGCCGCGAGCCGGTCGTGGGTGCCGAGGGTGTCGACGAAGTCGGTGAGCGCGCCGACGGCGTTCGAGTCGATCATCGTGTCGACGAGGTCGACCATCCGCGGGTCGACCTGGCGGTCGCCGTAGGCGAAGCGCTTGGTGAACATCCAGATGATGTCGCCCAGCGCGCGCCGGCCCGTCTCGACCAGGCCGGGCTGCCACGCGGCGAGCCCACCGAGGGTCCGGATGATCGGGTTGCGCCGGGACAGGAACGTCCCCGGCAGCCCCGAGGACGCCATCTCCCCCGCCGAGGTCGACACCAGCGCCACCCCGGCGACGCGCTCGTGGAACAGCTCGGGGTGCTGCTCGGCCAGCGCCATCACGGTCATGCCGCCCATCGAGTGCGACACCAGCACCAGTGGCCCCTCGGGAGCCAGCGAGCGGATCACCGCGTCGAGGTCGCGGCCGAGCTGGTCGATCGTGCAGGAGTCCGCGGGCGCCCGCTCGGAGCGGCCGTGGCTGCGCTGGTCGTAGAGCACCATCCGCACCGACGGGCCGGTCAGCCCGGCCAGGTGCGGCCGCTGCTCCTGCCAGGTGCGCCGGTCGAGGGCGAACCCGTGCACGAGCACGACGGTCAGCGCGGGCTCCGAGCCGTCGGCCGGCGCGACCACCTCGCAGGCGATGCGGATGCCGTCGTCGGCCATCACCGACATCTCCTCGCCGACGGTGCCCGGCGGCGTCTCGGCGTGCGCGGACATCTCGGTGGCCAGGCTGCGGCGGGTGGCGGCGATCTTGCGTCGCTGCGCGGCGACACCGACCCCGGCCGCGGCGCCCGCCGCGCCGACCACACCGCCCGCGATCCCGGCGACGGTCCATCCCCTGCGGCTCATGCGACTCCCCCGCGCCCGTCGGTCACCGTGCGGCGGACCCGCCCCCGGACGCCCGTGACGATCTCGTAGTGGATGGTGCCCAGCTCGTCGGCCCACTCGCGGGCGGTCGGGCCGCCCTCGGTGCCGGTGCCGAACAGCTCGACCGGGTCGCCGATCGCGACCGGCAGCGTCCCCGGCCGACCGCAGTCGACGACGAACTGGTCCATGCAGACCCGCCCGGCGACCGGCCGGACGGTGCCGCCGATGCGCACGCGCATCCGACCGCCGTCGTTGAGGCGGCGCGGGACGCCGTCGGCGTAGCCCAGCGGCACCAGTGCCAGCGTGCGGGGCTCGCGGGCGACCCACTCGTGGCCGTAGGACACGCCCTCGCCCGGCTCGACGGTCTTGGTGAGCGCGACCCGGCCGCGCAGCGTCATCGCCGGGCGCAGCGGGCTGTCGGCGGGGTCGGCGATCGGGTCGAGGCCGTAGACGGCGATCCCCGGCCGGACGACGTCGAGGTGCAGGTCGGGGCGGGTCATCAGGCCCGCGGAGTTGCACAGGTGCAGCTGCGGTGCGAACCCGCGGTCCCGGGCGAGCGCGGCGGCGGCGTGCAGCCGCGCGGCCTGGCTGTCGACGGCGGGCTGGCCCGGCTCGTCGGCGGCGGCGAGGTGCGACCAGACGGCCGCGACCTCGCAGGTGCCGTCGGCGACCCCGTCCGCGACGGCGTCGAGCAGGGCGGGCCACTCGCCGGGCGGGCAGCCGTTGCGCGACAGCCCGGTGTCGGCCTTGAGGTGCAGCCGGACCCTGCGGCCCGCGGCGCGGGCACCGGCCAGCACCGCGGCGAGGTGCTCACGGCCGGACACCGACAGCTCCACCCCGGCGGCGACGGCGGCGGCGAAGTTCTCGTCGGGCAGGTGCAGCCAGGACAGCAGCGGCGCGTCGACCCCCTCGGCACGCAGCGCGAGCGCCTCGTCCAGGGTGGCGACGCCGAGCCGGGTCGCCCCTGCCGAGAGCGCCGCCCGGGCGACGGCGGCGGCGCCGTGGCCGTAGCCGTCGGCCTTGACCACGACCATCGTCTCGGCGCCCGAGGCGAGACCGGACAGGTACCGGGTGTTGTGCCGGACGGCGTCGAGGTCGACCACCGCCTCGGCCGCCGGTGCGCCGGGGACGCGACCGTGGCCGGGCCCGTACGTGCGTCCGGGTCCCGGGCCGGGAGCGTGGTCGGTCGTGGGTGACACGGCCCCGATCATCGCATCCCGGCCCGACGGGGCCCGGTCCTGCGCCCGGCTCAGTCGTTCCCGGCCTCCATCGCGGCCCGGTCGAGGGACTCCTCTGCCTGCTCGGCGTCGGGGTCCGACGGCGTCGCGGTGATCTCCGCCGCACGCCCGGCCTCGACCTCGCCGACGAAGGTGCCGAACTCGCCGCCGAGCATCCCGGTGGCCGAGTACTGCTCCAGCTTGGCGCGGGAGTCGGCCAGGTCCAGGTTGCGCAGGGTGAGCTGGCCGATGCGGTCGCCCGGGGTGAACGGGGCGTCCTCGACGCGCTCCATCGACAGCCGGTCCTCGGCGTAGGCCAGGGCGGGGCCGCGGGTGTCGAGCACCGACCAGTCGTTGCCGCGGCGCAGCCGCAGGGTGACCGAGCCGGTGACCGCGTTGCCGACCCAGCGGGTCAGGGACTCGCGCAGCATCAGCGACTGCGGCTCCAACCAGCGGCCCTCGTAGAGCAGCCGGCCCAGGCGGCGGCCCTGCTCCTCGTAGGCCGACAGCGAGTCGTGGTTGTGGATCGCGGAGACCAGGCGCTCGTAGGTGACGAACAGCAGCGCCATCGCCGGGGCCTCGTAGATGCCCCGGCTCTTGGCCTCGATGATCCGGTTCTCGATCTGGTCGGTCATGCCCAGGCCGTGCCGGCCACCGATCCGGTTGGCCTCGGCGACCAGCGCGACCGGGTCGTCGTAGCGGACACCGTTGATCGCGACCGGGCGACCGGACTCCCACTCGACGGTGACGTCCTCGGTCTCGACCGTGACGGCCGGGTCCCAGAACCGCACGCCCATGATCGGCTCGACGATCTCGATCGAGGTGTCGAGGTGCTCCAGCTTCTTCGCCTCGTGGGTGGCGCCCCAGATGTTGGCGTCGGTCGAGTACGCCTTCTCCGCGGAGTCCCGGTAGGGCAGCTCGCGCTCCCCCAGCCAGGCGCTCATCTCCGCGCGGCCACCGAGCTGGTCGACGAACGCCTCGTCCAGCCACGGCTTGTAGATCCGCAGGGCCGGGTTGGCGAGCAGGCCGTAGCGGTAGAACCGCTCGATGTCGTTGCCCTTGAAGGTCGAGCCGTCGCCCCAGATGGAGACGCCGTCGTCGGCCATGGCGCGGACCAGCAGCGTGCCGGTGACGGCGCGGCCGATCGGGGTGGTGTTGAAGTAGGGCATCCCGCCGGCGCGGATGTGGAAGGCACCGCAGGCGATCGCGGCGATGCCCTCGTCGACCAGCGCGCGGCGGCAGTCGACGACGCGGGCGGCCTCGGCGCCGTACTCCAGCGCGCGCTCGCGGACGGCGACGAGGTCGGGCTCGTCGGGCTGTCCGAGGTCGGCGGTGTACGCGTAGGGGACCGCGCCGTTCTCGCGCATCCAGGCGACCGCGACGGAGGTGTCGAGGCCACCGGAGAAGGCGATGCCGACGCGCTCGCCGACGGGGAGGCTGGTCAGGATCTTCGGCACGCGCGGAACGCTAACAACCCGCTCCCGGCGCAGGTCCGCCGGTGTGCCGCTTCAGTACGGGGCTGCGGCCGCCCGCACCGCCCGCAGCGCGACCGGGATCGCCGCCTGCATCGCCGACGCCGGAGCCGGGACCGGCGGCAGGCCGTGCTCGCGGGCGGCCGCCGTCGCGGCGCGGGCGTGCACCAGCGTCGCGCAGCCCGCCGCCCACCACGGGTCGAGCCCGGCGGCGAGCAGCGCGCCGATCATGCCGGTGAGCACGTCGCCGGAGCCCGCGGTCGCGGCCCAGGAGTCCGCGGCGGGGTCGACCAGCACCCGTCCGTCCGGTGCGGCGACGACGGTCGCGTTCCCCTTCAGCAGCACCGTCACCCCGAGGTCGGCGGCGGCGCGGCGGGCGGCGCCGATCCGGTCGGGCCCGACCTCGCCCGCGATCCGGGCGAACTCCCCCGCGTGCGGGGTGAGCACGACGGGCTCGCCGTGGATCCGGTCCCGCAGGTGCGCGTGCTGTGCGAGCAGGGTGATCGCGTCGGCGTCGAGGCAGAGCGGCACCTCCCGGCCCAGTGCCTCCTCCAGCACGGCCAGGCCCTGCCCACCGGTGCCGAGCCCCGGCCCGACCGCCCAGGCCTGGGTGCGTCCGGCGTCGGTGATGTCCCCGGTGGCGACGATCTCCGGCCAGTGCCTGCGGACCTCGTCGGCGGCGGACCCGGCGAAGCGCACCATCCCGGAGGTGGCCAGGGCCGCGGCGCCCGCGGCGAGGACGGCGGCGCCCGGGTAGGTGGCCGACCCGGCCGCGATCCCGACGACGCCCTGGCTGTACTTGTCGTCGTCCGGCCCGGGGACGGGCCACCGGTCGCCGACGTCGGCGTCGGACAGCACCCGGGCGTGCGGCTCGACCCCCTCCAGGAAGGGCCCGAGCCCGAAGTCCACCAGCCGCACCGGCCCGCACAGCGGCGCGGCGAGGGCGTGCACCGGCTTGCGGGTGCCGAAGGTGACCGTCAGCGCGGCGCGCACGTGCGGCCCGTCGGTCGCCCCGGTGTCGCCGTCGACCCCGGAGGGCAGGTCGCAGGCCACGATCGGCACGCCGGCCCCGTCGGCGGCGGCGACCAGCTCCGGCGCCGGGTCGCGCAGCGCACCGCGCCCGGAGATCCCGACGATCCCGTCCACGACGACGTCGGCGCCGGCCACCAGCGCCCGCGCCGCGTCGAGCCCGCCGGCACCGGCGGCGACCGGGGTCCCCGCCCCGGTGCCCCCGGGGTCGGCGGCCGGGGCGGAGGGGGTCAGGGCCAGTACCCGCCCGCGGGCCCGGCGCAGCGCGGCCAGACCCTCCGGGTGCGCGCGGTCCGGGGCCAGCAGCACCGCGGTGACGTGCGCGCCCCGGCGGCGCAGCCCGGCGCCGGCCCACAGCGCGTCGCCGCCGTTGTCACCCGCCCCGACGAGCAGCACCACCCGGCGGCCGTAGGTGGAGCCGAGGAACTCGCCGACGTGGTGGGCGAGCCCGGCCGCGGCCCGGCGCATCAGCACCCCGTCGCCGACGGTGCGCATCATGGCCGCCTCGGCCGCCCGTACCTGGTCCGCGGTGTGGAGCGCGTGCATGGCCGCGAGGCTAGCGCCGGGCGCCCGTGTCCGACGGTCGTGGAGCGGGGCGCCCGCGTCGCGAGCGCTCCGCTCCCCGACCGGTGATCACTCGACGGTGACCGACTTCGCCAGGTTGCGGGGCTTGTCGACGTCGTAGCCGCGGGCCCGGGCGATCTCGGCCGCGATGACCTGCAGCGGGATCGTGGCGACCAGCGGCTGCAGCAGCGTCGGTACCGCGGGCAGCTCGAAGAGGTGGTCGGCGAAGGGCCGCACCGTCTCGTCGCCGGCCTCGGCGAGCACCACGGTGCGGGCACCGCGCGCCTTGATCTCCTGGATGTTGGACAGCAGCTTGGAGTGCAGCACCGCGCGCCCCTTCGGCGACGGCATCACCACCACGACCGGCAGCCCGTCCTCGATCAGCGCGATCGGGCCGTGCTTGAGCTCGCCGGCGGCGAACGCCTCGGCGTGCATGTAGGCGAGCTCCTTGAGCTTGAGCGCGCCCTCCAGCGCCACCGGGTAGCCGACGTGCCGCCCCAGGAACAGCACCGCCTTCGACGGCGCCAGCTCCTGCCCGAGCGCGCGGGCCTCGCCGAGGGACTCCAGCACCTGGGCGACGGCCGCCGGGATGGCCTCCAGCTCCTCGAACTCGCGGACCACCTCGTCCGGGTACTTGGTGCCGCGCGCCTGCGCCAGGGCCAGGCCGACCAGGTAGTTCGCCGCGACCTGGGCGGTGAACGTCTTCGTCGCGGCGACGCCGATCTCCGGGCCCGCGTGGGTGTAGATCACCGCGTCGGACTCGCGCGGGATCTGTGCCCCGTTGGTGTTGCAGATGGCCAGCACCCTGGCCTTCTGCTCCTTGGCGTGGCGCAGCGCCTCCAGGGTGTCCGCGGTCTCGCCGGACTGGGAGATCGCGACGACCAGCGTCGAGCGGTCCAGCACCGGGTCGCGGTAGCGGAACTCACTGGCCAGCTCGATCTCGACCGGGATCCGGGTCCAGTGCTCGATCGCGTACTTCGCGAGCAGACCGGAGTGGTAGGCGGTGCCGCAGGCGACGACGAAGACCTTGTCGACGTCGCGCAGCTCCTGGTCGGTGAGCCGCTGCTCGTCGAGCACGATGCGCCCGTCGACCAGGTGGCCGCGCAGGGTGTCGGCGATCGCGGTCGGCTGCTCCTCGATCTCCTTGAGCATGAAGTAGTCGTGACCGCCCTTCTCGGCGGCCGCGAGGTCCCAGGTCACCTCGAACGGGTTGACCGCCACGGGCTCCCCGACGAAGTCGGTGACCTCGTAGCCGTCCCGGGTGATCGTGACGACCTGGTCCTGGCCGAGCTCGACCGCGGAGCGGGTGAACTCGATGAACGCCGCGACGTCGGAGGCCAGGAACGTCTCGCCGTCGCCGATGCCGAGCACCAGCGGGGAGTTGCGGCGGGCGGCGACGATCCGGTCCGGCTCGTCGGCGTGGGTCACGACGAGGGTGAACGCGCCCTCCAGCCGCCGCGCGACGGCGCGCACCGAGGCCGGGAGGTCCCCGGCGGTGTCACCGTGGGCGTAGGCGAGCGCGACCAGGTGCGCGGCGGTCTCGGTGTCGGTGTCGGACTCCGCCCAGATGTCCTGCGCCTCCAGCTCGGCCCGCAACTCCAGGAAGTTCTCGATGATGCCGTTGTGGACGACCGCGAGCCTGCCGTCGCTGCTGCGGTGCGGGTGGGCGTTGCGGTCGGTGGGCGGGCCGTGCGTCGCCCACCGCGTGTGCCCGATGCCCGAGGTCCCGGTGAACCGGTCCCGCCCGATCTCGTCGAGGCGTGCCTCCAGGTTGGCCAGGGCGCCCGCCTTGCGCTCGACCAGCAGCTCACCGCCGTCCGGCAGCGCGACGCCGGCGGAGTCGTAACCGCGGTACTCCAGTCGTCGCAGGCCGCCGAGGACGACGCCGAGTGCGGACCGATGACCGACGTAACCGACGATGCCACACATAAGGCTGAGCGTATCGACGCCCGGTTGCCGATCTTCGGGCGACGGGTGCGACCGGCGCCACGCCGGGCGCCCGTGCGAGGCGGGCACGCGGTGACCTGCACCGGTACGGTGCCGTCCGTGGCCCGGACCAGCGTGACCCGCCCCCCGTCGACGAAGGGGGCCAAGGACGCCCTCGGTGTGCTGTCGCGTCCGGGGCCGAACCCGGTGAAGTACGGCGACCTGGGGCTGATCGGCCTGCCGGGCATCGTCTACACCCCCGCGGAGGGCTACCAGCTGCCCGCCGTGGTCGTCGGGCACGCGTGGCTGCAGCCCGCGCATCGCTACCACGAGCTGCTGCGACACCTCGCGACCTGGGGGTTCGTCGCCGCCGCGCCGAACACCCAGCGCGGCCCGGTCCCGAGCATCGCCCAGTTCGCCTCGGACCTGAACACCGTCCTGGACGTGTGCGTCGGTGTCCGGCTCGGCGACGGTCACGTCAGCGTCGACGCCCGCAAGACCGCCCTGGTCGGGCACGGCACCGGGGGCGGCGCGGCCGTCCTCGCCGCGGCCCGGCGCGAGCGCCTCGGCGCGCTGGTGACCCTCGCCGCGTCGGAGGTGAAGCCGTCCGCGATCGAGGCGGCCGCCGCGGTGACCGTCCCGACGCTGCACCTGGCCGCCGCGGTCGACTCGCTGGCCCCGATGGAGGGACACGCGCAGCGGATCGCCACCGCCCAGCACGAGGCCGGCACCGACGTGACGCTGCGCGAGATCGAGAAGGCCGGGCACCTCGGGTTCTGCGAGGGCAGGCACTGGACGAGCTTCCTGCTGCAGAACCGCCCGCAGCACCGGACCCGGAAGATCACCCGGGCACTGGTGACCGCGTTCCTCATGCAGGAGCTGCAGAACGAGAAGCGCGTGTCCTCCCTGACCTCGGGGAACGTGCCCGGGGCCCCGCTGGTGGACCTCACCCCGCAGCCCGACGACGAGCAGGACCAGCAGCCGTCCGGGCTCCTCGGCATCGGCCGCTGACCCCTCCGCCCCGCGCCCGCACAGGTCCGCCGACACAGGGATCCGCCGCCCGCGCGGAGATCCGCACCTCGCGCGGTGATCCGCCGCCCGCGCGCGTCCGGACGCGCGCGGGGCGCGGATCAGCGCGCGGACACGTCCCGGCGGCGGCTCAGGGCGCCAGCCAGACCTTCCGGTCGGCGGTGGCGACGGCGTCGAACGCGGCGGCGGCCCGGTCCGGCGCGAACGGCTCGGACTCCATGAGCCCCACCAGGGCGTCGGCGACGGCGGGCAGGTCCGCGAGCGCACCGGCGAAGTCGCCGGGGTGGTCGTAGATCAGCGACCCGGTGACGGTCACCTGCCGCTGCACCAGGTCGTGTGTGTTCACCGGTGACTCGCCGTCGTGCTGCCCGATGAGCAGCAACGTCCCGGCCCGGTCGACCGCGGCGACGGCCGTCGGCCAGGCGGCGGGGGCGCCGGAGGTCTCGAACACCGTCCCGAACACCTCGCCGGGGACGAGCTCCTCGGCGCCGAGATCCACCGCGCGCCGCCGGCGCCCGTCGTGCGGCTCGGCGACGACCGGGACGTGCCCGGCCGCGAGCAGGCTCAGGCACAGCAGGGTGCCCTGGCTGCCCGCCCCGACGACCAGGCAGCGCGATCCCGGTTCCGGTGCGGCCCGGCGGAGCGCGGCCCGGGTCACCACCCACGGCTCCACGCAGGCGACGACCCGTTCGGCCGTCGCCGGGTCGAGCCCGGCCGGCAGGGCGTGGGCGTACCCGGCCGGGACGGCGACGAGTCCGGCGAGCAGGCCCGGCGCGTTCACCCCGAGGCTGCGCCGGTCCGGGCAGGCCGACGTGCGGCCCGCGACGCAGAACCGGCAGCGTCCGCAGGCGAGGTTCGGCTCGACCACGACGATCTCGCCGACCCGGCCCGGGTCGACGCCCGCGCCGACGGCGACCACCCGTCCGCCGCCCTCGTGCCCGACCGTCCACGGCAGCTCCGGGACCGGCCGGGCGCCGCTGCGGACGGCCAGGTCGGTGCCGCACAGCCCGACCGCCGTGACCCGCACGAGGACCTCGCCCGGCCCGGGCTCCGGCGCCGCGACCGGAACGACGTCGAGACGGCCGGGAGCGGTGTCGAGGCCACCGGAGCCGGTGTCGGCGCGGCCGGAGCCGGTATCGGTGCGACCCGAGCCGGTACCGGTGCGACCGGTGTCGACGCGGGCGAGGCCGGTGAGCCGCACGGCCACGGTGGTGGCGGGGGCGGGGGCGGTGGAGGTGGTCGACATGAGGGTCTCCCGGGTCGTCGGGTGCGGTCAGGAACGCGAGGCCACCGGGGTGGCCGGTGCCTCCTCGCTCTCGGCGTGGGGTGCGTAGCTCATGAAGGACGCGACGAGCAGCGAGATCAGGCAGCCGCCGCAGAGGTAGGCCGCGACCAGGTACCAGCTGCCGCCGCCGACCGCGACCAGCGCCGTCGCGATGAACGGGGTGAACCCGCCGCCGACCACGCTGGCGAGCTGGTAGCCCAGGCCCGCGCCGCTGTTGCGGTGCCGGGCGCCGAACATCTCGGTGAACAGCGGCTGCTGCACGCTGACGATCGCGTCGTGGCCGATGTTGACCAGCAGCACGGCGCACAGCACCAGCAGCACCGCCGAGCCCTGCTCCATCGCGACGAAGAACGGCACCGACGCGAGTACCGCGACGACGGCGCCGACCAGGTAGACGGGGCGGCGTCCGTAGCGGTCGGACAGCCAGCCGAACAGCGGGATGGTGATGATCCCGAGCCCGCCGACGAGCAGCCCGACACCGAGCATGAAGCCACGGGTGAAGCCGTACTGCTCGGTGGCGTAGGCCAGCGCGAACGTCACGACGATGTACATGGTCAGCAGCTCGGCCAGACGCAGCGCGACGATCTTGACGAAGGCGCCGGGGTGGCGGCGCAGGGCCTCCAGCACCGGCAGCTTCTGCTTCTCGACGGGCTCGGCGGCCTGCGCGGCGGCAGCCTTCTTGAACGTCTCGGACTCGTCGACGCCGGACCGGATCCACAGCCCGACCAGCGTCAACAGCAGGCCGAAGAAGAACGGGATGCGCCATCCCCAGGTCTCGAAGGCGGTCTCGCTCATGACCGCGACCAGGATCGCGACGAAGCCGTTCACCATCAGCAGCGCGACCGAGTAGCCGACCTGCACACCGCTGGAGTACAGCGCCTTCCACCGCTTCGGGGCGTGCTCGACGGCGAGCAGCGCGGCGCTGGCCCACTCCCCGCCGACAGCGAGGCCCTGCACGCAGCGCAGCGCGACGAGCAGGACCGGGGCCAGGTAGCCGACCTGGTCGAAGGTCGGCAGCAGGCCGATCGCCGCCGTCGTCATGCCCATGATCGCGATCGTCCAGACCAGGGTGCGCTTGCGGCCGATCCGGTCGCCGAGGTGGCCGAACACGATCCCGCCGAGCGGGCGGAACAGGAACCCGATGCCGAAGGTCGCGAACGCGGCCAGCGCGCCGGCGGTGGGGCTCTCGCTCGGGAAGAACAGCGGGCCGAAGACGAGTGCGGCGACGACCCCGTAGAGGAGGAAGTCGTACCACTCGACGACGGCGCCGACGAACGAGCCTGCAGCGGCACGCCGTGCTCCGGCCGGTGCGCCCGGCGGCTGGGCTGATGACACCTGTGTCATGACCTTCTCCTGTACGCGTCCTTGCGTTGTGCGCTGTGCGCACACTCGTGTGCTGTGCGCACAACCGTACGGCGCGCCGAGCACTGGTCGCAAGACCGGGGCGCTTCCGGCCCGCCGGTAGGGTCGGGCGTCCGACGGGAGAGGGGTCCGATGACGGCGGAGCCGGCCGGCCAGGAACGCCACTTCGTGCGGGCGGTGGAGCGGGCGTTCCGGGTGGTCCGCGCGTTCGGGCCGGACACGCCGTCGATGACGCTGAGCGAGGTCGCGTCCCGCACCGACCTGGACCGGGCGACGGCCCGGCGGCTGCTGCTGACGCTCGTCGACCTCGGCTACGCGCGCCGCTCCGGGCGGGACCGCTTCGAGCTGACGCCGCGGGTGCTGGAGCTCGGCTACGCCTACCTGTCCGGACTGTCGCTGGTCGACGTCGCGCTGCCACACCTGCAGGCGATGTCCTACGAGCTGCGGGAGACCGCGTCGCTCACCGAGCTCGACGGGCCGGACGTCGTGTACCTGGCCCTGGCGCAGAGCTCCCGGTTGAGCGGGCTGCGCATCACCGTCGGCACCCGGTACGAGGCGTGGGCGACGTCGATGGGCCGGGTGCTGCTGGCCGGCCTGCCCGACGACGAGCTCGACGCGCACCTGGCGTCGGTGACGGTGCAGCGGCGCACCGACCACACGGTGCGCGACGTGGCGGCCCTGCGCGAGGCGGTCGTCGCCGCGCGGGAGCAGGGCTGGGCGCTGGTGGAACGGGAGCTCGAGGACGGCCTGCGGGGGATCGCCGCGCCGGTGCGGAACCGGTCGGGGCGGGTGATCGCCGCGGTCAACGTGTCCACCCACGTCGGCGTGGCCTCGCGGGAGGAGCTGACCGGGCGGCACCTGCCGCGCCTGCTGGAGGCCGCCGCGGGGATCGAGGCGGACCTGGTGGCCTCGGATCTCTGAGGCCGTTCCGCCTGCTCACCGCTCGTACGGGCCGGCGAGCGAGGGGGCCACGGGACCGCGGCGGTCGGTGACGCGCGTCCCGGTGAGACCGGGCAGCCGCATGCCGGGGACGGCGTCCTCCGCCCGGGTCGCGTCGCGCGCGGCCTCGTCGGCCAGCCGGCCCACCTCGCGCCCGACGAGGTCGAGCCGGGCCGTCACCGCCTCCCCGGCCGGGTCGTCCCACGCGGCGGCGACGGCGGCGCGGATCCCGGCGAGCAGACCAGCGGTGTCGTCGAGCCGGTCCACCAGCGCCCGCAGGGCCGTGGCCTGGTCCGCGGCGCCGGCGTCCGGGCCGCCGGTCAGCACGGTCGCGCCCCGCCGGGGCCGGGCCCGTGCCGGGGGTCGGGGGCGTCCCGGAACGCGGTGGCCGCGGCGGTGTCCGCCACCCGGGCGGTGGCCGCGGCGCGCCGGGCCGCGTCGGCCAGCGACGCCAGCTCGTCCGCGACCCGCCGCAGCCGGACCGCGCGGTCCCCGTCACCGGGGCCGGTCGCGGGGGCCTCGGTCAGCCCGGCAGCCAGGTCCGCCAGCCCGCGGGCCGCGCGGTCGAGCGCATCGGGGTCCCGCCGCACGTCCGGTCGCATCGCCCCAGCATGGCGACGGGCCCGCGCCGGCGGGCCCGGACGCGCGGATCCGGTTCGCCATCGCGAACCGGAGTCGCGGCAGGCCGGCCGGACGACGTCGGGGCCGCCACCCGGTGTGGGTGACGGCCCCGATCGGCGTGCGTCGGTCAGCGCGCGGCGGCGACGATCTCGGCCAGCCGGCCCGCGACAGCATCGGCCTCGTCCTCGCTGGGCGCCTCGACCATCACGCGGACGAGCTGCTCGGTGCCCGACGGGCGCAGCAGCACCCGGCCGGTGTCGCCCAGCGCCGCCTCGGCCTTCGCGACGGCCTCGGCCACGTCCGCCGACGCGGCGACCGCGTCCTTGTCCGCGACGGGCACGTTGCGCAGCACCTGCGGCAGCACCGTGACCACCGAGGCCAGCTCGGCCAGCGGGGTGCCGGTCTGCGCGACCCGCGACATCAGCCGCAGGGCGGTGAGCAGACCGTCGCCGGTCGTGGCGTGGCCCGGCAGCACCACGTGCCCGGACTGCTCGCCGCCGAGGGTGAACCCGCCCTCGCGCAGCCGTTCCAGCACGTAGCGGTCGCCGACCTTGGTGGTGTCCAGGGTGATCCCGGCCTCGCGCATGGCGATGTGCAGGCCCAGGTTGCTCATCACCGTGGCGACGAGCGTGTCGTGCGCGAGCTCGCCGGCCTCGCGCATGGCGAGTGCCAGCACCGCCATGATCCGGTCACCGTCGACGACCGCCCCGGTCGCGTCGACGGCCAGGCAGCGGTCGGCGTCACCGTCGTGGGCAATGCCGAGATCGGCGCCGTGCTCCAGGACCGCGGACCGCAGCAGGTCCAGGTGGGTGGACCCGACGCCGTCGTTGATGTTGAGACCGTCCGGCTCGGCGTGCAGCGCGATCACGTCGGCGCCCGCCTGCCGGTAGGCCTCCGGCGCGGCCAGCGCCGCGGCGCCGTGTGCGCAGTCGACGACCACGCGCAGCCCGGACAGCGAGCCCGGTGCGGCGGACAGCAGGTGCGCGACGTAGACGTCGGTGGCGTCCGGCGCGTCCCAGACCCGGCCGATGCCGTCACCGGTCGGTCGGGCACCGAGACCCTCGGCGAACTGCTGCTCGATCGCGTCCTCGACGTCGTCGGGCAGCTTGTGACCGCCCGCGGCGAAGAGCTTGATGCCGTTGTCGGGCATCGGGTTGTGCGACGCGGAGATCATCACGCCGAGGTCGGCGCCGGTCTCGGCGACCAGGTGCGCGACGCCCGGGGTCGGCAGCACGCCGACCCGGATCGCGTCCGCGCCGGCCGAGGTGAGCCCGGCGACGACCGCGGCCTCGAGCATCTCGCCGCTCGCGCGGGGGTCGCGTCCGACGACCGCGAGGGGCCGGCGGCCGGAGCCGTTCGAGAGCGTGCGGGCGGCCGAGGCACAGACACCAACGGCGAACTCCGGAGTGAGGAGTTCGCCGTTGGCCAGGCCCCGGACGCCGTCGGTTCCGAAGAGACGAGGCATCCGGTGTGCGATCAGCGCTTGGAGTACTGGGGCGCCTTACGGGCCTTCTTGAGGCCGTACTTCTTGCGCTCGACGGCGCGGGCGTCACGGGTCAGCCAGCCGGCCTTCTTCAGCGGCGGGCGGTCCTCGGAGTCCAGCTCGACCAGCGCACGGGCGATCGCCAGACGCAGAGCGCCGGCCTGACCCGCGGTGCCGCCACCCTTGAGGTTGGCGAAGATGTCGAAGCGCTCGGTCTTCTCGACGAGGACGAGCGGCTCCTTCACGATCTGCTGGTGCAGCTTGTTCGGGAAGTACACCTCGAGCGGCTTGCCGTTCAGGGTGAACCCGCCGGTGCCCGGCAGCAGCCGGACGCGGACGACGGCCTCCTTGCGGCGGCCGACGGTCTGGACCGGGCGGTCGCCCAGCACGGGGGCCTCGGCGGCGAACTCGTCGGCGTCGAAGTCGGCGGCGTCACCGATGGTGTAGTCGACGTCGGCGACCTCGGTCTCGGTGGCCTCGGTCTCGGTCGCCTCGGCGGCCGCACCCTCGGTCTCGACCGCGTCGACGACCTCGTCGGGTCCGTTCTCGGGGCTGGTCACGGGCTGTCCCTCTTCGTTGCTCGGGGTGGTCACTGGCTGACCTGCTTGATCTCGAACGGCTGCGGCTTCTGGGCCTCGTGCGGGTGCGCCGGGCCGGCGTAGACCTTCAGCTTCTTGGCCATGGCGCGGCCGAGGCGGTTCTTCGGCAGCATGCCCTTGATCGCCTTCTCGACGAGGCGGTCGGGCTGGCTGTCGATCATCTCGCCGACGGAGCGCTGGCGGAGGCCACCCGGGAAGCCGGAGTGGCGGTAGACGAACTTGTCGGCCCGCTTGTTGCCGGACACCGAGATCTTCTCCGCGTTCACGATGACCACGAAGTCGCCGTTGTCGACGTGCGGGGCGTAGGTCGGCTTGTGCTTCCCGCGCAGCAGCGTGGCAGCGTGGGTGGCGAGCCGACCGAGGCGCACGTCCTCGGCGTCGATCACGTGCCAGGCGTGCTGGATGTCGCCGGGCTTGGGGCTGTACGTGGGCACGGATCTACCTCGTCGTCGTTCTCGGCTGGTGGGCCGTCCGCACGGGTTCCGGCCCACTCTCTAGTCTCTGGTTCCTCAGCGTGCTGCTGGTGGACGCCGGAGGGACGCTCGATCCCGCCGCTGTCGCCGGAGGACGGCGCCCGCGGGTCTCCACCGCTGCACAACGAGAGCCAAGGGTACCCGCCGGTTCCGGGGGCGGACGCAAGGGGGTCGTCCGGGCCCCCGGACCGGGGGTCAGGCGAACCGGGCCCGGTTCGCCTGCTCGGTGTCGCGGTAGTTCTGACCGGCCTGGCCGACCAGCTTCCCGATGGTGCCCAGGGTGGTGGTCAGCTCGGCCGCCGAGGTGTCCCACTTCTGCTGCGACGCCTGGTAGGTGCTGGCCGCGTCACCGGTCCAGGTCCCGACCATCGGCGCCAGGTAGCGCCGCAGGTCCTCGAGCTGGGAGTTGATGCGCGCGGTCGTCGCGACGGTGTCGGCCGACGCCCGCTCGAGCGCGCTGAAGGTGACCTTGATCTCGGATCCCACGATGTAGCTCCCCCTCACCCGAGCACCGACGTGATGGCGGTGCGGTTCTGGTCCTCCTGCTGCTGGTACGTCGTCGCCGTGCCGCCGAGCTGCTCACCAATCGCGCCGAGCGCCTCGTTCAGCCGCCGTGCCTCGGTGTCCCACTTGGCCATCAGCTGGGCGAACGCCGTCGCCGCGCTGCCGGACCACTGCCCCTGCAGCGGCCCCAGCTGGCTGCGCAGGCGGGCGAGCTCGCCGTTGACGGCGTCGCTCACCGCCCGCACCTGGCCCGCCGCGCGCACCATCTCCTCGGTCGTCGTACCGAACCCGTCGGCCATGGACCCCACCTCGTCCCCGTCCCGTCGCCCGGCCGGTCGGGTGTCCGGCGACCAGGCCCGGGGACGCGGTGTCCCCGGCCCGCGCACAGTGGCAGGGCGGCCGGGCCGCCGTGGCCGAACGGCGCGGACCGTTCGCGACCGGGAACGCCGCCCGGGTCACCGCACCCGGTGCAGCGAGGCGACGACCTCGGCGCAGGCGGGCGCGACCGGGGCGACGGCGGGCCTGCGGCACCCGGCGACGAGCTGGTCGGAGCCGTCGAACACGACGTGCCAGTCGACGACGGTCCCGTCGCCGGGGTCCTCGCTCCACCGCAGGACCGGCCGCCCGCCGACCGTCGCGCTCGCCGGGCCCTCCCCGCCGACGAGTGCGGCGAGCTCGCGACGGGCACGGTCGGGCTCGCGTCCGGCGTCGTAGCCCAGCGGGCTGCGCTCCAGCACGAGCAGGTCGGCACCGTCGGGGCTGCCGACCGGGGTGAGCAGCACCCGTCGACGCTGCGGGTCACCGCCAGTGTGCTCCCAGCCGATGGGCAGGGTGGCGGCGTAGCCGTACTGGACGACCGTCGCCCCGGCCGGTGGCGCCGGGTGCGGGCCCGCCAGGAGCAGCCCGGCGCCGAGCAGGACCGCGCCCAGCACACCGGCGACGACGATCGCCGCCCGGGCCCGGTCCGGGCCGTCCGCGAGCGGGGTGGCGGGGACGGGTGCCCCGGCCGGTCCCGGCTCCGCCGGGCCCGCTCCCGCGCCGGGGTCACCGGGCCAGGGGGCGGCGCGGCCGGCGCCCTGGCCGGGGCCGGGGTCGGGGTCGGCACCGGAGGCCGGACCGAGCTCGGTGCCCGGCCCTGAGCCCGGCCAGGTGTCCGGCCCGGTGTCGGTGGACACACCGGCCCCGAGCACGGCCGCACCGACCACCGCCGCCGCCTCCGGCCCCCAGGGCTCGCCGCCGGCGGGACGCAGCCCGGCGACACGCACCGGGCAGGGCAGCACCGGGCGGGGCAGCCGGGCCCCGGCACGATCCGCGGGCCGCGCCGGGTCCCGGCCGTCCGCGCACCCGGCCGCCTCGGGGCCCGGCCCACGGTCGTCCCCCCGACGGTCCGGGCAGGCACCGGACCCGGCGCGCCGATCCGGGGCGTCCGCCACGAGGAGCGGGCCGACCGTCCCCGCGACCACGACCAGCTTCGCACCGGTCGCCCGCACGAGCGCCGCGAGACCCGCCGGGTCAGCGAGGTCCGAGAGGTCAGCGAGGTCCGACAGGTCAGCGAGGTCCGACAGGTCGGTGCCCGGCTCCCCCACCGGCTCCGGCACCCCGTCGCGTACGAGGGTCGCGCCGTCGTCGTCGACGACCAGGACCGGCCCGTCCGGCAGCTCCGGTTCGGCCGCGAGCACCGCGACCGCGGCCGGGACCACCAGCACCCGCGGACCTCCGGGGAAGGCACCGCCCGCCGTCGTCCCGACCCGGACGACGACGCCGGGCGGATCGTCGCCGAAGAAGTCCGCGACGGCCGTCGCCGGGGGTGTGCCGGGTGGGGCCGCGGCGACCAGGCGCAGCCCGCCGGCGTCGGCGGCGGCGAGCAGCACCGCGTCGCGGCGGTCGTGCACGGCGACCGCGACGCCGCTCACCCCGGCTCGGTCCAGGCCAGCTGCACCCGGCGTGCCCCGGCCCGCCGGTCGACCAGCACGGCCCGTCCCGGCGGCATCGGCCCGGGGCGGACCTTCTCCAGCAGCGCACCCTCGTCGGGGCTGCCGGAGCCGACCAGGCCGGGGGCGCCGAGCTCGCGCAGCCGCCCGAGTACCGGGTCGAACAGCGCCCGCCCGGCGCCGCCGGTGCGCCGCGCGAGGACGACGTGCAGCCCGACGTCGCGGGCCTGCGGCAGGTACTCGGCGAGCGCGAGCAGCGGGTGCGTCCCGGTCGATCCGGCCGCGGGGACGACGAGGTCGTAGTCGTCGACGAGCAGCCACACGTCCGGTCCGCTCCACCAGGACCGTTCCCGCAGCTGGGCCGGGGTGACGTCCGGACCGGGCAGCCGCCGTCCGAGGGAGCCCGCGATCTCGGCGCAGGCGTCGGTGGTGGCCTGCGCGGTGGAGGTGTGCGCGAGCAGGTGGCTCTGCGGGATCCCGCCGAGCAGCGTCCGCCGGTGGTCGACGACGACGATCCGCGCCCGGTCCGGCGTCCACCGCGCGGCGATGCCGTGGGCGAGGGTCCGCAGCAGCGTCGTCTTTCCGCCGCCGGAGTCGGCGAAGCAGAGCAGGTGCGGCTCGTCCGGGTCGAGCTCGACGGTGGCGAGCCGGTCCTCGTCGACGCCGAACGCGGGCCCGCGGCCCGGTCCGGGCGGGAGCTCGGCGACCTCGATCCGGGCGGGCAGCAGCCGCACCGGGCCGACCGACGGGCCGTCCCAGGCGTCGTCGATCGCCCGGGCGGGGTCGGTGCCGGGGACCAGGCAGGGCGCGGCGAGGACGGTGGCCTCGCCGTCGGCGGACAGGCCGTGCCCGGGCAGCGCCGGCACGGCGGCGGCACGACGCCGGTCCACCTCGGAGTCCGACGGGTCGCCCAGCCGCAGCTCGACCCGGCTGCCGAGCTGGTCCTTGAGCGCCGGCCGGATCTCGGCCCAGCGGGCCGCGGACAGCGCGAGGTGCACGCCGTAGGCGAGCCCGCGGGCGGCGAGCGCGGTCAGCTTCTCGTCCAGGTCCTCGAACCCGGCGCGCAGCGCCGCGTAGCCGTCGACGACCAGCAGCAGGTCGGTGGCGGGCACCTCGGCGAAGCCGCCCGCGGCGCGCCGGGCCCGGAACTCCTCGATCCCGGCGACGCCGTGCGCGGCGAACAGCTGCTCGCGCTCGTCGACGGCGGCGACGGTCTCGGCCACCACCCGGCGCACCAGGTCGGTGCCGCGACGGTCGGCGACGGTCCCGACGTGCGGCAGCCCGGCCAGCGGGGCCAGGGTCCCGCCGCCCAGGTCGAGCACGTGCACGCCCAGCTCGGCCGGGGTGTGGGTGAGCGCGAGCGCGGTGACGACGGTGCGCAGCGCGGTCGACTTCCCCGACCGCGGCCCTCCGACGACGGCCAGGTGCCCGGCCGCGCCGGACAGGTCCAGCACCAGCGGGTCGCGCCGCTGGGCGTAGGGCCGGTCGACCAGACCGATCGGCGCGGCGAGCCGTCCCACCGGCCCCGGCGCGCACAGCCCCCGCCCGGTCCGGACCAGCGGGTCGCCCAGCACCACCGGCAGCGGCGGCGGCTCCGCGAGCGGCGGCAGCCACACCCGGTGCGCGCATGGGCCGGGCCCGGACACCGCCTCGGCGATGCGGTCGAGAACGGTGCCGGTGGGTGCCGGCTCGGGGTCCGGCGCCGGGAGCTGCGCCGAGGCGGGCAGCGCCACCGGGCCCGCGCGGAACGGCAGCGCGACCCGCGGCGCCCCCGGGGCCCGCCGGCGCGCGAGGCGCGGGGTGTCCGGGCCGGAGACGTAGGCGGCCCGGAAGCGCACGAGCTCGTCGGTGCCCGCGGACAGGTACGCGGCGCCGGGCGTCGGTGGGAGCAGGTGCGCGTCGGGCACGCCCAGCACCGCGCGGGACTCCGCGGCGGAGAACGTGCGCAGCGCGATCCGGTAGGACAGGTGCGACTCCAGGCCGCGCAGCCGGCCCTCCTCCAGGCGCTGCGAGGCCAGCAGCAGATGGATCCCGAGGGAACGGCCGAGCCGGCCGATCGTCACCATCAGGTCGATCATCTCCGGCCGCTGGGCGAGCAGCTCGGAGAACTCGTCCACGACGACCAGCAGCGACGGCAGCGGGTCCAGCGGCGCCCCGTCCCGACGCAGCGCGTCGTGCTCGGCCAGCGACGACAGGTTCCCCGCGGCGCGCAGCACCTCCTGGCGACGGGTGATCTCCCCGGCGAGCGCGTCGGCCATCCGGTCGACCAGGGTCAGCTCCTCGGCCAGGTTGGTGATCACCGCGGAGGTGTGCGGCAGCCCGGCGAGCCCGAGGAACGTCGCGCCGCCCTTGAAGTCGACGAGCACCAGGTTGAGCTCCTCGGCCGTGTGCGTCGCGACCAGCCCGAGGACCAGCGTGCGCAGCAGCTCGCTCTTGCCGGAGCCGGTCGCGCCGATGCACAGCCCGTGCGGCCCCGCACCGCCCTGTGCGGACTCCTTGAGGTCGAGCAGCACCGGTCGGCCGCCGCCGTCGGTGCCCAGCGGGACCCGCAGCCGCTCCGCGGGGCCCCGTCGCGATCGCAGCACCGCGACGCCGCCGGAGTCCGTCGTGGACAGACCGAGCAGCGACGGCAGCCCGGCCGCCGAACTGTCCACACCGGACGCAACGACGTCGGCGGTGCCGTCCGGGCGGTAGCGCGCGAGCCGCCGCGCCAGCGCCAGTGCCTCGGCGACGACGAGCCCGTCGGGGACACCGACCTCCCGGCCGCCCGGCCCGCCCCGGCGCAGCGTGCGCACGCCGTCGGGCCCGGTGCCGGCGGCCAGGCGCAGCACCGACGCCGCGGGCCTGCGCCCGCCCGCGGGCCCCAGCCGCAGCACCGTGACGCCGGGCAGCCCGGCCCAGGCACCGGGGGTGTCGGCCGCACCGTCCAGCACGACGAGCAGGTGTTGCTGGGCCGCGGACGGCTCGTCCACCCACCAGCGCCGCACTCGGTCCGGGTCGTCGGTGATCATCCGGACCGGCCCGACGGCGTCGGTGCGCCGCGGGTGCGCCACGTGCGGCAGCCACTTCGCCCACTCCCAGCGCGCGGCCGCACCCCCCGGTGCGACGACGGCGAGCCGCGCGTCGTCGGGGCCGTGCCAGGTGACGTACTGGGCGACCAGGGCCCTGGCGAGGTCGAGCACCGGTGCGGCGTCCGGGTCCGGCTCGAGCCAGATCGTCGCCGACGCGCGGGTGTCGACGGCCACCGGGAGATCGTCCACCGTGGACCAACGGCGCAGGAACCGGCGCAGTGCCAGTGCGGACAGCGGTTCGAGTGTCTCCATCGGACCGGTGTGCGGCGCGGTGAGCCGGGTGGCGAGCCGCTGGGTGCCGCGCCCGGCGCGCAGGCGGCCGAAGTCGTCGTCGCCGGGGCGGCGCTCCCACAGCCGGTCCGCGGCGAGCACGTCCGGCCAGGCTGCCGGGTCGGGGTGCACGGTCTCCAGCGCGTGCCGCTGCTCGGCGGCGATCGCGCGGGCCCGCCCGCCCAGGACGTCGAGGTAACGCAGGTAGTCGCGGCGGTCCTCGTCCATCGTCGCGGTGCGTGCTCCGGCGCCGCGGCCGCCGCCGGCCAGCATGCCCAGCGCGGACAACGCGAACATCCCGCCGAACAGCCACGTGCTCGTGTCCCCGCGCCCCAGCACGACGAACAGCAGCGCCCCGCCGACCATCGCCAGCGGCAGCAGCCGTTGCACGAGGCCGCCGGGGACCGGGCGCTCCGGCTCGGGCGGCGGTTCGAGCACCAGCTCGCCGCCGGGCAGCTCGGGCACCGAGCGCCGCGGACGTCGCACCCCGACGGTTCCCGCCATCGCCTTCCTCCCGTTCACGGTTCTCCCGAACGCCCACGGCGGCACCGGGACCGTCGGATACTCGCAGCCGCCCCGGGCCCGCCGGGGCCGTTCGGAGAGATCCGTCAGGGAGCCGCTCGTGACCTCCGTCCTGCCCGTACCGGCCGCGACCGATCCCGGCGACCCGACGTCCGCCGCCACGTCCGGGCCCGTGCCCGGCCGCTGGACCCGGGTCGGGGTGCACACCCCACGCGGACGCCTCGACGTGGCGCTGCCTGCCGACGTCGCCGTCGCCGAGCTGGTCCCGATGGTGCGTGAGCTGCTGGGCCGCGCCACCGCGGACACCCCGCAGGCGTGGCGGTTCACCGGGCCCGCGGGCGGACCGCTGCCCGCGGCCGCCACCCTCGACGAGCTCGGCGTCCGCGAGGGCGAGCTGCTGCACCTGGGCCCGCCGCGCCCGGCGCCGGCGCCGCCCGTCCTCGACGACGCCGCCGAGACCGTCGCCGGCGCGGTGCGCGAGGCGGCCGACGCCGCCGGGACGGCGCGCTGGTCCGGCACCGCCGCGGCGGTCCTGGCGACGGCCGCCGCGGGCGCCGTGCTGTCCACCGTGGACGGACCGTGGCGGCCGTGGGCGTGCGCACTCGCCGCCGTGGGCGCCGTCGGTGCGCTGGTGGTCGCCCACCGCGGCCGCCACGACGACCGGCTCGCCACCGCCGCCGCACTCTGCGCGGTTCCCGCCGCGGCGACGGCCGGGCTCACCGCGCTGCCCGGGCCGGCCGGGGCGGGGGCGCTGCTGCTCGCCGCGGCCGGGGCCGGACTGGCCGCCGCCGCGGGCCAGGCGATCGCCCGGGCGGTGTCCCCGGTCCTGCTCGCGGTGGCCCTGGCCGCGTCCGGGACCGCCGTGGCGGCGCTGGCCCGGCTGCTGCTGGAGGCCCCGGTGACGGCCGTCGCCGCCGGTCTCGCGGCCCCGGCGCTCGCCGCCGGGCCGCTGCTGCCGCGGCTGGCGCTGCGCCTGGCCGGGATCCCGGCCCCGGCGGTCCCGACCGACGCCGACTCCGTCGCGGGCGCCGAGCAGGTGCTGCCCGGCGCGGAGCTGACCGCCCGGGCCGGGCTGGCCCGCGGGCTGCACACCGGGACGCTGGCCGGCACCGCGGTCGTCGCCGCCGGGGCGGGCGCCGTCGCCGCGACGGGGGGCTGGACCGGTGGTCTGCTGCTGGTGGTGACGGCGGCGGTGCTGCTCCTGCGGGCCCGTGCGCTCGTCGAGCCCGCGCCGGCCCGCATCCTGACCGGGTCCGCGGTGGTCGCGGTCGCCACCGCCGCCGTCCCGGCAGCGCTCGCGCTGGAGCCCGCGCCGCGCCTCGCCGTGGCGGCGGGGCTGCTGCTCGCCGTCGGACTGGGGGCCGCCGCGGCGCGGGCGACGCCGTCGCCGCCGGCCCGCCGGGCGCTCGACGTGTGCGAGCTCGTCCTCACCGCCGCCGCGGTGCCCGCCGCGCTGGCCGCGATGGGCCTGTTCTCCCTGGTCCGCACCCTGTGACCGGGCCCGTCCGGCACCCCGCTGCCGCCCCACCGACGGCAGCACCGCGGATCGCGCCGCTGCTGGCGGTGCCGCTGCTGGCCGCGTCGGTCCTCGCGCTGCCCACCCCGCCCCCGTCACCCGTTCCCGCCGCCGTCGCCCCCGCCATGTCCTGCGCCGTCCGCACCCCCTGTGGGGTCGCCGCACCCCGCGCAGCAGGTGCGGGAGCAGGCGGAGGGGTGCGGACGAGGCCTGCCGTCGCGGCCGCCGAGCCCGGGCCGCCGGGACCGGCCGACGGGTTGCGGCAGACCCGCGCCTGCACCCCGCCCGGCGACGACGGCCCGGGCGCCGCCCGCGGTGCGGTCCCGCAGCCGCCACCGGGGCTCGCGACCGGCGCGGGGCAGCTCGTCGCCGTCGTCGACACCGGGGTCGCGCCGCTGCCCCGGCTGGCCGGACGGCTCGTCGGCGGCGGGGACTACCTCACCGGCGGCGACGGTCTCACCGACTGCGACGGCCACGGCTCCGACGTCGCGCTGCTCCTCGCCGGGGCCGCCGACCCGGTCACCGGGCTCGGCGCGGGCATGGCGCCCGGCGCGCGGATCCTGTCGCTGCGCCAGTCCTCGGGGCGGTTCGCCGTACGCGGCACCGACGGCACCGAGCGACCCGCCGGCGAGATCCGCACCCTGGCCGCGGCGATCGACCGGGCCGTCGCACTCGGTGCGAGCGTCGTCAACGTGTCCGAGGTGGTGTGCGTGCCGTCCGCGCAGGTCGACTCCGCGGGGGGCGCACTGCGCGAGGCCGTCGACGACGCCGAGCGGGCCGGGGTGCTGGTCGTCGCCGCCGCCGGGAACATCGACGAGGCGGGCACCTGCACCGGCGACCCGGACCTGCGGCCGCTGCCCGCGTCCTACGACTCGGTCCTCGCCGTCGGGGCGGTCGACGGCGACGACGTCCCCGGTGACTTCTCCGTGCCCGGCCCCTGGGTGGACCTCGCCGCCCCGGGCCAGGACCTGCCCCGCCCGTCCGGACCGGACGGCGCGGTGGTCCGCGGGACGTCGTACTCGGCACCGCTGGTCGCGGGGACCGCGGCGCTGCTGCGCGAGCGGTTCCCGATGCTCACCCCGCGCCAGGTCGCCGACCGGTTGCGTGCCACGGCCCGCCCCAGCGCGGGCGACGGCCGCACCGGCCACGGCGTGCTCGACCCCGGGGCCGCGCTGACCGCCGAGCCGCTGCTCCTGACCCCGGACGGTCCCGCCGGTCCCGGCGACCGCGCCGGCTCACCCGGGGCGGGCCGGGCGCCGCTGCCGCTCGCGACAACCCCGCCGCCGGACCTGCCGGCGGTGGCCGGGGTCGGGGCGGTCGCGGCGGTCGGCGGGGCGCTCGTCGCGGCGCTGGCGGGGCTGCGGCGCCGCCCCAGGCGCCCCTGACCTCCGACCTCCGGCACTCCTTGCCCTGCACAGCCGCTCGCCCAGCAGCCGCCCGCAGCCCGCCGGTGTCGCCGCCGCCCCCGTGCGCAGCCGACCCCCTGTGGGGCCGACCCGTGTGGGGCCGACCCGTGTGAGGCCGACCCGTGTGGGGCCGACCCGTGTGAGGCCGACCCGTGTGGGGCCGACCCGTGTGAGGCCGACCCGTGTGGGGCCGACCCGTGTGGGGCCGACCCGTGTGGGGCCGACCCGTGTGGGGCCGATCCGTGTGGGGCCGATCCGTGCGCGGCGGCGCACCGTCAGCCCGGCAGGTCCGCCACCTCCCTCGCCGCCGCGACGCTCAGCACGCCCGCCCGCGGCAGCAGCCGCACCATCTCCGCCGGGGCGTCCCCCGCCACCCCGATCCCCAGCGCCCGCCCGGTCTCGGCGTCCGCGACGCCGTGCACCGCGCCGGAGGCGGCGAGCAGCAGGCGCGTCCCGCCGTCGCCGTCGCCGGTGTCGGCGGGCCCGGTCCGCAGCGGCCCCGGACCGGTCACCGGCAGCACCACGGTGTCGAGGGCGGGCCCGGCGTCGTCGGCACCGGCCAGGCGCACCCGGACCGCGCCGGGCGCGACCGGCTCCTCGGTCCCCGCGACGAGTGCGCGCCGCCCCTCCCGCCAGGTCCCGCACAGCACCGGCGGCACCTCGGTCACGTCGGTCAGCTCGGCCCGGGCGGCGGGCCAGGCCTCGGCACCGGGCACCCGGGTCTGCGGGACGTCGTCGACCAGGCCGGGCGGCAGCGTCGCCGGCTCGGCCTGCCCGGTCCGGGAGCGGACGGCGTCGGCGAGGGTGACCGGGATACGGGCGAGCCCGCCGTCGACCACCAGGAAGTACGTCGACCCGGCGCCGAGGGACTGGCTGCGCACGACCTCCCCGCTCCGCCCCAGCCCCGCGACGGGGGTCGGCTCCGGCGTGGGCACCCGCAGCGGCGCGCCCTCCGGGATCGCGGAGAGCAGGCCGTCGCCGACCCGGCGGACGGGGGCGCCGAGCAGGCCGAGGCCGTCGAGGGCGTTCCGGTCGGCCGGGTCGAGCCGGTGCCGGGCGCCGTCGTGGACGAGGTAGGTGGCGCTGCCCTCGGCGGTCAGCAGGACGACCGGTTCCGGACCGGCCGGGGCGGGGCCGAGCGACCCCGCCAGCACGGTCGTGGTGCCGGCGCCGGCGCCGGTGCCCTCACCGCGGGTGTCGCAGACCGCCCACGCGGGCGGGACCGGGACCCCGTCGAGCGGGACGCCGACGGTGCCGGGCACCGCGGCGGGTGCGGTGCGCGGCGCCGCGGCCAGCGCGCCGTCGGGCACCGGGACGGGCACGGCGGTGGCGCCGTCGTCGCGTCCGTGCGCGGCCAGGACCAGCCGTCCGGCGACCGGGTCGGGCACCGGCACGAGCAGCTCGGACCGGTCGGGGGCACGGACCACGGCGTAGAGCACACCGCTGCGCTCCCCCTGCACCAGCGCCCGGGAACGCCAGTCGGTGGCCGGGTCGACCCGGGCCAGCAACGCCGCCACCCCGAGCGCGAGCAGCCCGACCAGCACTCCGGCGAACACCGCGCGATGCTGGGACCGGATCTGTTCGTGCCGCGGCACCGGGTCCGCGCGCACCAGGGCGGCCTCCATCCGGCGCACACCGAAGCGGTGGGCGTCGACCTGGTCGCGGGTCGCCGGGGCGCGCTGCACGCGCGCGGGGGCGGGATCGGTGCGCACCGCACGGACGGTAGGACCGCCGCGGCCCGACCGGACCCGATCCACGGACGCTGCGTAGAAGTACGCCACCTGACCGCTGCGCGCGGCCCGGGCCGGTGCTGCGGCCGTGGAGCCGGGTCAGGCCTCGCGGAGGGGACGGCGCAGCTGCTCGGCCAGGGCGCCGTCCTCGCCGAAGAGGGTGTCGCGCCAGCGCTGCTCCAGCTCGCGGGTGTCGTGCCGGTCGGGGTGGAAGCGCGGGTGTCCGAAGACGGGCATCCGGCCCAGCACGCGGCGCAGGAACTGGCCGCGGCCGAACAGCAGGCGGTAGCCCTCGCGCAGGTCCCGCGGCCGTCGCCAGACGCCCTGCTGCACGAGCAGGTACACCCACCCGAACACGACCGCGGGCAGCACGGTGGCGGCGACCAGCGGTGCGGCCCGGCCGCGCTCGGGGCCGTCGGTGCCGATGAGCTCGTAGACGTCCCAGGTCACGGACTTGTGCTCGAGCTCCTCGAGCGCATGCCAGTGCCACAGCTCGCGGATGTCGGCGTGCACCCGCTCGGCGAACTCGTCGCTGCCGAGGATGTCCTCAGCCATGACCGCGGTGAAGTGCTCCATCAGCGCGGTGCAGGCGAGCTGCTGACGCGGGGATGTGCGGTCGAGGACCTTCAGGGCGAGCGCGACCGCGGCCTCCGGCACGTGCACCGGGAAACCACGGGAGCGGAACGCCTCGTTGAGCCGGTCGTGCTCGCGGCTGTGGATGACCTCCTGCGCGGTGAACCCGGCGACCCTGGCGCGCAGCTCGGGCTCGGTCACCCGGTCCCGGAAGTGGATCACCGAGCGGACGAAGAAGTCCTCCCCCGGCGGGAAGATCGCCGAGAGCATCGCGAGGAACAGCGTCGCGGTCGCGTTGTCGGCGTAGGCCCAGCGGGCCATCTGCTCGGGCAGCCGGAAGTCCAGGTGGCGCGGCGGGATGCCGACGTCGCCGCCGGTCAGCCTGCGCGGACGTGCGCCGGTTCCGTCATTGGTCGCCGTCTCGGTCACGTCGGTCCTCCGGTCGTCGTCGACGAGCGGGTCGCATCTGGTACAGAAAGTATCCCGTACAGCGCGTACCCCTTACTGGCCGATCATGGGTGGCGCCGGGCGCGGTGTCAACCAGGAGCGGGATGATGGCCGGGTGAACCGATCCGTGACCCCCGGCGACGGCCGCGCCCGCCGCTGGGCCGGGCAGCGGGCGGCCCGGCGGGCCGAGGTCGTCGAGGCCGCGATGGCCGCGATCGCCGAGCACGGACCGGAGGCCACGACCGAGCAGATCGCCGGTCGTGCCGGGGTCCCCCGGCCCGCGCTGTACCGGCACTTCGACGGCCTGGAGGACCTGCAGGGCGCGATCGCCGAGGCCGCGCTGGGCCTCTACTCCGAGGCGCTCGCACCGGTGTGGAGCCCGCGCGGGACGCCGCGGGAGATGCTCGTCGCCGCCATCGCGGCGCACGTGCGGTGGCTGGCCGCGCACACCGAGCTCTACCGCTACGTGCTGCGCGCCGCCGGGGTCACGACGGCCGTCACCGACATCCGGCACCGCATCGCCGACCGGATGACCGGCCTGCTGACCGGGGGCTACCCCGGGCTGCCCGCGACCGTCGCGGCGCCGCTGGCCGCGGGCGCGGTCGGACTGGTCGACGGGGCGACCGAGCGCTGGCTCTCCTCGACGGACCCACTGCCGCTCGACGAGCTCGCCGAGCACCTCGCCCGATGGGTCTGGTCGGTGCTCGACGCGGCGCTGCGCGAGGTCGCGATCGAGCTCGACCCGGACGTCCCGCTCACGGCGGGCTGAGCGCTACTCCGCGACGCCGATGTCCTCGTTCCACAGGTCGGGGCGCTCGGCGACGAACGCGGTCATCATGTCTACGCAACGCGCGTCGTCGAGCACCTGCACGCGCACCCCGTGCTCGGCCAGCCAGTCGTGGCCGCCGTGGAAGGTCCGGGCCTCCCCCACGAGCACCGCGCCGATGCCGAACTGCCGGATCAGCCCCGAGCAGTACCAGCAGGGCGAGAGCGTGGTGACCATCGTCGTGGACCGGTAGTCGCGGCGGCGGCCCGCGTCGCGGAACGCCGCGGTCTCGCCGTGCACCGTCGGGTCGCCGTCCTGCACGCGACGGTTGTGACCGCGCCCGAGCACCTCCCCGTCCGGTCCGACGAGTGCGGCGCCGATCGGGATGCCGCCCGAGGCCAGCCCGGCCCTGGCCTGTTCCACCGCGACGTCCAGCCAGCTCGGATCCATGCGCGCGAACCTATACCGAGATCGCGTCGAGGCGTTCGCGCAGGAACGGCGCGGACACCACCGGCTCCAGCGCCGTGCGCCCGAGCGGCGGTGCCAGCGGCGTGACGACGGCGTCGTGGTCCAGCTCGAAGAAGAACACCAGCGACACCAGGTCCTCGGTCGGGGCGTGGGTCTGCGGCGGCAGCACCCGGTGCCGCCCGGCCCGCCAGCGGTGCCCGGTCCAGTGCGCGAGCAGGTCGCCGACGTTCACCGTCAGCGCACCCGGGGTGTACGGCGCGTCGGTCCAGCCGTGTCCCTCGACGTCGACCTGCAGCCCGCCCGCCCCGGGCTCCCGGTCGAGCAGGGTGACGGTGCCGAAGTCGGTGTGCGGGCCGATCCGGAACTGACCGGGCAGCGGTGTGCCTGTCTCGGTCATCGGCGGGTAGCGGTTGATGTTGAACGTCCACGTCGGGTGGGTCGCGAGGTCGCGCAGCGTCGACGGCTCCTGCCCGAGGGCTCCCGCGCACAGCTCCAGCAGCGCGCCCGCAACGCGGGTCATCGCCGTGCAGTATGCGGTCACCGCCTCCCGCAGCGCCGGGACCTGCTCCGGCCAGACGTTCGGTGGGAACCACACCGCGTCGACGTCCGGGTCACCGGTCGGCGCGAAGGGGCCCACCGCGAAGGACTCCTTGAGGTCGGGCGGGGAGTCGCCGCCCTCGACGCGGTCGTTGGCCTCGACACCGGGGGGCAGCCACCCCCGCCCGCCGACGCCGACCGCGTAGCCGTGCTTGACCGGCTCGGGCAGCGCGAAGAACTCGCGCGCCGCGGCCCGCACCGCCTGCGCCGCGGCGTCCGGCACGCCGTGCCCGACGACCTGCAGGAACCCGGCGCGTTGCAACGCGATGTCCACCGCGGCCGGGTCCGGCGCGGCCAGGTCCACGGTCGGGATGAGCTCGGTCACCGCGTCCCCCCGGGCGTCGCGACGGCGGTGCGGCGCACCAGCAGCGCGTAGAGCCCGGCCGAGAGCACCAGCCCGACCAGGAAGGTCACGTCGCCGATCCCGGGCAGCAATCGCGGCACCAGCCCGGTGAACAGCTCCTGGTTGGCGAACAACAGCACCGACACGACGACGCCGACGCCGAGCGCGATCGGGCCCGCGTGGTTGCGGTACGTTCGGTCGTAGAGCAGATCGGGGTCGGTCGGGCGCAGCCACTGGTCGGTGAGCACCACGCCGAGCCACGGCCCGACCCAGTACACGACGACCAGCAGGAACGCCTCGTACCCGGCCGCGGCGTCGCCGAGCGCGACCAGCGCGATCACGAACCCGACCGCCCCGAACGCCAGCGCGACGACGGCCCGCGCCCGCGCCAGCGGCACGTCGATGCCGAGGGCGAGGAACGCCATCGCCCCCGAGTAGACGTTGAGGACGTTCGCCGCGACCGCCCCGACCGCGATGGCGACCAGGGTCAGCACGGCCAGCCAGCCGGGCAGCAGGCCGGTGTAGTTCGCGACGGGGTTGTCCGAGTCGAGCCCGGCCGCGGTCGCCGCCCCGACCGACGCCGCGCCGACGGACATGAACACCGTGGTGGACAGGAACAGGCCGCCGCCCGCGGCGAGACCGGTGGCCCGCGCCGACACCGAGCGCGGCAGGTAGCGGGAGTAGTCGGCGGCGTACGGGCTCCAGCCCGCCGAGTACCCGACGACGGCGCCGACGGTCAGCAGGAACCCGCCGACCCCGCCCACCCCGTCCGGCGACGCGGCCGCCCCCGGGTCCGACCCGAGGAGCACCAGCACCGCCCCGACCCCGAGCACGAGCGCGAGCAGCGGGAACGCGAGCCGCTCGAAGGCCTGCACCAGGTTGTGCCCGAAGAACGCGACGGCGACCTGGACGACGACCACCGCCACCAGCCACGCGACCGTCCCGCCGCCGGTGATCGCCGACAGCGCGAACGCGGCGCTGACGCTGTTCACCGCGAACCAGCCGAAGCCCGAGGTGATCGTCATCAGGGCGGCGGGCAACGCGTTGCCGCGGTGACCGAAGGCGAGCCGCCCCAGCACCATCTGCGGCACCCCGGCGGCCGGTCCGCGGGCGGACAGGATCCCGTGGGCGATCGCGGCGAGCAGGTTCCCGACGACGATCGCCGCGATCGCCGCCGGCACCGTCTGCCCGAACGCCGTCACCGACAGCACGCCGACGAAGATCGTCGCGAACTCCAGGTTCGGCGAGGTCCACGTCCAGAACAGCTGGCGCGGCCTGCCGTGCCGCTCGGAGTCCGGTACGGGCTCGGTGGAGCCCGGTTCGACGGCGACGATACGGTCGCCGTACCCACGGTCCGCGGCCACGCCGACGGTGTTCTCGGTGGTCATCGGGTCACTCTGACTCCCGGGACACCCGGGACGGAACCTCGGTAACCGACTGTTGACACGGGTTGGGCCGTCCGGTCGGTAGTCCTGCGGATTCCGCCGGCGGACCCGGTCCGCCACGATCGTCGGCATGCGGACGAACCTGAACGTGGCCCTGCAGGCCGGCGCCCTCCTGGCCTTCGTGGGCCTGCGGTTCACCGCGCCGGGCTGGTTCCTCATCATCCTGATCATGACCCTGGTGGGTCCGGCCCTGCTGACGGTGCCGACGGTCCTGTCGCTGACCGTGATCCGACGCCGCGTGCTCACCCCTGCGGTGACCGCCCCGTTCCTCGCCTGCGCCGGATTCCTGCTCGCCGGCGGGCTGCTGATGCCCGACTTCGGCGACAGCGAGGACTCCGAGCGCGCCCCGCTGTCGGTGCTGCTCGAGTCCGCCGGGCTGTCCGCCGGGCCGACCGAGCCGCTGTACGTCCTCGGCTCGCTGGCCCTGCTCGGCTGGTCGGTGTCGCTGGTGTGGCTGGGCGTGGCCCTGGCGCTCGACGCCCGCCGGACCCACCGCGTCGCCGGGCCGCCGCACCCGGCGTGGGTGCGGCCGATCGACTGAGGCCGCTCGCCCCCGTCCGCGCATCCGGGCCGGTCGCGACGGGGCCTGCTCAGCCCTCGCCCGGCACCCGGATCCGCCGGGTCCGCTCGGCGCGGGCGGCGAGCTCGTCGTCGGCGGGGTAGTCGACGCCGGTCAGCGACAGGCCGTGCGGCGGCGCGACGGTCACCTCGGAGGCGCGCACCTCGCGGCGCAGCAGCCCCGCGGGCCAGTCGACGGGCCTGCGACCACGGCCGACCTCGAACACCGCGCCGACCAGGCTGCGGACCATCGAGTGGCAGAACGCGTCCGCCGAGACCGCCGCGACGAGCACACCCGGCTCACCCGGCGCGGGCGACCAGTCGAAGCGCTGCAGCGCGCGCACGGTCGTCGCGCCCTCGCGGCGCTTGCAGAACGCGGCGAAGTCGTGCTCGCCCAGCAGCAGCGCTGAGGCGGCGTTCATCGGCTCCGGGTCCAATGGGTACGGCCAGGCGACGGTCTCCCGCGCCCGCAGCGGCTCGGCACCGAACGGGGCCGTGGTGACCCGGTAGCGGTAGTGGCGGCGCAGCGCGGAGAAGCGGGCGTCGAAGGTGTCGGGCACCTGCCCGAGGTCGTGCACCCGCACGTCCGGCGGCAGCAGCCGGTTCAGCCGCCGGAGCAGACCGTCGATCTGCGGGGCGAGGGTCGCCGGGAGGTCGACGTGACAGACCTGCCCTGAGGCGTGCACTCCGGCGTCGGTACGTCCGGCGACGGTGAGCCGCAGCGGGGTGCGCAGCACGGTCGACAGTGCCTCGGTGAGCACGCCCTGCACGGTGCGCCGGGTCGGCTGCTGCGCCCACCCGGAGAAGTCGGTGCCGTCGTAGGCGACGTCGAGTCGCAGCCGCACGGTGCCCGGACCCGGAACACCGGAAACGCCGATGAGCCCGCCGTCGGTGACGGCGGGCTCATCGGAGTGGTGCGGACCGATCAGGAGTCGGAACCCTGCTGGGACGCCGGCTTCGCGAAGCCGGCCGCCTCGGCGGCCTCCTCGGTGGCGAACCAGACCTCGGCCACGGTGCGGTCGTAGAACGCCGAGCCGGGGACGTGGTAGAGCTTCGAGTCCTCGTTGCCCTTGATCTCGAAGCCCTCGGGAGCCTCGGCCGGGTCCTCCAGCGGGGCGTGCGAGCCCTCGCCGTAGGGCGCCTCGGACGTCTCGGACGCCTTCAGCTCCTCGGCGGCCGCGGTCGAGTCGGCCTGCGCCTGCTCGATCTTCTCCTCGGTCACCTCGGCCGCAGCCGGGGCTTCCTGCGAGGCGGCCGCGCGACGGGCACGGTTGGCCTCGTCGGTCACCGTCTTCTGCTGGACCAGCTCGATGACCGCCATCGGGGCGTTGTCGCCCTTGCGCGGCATCGTCTTGGTGATCCGGGTGTAGCCACCGTTGCGGTCCGCGAAGAACGGGCCGATCTCGGTGACGAGGCGGTGCACGACCGACTTGTCGCGGATCACCTTCATGATCTCGCGCCGGTTGTGCAGGTCGCCGGCCTTGGCCTTGGTGATCAGCCGCTCCGCGTACGGACGCAGCCGCCGGGCCTTGGCCTCGGTGGTGGTGATCCGGCCGTGTTCGAACAGCGAGGTCGCCAGGTTGGCCAGGATCAGCCGCTGGTGCGCGGGTGACCCGCCGAGGCGGGCACCCTTGGTGGGCTGGGGCATGGCTACAACTGCTCCGTTTCTGCGTAGTCCTGACCGTCGTCACCGAAGGTGTCCGGGTCGAACCCGCTCCCACCGTCGACGCCGTAGTCGCTCGCCGCCGCCGACGGGTCGAACCCGGGCGGGCTGTCCTTGAGGGCCAGGCCGAGGCCGACGAGCTTCATCTTGACCTCGTCGATCGACTTGGCGCCGAAGTTGCGGATGTCGAGCAGGTCCGCCTCGCTGCGGCCGACGAGCTCGCCGACCGTGTGGATGCCCTCGCGCTTGAGGCAGTTGTAGGACCGGACCGTGAGGTCCAGCTCCTCGATCGGCATCGCGAACGCCGCGATGGTGTCCGCCTCCTGCGGGGAGGGGCCGATCTCGATGCCTTCGGCGTCCACGTTCAGCTCGCGGGCCAGGCCGAACAGCTCGACCAGGGTCTTGCCGGCCGAGGCCAGCGCGTCCCGCGGGGTGATGGACGGCTTCGACTCGACGTCGAGGATGAGCTTGTCGAAGTCGGTGCGCTGCTCGACTCGCGTGGCCTCGACCTTGTAGGTCACCTTCAGCACCGGGGAGTAGATCGAGTCGACCGGGATCCGGCCGATCTCGGCACCGGTGGCCTTGTTCTGCATCGCCGGGACGTACCCGCGGCCGCGCTCGACGACGAGCTCGACCTCGAGCCGGCCCTTGTCGTTGAGCGAGGCGATGTGCAGGTCCGGGTTGTGCACGGTGACACCGGCGGGCGGGACGATGTCCCCCGCGGTGACCGCACCCGGACCCTGCTTGCGCAGGTACATCGTCACCGGCTCGTCCTCCTCGGAGCTCACGACGAGCTCCTTGAGGTTGAGGATGATGTCGGTGACGTCCTCCTTGACCCCCGGCACGGTGGTGAACTCGTGCAGGACGCCGTCGATCCGGATGGACGTGACGGCGGCGCCGGGGATCGACGACAGCAGCGTCCGGCGCAGGGAGTTCCCGAGGGTGTAGCCGAAGCCCGGCTCGAGCGGCTCGATGACGAACCGCGACCGGGTCTCGGTGACGACGTCCTCGGACAGTGAGGGTCGCTGAGAGATCAGCATGGGTGTGTGCCTCCTTCGCACCTGCGACAACCGCTATTTGATGTCGCAGAGGAACCGCCGCCCCTCCCTGCGGGGCGGCGGCGTGTCGAGCTACTTCGAGTAGAACTCGACGATGAGCTGCTCGGTGACCTGGGTGTCGATCTGAGCGCGCTCGGGCAGCTGGTGGACGAGGATCCGCAGGGTCGACGGGACGACCTGCAGCCACGCCGGGACCGGGCGGTCGCCCTGGGTCTCCTTGGCGATGACGAACGGGTCGGTGTTCCGCGACTTGTCCCGGACATCGATGATGTCGTAGCGCGACACCCGGTAGCTGGGGATGTCGACCTTCTTCCCGTTGACCAGGAAGTGGCCGTGGTTCACCAGCTGACGCGCCATGCGCCGGGTGCGGGCGAGGCCCGCGCGGTACACGACGTTGTCGAGGCGCGACTCGAGGATCTGCAGCAGCTCGTCGCCGGTCTTGCCCTCCCGGCGGTGCGCCTCCTCGTAGTAGGCGCGGAGCTGCTTCTCCTGCAGGCCGTAGCCGAAGCGGGCCTTCTGCTTCTCCTGCAGCTGCAGGAGGTACTCGGTCTCCTTGATCCGGATCCGGCCGTGCTGGCCGGGCGGGTAAGGACGACGCTCGAACGCCTGGTCGCCGCCGACGAGGTCGGTCTTCAGTCGGCGGGACTTGCGGGTCATGGGGCCGGTGTAACGAGCCATGGTGGTTCTCCCTTCCCCTAGACCCGGCGCCGCTTGGGCGGGCGGCAGCCGTTGTGCGGCTGCGGGGTCACGTCGGAAATGGTGCCGACCTCGAGGCCGGCTGCCTGCAGCGAGCGGATCGCCGTCTCGCGGCCCGAACCCGGGCCCTTGACGAAGACGTCGCACTTCTTCATGCCGTGGTCCATCGCCTTGCGGGCGGCGTTCTCGGCGGCCAGCTGCGCGGCGAACGGCGTCGACTTGCGCGACCCCTTGAGGCCGACGTGCCCGGACGAGGCCCAGGCGATGACGGCACCGGTCGGGTCGGTGATCGACACGATCGTGTTGTTGAACGTGGACTTGATGTGGGCGTGACCGTGCGCGACGTTCTTCTTCTCGCGACGGCGGACCTTCTTGGGTCCGGCACCCTGACGTGCGCGGGGCGGCATTACTTCTTACCTGCCTTCTTCTTACCGGCGACGGTCTTCTTCGGGCCCTTGCGGCCGCGCGCGTTGGTCTTCGTGCGCTGACCGCGGACCGGAAGGCCGCGACGGTGACGGATGCCCTGGTACGAACCGATCTCGATCTTCCGGCGGATGTCCGCCTGGATCTCACGGCGCAGGTCACCCTCGACCTGCAGGTTCGCCTCGATGTACTCGCGGAGCTTGCTGACGTCCTCGTCGGTCAGGTCCTTCGACCGGAGGTCGGGGCTCAGCGCCGTGGCCTCGAGGATCTCCTTGGACCGGGTCCGTCCGACCCCGAAGATGTAGGTGAGCGCGATCTCCAACCGCTTTTCGCGGGGGAGGTCGACGCCGGCAACACGTGCCATGCGGCGTTGTCTCCTTGTTTGTCGTCCCAGGTCTTCCCGATGCCCGTCCCGTTCCGCCGCTGAGCTGAACGGGCCCCGGCCTGGTTCCGGGGGTGCTACCGGGCCCGTGTGGCCCGGCAGGTGCATCGGGGGCTTCTGCTGCGCGATCAGAGGATCGCGACCGGTACCGCTCTGCTCAGCCCTGGCGCTGCTTGTGGCGCAGGTTCGAGCAGATCACGATGATCCGGCCGTGACGGCGGATCACCTGGCACTTGTCGCAGATCTTCTTGACGCTCGGCTTGACCTTCACGTCGTCTGCCTCTGTGTGTCGTTCTTGTGGGTCTCGCGACCGACCGTGGTGGAGCTGGTCGTCACTTGTAGCGGTAGACGATGCGGCCGCGGCTCAGGTCGTAGGGCGACAGCTCGACGACCACCCGGTCCTCCGGAAGGATCCGGATGTAGTGCTGGCGCATCTTCCCGCTGATGTGTGCGAGCACCCGGTGGCCGTTCTCCAGCTCCACCCGGAACATCGCGTTCGGCAGGGGTTCGACGACCCGGCCCTCGACCTCGATCGCCCCGTCCTTCTTGGCCATGTCCTCCGCTATCCGTGACAGGTGTCGGTTGCCCCGATCGACAGCGGTGCCGACGACCGGTTCGGCGCGCGCGGACGGAGCCGGACCGGGAACACTGTGGGGTACACGGAGCACACGGAGCGGACGTCACACGACGCGCCGAAGGTCCAGTGTACGGAGGCCGTGCGAGACCGGCGCAGGCGGGGGTGACCGGCGTGGTAGACGTCCGGGCCGCCGACGGTAACGGACCGGCCCGGTCACGGACCAGTACCCGCGCGGAGCGCGTCGGGCACCGGTGGGACGGCGCTCAGGCGCCGGGGCGGTCCGGTGCGCCGGCGGGCGCGGTCAGCAGCCACGGCCCGTCCTCGGTGACGGCGACGGTGTGCTCCCAGTGCACGGCGCGGCCGCCGGCCGCGGTGACGACCGTCCAGCCGTCCTCCAGCTCCAGGGTGTCCGGATCCCCCGCGACGAGCATCGGCTCGACGGCGAGGGCCATGCCGGGGCGCAGCCGCGGGCCCTTGCCCGGCTCGCCGTGGTTGGGCAGGAACGGGTCCATGTGCATCGAGGTCCCGATGCCGTGGCCGCCGTACTCGGCGACGATCCCGTAGTCGGCGCGGTCGGCCTCGGCGGCGGCCCGGCACGCCTCCTGGATGGCGTAGGAGACGTCGGTCAGCCGGGCCCCGTCGCGGACGGCGAGGATGCCGGCGTCCATGGCGCCGCGGCAGGCGGCCGACAGCGCCAGGTCGGCGGGTGCGACGTCGCCGACGGCGATGGTCACGGCGGAGTCGCCGTGCCAGCCGTCGACGATCGCACCGCAGTCCACCGAGATGAGGTCACCGTCGGCGAGCACCTGCTTCGGCGACGGGATCCCGTGGACGATCTGCTCGTTCACCGAGGCGCAGATGCTCGCCGGGAAGCCGTGGTAGCCGAGGAACGAGGGGACGCCGTTGCCGTCGCGGATCGTCTGTTCGGCCAGCGCGTCGAGCTCCGCCGTGCTCACACCGGGCTTCGCGTGCTCGGTGACCGCGGCCAGCGTGGCCGCGACCAGCGCGCCCGCCACCCGCATCGCCTCGAGCTGCCCGTGGGTCTTGAGCTCGATGTCCCGACCCCGGTAACGGGCGATCGCCCCTCGGATGCCGCCGCGACCGTTCATGTGCTCTTCCCTCGGTTCCCGTCGTGGTGCCGGTTCCGGCACCCCTCCGGGTCCTCAGCCGTCGTTGCGGTTCTGCAGCGCCGAGAAGACCCGGTCGGTGATCTCGTCGATCTCGCCGACGGCGTCGATCGTGACCAGCCGGTCACGGTAGTGGTCCAGCAGCGGAGCGGTCTCCTCGCGGTAGACCCGCTGCCGGTTGCGGATGGTGTCCTCGTTGTCGTCGCTGCGGCCGCGGCCGAGCAGCCGCTGGACCACGACCTCGTCGTCGACGTCGAACTGGACGACGGCGTCGAGCTCCAGCCCCTTCTCGGACAGGATCTTCTCCAGGGAGTCCGCCTGCGCCACGTTGCGCGGGAAGCCGTCGAGGATGAAGCCGTTCGCGGTGTCGGCGTCGCCGAGCCGGTCGCGCACCATCCCGACGGTCACCTCGTCGGGGACGAGGTCCCCGGCGTCCATGTAGCGCTTCGCCTCACGACCGAGCTCGGTCTCGTCCCGCAGGTTCGCCCGGAACAGGTCCCCGGTCGAGATGTGCGGGACGTCGAGCCGCTTGGCCATCTGCTCAGCCTGGGTCCCCTTGCCGGCACCGGGCGGTCCCACCAGAACGAGTCGCACGAGAACCCGACCTCCTGAAGTCTTGTCGTCCATGGCGCCGGCGTCCTCGCCGACACACGATGCCCGAGGCACCACGATCGGGGCCGGGGCCCCGCACCGGGGTTCCCGCTCGGCCACGTTGCGGCGAGCCTAACGCAGGAAACCTTCGTAGTTACGCTGCATGAGCTGGCTCTCGATCTGCTTCAGGGTGTCGAGGCCCACGGTGACCATGATCAGCACGGCCGTGCCGCCGAACGGGAAGTTCTGGTTCTGGCCGCTGCCGGTGATCCCGAGGAAGAAGTTCGGGAGCACCGCGATGACACCGAGGTACAACGATCCCGGCAGCGTGATGCGGCTGAGCACGAAGTTCAGGTACTCCGCGGTGGGCCGGCCCGGGCGGATGCCCGGGATGAACCCGCCGTACTTCTTCATGTCCTCGGCGCGCTCGTCGGGGTTGAACGTGATGCCGACGTAGAAGTACGTGAAGAAGATGATCAGTGCTACGTATAACACGATGTGCACGGGATTGGACTGATCGACGAGATAGGTCTGCACGAACTGCTGGAACCAGCCGCCGTCGTTCCCGGCGAGCCGGGCGACCAGGTCGGGCAGGTAGAGCAGCGAGCTACCGAAGATCACCGGCACGACGCCGGCCTGGTTGACCTTCAGCGGCAGGTAGGTCGATGTGCCGCCGTACATGCGCCGGCCGACCATGCGCTTGGCGTACTGCACCGGGATCCGGCGCTGGCCGTTCTCCACGAACACGACGCTGGCGATGATCGCGAGGCCGAAGACGCAGACACCGGCGAAGACCAGACCGCCCGAGTTCTCCAGGATCAGCCGGCCCTCGGCGGGGATGCGGTGCGCGATCGAGGCGAAGATGAGCAGCGACATGCCGTTGCCGATGCCGCGCTCGGTGACCTGCTCGCCCAGCCACATCACCACCGTCGTCCCGGCGACCATCACGATCACGATGACGATCAGGGTGAAGACCGACGAGTCCGGGATGATCGGCAGCGCACAGCCCTGGAACAGCTGACCGCGCTCGGCCAGCGCCACGAAGCCGGTGGCCTGCAGCACGGCGATGCCGATCGTCAGATACCGCGTGTACTGCGTGAGCTTGGCCTGGCCGGACTGGCCTTCCTTCTTCAACTGCTCGAACCGCGGGATGACGACCTGCAACAGCTGCACGATGATGCTCGCGGTGATGTAGGGCATGATGCCCAGCGCGAAGATCGACAGCTGGAGCAGTGCCCCGCCGGAGAACAGGTTGATCAGGGAGTAGACGCTGGCGTTGTCGCCGCCCTCGACCTGACGGACACATTCCTGGATGTTGGGGTACGACACCCCCGGCGAGGGGATGTTCGCCCCGAGCCGGTACACCGCCACGATCGCCAGCGTGAAGAGGATCTTCTTGCGGAGATCCGGCGTGGTCAGGGCCGCCCGGACTGCGCTGAGCACTCGGTGATCCTCCTACGACGTCGGCGGCCCGACACCGCCTGCGCCGGCCCCTGAGGGGTCGGCCGGGTTGGTCGACGCGCGTTCCGCGCCTCGCGGGACACCCGGGCCGGTGTGTACCGGCGGGGGCTGCGCGCCTCCAGGTGCGCCAGGTAATCGGTGGACACTCGGTCCGGACGTGACTGTAACAGCGGCCCGGAAACGCCTCGGCGCCGCCCACGGGCCGGGTCCACCTGGGGTGGACCCGGCGCCACGGACGGCGCCGGGGGACGTGCGGTGGGGCCTACAGCTCGGAGACGGAGCCGCCCGCGGCCGAGATCTTCTCGCGCGCGGACGCGGAGAACTTGTGGGCCTTCACGGTCAGGGCGACGCCCGAGAGCTCGCCCTCGCCGAGGACCTTCACGAGCTGGTTCTTGCGCACCGCGCCCGCCTCGACCAGCTCGGCCGGGCCGACCTCGCCACCCTGCGGGAACAGGACGGCCAGCTCGCCGACGTTCACGACCTGGTACTCGACCTTGAAGCGGTTCTTGAAGCCCTTGAGCTTCGGGAGCCGCATGTGCAGCGGCATCTGCCCGCCCTCGAAGCGCGGGGACACCGTCTTGCGGGCCTTGGTGCCCTTGGTACCGCGACCGGCGGTCTTGCCCTTGGAGCCCTCACCGCGACCCACACGGGTCCGCGCCTTCTTCGAGCCCGGGGCCGGCCGCAGGTCGTGCAGCTTGATCACGGAGTTCTCGTTCTCGCTCACGGCTGCACCTCCTCCACCGTCACGAGGTGGCGCACGGTGTGGACGTAACCGCGGGTCTGCGGGTCCGCCTCACGCACCACCGACTGCCGGATCTTGCGCAGACCGAGCGAACGCAGCGTGTCGCGCTGGTTCTGCTTGGTCCCGATCCGGCTCTTCACCTGGGTGATCTTCCACGTGGCCATGTCGCTCACACCTTCGCCGCGTCGGCCTCGGCGCGCTGGCGCATCATGCTCGCCGGGGCGACGTCCTCCAGCGGCAGACCGCGGCGGGCCGCGACCTCCTCCGGACGCTGCACCGACTGAAGCGCCGCCACCGTGGCGTGCACGATGTTGATGGCGTTGTCGGAGCCGAGGGACTTGGACAGGATGTCCGAGATCCCCGCGCACTCCAGCACCGCGCGGACCGGGCCGCCGGCGATGACACCGGTACCCGGGGAGGCCGGGCGCAGCATGACGACGCCGGCGGCGGCCTCACCCTGCACACGGTGCACGATCGTGCCGCCGATGCGGGGGACGCGGAAGAAGTTCTTCTTCGCCTCCTCCACGCCCTTGGCGATCGCGGCCGGCACCTCCTTGGCCTTGCCGTAACCGACGCCCACCAGGCCGTCACCGTCGCCGACGATCATCAGCGCGGTGAAGCTGAACCGGCGGCCGCCCTTGACGACCTTGGCCACGCGGTTGATCGTGACCAGCCGCTCGATGTACGGGGTCTTGTCCTGGGCCGCCCCGCCACGGCCACCGTCCCGGCGGTCCCGGTTGTTGCGGTTGTCGTTCCCACCGCTGCCACCCGGGGCTCCGCCGTCACGCCGCGTACGTCCCGGCATCAGACAGTCCCTCCTGTATCACAGCTCTTCTTCGACTGGTCGTTCATCAGAACTCCAGGCCTCCCTCGCGGGCGGCGTCGGCCAGGGCCGCGATCCGGCCGTGGTAGGCCAGCCCGCCGCGGTCGAACACGACCGCGGAGATGCCCGCTTCCTTGGCCCGAGCGGCGATGAGCTCGCCGACCTTGGCAGCCTTGGCCTTCTTGTCGCCCTCGACGCCACGCACCTCGGCGTCCAGCGAGGACGCGAAGGCCAGCGTGTGGCCCGCCAGGTCGTCGATCAGCTGGACGGTGATGTGCCGCGAGGAGCGGTTGACCGCCAGCCGCGGACGCACCGGCGTCCCGGAGATCTTCTTCCGGAGCCGGGCGTGCCGGCGGATGCGCGAGTCGCGGCGCTTGCGCGCCACCTGGGACGCCATCCGGCGGCGGGCGGCACCCGACACCGTCTCGTTCGTCTCGGCCATCACTTACCCGTCTTTCCGACCTTGCGGCGGACCTGCTCGCCGGCGTACCGCACACCCTTGCCCTTGTACGGGTCGGGGCGGCGCAGCTTCCGGATGTTGGCAGCGGTCTCGCCGACCAGCTGCTTGTCGATGCCGGAGACCGAGAACCGGGTCGGCGACTCGACCGCGAAGGTGATGCCCTCCGCCGGCTCGATGACGACCGGGTGCGAGTAGCCCAGGGCGAACTCGAGGTTCTTGCCCTTCAGCTGCACGCGGTAACCCACGCCGTGGATCTCCAGCTTCTTCTCGTAGCCGGCGCTGACGCCGACCACGATGTTGTTGACGAGGGAGCGGGTCAGGCCGTGGTAGGCCCGCACCTCACGCTCCTCGTTCGGGCGCTTCACCAGCACCGTGCCGTCGTCGTCACGCTCGATCGTGATCGGCTCGACAGCGGTGTGCGAGAGGGTGCCCTTGGGGCCCTTCGCGGTGACCGTGCGGCCGTCGATGGTGATCTCCACGCCCGACGGGACGGTGATGGGCAGCTTTCCGATGCGCGACATCGTTCGTTACCCCTCTCTCACCAGACGTAGGCGAGGACTTCCCCGCCCACGCCGCTCCGGTAGGCCTGCTGGTCGGTCATCAGACCCCGAGAGGTCGAGATGATCGCGATGCCGAGGCCACCCAGGACCCGCGGCAGATTCGTCGACTTCGCGTACACACGCAGACCGGGCTTGGAGACCCGGCGCAGACCGGCGATGCTGCGCTCACGGTTGCGGCCGTACTTCAGCTCGACGACCAGGGACTTGCCGACCTCGGCGTCCTCGGTGTGGTGTGCCGTGATGTAGCCCTCCTTCTGAAGGATCTCCGCAATGGCGACCTTCAGCTTCGAGTGGGGCATCACGACGCGGTCGTGGTAGGCCGAGTTCGCGTTCCGCAGACGGGTCAACATGTCTGCGATCGGATCGGTCATCGTCATGGTGTATGTCTCTTTCCCGCCGTGGTTCCTCGTACCGGCGCGGTGCCCCTGTGCGGGGCACCGCGCCGATGCGGGCCTGCGGCGATCGGATCCGCTGCCCCGCGGACGCGGGGCGGTCGGATCACCAGCTGGACTTGCTCACACCCGGCAGCTCGCCGGCGTGCGCCATGTCTCGCAGGCACACGCGGCAGAGGCCGAACTTGCGGAACACGGCACGCGGCCGACCGCACTTGTTGCAACGGGTGTAACCCCGCACGGCGAACTTCGGCTTCGCGTTCGCCTTGTTGATGAGCGCCTTCTTCGCCATTCGCTCAGCTCTCCTTGAACGGGAAGCCCAGGTGGCGCAGCAGCGCCCGGCCCTCGGCGTTCGTGGTCGCGGTGGTCACGACCGTGATGTCCATGCCCCGCGGCCGGTCGATGGAGTCCGGGTCGATCTCGTGGAACATCGACTGCTCGTTCAGGCCGAACGTGTAGTTGCCACGCCCGTCGAACTGGTTGCTCTCGAGGCCGCGGAAGTCGCGGATACGGGGCAGCGCGATGGTCAGCAGCCGGTCGAGGAACTCCCACATCCGGTCGTTGCGAAGGGTCACCTTCGCACCGATCGGCATGCCCTCACGCAGCTTGAACTGCGCGATGGACTTGGTGGCGCGACGCAGCTGGGGCTTCTGGCCGGTGATGGTGGCCAGGTCGCGCAGCGCACCGTCGATCAGCTTCGAGTCGCGGGCGGCGTCACCGACACCCATGTTCACCACGACCTTGGTCAGGCCGGGGATCTGCATGACGTTGGTGTAGCCGAACTCCTCGCGGAGCTTGTCGAGGATCTCGTCGCGGTAACGCTGCTTGAGCCTCGGCAGGGTCTTCTCAGCCGTGGTCATCTCAGATCTCCTTCCCGTTGCGCCTGGAGATCCGGACGCGGCGGGTGGTGCCGTCCTCGCCCTCGACGGTCTTCTTGCCGATGCGGGTCGGCTTGCCGTCGGAGTCGCACACCATCACGTTCGAGACGTGGATGGCGGCCTCCTGGGTGACGATCCCGCCGCTCTCGGCCCCGCGCTGGTTCTGGCTGATCCGGGTGTGCTTCTTGATCCGGTTCACGCCCTCGACCAGCACGCGCTGGCGCTCCGGGTAGGCCGCGATGACCTTGCCCCGTGCACCCTTGTCCTTGCCGGCGATCACCAGAACGGTGTCGCCCTTCTTGACCTTCATCTTCGCCTTCATGTCAGAGCACCTCCGGGGCCAGGGAGATGATCCTCATGAACTTGCGGTCGCGCAGCTCGCGCCCGACCGGGCCGAAGATACGGGTCCCCCGAGGTCCGTTGTCCGCCTTGATCAGGACGGCGGCGTTCTCGTCGAAACGGATGTAGCTGCCGTCGGGACGGCGCTTCTCCTTCTTGGTGCGCACGATGACCGCCTTGACGACGTCACCACGCTTCACGCCGGCGCCGGGGATGGCCTCCTTGACCGTGGCGACGATGACGTCGCCGATCCCGGCGTAGCGCCGCGCGGAGCCGCCCAGCACCCGGATGCACAGGATCTCCTTGGCACCGGTGTTGTCGGCGACGCGCAGCCGCGACTCCTGCTGGATCACTTCGACTCCTACTTGGCCTTCTCGAGGATCTCCACCAGCCGCCAGCGCTTGGTCGCCGACAGCGGGCGGGTCTCCATGAGGCGGACACGGTCGCCGATACCGGCGGTGTTCCCCTCGTCGTGCGCCTTGACCTTGCTGGTCCGGCGGATGACCTTGCCGTACAGGGGGTGCTTCACCCGGTCCTCGAGGGAGACGACGATCGTCTTCTCCATCTTGTCGGACACGACCAGGCCCTCGCGGACCTTGCGCTCCCCGCGCTCCTCGTTCTTCGTCTCAGCCGAGTTATCGCTGCTCACGCCGCGCCCTCACTCTCGGTCGGTGCGGCGGAAAGGCCGAGCTCACGCTCGCGCATGACGGTGTAGCACCGCGCGATGTCGTGACGGACGGCCCGCAGCCGCCGGTTGTTGTCCAGCTGCCCGGTGGCCATCTGGAAGCGGAGGTTGAACAGCTCCTCCTTGGCCTCCCGGACACGCACGACCAGCTCCTCGTCGGAGAGCTCGCGCAGCTCGGCGGCCTTGGTGTTGCCACTGCTCGCCATCAGATGTCACCACCCTCACGGGACACGATCCGGCACTTCATGGGCAGCTTGTGGATCGCACGGGTCAGAGCCTCGTGCGCCACCTCGCGGTTCGGGAAGCTCATCTCGAAGAGCACCCGGCCCGGCTTGACGTTCGTGACCCACTTCTCGGGCGAACCCTTACCGGAACCCATGCGGACCTCGGCCGGCTTCTTGGTCATCGGGATGTCCGGGAAGACGTTGATCCAGATCTTCCCGCCACGACGGATGTGCCGGTTGATCGCGATACGCGCCGACTCGATCTGTCGGTTCGACACGTAGGCCGGCTCCAGCGCCTGGATGCCCCAGTCGCCGAAGGTGACCGCGGTACCACCGCTGGCCATGCCCTTGCGCTTGGGACGGTGCTGCTTGCGGTGCTTGACCTTGCGTGGGATCAGCATCGGTCAGCTCTCCCCACCGTTGCTCTGGTTCTCACCGGAGGCCGGGGCCTCGGCGGTCGCCGTCGCGGCGCCGCCGGCCTGGCCCGCGCTCTGCGCGGCACGCCCGGCCTCGGTGCTGGTCGCAGTGGTGCCCGAGGCACCGGAACGGCGCCGGGCCGGACGCTCGCGGCGCGGACCGCGGCCCGGGGCCTCGGCAGCGGCCGGAACGCCCTCGCGGCGGCCGCCGACGACGTCGCCCTTGTAGATCCAGACCTTCACGCCGATGCGGCCGAAGGAGGTCCGGGCCTCGAACAGGCCGTAGTCGATGTCGGCACGCAGCGTGTGCAGCGGGACCCGACCCTCGCGGTAGAACTCCGACCGCGACATCTCGGCACCGCCGAGGCGGCCCGAGCACTGGACCCGGATGCCCTTGACCTGCGGGCTGCGCATGGCCGACTGGATGGCCTTGCGCATCGCACGCCGGAAGGCGACCCGGTTCGACAGCTGCTCGGCGACGCCCTGGGCGACGAGCTGCGCGTCGGACTCGGAGTTCTTGACCTCGAGGATGTTCAGCTGGACCTGCTTCTTGGTCAGCTTCTCGAGGTTGCCCCGGATCCGGTCGGCCTCCGCGCCGCGGCGGCCGATCACGATGCCCGGACGCGCGGTGTGGATGTCCACCCGCACGCGGTCCCGGGTCCGCTCGATCTCGACCTTGGAGATGCCGGCCCGCTCCATGCCCTTGGAGAGCATGCGGCGGATCTCGACGTCCTCCTTGACGTACTCGGAGTACTGCTTGTCGGCGTACCAGCGCGACTTCCAGTCCGTGGTGATGCCCAGGCGGAAGCCGTGCGGGTTGATCTTCTGCCCCATCAGCGGGCCCTCCCCTTCGCACCACGACGGCCGGCCTTCTGCGGAACCGACTCGACCTCGATGGTGATGTGGCTCGTCCGCTTGCGGATGCGGTACGCACGCCCCTGGGCGCGCGGCCGGATCCGCTTCAGCGTCGGGCCCTCGTCGACCATCGCCACGGCGACCACGAGGGTCTCCGGGTCCAGGTCCAGGTTGTTCTCGGCGTTGGCCGCGGCGCTCGCCACGACCTTCGCGACGGGCTCCGCCGCGGCCTGCGGCGAGAACCGCAGGATCGCCAGCGCCTCGTCGACCGGCAGGCCGCGGACCAGGTCCACGACGCGGCGGGTCTTCATCGGCGAGCTACGGACGAACCGTGCCACGGCGCGCGCACGAGTCGGCTCGAGCGCAGCGCCGGTGGTCTCGGCAGTGTCTGCCATCTTCTCCACCTCTCCTTGTCGCTACTCGGGCCGGCTTCTAGCGCCGACGCGCCTTGCGGTCGTCCTTGATGTGCCCCCGGAACGTGCGGGTCGGGGCGAACTCGCCCAGCTTGTGCCCGACCATCGAGTCGGAGACGAAGACCGGGACGTGCTTGCGGCCGTCGTGCACCGCGATGGTGTGACCGATCATGTCCGGGATGATCGTGGACCGACGGGACCACGTGCGGATCACGGTCTTCTTGCCGGACTCGTTGAGGGCGTCCACCTTCTTGAGCAGGTGGTCGTCCACGAAGGGGCCCTTCTTCAGGCTGCGCGGCATGTCTTACCTCCCTGCTCAGCGCTTCTTGCCGGTACGGCGCCGGCGGACGATCAACTTGTCGGACGGCTTGTTCTTGCGGGTACGGCCCTCGGGCGTGCCCGCGGGGTTCACCGGGTGGCGGCCACCGGAGGTCTTGCCCTCACCACCACCGTGCGGGTGGTCCACCGGGTTCATGACGACACCACGGACGGTCGGGCGCTTGCCCTTCCACCGCATACGGCCGGCCTTGCCCCAGTTGATGTTGGCGTGCTCCGAGTTGCCCACCTCGCCGACGGTGGCGCGGCAGCGCACGTCGACGTAGCGGATCTCGCCGGAGGGCATCCGCAGCTGCGCGTAGGGCCCGTCCTTGGCGACCAGCTGGACGCCGACACCGGCCGAGCGCGCGATCTTCGCGCCGCCACCGGGGCGGAGCTCGATCGCGTGCACCACGGTGCCCGTCGGGATGTTGCGCAGCGGCAGGTTGTTACCCACCTTGATGTCGGCCCGGGGACCGTTCTCGATCTTGTCGCCCTGCTTGAGCTTCGCCGGCGCGATGATGTAGCGCTTCTCGCCGTCGGCGTAGTGCAGCAGTGCGATCCGCGAGGTGCGGTTCGGGTCGTACTCGATGTGCGCGACCTTCGCCGGCACGCCGTCCTTGTCGTGACGACGGAAGTCGATCAGACGGTAGGCGCGCTTGTGCCCGCCACCCTGGTGACGGGTGGTGATCCGCCCGTGCGCGTTGCGGCCGCCCTTGTTGTGCAGCGGACGCAGCAGCGACTTCTCGGGGGTGTCGCGGGTGATCTCGGCGAAGTCCGACACGCTCGAGCCACGACGGCCCGGGGTGGTCGGCTTGTACTTACGAATGGCCATGGGTCAGCTCGCTCCCTCAGCTCGCCGGGCCACCGAAGACGTCGATCGCCTTGCTCTCCTCGGAGAGCGTGACGATCGCGCGCTTGGTGTCCTTGCGCTTGCCGTAGCCGGTGCGGGAGCGCTTGCGCTTGCCCGGGCGGTTCAGCGTGTTCACGCTGGTCACCTTGACCCCGAACACCTTCTCCACGGCGATCTTGATCTGGGTCTTGTTCGCGTCCGGTGCCACGACGAAGGTGTACTGGCGCTCGTCGAGCAGCCCGTAGCTCTTCTCCGAGACGACCGGCGCGAGCAGCACGTCCCGCGGGTCCGTGATCACTTGTCGGCCTCCTCAGCGCGGCGGCCGGCAGCCTTCGGCTTCGCGATCGGGCCGGCCAGGAACTCGTCCAGCGCCGCCTGCGTGAACAGCACGACGTCGTTGACGAGCACGTCGTGGGTGTTCAGCTGGTCGGGCGCGATCAGGTGGACCTGCGGCAGGTTGCGCAGGCTCAGCAGGGCGTTCTCGGCGGAACGCTCGACGACCGCGAGCACCCGGCGGGCGTCGGGCACGACGGCCTCGATCACCTTGCGGGCGGACTTGGTCGACGGCGCGTCACCCTCGGCGAAGGCGGACACGACGTGCACGGCTCCGGCGCGGGCCCGGTCGGAGAGGGCGCCACGCAGGGCGGCGGCCTTCATCTTCTTCGGGGTCCGCTGCGAGTAGTCGCGCGGGGTCGGGCCGTGGACGATGCCACCACCGGCGAACTGCGGCGCGCGGATCGAGCCCTGACGGGCGCGACCGGTGCCCTTCTGCCGGTACGGCTTCTTGCCACCGCCGCGGACCTCGCCGCGGCCCTTCACGTCGTGCGTGCCCTGACGCGCGGCGTTGAGCTGCGCGGTCACCACCTGGTGCATGAGGGCGATGTTCGCCGTCACGTCGAAGACGTGGTCCGGGAGCTCGACGCTGCCGGAGGCGGAACCCTCGGGGGTCTTGATCTGCACGGTGCTCACTTGCCATCACCCTTCGCGGGGGTCTTCACCACGACGAGGCCACCGCGCGGACCGGGGACGGCGCCCTTGACGAGCAGCAGCCCGCGCTTGGCGTCCACCCGGTGGACCTTCAGGTTCTGCGTGGTCTGGCGGTCGGAACCCATCCGGCCGGCCATCCGCACACCCTTGAACACGCGGCCCGGGGTGGCGCAGCCGCCGATGGAGCCCGGCGAACGGTGCTTGCGCTGCGTGCCGTGCGAGGCGCCCAGGCCCTTGAACCCGTGGCGCTTCATGACACCGGCGAAGCCCTTGCCCTTGGTCACGCCCACCACGTCGACCTCGGCCACCTCGGCGAACGCCTCGACGGTGACCTCCTGGCCGGTGGTGTACTCGGCGGCGTCGGAGGTGCGGAGCTCCAGGACGTGGCGACGGGGGGTGACGCCGGCCTTGGCGAAGTGGCCGGACTCCGGCTTGTTCACCTTGCGCGGGTCGATGGCCCCGTAGGCCAGCTGGACGGCGGTGTAGCCGTCGGTCTCCTGCGAGCGCACCTGCGTCACGACGTTCGGTCCGAGCTGGACCACGGTGACCGGCACGATGCGGTTGTTCTCGTCGAACAACTGGGTCATCCCGAGCTTGGTGCCCAGGAGGCCGGTGACCTTCTTCGTCTGCTTGGTGGCAGTCGTCTTCTTGAATGCAGCAGTCATCGTCTCCACCCCGCCGTCACTGAATGTTGACGTCGACGCTCGCCGGCAGGTCGATGCGCATGAGCGCGTCGACCGTCTTGGGCGTCGGGTCGAGGATGTCGATGAGTCGCTTGTGCGTGCGCATCTCGAAGTGCTCGCGCGAGTCCTTGTACTTGTGCGGCGAGCGGATGACGCAGTACACGTTCTTCTCGGTAGGCAGCGGCACGGGGCCGACGACCCGGGCACCGGTACGCGTCACGGTCTCCACGATCTTGCGAGCAGACGCGTCGATTGCCTCGTGGTCATAGGCCTTGAGCCTGATGCGGATCTTCTGTCCCGCCATGGTCGTCGGTCGTCCTCTTCTTCCTGCCGCGGGGGTGTCGCGGTTCGGCCCCGTAAGAACTCGCGCCGTGCTGCCACCGGATGTCCGGCGGGCCGGCTGCGGCCCGTGCTCTGTTCAGGTCTCTGTCGGCCCGGAGTCGCGCGTCCAGTTCCCTGGAGCACTCGTCCTGCCGGGGCTCTCCGGTCCACGAGGTCGGGCGTGTCGCGCCCTACCCGCATGGTTCTGCCCGGGTCACCGCGTCCCACCCCCATCTGGGGCGGGCATGTCGCTCGGAATCTCCCCGGCCTCACGGCGGACCGTGGTACCGGGGCTGACAACGAACATGGCGCGTGGTTCGCGACCTCTGAACTACCGGGAACCGGGAACAGGGGCGGCGCTCCCACGCGCCATGCTCATCGTGCAACCCGTCAAGGATGACACACCGCTGTGCGGCACCCTCGACCGGGGGGTGGGTAACGGGGCCGCCCCTGCTGGGACGACCCCGTCACGTCACGCGTTGATCTTGGTGACCTGGCCGGCGCCCACGGTGCGGCCACCCTCACGGATGGCGAACTGCAGGCCCTCCTCCATGGCGATCGGCTGGATCAGCTGAACGCTCATGGTGGTGTTGTCACCCGGCATGACCATCTCGGTGCCCTGCGGGAGGGTCACGACACCGGTCACGTCGGTCGTCCGGAAGTAGAACTGCGGACGGTAGTTGTTGAAGAACGGGGTGTGACGGCCGCCCTCGTCCTTGCCCAGGATGTACACCTGGCCCTCGAACTCGGTGTGCGGGGTGATCGAACCCGGCTTCACGACGACCTGGCCGCGCTCCACGTCCTCACGCTTGATACCGCGCAGGAGCAGACCGACGTTCTCGCCGGCGCGACCCTCGTCGAGGATCTTGCGGAACATCTCGACACCGGTGACGGTGGTCGAGGTCTTGTTCGGCCGGATCCCGACGATGTCGACGGTCTCGTTGACCTTGACGATGCCGCGCTCGATACGGCCGGTGACGACCGTGCCGCGACCGGTGATCGTGAAGACGTCCTCGACGGGCATGAGGAACGGCTTCTCGACGTCGCGCTCGGGCTCCGGGATGGCCTCGTCGACCGCGTCCATGAGCTCGACGATGGCCTCGGCCCACTTGTCGTCGCCCTCGAGCGCCTTCAGCGCCGAGACGCGCACGATCGGGAGGTCGTCGCCCGGGTAGTCCTGAGCCGACAGCAGCTCGCGGACCTCCATCTCGACGAGCTCCATGATCTCCTCGTCGTCGACCATGTCCGCCTTGTTCAGGGCGACGACGATGTACGGCACGCCGACCTGACGCGCGAGCAGCACGTGCTCACGGGTCTGGGGCATCGGGCCGTCGGTCGCGGCGACCACCAGGATCGCGCCGTCCATCTGGGCGGCACCGGTGATCATGTTCTTCACGTAGTCGGCGTGCCCGGGGCAGTCGACGTGCGCGTAGTGCCGCTTCTCGGTCTGGTACTCGACGTGCGCGATCGAGATCGTGATACCGCGCTGGCGCTCTTCGGGCGCCTTGTCGATCATGTCGAACGCCGACGCCTCGTTGAGGGTCGGGAACTTGTCGTGCAGAACCTTGGTGATGGCCGCCGTCAGCGTGGTCTTGCCGTGGTCGATGTGACCGATGGTGCCGATGTTGACGTGCGGCTTGGTCCGCTCGAACTTCGCCTTCGCCACTGCTGGGTCCTCCTGGACTCGTGTCTGTACTCCGCCGTGCTGACGGCAGGTCTGTCGGTGTCGGGTGTGCGGGCCGCGGACCTTACCGATCCGCGGACCGCACCCTCCGAGCAGGTCGGGCACTGGGGCCCGCCCCGGGGAGCTCTTACTCGCCCGTGGCCTTCGCGATGATCTCCTTCGCCACGTTCGCCGGAACCTCGGCGTAGGAGTCGAAGACCATCGTGTAGTTCGCCCGGCCCTGGGTCCGCGACCGCAGGTCGCCGACGTAGCCGAACATCTCGGACAGCGGCACGGTCGCCTTGACGACACGGGCACCGGCCCGCTCCTCCATGGCCTGGATCTGGCCGCGGCGGGAGTTCAGGTCACCGATGACGTCGCCCATGTAGTCCTCGGGCGTCATCACCTCGACGGCCATCATCGGCTCGAGGATGGCGGGGCTCGCCTTGCGGGCCGCCTCCTTGAACGCCATGGAACCGGCGACCTTGAAGGCCATCTCCGAGGAGTCGACCTCGTGGTACTGACCGTCCAGCAGCGTGAGCTTCACACCGACCACGGGGTAGCCGGCCTGGATGCCGTACTGCATGGCGTCCTGGGCACCGGCGTCGACCGACGGGATGTACTCCCGCGGGACACGGCCACCGGTGACCTTGTTCTCGAACTCGTACAGCGCACCGTCGCCGCTGGTGAGCGGCTCGAGCTTGATGATGACGCGGGCGAACTGGCCCGAACCACCGGTCTGCTTCTTGTGCGTGTACTCGAACTTCTCGACGGCCTTCTTGATGGTCTCCCGGTAGGCCACCTGCGGCTTGCCGATGTTGGCCTCGACCTTGTAGTCGGACTTCATCCGGTTGACCAGCACCTCGAGGTGCAGCTCGCCCATGCCGGCGATGATGGTCTGACCGGTCTCGTCGTCCAGGGAGACCTGGAACGTCGGGTCCTCCTCGGCCAGCTTCTGGATCGCCAGGGAGAGCTTCTCCTGGTCCGCCTTCGACTTGGGCTCGACGGCGACCTGGATGACCGGGTCCGGGAAGGTCATCGACTCGAGGACGATCGGGTTCTGCGGGTCGCAGAGCGTGTCGCCGGTGGTCGTGTCCTTCAGACCGATGACCGCGTAGATGTGGCCGGCCACGGCCTCGTCGACCGGGTTCTCCTTGTTGGAGTGCATCTGGAAGAGCTTCCCGATGCGCTCCTTCCGGTCCTTGGTCGAGTTGATGACCTGGGCGCCGGCGGCGACCTGACCCGAGTAGACCCGGATGTAGGTGAGCTTGCCGAAGAACGGGTGCGCGGCGATCTTGAAGGCCAGCGCCGAGAACGGCTCGTCCTTCGACGGCTTGCGGCTCGCCGGCGTCTCACCGTCGGTGAGGAAACCCTCGACCGGCGGCACGTCGTACGGCGACGGCAGGTAGTCGATCACCGCGTCCAGCATCGGCTGGACACCCTTGTTCTTGAACGCCGAGCCGCAGAGGACCGGGTACGCGGCGCGGTCGTTGACCAGCCGGCGCACGCCGTTCTTGATCTGCTCGACGGTCAGGTCCTCACCACCGAGGTAGAGCTCCATGAGCTCGTCGTCGGTCTCGGCGACCGCCTCGATGAGCTGGGTGCGGTACTCCTCGGCCTTGGCCTGGAGCTCCGCCGGGATCTCCTCGACGGTGTAGTCCTCACCCTTGGCGACCTCGCCGCGCCAGGTGAGGGCACGCATCTCGACCAGGTCGACGACACCGATGAAGTCGTTCTCGGAGCCGATCGGGATCTGCAGCGGGAGCGGCGTCGCGTTCAGCCGGTCCTTGATGGTCTGGATGGTGAAGTAGAAGTCCGCGCCCAGCTTGTCCATCTTGTTGACGAAGCAGATGCGGGGGACGTTGTACTTGGTGGCCTGCCGCCAGACCTGCTCGGACTGCGGCTCGACCCCCTCCTTGCCGTCGAAGACCGCGACCGCACCGTCGAGCACCCGCAGCGACCGCTCCACCTCGACGGTGAAGTCGACGTGCCCGGGGGTGTCGATGATGTTGATCTGGTGGTTCTTCCAGAAGCAGGTCGTCGCGGCGGACGTGATCGTGATGCCGCGCTTCTGCTCCTCCTCCATCCAGTCCATCGTGGCGCCGCCGTCGTGGACCTCACCGATCTTGTAGTTGATCCCGGTGTAGAACAGGATCCGCTCGGTGGTGGTCGTCTTACCGGCGTCGATGTGGGCCATGATGCCGATGTTGCGGACCTTGGTCAGGTCCGTCAGCACGTCCTGTGCTGCCACTAGCTCAGCTCTCCCTCGATCGCGAGATGGCGCCCGACGGTCGGCCGGTCACCAGCGGTAGTGGGCGAAGGCGCGGTTCGACTCCGCCATCTTGTGCATGTCCTCGCGCCGCTTGACGCTGGCGCCGAGGCCGTTGCTGGCGTCGAGCAGCTCGTTCATGAGGCGCTCGACCATGGTCTTCTCGCGGCGCTGACCGGAGTAGGTGACCAGCCAACGCAGCCCCAGGGTGGTCTGCCGGACGGCACGGACCTCGACGGGGACCTGGTAGGTCGCGCCACCGACGCGGCGGCTGCGGACCTCGAGGGCCGGCTTCACGTTGTCGAGAGCGCGCTTCAGCGTGACGACCGGGTCGGTGCCGGTCTTGTCACGGGTGCCCTCGAGGGCGGCGTAGACGATGCGCTCGGCGAGCGACCGCTTTCCGTCCTTGAGGACCTTGTTCACCAGCTGGGTGACCAGCGGCGAGCCGTAGACCGGGTCCGAGACCAGCGGACGCTTCGGGGCGGGGCCCTTGCGGGGCATCAGCTCTTCTCCTTCTTCGCGCCGTAGCGGCTGCGGGACTGCTTGCGGTTCTTCACGCCCTGGGTGTCCAGCGACCCCCGGATGACCTTGTAGCGCACGCCGGGGAGGTCCTTCACACGACCACCACGCACGAGCACGATGCTGTGCTCCTGCAGGTTGTGGCCCTCACCGGGGATGTACGCGGTGACCTCGATGCCGCTGGACAGGCGCACACGGGCGACCTTGCGCAGGGCCGAGTTCGGCTTCTTGGGCGTGGTGGTGTACACGCGGGTGCAGACCCCGCGGCGCTGGGGGCTTCCCTTCAGCGCGGCGGTCTTGGTCTTGGAGACCTTGTCCTCGCGGCCCTTGCGGACCAGCTGCTGGATCGTGGGCATGAACCGTCTACTTCTTCCCGTCGACGTGGCTCGACTGTCTTGCTCGCCGTGACACTGGTGATCGTGGTTCGGTGTCCCGGACTCCGGGCGCCGGCGTGGCTGCCGGCTCTCACCGGACTCCGCCACCGTCGCGCCGGACCCCGAGGTCGGGCGTGTCGTCCCGGGCACGCTCGGGGCCGGAAGGGCCCCGCGGAGGCTGTCGGGACGTCCGGCGTGCCCTGCTCCGGGGCGCAACCACAGACCTGAGGGTCGGAACCATCGGATCGGTGCACACCACGGGACACGCGGACCTGCCCGACCGGAGCCGAGCACAGAACACGAGAGTACCCGGCCCTCTTCAAGGCGGTCAAAGCGGGTCCGTTCCGGGCGTTCGCCTCGGACCTGCCTTCGGGTCCATCGGGGGCTTCGATGGTCCTCGGATCCCCCGGGATGACACTCCGGAGGAGACCTGTGGTGACCCGACGATGCCGTACGACGCCGCCTCTGGCAAGCGGACTCACCCGCTCGTCGCAGATCGACGGCCGCTCGTCGCGGTCGGATCGGTGGTGGGCGATGACTGTGTCCCCACGGGATCCCGCCGTGTCGATCACGGTGTGGATCACCCTGTGGACGATGGCGACGGAGGGACGGTTACGGTCCGGTATGCACCTGCCGACGGCCGTCAACCGCCTCGCCACGCGAGCACTCATCGCGCCCTTGCTCGGTCCCACACTACCCGTCGCCCTCCGGCGGCGTGGACTCGACCTGGTCGGCGCGTCCCTCCCGCTCCCCCGCGGCACCCGCCGGAGCCTCGGGACGCTCGGCGGGGTGCCCACCGCGGTCGTCGCACCGCCCGGGCCGCTCTCCCCGCACCGAGTGCTCTACCTGCACGGCGGCGGGTACCTCGTGGGGTCGTCGTCCTCGCACCGGCCGCTGCTCGCGGGGCTCGCGCACGCCACCGGGAGCGCCGTCCTCGCACCGCACTACCGGCTCGCGCCGGAGCACCCGTTCCCGGCCGCCCTCGACGACGCGTACGCCGCCTGGACCGCCCTGCGCGCCGCGGGGATCCCGGCCCGGCACATCGCGGTGGCCGGTGACTCGGCGGGCGGCGGGCTGACGATGTCGCTGCTGCTGCGGCTCCGCGCCGCCGGTGAGGACCTCCCGGGCTCGATCGGGCTGATCTCGCCGTGGCTGGACCTGTCCTGCACCGCCGACGCGCTCACCCGCAATGTCGCCTCCGACTCTATGCTGGACCCGTCGTGGCTGCCCGACGCCGTCGCCGACTACGCGGGCCCGCACACCGGGGCCCCCGAGCTCCTGCCGCTGGAGGCCGACCTGGCGGGGCTGCCGCCGCTGCACGTCGTCGCCGGCGCCGACGAGATCCTCGTCGACGACGCCGACACCCTCATCGAGCGTGCCCGCGCGGCCGGGACCCCGGTCACCTACGAGCGCGCACCCGGCATGTGGCACGCCTTCCCGACCCTGGCCGGGCTGCTCGCCGAGGCCGACTCCTCGCTGCGCACGCTGGGCTCCGCCCTGCGCGCGGACTGCCTGCGCTGAGGCCCGCACCGGGGCACAGCCCCCGGACGCACGAACGGGGCCGGTCACCGCCACGGGAGAGCGGTGTCCGGCCCCGTCCGGGACCTCCTCGGTCACGGTCCGGACCCACCGTCGCGGGTCCGGACCGAGCGGCTACCTCAGCGCTGATGCGCGCTGCGCGCTAGCGGTAGTCGCGACCGAAGTCGTAGTCGTCCAGCGGCACCGCGGCACCGGTGCCCGTGCCGAAGACGTCCGGGCTGTAGTAGCCGTCGTCGTAGCTCGGCAGCGCGTAGGCGGCCGCGCGGGCCTCCTCGGTCGGCTGGACCTGGATGTTGCGGTACCGGTTGATGCCGGTACCGGCCGGGATCAGCTTACCGATGATCACGTTCTCCTTGAGCCCGACGAGCTTGTCGCGCTTTCCGTTGATCGCGGCATCGGTGAGGATGCGGGTGGTCTCCTGGAACGACGCCGCAGACAGCCACGACTCCGTCGCCAGCGAGGCCTTGGTGATCCCCATCAGGACCGGACGGCCCGACGCCGGCTCCAGCCCCTCGGCGACGACCCGGCGGTTCTCGGACTCGAACTCGCCCCGCTCGGCCAGTGCGCCGGGCAGGAACTCGGTCGCACCCGAGTCGATGATCGTGACCCGGCGCAGCATCTGCCGGACGATGACCTCGATGTGCTTGTCGTGGATGTCCACGCTCTGCGTGCGGTACACCTTCTGCACCTCACGCACGAGGTGCAGCTGCACCTCACGCGGGCCCATGACACGCAGCACCTCGTGCGGGTCCGCCATGCCCTCGAGGAGCAGCTGGCCGACCGTCACGTGGTCGCCGTCCGCGAGCGGACGCTCGGTGCCGTCGACGGTGGTCATCCCGAGCCACTGCCGCTTGGACAGCTTCTCGTAAACGATCTCCTCGCCGCCGTCGTCCGGGATCAGCGTGATCTTCCAGAACCGGTCGCCGTCCTCGATGCGGATGCGGCCGTCGACGTCGGCGATCGGCGCCTTGCCGCGCGGGACCCGGGCCTCGAACAGCTCGGTGACACGCGGCAGACCGGTCGTGATGTCGTCGCCCGCGACGCCACCCTGCTTGAACGTACGCATCGTCAGCTGGGTGCCGGGCTCACCGATGGACTGCGCGGCGACGATGCCGACGGCCTCGCCGACGTCCACCAGCTTGCCGGTGGCCATCGAGCGGCCGTAGCACATCGCGCAGATACCGGTGGCCGAGGCGCAGGTCAGTGCGGACCGGACCCGGACCGTCTTGACACCGGCCGCCACGAGCGCGTCGAGCACGGTGTCGCCGAGGTCGTCGCCCTTGCGGACGAGCACCGTGCCGTCCGGTCCGGTGATCTCCTCGCCGGAGGTCCGGGCGTACACCGAGGTGCGCAGGTAACGGTGCGGGATGAACCGACCGTCGCTCGTCTCCTCGGTGACCGCCATCGGGATGGCGCGCTCGGTGCCGCAGTCGACCTCGCGGACGATGACGTCCTGCGACACGTCGACCAGACGACGGGTCAGGTACCCGGAGTCCGCGGTCCGCAGCGCGGTGTCCGCCAGACCCTTACGGGTGCCGTGCGTGGAAATGAAGTACTCCAGCACCGACAGACCCTCGCGGTACGAGGCCTTGATCGGACGCGGGATGAACTCGCCCTTGGGGTTCGCGACCAGACCCTTCATACCCGCCAGCTGGCGGATCTGGGTCATGTTGCCCGCGGCCCCGGACTGCACGATCGTCGGGATCGGGTTGTCCTCGGGGAAGTTCTGCTCCATCGCCTTGGCGACCTCCTCGGTCGCCCGGCTCCAGATCTTGACCATCTCGTCGTTGCGCTCCTGGTGCGACAGGGCACCACGCTGGTAGCGCTTGTTGATCTGGTCGGCCTTCGCCTCGTACTCCTCGAGGATGCCCGCCTTGGCCGGCGGGACCAGCACGTCCGCGATCGAGATCGTGACGCCGGAGCGCGTGGCCCAGTAGAAGCCCGCGTCCTTCAGCCGGTCCAGGACCTGCGCGACCTCGGTCATCGAGTAGCGCTCGGCCAGCTCGTTGACGATCGTGGCCTGACGCTTCTTCGGCAGCGGCTCGTTGACGAACGGGTAGTCCGCCGGCAGGAGCTCGTTGAACAGCACCCGCCCGAGCGTGGTCTCCGCGGTCCAGACGCCGTCCTCGGTCACGGTCTCGGCCGCGGCACCCGGGGTCGGCGTGACGTTCGGGAGCCGGATCTTGATCGGCGCCTGCAGGTGGAGGACCTTGCGGTCGTAGGCCATGATCGCCTCGGCCGCGGAGCCGTAGTGGTTCCCGGCGCCGTGGGCGTCCTCGCGGAGACGGGTCAGGTGGTACAGACCCGTGACCATGTCCAGACGCGGCATCGCCAGCGGGCGACCCGACGCCGGGGACAGGATGTTGTTCGACGAGAGCATCAGGACCCGGGCCTCGGACTGCGCCTCGGCCGACAGCGGCAGGTGCACCGCCATCTGGTCACCGTCGAAGTCCGCGTTGAACGCCTCGCAGACCAGCGGGTGCAGCTGGATGGCCTTGCCCTCCACCAGCTGCGGCTCGAAGGCCTGGATGCCGAGACGGTGCAGCGTGGGCGCACGGTTCAGTAGCACGGGGTGCTCGGAGATGACCTCCTCGAGCACGTCCCACACCTGCGAGCGGCCGCGCTCGACCATCCGCTTGGCCGACTTGATGTTCTGCGCGTGGTTGAGGTCCACCAGGCGCTTCATCACGAACGGCTTGAACAGCTCCAGCGCCATCTGCTTGGGCAGACCGCACTGGTGCAGCTTCAGCTGCGGGCCGACGACGATGACCGAACGGCCCGAGTAGTCGACGCGCTTGCCGAGCAGGTTCTGGCGGAACCGGCCCTGCTTGCCCTTGAGCAGGTCGGACAGCGACTTGAGCGGGCGGTTGCCCGGCCCGGTCACCGGCCGGCCGCGACGGCCGTTGTCGAACAGCGCGTCGACGGACTCCTGGAGCATCCGCTTCTCGTTGTTGACGATGATCTCGGGCGCGCCGAGGTCGATCAGTCGCTTGAGGCGGTTGTTCCGGTTGATGACCCGGCGGTACAGGTCGTTCAGGTCCGAGGTCGCGAAGCGGCCACCGTCGAGCTGCACCATCGGGCGCAGGTCCGGCGGGATGACCGGGACGCAGTCGAGCACCATGCCCATCGGCGAGTTGCCGGTGGTCTGGAACGCCGCGACGACCTTGAGGCGCTTGAGCGCACGCAGCTTCTTCTGGCCCTTGCCGGACCGGATGATCTCGCGCAGCTTCTCGGCCTCGGCCGGGATGTCGAAGTTCTCCAGCAGCTTCTGGATCGCCTCGGCACCCATGGCACCGGTGAAGTAGTCGCCGTAGCGGTCGTAGAGCTCGCGGTAGATGGACTCGTCCGCGATGAGCTGCTGGACGTCGAGCTTGGTGAACGTCGTCCAGATCTCGTCGAGCCGGTCCAGCTCGCGCTGAGCGCGGTCGCGCAGCTGGCGCATCTCGCGCTCGCCGCCGTCCTTGACCTTGCGGCGGACGTCGCCCTTGGCACCCTCGGCCTCGAGCTCGGCGAGGTCCTGCTCGAGCTTCTGGGCGCGGGCCTCGAGGTCGGCGTCGCGGGTCTGCTCGACCCGGCGGCGCTCCACGCTCATCTCGTTCTCGAGCGTGGACATGTCGTTGTGCCGCAGCTCGGTGTTCACCGAGGTGATCACGTACGCCGCGAAGTAGATGATCTTCTCGAGGTCCTTGGGAGCCAGGTCGAGCAGGTAGCCCAGCCGGCTCGGGACGCCCTTGAAGTACCAGATGTGCGTGACCGGGGCGGCCAGCTCGATGTGGCCCATCCGCTCACGACGCACCTTGGCGCGCGTGACCTCCACGCCGCAGCGCTCGCAGATGATGCCCTTGAACCGGACGCGCTTGTACTTGCCGCAGTAGCACTCCCAGTCCCGGGTCGGACCGAAGATCTTCTCGCAGAAGAGCCCGTCCTTCTCCGGCTTCAGGGTGCGGTAGTTGATGGTCTCGGGCTTCTTGACCTCACCGTGCGACCACTGGCGGATGCCCTCGGCGGTGGCCAGGCCGATGCGCAGTTCGTCGAAGAAGTTGACGTCGAGCACGTATGTCCTCTGTTTCTTCGTTTAAAGGGCGGCTGGTCGGACGGGGGTCAGTTGACGACGTCGTCGACGGTCATCGACTCCGAGCCCGGGCGGCTGGACAGGTTGATGCCCAGATTCGCCGCGGCACGCTCGAGGTCTTCGTCGTCGGCGTCCCGCATCTCGATCGCCGCACCGTCGCTGGAGAGCACCTCGACGTTCAGGCAGAGCGACTGCAGCTCCTTGAGGAGCACCTTGAACGACTCGGGGATCCCCGGCTCCGGGATGTTCTCGCCCTTGACGATCGCCTCGTAGACCTTCACGCGGCCCACGACGTCGTCGGACTTGATCGTCAGCAGCTCCTGCAGGGTGTAGGCCGCGCCGTACGCCTGCATCGCCCAGCACTCCATCTCGCCGAAGCGCTGGCCACCGAACTGCGCCTTACCGCCCAGCGGCTGCTGGGTGATCATCGAGTAGGGGCCGGTCGACCGGGCGTGGATCTTGTCGTCCACCAGGTGGGCCAGCTTCAGGATGTACATGTAGCCGACCGCGACCGGGAACGGGTACGGCTCACCGGAGCGGCCGTCGAGCAGCTGCGCCTTGCCGTCCGGACCGACCATCCGCTCGCCGTCCCGGTTGGGGCGGGTCGAGCCGAGCAGACCCGTGATCTCGTGCTCGCGCGCACCGTCGAACACCGGCGTCGCGGTGTTCGTGTCGGCGGGCACCGAGTAGAGCTCCTCGGGCATCTGCGCCGCCCACTCGGGCTTGCCCTCGATCTCCCAGCCGGACTTGGCGATCCACCCGAGGTGGGTCTCCAGGATCTGGCCGATGTTCATACGACGCGGCACACCGTGGGTGTTCAGGATGATGTCGACCGGCGTGCCGTCCGGGAGGAACGGCATGTCCTCCTGCGGGAGGATCTTGCCGATGACGCCCTTGTTGCCGTGCCGGCCGGCGAGCTTGTCGCCGTCGGAGATCTTGCGCTTCTGGGCCACGTAGACGCGGACCAGCTCGTTGACGCCCGGGGCCAGCTCGTCGTCGTCGTCGCGGGAGAAGACCCGGATGCCGATGACCTTGCCGTTCTCGCCGTGCGGGACCTTCAGCGAGGTGTCGCGGACCTCGCGCGCCTTCTCACCGAAGATCGCGCGGAGCAGGCGCTCCTCCGGGGTCAGCTCGGTCTCGCCCTTGGGCGTGACCTTGCCGACCAGGATGTCGCCGGGCTGGACCTCGGCGCCGATCCGGATGATGCCGCGCTCGTCGAGGTCGGCCAGCACGTCCTCGGAGACGTTCGGGATGTCCCGGGTGATCTCCTCGGCGCCCAGCTTCGTGTCGCGCGCGTCGATCTCGTGCTCCTCGATGTGGATCGAGGTGAGCACGTCGTCCTGCACGAGGCGCTGCGACAGGATGATCGCGTCCTCGTAGTTGTGGCCCTCCCACGGCATGATCGCCACGAGCAGGTTCTTGCCCAGCGCCATCTCACCGTTCTCGGTGCAGGGACCGTCGGCGAGCACCTGGCCCACCTCGACCCGCTGCCCCTCGTCGACGATGGGCTTCTGGTTGTTGCAGGTGCCCTGGTTCGAGCGGCGGAACTTGTTCAGACGGTAGGTCTGACGCTGGCCCTCGTCGTCCATGACGGTGATGTAGTCGGCGCACAGCTCCTCGACGACACCGGCGGACTCGGCGGTGACGACGTCACCGGCGTCGACGGCGGCACGCAGCTCCATGCCGGTACCGACCAGCGGCGACTCCGAGCGCAGCAGCGGCACGGACTGGCGCTGCATGTTCGCGCCCATCAGCGCGCGGTTCGCGTCGTCGTGCTCGAGGAACGGGATCATCGCCGTCGCGACCGACACCATCTGGCGCGGCGAGACGTCGATGTACTCCACGCCCGAGGGCGAGATCAGGTCGACCTCGCCGCCCTTGCGGCGGACCAGCACGCGCTCGTCGGCGAAGGAACCGTCCTCGTTGAGCTGGGCGTTCGCCTGGGCGACGACGAAGCGGTCCTCCTCGTCGGCGGTCAGGTAGTCGATCTGCGAGGTGACGACACCGTCGACGACCTTGCGGTACGGCGTCTCGATGAAGCCGAACGGGTTGACCCGCGCGAAAGAGGCCAGCGAGCCGATCAGACCGATGTTCGGACCCTCGGGGGTCTCGATCGGGCACATGCGGCCGTAGTGCGACGGGTGGACGTCGCGGACCTCCATGCCGGCGCGCTCACGGGACAGACCGCCCGGGCCGAGCGCCGACAGACGACGCTTGTGGGTCAGTCCGGCCAGCGGGTTGTGCTGGTCCATGAACTGCGACAGCTGCGAGGTGCCGAAGAACTCCCGGATCGCGGCCGTGATCGGCCGGGTGTTGATCAGGGTCTGCGGCGTGATGGCCTCGACGTCCTGGGTGGTCATCCGCTCGCGGACGACCCGCTCGGTGCGGGACAGACCGACCCGGACCTGGTTCTGGATCAGCTCGCCGACGGTGCGCAGGCGCCGGTTGCCGAAGTGGTCGATGTCGTCGGTCTCGACCGGGATCTCCCGCGCGGAGTCACCGGAACCCACGGTCATCGTGGTCTCGCCGGCGTGCAGCCGGACGAGGTACTCGATGGTGGTGGCGACATCCTCCTCGGTCAGCGTGCCGACCGAGTTGTCGATGTCGAGACCGAGCTTCTTGTTGGCCTTGTAGCGACCGACCTTGGCCATGTCGTAGCGCTTGTCCTTGAAGAACAGGTTCTCCAGGAGCGCCTGGGCCGACTCGCGCGTCGGCGGCTCGCCGGGGCGCAGCTTGCGGTAGATGTCGAGCAGCGCCTCGTCCTGGCCCGCGGTGTTGTCCTTCTCGAGCGTCGTCATGATCGTCTCGGAGAACCCGAAACGCTCACCGATCTGCTCGGCGGTCCAGCCCAGGGCCTTCAGCAGCACGGTGACCGGCTGGCGGCGCTTGCGGTCGATGCGGACACCGACGGTGTCGCGCTTGTCGACGTCGAACTCCAGCCACGCGCCCCGGCTCGGGATGATCTTGACCGAGTAGACGTCCTTCTCGGTCGTCTTGTCGATCGCGTGGTCGAAGTAGACACCCGGCGAACGGACGAGCTGCGACACGACGACGCGCTCGGTGCCGTTGATGATGAACGTGCCCTTGTCGGTCATCACGGGGAACTCGCCCATGAAGACCGTCTGGGACTTGATCTCACCGGTGGTGTTGTTGGTGAACTCCGCCGTCACGAACAGCGGGGCACCGTAGGTCATGTCCTTGTCCCGGCACTCCTCGACGGAGGCCTTGACCTCGTCGAAGCGAGGGTCGGAGAAGGACAGCGACATCGACCCGGAGAAGTCCTCGATCGGCGAGATCTCGGTGAGGATCTCCTCCAGACCGCTCACCGGAAGCTCGTCACCGGCCTCGATCCGGCGCTGGAACCAGGCCTCGCTGCCGACCAGCCACTCGTAGGACTGGATCTGCAGGTCGAGAAGGTCGGGGACCTCCAACGGCTGGGCGATCTTCGCGAAGGTGACCCGGGTGGGTGCGCCGGGGTAGTTCGGGTTCGCCGAAGCGGAGAGGGTCGAGGTGGTCGCGGCGGCGCGGGAGACAGCCAAGATGCGTCCTTCCGAGAACTGCGCTTCTCGTCTGGCGTGCGCCGGTGGCGGGCGCTACCGTCTCCCTCGATCCGATCGGGGTCCCCCCGGATCGCGAGCCGGTAGCCGGCCACGTCGCACGCCGTCTGTTGTCGGGCACTGACGGACGACCGAACCCCCGTACCCATGTCCGCCGAACCCTCTCCGGCGGCCGACGGATCGGTCCGGAAGTCTTCCCCGGTCATGAGCGCGTGAGCCTGGACGCAGACAGCGCAAAGAATGACTATAGACGCTGCGAGCGCAGCTGTCGAGACAGGTCGCCGATTCCAGCATGCAGGCAACCACCGTTGCCCAAGGGTGACCTGCACGCCGCACCGAGTCAAGTCCCACTTCGTCGACGAGCGGTCATCCTGCCGGGACGACCGGTCCACCGACGACCGTTCAGGTCGATCCGCGTGACGGTTGACACGGTGTCGTCGGGACGCCAACGATCGGTCACAGGTCGGTGACGGCCGACGGCGACGAAAGGACGACGATGTCCGACAGCACTCCTCCCATGCGCGAGGTCCTCGGCGACGACGCCCCCAGCAACTGGGGCAAGTGGGGTCCCGACGACGAGCTCGGCTGCCTGAACTACCTGGACGCGGGCGAGGTCCTCCGCGGCGTGCGGCACGTCCGCTCGGGCGAGGTGTTCACCCTGCAGATCCACATGGGACGCACCGAGTCGCCGGGCGACCCGCTGTGGCCGGGCCGCGAGGGCATCAAGCGGCAGAACGTCATGGACGAGGCCACCTGGGACTCGGCCGACGCGCCGCAGTTCCCCGGCGGGCTGCACTACGCCGACGACACCGCGCTCATCTTCCTGCAGGGCTCCACGCAGTACGACGCGCTCGGCCACGTCTGGTACGACGGCAAGCTCTGGAACGGCTACGACGCGCGCTCCACCGTCGAGGCGATGGACCAGGCGTCGGTGCTGCCCATCGCGGAGAAGGGCGTCGTCGGGCGGGGGGTGCTCATCGACATGGCCCGGCACCGCGGCAAGGAGTGGCTGGACAAGGGCGAGACCTTCGACCACACCGACCTCGAGGCCGCGGCACGGGCGCAGGGCGTCACGATCGAGCCGCACGACGTGCTCGTCATCCGCACCGGATGGATGAAGTACTGGTACGAGCTGAACGACCCGGCGACCTTCTACACCGACTTCACCGAGCCGGGGCTCACCTACTCGCGCGAGCTCGTGGAGTGGTTCCAGCGCAAGGAGATCCCGAACCTCGTCACCGACACCATCGCCAACGAGGTGACCAGCGAGCCACACACCGGCGTCGCGCTCCCGCTGCACTGCGCGCTGATGCGCAACCTCGGCGTCGCCCTCACCGAGATCGCCTGGCTCGACGACCTCGCCGACGCCTGCGCCGCCGACGGCCGGTGGAGCTTCCTCTACGCCGCCGCCCCGCTGAAGGTCGTCAACGGCACGGGGGCACCGGTCAACCCGATCGTGATCCGCTGATGTCCTACGCCGACCGCCCCTGGCTGGCCCGCTACGCCGAGGGCATGCCGCACGACATCACCCCGGACCACACCGACGCGCTGTCGATGTTCGGGGCCGCGGTGGCGCGCAACCCCGACGGCGACGCGCTGCGCTACTTCGACGGCGCGCTCACCTACCGCGAGCTCGACGAGCTCAGCGACGCCTTCGCCGCCGGGCTGCTCGCCGGCGGGTTCACCGCGGGCGAGCGGGTGGCGATGTACCTGCAGAACGTGCCGCAGTTCGTCCTGGGCCTGGTCGGCACCTGGAAGGCGGGCGGGATCGCGGTGTCGATCAACCCGATGAACCGCGAGCGCGAGCTGGAGCTGCTGCTGCGCGACTCCGGGTCGTCGGTGCTGGTCTGCCTGGAGTCGCTCCACGACGGCGTCGCGCGGACCGTGCTGGCCGGGCTGTCCGGCGTGCGCACCGTGCTCACCACCTCCGAGCGCGAGTTCCAGACCCGCGACGACCCGCGTGCCCTCCCCGAGACGGCGCGGCCGGACCTGTCCGGCGACGACGTCACCGACCTCGGCACGTTCCTGGACGCGCACCGGGGCACCGCTCCCCCGCCGGTGTCGTTCGGCGCCGGGGACACCGCGTTCCTCACCTACACCTCGGGGACCACCGGGCCTCCCAAGGGCGCGATGAACACCCACGGCAACGTCGTCTTCACCAGCCAGGCCTACGCCACCTGGTGCGGCCTCGGCGACGACGAGGTCGTCCTCGGCATCGCCCCGCTGTTCCACATCACCGGGCTGATCGCGCACGTCACGGTGGCCCAGTACCTCGCGGCACCGCTCGTGCTGTTCCACCGGTTCGAGCCCTCGCTCGGCATCGACGTGATCCGCGAGCAGCGCCCGACCTTCACCGTCGGGGCGATCACGGTGTTCATCGCACTGATGAACGCCCCGAACGCCGACCGGGAGGCGCTCGCGTCGCTGCGCACGATCTGCTCGGGCGGGGCGCCGATCCCGCCGTCGACGGTCACCGCGTTCCACGAGGCGTTCGGGCTGTGGATCCACAACATCTACGGGCTGACCGAGACCACCTCGCCGTCGCACGCCACACCGATCGGCACCCAGGGGCCGGTGGACTCCGCGTCCGGGGCGCTGTCGGTCGGTGTCCCGATCTACGGCACCGTCGTCCGCATCCTCGACGACGACGGCGCGGAGCTCCCGCCCGGCGAGATCGGGGAGATCTGCACGTCCGGGCCGCAGGTCGTCGCGGGCTACTGGAACAAGCCCGAGGAGACGGCGGGGGCGATCCCGGGTGGAGAGCTCCGTACCGGGGACGTCGGCTACATGGACGCCGACGGCTGGTTCTACATCGTCGACCGGAAGAAGGACCAGATCAACGCGGGCGGCTACAAGGTGTGGCCGCGCGAGGTGGAGGACGTCCTCTACGAGCACCCCGCGGTGCGGGAGGCCGCGGTGGTCGGCGTCGCCGACGAGTACCGGGGCGAGACGGTGAAGGCCTTCGTGTCCCTGCGGGCGGGTGCCTCGGTCACCCCGGAGGAGCTGATCTCCTTCACCAGGGAGCGGATGGCGGCCTACAAGTACCCGCGGCAGGTGGAGCTGCTCGACGAGGTGCCCAAGACCGTCACGGGCAAGGTGCTGCGTCGCGAGCTGCGGGCCCGCGAACGGACCTGACCGCCGGAACGACGACGGGGCGCCGACCCGGTGGGTCGGCGCCCCGTCGTGCGAGCGGTGCTCAGGTCACTTGAGCGAGACCTTGGCGCCGGCCTCCTCGAGCTTCGTCTTGGCGGCCTCGGCGGCCTCCTTGGCGACACCCTCGAGCAGCGGCTTCGGCGCGGACTCGACGAGGTCCTTCGCCTCCTTCAGGCCCAGGCCCGAGACGACCTCGCGGACGACCTTGATGACCTGGATCTTCTTGTCACCGGCGGCCTCGAGGACGACGTCGAACTCGTCCTTCTCCTCCTCGGCGGGGGCGGCACCGGCGGCGGGGGCACCCGCGGCGGCGACGGCGACCGGGGCGGCCGCGGTGACCTCGAAGGTGTCCTCGAACTTCTTCACGAAGTCCAAGAGCTCCAGCAGGGTGAGCTCCTTGAAGGCGTCGAGCAGCTCGTCGGTGGACAGCTTCGCCATGGTGGCGGTCCTTTCTACGAAAGACAGATGGGGGTGGTGGTCAGCTCTCGGCGGAGTCGCCGTCGGCCTCGGCCGGAGCGGCGGACTCGCCGGACTCGGCCTTCTTGTCGGCCAGCGCCTGCGCGAGGCGGGCGACCTGCGAGGCCGGGGCGTTGAACAGCCCGGCGGCCTTCGACAGGTTGGCCTTCATCGCGCCGGCCAGCTTGGCCAGCAGGACCTCACGGGTCTCGAGGTCCGCCAGCTGCTCGACCTCGGCGGTGGACAGGGCGCGCCCGTCCATGTACCCGCCCTTGATCGTCAGACCGGGGTTGTCCTTCGCGAACTGCTTGATCGCCTTCGCGGCCTCGACGGGCTCACCCTTGATGAAGGTGATGGCCGTCGGGCCGGCGAGCAGGTCGTCCAGGCCCTGGACCCCGGCCTCCGCCGCCGCGCGCTTGACCAGGGTGTTCTTCGCGACGCGGAAGTTCGCGTCCGAACCCAGGTCCCGGCGCAGCTGGGTCAGCTTGGCGACGCTGAGCCCGCGGTACTCGGTCACGACCGAGGCGTCCGACTCGCGGAAGCGGTTGGTGATCTCCTCGACCGCTGCGACCTTCTCAGGTGCTGCCATCGCTGCCCTCCTCTCGGGGGTCGGTCTCGTGCACGTGGGACGTGCTTGGGGGTGCCACCGACGCAGTTCCCACTCCGACCCCGGAGACGACGAACGCCCCGTGCGCAGCAGCACGGGGCGTCGGAAGTTCGTGGGGCGCTCGCGCGCCCGCTGTCGCCTCGTCCTCCTGCGCGGGCCGTCCGGCTGTTCCCGGAACCTTCGTGCACCCGGAACCCGGGCGCGGACCTGCGGTCTTCGGTGGATCGTGGACCACCATACGCCGGTGCCCCGCACCCCCGTCGACCGGGGGTACGGGGCACCGTCGCGGGCGCGGGGGCCGGGTCAGGCCGGCGTCATCGCGGAGATCTTCCAGCGGCCGTCGACGAACTGGGCGTCGACCCGCAGCCGGGCCGCGGCGGCCCCCTCCTGCGGGGCACCGCCGTCGGCCTGGCGCCGGATGACCTGGTTGACGAAGGCGTAGACGGTCGCGCGGTCCCCGTCGATGCTGGCCACGGCGAGCTTCGGGATCGTCGCGGTGACCACGGCCTTCTGCTGCGGGGCGAGGTCCTTCACGCTGCCGAAGATCTTGTCGAACTCCGGCTGGAAGCCCGGGGTGATGACGGCGCGGGCATCGTCCTCGGCCTGCTGGAGGCGGGCGTAGTCGAACGAGTAGACCTTCGTGATCGCCTCGCCGACCTGCTCGCTGACCTGCGTGGTGGTGCCGACGTCGCTCAGCGCGGTGTTGGCCGCCGAGCCGGTGAAGGTCGTGCGGTACCACTCGGCGCCGAAGAACGCGGCGGCCGCGACGAGCAGCACCGTGACGGCGAGCAACAGCCCGGTCGCGCGCCGGGTCGTCGGGGCGGACAGCAACGACCGGCGGCGCGGGGCGCCGTCGGCGTCGGCCGCACCGGCATCGTCCGCGTCGCCGGCGTCGGCCGGGTCGGAGGCGTCGGTCGTGCCGGGGGTGTCGGATGCGTCGGTGCGCCCGGCGTCGCCGGAGCGGACCGGTGCGGCGGACGGGACCGCGGCACCGGAGCGCTCGTCGAGGGCGACACCGCCGGTGCCGGTCTCCTCCTCGTCGGGCTCGTCGGTGCGGGTGCGCGGGCGGCCCGCGACCTGGGGCCTGCGGATGCCGCCCGCGGGGCGGCGGCGGGGGGTGGACATGCGGTGACCTCCTGGGGTGGTCGACCTGGGTGCGGGGCGGCGCGGGGCACCGCCGGGGGCCGGGGGTCGGGCCGGAGGGTCAGCCCGTGCCCGGGGTGACAAGCGGCTCCAGGGCGTCGACCTTCCAGCCGTCGTCGGTACGGACCATGCCGAGCTCGATGCGCTGGCGGGTCACGGTGGGCTGACCGCCCTCGGGCGTGACGTTCACGTCGACGCCGGCGAGCACCCGGGCGGTCCCGGCGCGCGGGTCGACCTCGGTCACCGCGGCGTCGGTGACGGTCGCGGTGGTGGTGCGCTTCTGGTCGGTGACCAGCTTGGCGTAGGCGTCGCGGTTGGACACGAACTCGTCGCGGACCGACCCGGCCGAGGACTGGATCCACAGGTCCAGTCCCTTCTGGGCGTCCTTGTGGTCCAGGGTGTTCAGGTTGATCACCGCCTGGCGGGCGTCACGGAGTGCAGCGTCGCGGGCCTGCGCGACCTGGGTGGCGTCGCTGTTCAGCGCGAACAGCCACAGGCAGCCCAGCACGACCGCGAGCACCGCCGCGACGACGGCGGCCACGGGCAGCGCCCTGGCGAGCGGCCCAGGCGGGGTCTGGCCGCCGTCCCGGCCGGTGGCAGGCTCCACGGGCGCGGCACCGTCGGGGGTGTCCGCCGTCGTGTCGGCCTTCGGGTCGGCCTTCGTGTCGGCCTTCGTGTCGGCGTCGGAGCCGGCAACGTCGGTGTTCATCGGGGAGCGTTCCTCCTCCCGGCTGCGGGGGCACAGCCGCTCGGCGACCGCACCGGGCGGCCGTGGGCCGGCCGTGGGGGTCCGCGTCGTCCGGCGGACGGCGGTCCCCCGCGGTCGTCGTGCCGGCCGGGCCCGGGTGTGGCCCGGCCGTCGTGCCGGTCGCGCCCCGGACGGGGCACGACCGTCGTGCTCAACCGCCCAGGATCTGGGCGAAGCTCGTCACCAGGCCCGGCGTCGCGACCCGCTCGGCACGGTCGTCGCCGAGCGACCCGGCATTCGGCCGCGGGGCCGGCCCGTCGGCGGGGTCGCCGCCGCCGTGCTGACCGTCACCGTGGCCGCCGAACCCCGAGTTGCCGGAGTAGTCCGGCACCTCGAGCGGCTGGGGCCTGGGCACATTCTGCATTCCGCGCACGTTGGTGGGGCTGCCGGGGGGCTCGGCGCAGCGGGCGTCCTCGTTCACCGGTCGCTCGGAGACGTCGAGGCCACCGCGGTTGGGCGTGCCCTCGTAGCCCCGGGTGCAGACCGGCGGGTCGGCGATGTTGACGACCAGGCCGAGGTGCGCGGTCCCGTCGCCGGGCACGACCTTCGGCGCGACCGACACCAGGCCGGGGTAGGTGACGAGCAGCTGACGCAGGCCCGCCTGACGCGGGGCCAGCAGCTCGGTCACCGTCCGCAGGTTCGCGATCGACTCGCCGAGCCCGGGGCCGCTCTCCCGGAGGAGGCCGCTGACCTGGTCGCCGAGGCGCGGGCCGTCGTCGATGATCCGACGCAGGTCCGGGTCGGACTGCTTGAGCTGCTCGGTGACCTCGCGCAGGCCCCGGCTGAACTCCTGGAACTGCGGCGCCACCTCGTTCTGCGTGGTGAGCACCGGGCGGGAGTCGCGGATCAGCGCGGTCGTCTGCGGCAGCGCGTCCGTGGCGGCCCTGCTGAACTCCCCGGTGGTGTCGAGCAGCTGCTGCAGCGGCTGCGCGGTGCCCTCGAAGCCCTGGCCGAGCTCGCGGACGACGGTCTGCAACGAGTCCTTCGGCACCGTCGAGACGAGCTGGTCCAGCTCGGTCAGGAAGGTGTTGATCTGGATCGGGGTCCGGGTGCGGTCCTGCGGGATCACCGAGCCGGCGGCGAGCGCCTCACCGCCGTCGGCGACCGGCTGGAGGTCGACGTACTGCTCACCGATCGGCGAGAGGTTCCCGACGACGGCCCGGGCGTCGGCCGGGATGGACGGCGCGGAGTTGTCGATGTCCAGCTGGACGTCGACGCCGCGGGCGGTCAGCGACAGCTGACCGACCCGGCCGACGCTCACGCCGCGGTAGGTGACGTCGGCACCGGTGAAGATCCCGCCGGAGTCGGCGAGCTGCACCGTCACCGGGTAGGTCGTCGCACCGAAGATGCGGTCGAGACCCGCGTAGCGGAAGCCCGCGTAGCCGACCGCCACGACGGTGACGAGCACCAGCGCGATCAGCTGCCAGCGGACGGTCTTGGTGATCACGATCCGCCTCCGAAGAGTCCGCCGAGCAGGCCGCCGCCGCCGGAGCCCCGCTCCGGCGTCGGGCTCGGTGTCGGGGTCGGGGTCGCCGAGGGCGCCGGGGTGGCCGGCGCGGAACCCGATGCGGGCGGCGCCGGCTCGGTGGTGGGCTGCTCGGGCCCCAGCAGCGGCAGCGCGGGCGCACCCGGGACCGCCGGGTCCGGCTGCCGCGGCGTCGCCCCGAGCAGCGGTGTCAGCAGCTGCGCGGTGGGCGGCAGCTGGGCCAGCTGCGTCGGGTCGAGTGGGAGCCCGAGCTGGTTGGAGTTGAGGATGTTGCGCAGGATCGACCCGAGGTCCAGGTCGAGCTTGGCGTACAGGTTGGCGTAGTCGCCGGCGACGGCGTCGGTGGCCGCGTCGGTGAACGGGATCGACAGCAGCAGCTGCAGCGAGTCCGGCAGGTTCTGGCCGGAGTCGGCCAGGTTGCGCAGCACCGGGCGCAGCGCCTCCAGGTCGGCGAGCAGGTCGTCGCGGGACCGGTTGACCACGTTCGTCGCGACGCCGGACAGCCGGTCGAGCGCCTGCAGCATGCCGACCAGCTGGGTGCGCTGGGCCTCGAGCTCGCGCAGGCCGGGGCTGATGTTCTGCAGGGCGTTCTCGATCTGCGGGCGACGCTCGGCGAGCGTGGCGGACAGGCGGTTGAGCCCGTCGAGCGCCCGGTTGATGTCGTCCTTGGAGCTGTCGAGCGAGCCGACGAGCCGGTTCAGGTTGTCCAGCAGACCGCGGATCTGCGGCTCGCGCCCGGACAGCGCGTTGTTGAGCTCGGTGGAGATGGTCCGGATCTGGGCCACGCCGCCGCCGTTGAGCAGCAGCGACAGCGCCCCGAGGACCTCCTCGACCTCGGCCGCGCGCCCGCTGGCCTGCAGCCCGATCTTCCCGCTCTGGGCGAGGTCGCCCTCGGCGGGGACGGTCGGCGGGGAGAGCTCGACGAACTTCTCGCCGAGCAGCGAGGTCGTGCGGACCCGCGCGGTCGCGTTGGCCGGGAGCTTGACGTCGCGGTTCACCGACACGGTGACCAGCGCGTTCCACGACCCCGGCTCGACGGCGACCTTCTCGACCGCCCCGACCGGCACGTCACCGACGCGCACGATCGACTGCGGGACGAGGTCGACGACGTCGGCGAACTCGATCTGCACCGAGTACGGGTCGTCGCCCAGGTTCGCGCCACCGGGCAGCGGGATGCCCCGGAGGCCGCCGTCCACCGCGCCGCAGCCGCCCGCGAACAGCGCCACGGCCGTCAGCAGCGCCGACACCCGGCCGACGCGGCCGCTGGAGCCGATCACGATCCACCTCCGAACAGGCCGAACAGTCCGCCGCCCCCGCGCTCCTCGGTCTCGGGGACCGGGGTGGGAGTGGCCTGCGGGGCCGTCGTGGTCGACGGCGCCGGGGTGGCCGGGGTGCTGGTGGCACCCGGTGCGGGCTGCCCGGCGGGGGCGGGAGCCTGCGGGTCGGCCGGGGCGCGCAGCTGGGAGCCCGGGTCGGTCAACGACAGCGGCGAGCCCCGCATCAGCTGCGGCACGGCCGGGTTGACCCCGGAGCCGCCGGCCTGCAGCTGCTCGAGCACCTGCTGCGGGGTCGGCAGCGGCACGGCGCCGTCGAGGATCGGCGCGAGGCCGTCGCACAGGGCGGCCGTGGGCTGGTCGAGGCCACCCGGGAGCTGGCCAGCGCCGCGGCGGAGGATCTCGCAGATCGCGACCGGCAGCGGGTAGGCCAGCTCGTTGATGTTGGCCCGGGTGTCCAGGGTCTCCGAGGCACCGTTGTAGATGTTGGTGAGGTTGCTCAGTGCCGCCGGGGCGACGTCGGCGATCTCGGACAGCGCCCGCTGGTGGTCGACGACCTCCTGCGACACGCTCGCGAGCTTGTCGACGTTCGACCGCAGGGTCGCCCGGTTGTCCTGCACGAAGTGCGCGACCTCGCCGAGCGCGTAGGACAGCTGGTTCAGCGCGCCGCCGAGCTCGCCGCGCTGGCTCGCGAGGAAGCCGGTCACGTCGGCCAGCTTCCCGTTGAGCTCGCGGATGCCGGGGTCGTTCTCTCGCAGCGTCCCGACGAACTTCTGCAGCTCGGTGACGGTGCCGAACAGGTCACCGCTGGAGCCGTTCAGGGTCGCCGAGAGTCCGCCGAGGTTGCGGATGGTGTCGTTGAGCGCCCGGCCGTTGCCGTCGAGGTTCTTCGCGGTGACGTCCAGGACGTCGTTGAGCGCACCGGTCTTGTTCGCCCCCTGCGGGCCGAGGGCCCGGGAGAGCTCGGTGGCGGTCCGGGTGAGGTCGTCGACGCCGAGCGGGAACGCGGTGCGCTCCAGCGGGATCGGCTCGCCGTTCCACTCGGGGCCGCCGGTCCACACCGGGGTCAGCTGCACGTAGCGGCCGGTGACCAGGCTCGGCGAGACGACGGCGGCCTTGACGTCGGCGGGCAGGCGCACCTCGTCGTCGGTGATGGTCATGTCGACCCGCACCCGGTCGCCCTCGGGCGTGATCCGGTCGACCTTGCCGACCGGGACGCCGAGCACGCGCACGTCGTTGTCCTCGAACAGTGCGGCGGAACTGGTGAAGTAGGCGGTGATCTGGCGGCCCCCGCCGGAGGTGATCAGCCAGATCGCGCTCGCCACCAGGACGGCGACGACGGCGATCAGGGCACCGAGCTGGATCTGGCGCCGGTCGTTGGCCCAGGACCCCATCAGCAGTCACCCCCGAGCGGCACGACCGGCGGCAGCAGGCCGCACAGGTAGTTGTCGAACCAACGGCCGTTGCCGAGGGCGTTGCCGAACACGCGGATGAACACCGCTTCCTTGTCGAGGATCTCGCCGAGGTTGTCGCGGTTCTCCTCGAGCACCGCCTGCACGCGGTCGAGGGTCTCCAGCGCCGGACGCAGCTGCGCCTGGTTGTCGGCGACGAGACCGCGCAGCTGGATCGACAGGCGCTGCACGCCGTCGAGCAGGTTCGCGATCGCGTCCTTGCGGCGCTGCAGCTCACCGAGCAGCAGGTTGCCGTCGTTGACCAGCTTCACGACGTCGCCGCGGCGGTCGGCCAGCGTGGTCGACAGCTGCCGGGTGTTGGCGAGCAGCTTCTTCAGCTCGCCGTCGCGGCTGGAGATGGTGTTCGACAGCCGGGACAGTCCGTCCAGGGCCCCACGGATCTCCGGCGGGGTGTCGCGGAAGGTGTCCGAGAGCGTGGTCAGGCTCGACGCGAGCTGCGTGGTGTCGAGCTGGTCGATTGTGCCGGAGAGGCCGTTGAAGGCGTCCACGACGTCGAACGGGGACTTCGTCCGGTCCCGGCCGATCGGCTCGTCGGGGTTCTGCTCGCCGTCGCCGCGCGGGTCGAGGGCGAGGAACTTGGAGCCGAGCAGCGTCGCGATCTCGATCGACGCCGTGGTCCGGTTGCCGACCCAGGCGTCGTCGACGGTGAACTCGACGTTCACGTGGTCGCCGTCGAGGGAGACCTTCTGCACCCGGCCCGCCTCGACGCCGGCCACGGTGACACGGTCGTTGGCCTGCAGGCCCGCCGCCTCGGGGAACTCCGCGGTGTAGCGGGTGGCCCCGGAGAAGATCGCCTCGTAGTTGAACGCAGCCAGTGTCAGCGCCGCGATCAGCACGATTCCGATCACCGCCGTCAGGACGGGGCGCTTCTGCCCTGCCTGTGCCATCAGTTGCCTCCCGGCTGCAGCGCTGCTGTCGGGTCGCTGCTGGAGTCGACCGGGCCGCGGCCTGCCGCCTGGCCCAGCAGGCCGCCGACCGACTCGGTGGTCGGCTCACGCATCAACGGGTTGTTCTGGGCCCGGTTGTCCGGCTGGTCGCCGGGCTGCGAGCCGTCGGTCGGGGCGGTGTTGCCCGCCCCGATCCCGGACGGGTCCGGGCCACAGCGCCGCTCGGGGTTGCGGATCGGGCCGATGCCCAGGTCCTCCAGTGAGGTCGGCGGCAGGATCGGCGAGATGCCGATCTGGCCGTCGAGGCCGCAGAGGTAGAAGTTGAACCAGCTGCCGTAGGAGCCGACGCGGGCGATCCGGTTCAGCTTGAACGGCGTGTACTGCAGGAACCGCTCGATCGTGGGGCGTCCCTGGTCGAGCTGGGTCGCCAGATCGCCGAGGTTGCGGATGTCGTCGCGCAGCGGCGGGCGGGCGTCCTCCAGGAACGACCCGGTGACCTGGGTCAGCTCGCCGATGGACTGGATCGCGTTGCCGATGGGCTCGCGGTCCTGGGCGAGTCCGGACACCAGCGCCTGCAGCGAGCTGATCAGCTCGTTGAGGCCCTCGTCGTTGCGGTTGACGGTGTCGAGGGTCAGGTTCAGGTTGTCGATGACCTGACCGATGACCTGGTCGCGGTCGGCGATCGAGTTGGTCAGCGACGACGTCGAGGCGAGCAGGCTCTGCACCGTGCCGCCCTCGCCCTGCAGGACCTGGACGATCTCCATCGACAGCTTGTTGATCTGATCCGGGTCGAGGCCCTGGAACAGCGGCTGGAAGCCGTTGAACAGCACGGTCAGGTTGACCGCGGGCCGGGTCCGCTCGATCGGGATCTGGCCGCCCGGGGGGAGGTCCTCCCCGGTCGGGCCCGCGCCCTGGTCCAGCGCCATGTACCGCTGGCCGATGAGGTTCTTGTACTTCAGGGTCGCGCTGACCGTCGCCGGCAGCGGGGTGGACGAGTCGACGTCGAACGCCACCTCGGCGACCCGCTGGTCGACGATGCGGACGTCCTTGATCGACCCGACGACGACGCCGGCGATGCGGACGTCGTCGCCGGCCAGCAGGCCGGTCGCGTCGGTGAACCGGGCGGTGTACTCGGTGACCTGGCCACCGCGGGCGTTCGCGATGGTCAGGCCGAGCATCGTGGTGCCCAGTGCCGTGATCAGCGCGAAGACCAGGAACTTGACCAGCGCCGAGATCGGGAGCCTGCTCACGTCAGCGTCACCTCCGTGCCGCGCAGGAGCGGGCCGACCAAGGTCGCGCTCCAGGCCGGGACGGCCTGCGGGGAACCGCCCTGGTGGGCGGCCAGCAGCTGGGCGACGACCTGCTGCTCACCGGTGGAGTTCGCGACGCCCATGTCGACCGAGCCGCTCTGGTGCGCCCCGTCGTAGGACGACGGCTGGATGCCGGCCTGGCCGAGCGCGCTGGTCAGCGGGGGCAGCACGCCCGCACCGTTCTGCGCGCTCTGGTCCTGGATCAGGCCGAAGCTGTTCGTGCCGTCGTAGGTGCCGAAGGTGTCGGTCCCGAAGTCCTCGGGGTTGCCCATCGGCTGCCCGGCCGGGGCCGGGCCGGGGACGGAGCCGTCGCGGAACGGGCCGTCCGGCGGGTACTGGGTGCCGGCCGGCGACGGGATCGGGTAGCAGCGCGGCCCGCGGTCGTCGCCGTAGCGGGGCTCGTCCTGGTTGGGCAGGTACTTGCCCTTGCTCGAGACGATCTCGAGGGTGATGTTGATGCCCACCCGGTCGGTGCCCGGCCGGATCGCGTTGTTGATCTTCGGGATCAGCTCGACGAGCTGGCGGGTCAGGCAGGGGAACTCGGGCGAGTAGCGCTCGAGCGTCTCCAGCGTCGGCCGGCTGGCCGCCGACAGCCCGATGATGTTCTCGCCGTTGGCGTCGAGGAAGGCCCGCAGGTCGTCCGACGCGCCGGTGATGGAGCGGTAGAGGTTCCGCAGCCCCTCGCGCTTCTCGACGATCGTGCGGCTGGTGACCGTCAGGTTGTCGAGCGCGTCGAGCAGGTCCGGCGCCGCCTGGTTCAGGTTGTCGGAGAACGTCGCCAGCTGGCGGATGTCCTCCTGCAGGTCGGGCACGGCCGGGTTGAGGCCCTCGACCAGCGTGTTGAGCTGGGTGAGGGTCTCGCCGAGCTGGTTGCCGCGGCCCTGCAGCGCCTGGGACAGCGCGCCGAGGGTGGTCGCGAGGTCCTGCGGGCGGACGGTCTGGAGCAGCGGCAGGAGATCGTCGAGCACCCGCTCGACCTCCAGAGCGGCCTGGCTGCGGTCCTCGGGGATGACGTCACCCGCGGCGAGGCGGGTGGTCGAGGGCGCGGCCGGCGGGACGAGCGAGACGAACTTCTCGCCGAACAGCGTCTTCGGCAGCAGCTGCGCGGTGACGTTCTCCGGGATCTCGTCGAGGTACTGCGGGTCCATCGACATGTCGATGCTGGTGGTCGTGCCGTCCGAGACGACCTTGTCGACCTGCCCCACGATCAGACCGTTGATCTTGACGTCGGAGCGCTCCTGCATCTGGGTGCCGACCCGCGCGACGTTGAGCGTGACCGGGACGCCGGAGGAGAACACCCCGGCGTACTGGGCGACGGCGAGGCCGAGCAGGACGACGATGACCGTGACGAAGGCCAGGCCCTGCAGCACGCGCTTGGTGGACCTCATCCGGCCACCCGCACCGAGGTGGAGGTGCCGAACATGACCAGGGTGAGGAAGAAGTCGAGCACCGCGGTGCTGACGATCGACAGCCGCACCGCCCGGCCCACCGCGACGCCGACGCCGGCCGGGCCGCCCTTGGCGGAGTAGCCGTAGTGGCAGTGGATCAGGATGATCACCGTCGCGAACACGATCACTTTGAGATACGACAGCAGTACGTCACTGACCGGCAGGAACAGGTCGAAGTAGTGGTCGTACGTGCCACCCGGCAGACCGTTGAGCAGCGTCACGTTGATCCGCGACGCGGCGTAGCTGGCGAGCAGGCCGAGCGTGTAGATCGGGATGATCGCGACGATGCCGGCGACCACCCGGGTGGTGACCAGGTAGGGCACCGAGGGCACGGCCATGACCTCGAGGGCGTCGATCTCCTCGGAGATCCGCATCGCACCGAGCTGGGCGGTGAACCCCGCGCCGAGGGTCGCGGTCAGTGCCGAGGCGGCGACCAGCGGGGCGATCGAGCGGGTGTTGAAGTAGGCGGTGATGAAGCCGGTCAGCGCCTCGACGCCGAGGGCGTCCAGGGCCCGGAAGCCCTGCAGGCCGACCAGCGAGCCGACGAACAGCGACAGCGACGCCATCACACCGACGGTGCCGAGGATGACGATCAGCGCGCCGGACCCGAAGGAGACCTCGGCGAGCAGCCGGGCGACCTCCTTCTTGTAGCGGGTCAGCGTCTTCGGGATCCAGAGGATGGACCGGATGTAGAGCGAGAGCTGGTCGCCCAGCTCCTCCAGCTGGTTGAGCGGCGCCTGGGCGGCCCGGCGGGTCCGCGCTCCGAGTCGGGTAACCATCAGAAGCCCTTCGGCGGGACGAGCTCGAGGTACAGGGCGGTGAGCACGAGGTTGATGAGGAAGACGAGGACGAAGGAGATGACGACGGCCTGGTTCACCGCGTCACCGACCCCCTTCGCACCGGGCGGCGGGTTCAGCCCGCGGAACGCGGCGACGACGCCGGCGACGATGCCGAACAGGAACGCCTTCAGCTCGGACACGACGATGTCGCTGACCTGCGCGATCGCCGAGAAGCTGGAGATGTAGGCGCCGGGCGAGCCGCCCTGGATGATGACGTTGAAGAAGTACCCGCCCGCGACGCCGACGCAGGTCGCGAGGCCGTTCAGGACGACCGCGGTGATGCCCATGGCGAGCACCCGCGGGACGACGAGGCGCTGGATCGGCGAGATGCCGAGCACCTCCATCGCCGCGATCTCCTCGCGGATGGTCCGCGCACCGAGGTCGGCGCACACGGCGGAGCCGCCGGCACCGGAGATCAGCAGTGCGGTGACGATCGGTGCGGCCTGCTGGACGATCGCGAGGACCGCGCCGGCGCCGGTCTGGGACTGGGCGCCGAACTGGCGGGTCAGCTCACCGAGCAGCAGCGCGATCGTCGCACCGAAGGGGATGGTGAACAGCGCGGTCGGCAGCGCGGAGACCTTGGTGACGAACCAGGTCTGCTCGACGAGCTCACGCCACTGGAACGGCCGGCGCAGTCCCTGGCGGCCGATCTCGGCGAACAGGCCGAAGAACTTGCCGACCGGGGTGAGCGCCCGGGTGACGGGACTGGTCATCGGTCACCGCCGGAGAGCTGGTGCCGGCCACGGGGGTCGGGGGTGTCGTCGGTGATCCGCGGGTGGATGTCGGTCGGGTGCTCGTCGCGGGCCTCGGAGATCGTGCTCCCGTCCTGCGCGGGGCGGGCGAACCGGGAGGTCGCGTCGGTCTCGGCGTGCTGCTCGCGGATCGCCTCCTGCGCCGACTGCGGCAGCTCGTGCAGCATCGCCTCGACCCGCTCCCGGCGACGGTGCACCGCCTTCCGGTCCGGCATCCCCGTCGAAGCCACCAACTGCGGCTTCATCGGCGGACGACCCTCCAGCTCACCCGCCTCCTCCATCTCCCGGGCAGCCTGCGCAGCGTCCTTCTCCTCCGACATCCCGATCGGACCCTCACGACGCCCGTTCAGGAACTGCGCCACCACCGGCTCGTCCGAGGTCAACAACACCTCCCGCGGACCGAACATCGCCAGATGCTTGCGATACAGCAGACCGATGTTGTCCGGCACCGTCTGCGCCGAGTTGATGTCATGGGTCACGATCAGGAACGTCGAATCCGTCATCGCGTTCAAATCGATGATCAACTGGTTCAGATACGCCGTACGCACCGGATCCAGACCCGAGTCCGGCTCATCGAACAAAATGATCTTCGGATCCAACACCAACGCCCGCGCCAACCCCGCACGCTTGCGCATACCACCCGAGATCTCCCCCGGCAGCTTCCCCTCCGCACCCACCAGACCGACCATGTCGATCTTCTCCATGACGATGTCCCGGATCGCCGACTCCGAACTTGCGCGTGTGCTCCCGCAACGGGAACGCGATGTTGTCGAACAAGTTCATCGACCCGAACAACGCACCGTCCTGGAACAACACCCCGAACAGCTTCCGGATCTCGTACAGCTCCGACTCCGAGCACTTGCACAGATCCACACCCTCGATGACGATCGATCCCCGCTCGGGCTTCAGCAGCCCGATCAGCGACTTCAGGAACACCGACTTGCCGGTACCCGACGGCCCGAGCAACACCGACACCTCGCCCGCGGGCAGGGTCAGGCTCACGTCCGACCAGATGTTGGCCCGACCGAAGGACTTCGTCAGTCCCTCGACCTTCACCTCGACACCGGTCACGTGTCGCCTCCTCGCGCAATAGACCGACGAACCGCACCGGGGCCCGGGAACGCTGGGGAGCGGGGGCCAGTCGTCGGTGCTGAACGGCACAACGAGTCTGCGCGTCAGGGGTTACTTGCGGGTCGGCGGGGTCGCCGATCAGTCACCGTACCGTAGTCTACGTTACGGTTACCGAGGGTTACAGATCACCGCAGATTGTTGCGGACCGTGGGTAACAGTGCTCCCGGTCGGGTAGCAGGGCTGGTCCGAACGGCCTGAATGGGCGCGGTCGGCCGGTTCGGCCACCACCGCCCCACCCGCACAGAGGATCACCCGATCGGCGGCGTCACGTGCGGGGCGTACGACAGGATGAGGCGCTGGTAGTCGTCGAACAGGGCACGCAGGAGATCGCGGTCGCGGGGGTCGCAGGTCTGCTGGTACCCGGCCATCAGCGAGATGCCGAAGACGGCGAGCCTGCGGGCGTCGTCCGGGTCGGGCACCACCTCGGCCACCACCTGTTCCAGCGCGATCCTGCGCTGCACGTCCACGCGCGCCTGGGCACGACCGACCTCCGGGTCGATCTGGGCCCACGCCCGGATCGCGGCCTCGGCGTCGTGTCGCAGGGCCACCGTGAGCTGCTTGACCACGTCGATCCGCTCGACCGGGTCCGCGGTCGCCCGGGCCAGCTCGACGATCCGGTCGGTCTGCTCGGCCTCCCAGTAGCGCAGCAGCCCGCGAACGAAGCCCGCCCAGCCGCCGAAGTGGTGGTAGAACGATCCGCTGGTCACGCCGAGGGACCGGCACAGCGGGCCGATCTTCAGCCCGGCCGCGCCCTCGCGCGCGAGGATCGACATCGCGGCGTCGTAGTACTGCTCGGCAGCGATCTGCCGACCCGTCCTCCTGGCCACCCCGCCCCCTCTCCACCACCCGTGCCGGCCCACCAGGGTGCCACGCCGGACGCGCGTCCGATCAGGAGATCCTGCGCGGCGGGCGTCCGGTCCGCGCGTCACGCGTCGGGCGGACGGCACCCGGAGCAGAGCCGGACCGGCCGACCCGGCGCTGCCCGCCGGGGCGGGACGGCGTCGGTCCCGAACGACCGTGGCGGGCGGCGGAGCGGCTGCGCCCCACTCCCCCGGAAGGCCCGCGGGACACCGGCACGGGGACCGTCGGGTCGTCGACCACCGTCGTCGACGCGTCCACGGCCACGTCCGCGTCGACCTCCGCGTCCTCCGAGTCGGAGTACTTCCCCAGTAACGTAATCTACGTTACGTTCCGGTGGCAACGACGCACACTCACGACGACGTGGAGGAACCGTGCCCGGATTCACCGACGAGGACGAGCTGTACCGCTACATCGGCGGCATCTTCGAGACCGCGCTGGCGGACCCCGAGCTGTCGCCGAAGCTCCGCAGCACCGGCCTGGTCCTGCGTCAGCAGTGCACCGACCCGGACTCCGCGCTGATCATCGACCTGCCCGGGGCCAAGGTCTGGAAGGGCTCCGACGCCGGCGCCCCCGAGCCGCAGGCCACGATGACCATGTCCACCGAGACCGCGAACGCCTACTGGCAGGGCACGGTCAACCTGACCTTCGCCATGGCCAAGGGCAAGGTGAAGGTCGAGGGCACGGTCACCAAGCTCCTGCAGCTCGCGCCGTTGTCCAAGCGCCTGTTCCCCACCTACGTCGAACGTCTCAAGGCCGACGGCCGCGAGGACCTCCTGGTCACCAAGTGAGCCGCCGGGTACTGGTGACCGGTGCCGCGTCCGGGATCGGCGCCGAGGTCGCGCGCCGGTTCGTCGATGCCGGCGACGAGGTCGTCTCGCTGGACCTGAAGGACACCCCCGTCGGCGTCGCGCGGCACGTGCACTGCGACCTGTCCGACGTCGCGTCGATCGACTCCGCCGTCGCCGCGCTCGACGGGGAGTTCGACGCCCTGTGCAACGTGGCGGGAGTGCCCGGCACCGCGCCGGCCGAGCTCGTGCTGCGGGTGAACCTGCTCGGGCTCCGTCACCTGACCGAGTCGGCCGTCGAACGGATCCGCCCGGGTGGCGCGATCGTGAACGTCGCCTCCATCGCCGGCTACGGCTGGGCCGACCGGCTGGCGGCGCTGCGTGAGCTGCTCGCCACCGACACCCTCGACGAGGGGCTCGCCTGGTTCGCGGCGCATCCGCAGGCGGGCAACGCCTACAACTTCTCCAAGGAGGCCCTGATCGTCTACACGATGCTCATGGCCCCCGTGTTCGGCGAGAACGGGGTGCGGATGAACGCCGTCTGCCCCGGCCCGGTCGAGACCCCCATCCTCGGCGACTTCGAGGAGTCGATGGGCAAGGAGAACCTCGACGCGCTCGCCGCGTTCCTCGGCAGGCACGCCACCCCCGCCGACATCGCCGGCCCGGTCCTGTTCCTGGCCGGTCCGGAGTCCGCCTGGATCAACGGTCACGCGCTCGTCGCCGACGGCGGCATCAGCGGTGCCGTGTTGACGGGCATGATCCCCCCACCCGAGATCTGATCCGGTTCCGACGACGCAACCGCGAGGAGGCAATCCCGTGACCACCACGGAGAAGCGCCCGTACGACCCGCTCGACATCTCCACCCAGGCGTTCTGGGCCCAGACCCCCGATGCCCGCGAGGAGCGGTTCGCCGAGCTGCGCCGCGAGCGCCCGCTGTCCTGGCACCCGCCGGCCGAGACCGACCTGCTGCCCGACCCCGACGCCCCCGGGTTCTGGGCGCTGGTCACCCACGCCGACATCCAGGCCGTCAGCCGCGACGCCGAGACCTTCGCCTCCGGCCAGCAGTACGGCGGCGTGATGCTGGAGGACGTGCCCGAGGACATGCTGGAGGCCGCGCACTCCATCCTCGCGATGGACGCGCCGCGCCACCACCGCCAGCGCAAGGTCATCAGCTCGGTGTTCACCCCGCGCCGGGTCCGTCAGATCGAGGAGCAGATCGCCGAACAGGCCCGGCTCATCGTCGACGACCTGCTCGCCGGTGACGGCTCGGCGGACTTCGTGACCGCGGTCGCGGCGCGGCTGCCGATGTGGACGATCTCGCAGATGATCGGCATCCCGCCGGAGAGGCGGCAGGAGGTCGCCGACGCCGCCAACGCCATGGTCGGCTGGAACGACCCGGACTACATCGGCGACGGCGACCCGATGGCGGTGCTGCTCAACGGGCTGATGACGCTGCACACCGCGTCGTTCGAGCTGTCGGCGCTGCGCCGCGAGGACCCCGCCGACGACCTGATGACCGCCCTGGTGCAGGCCGAGGTCGACGGCGACGCGCTCACCGACGAGGAGATCGCGGCGTTCTTCGTGCTGCTGTGCGTCGCGGGCAACGACACCACCCGGCAGACCTCCAGCCACGCCATCCTCGCGCTGGACCGCAACCCGGACCAGAAGCGGCTGCTGACCGAGGAGTTCGACGACCGGATCAAGCCCGCCGTCGAGGAGTTCGTCCGCTGGGCCAGCCCGGTGCTGACCTTCCGGCGCACCGCGACCCGCGACACCGAGATCCGCGGGCAGCGGATCGCCGAGGGCGAGCGGGTCGTGCTCTTCTACCACTCCGGCAACCGTGACGAGTCCGTGTTCACCGACCCGCACGTCTTCGACATCACCCGCGCCGAGAACCCGCACGTCGGCTTCGGCGGCGGCGGCCCGCACTTCTGCCTGGGCCACCACCTGGCCAAGACCCAGCTGCGCGCGCTGTTCCACCAGCTCCTCACCCGGGTCCCGGACCTGTCGGTGGGCGAGCCGGAGTTCCTGACCGGGAACTTCATCAACGGCATCAAGCGGCTACCGGTGACGTTCGGGACGGCGTCGTGAAGCTCGGCCTGGCGCTGGGCTACTGGGGCGCCGGGCCGCCGCCCGGAACGGTGGAGAAGGTCGACGCCGCCGAGGACCTCGGCTTCGACTCGATGTGGACGGCCGAGGCGTACGGCTCGGACGCGTTCACCCCGCTGTCCTGGCTCGGCTCCCGCACCACGCGGATGCGCCTGGGCACCTCGGTCGTGCAGATGTCCGCGCGCACCCCGACCGCGACGGCGATGGCCGCCATGACGCTGGACCACCTCTCCGGCGGCCGGATGGTGCTGGGCATCGGCGCGTCCGGGCCACAGGTCGTCGAGGGCTGGTACGGGCAGCCGTACCCGAAGCCGCTCGCGCGCACCCGGGAGTACGTCCGGATCCTGCGCGCCGCGATCGCGCGGGAGAAGGTGCTCTCCGACGGCCCGCACCACCCGATCCCGTACCCGGGCGGCACCGGGCTGGGCAAGCCGCTGCGCTCGACGCTGCACCCGTACCGGACCGACCTGCCGATCCTGCTCGCCGCCGAGGGCCCGAAGAACGTCGCGCTGGCCGCCGAGATCGCCGACGGCTGGCAGCCGCTGTTCTACGCACCCCGGAACGACGCGCACTACCGCGAGTCCCTCGACGCCGGGTTCGCCGCCCGCGGCGGGCGCCCGGACGGCTTCGAGGTCGTCTGCATGGTGCAGGTCGTCGTCGACGACGACCTCGAGGCTGCCGCGGACCGGATCCGCCCGTTCCTCGCGCTCTACGTCGGCGGGATGGGCGCCAGGGGTGCGAACTTCCACTACGAGGTCTTCGCCCGCATGGGCTACGAGCAGGAGTGCGCCCGCATCCAGGAGCTCTACCTCGCCGGCGACAAGGACGCGGCCGCGAAGGCCGTCCCGACCTCGATGGTCGAGCAGGTGGCACTCGTCGGTCCGACGGCGAAGATCGCCGAGGAGCTGCCGGTGTTCCGCGACTCGCTGATCACGACGATGGTCGTGGACGGCGCACCCGACCACCTGCGCACGATCCGCGACCTGGTCGGCTGAGGCCCCGGGGCCGTCCCACCCGCACGGATGCGGTGGGACGGCCCCGGATCACCGTGCCGCGAGGTAGGCGGGCCAGCTGCCGTGCTCGGTGACGTCCCGGGCCCCGGGCGTCGCCGTCGTGCACACGATCCCGGCGACCGGATCGCCGTCGTCGAGCAGGACCCGGCCCGGCGCGAGCGGCGCGGGCAGCACCAGGCCCGCGGCGGCCGCGGCGGGCAGGTCGAACACCTCCACCTCGATCGCCGCGCCGCCCGCGCCGACCCGGAGCAGCCCGCCGCGCGGGACGTCGCCGTCGAGGGCGAGCAGCCGGTACTCCGGCGCGGTCACCCGCACCGCCCGGAACCGGGCCCCGAGGGCGAGCAGCTCGTGGTGCAGCGGCTGGCCCCGCCGGTGCGCGGCGACGACCGCGAATCCCCCGGTCAGCACGGCACCTCCGAGACGTGTGCTGCCACGATCCGCCAGGCGCCGCCGAGCCGCGCCCAGGTCTGGGTCTGCCGGCCCTCCCGCGCGCCGTCCGGGTAGCCGAACCGTGTGCTGACGACGGCCGCGTCGCTCCCGAGGGCGAGGACCGTCGTGCCGGACAGCGTCCGCCCGGCCGGGACCCCGGGGTTCACCCGGCGCCACGCGGCGATCTGGGCGCCGCCCTGCTGGCGGTCGGCGACGCCGAAGCGGACGCAGCGGTCGTCGTCCCAGAACAGCTCGGTGAGGACGGCGACGTCGGCGTCGCGCAGCGCCCGCTCGTACCGGTCGAACGCAGCCCGCACCTGCGCGACGACGTCGGGCCGGTCCAGCTCGTCGGCCGTGGTGACCGTGCCGCGGGTCATGCCGTGGCCGGGCGGGGTCCGCCGACGGCGTCGGGCCCCTCGGTCGTGGCCGGAGCCGCGGCCGGCCGAGCCGGCTGCGGCTCCGCCGGGGCGACCGGCGCGGCGGCGGGCTCCGGCGCGACGGCCTGCCGGGCGGTGGCGCCACGTCGGGTGCCCCACCCGAACGCGGCCAGCACGATCGCGGCGAACAGGTAGCCGAGCGCGATCTGCCCGCCCACGTTCCAGCCGACGGCCTCGGCGTGCATCAGCCCGACGAACCCGAGCACCGCCCCGGCGGCGGAGTACGCGGCCGCGGCGAAGAAGTTCTTGTCGATGACGAACGCGGTGATCGAGCCGAGCACCAGACCGGCGAGGATCGCGCCACCGCCGAGCAGCACGGTGCCGTGGTAGACCAGCCCGGCCCCGGCGAGGGCCTCCTCCCCGACCCGGGCCGCGGTCGTCCCCGCGGCCGACAGCGCGTTGTTCATCAGCCCGGTGGCCCAGGCCGCGATGTTCGGGACGATCGCGATGACGACGGCGACGGCGTGGCGGCGCGGGGTCTCCTGGAACGCCTGGGCCCCGATCAGCAGGCCGATGTAGAGCAGGATCGGCACGATCGCCGGGGTCGGCAGCAACGCTCCGAGCAGCGAGAACAGCCCGAGGAAGCACATCAGGGAGATGAACACCCCGGACGCCAGCGAGTACGTCGTCCGGCCGCCGGCCGCCTTCCAACCCGGGTGTCCGATGTAGACCGCGGGCGGGAACGGGCAGCCCATCGCGGCACCGACGACGGCGCCGGCGCCGTCCGCGGCGAGCACCGCGCGCATGTTGTACTCGTCGCCCGCGACGGCCGCGGACTCGATGTTCGTCATGCCCTCGGTGAAGTTGTAGATGCCCAGCGGGATCGCCGTGGCGAGCAGCGGGGCGACGTCGGCGAGCCCGGCACCGAGCCGGGCGAGGTCGACGGTCGGGAGGCTGATCGCGACGTCGCCGGCGGCGGAGACGACGTCGGGCACCGACATGTACCCGCCGACCCAGCCGATCGCGGTGCCGACGAGCAGCGCTGCCAGCCCCACCGGGATGTTCCCGGGCAGCTTCAGGTCGGTGAAGAACCCGATCAGGATGATCACCATGACCGGCAGCGCGATCCACAGGGCCTCGAACATCTGCGCGGCCGGGCGCATCGAGATGAACGCGATCGAGACGCCCGCGAGCGTGCCGAGCATCGCGGCCTGCGGGGTGAACCGCCGGATCCACGGACCGACGAACGCGCCGAGCAGCACGATCAACCCGATGATGAACGACCAGGCGAGACCGGCCGCCCAGGCGGTGAGCGGGTTCCCCGTGGCCAGCGCGATCGGCAGCATGATCACGAAGACGACGATGAACATGTGCGGCACGGACGGGCCGTAGGGCATGGCGCAGACGTCCGTGCGGCCCTCGCGGTGCGCCAGTCGACGGGCGAGGTAGGTGTAGTAGACGTTGCCGATCAGCAGCTGGACGCCGAGCGCCGGGAGGATCACCCCGAACACCTCGGCGCCGGGGATGTTCACCACCCCGATGCACAGCCCGGTCAGGGTCAACACGTTGACCAGCGTGTTGAACCCGAGCCCGAAGAACGCGTTGGTGTCCCCCGCGACCCACCAGGAGAGCCTCATCGGCTGGGGTGCGGTATCCGTCGTGGTCATGCCACGGCCTCCCTGGTCAGTGCGGTGAGCAGTGCGGACGAGGGCGCGACCCAGCCGAAGATGCCGCCCTGGGCGGCCACCATCTCCAGTGCGACGCGGTGGAACTCGGGGAAGTAGGAGCCGGTGCAGTCCGAGAGCACGAGGCACTCGTAGCCGCGGTCGTTGGCCTCCCGGACGGTCGTGTGCACGCAGACCTCGGTGGTCACGCCGGCCACGATCAGGCTGGTGATGCCGCGGGACCGCAGCTCGGCGCCGAAGGTGGTGCCGTGGAACGAGCCCTTGCCGGGTTTGTCGATCACGAGCTCGCCGGACTCGGGCCTCAGCTCGTCGATGATGTCGTGGCCGTACTCGCCGCGGACCAGGATGCGGCCCTTGGGCCCCGGGTCGCCGATGCGCAGGCTCGGCTCGCCGCGGTTGAGCTTGGCGGGCGGGCAGTCGCTGAGGTCCGGGACGTGGCCCTCGCGGGTGTGGATCACGGTCATGCCCAGCGCGCGGACGGTGCGCAGTACCTCCTGCAGCGGCGGGATGACGCTGCGCAGCAACGACACGTCGTTGCCCAGGGTCTCGCCGAAGCCCCCGGGCTCGCAGAAGTCCCGCTGCATGTCGATGATCAGCAGGGCGGTGGTCGCGGGGTCGAAGGCGAAGGTGCCGGGGTCGGCGTCGACCGAGATCACGAGTCACTCCAGGTGGTCGCCCCGACGACGGCGTCGGACGACCCGACGGCGCCGAACACCCCGCCCTGCATGGTCACCATGTGCAGGGCGGCGTCGTGGTTGGCGGGGTCGGTGGCGCCGGTGCAGTCGGCGAGGATCAGGCACTCGTAGCCGCGGTCGTTCGCCTCGCGCATGGTGGTGTGCACGCAGACGTCGGTGGTGATGCCGGTCAGCAGGATGTGGGTGATCCCGTTGGAGCGGAGGACCAGGTCGAGCTGCGTGGCGTAGAACGCGCCCTTGCCGGGCTTGTCGATCAGCACCTCGCCGGGCACCGGGGCGACCTCCGGCACGATCTCCCAGCCGGGTTCGCCGCGGACGAGGATCCGCCCGGCCGGTCCGGGGCTGCCGATCTCCGCCCCGATCCGCCGCGACCGCCAGCGCTTGTTCGCGGGCAGGTCGGACAGGTCCGCGGCGTGTCCCTCCCGGGTGTGGACGACGAGCATCCCGGTCTCGCGGGCGTGCGCCAGCAGCCGGGCGGTCGGGGCGAGGCCCTGTCGGGTGAGCCCGATGTCGTAGCCCATGCGGTCGACGTAGCCGCCGGGCCCGCAGAAGTCGACCTGCCAGTCGATGCAGATCAGCGCGGTGCGGGCGGCGGGGACGGTGCCGTCGTAGGGCCAGGGGTAGGGACGGGCCGCGACCGGCCCGATGGTGGCGGTGCGGGTCGCGGCGTCGAGTGCGGGGTCGGGTGCGGTGTCGAGTGCGTCGGTCGTCATGGCGCCTCCGGTTCCGGTGGTCGGTGCGGGCAGAGAGGACGGGCACGGTGCGGGCGGTCTCATCGCGGCGGCCCGAGCAGCGCGGCCGCGGCGTGCAGCAGCCGGGCCTCGGAGAAGGCGGGGCCGAGCAGGGTGACCCCGAACGGCCGCCCGTCGTCGGTGGTCCCGGCGGGCACCGCGACGGCGGCGAGGTCCAGCAGGTTGGTGGCCTGGGTGTAGCGGCCCAGGACGAGGTTGCGCACGACCGGCTCGGCCGCCAGCTCCGCCCGGGTGAACGTCGTCGGCACGGTCGGGAGCAGCAGGACGTCCGCGGTCGCGAACAGCCGGGCGACCTCGGCGCGCAGCTCCTGCAGCCGGTACCGGGCGCGGAACGCCTCGACGGCGGAGAACCGGGCACCCGCCTCGATCACCGCGCGGGTCACCGGCAGCACGGCGTCGCGGTGGGTGTCGAGGACGTCGGCGAGGACGGCGAGCCGTTCGGCCACCCACGGCCCGCCGTAGAGCAGGTCCCCGGCCTCGCGCAGGGCCGCGGTGGGTGTGCCGACGGTGCTCGCGGCCCGGGCGGCGACGGTCGCCGCGACCCGGGCGAAGGCGTCGGCGAACCCGGTGTCGACCGTCCCGTCACCGCGGTCGAGATCCAGGTCCTCCGGCAGCGCGACGACGACCGGGCCGGCGCCGGGGGCCTCTGGCGGGGCGGCCCGGGACCACGGGTCGTCCGGGTCCGGCCCGGCCAGCACCGCGAGCACCTCGGCGGCCCCGGCGAGGTCGCGGGTGAACACGCTGACGCAGTCCAGCGACCGGCAGGCGGGCAGCATCCCGGCCGTGCCGATCAGGCCGCGGGTGGGCTTGAGCCCGACGACGCCGTTCAGCGCGGCGGGCACCCGCCCGGACCCGGCGGTGTCGGTGCCCAGCGCGACCGGCACCAGCCCGGCCGCGACGGCGACGGCGCTCCCCGAGCTGGACCCGCCGGAGATCAGGTCGCCGCCGAAGACGCTCTCCGGCGCCCCGTAGGGCGAGCGGCCCCCGTTCAGACCGGTGGCGAACTGGTCCAGGTTGGTCTTCCCGACGACGATCGCGCCCGCCGCGCGCAGCCGCCGGACCGCGGTGGCGTCGGCGTCGGGGGTGCGGGTGAACGCCGGGCAGGCGGCGGTGGTGGGGAGCCCGACGGCGTCGATGTTGTCCTTCACCGCCACCGGCACGCCCCACAGCGGGTGGCCGGCCGGGTCGAGTCCCTCCAGCTCACGGGCCCGCCGGTGCAGCTCGTCGACCGGGGTGCGGGAGATCCAGACGTGGTCGTCGCCGCGGGCGTCGATCCTGGCGGTCAGCTCCGCGACGACGTCCGCGGGTCGGAGGGCGCCGGAGGCGTAGCCGGCACGGAGGCCGGACACCGTCGCCGAGGGGCTGGACAGCAGCTGCATTCCGTCGATTGTCGACAGTTTGGTGTCACCTCAAGGTGTCCGAGGTAACAGCTGCGTGACGTCTGCTACTGCTCGTGCAGCTCGGGGCCGAGGTAGGCGCGGCCCCCGTGGTGGGCCAGCGCGTCGAGCACAGCCGCCCGGTCCCCGGCCACGACCGCCTCGTACAGCCGGCGGTGCCGTCGCGCCCCCTCGGCCGGGGAGCGCTGCTCGGCCTCGCGACGCATGTTGGTCGCCATGTACAGCTGGAGCTGCAGGATGACCGGCTCGAAGACCCGGACGAGGTGCCGGTGCCCGGCCAGCCCGACCAGGGCCAGGTGGAACTCGCGGTGTGCCTCGGCACGGTCGACCGCGGCGCCCTCGCCGTCGTCGGCCGCGGCGCGTTCGATCCGTTCGGTGGCCCGCTGGAGACGGGCGAGCCGGGCCGGGTCCCGGCGCCCGCTCCCGGCGAACATCTCGTCCACGGCGAACCGCTCCAGCGCGTCGCGCAGCCCGAACAGCTCGGTCATGTCCCGGGCCGAGAGTTCGCAGACCCGGACCCCGCGCCGCGGGAGGTGCTCGACGAGGCCCTGCTCACCGAGCTGACGCAGCGCCTCGCGCACCGGCGCCCGGCTGATGCCGAACCGGCGGGTCAGCTGCTCCTCGACCAGGCGCTCCCCCGGCGCGAACACACCCCGCAGGATGTCCCGGCGGATCCGGTCGAGCGCCAGCTCCACCAGGCTCGGGGAACCGAGCTCCTCGAGCGGGGCCTCCGAGCTCACCGGGGCGACTCCTGGGGACGACGGGACGGGAGGGTGACCCCACCAGCCTGTCAGATCCGGGTCGGTGCGAGTCGCCCCGGTCGTGCTCAGTACCGGATGAGCCCGCGGATGTTGCGCCCGGAACGCATGTCCTCGTAGCCCTCGTTGACCTGGTCGAGGGTGTACTCCTTGGTGATCAGCTCACGCAGCTTGAGCTGTCCCAGGTTGTGCATCTCCAGCAGCCGCGGGATGTCGAACTGCGCCGCGGAGCTGCCGAACAGCGCGCCGCGGATCTGCTTCTCGTAGAGCGTGAGGTCGAGCAGCGACAGCGACGCCGTCTCCTCCTCGGCCCGGGCCAGCGCGGTGACGACGACCCGGCCGCGCTTGCCGACCAGCTGCAGCGCGGGCTGCAGGTCCTCACCCATCGCGACGCCGGTGCACAGGATCGCCGCCTCGGCCATCTGCCCGCGGGTCACCTCGCTGACGATCTCCCAGGCCTCGTCGATGCTCGCGGCGACGTGCGTGGCGCCCAGCTCGCGGGACCGTTCCCGCTTGTGCTCGACCGGGTCGACGGCCACGACGTACCGGCACCCGGCCGCGCGGGCGCCCTGCACCGCGTTCGCGCCGATGCCGCCGATGCCGACGACGACGGCGGTGTCCCCGGCCCGCAGGTCCGCGGTGCGGACCGAGGAGCCGAAGCCGGTGGTGACGCCGCAGCCGACCAGCGCCGCCAGGTCGAGCGGGAAGCCCTCGTCGATCTTCACGGCGGACTTCACCGGGACGACGGTGTGCCGGGCGAACGTGCCGAGCAGACACATCTGGCCCAGGTCCTCGCCGCGGGCGTGGAACCGGTAGGTGCCGTCGAGCTGCGGCCCGAGGGTGGCTCCGGCGCCGTCGTTGCAGAGGTTCGGCTGGCCCTTGGAGCAGTACGGGCAGCGCCCGCAGGAGGGCAGGAAGGTCATCACGACCGGGTCTCCGACCTCGAGCTCGGTGACACCCGGGCCGACCTCGATGACCCGGCCGGCGCCCTCGTGGCCGCCGACCATCGGCAGGACCGCGGGCAGGTCACCGGTCACGAGGTGTTCGTCGGAGTGGCACAGCCCCGACGCGGTCAGCTCGACCATCACCTCGCCGGCGTTCGGGGAGTCGAGCTCGACCTCCTCGATCTCCCACTTGCCACCGGGTTCCCACAGCACCGCTGCCGTCGTACGCATGGTGGTGGATCCTGGTCGCGCCGAGACCTCCGGCACACCCGTCGTCCGCGCCAGCGCTGGCCCCCGGGTGCCAGGGGAGGTCCTCAGGCGCCGGCGAGCGGGAGGGTGAGCCGGGCGACGAGGCCGCCGCCCTCGCGCGGGAGCAGGCTCAGCTCACCGTCCATCGCGGACGCGAGCGCCTCGGCGATCCACAGGCCCAGCCCGGCCGTGCCGCGGCGCTCCCCCAGCGCGACGCCCTTGGCCGTCACGACGCCCTCCTGGCCCGCGGGCAGGCCGGGACCGCGGTCCCGGACCTCGGCGGTGAGCACGGCGCCGTCGTGCGACAGGTGCAGCTCCACGACCTCGTCGCCGGAGTGCCGGGCGGCGTTCTCGGCCAGGTTGGTGAGCATCCGGCGCAGCCGCTGCGGGTCGCAGTGGACCGCGGCCCCGGCCGGCTCGACGACCGGGTGTCGCCGGTGGGCGGCGATCCCGGCGGCGTCGAGCACGGCGTCGGCGAGCTCGGCGAGCGCGACGCGCCGGGGCCGGTCGCGCCCGAGCGGGCTGCCGTCGGCGACGGCCAGGTCGGCCAGCCCGTCGAGCATGTCCTGGAGGTGGGCGGCGTGGTCGGCGAGCAGCCGCGACGCACGCCGGGCCGCGTCACCGTCGAGCCTGCCCGCCGCGAGGTCCGACGACAGCGCGGTCAGCGAGGCGACCGGGGTCCGGAACTCGTGCAGCACGACACGGGCACCGTCGAGCCGGGCCCGGCTCTGGGACACGATCCGGTCCCGCAGCGCACGCTCGGACAGGTAGCGCTCGTGTTCGTTCTCCGCGCGGGCCCGGGTGGTCGCGATGTCGGCCAGCTGGTGTTCCAGCAGCCGCACCTGCACCCCGGTGAGCACGGCGGTCGCGAACAGGAAGCCGGTCCACCACAGCCCGGCCAGGAGCGCGTCGGCGAGGGCGACGCGCGGCCCGGACCCGAGCAGTACCGCGACGGTGTAGCCGGCACCGAGCCCGAGCGCGGCGAACCGCGCGACGCGCGGCCCCCCGCGCAACGCGATCGCGATGACGACCAGCGGCAGTGCCCCCACCATCGGACTCGCGACGCCGCCGGTGAAGCCGCAGGCGAGCACGCTGAGCACGCCGTCGAGCCCGGTCAACACGGCCGGGGGCACCGGCAGCCGCCCCCGCACCAGCGAGACGACGCCGAGCACCGCCGCGTACACCGTGCTCAGCCCGACCAGCACCGCGGCGACGACCGGCCGCTCGCCGGTCAGGTCCGGGCGGCTCACGACCAGGCCCACGGCGGCGAGCACCACGCAGAGCCGCAGCACGACGGCCTGGCGTTCCTCCCGGGTGCGTTCGGGGAGCTCACCGGGGTGCGCGGTCACGGTCGGGGCCTCTCGGACGGGGACGCGGGTCGGGGCCACATTAGGCTCGGGGCATGCCGCCCGCGCCGACAGCGCCGCACGTCGTCGTCATCGTCGACGACCACGCCCTGTTCGCGCAGGGGCTCGCCCTGCTGCTGGAGTCCCGCGCCGGGGACACCTTCCGGGTCGCGGGCTCCACCACGGCCGGGGAGGAGGCTGTCGCGCTGGTCGGGCGGCACCGGGCCGGGATCGCGATCGTCGACCTCGCGCTGCCGCCGCTGGGCGGGGTGGAGACGATCCGCCGGATCAAGGCCGCCTACCCCGCCACCCGGGTGCTGGCGCTGTCGGGCACCGAGGACCTGGACCTGGCCGCGGCCGCGATGCGCGCGGGCGCCGACGGCTACCTGGGCAAGTCCGCCGACCCGGAGGTGCTGGTCGCCCCGCTGCTGTCGATCGCTGCCGGGGTGCGGGTGCTGCGCGCGGAGCTGCTCGACGCGCTGCTCGTCGCGGCCGACCGCACCGCCGACGGCCTGCTCGACCGGCTCGGTGAGCGCGACATCGAGCTGTGGACGCTGCTGGCCCGGGGCCTGGAGACCGCCGACATCGCGCGCCCGATGCTGGTCAGCGAGCGCACCGCCAAGCGCATGATCGCCTCGCTGCTGCACAAGCTGGGCGCGGCCAACCGGATCGAGGCGGCCGCGCTCGCCGGGCGCTGCGGGCTGCTCGACGAGCACCCGGCCGGGCGCTGAGGGGCGGCACGGCCCGGGCGGGCCAACCCTGGCCCGGTGATCGGCTGCGCGCCCCGGACCACACCGGACACACTCGCCGCGACGCACCGGGCGACCCCACGTCCGGCCCCCATCCCGCGAGGAGGCGCTGATGGCCGTGTTCGCCGACGAGGCCGAGGTCTACGAGTACCTGGGCGGGGTGTTCCGGATCGGCATGGCCGACCCGGACCTGGTCGCGAAGCTGAAGCCGTCGGGCGTCGTCCTGCGGATCACCTACACGAACCCGGACGCGGTGCTCACCGTGGACATGCCGAACTCCGAGATCCACACCGGCGCCGGGCAGGGCCCCGACCCGAACATCGAGCTGTTCATGTCCGCCGACACCGGCAACCGGTTCTGGCTGGGCAAGGTCATCCTCCCGGTCGCGTTGGCCAAGGGCGACGTCCGCGCCAAGGGCCCGGTCTCGAAGGTCCTCAAGCTGCTGCCGATCGCCAAGCAGCTCTTCGGCCCGTACAAGGCCAAGCTCCAGGCCGAGGGCCGGGAGGACCTGCTCAAGGCCTGACCACGATCGGGTGAAGACCCCCCGGCCGTCCGGCCCGCCGCGACGGCGCCCGGCGAGACTGGGGGCCGACCCACCCGACGGAGGCGCCGGCGATGGACGACATCTGGCTGGACGTGCAGGCCTGGCAGCCGCTGCGGGGTGTGCTGCACCGGATGACCGAGATCCAGTGCGACGCACCCGACCCGCTGCCCGACGGCTTCGACGAGTGGCACGACTGGGCCGAGGCCTGCCTGCTGGAGGTCGCGCTGCGCGACGGCTGGCAGCACGGGCGCTACGCGTACACGATCCAGGAGCGGGACACGACCGGCCATCCCGTCCGTGAGATCGGCAAGGACATCTGGGACTACGAGGAGCCGGCTCGCGAGCCGACCGGCTGACCACCGGCGCCGGGCCGCTACCGTCGCCGGGAACCATTCGCGTGACGAGGAGGTCCACGGTGACACGGGGCAGGGGTCCGCTGGCCGGACTGAAGGTGATCGAGCTGGCCGGGATCGGGCCGGGGCCGCACGCGGCGATGATCCTGGGCGACCTCGGGGCGGACGTCGTCCGCATCGACCGGCCGTCGGGCGGGCTGAAGCTCGGGTCCGACTCGGTACCCGACCCGACGGCACGCGGCCGCCGTTCGGTCACCGCGGACCTGAAGGACCCGGCGGGCAGGGAGACCGTGCTCCGGCTGGTCGAGTCCGCCGACGTCCTGCTGGAGGGCTACCGGCCGGGCGTCACCGAGCGCCTCGGCGTCGGCCCGGAGGACTGCCACGCCCGCAACCCGCGCCTGGTCTACGGCCGGATGACCGGCTGGGGCCAGGACGGCCCGATGGCGCCGCGCGCCGGGCACGACCTGAACTACATCTCGCTGACCGGTGCGCTGCACGCCATCGGCCGCGCCGGGGAACGCCCGGTCCCACCGCTGAACCTGGTCGGTGACTTCGGCGGCGGCTCCATGCTGCTCGTCGTCGGCGTGCTGGCCGCGCTCTGGGAGGCGAAGGCCTCCGGGCAGGGGCAGGTCGTCGACGCCGCCATGGTCGACGGCGTCAGCGTCCTCAACCAGATGTTCTGGGGCTTCCTGGCCCAGGACGCCTGGGTCGACGAGCGCGGCTCGAACCTGCTCGACGGGCACGCCCCGTTCTACGACACCTACACCTGCGCCGACGGCGGCCACATGGCCGTCGGGGCCCTGGAGCCGCAGTTCTACGCCCAGCTCATCGCCGGGCTCGGGCTCACCGAGGACGAGCTGGGCCCGCAGTACGACCGCGCCGGCTGGCCCGCCATGCGGGCCCGGTTCACCGAGGTGTTCGCCTCCAAGCCCCGCGACGAGTGGGCCGCGGTCTTCGAGGGCACCGACGCGTGCACCACCCCGGTGCTGTCGTTCGCCGAGGCCCGCGAGAACGCGCACCTGGCCGCGCGCGGAACCATCGTCACCTCCGACGGCGTGCCCCAGGCCGCACCGGCGCCGCGGTTCTCCCGCACGGTCACCGAGACCGCCGGTCGCGGTACCGGCCCGGAGGACGTCGAGGACGTCCTGCGCGACTGGGCCTGACCCCGCAGACGACGACGCCCCCGGTTCCGCAGGGAACCGGGGGCGTCGTCGTGTCAGGCGCTGATCAGGCGATCAGTCGGTCTCCTCGTCCGCGACCAGCAGGTTGCGGGTGCGGTTCGGGTCCACCGGGATGCCCGGCCCGGTGGTGGTGGAGACGGTGATCTTCTTGACGTAGCGGCCCTTGGCGGCCGACGGCTTGAGCCGCAGGATCTCGTCGTAGGCGGCGCCGTAGTTCTCCACCAGCTTCTCGGTGTCGAACGAGGCCTTGCCGATGACGAGGTGCAGGTTGGCCTGCTTGTCGACCCGGAAGTTGACCTTGCCGCCCTTGATCTCGTTGATGGCCTTCGTGACGTCCGGCGTCACGGTGCCCGTCTTCGGGTTCGGCATCAGGCCACGCGGGCCGAGGATGCGGGCGATGCGGCCGACCTTGGCCATCTGGTCCGGGGTCGCGATGGCGGCGTCGAAGTCGAGCCACCCGCCCTGGATCCGCTCGATGAGGTCCTCGGCGCCCACGGCGTCGGCGCCGGCGGCCTCGGCCTCGGCGGCCTTGTCGCCGGTGGCGAACACGATGACCCGGGCGGTCTTGCCGGTACCGTGCGGCAGGTTCACGGTGCCGCGGACCATCTGGTCCGCCTTACGGGGGTCGACGCCCAGCCGCATCGCGACCTCGACGGTCGCGTCGGTGTTCTTGCTGGACGTGTCCTGGGCCAGCTTCGCCGCGGCGAGCGGCGAGTAGAGGCGGTCCGCGTCGATCTTCGCGGCGGCCTCACGATAGGCCTTGCTGCGCTGTGCCATCTGTCCTCGTCTCCTCTGAGGTCAGGTCGTGGTAGGAGCCGCGCCCGGCTCTCCCACGCGTACGGGTGGTGTGGGGGCTCGCTCAGCCGTCGACCGTGATGCCCATCGACCGGGCGGTGCCGGCGATGATCTTGGCGGCCTGGTCGAGGTCGTTCGCGTTCAGGTCGTTCATCTTGACCTGGGCGATCTCCCGGACCTGGGCCATGGTCACGCTGGCGACCTTGGTCTTGTGCGGCTCGCCGGAGCCCTTCTCGACACCGGCCGCCTTGAGCAGGAGCCGCGCCGCGGGCGGGGTCTTCAGCTCGAAGGTGAACGACCGGTCCTCGAAGACCGAGATCTCGACCGGCACGATGTTGCCGCGCTGGGCCTCGGTCGCCGCGTTGTAGGCCTTGCAGAACTCCATGATGTTGACGCCGTGCTGGCCCAGTGCGGGGCCGACCGGCGGGGCCGGCGTCGCTGCGCCTGCCTGGATCTGGAGCTTGATGATCGCGGAGAGCTTCCGCTTCTTGGGGGGCATGTCCGTTCCTCAGTGATCGATGTGCACGCCACGCGGCCCTGCCATGCCGCGGACGTTCCTCACGGGTGCGATCAGATCTTGGAGACCTGGTTGAACCCGAGCTCGACCGGGGTCTCCCGGCCGAAGATCGAGACCAGCACCTTGAGCTTCTGGGCGTCGACGTTGACCTCGGAGATGCTCGCGGGGAGCGTGGCGAACGGGCCGTCCATGACGGTGACCGACTCGCCGACCTCGAAGTCGACCTCGACGGTGGGGGCGCCGCCGGAGGAGGCGGAACCGCCGGACGCGGACCTGCCGGCCTCGGCGTCCTTCTTGGGGGCCTCGACCTTGGGCAGCAGGAACTTCACGACCTCGTTGATCGTCAGCGGCGACGGCTTGGACGTCGCGCCGACGAACCCGGTGACGCCCGGCGTGTTCCGCACCGCGCCCCAGGACTGGTCGTTGAGCTCCATCCGCACCAGGATGTAGCCGGGCAACACCTTGCGCTGGACCTTCTTGCGCTGCCCGTTCTTGATCTCGGTGACCTCTTCGGTGGGCACCTCGACCTGGAAGATGTAGTCCTCGACGTCCAGGGTCTGCGCCCGGGTCTCGAGGTTCGACTTCACCTTGTTCTCGTAGCCCGCGTAGGAGTGGACGACATACCAGTCGCCGGGCGCGCGACGCAGTGCGGCGCGCAGCTCCTCCTCCGGATCCACGTCCTCGTCCGGCTCCTCCGCGACGGCCTCGGCCTCGTCGGCCTCACCGGCCTCGTCGGTGCCGTCGGCGGTCGGGACCGTCTCGCCCTCGCCGTCCAGCGTCTCCGCCTCGGCGCCGGGGGTGCTGTCGTCCTCGGCCTCGGTGTAGTCGCCGGAGACGGCGTCCTCACCGTGCGCCGCCTCGACGTCGGCGTCCTGGACGGACTGCTCGGGCAGCGTCTCGTCGGCCGCGTTCTCGGCGACGGCGTCGATCGCGGCCTCGTCGGCCGCCTCGTCGTACGCCTTGCTGTCGGAGGTCACGTCCTACTCGCTTCCATTGTTCGGTGTCGGTCGGAGCCGGTCGGCGTTCGTACTCGCGTCAGTTGCCGAACAGCAGGGCGACGCCCTCGGCGAACGCCGAGTCCAGCACGAACACCAGCGCCACCATGATCGACACGAAGATCAGGACCGCGATGCTGTACTTCACCATCTGGCTGCGGTCGGGCCAGATGACCTTGCGGAGCTCCGCGACGACCTCGCGCAGGAACCGGGCGAGCCGGGCGAAGAGCGACGGCTTCTTCTCCTTCGTCGCCGCGGCGGCGCGACCTGGGGTGGCGCGACCCTTGCCGGGGGTGCTCGCGGGCCCGGAGGCCCGCCGTCCACGACGGTCGGCGGCGTTGCTCGGGCGCTCCCGCCCGGGCCGCTCCGACTCGTGCTCGTCGCTCACGCGTGTCGCCCTCCGCAGGTGGCGGGCGTCCGCCCGCCCTCGGTCACGTCCTCCGCTTCGGGAGAACCCTCGTCGCTTCGTCCGTGCCGTCTGCCGCGCCGCCGTGATCTCCGGTGGCCTGCGGCGTCGTGGCAGGGGTGACAGGACTTGAACCTGCAACCTGCGGTTTTGGAGACCGCTGCTCTGCCAATTGAGCTACACCCCTTTGCCCCGGTCCACCAGGTGGCCGCGGGGCGGACGCAACGGATCATCCGGTGCGCCCGGCTGGAACGAGTGTACGCACCCGCTCCCGCGGGCCCGCACGCCGGGTCGTCTCACCCGGGGAGGACGACCTCGGCGCGGGCGCGGCCGAGCACCGTCTTCCCCTCGAAGGTCGCCTTGAGATCGACGACGGCGATCCGCTCGCCGTCCTGTTCGCGCACCTCGGCGACGGTGCCGGAGAGCTCGACGGTCGCACCGGTGTCGTCGTCCGGGACGACGACGGGCCGGGTGAAGCGGGTGCCGTAGCTGCGGATCGCGGCCGGGTCCCCGGTCCACGCGGTCAGCACGCGCCCGGCGAGCGCCATCGAGAGCATCCCGTGCGCGATCACACCCGGCAGCCCGGCGACCGCGGCGACGCGGTCGCTCCAGTGGATCGGGTTCAGGTCGCCGGAGGCACCGGCGTAGCGCACCAGGTCGGCGCGGGTGACCTGGACGGTCAGCGACGGCAGTGCGTCGCCCTTGGCGCAGTCCGCGGCGGTCCGCGAGGTCAGCGGTGCACTCACGCGTCCCCCTCGGTGCCCGTGTCCTCGCCGGCGGGGCTGACCAGCATCGAGTGCGTGGTCGCGACCGGCTCGCCCGCCGCGTCGGTGATCTCGCACCGCAGCGTCAGCATGTGGTTGCCGGCCCGGGTGCGCAGCTCGTCGACGTGCAGCACCGTGGTGAGCTCGTCGCCGGCGACGAGCGGCCTGCGGAACGTGACCCGCTGGTCGCCGTGGACCATGCGGGTGTAGTCCCACCCGAAGGCGGGGTCCCGGAGGAAGTCCTCGATGACCGGCATCGTGAAGCAGGTCGAGAACGTCGGCGGGGCCACCAGGTCGGCATGGCCCGCGGCACGCGCCGCGTCCACCTCACGGAAGAGCGGGTCGTCGTCACCGATGGCGACGGCGAACTCGCGGATCTTCTCGCGGCCGACCTGGTACGGCCCGACCGGGTCCGAGCTGTGCCCGACCCAGGACTGGTCGACCACCGTCAGCTCCGGGAGTCGCTACGCACTCAGCGGGTCTCGCGGTGCGCCCGGTGGGTGCCGCAGTTCGGGCAGAACTTCTTGATCTCGAGCCGGTCGGGGTCGTTCCGCCGGTTCTTCTTGGTGATGTAGTTGCGGTGCTTGCACTCCTCGCAGGCCAGAGTGATCTTCGGCCGCACGTCCGTGGCCTTGGCCATCGCGGGTGCCTCCCAGCATGTCTCGTGAATGATGCGCCAACGTGGTGACGATGGCCGGACTTGAACCGGCGACACAGCGATTATGAGCCGCTTGCTCTACCAGCTGAGCTACACCGTCATGCAAGAAGCCTCGCCGCATGCGGCGAGGCCCCTTGTCGAGCCCCCTTACGGAATCGAACCGTAGACCTTCTCCTTACCATGGAGACGCTCTGCCGACTGAGCTAAGGGGGCGGCAGCACCGGTGTCCCGCGGGCCCCGAGGGGCTCGCTCTCACCGACGGGAAGAACTTTACACCGAGGTTCCAGGGCCCCGAACGGGGGGCCCCGGAACCCGGTCACCGCACGTCAACCACGGTTCGTCACCAGCTCGACTTGCGGACACCCGGCAGTGCGCCGTCGTGCGCGAGCTCGCGCAGGCGGACCCGGGACACCCCGAACTTGCGGAGGTGTCCGCGCGGACGGCCGTCGACCGAGTCGCGGTTGCGGACCCGGGTCGCGCTGGCGTCGCGCGGCTGGCGGCGCAGCTCGGCGACCGCGGCGGCCCGCTCGGACTCCGGCGTCGTCGGGCGGGCGATGATCGCCTTCAGCTCGGCGCGGCGCTCGGCGTAGCGGGCGACGATCGCCTTCCGCCGCTCGTTCTTCGCGATCTGTCCGGTCGTGGCCATCAGACCTTCACCCCGTTCGCCCGGACCTTCGCCACCGCGGCGGAGACGCCGATCCGGTCCACCGTCCTGATCCCCTTGACCGAGAGCGTGAGCTTCACCCAGCGGTTCTCCTCGGCCAGCCAGTAGCGGCGGGTCTGCACGTTGGGGTCCCAGCGCCGGCTGGTCCGCCGGTGGGAGTGCGAGACCGACTTGCCGAAGCCCGGCTCACGGCCGGTCAGGTCACAGCGCTTGGCCATCGCTCACCGTCCCGCGTGCGGGTAGGGCAGCAGGGCCATCTCCCGCGCGTTGCGGATCGCGGTGGCCACCTGCCGCTGCTGCTGGCCGGTGAGTCCGGTCACCCGGCGGGCGCGGATCTTGCCGCGGTCGGAGATGAACGTGCGCAGCAGCGCGGCGTCCTTCCAGTCCACGTGCTCGATCCCCCGCTGCTTCAACGGGTTGGCCTTGCGGCGCGGCGCGCGCACCGGCTTGGCGCGTGCGGGCATCAGCGCTCCTCCTTGAACTCGACGTGCCTGCGCACCTTCGGGTCGTACTTGCGCAGGACCAGGCGGTCGGGGTCGTTGCGGCGGTTCTTGCGGGTCACGTACGTCGTGCCCGTCCCCGCCGTCGAGCGCAGCTTCACGATCGGCCGGACGTCGGTCGACTTCGCCATCGCGCCCCTCCTCTCAACATGGGAATCGTTTTCGTTTACGATACACCGGACCGCGACCACGTCCGACTCCGGGAGGAAGACATGACCGAGCTGGTGGTCCTGTGCGGGACCGAGGCCGACGGGGTGGAGCGGACGATCACGCGGATGCGCGAGCTGGACCCGGGTGTCGTCGTGCTCCACCACGACCTGCGCGACCTGGGCCGCGGTGTGGTGCACCGGCGGCTGCGCGACGCGGACCGCGACGAGCGCACCGTCCTGGAGCTCGCCCACGGCTGTGTCAGCTGCACCATCCGCGAGGACGTGCTGCCGACCCTGGCCGCGCTGTCCGGGACGGTGGACCGGGTGGTGCTGCACCTGGACCCGCGTCTGGAGCCCGAGCCGGTGTGCTGGGCCCTGGGGGCGGTGGTGTTCGAGCCGCCGGGGCGCGAGGCCTGTACCGCGACCGACCTCGTCGACCTGCGCGGCGTGGTGGCCGTGCTCGACCCGGACAGCTGGCTGGACGACGCCACCGGGGACGCGACGCTGCCCGAGCGCGGGCTGTCCACGCTGCCCGACGACGAGCGGACCGTCGCCCAGCTCGCCGTCGGCCAGGCCGAGTTCGCCGACGTCCTGGTGCTGACCCGCGCGGTCGGGCCCGGGGGTGCGGACCGGACCGCCGCCGTCCTGGACCGGCTGTGCCCGACCGCACCCCGGCTGCTCGCCGGACGTGCCGACCACCGGGTCTTCTGCGACGGGCTCGGCCCCGAGTCCCGCCGCGGCGTCCCCGGCGGGGTGCACGACCCGCTGCTGCGCGGCGCACCCCCGCTGGACGCCGCCAGTGGCGTCCGCACCCTGCTGTTCTCCGCCCGTCGCCCGTTCCACCCGGACCGGCTGCACGAGGCCATCGACAGCCTGCTCGACGGCGTCGTCCGGGCCCGCGGCCGGATCTGGCTGGCCACCCGGCCGGACGCCGTGCTGTGGCTGGAGAGCGCGGGCGGCGGCATGCGGATCGGGCACGCCGGCGACTGGCTCGCCGGTGCCGACGAGCAGGCCTGGACCGAGGCGGGCGACCAGCGCCGGGCGATGGCCGCGCTGGCCTGGCACCCGCGCTGGGGTGACCGTGCCCAGGACGTCGTCGCGATCTGCCACGACGCCGACCCCGACGAGATCGACGCGGCCCTGCGCGCCGCGCTGCTCACCGACGCCGAGATCGCGGCCGGCGAGGACGCCTGGTCCGCGCTGCCCGACCCGTTCGGCTGGGCCCACGACGAGCCCTGCGCCGAGTCCGAGCCCGTGGGGCCCGCCGCCCTGGACGACCCCACCGTCCGTTCCGACCGAGAAGGAGACCTCTGATGGCCGTTCCCAAGCGACGGACGTCGCGATCGAACACCCGGCACCGCCGGTCGCAGTGGAAGGCGACCACGCCCGACCTCGTGCCGGTCACCCTGGAGGGACGCCGACACCTGGTGCCGCGCGCGCTCGTCCCGGCCTACCGACGGGGTCTGCTGCCGCCGCCCACCGGGCGGGACTGAGGAGACCCCTTACCCGCGGGCCCCGCGCGGCCCGCGGGACGGCGTGATCGCCCGATGCCCGGGCGGTCCCCTCAGCCGCAGTGTCGTCACCATGCTGATGACACACATCCCGATGGACTCCCTCGTCGCCCTCGCCGAACAGCGGCAGGCCCGGCTGCGGGAGGAGGCGGACCGGTACCGCGCGGCGCGGCTGCTGCGCGGCGCGACCGGCCCGTCGGCGGTGGGACGGCTGTGGCTGCGGCTACGTGCTCGACTCACCGCCGCCCGGCGGCCGGGACGGGCCCCCGGGCCGGCCGGGCCAGCGACGCTCCCGCCCGGAGCCACCGCGGCCGCACCGGAACCGGGCCGTGCGCCGCACCCGGTGCGGGCCGGGTCGCGTGGCTGAGCCGCGCGTCCGGGCCGGGCCCGCCGTCGTGGGCCCGGGAGTGTCGGTGTCCCGTGCCACGATGCGCTCCATGACGGCGGCAGCGACCCACGGGGGCGGCCCCACCGGCCCGGACACGGACGAGCTGGTCGGCCGTGCGGAGGAGCTCTCCGGACTGCTCCGCGACCTCGACGCGGCCCGGGCCGGGCGGGCCCGCGCCGTGCTGCTCGCCGGGGAGGCGGGGATCGGAAAGTCCCGGCTCGCCGCCGCGCTCGGCCGGGCCGCCGCGGAGGCGGGCGTGCAGGTCGTCGTCGGGCGGTGCCTGGACGAGGGCGGCGCCGCACTCCCCTACCTGCCCTTCTCCGAGGTACTCGGCGCGCTGGACCGGGCGGGCACCGCGCTGCGGCCGGTGCTGCACGGGTTGCTGCCCGGTGCGGCGGAGGCACCCCGCCCCGCCGCGGGCGACGGGGACTCAGGGCGCCTGCAGGTGTTCGACGCGGTGGCCGGTGCCGTGCGCGACGCGGCCGCGGCGGCCCCGCTGCTCGTCGTACTGGAGGACCTGCACTGGGCGGACCGCTCCACCCGGGAGCTGCTCGCCTTCCTGCTCGCCCGGCTGGGCTCGCAGCGGCTGCTGGTGCTGGGCACCTACCGCTCCGACGACCTGCACCGCAGGCATCCGCTGCGCGCGTCGCTGGCGGAGCTCGTCCGACTGCCCGCCGTCCGTCGGGTCGAGCTCGGGCCGCTCGCGCCCGACGCCGTGCTGGCGCTGGTCCGGGCCCGGGCGGCCACCGGGGGCGTCGACGAGGTCACCCTGCGCCGGATCGCCGCCCGCAGCGAGGGCAACGCCTTCTACGCCGAGGAGCTCGTCGCGGCGGGGTCCGACGGGCTGCCGGGCGGACTGGCCGACGTGCTGCTGACCCGGCTGGACCGGCTCGGCCCACCGGCGCGGGAGGTGCTGCGGGTGGCCTCGCTGGCCGAGCGGAGCATCTCCCACGACCTGCTGCGCGACGCGTCCGGGCTCTCCGCGGCCGATCTGGATGCGGGCCTGCGGGAGGCGGTGTCGCACCACCTGCTCGTCGCGGATCCGGCGCCCGGCGCGGAGTCCTACGCCTTCCGGCACGCACTGCTCCGCGAGGCCGTGCACGACGACCTGCTCCCGGGCGAACGGGTACGGCTGCACTCCCGGCTCGCCGCGCTGCTCGCCCGCCGGGACGACGCCCCCGGGGTGGCCGCCGCGCTCGCCCGGCATTCGCTGGCCGCCCACGACCTGCCGCGGGCGCTCGCGGCGTCGGTACGAGCCGCCGAGGAGGCCCGCCGGCGGCACGGCCCGGCCGAGATGCTGGCCCACGCCGAGCGGGCACTGGAGCTGTGGTCCGCCGTCGAGGACCCCGAGCGGCTCACCGGGGTCACCGAGAGCGCGCTGACCCGGGAGGCGGCCTGGGCGGCGAGCGCCTCGGGCGACCCGGAACGGGGCACCACCCTCGGGGCCCGGGCGGTCCGGGTCGCCGACCTCGGCGGGGATCCGCGGGTCAGGGCCGAGGCGCGCCGGCACTACGCGATGCGGCTGCTCGACAGCGGGTCCCGGGTGGACGCGGCGGTGGCCGCGGCCACGGAGGCCGTCGAGCTGCACTCCGGGGGCCCGCCCGACACGGAGCTGGCCTGGTCGCACGCCGTGCTCGCGCGGGCGCACCTGAACGCCGACCACGCCGAGCCCGCCTGGTCGCACGCCCGCGCGTCGCTGGCGGTGGCCCGGGCGGTGCACGACACCGCGCCCCCCGCGGACGGGTCGGCCGGGTACCGCGACCTCAGCGCGGTCTGCGCGGACGCACTGATCACCCTGGCCTTCTGCGCCCGGCTGGAGGGGGACCCGCAGGCCGCCCGGGACCGGCTCGCCGGGGCTGCCTCGCTGGCCGCCGCCTCCGGGAACCAGGTCGTCGAGCTGCGGACCGTGTGGAACCGCGGGGTGTCGTTCGTCGAGGACGGCCTGCTCGACGCCGCCGCCGAGGAGTTCGCCGAGGGGGCCCGCCGGGCGGCCGCGTACGGGCTGCTCTGGGGCGGGTACGGCCTGGAGTTCCGGATCGCGCAGGTCCGCGTCGACGTGCAGCGCGGGGAGTGGGACGCCGCCGTCCGCACCGCGGCGGACGTCGACCCCACGCTGCCGCTGCGCGTCACCGGGATGCTGGCGGTGGCGGGCGCGGTGGTCGGTGTGGCCCGCGGAGACCTCGACGACGCCGAAGAGCTGCTCGCCGCGCTGGCCGCCGAGCCGCCGGCGCACGACCAGGCCGCGTTGTTGCAGGGCGTCGTCGGGGCCGAGTCGGCGCGCTGGCGCGGGGATCCCGCCCTGGCCGTGGACCGGGTCGCCGGCGCGCTCGGGGTGCTGCGGGCGGAGTACCCGCACCACCTCGGCGAGCTGGCGCTGTGTGCGCTGGGCGCGGCGGCCCGGGCCGACCTCGCGGAGGCGGCCCGTACAGCGGGCGACACGGCGGGGGCCGACGCGCACGCCGGGGCGGCGACCGGGCTCGTCGACGAGGCGGCACGCACCGCCGAACGCGGCCTGCCCCGCGGCACCTCGGTCGGGCCGGAGGGCCGGGCGTGGCTGGCCCGGGCCAGCGCCGAGGCCGCCCGGGCCCGCGGCGACACGGCGCCGCAGGTCTGGGACCCCGTCGTGGAGACCTTCGCCGGGTACGGCGACCTCTACCGCGCCGCGGAGGCCCGGTGGCGGCGGGCCGAGGCCCTGCTCGGACGGGCGCACCGCGGTGGCCCCGGCACCGACGGCGAGGCCGACCGCCGCGCCGCCGCCGAGGACCTGGCGGTCGCCGCGTCCGAGGCCGACCGGCTCGGCGCCCGCCCGCTCGCCGAGGCCGTCGCCGCGCTGCGGGTGCGGGCCGGCGACGGTGGTCCCCGGCCCGGTCCGGCGGCCGGCGCCGGTGGTTCCCCGCTCACCCCGCGCGAGCACGCGGTGCTGGAGCTGGTCGCGCACGGGCTGACCAACCGGGCCGTCGGCGAGCGGCTGTTCATCTCCGAGAAGACCGTGAGCGTGCACCTGTCCCGGGCGATGGCGAAGCTCGGCGCCTCCGGCCGCGCCGAGGCGGTCGCGCTCGCACACTCCCGGGGTCTGCTCTCCCCACGGGAGTGAACCCGTGCCCACCGGCTGTCCCCTCCGGACCGGACCGGGCCCGTGCGGGCCGTGACGTGCGCCACCGGTCGTACCTAGGGTCGGTCGCACCGCACGTCACCGGCAGACCGATGGAGGTCGCATGGTCGCCCACGGGGTCGTCCCGCCGTCCCGGACCGGCAACGGAGCGGGGGTGACCGCATGATCGCCCGCTCGCCCGCCCCGGACCTGGACGTGCCCGCGCTGCCGGCCTCGGCGACGATCCGCGGCGCCGCCGAGCGGTTCGGCGACACCACGGTGCTGCACCAGGCCGGGCACGAGCTCTCGTTCCGCGGGCTGCTGGAGCGTGCCTCGGCGTTCGCGCACGCGCTGCACGCCGACGGGGTCGGCCGCGGCGACGTCGTCGCGCTGCACCTGCCGAACTGCCCGCAGTACGCGATCGCCTACTGGGGGACGCTGCTGGCCGGGGCCACCGTGACCCCGGCGAACCCGCTGCTCGCCCCGGACGACCTGGGGGCACAGCTCGCCGACGCGGGAGCCGTCGTCGTCCTCAGCTGGGAGGCGGCGCTGCCCGCGGCGCTCGCCGCACGGCCGGCGACCTCGCTGAAGCGCGTGCTCGTCACCGGCGCCCACGGGGACCCGGAGCAGCCGGGGCCGGAGGTGACCGGGCTCGGTGCGTACCTCGACGGCAGGCCGTCGACACCGCCGGGCACCGACCTGGAGGTGGACCCGGACCGCGACCTCGCCCACCTGGCCTACACCGGTGGCACCACCGGCCGGTCCAAGGGCGTGCGGGTCACCCACCGGCACGTGCTCACCAACGCCCTGCAGGCCGCCTGCTGGGGCACCGGCGCCCGGCCGGACGTGACCGCCACCGGGTACGGGCCCGGCGTCGTCCTGGCCCACCCCGGCCCCGTCTCGGAGTTCCCGACCCCGATCGGCACCGGACGGGCGATCGGCATCGCCCCCTGGTTCCACGCGATGGGGACGATCGGCGGGCTCAACGTCCCGCTGCTCACCGGGACGACGACCATCGTGCACGCCCGCTTCGACCCGCGCGCCTACCTGGCCGACGCCACCCGGTTCGCCGTCACCACGCTGTCCGGGGCGCCACCGGTGTACGCCGCGCTCCTCGCCCACCGCGAGACGGCCGGGGACCTGTCGTCGGTGCGGTCGCTGACCTCGGGCGCGGCGCCGTTGCCGGCCGAGATCATCCGGGCGCTGCGCGACTGGCTCGGCGAGGACCTCGTCATCTCCGAGGGCTACGGCCTGACCGAGGTGACGATGGCCGCCACCCTCGGCCCCGCCGCCCGTTCGGCGGACCGGCGACCGGGCACCGTCGGGCTGCCGGTCGCGGGCACCGAGATCCGCATCTCCGGACCGGACGGTGAGGAGCTCGACGCCGGGGCCGAGGGCGAGGTGTGGATCCGCGGGCCGCAGGTCACCGGCGGCTACCACCGGCGCCCGGCCGAGACCGCGGCCGCCTTCGACGGCGACGGGTGGCTGCACACCGGCGACGTCGGCGTCCTCGACGAGGACGGCTACCTGCGCATCGTGGACCGGCTCAAGGACATGCTGCTCCACAAGGGCTACAACGTGTACCCGCGCGACCTGGAGGAGCGGCTGCTGGCGCTGCCCGGCGTGACCGGTGCGGCCGTCGTCGGGCGCCCGGTCGGGGTCGACGGCGAGCACCCGGTCGCGTTCCTGACCACCGCGCCCGATGTCGACGAGGACACGGTCCGCGCCGGCGTCGACGGGCTGAACGAGCGTCTGCTGCCCTACCAACGTCTGCGGGAGGTGCACCTGGTCGGGGCGATCCCGGTCTCGGCGGCGGGCAAGGTGCTCAAGCGGGACCTCCGCGAGCAGCTGCCGACGCCGCCCCCGCGCGCAGCAAAGGAGTGATGCACAGCCACGCTACGTGAGTGAAAGACCGCTACACGGGTGGGCGTGTACCCCCAACGAGTGGAGTAGTCACTCCGACGGTTGGCGCAGGGGGTGACCGGATAACAGGGTGGTCGTACGACACGACAGACGGGTGGAAGCAGGAGCCGGCGGCGCGCACCGGGTCCCGAAGAACCCCGTATCGACTCCCCCGAGATCGTGGTGATCGTCATGTCCGCGCCAGCCGTCCGCATCCCCAGCCCGCGCCGCCCCCTGGGCGCTGTCCCCGCCACCCCGTCGGTCCCCGCACCGCGGGTCGGTGGGGCCGTGCCGACGGACCGGGTCGAGGGGCGGCACCGTCGTCGCGAGGACCACGTCGACCTGCCCGCGCCCCGCCGGGAGCGTCCGCGGTCGACCTCCCCGCAGGCACCGGGCGTCCCCGCACCGCGGCCGGCGTCGCCGGGTTCGTCGGCGGGGCGTGCGGGTGCGGCGCAGCAGCACCGAACCACGCAGCAGCAGCGTGCCACGCAGCAGTACCGCACCACTTCGGCTCCGGCTCAGCGTCCGGCCCCGGCTCCGGCCCCGCGTCCGGCCGGCACGCCCACGCTGCCCACGGGCAGTCCCGTCCCGGCACCCCGTACCGGCACTCCCGACCGGCCGCACGGCGTCGTCGCGGCTCAGGCCGCCGCCGGGGACGGACGCGCCGACGGGCCGTCACCCGTCGCCCGCACCCTGGACGTCCTGGGCCGGGTCGGCAGCATCACCACGATCGCGGCCATGCTGGTCCTGTCCGCCGCGCTGGCCGGGCTCGCCGACGACACCCCGCCGACCGGAGCCGCAGCCGAGGTCGCCGTGACGACCCTGCGCTGAGCAGGGGTCAGGCCGCGTCGGAGCGCGTCGCCCGCTCCGGCGGTACCGCCTTCATGACATGGTCCACCAGGTTCAGGACCATCCGGTTGCCGCCGAGACGGTATCCGAAGTCCTCCCAGCCGAGCAGCTCGCGCGAGATCAGCTCGCCGACCGGTCCGGGGTAGATCCGGGTCGCACGGAACGCGGCCGCGCGGATCCGCATCTTCTCGTGGTGATCCATGGGCTGCGGGTCGGTCATACCCTCACCTCCACGTCAGGGGGACTGGACGTGGCGCGTCCTCCACACTGAGTGGCTCGCCTGCCCTCCATGGTGACACCCCCACGCCCGAGCAGCAGACGACGTGCGCAGGATCTCAGGCCCCGCGTCACCGCGGTGTTCCTCCCCGGTCACGCCGACGTTGCACGGGCGATCACCCGACCGGCCGGGCCCCGGTGGCTACCGTGACCGCATGGCCGACCGCACCCGGGACCTGCTCTGGTCCGACGTCGACACCCTGTACCAGGCGATCCTCGCCCACCCGTTCGTCACCGGGCTGACCGACGGCTCGCTGCCGCACGAGACGTTCCGGCACTACATCGTCCAGGACGCGCACTACCTGCGCGGCTACGCCACGGCGCTCACCGTGTGCGCGGCGAAGGCCCCGAGCGACGACGACACCCTGATGTTCGCCGAGCACGCCGCCGGCGCCATCGCCGCCGAGCGCGAGCTGCACGCCGACCTGCTCGGCGCGCTCGGACTCACCGCGGAGCAGGCCCGCGAGATCCCGGTCGCCCCGGCCACCCGCGCCTACGTCAGCTACCTGCTCGCGACCGCGTACGGCGGGTCCTACGCCGAGGGCGTCGCCGCGGTGCTGCCCTGCTACTGGATCTACGGCCGGGTCGGCGAGCACCTGGTCGGCGCCGGCTCCCCGGACCCGGTCTACCAGCGCTGGATCGACATGTACGCGGGCGAGGAGTACCACGCAGTCGTCGAGGCCGTGCTGGACGCGACCGACCGGGTCGGCGCCGCCGCGTCGCCGACCGAGCTCGGTCGCATGCGTGAGCACTTCACGACGACCTCGCGCTACGAGTGGATGTTCTGGGACGGCGCGTACCGCCGCGAGACCTGGCCGGTCTGACCGCCTCAGCGGTCGTCGAACCGGTCCGGGATCACCAGGTGCAGGAAGAACGACACGATCCCGACGACGATCGCGCCCCAGAACGCCGTCCAGAAGCCGTCGACGGCGAACGGCAGGTTCAGCACGGACGACAGCCATCCCGTCAGCAGGAACATGAGCGCGTTCACCACGAGCGCGAACAGTCCCAGCGTGAGGAGGTAGAGCGGGCAGCCCAACGTCGCCACGATCGGCTTCACCACGGCGTTGACCAGGCCGAACACCAGGGCGACGCCGATCAGCGTGAGGATCGAGGTGGTGGTGCCCGCACTCTCCAGCCGGATGCCGCCGACCAGCACCGTCGCCACCCACAGCGAGGCGGCGACGACGAGCGTGCGGATGGTGAAGGTGAGAACGGGGCTCGGTGGGGTCATCGGTCGGTCACCGCCTGCTGGACCAGCGTCTGGAGCTGGGATCGGATCGGGTAGGTGCTGGAGGGGACGAGCTGGGTCATGAAGACGACCGCGATGTCGTCGACCGGGTCCACCCAGAACGCGGTGGAGGCAAGCCCGCCCCAGGCGAAGGTGCCCTCGTTGGCGAAGCCCTTCGTCGCCGGGCCGTCGATCACGGTGGAGAAGCCGAGGCCGAAGCCGACACCGGAGAACGCGGACTCGGAGAAGATGGGGCGCCCGACGGTGTCGAGGTCCCCGCCGCCGGGCAGGTGGTTGCGGGTGGCCCTGGCCAGCGTGCGCGGGCCGAGGATCCGGGCGCCGTCGAGCTCACCGCCGCGGGCGAGCATCCGGGCGAACCGCAGGTAGTCGCCGGTGGTGGACAGCAGTCCGCCGCCGCCGGAGAGGAAGGTGGGCTCGCGGGTCGCGGCCCGGGCGAGCACCTTGTTCTCGACCAGGCCGCCGCCGGGCCGGGCGTTGTAGAGCGTGGCGAGCCTGCCGGCCTGCGGGGAGTCCTCCGGCACCCAGAACGCGGTGTCGGTCATGCCGAGCGGCTCGGTGATCTCCTCGCGGAGGAACTCGTCGAGACGGCGCCCGGAGGCGACCTCGACGACCCGGCCGAGCACGTCGGTGGCCACCGAGTAGTTCCATTCGGTGCCCGGCTGGAACAGCAGCGGGAACGACGCGAACTGCTCGCTCGCGGTCGCGAGGTCCATCCCGGACGGTGCGCCGAACTCGAAGCCCTTGGCCCGGTACATCTCGTCGACGGGGTGGGCGTGGTGGAAGCCGTAGGTCAGGCCCGCGGTGTGGGTCAGCAGGTGGTGCACCCGCACCGGTCCGAGCGCGGCCACGGTGCCCGGGTTCTGCGCGGAGCCGCCGCTGTAGACGCGCTGCTCGGCGAACGCCGGGATGTAGCGCGACACCGGGTCGGTGAGCTCCAGCGCGCCACGCTCGGCCAGCATCAGCGTGGCGACCGAGGTGATCGGCTTGGTCATCGAGTAGATGCGCCACAGCGTGTCGTCGGTCACCGGGGCCGCGGAGTCGAGGTCGCGGACGCCGAGGTGGGTCAGGTGTGCGAGCCGGTCGTGGCGGGCGACGGCAATCGTCGCGCCGGCGAGGCGGCCGTCGTCGATGTAGCGGCGGAAGTGGCCGTCGATCCGGGCCAGCCGGGCGGGGTCGAGGCCGACCTCCGCCGGGTCGGCCTCGAGCGTGCCGAAGGTCGGGGAGGTCACGGTCACGACCCTACCCGCGAGCCGCGTCCACGGTTCTGACGATCCTGCTGCCCCGGCTCAGACCGGCACGATCTCGTAGCGGGCCAGGCGTTCGCCGCGCAGCGCGGTCGCCCGCAGCGCCGCCGCCAGTGCCCGCGACGCCCGCGGCAGCCGGGCCGCGACCTCGGCGGGTGGGGACGCCGCGTCGCAGGAGGCGGCCAGGCGCAGCCCCCACGGCTCCAGCTCGCGCGGGTCCTCGCAGGTCCAGTCGACCTCCAGCTCGCGCAGCGGGCCCGCGGCGAGCCGCCCGGCCGCGCCGCGGGACAGCAGGTCGGTGACGAGCTCGGCGCCCGGGAGCATCCGGGCGGCGGTGAACACGATCCGCTGCACGCCCTGCTCGGGCAGCAGCGTCAGCACCCGGTCGGAGACGACCAGGTGCGGGCCGGGCAGGTCGCGGGCCAGCTCCAGCCAGTCCTCGTCGAGCGCGGACCCGGCCACCAGGTGCGCCGGGCCCGCCAGCAGCTCGCGGCGCAGCTCGGCCACCCCGGGCAGCTCGACATCGACCCAGTGCGCCGGGCCCTCGTCGCCGAGTCGTCCCGCGCGGTCGCCCAGCCCCGGCCCCAGTTCGACCACGGTGCCGCCCGGGTGCCGGCGCGCGAACTCGCGCACCCACTCGTCGAACACGGCGACCCGCAGCAACGTGGACAGCGTGTCGGCCCGTCCGGGCGCCGAGCCCAGGTCCAGGTCCTCGGCGACGACGGCGGCGGCGTGGCCCCCGACCACCGGATGGCGGCGACGGGCATCGCGGGCCCTGGCGTGTGCCGCGGGCAGCGACGTCGCCTCGAGCGCGTGCAACCGCGGACGGCGTCGTTGCGTCACGGTGTCCTTCCCCCCTCCAGCGGGCCTCCGCGTGGCGTCGGCGCTGGTCGCGCGAACGTACTAGTTGCCCGGCGGGGTGCCCGAGCCGGGAGGCGTCGGGCGGTGGGTGGCTCGCGGTCGGAGGCCCGTGGACGGTCCTGCCACCGGGGCGCGGCCGCGGGGTCGCGGACCTCCATGATGGGGCCGTGTCCCCCGCCCTCCTCACCTCCGCCGCGCACGGCGACGCCGAGGTCCTGCGCCTGCTCGAGCGTCGGCGCGACGCCGGGCTTCGCCCCGGTGGGCACGCCGACGGGGCGCGGGTCGCGCTGGTCGTCGGCGGGGGCGGGATGCGCGGCTCCTACGCGGCCGGGATGGTGCACGCACTGTCCGACCTCGGGCTCGCCGCCGGCGTCGACGAGGTGTGGGGCAGCTCGGCCGGGGCGTTCGTCGGGACGGCGCTGGTCATGGGGCACGGCGCCGAGGTGTCCCGGGTGTTCGTCCGGGACATGGCGTGCCGCGAGTTCATCGACCCGCGCCGGTTCGGCAGCCGCCGCCCGATGGTGTCGCTGGACCACCTGTTCGACCGGATCCTCGTCGACTCCCTGCCCACCGACTGGTCACGGCTGGTCGACCCGCCGGTCCCGCTGAACGTGGTGGTCACCGGGGCCGTGGACCTGCGCCCGCGGGTGCTGACCGCGCTGCCCGACGGCGCCACGTGGAAGGCCGCCATGCGGGCGACGGCGGCGATCCCGCTGTTGGCGGGCCCCCCGGTACGGGTCGGCTCGGGCGAGGACGCCGAGGACTTCGTCGACGGCTCGGTCGGTGACCCGCTCCCGGTGGCCCGAGCCCTGCGCGACGGCGCCACGCACGTCCTGGCCCTGCTCACGCGCACCGCCGACGACCTCACCGGCACTCCACCGGATGCCCGTACCCCACTGTGGGCCCGCTCGCTGGACCGGCTCGCACCGGGCCTGGGGCGGATGGCGCAGGACGCTGCCCGGCACGGCGAGTGCCTGCCGCTGCTCGCCGACGCCGCCCACCCGGACCGGTCCGGGGCGCACCTGTTGACGCTGAGCCCGCACTCCTCCGCCGGCGTCCACGGCCTGTCCACCGACCCCGGGCGGGTCGCCGCCGCGGCCCGGATCGGCTACGAGACGGTGCTGTCCGCGACGGCACCCGCCGCCGCGGCCTGAGCCCCGTCCCGACGTGCGTCGATGACTTCGGCGCTCCCGGGCGGTCGGAGCCGGTGTGGGCACCGTGCCCCGCACCGGAACGGGGGTGGCCCGTGCACGACGACACGCCGTCGCGGACATGGACCCGCACCGTCGTGCTCGCCCCCGGTGAGGTCCGCCCGCACGTCGAGGACGAGTGGCGGGGCGCCGTCGTCGTGGTCGACGCCGGGCGGATCGAGCTGTGCTGCGCCGCGGGCGGGAGCCGGACCTTCGGCGCCGGTTCGGTGCTGTGGTTCACCGGGCTGAGCCTGGTCCGGATCCGCAACCCCGGCCCGGACGAGGCGGTGTTCCGCGGCATCACCCGCGGGCCGCCCTGACCCGCCGGTTCCCTCCGCTCAGCCGGCCGCGTCGAGCGCCCGCTGCCAGATCCCGTTGCGGGTGGCGACGAGCCCGAGCTCGCGCGGGTCGGTCACGCACACGCCGCGGGGGCGGTGGGTGTCCCACAGCGCCGCGTCGTCGAAGACGGCTCCGCAGCCACCGAACCTGCGGCAGCAGTGCGCCCGGTCCGGCCCCACCCACTCGGTCCCGCAACAGGACATCCGCATGATCCGCACGGCGGGCAGGCTACGGGGCACCCCCGACAGTTCCGGTGGGCGGCGGGACCGGGTCGGTGGCGAGCAGGTCGTACCAGACCCCGTCGTCGACGATCTCGTTCTCCGTGCCGTGCACCCCGTCGGCCCGCGGGCGGCCCCACAGCCGGAACCCGGCGCGCTCGGCGACGCGGCGGCTGGCCGTGTTGTCCGCCGCGGCGCCGAGCTGCAGCCGGTGCCGGCCCATCCCGCCGTCGGCGACCGGGGTGAACGCGTGCCGCACGACGCGCCGGACCGCCGCGGACACCGCGCCGCGGCCGCGGGCGTCGGGGTGGCCGCGGTAGCCGACCTCGCCACCGGTCGGGGAGTAGGGCCGGTCGGTGCCGAACACCGAGAGAGTGCCGAGGTAGCGGTCGTCGTCCGGGTCGGCGATCACCCAGCCGACGCCGGCGCCCAGGGAGCGCTCCAGCGGGTGGTCGCGCAGCCAGCGGCGGGCGTCGTCGTCGGTGTAGGGCACCGGCAGTGTGGCGCTCCACCAGCGGGCGACGGGGTCGTTGCACGCCTCGACGTGCCGGGCGAGGTCGGCCTCGGTGGGCGGTCGGAGCCGGACGCCGTCGCCGTCGAGCACCGGGTGCGGCCACCACGTCGTCGCGGGGGGACGGTCGGCGACGGGTGTGCCGGGCAGCAGGACGGCGGTCCAGGCGTCGACCAGGCCGCCCTCGGCGGGCAGGGCCAGGGTCCGGACACCTTCGAAGCGGAACCCGCAGGCGTGCGCCACCCGCCAGGACGCGACGTGCCCGGCACGGCAGTCCCAGTGCAGCGCGGCGAACCCGGCGACGTCGAAGCCCCAGTCGGCGGCCAGCCGCAGCGCGCGGCTCGCGAACCCCCGTCCGCGCGCCCAGGGTGCGAGCAGGTAGCCGACCGACGGCACCGGGTCGCGACGCAGGTCGATCGAGCCCGCGTAGCGAGGGCGGCCGTCGCACCCGGACTCTACCGCCCACACGTACTGCCGGCCGGCGGCCCACTCCCGCCGGGTGAGGTCGATCCACTCCCGGGCCCGGCGTTCCGTGGTGGTCGGGGCGAGCGAGGTCCAGTGCTGCACGACGGGATCGCGGTACACCTCGAGCATCCCGGGGAGGTCGGCGTCGGTGTGCGCGCGCAGGGTCACGACCCCGTCGGTCAGTACGGGAGGGACGGTCACCGCGTCACCGTCACCGGCCACGCCCGGTCGGTGCAACCGGGTTCTCCTACGATCGACGGTGTCCGCAGGGGGCGGGCGAGGGGGAGGTGTCATGACCGCGCTCACGGAGCGACTGGTCGACCGCAGGCTCGGCTTCGGTGCCGACGAGCCGTACGTGCGCGAGCGTGACCTGCGGGTCCCGCTCTCCGACGGTGTCGTCCTGCTCGCCGACCTGTACCGGGCGCCCGGCCCGCTGCGGCCGCGTCCGACGGTCCTGATGCGCACCCCGTACGGCCGCGACGGCCTCGGGTCGATCATCGGTTCGCTGCTGGCCCGCCGCGGGTTCCAGGTGCTGGTCCAGTCCACCCGGGGCACCTTCGGCTCGGGCGGGCAGTTCCGCCCGTTCCTGCACGAGAGCTCCGACGGTCTCGACACGCTCGCCTGGGTGCGCGGACAGGACTGGTGCGACGGCCGCGTCTCGATGGTGGGCCCCAGCTACGTCGGACACACCCAGTGGGCGGTCGCCCCCTACGCCGACCCGGGTCTGTGCTCGATGAACGCCGACATCACTGCGTCGGAGTTCACCAGCACCTTCTACCCCGGCGGCGCGCCCGGCCTGCTGAACCTCGCGACCTGGGTGAACCAGATCGGCCGCCAGGAGCGCATCGGCGCGGTCACCGGCTTCCTCGCGACGCCGGTGTTCAGCCGTCGCAAGCGGCGTGCGGTGACCTCCCAGCCGCTGCAGGCCGCGGACGTCGCGCTGACCGGGGCGCCGGTGGTGTTCTGGCGGGACTTCGTCGAGCACGCCGAGCAGCCGCGCGAGTTCTGGGCGCCCGCCGAGCACGACGGTTTCGACGCCGCCGCGATGCCGCCGGTCTGCATGGTGACCGGCTGGTGGGACCTGTTCCTGGACCGTCAGCTGGTGGACTTCACCGCGCTGCAGCGGGGCGGGGCGACGGCGCGGATCACGATCGGCCCCTGGTCCCACGGCGACCGCGGATCGCTGTCGACCATCGCCCACGAGATGGTCCACTGGCTGGGCGTGCACCTGCACGGCGGCGAGCACGACGGCCGCGCCCCGGTCCGGGTGTACGTGCAGCACGCCGACCGCTGGACCGACCTGCCGTGCTGGCCACCACCGGAGGCCCGCCCGACCGAGTGGTACCTCGACGCCGGTGGCGGGCTGGGCCCGGACCGACCGGCCGGGACCACTCCGCCGTCACGGTTCGTCTACGACCCGGCCGACCCGACGCCGACGGTCGGGGGCCCGATGCTCCAGCCGCCGTCCAAGCAGCTGGACAACCGCACCGTCGAGGCCCGCGACGACGTGCGCGTCTGGACCGGCCCGCCGCTGGAGTCCGACCTGGACCTGCTCGGTCCGGTGTCGGCCGTGGTCTACGTGCGGACCGGGACGGGGATCGGCGACGTGTTCGTACGGCTGTGCGACGTCGGCCCCGACGGGGCCTCGATGAACATCACCGACGCGATGCACCGGCTGGTGCCCGACCGCGAGGCAACCGCACCGGACGGCACGACGGTCGTCCGGATGACGTTGAGCCCGACCGGGTACCGCGTGCGGGCCGGGCACCGGCTCCGGGTACAGGTCGCCGGCGCGGCGTTCCCGCGCTTCGCCCGCAACCCGGGAACCGGTGAGCGGACGGCCACCGCGGTCGACGGGGAACGGATCTCCTACGAGATCCTGCACGATTCCGAGCACCCGTCGCACGTGGTGTTGCCGCACCACCCCTGACGTCCCCCGTCCGCATTTCCGGCTCCCCCGGAAATGCGGACATCCCCCGCTCCGGTCGGAAGAGCAGGGGATGTCCGAGAAGTGCAGGGTCACAGGTGACGGGACGACGGTCCCGTCACCTGTACCCGGTGGTGCAGGAGCACTCAGTCCTGGACGTTGGTCTGGGACTCGCCCTGCGAGCAGTCGCTGAAGCCCGGGGCGTCCTCGCCGTTGGTGGCCTGGCCACCGAGGATGCCCAGGACGCTGGCGGCGACGTCGGCGCTGTTCAGCGTGCAGGAGAGCACGTTGGCGTTGTTCAGGGCGTTGACGTCACCGACGTTGATCAGGCCGGACTGGACGCTGTTGCGGTCCTTCTCCAGGTTGTTGATCTGGTCGGCGTTGATGCGGTCGCCGCCGTGGCCGTGCCCGTGGCCCTTGTCCCAGCCGCCGTCACCCGCGAAGGCGAGCGGGGAGATGGCGAGCAGACCAGCGGTGACGCCGGCGGTCAGGATCCCAGCCTTCTTCAGCACAGTTATTTCTCCGTTGTGTACGGGGTCCGATGTCGGACCGGCGTGTTCGGCGTGGGTTCGGGAGCCCCGCCGATGCACAGAACGCTATCCGGTCCATCCCCGATCCAACGAACTTTCTACCACTATCGGATGAGAGGCATTACCGATCGCGAGGTTATTGCTCTCTTCCGGCAGCCGAGGGTCCGCGGGGATGTCGCTTCCGGACGCCCGTTGCGACGCTTCGTCACCACAGTGGACCCGAATGGACGTGCATCCTTTTGCTGCAACACGCTCCGTGACACGTCGTCCGCTCGACCGTGTCGATGCGTCACCCCGTCGATATCGAAAGAGTCGCTCCGGACACGCCATCGCAGCCGTCCCCGGATGGGTTGTTCACCCGTCACCCCATCGATGACGAGGCCACGAGCAGCGTGGGGGCTGTTCTGCCTGCAATCCGGGGGGGGCGGGCGCCTCCGTCGCGCTCGCGCTGAGCCGTGGCCACCGGTTCTTCCGGCTGGTCTCGGAGCGCCGGCGCGGTCGCCGGGCTCCGGCGACTGCACACCGCCCTGGTGGGGACGCGCGTCGCCGACCTGCGCGGTCATCGTGGCGCCCGATGGTGTGGGGCACCTCGTGTCGCAGAAGGACCCCGCCGCAGTGTCCGCGGCGCTGCATGCCCGGCTCACGCGTCCGACCGCACGCCCTGTCGCTGACGCTGTCACCGCAGCAGCGACCGTGGGCCCCAGATCGAGCGTCACTTGTTAGTATCGTTTAGTGGTGATGGAAGCACGTGGGCCGAGCTGGGACCCATCGCACTCGGCTCCCATCGAGCTCGAGCCGGTTCGACGACTGGCGAACACGCTGGATCTGTACCGGCACAGGGAGCATCTCGCGACGGCGAGCACCGCGACGGCAGCGCTCGGCCAGGACTGGCCGGGGCGAGGCGGGGTCGCGGACGAGGACCTGCCGCTCCTTCGCGACCTTCGCTCTGCCTGCCGGAACGTCCTCACCCACCAGCCGACGGACTCCTACGTCTTCCCGATGGCCGTCTCCGTTTCCGGCACGTCCATCGACGCATCTTCTGACCGTGCGCCGATCGAGCAGTACTCGACTCGGATTCTGCTGAGTTTGTCCTCAGCTCTGGCGGACAGTCGCATTCGCAGGTTGAAGTTGTGCGCGAACGACGCCTGCGGATGGGCGTTCTGGGATCGGTCCCGACCCGGGACAGGCAAGTGGTGCTCCATGCAGGTGTGCGGCGGCCAGAACAAGGCCCGCGAGTATCGGAAGCGGAAGCGCACAGCCTCATGAGGCCCACCCGGTGTCATCCTGCGCTGGGCGCAGCGTTGGTGGTGGCATCGTGTTCGGCGGTACAGCTTTCTGCCGCGCTCACCGCTCCGCTCGTGGGCCAGCTGGGGTCCGCGGCGGTCGCCGGTTGGCGGCAGGCAATGGGCGCTTTCGTGCTGCTCCTCGTCGTTCGACCGGCGCTACGTGGACGGACGGTGCGGGAATGGACCTGGATCGCGGTCTTCGGCGTCTCCATGGCCACCATGAACGTCGCGTTCTACTCCGCTGTGGCGGTGCTGCCGCTCGGAGTTGCGGCCACGCTGCTCTACCTCGGACCGTTCGCGGTCGCCTGCGCCGGGTTCCGCCGCGGACCGGCCTTGGTCCTTCCGGTGATCGCCTTGACCGGCGTCGTACTCATCAGCCGGTCAGGAACCGTCGACAGCGCCGGCGGCGTAGTCGTGGGGCTCACTGCCGGCGCCGCGCTCGCCGTCTACACCCTCGCGAGCCGCGCTGTGGGGCAACGGGGCGGAGTGGACCTCTTGGCTCTCAGCGTCGCGGCATCGGCGGTGGTGTTGACACCGTTCTCGGTTGCTTCCGCACCGTCCCTGAACGGCCCGGGCCTCGCGATCCTCGTGACAACGGGAGCGGTGGGTGTCGCAGGGGCGTTCTGGCTGGACTTCCGAGCTCTACAACTCATCGGAAGCCGTGCGGTCAGCGTTCTGTTCTCCCTCGACCCGGCCATCGGAGCGGTCACCGGGGCGATCCTGCTGAGCCAGCATCTGGACTCGTTGACCGTGGCAGGCCTGGCCGCCGTCGTCGCATCGGGCGCAGTTGCCGCGGCGACAAGTAGCGCCGGCAGCGGCGAACACTCCGAGAGGGGCGCAACTACGGGACAGGGACGTCAGCCCCCAGGGCAATGACCCTGCTGTTCGCCCCACCACGGATCCTGTGCTGGGGCGATGTAGCCGACCGCAGTTCGCGTCGTGGGCCGGGCACAGCGTGGATGTCCCGCTGCAGGTCTACGGCCGAGTGCATCGCCGGTCAGGACGACGCTCTTCGCCGCCGGGTCGAGCAGGCTCTCCGAGACGGCCGTTCATGATCGCGTCCGTGATGCGTCCGTGAACACCCATAGAAGCCCGGCGACAGCCGGACGGACCCAGACACGAAAGAGACCCCCGGTTCCGGCGTCTCCGCTGTTCGGGGGGTCTCTTTCACCTGCTGTGGCTGGTCCAGGATTCGAACCTGGGAAGGCTACGCCGACGGATTTACAGCCAGCCGTCGATCAAAGTTCCGTATCGCGTCTGACCTGCTGAAACAGGAGGGGGCGAACGTCGGAAGTGGCGGTGTGGCCCACGGACGGCCCACAGGCCCATGGGTCAGCCCCCGTCTAACCGCTCGGCGACCCGCCGCCGCGCCTCGATCTCGCCGCCGTCGAGACACTTCGCGTAGACCCGCAGGAGGACACTCACGGTGTGGCCTGCCCACTCCGCGACCCGGGTGGGATCGCCGGTCGCGTTCAGCCACGTCGAGACCGCCGCGTGCCGCAGGTCGTACGGCCGCAGCGCCAGAGGCGAGGTGAGGACTTGCTCGGTGAACGTCGCAGTCCGAGCACGCTCCCAGGCTCGGCCGTAGACACTGCTGGACAGCGGGGCCTCACTCCGCATCGCGCGGAACAGTCGGCCGTCCGCGGTAGTGCCGTAGCGGGCGATGTGGGCCCGCAGCAGCTCGACGAGGGCCGGGGAACACGGGACGATGCGCCCCTCACCCACCCCCCGGTGTTTCAGCTCGCGCTCCTCGCCGACGGTGCCGTGATCGGTCCACTCCGCCGCGACTTCCGGCGCCGCACGCGTCAGTGCAATCTCGCCCCATCCGTCAGATGGCAGTGTCAGGTTTTGCGCTCGGAGATTGATGACCTCTTCTGGACGAAGGGCGGCGTAATACATGGCTGCAAAAAACGCGTGCAGTCGCGGCGAGTCTTCCTTGACTGCACGAAGAAGGGTTCGCGCCTGGACAGGATTCACCACGCTCCGTTGGTCGACCTCGCGCAGCGATACCTTGTTGCGCTTGATCTTCATGTCCCCGATCGGATTCGTCGCGAGCAACCCCCGCTCGACAGCGTAGTCCATGGCATTTCGCAAGGTGGTTCGCCGGAGGCGGATCGTATTTTTGGCGCACCGATCACCAGCAGCAGTGCGCTCGATATCGGAGAGGATCTGCCGGAGCTTCGCTGGCTTCATGATTTCCGCGACGGAAGGAGAGGACCGCTCCATCCATCGAATCACCCCCTCGATCCCCTCGGGGATGACCTGCTGCCGCATCGTCGAGTTGAAGGAGACGCGAAGAGCAGCTCCCATGAGGGACCTCTCAGGCTCACCGCGGCGGCCCTTAAAAACTACTCGCGATATGGCGATGAGGTTATCCGCGGTGCTCTTCCGACTCTTCGGCGCGCTATCGCCCCACTTCATGTCCGCGTAGCACCGCGCGAACTCGATCCAACTCATGGTCATCGACTCTCGCAATGCTGCCGACGGCAAGCCCTGCTCAACGTCGAAGGCCTGCCCTTGACGAGCAGCCGTGAGGAGTTCCGATCGAAAGCTATCGGCCTGGGCTCGAAGCTTGAAGGATCGCTGAAACCGGCCACCCGGTTCAAGCATCCAGCGCACCACGTATCGGGTCGGCCGTCGCCTTCCTGCCTCTTGCTTGTATCGGACTTGAATCTCCCAGATGCGGACGTCGTAGGTGGTGGTCATCAGGCGGTCGCCTCTTCCAGGGTGTCGAGCCAGTTCTCGAAGTCGGTGCGGCGGATGCGGATTTCGCCGTTGGGGAGTTTGATGCAGCGGGGTGCGCGGCCTTTTGCGCGCCAGTCGTAGAAGGTGGAGCGGGAGATGGCGAGTTCGGTGCAGAGGTCGGTGACGGTGAGGCGGGCGGCGGACCGGGTCATGGGGGTTCCCTCCGGGGTGAGTGACAGCACGGCGCGGGTGTCACTCGAACTGTCACTCATGTTTCCGCAGGTCAACGCGGGTCGAGTGACAGAGTGACAGAGGTGAGGCCCCGCCGCGGTCACGCGGCTGTCACCCGGACCGGGTGGGCTCGTCACTGGTGTTCTCCCTGGTCGTCGGGGGTTGAGTGACGAAGTGACAGCAGTGACAGTGGTTCGACGGCGGGTGCGTCACCGCTGTCACTGCTGTCACTCGTTGCTGCGGTGGCGGTGTCGCCGGGCCAGTACTGCCCGGCGGGGTTGCGTCGGAGTTGTCCGTCGGTCTCCATGCGTCGGCAGTTCTGGCGCACGGTCCCGGCGTCGAGGTTGAGCGCGGCGGCGATGTCCTTGGGCTTGGTGCCGGGGTAGTCGCGTAGGTAGCGGATGATCAGCGAGCGGGTGTCGCGCATCTGGTAGTCGGCGGCGTTGCCGTCGAGCAGCGACCACGCCCCCGCGGACGGGTCGAACGCCAGTGGGTAGTCGGTTTCGTCGACGTCGCGGCCGGTGACGTGCAGGACGCCGTCCGCGCGGGCACGGGCGCGTTCGAGGACCAGGACCGCGTCGGCGGCACCGGCGAGCCCGTTGGTGCCCGAGACGGTGGCGAGGAAGTCCTCGGCGGCGGCCTTGCGGACGTGGTGGACCAGCACGACGGCGACGCCGTAGTGGTCGGCGACCCGTTTGATCCGGGTCATCGCCGTGTAGTCGGCATCGTAGGCGGCGACCCCGGGGGCGGGGGTGCCGCGAACTTTGACGAAGACGTCGATGACAACCATGCGGGCATCGGGGTGGGCGTCGAGCCATTGCGAGATCTGCTCAGTGCCCCCGGCGGGCATCGGTTCGCAAGCGATCGACAGGGTCAGCCCGGCCGGGGCGGGCCGCCCGCCCAACGCGATTTCCATGCGGGACTTCAACCGGCGTGGGGTGTCTTCCAGCGCGAGGTAGAGCACGGAGCCCTGCTCGGCCGGGATCCGCCCGAACGCAGGCCGTCCGGCGGCGATGTCGAGCGCCAGCCCGAGACTCATCCAGGACTTCCCGACCTTCGGGGGCCCGGCGAGCAGGGTCACGCCCTCACAGATCACCCCGGGCACCGCCCACCGCGGCGTGGGGAAGTCCATGGCCATCAGTTCCTCCGCTGTCCAGGCCGTGCGCCGCGGCGCCGGGGCCTCCGTCAAGTTCGGTCCGCCCCGCCTGCCCCCGCCCTGCGGGCCGCTCAACGGGCCCTGTGTGGGCGTGTGCGGGGCGTTCCCGATCGGGGTGGGGTGAGGGGCTGGGGTGGGTGGGGGGTTCATGCGGCGTCCTCGATCCGTCGGGGTCGCTTCGCCCCGGCCCGCAGACCGGACGCGATCGTCTTGTCCGCCTGCGCCGCGCTGTAGGCGCCGAGGGCGACGTGCCCGGCACACGCGCTGCGCAGCACCTGCCAGGCCTCGCCCTCGGGTAGAGCTCCACCGGCGACGAGCTGTCCGAGGGCGACCGCGGCGACGTAGAGGCAGGCGTTGCGCTGGGACTTGGGTGCCCCGGTCACCCGTGCTGTTTCAGCCCGTAGTGCAACGTCGAGGTAGCGGTCCCGGCGCCCGGCACCGGTCCGGATCGGACCCGCTGAAACAGCCGGGGGCGGGGGCGGGGCGAGCCGGTCGGCCAGCCAACCGGGCAGCGCGGCAGCCTGCGCATGGTCGTCGGCGGCGCGGTAGACCCCGCTCGGGGTGGCGGACCCGGCGGCGACGACGTAGCCGCCACCGGCCCGGGTGTCGACCTTCCACCCGAGCCCCCGCCCGGTCTCGCCAGCGGTGTTGCGCAGCCCGAGCCCGGCCGGGGCCCGGAAGTACAGGTGCCGCCCGCCCGACGGTGTCGCCACCTCATAGGTCGCCGGGAGCACGCACCCGGCGTCGGCGAGCAGAACGGCCAGGACCCCTGCGCCGTCGATCACCCCGCGGGCGGCCCACCGCGACGGCGGCACCTCGCCCGGCTCGGGGGTGTCGAGGTCGAGCACCAGCAGCCCGGCCGGGCCGGTCGCGACACCGACGTTGAACACCCCCGCCGACCACGCCGCGCGGATCCGGTCCGGGTCGGTGGTCGCCCGCTGCTCCCACCCACGGTGCCCGCCCGCGCACGGCCCGGTGCCCCGGCACGTGCTGTGCCCGTGCAGCGCCGGGCGCTTGGTACCCGCCCGCAACGGGAACACCGGCCAACCCCGCCCGGCCAACCCGAGCGCGACCCGGCACAGCTCCTCCCCCGCCGCGCTCACCGCAAGCCCCCCTCGACAACGGCCCGCTCGTCGGCGGCTCGTTCGGTGGCGGCTCGTTCGGCGGCGTGGGCGTCCCAGTGGCACTGCGGGCACCACATGCCCTGCGGTCCCAGCGTCCAGAACTCGGTGGCGTCGGCGTGCAGGATCGCCGCGGCCCGGCTGGGGAGGTGCAGCGTGTTGTCGTCCTCGTCGACGTGAGGCTGACCGCAGCCCACACAGGCCACGGTGAGGCAGGTGTACTCGGTGAACCCCGACAACGCCTCCAGCCAGCCGGAGGCCAACGTGGTGACGGCGACCCGGTCCACTCGGCCGACGTCGCTCGGGTTTCGGTGACTGTGTGTAGACATGAGGGCTCCTGTTTTCGGCATGACGGGGTCGCGGCACCGGCCTGGTGGGCGTGGTGTCGGGTGATGGAGCTGGGGTGAGGTCGGTGGGTGAGGTGGCGGTGGGCGGGTTAGGTTCTTCACTCCCGCCCGGTTGTGGCTCTCTGACGTGCTGACCTGCGTCGAGTGATCGAGTGAGCCGGGTTAACCGGGCCCGCCCGGCGGGCTGGAAGCGCCGTGTAGCGGGGCGGCCGGCCGAGCCGGACCCGGTTCACTCCTGTTCGGTGTCGCCGTCGTGGTCGTCGTCGAGGTCCGCGGTCGCCCGCCGCACCTGTGCGTCACGGACGGTGACGGGATCGAGGGGCCAGCGGTTCCCGGTGGAGGGCACCTTGATCCCGAACTCGGCCGCGAGCTGAGCGCGTAGTGCCTTACCGGTCAGCGACCGGTAGGGCTGGTGGCGCGGTGCGTGACGCACGAGCAGGGCCGGGACGTCGGCGATGCGGACCGGGTCGGCACCCAGGACGGCGTCGAGGTCGTCGAGCAGGTCCCGCGACTGCTCCGGCTCGGCCTGCGGAGCGGGGCGCCCGGCACCGGGCAGGCCCTTCCCACGGCGCTCGATGGCGTCGAGGGCGCGTTCGATGAGCGGGGTGACCTGGTCCCCGGCGGGGGTGTCCTTGTCGACGGACAGGAAGTAGACCTGCACGATCTCCGAGCGCTGCCCGGAGAACCCCTTGACCACCGCGGTTCCGCGGTCCACCCCGGGGATCAGTTCGGTGGCGCGGTGCCCGGCGGTGTAGGCGCCCTGGCCGAGCAGGGCGTCGTTGGCGACGTGGTCCCCGACGGCGAACGCGACGCCGTTGGAGCAGTTGCGGGTCACATCACGGGGCATGGAGTCCTTGGTGGGGGCCTGGGTGGAGACGATCAGGTGGATCCCGCGCTTACGACCGAGCCGGACGATGTCGACCAGCAGCTTCGCGACCTCGGCGCCGTGGGTGGGGTGCTGGATCGCGACGTGAGCCTCCTCCAGCAGGCAGAACAGCGGGTGCAGCCCGACGCCCTTGGAGGCGTACTCGCGGGTGACCGCGGGGATCTCGTAGCGGACCAGCAGCTCACCGCGGGCCTGGACCTCGGCGTGCAGCTCCCGCAGGTGCTCGGTGATCTCGGCGATCCGCACGTCCTCGGCACCCATGACGTAGCGCGAGCAGCGAGGCCGGAAAACCTCGAAGTCGAAGTTCGCATCCGGCACCCAGATCCGCAGCTCAGCCGTCGGGTCCAGCGCGGCCCCGACCATGAGGACCCGGGCGGCGGAGGACTTGCCCTGTCCAGGCATCCCACCGGCGAGAGTGTTGCGCTCCAGCAGCGGCGCCACCATCGGGGTGCCGCGCAGGTTCCGCCCGAACGGCACCCCCTTGAACACATCCACCGTGGTCGCGCTGTCGTCGAGCAGGGGATACGGGCCAGCGCCCTCGGCAAGAGCGCCCTTGTCCGCAACCCACAGATCCAGGATCCCAGCCTCGGTACCGGTGGTCGGCCACACCTCCTTGGCCAACCGATGCAGCCCCGTCGCGAGGTCCGCGCGGCGCCGCGCGATGCGGTCGGCGGTGACCCCGGCCGGGAGCCGGACCACCGCATGGGTACCGCGCCCATCAACCCGAGCGGGGGTGAGGAACTGCAACGGCGTGCCCGCCTTCAAGTAGGCGCTGATCTGGGCGATACGCAGCGCGTCCAGGGCACGGGCGATCGTGGTCTCATCCACCAGCGCGTCAAGATCGGCGTCGGTACTGGTCGCGAGCCACGCCGGGCCGGCAGTGTGGCGGCGCCCCTCCCACCACCCGGCCAGCAACAGCGCCGGCCCGGCCACCCACAGCGCCACCGTGGCCGCGACGGTCACCGCAGCGGTCACGAACCGGACCACCAAGCCGACCATCTCCCACCACGAGCCCCAGCCGAACCCGCCCGGCGCCAGCCACGCGGTGACCCCACCGGCGAGCAACAGCACACCAAGCACCGCCACGGCGATACCGGTCACCATCAGCGCAGCCAGTACCTGACGAGGCAGTTCCTTGATCCGCTGGGCACGGTGGCCCTTCAACGTGTCCAGACGCTCGGTCCACTCCGCCACCGCCGTGGAGTCCCCGGCCGCGCGGGCGGCGCGGATCTGCTCGCGCACCCCACCGTGGGTCGCTGCCGCGACCGCGCGCCGAACCAGCGAGCCGTACCCGGCCACCGTGGTCACCGCAGCCCGAGCGGTCACCTTCGGGGTCGCCTTCACCCCGGCCACCGCCGCCGCCCCCGCTCGCCGCGCCGGACCACCCGCAGCGGTCGTGACCACATGCACCCCGGACCGAACGAGCCCACCCGCCCGTCGAGCGACCTTACGCGGCCCCCGATCAGCAGACACCACCTCACCAGTGGCCGGCTCCTCAGTGACGGACTCGGCGTCGATCACCAGCGACTCACCCGCCCGGCCCCCACGGGGCGGCGGGCGCCGCCCGTGCTCACCCCGCCCGGCCGCCGCACGCGGCGCCGGACCCTCGATCACGGCTTGGTCCGTGATGCTGGTCCCGATCTCGTCGTGCCGGTCGTGCGAGTTGCTGTCCACAGGTCGATTCCCCTCGATCATCGCAGGTCAGGACTGGTCGGTTCGGTGCTCATCACGCAGCGCCCGCGCCCGGGCCGGGGCGCAGCGCAGACCGGTACGGATCGACTCCGCCGAGGACGGATCGACCTCCCCCGCCGCCACCGCCGCCGCAAACTCGGCGCGCAGCGCATCCATCGAGCGAGCCCGCGGCCGGGCCACCTTCCGCGGACGACGGCGACCGTGCTCACCACCGGTCGGTCCCGTCGGCCGGTCGAGGGTGGCGACGCCGTGCCCGTCGGGGCGGTCGTCCTCGGTCCCGATCTCGCCCGGGTCCTCGGTGTGGTTCCCGGTCCCGTCCACGCGGTCGTCAGCGGACGGGACCGGGACGCTCAACAGGCCCGGGTTCTGCTCGGCCAGCCACGCCGACACCTCCGCCGCCAGGTCCCCGCCGTCGTCGTCGACAGGCAGACCGGGCGTGGTGTGCGGGGCCAGCACAGGGCGGCCGAGCCCGTCCCGCTCGACCCGGTAGACCCCAGGGGCATGGACCAGACGGGCGTCGCCGTCGGTGTCGATCTGCGCGACCGCGGCCCGCAACGCAGCCCGCCGGGCCGCGCGCAGCTTGCGCTCCGCCGCCCGCTCGGTGCGCGCCCTGCGGGCCGGGCGGGCCCCGGCGGTCACCAGCTGGTGAGCGATCACCCCGGCCACCGACACCACACCCATCACCAGCCCGGTGCTCACCCCGGCGTCGAGGCCGTGGGCGACGTTCAGCCCCGCGGCCACGGCCGCGAACGCCCACACCCCCGCCTGCAACGCCCACAGCGGGGCACCCGGGTGCGTGCGGCGCCGCGACTGCACCGCCAGCGCGAACGCCCACATCCCCAACTCCGACAGCACCGGCAGCACCGCACCGGTCCACGACCCGTAGACGGCGACGCCGTAGGCGGCCATCGCCGGGACCGCCATCACCGCCGACGCCACCGCAAGCGGATAGATCAGCAGATCCACCCGATGCGCGGCCGCCCACACCCCGACCGCCGACCGTCGGGCCGCCGCACGCTTCCGCCGCTCCGCCCGGGCCCTACGGGTCTGCTCGACCCGCGCCGCCCGCGCGGCCTCATCCCGGGTGCCCTTCTCGGTACGGCGGCGCTCGGCGATCTCCGCCCGCACCGCCTCCACATGCAAAGCCCGCTCGGTCGCGGCATCGGCGTCACGACGCGCCAGCTCCGCCGCCGCCGCCCGGTCCTCACGACGACGCTCCGCCCACGTACCCGTACTCATCGCACGGCCGCCTTCATGCACCGCGGCCGCGAGCACACATCACCCATGCCCGACCGCACCCGGACCCCGCAGGACCGGCAATGCACCGGCCCCGACGCCTCCTCCGTGTGACGACCCCGCCGGTGATGCCGACGGTGCTCCGCCGCCGCCAACTCGTTCGCGACCACCGACCGGCCCGCCCGAGCCCCACCCTTCGCCGCACTCGACAACCAACCCATCGCCCTTGCTCCTCTCGCTCGTCTGTCCTATGTGGATCATGTAGTTACGGTGGTCCCGGCTCGTCCCGCGCCGGACCCGGGGGTCAGCGCGCCCGGCGCACGACCCGCTTCTGCGACATCACCGGCAGAGCCCGACCCGGCGGGCCGTGGCCTCGGTCAGGTACGACATCGGCGCCGACCGCGAGGTCTCCACCACCCCGGCACTACCGTCGAGATGGCGCAGCTTCACTCGCACCTGCCCCTGCGGACGCCACTCGATCGCGACGACCTCCGCCCAGGTGCCGCCCACGGGCCCGTAGGCGTAGACCCACCACCCGGGCCGGACCAGGCGCACCGGACGCTCCTGCGCCGCCTTCGCCGCCGCCCGCTCCACCGCGGAACTCAGCCGGGCACTCACGCCGCCACCTCATCGGCAACCGGCACCGCGAGGGCGAACGTGCCGATCTCAACAACCACCGACGACCGGGAAATCGAGCCGTCGACCGGCTTGCCCGAGGGACTGCCGTTGGCGGCGGGGATCGGCCCGAGCTCGTCGGCGATCATGCGATCCCAGAACTCGTGCAGGGCCTCACGCTGGTCGTCGTCCAGCGGGACGACGCAGTCGGCCAGGTAACTCATCGAACCCATCGCAACTCTCCTCACTGAACCGCTTATGTTAGCGCTTATAGTAGCGCTCGCTTTGGCCTGGTCAAGCGAACTCTTGCGCTCGACAGCTCGTAGAAGTTCGTCGCTCAGACCTCAGAGCGCTAGAGTTGACGCAGCTAGGAGCGCTAACACGGAGGTCACAGCGGTGATGGATTGGCAAGCCGTGGCATCAGCCATGAACACCCGAATGGCAGAGCTGGACGTGACACAGGTCGACTTGTCGCGGCGTTCCGGAGTCAGCGTTTCCACTCTCCGCGCCCTGCAGAGCGGTGAGTCCCGCCGCAGATCCCCCCGGACACTGAGCGCCGTGTCGGAGGCACTTGGTTGGCCCAGCGGCCACCTCACTGCGGTAGCCGAAGGGCGACCCCCGCAGGAGGTGGGGTCGAGCGCAGTCCCGGCCGTCGAAACCCTCCACCTCGCCATGCAGGCCCTCGAAGCGCGGCTCGAAGCTGTCGAGCGTCGACTGCCTGCCGGAGAGCGCTGATCCCGCAGAAGTTGGCCAGTCTGGCCGTGGAGCCTTGCGCTTGTTGGCATGCTCAAAGCTTCAGCCGGACAGCCGGAACCGAGAAGTGGACAACCGTATCCAGAGCCCACCAAGCCGAGGTGGATACACCTGCGAGACGAGAGGCTTAGCAGCCGCATGACCTCCGGGGGCAAAGACCAGCACCAACGGCACTTCGTCACGCTGTTTCGAGAGCTGCGTGACGACCGCGGCCTCTCTTACCGGGAGCTGGAACGGCCGACACTGGCCACACGGGGCTGGATCAGCAATGTGGCGGCAGGGGCCCGATGGCCTGGGCGTGACTGGGCTGAACGAGCTGATCAAGTGTTACATGCGTCCGGCTCACTAGTTTCGGCATGGGACCGCGCAAATAGCGAGCGAGAGGAGAGTGCACGGCAACGGAAACTTCTCATCGCCACCGAACAAGAATCGGCCGCAATCATTGCTGCAGCAGCAAATCCCGACGCAGTAGACGTCGACGCTCTAAGCGAGAGCGTTGCATCACTCAGTATCGCCTATCTACATCAACCCGCAGAGCCGATGCTGCGCAAGGCTACAGACATTCGGAAAGAGTCTCTAAGGCGGCTAACCGAAGGCGCTGTGCGACCACACGAATTGCGCGACTTGACCCTGGCGGCAGGCAGAGCCTCCGGGGTGCTTATCTACGCTGCCCTCGACCTCGGCCACCCCGAGATTGCCGCGACCCACGCTCGTGCCGCATGGCACCTAGCGGAATCCGCGAACGACAATGAACTGCGCGCCTGGGTCCGCGGAACTGAATCTCTCCTGGCGCGGTTCGAGAAGAACTACACTCTTGCGGACAATCTTGCCCAGGACGGCTTGAAGTACGCAGGAGCAGGCACGTCAACGATTCGCCTCCTATGTGGAGCAGCTCAGTGTGCCGCCAACCTCAACAACTCCAGGAAGGCGCAGGACCTCCTAGATCAAGCTCTATCCTTGCGCGATAAAGCCGCGTCCGACTCTGTGAACGGCCTCTACTCCTTCAGCTACGCCAAACAGCTCTACTATGGTGGCTCAAGTCTAATGTGGCTGGACGATCCACAAGCCCTGAAGCGAGCAGACAGAGACGCCGGGCGCGCCATCTCCCTGTGGGAACGCGAGGGGGATGAGTTCCGATCACTGGACGATGAGGCTCTAGCTCACGTATATCAAGCAACTGCCCGCGTCAAAGTAGGCGAAATTGATGGAGCAATGCAGGTATTACGCCCTGTAATCAATCTACCCGAGGAACGGAAAATTTCCTGGATTCGCAGGCGAATCTCAGAGATGGGAGACCTACTCGACGGGAAGCAGTTTAAAGGATCAGTTATCGCAGCGGACGCCAGAGACGAGCTTCGCAGCCTTACCTAGCTGGGGGCAGCGGGAACTCGCCGGGCCAGGCTCAGCTGTCGGATGAGGCCCCGATGAGCGCAGCCCCGTAATTGGTGTAGGGCTCTTCGAATGCAGCAATGGAAAAGCGGGAGCGCGCCTCACCTAAAAGGCGCCTGGCAATGAGCCTTTGCCAACCTGGCTGGGACGGGGTGGGTGGATGTCCTCCGAGGCCACCCGCTGGCCCGCCTGTTCCCTGTCGATGCAGGTCACCCCGGTGACTCCGCCAGCCTCCGATGTCGCGTCTCAAGCTTCTGACCAGGGCCAACGTCAGGTTGGCAAAGGCTCAATGCCCCGGCGTCGTCGGGAGGCCGCTGTCCAGATGTGGGCGACGGTCTCGTATTCACCGTCGTCGTCACGGTCGTGCGCGATGACGAACCCGGCGAGACGACCGATGAAGACCGATAGATTCTCCTCCCGAACGAGGACGGTCTCCAGAACGAGACCGTCCAGGGCCCTGAGACCACCGCAGACGCCTCCTGCCACTCAGGTGGCGCCGCGGAGCTGTCGCAGCACCAGAACGGCGCTGAGACCGCATGCCCCGACGCGGGGCCAGGCACGGACCGTCAGGTGCCGTTCCCCCACTCTTCTTCTGTCACTCTGTCACTACACCGCCCCTGACCAGCACAAACGAGAGTGACAGTTCGAGTGACAGGCCAGTGACACTGTCACTCTGTCACCCGGCGGGCCCCGGAATCGTTCGACGGTAGCGCTCTACGGCCAGGCGTCGTCGACGCTCCTCTCGCCCGCGAGCGAGAGGAGCGAGCGCCCCCGCGTGGGCTTGGCCCACGGAGGGCCCACAGATGCCCGTATCTGGCCGTAGGCGACCGGACACACCCGGACAACGAAAGAGACCCCCGGCTCCGGCGTTTCCGCTGGTCGGGGGTCTCTTTCACGTGCTGTGGCTGGTCCAGGATTCGAACCTGGGAAGGCTACGCCGACGGATTTACAGTCCGCTCCCTTTGGCCGCTCGGGCAACCAGCCGGGGTGCATCTCGGTCTCGCTGAGTGCGTGAACGAGGATACGACACGACCTGAACGACCCCGCCGAGGGGTCCCCGACCGACCCGGAGGAGAGACGATGGCCGACCCGTCGTTCGACGTCGTGAGCAAGGTGGACCGCCAGGAGGTCGACAACGCCCTGAACCAGGCCGCGAAGGAGCTGTCGCAGCGCTTCGACTTCCGCGGCACCAACACCACGATCGCCTGGGCCGGCGAGGAGGCGCTGACCTTCGAGTCCGAGACCGAGGAGCGACTGCTCGCCGGGATCGAGGTCTTCAAGGAGAAGCTGATCAAGCGGCAGATCTCCCTGAAGGCGTTCGAGGCCGATGAGCCGCAGATCTCCGGCAAGACCTACAAGGCGAGCGGCAAGATCCTCCAGGGCATCGCGCAGGACAAGGCCAAGGAGATCAGCAAGGCCATCCGCGACGAGAAGCTCAAGGGCGTCCAGGCGCAGATCCAGGGCGACCAGCTGCGCGTCTCGGGCAAGAAGAAGGACGACCTGCAGGCCGTCATCGCGCTGCTCAAGTCCAAGGACTTCGGCATCGCGCTGCAGTTCACCAACTACCGGTGACCAACCGGCCCTGAGCTGCTGAAGCCCTGGCTCAGGGGTGCCGGGTACGGACCAGGTGGCGGGGCCGGCTGGAGTTCGCGCGGACGCTGGTGCCCGCCGTCGACGGGCTGCTGGACCACTCCCCGGCGGACGCAGCCGTGCAGCGACCCGTGTCCGTGACCTGACCCGGCTCCCCTAGGCCGGCGGCGCCGGCCGCAGGTGCGCCCACGGCCGCGCCCGCTCCAGCTGCGCCGCCAGCGCCAGCAGCAGCGGCTCCGAGCCCGGCCGCCCGACGAACTGCACGCCCAGCGGCAGCCCGGACGCCGTCCGGTACAGCGGCACCGAGGACGCGGGCCGGCCGGTCAGGTTCGCCAGCTGGGTGAAGGGGACCGGGGCGAAGTTGGCGTCGACCAGGCTCTCCACCAGCCCGAGCCGTCCGAACAGGCCGGACGCGCCGGCCCGCAGCAGCGCCTGCGCCCCGATCCGGGCCACGGCCGGCAGCCCCAGCTCCCCGATCGGCCACGGCGGCCGGGCCAGGGTCGGGGTGAGGAGCAGGTCGTAGCGCTCGTGGAACGTGGCCAGTGCGCGGGTGTGGTCCTGGCGGCGGGCGAGCGCGGCGAGGTAGTCCGGCGCGGGGGTGGCACGCCCGATGGCGGCCATCACCCGCGTCTCCGTCTCGAAGGCGTCGTCGCCGCAGCCGGTCAGCGCCCGCGCCGAGGCCACCTGGGCCGAGATCGTGGAGAACCAGGTGGTGAGGAAGTCGGTGGCCAGCGCCCGGCCGTCGAGGGCTGGGGCGGACTCCTCCACGACGTGCCCGAGCGAGGTCAACAGCTCGGCGGCGTCGGTGGCCGCGGCGACCGCCTCCGGGTCGACCTCGGTACCCAGCGGCGACGCGGTGGCCAGCCCGATCCGCAGCGGCGCCGGGTCGTCCCGGACGGCGTCGGCGTAGGGGCGCTCCGGCGGGCGCACGACGTAGGGACCCTCCGGTTCCGGCCCGGCCGTCACGTCGAGCAGCGCGGCCGAGTCCCGCACGGTCCGCGACAGCACGCCCTGTACCGCCGCGCCGTGGAAGCCCTCCGCGACGTCCGGCCCGGACGGCGTCACGCCGCGGCCGGGCTTGAGCCCGAACAGCCCGCAGGCGGCGGCCGGGATGCGGATGGAGCCGCCGCCGTCGCTCGCGCCGGCCGCGGGGACGATCCCGGCGGCGACGGCCGCGGCGGACCCCCCGGAGCTGCCGCCGGGGGTGCGGGCGGGGTCCCACGGGTTGCGGGTCGGCCCGCCGAGCGCGGGCTCGGTGACGGCACGGGCGCCGAACTCGGGAGTCGCCGTCCGTCCGAACACCACGAGACCGGCCTCGGTCCAGCGTCGGACCACCGTCGACGTCTCGGGTCGCGGGTGGTCGGCGAGCGGGCGGGAACCGGACGCCGTCGGGACCCCGGCGATGTGCTGGGCGAGGTCCTTCACCAGGAACGGGACACCCGCGAACGGCCCGCTCAGCGGGCCGCGTGCGCGGGAGCGGGCGGCGTCGTCGAGCCGCAGCCGGATGGCGTTGATGCCCGGCTCGACGGCGTCGGCACGGGCGACGGCGGCCTCCAGAAGGTCGGCTGCGCTCACCTCACCCGCCGCGACGAGCGCGGCCAGCCCGACGGCGTCGTGGTTGCGGTAGTCGTCCCAGGAGATCCCCACGGCGGGGATACAAACAGATCGGTCAGGGGGTGGACACCGGGGCGGGCACCGGCGCCGGGGACGCGTCCGAGGTACCGGTGACCCCGGCGACGATGCCGAGAGCCATGACGACCGCGGCCGCGGCACCCAGGACGGCCGGCAGCACCGGCCGGGTGCGAGCCGGAAAGTCGGGCAGCCGGAATCCGCCGGAGGTCCGGGTCGCGCCACCCTCGGGGAGCGGGGCCTGACGGACCGGCTCGGGAAGCGGGGCCCGGCGGACCGGCTCGGGGTGCCGCCGGACGGTCGGGGCCTGGGCCGGGGGGCCCGACGGGAACCGCACGGGCGGGCGCTGGCCCGCCGGGGGCCAGCCCGTGAGGGGATGCCGGGCCGCGGGCGGGCGGGCCGGGTGTCGCGGGCCCGCCGGGGCGTACTGCCCGGGGACGTGACCGCCCGGGGCCTGCCGGGGCGGAACGTGGCCGGGAACGTAGCCGCCCGGGACCTGCCGTGGCGGGACCTGGCCGGGACGCCGGCCGCCGGGCCCGACTGCGTCGCGGGGGCGCGGGACGACGGGCAGCGCGGTGGTCGGTGCGTCGTCGGAGGACCCGCCGCCCGGCGCCGTGTGCGGCGCCGCGGGGCGGGAGGAGCGGGGCTCCGGCGGCGTCGTTCCCGCGGCGGGGGTGGGTGCGGCAGGAGCGTCCGTGACCGGGTCCGGGTCGGAGGCGGTCGTGGTGTCCGCCTCGGCGACCGTCGGCGCGACCGGGGTGTCGGCGTCCGAGGACGGTCGGGCCGACGGCAGCACGACCGGCTCGTCCGGGCCGGCCTCGGTGACCACGTCGTCCCCCGGGCGGGCCGGTGACGGGACCTCGACCGGGCCACCCTGGAGCGGCACCGACGGGGTCTCACCGGTGTCGGTGAGCGCGTGGCGGGGCTTCTGGGACGGGGTCTCGCTCATGGGTCCTCTTCCGCAGGGGGAGCTCTGCTCTGAGAGCTTCATCGCTCCCGGCACCCCGAACCGTTACGGAACAGCGACCCGGGGTCGCGCAACCACCCCCGGAACGGTCCGGTCAGCGGCGGACCATCTGCTGGAGCCGCGCGATCCGGTCCTCGATCGGCGGGTGGGTGGAGAACCACCTCGCCATCTTCTCGCCGGGCCGGAACGGGTTCGCGATCATCAGGTGCGACTGCGCCGTGAGCCGCGGGTCCGGGGGCAGCGGGGCGGCCGCGGTGCCGTACTTGAGCTTGTGCAGCGCCGAGGCCAGGCCCAACGGGTCCCCGGTGAGCTCGGCCCCCGAGGCGTCGGCCTGGTACTCCCGCGACCGGCTGACGGCCATCTGCACCACGCCGGCCGCGATCGGGCCGAGGAGCGCGACCAGGATGATCGCGATCGGGTTCGGGCGGTCCTCGTCGTTGCCGCCGAAGATCGAGGCGAACATCGCGAAGTTCGCGAGGAACGACACCGCCGAGGCGAGCGCTCCGGCGATCGACGAGATCAGGATGTCGCGGTTGTAGACGTGGCTGAGCTCGTGGCCGATGACCGCGCGCAGCTCGCGCTCGTCGAGGAGGTGCAGCAGACCGGTGGTCACGCACACCGCGGCGTGCCGCGGGTTGCGGCCGGTGGCGAACGCGTTGGGTGCGTCGGTCGGGCTGATGTGCAGCGACGGCATGGGCTGGCGGGCCCGCTGGCTCAGCTCGCGGACGATCCGGAACAGCTGGGGGTACTCGGCCTCGGTGATCGGCTGGGCGTGCATCGACCGCAGCGCCATCTTCGCCGAGTTGAAGTAGGCCCACCCGTTCACGGCGAACGCGACGACCAGGGCGATGACCAGTCCGCCGCGGCCACCCAGGACCCCGCCGATCGCGAGGATCAGGGCGCTCATCGCGCCGAGGAGGACGGCCGTCTTCAGACCGTTCATGTGGCTGTGCACGCCGGGGTCACCTTTCCGTGCGGTCCTGCTGGGGTCACCCTTCTCAACGGACGAACCGGGCAGCGCGTTCCCGGGTGTGACCGGGGCCCGGCCCGGGGCACCCGCCACGTGCGGGAGGCCGGCCCGGCGTGGAAGAGTCGGGCCCATGAGCGACGGCGATGTCACGACAGAGGTCCGGACCGAGGTCACCGACGGTGTCGCGGTGCTCACCGTGTCGAACCCGGCACGACGCAACGCGCTGAACCTGGACCTGTCGCAGAAGCTCGTCGCCGCCGTCGAGGCCGCGAACGCCGACGACTCGGTCGGCGCGATCGTCGTCACCGGTCAGGAGCCCGCGTTCTGCGCCGGCGGCGACCTCGCGGAGCTGCAGCAGGCCGACCCGGCGACGCTCAAGCGCGTCTACTCCGGGTTCCTCGCCATCGCCTCCTCCCCGCTGCCGACCCTGGCCGCGGTCAACGGCGCCGCCGTCGGCGCGGGGATCAACCTCGCCCTGGCCTGCGACGTCCGGCTGGCCGGCCCGACCGCACGGTTCGACGTCCGCTTCATGCAGCTGGGCCTGCACCCCGGCGGCGGCTACACGTGGATGGCCCAGCGCGCTCTCGGCGCCCAGGGCAGCGCCGCGATGACCCTGTTCGGCGACGTCCTCGACGCCCGCGAGGCCGAGCGCGTCGGTCTGGTCTGGCGCGCCTACGACAGCGACGAGGACCTGATGGCCGGCGCCCGTGAGCTCGCGGGCCGGGCCGCCGCCGCGCCGCGGGACCTGATCGTCACGACCAAGGCGACGATGCGGATCACCGCCCGGCTCGACGCGCACGCCGACGCCACCGACATCGAGGTCCGCGCCCAGGCCGAGACCGTGCACTCCGAGGCGTTCGCGGAACGCGTCGCGGCGCTGCAGAAGAAGATCAGCAGGAAGTGACCCGCGGCACGAACGTGACGCGGGCCATGTGACGTGATCCCGGGTCTCCGGACAGGGGGACGAACCGGGAGTTAACCTCGATGTATCGAGGGACAATTCGACGCCGAACTGGGGACCATCAGCCCATGACGACCAGCGACACTCCCGTCGAGGCACGCGACTCCGAGGTCGTGCAGCGCGACCGGGTGGTCATCCGGTTCGCCGGCGACTCCGGTGACGGCATGCAGCTGACGGGTGACCGCTTCACCTCCGAGACCGCGAACTTCGGCAACGACCTGTCGACGCTGCCGAACTTCCCCGCGGAGATCCGGGCTCCTGCCGGGACGCTGCCCGGGGTGTCGTCGTTCCAGCTGCACTTCGCGAACTACGACATCCTCACTCCGGGGGACCGCCCGGACGTGCTGGTCGCGATGAACCCGGCGGCGTTGAAGGCCAACATCGGCGACCTGCCCCACGGCGGCGTGCTGATCGTGAACACCGACGAGTTCACCAAGCGGAACCTGACCAAGGTCGGGTACGCGGCGAACCCGCTCGAGGACGGCTCCCTGGAGCCCTACGCGGTGCACGGGGTCGCGATGGCGACCCTGACCCGAGGCGCCCTGGAGGAGACCGGGCTGTCCAAGAAGGACGCCGAGCGGGCGAAGAACATGTTCGCCCTGGGTCTGCTGTCGTGGATGTACCACCGGCCCTCGGAGTCGACCGAGCGGTTCCTGCGGGAGAAGTTCGCGAAGAAGCCCGACATCGCCGAGGCCAACATCCTGGCCTTCCGCGCCGGGCACGCCTACGGCGAGACGACCGAGGCGTTCGCGGTCACCTACGAGGTCGCCCCGGCCCGGCTGGCGCCGGGGACCTACCGGCAGATCACCGGGAACGTCGCGCTGGCGTACGGGATCATCGCCGCCGGACGCACGACGAGCCTGCCGGTGTTCCTGGGCACCTACCCGATCACCCCGGCCTCGGACATCCTCCACGAGCTGTCCAAGCACAAGGCCTTCGGCGTGACCACCTTCCAGGCCGAGGACGAGATCTCCGGCGTCGGCGCGGCGCTGGGCGCGTCGTTCGGCGGCGCGCTCGGCGTCACCACCACCTCGGGTCCGGGGATCGCGCTCAAGGCCGAGACCGTCGGCCTGGCCGTGGCCCTGGAGCTTCCGCTGCTGGTGATCGACGTGCAGCGCGGCGGCCCCTCGACGGGGCTGCCCACCAAGACCGAGCAGGCCGACCTGCTCCAGGCCCTGCACGGGCGCAACGGCGAGGCCCCGCTCCCGGTGATCGCCCCCTGCACCCCCGGCGACTGCTTCATCGCCGCGGTCGAGGCCGCCGCGATGGCCGTGCGCTACCGCACCCCGGTGATGCTGCTGTCCGACGGCGCGCTGGCCAACGGCTCCGAGCCGTGGAAGATCCCCGACGTCGAGACCCTGCCGACGGTGGACCCGGGGTTCGCGACCGAGCCCAACGCCCCCGACGGGTCCGGCGAGTTCTGGCCGTACCTGCGTGACCCCGAGACCCTGGCCCGGCCGTGGGCGATCCCCGGCACCGCGGGTCTGGAGCACCGCGTGGGCGGGCTGGAGAAGGCCGACGGGCGCGGCTCGATCTCCTACGACCCCGACAACCACGACCGCATGGTCCGGCTGCGCCAGGCCAAGATCGACGGCATCGAGGTGCCGGACCTCGTGGTCGACGACCCCGACGGCGACGCGGACTTCCTCGTCGTCGGCTGGGGGTCGACCTTCGGCCCGATCAACGCCGCGGCGCGGCGGGTGCGCAAGCTCGGCCACTCGGTCGCCACGGTGCACCTGCGCAACCTCAACCCGATGCCGGCCAACCTCGGCGAGATCCTGGGCCGCTACCGCACGGTGCTCTGCCCCGAGATGAACCTCGGCCAGCTCGCCATGCTGCTGCGCGCCCGCCACCTGGTCGACGTCAAGAGCTACACCAAGGTCGCCGGGCTCCCCTTCGGCGCCGAGGAGCTGCAGGACGTGTTCCTGGACTACCTCACCGGCAAGCACCCGGAGTCCGCGGCCGACACCACCCCACGGCCCGCCAACGAGACCACTGGAGCGCAGGCATGACCGCCACCGATCTCGGTCTGCCGTCCATCGGCGGCCTCGACGGGGTCCCGACGACGGACGCGAAGCAGACCGCGAAGGACTACACCTCCGACCAGGAGGTCCGCTGGTGTCCCGGCTGCGGCGACTACGCCGTCCTCGCCGCGGTCCGCCAGTTCCTGCCCACCCTGGGCATCAAGCGCGAGAACACCGTGTTCGTCTCCGGGATCGGCTGCTCGAGCCGTTTCCCGTACTACCTCAACACCTACGGGATGCACTCCATCCACGGGCGTGCCCCGACGATCGCGACCGGGCTGGCGACCTCGCGGGAGGACCTGTCGGTGTGGGTCGTCACCGGTGACGGCGACGCCCTGTCCATCGGCGGCAACCACCTCATCCACGCGCTGCGCCGCAACGTCAACATCAAGATCCTGCTGTTCAACAACCGGATCTATGGCCTGACCAAGGGCCAGTACTCGCCCACCTCCGAGGTCGGGAAGGTCACCAAGTCCACCCCCATGGGCTCGCTCGACCACCCGTTCAACCCGATCTCGCTGGCGCTGGGCGCCGAGGCGTCGTTCGTCGGGCGCGCCCTGGACTCCGACCGCAAGAGCCTCACCGCCGTGCTGCAGGCCGCCGCCGAGCACCGCGGTTCCGCCCTGGTCGAGATCTTCCAGGACTGCCCCATCTTCAACGACGGCAGCTTCGACGTCCTGCGCCGCGGCGACAACGAGAACCGGCTCATCCCCCTCACCCACGGCGAGCCGATCACCTTCGGCGCCCCGGGTGAGGACGGACGCGGCTCGCACGCGGTCGTCCAGGACGGGTTCGGCCTCGCCGTCGTCGAGACCGCGTCGGTCGACCCCGCGACGATCGTGGTCCACGACCAGACCGACCACGAGCTCGCCTTCGCCCTGTCCCGGCTCTCGGACCAGGACCTCACCCACACCGTCACCGGGGTCTTCCGCAGCACCGACCGCCCCACCTACGACGACGCCGCACGCGCCCAGGTCCAGGCCGCGAAGGACGCCAAGCCCGACGCCGACCTGCAGGCCCTGCTCAACGGCCGCGACACCTGGACCATCGTCTAGGACCGGCCCGCGACCGACGACGGCCCCGGCACTCCTTCCAGGGAGTACCGGGGCCGTCGTGCGTCCACCGGTGTCCGGGCTCAGCGGGCCCCGGGACGTTCGTTCCACGCGATGAACCCGGCCGCCCGGGCGGCGCCCTCCGCGGTGAAGTACAGGTCCGCCCGCGTACGGACGTAGTACGGCGACTCGGGCGGGTGGAACCGCCGCGACCCGCTGTGCACCTTCACCCGGTGCGTCTCGGGAGGGTCGCCGCCGTCGGCGGGTGCGAGCACCGAGTCCGGGTACGGGCCGGGCCGCACGCCCGGGGGCAGCGGCTCGGACGCCGCCGACGGGCCGATGATCAGGGAGTCGAGCGCCGCCAGCGCCGAACCACCGGCGGGCTGCCGCGTCCGCGACGGGATCGGCAACGGTGCGGGCGGGCCGTCGTCGTCCGACGCGGGGGCCGGCTCGGGCAGCGGCGCCGGTTCGACGTCGTCGCGCAGGGCGTGCCGGCCGGACGGCTCGTCGTCGTCCTCGGCCACCCCGTCCTGCGGCGCGGGGTTGCTCTCGGGGCGAGGAAGGGGCACCGCGGGGGCCGTGGCACCGTCCGGTGCTCCGGCGCTGCCGCCCGGTTCCCCCACGACCGGTGCGGCGGGGGCTGCCGCGTCGTCCTGGGCCGCGTCGCCGTCGGCCGGGGCTTTCTCGGCCGACGCGTCCTCGGTCAGACCGCCCTCGGCCAGATCATCGCGAGCCGCGGCGACCTGGGCCGGGGCGTCGTGAGCCGCGCTGCCGTCGGCCGGGCCGTCCTCGGCCGGGGCCTCCTCGGTCGGACCGCTCTCGGCCAGATCGCCCTCGGCCGGCTCATCCTGGGCAGCGCTGTCGTGCCCGTGGGCCAGGTCGCCGTGGGCCGGGGCGTCCTGGGCTACGGCAACGGGTTCGTCGGTCGCGGGTCCGTCGGTCGCGGGTCCGTCCGCCCCGGTGAGGCCGACGGGTCCGTCAGCCCCGGTGGGGCCGGTCCCGCCCACGGCGGCGGTCCCACCCGTGGCCGCGGTCCCGCTCGCGGCGGCCGGCGAGGGACCGGGCGCCTCGGAGCCGGCCGGCACGTCCGCGGCCACCCCGGGGCGGGCTGCCGGGGGGACGACCTGCTCCCCCGCACCGTCGGCCACGGCGGACGGTGGCGGTGCGCCGTCCGGCGGCGGTGTGGTCGCCCCGGTCACCCGGTCCGGGTCGGCCTCCCCGACGGGCTCGAACAGCCCCACGGTCCCGGGTCCGCTCCCCGGGCCGGGCCCGTCGGACGCCTCCACCGTGTCGGGCGCACCCGTGGCCTCCGGACCGTCCTCGACGGCCCCTGCGCGGCGGCGGGACACCAGCACCCCTGCCGCCACGAGTACCACGAGCACCGCCAGCAGTACCCACATCCAGCCCATGCCGGACCTCCGTCCGCCCGGGACCCTCCCGGACCGCTGTCGCCGTGCTTGGTATCACGGATCGTGCCCGCCTCGCCGTCACCGCGCGCGGTGGCACACCCGTACCGGATCATCGTGCCCGTGACCCACCACCCGAAGCGACCATGACCGCCGCCCGTTCCCCCGAACGAACCACACCCGAACGGAGTGAGCGGAACCCCGCCGGGCTCGCCGCGGGCGTCGGCGCGTACGTGCTGTGGGGTCTGTTCCCGGCGTTCTGGCCGCTGCTGGACCCCGCGGCGCCGCTGGAGGTCCTCGCCCACCGCGTGCTGTGGACCGCCGTACTGATGGCGGTGGTGCTGACCGTGCTGCGCGGCTGGGGCGACGTGCGCGGGCTCGGTCTCCGCGGGTGGCTCGCGACGGCCGCCGCCGCGGTGTTCATCGCGGTGAACTGGGGCCTGTTCATCTGGGGCGTCTCGGTTGGGCTGGTCGTCGAGTCCGCGCTCGGCTACTACATGACCCCGCTGGTCGGGGTGCTGTTCGGCGTCCTCGTCCTGCGGGAGCGGCTGCGGCCCGCGCAGTGGGTGGCGCTGGGGCTGGCGGCGACGGCCGTCGTGGTCATCGCCGTCGGCAACGACACGGTGCCGTGGCTGTCGATGGCCCTGGCCTGCTCGTTCGGGATCTACGGGCTGTTCAAGGCGACCGCGCCGCTGCCCGCCGCGGCCGGGCTGACCGCGGAGGGCCTCGTGCTCGTCGTACCGGCCGCGGTGTTCCTCGTCGTCCTGGCGCTCACCGGCGGCGGCACGTTCACCGGGCACGGGCCGTGGCACCTGCTGCTCATGCTGTCCGCGGGTCCGGCGACCGCGCTGCAGCTGCTGCTCTACGGCGCCGCGGCGCGACGGCTGCCGCTCACGACCCTCGGGGTGCTGCTCTACGTCAACCCCACGCTGCAGTTCCTGTGGGGCGTGCTGGTCGTCGGACAGCCGATGGCCCCGGCCCGCTGGGCGGGGTTCGCCCTCGTCTGGCTGGCTCTGGTGGTGTTCACCGTCGACCTGCTGCGACGGCGACGCCCACCGGCGGCTCAGCCCACCCGCTCCACCGTGTAGTCGGTCAGCGTCCGCAGCGCCTCGATCGCCGGGCACGGCGGCAGCACCGCCAGCTCGGCACGCGCGCGGTCGGCGTACCCGGCGACGGTCTCGCGGGCCTTGACCAGCGCGTCACCGGAGCGGAGCAGCTCCAGCGCCTCGGCCACCTCGTCGTCGTCGCTGATCGGGGCGGCCAGCAGCTGCCGCAGCCTGCGCGCGTCGGCGGAGTCGTCGCCGTCGCGCAGGGCGTAGAGCATCGGCAGGGTGTGCACGCCCTCGCGCAGGTCGGTGCCGGGCGTCTTGCCCGAGTCGTCCGACGGCGACGCGATGTCGATGATGTCGTCGGAGATCTGGAACGCGGCCCCGATGACCTCGCCGAAGGTCCGCAGCGCCTCGACGTGCTCGGTCGGCGCACCGGAGAACATGCCGCCGTAACGACCCGAGGTCGCGATGAGCGACCCGGTCTTCTCCGCGACCACCCGCAGGTAGTGCTGCACCGGGTCGTCCGACGCCTTGGGGCCGCGGGTCTCGCGTATCTGGCCGGTCACCAGCAGGGCGAACGTCTCGGCGATGATCCGCACCGCGTCCGGGCCGAGGTCGGCCACCAGCCGCGACGCGTGTGCGAACAGGAAGTCCCCGGTCAGGATCGCGACCGAGTTGTCCCAGCGGGAGTTCGCGGACTCCGCGCCCCGCCGCATGGACGCCTCGTCCATCACGTCGTCGTGGTACAGCGTCGCCAGGTGGATCAGCTCCACCACGGCGGCCGCCGTGATCACCTCGTCGCGTTCGGGATGCGGTCCCACCTGGGCCGCGAGCAGCGTGAACAGCGGCCGGAACCGCTTCCCGCCGGCCTCGATGAGGTGCAACGAGGTCTCGGTGACGAACTCGTAGTCGCTGTGCACCTCGCGGTGCAGCAGGTCCTCGACCCGCTTCAGCCCGTCCGCCGTGGCCTCGGCCAGGACCGGATCGGCCATCCGGATCCCGGCCACGCTCTGTGTCTCCACCCCCACAGCGTACGAATCTCAGCCCGCGAACGCGCCGCTGGCGGCCCATTCGAGGACAGGTGTGGGAAGAATCCCGAGAACGAGGGTCGCCAGCGTGCCCAATGTGATGGCCACGGTGGTGAACGCCCCGGGCACGACGACGGCCGGACCGTCCTGGGCGGGCTCGGAGAAGTACATGAGCACCACGATGCGCAGGTAGAAGAACGCGGCCACCGCGGACGCGACCAGCGCGATCACCACGAGCGGCACCATGCCGTCCGCCGACGCCGCCGAGAACACCGCGAACTTGGCGGTGAACCCGCTGGTCAGCGGGATCCCGGCGAGCGCGAGCAGCAGGAACGTCATGATCCCGGCGACGAGCGGGGACCGCTTCGCCAGGCCCGCCCAGGCCGCCAGGTCCGAGGCCTCGCCGTCACCGGTGCGGACCAGCGAGATGATCCCGAAGACCGCGACCGTCGTGAAGCCGTAGGCCAGCAGGTAGAACATCAGGCCCGCGGTGCCCTGCGGGGTCAGCGCCATCGCGCCGAGCAGGATGAACCCGGCGTGCGCGATCGAGGAGTAGGCGATCATGCGCTTCACGTCGGTCTGGGTGAGCCCCAGCACCGCGCCGACGACCATCGACACGACCGCGACCACCCACAGCACGCCGCGCCACTCCCACACGGTGCTGCCGAAGCCGACGTAGAGCACCCGGGCGATCGCGCCGAACGCGGCGACCTTCGTGCAGGCCGCCATGAACGCCGTGACCGGCGTCGGGGCGCCCTGGTAGACGTCCGGGGTCCAGGTGTGGAACGGGGCCACCGAGCCCTTGAACAGCAGCCCCACCAGCAGCAGCGCCAGACCCGCGAACAGCAGCGTGTCCGAGGCCAGGGTGCCCGCGGCGGCCTGCGAGATCGCCGAGAGGCGCACCGAGCCCGCGTAGCCGTAGAGCAGCGCGATGCCGTAGAGGAAGAACGCCGAGCCGAACGCACCCAGCAGGAAGTACTTGACCGCGGACTCCTGCGACAGCAGCCGGCGGCGGCGCGCCAGCCCGCACATCAGGTACAGCGGCAGCGACAGGACCTCGAGCGCGATGAACATCGTCAGCAGGTCGTTCGCCGCGACGAAGGCCATCATGCCGCCGAGCGCGAACAGCACGAACGGGAACGGCTCGGTCTGCATCGTCGGTGCCTCGTCGGGCGCCCCGTAGGAGCGGTCGACGTGCTCACCGCCGACCGGGGTGGCCGGGCCGCCGCCGGCGCGGACCGCGGCCCGCTCGGCGGCCGAGGCGACGAACACCCCGCCCGGCTCCACCGACCGGTCCGCGATCAGCAGCAGGCTGGGGATCGCGAGGACGATCAACGTGCCCCACAGGAAGAGCGAGGGCGCGTCCACCGACAACGCGGTGCCGAAGGTCAGCACGGCGGCCGGGGACCCGAGCGCGTACCCGGCCAGCGCGACGAGCGCCGCGACCAGCGTCAGGCCGGTCAGCAGCACCTGCACGGGCCAGCGCTGGTGCCGCGGGAGGAACGCCTCCAGCAGCACCGACACGCAGGCACCCGCGAACACGATCCACAGCGGCGCGGTGGCCGCCCAGTCGACCGCGGGCATCTCGATCGGGGCCACCTGGGCGGGGAGAACCAACGAGCTCATCGAGCGATCCCTCCAGCGACGACCGGGTCGGGCAGGCCGAGCTCGGTCATCGTCGCCGTCACCGACGGGTTGATCAGGTCGAGCACGGGGCCCGGGTAGAAGCCGAGCACCACGATCGCGACGACCAGCGGCGCGAGCACGCCGATCTCACGGGCCGTGAGGTCGGGGAAGCCGGAGCCCGTGCGCTGCGCGGCGACCGCCGGGTCGATCATCGACCCCGGGCCGCCCGCGCCACCGCACTCCAGCGCCGCCATGACCGCGGTGCCGCGCACCGGGCCCTGCATCGTGCGCTGGTAGAACCAGAGCACGTAGAGAGCGGCGAAGATGATGCCGATCGTCGCGATCACGGTGAACACCGGCCGGTTCGGGAACGACCCGACCAGCACCAGGAACTCCGAGACGAACGAGTTCGTGCCGGGCAGCGCCAGCGAACTCATCCCGGCCAGCAGCAGGCAGCCCGCCATCACCGGCGCGATCCTCGCGACGCCGCCGTAGTCGGCGATCAGGCGCGAGCCGCCGCGGCTGATCAGCACGCCGACCATCACGAACAGCATGCCGGTCGAGAGACCGTGGTTGACCATGTACAGCGTCGCGCCGGCGAAGGCCTGGCTGGAGAACGCGAACACCCCGAGCGCGATGAAGCCGAAGTGTGCCACCGAGGTGTAGGCGACGAACCGACCCATGTCGGTCTGGGCGACCGCCAGCAGCGCGGCGTAGACGATCCCGGCGACGGCGAGCACCAGCACCAGCGGCGCGAGGACCTGGCTGGCCTGCGGGAACAGCGGCAGCAGGTAGCGCAGGAAGCCGTAGGTGCCGACCTTGTCGAGCACGCCGACCAGCAGCACCGCACCCACGATCGGGGCCTCGGCACCCGCGTCGGGCAGCCAGGTGTGGAACGGCACCAGCGGCGCCTTGATCGCGAACGCGACGAAGAAGCCGAGGGACAGCCAGACCTGGGTCGACTCCGGCACGCTCGACGCCATCGCCTGCAGCTCGGCCCAGGTGAACGTGCCCTGGCCCAGCTGCTGCTCGCTGACGACGAACAGCCCGATCAGCGACGCCAGCATGATCAGGCCGCCGAGCAGCGAGTACAGGAAGAACTTGACCGCCGCGTACTGCCGTCGCGGCCCGCCGAAACGGCCGATCAGGAAGTACATCGGGACCAGCATGGCCTCGAAGAACACGTAGAAGAGGAAGACGTCGGTGGCGGCGAAGACGCCGACCAGCGTCGCCTGGGTCGCCAACAGCAGTGCGAAGTACCCGGCGGCCGAGCGGCCCTCGGGCAGCTTCTCCGCCCACGCGAACAGCATCAGCCCGGGCACCAGGAACGCGGTGAGCCCGATCAGCGCCAGCGCGATCCCGTCGACGCCGAACGCGATGTGCGTGCCGAACGCGGGGATCCAGGACATCGAGAACTCGAGCTGGAACCGGGCGCCGGCCTGCGCCGCGGGGATGGAGTAGAGCGCCCACGCGACGACGACGAGCACCAGCTCGAGCAGCGCCGTCGCCATCGCGACCGCCTTGGCGGCCCCGGTGTTGGCACGCAGCGGGTACATGACCAGTGCGCCGAGCACCGGCACCAGCAGCAGGGCGATCAGGAACGGGTTGCCCCCGGAGCCGGGGACGATGGGAGCCGTGTCCAGGGGAGTCATGAGACGAACCTCACCGCCAGCATCGCGGCGACGACGATGACCGCCCCGCCGAGCATCGAGAGTGCGTACGACCGGACGAAGCCGGTCTGGAGCCGGCGCAGGCGGCCGGACCCGCCGCCGAACGCCGACGCGGTGCCGTTGACGGCCCCGTCGATGCCGCGGTCGTCGAACCAGGCCAGCAGCCGGGTCAGCGCGATGCCGGGCCGCTCGATGAACGCCTCGTTGAAGGCGTTCGCGCCGAGGTCCGCGCGGGCCGCGGCGACGACCGGCGACACCCGCTGCGGGCGCTGCACCGGCACCGGGGAGCGCCCGACGAACAGGTAACCCGCCAGCACGCCGAGCAGCGAGACGCCGACCACCAGCCACGGGATCACCGCGTGCGGCAGGGCGCCGCCCTCGAGCTCGACGCGCTCCCCCACCACCGGGGCGAGCCACTCCGGGATCAGCCCGTAGAGCACGCCACCGCCGAAGACGGAGCCGACGGCCAGCACGATCATCGGGACGGTCATCGTCGCCGGGGACTCGTGCGGGTGGTAGTCGCGGCCGTCGGTGGACCGCACCGTGCGCCAGCGCTCCGCACCGAAGAACGTCATGATCATGAGGCGGGTCATGTAGAACGCGGTGAGACCGGCCGCGAGCGTCGCGAGCCCGCCGAACACCCAGCCCTGCCAGCCCTCCTGGGCGAACGCGGCCTCGATGATCGCGTCCTTGGAGAAGTAGCCGGACAGGAACGGGAAGCCGATCAGCGCGAGGTAGCCGAGGCCGAAGGTCACGAAGGTGACCGGCATCTTCCGCCACAGGCCGCCGAAGCGGCGCATGTCGACGTCGTCGTTCATGGCGTGCATGACCGAACCGGCGCCGAGGAAGAGCCCGGCCTTGAAGAAGCCGTGCGTCAGCAGGTGCAGGATGCCCAGCGCGTAGCCGGCCGGCCCGAGCCCGACGGCGAGGATCATGTAGCCGATCTGGCTGACCGTGGAGTAGGCCAGGACCTTCTTGATGTCGTCGTAGGCGCAGCCGATGATCGCGCCGATCATCAGCGTGACGACACCGATGAGCGCGACGACCAGCCGTCCGGTCTCGGACAGGTTGTAGATCGGCGACGCCCGGGCGATGAGGTAGACGCCCGCGGTGACCATCGTGGCCGCGTGGATCAGGGCCGAGACCGGGGTCGGGCCCTCCATCGCGTCCGGGAGCCAGGACTGCAGCGGGAACTGGCCGGACTTGCCGCAGGCGCCGAGCAGGAGCAGCAGCGTGATCGCGAGGACCGTGCCGCCGCCGACCTCGCCGATGCGCGCGAACACCTCCGTGTACTGCAGGGTCCCGAGCTCCAGCCAGAGCAGGAAGATCGCGATCGCCAGGCCGACGTCGCCGACCCGGTTCATCAGGAACGCCTTCTTCGCCGCCGTCGCCGCCGACGGCCGGTCCTGGTAGAAGCCGATCAGCAGGTACGACGCCAGACCGACGCCCTCCCAGCCGAGGTAGAGCATCACGAAGTTGTTGCCGAGGACCAGCACCAGCATCGCGGCGACGAACAGGTTCAGCTGCGCGAAGAACCGCCGCCGGTTCGGGTCGTGGCTCATGTAGCCCACCGAGTAGAGGTGGATGAGCGCCCCGACCCCGGTGATCAGCAGTACGAACGTCAGCGACAGCGTGTCGATCCGGAGCCCGAAGTCGACCTCCAGCGCGCCGGAGGACATCCAGGACCACAGCGACTGCTCGCGCAGGCGCTCGTCGGCGGGGAGACCGAGGGTCTGCAGGAATATCGTCACACCGACGACGAACGCGCCGACGACGGTCGCGACGCCGAGCCAGTGGCCCCAGGCGTCGGCCCGCCGTCCGGCGAGGAAGAGCACGAGTGCACCGGCCGCGGGGAGCGCGATCAGCAACCAGGCCAGCGAAGCGGCGCCGGTCGCCTGCGGGGCGGCCTGTGCGAGAAGGACGGTCACCAGCGCGCTCCTAGTACTTCAAGAGGTTCGCGTCGTCCACCGACGACGACTGGCGGGTGCGGAAGATGGCCGTGATGATCGCGAGCCCGACGACGACCTCACAGGCCGCGACGACCATCACGAACAGGGCCATCACCTGGCCGTCGAGGTTGCCGTTGATGCGCGAGAACGTGACCAGGGTCAGGTTCACCGCGTTCAGCATGAGCTCGATGCACATGAACACGACCACGGCGTTGCGCCGCACCAGGACGCCGACGGCGCCGATGGTGAACAGCAGCGCCGAGAGCAGCAGGTAGTACTCGGGCCTCATCGGTGCTCCCCGGTGTCGGCGGCCTCACCGGAGGCGGCGGTCCGGTCGGGTGCGGGGCGGCCGGTCAGCGCGTGCGCGTCCGGGGTCGTCGTGTCCGGCACGTCGACCGCGACCGACTCGATGATCTCCGACAGCGACTCCGGGGCGATCGAGCCGTCGGGCAGGATCGCCGGGACCGCGACCGAGTTCGCCGTCGCGTAGACGCCGGGGCCGGGCAGCGGGGAGATGCGGGCGTGCTCGCCGCGCAGCCGTTTCAGCACCGTCGCGCGCTGGCCGATCTTGGTGTGCTGGCTGCTCTGCGAGCCGGACAGCACCATCGCGCCGAGCGCGGCGACCATCAGCAGGGCCGCGGTCAGCTCGAACGCCAGCAGGTAGTCGGTGAAGATCAGCCGGCCGAGGCCGGGGACGTTGCCGTTCCACCCGAGCCCGCCCTGCGCCAGCCCCGCGGGGGTGACGCTGGTCAGGCCGCGGGCCAGCCCGCCGACCAGGAGCGCGGCCAGCGCCACGCCGAACACCAGCGCCGCGGCCCGCTGCCCGCGCAGGACCTCGATCACCGAGTCCTTGGAGTCCCGTCCGACCAGCATGAGGACGAACAGGAACAGCATCATCACGGCGCCGGTGTAGACGATGATCTGCACGAACCCGAGGAACGGGGCGGACTGCACCAGGTACAGCACCGCGATCGAGAACATCGTCAGGACCAGCAGCAGCGCGGCGTGCACCGCGTGCCGGGCGAAGACCAGGCCGAGCGCACCGGCCAGCGCAACCGGTCCGAGGATCCAGAACGCGACCGCCTCGCCGGTGCTCACCTCCCCGGCCGCCTGGGCCAGGACCGCGGCGGCCGTGGTCATCGGGCCTGCTCCTTGGTCTGGTCCTGGGCGGCGGCCCCGGAAGGCGATGGCACAGCGAGCGTCGGGCCGGAGACGTAGTAGTCCTGCTCGTCCTCGCCGAGGCGCATGGGGTGCGGCGGCTGCTCCATGCCCGGCAGCAGCGGGGCCATCAGCTGCTCCTTGGTGTAGATGAGGTCCTGCCGGTTGTCGTCGGCCAGCTCGTAGAAGTTCGTCATCGTGAGCGAGCGCGTCGGGCAGGCCTCGATGCACAGGCCGCAGCCGATGCACCGCAGGTAGTTGATCTGGTAGATCGCGCCGTAGCGCTCACCCGGCGAGTACCGCGCCTCCTCGGTGTTGTCCCCGCCCTCGACGTAGATGGCGTCGGCCGGGCAGGCCCAGGCGCACAGCTCGCAGCCGACGCACTTCTCCAGCCCGTCCGGGTGCCGGTTGAGCTGGTGGCGCCCGTGGTAGCGCGGTGCCGCCGGCGGGAAGTCCTCGGGGTACTCCTCGGTGACGACCTTCTTGAACATCGTCGAGAAGGTGACGCCGAAACCCTTGAAGAAGTCGAACATCTAGCGCGCGTCCTTTCCGGCCGTGACGGCCTTCCGACGCTTCGGGGGTGAGTCGGGGACCACCAGGTCCAGCGGCGGGACGGGGTAGTCCGACGCCGGTTCGACCGGCGGTGCCTCGGTCTGCCGGTCGGGCAGCAGGAACGCCACCGCCAGCACGACGGCCAGCACGAAGCCGATCAGCGACAGCAGCAGCACGTAGTTGTCCGAGCCGGTGTTGACGAAGGCCCGGATGCCGAAGATCGCGACGATCCAGACCAGCATGACCGGGACCAGGACCTTCCAGCCCAGCTTCATGAACTGGTCGTAGCGGAACCGCGGCAGCGTCCCGCGCAGCCAGATGAACACGAACAGGAACAGCAGCACCTTGATGATGAAGGCGACGAACTGCATCCAGCCGTAGGCGTTGAGGAAGCTCAGCGGCCAGGGCCACATGCCGCCGCCGAGGAACAGCGTCACCGCCATCGCCGAGACGGTCACCATGTTCACGTACTCGGCGAGGAAGAACAGTGCGAACTTCAGCGACGAGTACTCGGTGTGGAACCCGCCGACCAGCTCCGACTCGGCCTCGGGGAGGTCGAACGGGGCCCGGTTGGTCTCGCCGACCATCGCGATCACGAAGACCACGAAGCTCGGCAGCAGCAGCCAGAAGTACCAGCCCGACGCCTGCGCCCCGACGATCGTCGCGGTGGACAGCGAGCCGGAGTAGAGGACGACGCCGACCACGGCCAGGCCCAGCGCGATCTCGTAGGAGATGACCTGGGCGGCCGAGCGCAGCGCGCCCAGCAGCGAGTACGGCGAGCCCGATGCCCAGCCGCCGAGCACGATGCCGTAGACGCCGATCGAGGAACAGGCCAGCACCACGAGCACGCCGACCGGGACGTCGACGAGCTGGAGCACCGTCGGCTCGCCGAAGATCGTGACCTCGCCGCCGAACGGGATCACCGAGAAGGCGACGAACGCGGGGATCGTCGAGATGACCGGGGCGATGAAGTAGACCTTCTTGTCGGCCATCGCCGGCATGATGTCTTCCTTGAACGCCAGCTTCAGACCGTCGGCGAGGCTCTGCAGCCAGCCGCCGGGGCCGGTCCGGTTCGGGCCCGGACGGTGCTGCATCCGGCCGACGACCTTGCGCTCCCAGTTGATCATGAACAGGGTCAGCACGACGCCGAGCGCGAACAGCCCGACGACCTTGATCAGGATCAGCCAGATCGGGTCGTCGGCGAGCAGCGCCTGGGTGTGCGTCAGCTGGTCCACCGGGGTGGGCGGCACCTGGGACAGGTTCACGACGCGCTTCCGTTCCCGGCCGGACCGACCGTCACGAGGTCACCGTGGCCCACCCCGAGCGTGGGGCGGACGTGCGAGCCGGGCGAGCAGGCCGGCAGCCAGACGACGCCGTCGGGCAGGTCGGTCAGCGCGACCGGCAGGGTGATCGCCCCGTGGTCGGTGCGGACCGTCGCCTCGGCACCCTCGACCAGCGCGAGCCGCTCCGCGGTGGCCGCGTTGACCTTGACGTAGGGCCGCCGCGCCGTGCCGGCGAGCGCGGGCTCGTCGATCTGGAGGCTGCCGTCGTCGATCATCTGGCGGGAGGTGGCGAGGACCGCCTGGCCGTAGCCGGGACGCCGGGGCCGGCCCGCCGTGTGGTCCGGCGCGGCGGCGCCGGGGCGGCGCGAACCGAGCCGCTCCAGCTCCCCCGCCGCGGCGGCCGGGGTCTGGGTGAACAGGTCCGCGTCCATCTCGACGCCGAGGGTGTCGAGCACCCGGCAGTCCGGCAGCACGCCGGTCGCGTCCAGTGCGACGGCGAACTCGCGGCGGCGGCCCTCCCAGTTGACGTAGGCACCGGAGCGCTGGGCGTCCGGGGCGACCGGGAGGACGACGTCGGCGAGCTCGGTGACCGCCGAGGTGTGGATCTCCAGGCTGACCAGGAAACCGACCTCCCGCAGCGCGGTGATCGCCGCCGTCGGGTCGGCCATGTCCTGCGGGTCGACCCCGCCCACCACCAGGGCCGCGAGCGCCCCGCTCGCCGCGGCGGCGAGGATCGCGTCGCCGTCGCGGCCGGGCGTGGCCGGCACGGGGGCACCCCAGACCTGCTCCAGCTCGGCGCGGGCGGCGGCGTCGGTGACGAGCCGGCCGCCGGGCAGCAGGGTGGGCAGCGCGCCCGCCTCGACCGCACCGCGGTCCCCGGCCCGGCGCGGCAGCCAGCCGATCGCCGCGCCGGTGCGGGCGGCGAGCGCGGACACCGCCGAGTACAGGCCCGGCGACTCCGCGGCCCGGTCCCCGACCAGGATCACCGCACCCGGCTGCTCCAGCGCGGCGACGACGTCGGCGCCCGGGTCGGCGACGACCGCGGCCTCCGCGCCGGGCACCGCGTGCAGCACGGTGGCGCCGGTCTTCTCCGCGCCGTAGCTGGTGAACGGACCGACCTGGAAGTGACGCAGGCCCTTCTTCCGGTACGCCTTGCGCAGGCGGAGGAAGACGATGCCCGACTCCTCCTCCGGGTCGGTGCCGACGGTGAGCACGGCCGGGGCGTTCTCGATCGCGGTGAACGTGACCGAGTCCTCGGGCGTCCCACCGACGACGTGCGCGGCGAGGAACTCCAGCTCCTCGTCCGAGTGCGGCCGGGCACGGAAGTCGATGTCGTTGGTGCCGGCGACGACGCGGGCGAACTTGGCGTAGGCGTAGGCGTCCTCGACGGTCAGCCGTCCCCCGGGCAGGACGCCGATCCCACCGGCCGAGCGGGCCGCGAGCAGCCCCTCCGCGGCGACGGCCAGCGCCTCGGTCCAGGAGGCCTCGGTCAGGGTGCCGTCCGCGCGCCGGACCAGCGGCCGGGTGATGCGGCCCTGGCTACCGGTGTAGCGGAAGGCGAACCGGCCCTTGTCGCAGAGCCACTCCTCGTTGACCTCCGGGTCGTTGCCGGCGAGGCGGCGCAGCACGGTCCCGCGCCGGGAGTCGGTGCGCATCGAGCAGCCGGAGCTGCAGTGCTCGCAGGTCCCCGCGGTCGAGCGCAGGTCGAACGGGCGCGACCGGAACCGGTAGGCGGCACTGGTCAGCGCGCCGACCGGGCAGATCTGGATCGTGTTGCCCGAGAAGTAGGACTGGAACGGCTGGTCCTCGGCGATCCCGATCTGCTGCTTCGCCCCGCGCTCGAGCAGGTCGATGAACGGGTCGCCGGCGATCTCCTCGGAGAAGCGCGTGCAGCGCTGACAGAGCACGCAGCGCTCGCGGTCGAGCAGCACCTGGCTGGAGATCGGCAGCGGCTTCGGGAAGGTCCGCTTCTTCTCCACGAACCGCGAGTCCGCCCGACCGTGCGCCATCGCCTGGTTCTGCAGCGGGCACTCGCCGCCCTTGTCGCAGATCGGACAGTCCAGCGGGTGGTTGATGAGCAGCAGCTCCATCACACCCTGCTGCGCCTTGTCCGCCCGCTCGGAGGTGGCTTGCGTCTTCACCACCATCCCGTCGGCGACGGTCATGGTGCAGCTGGCCTGCGGCTTCGGCATCGGCCGGCCGCCCATCTCCACCTCGACCAGGCACTGGCGGCAGGCGCCGGCCGGATCGAGGAGCGGGTGGTCGCAGAACCGCGGGATCACGATGCCGAGGCGCTCGCAGGTGCGGATCAGCAGCTCGCCCTTGGGGGCGTCGACGACCTGGCCGTCGATGGTGAGGCGGACGTGGCCCTCGGGGACGGGTGTCTCCGTCGTCTTCTCGGGAGAGAGGGTCATGCGGTGGCTCCCGTGAGCTCGGCCAGCTGCTCCGGGCGGTCCACATCGGGCTGCTCCGCGATGAGGTCCAGGAACTCCTGGCGGAAGTACTTGATGGCGCTGGTGATGGGGCTCGTCGCGCCGTCGCCGAGGGCGCAGAAGGAGCGGCCGAGGATGTTGTCGCAGACGTCGAGCAGGGTGTCGATGTCGGTCGAGGTGCCCTCGCCACGCACCATCCGCTGCAGCACCTGGACCAGCCAGTAGGTGCCCTCGCGGCACGGGGTGCACTTGCCGCAACTCTCGTGCTTGTAGAACTCGGTCCACTTCATGACCGCCCACGGCACCGAGACGGTCTCGTTGAAGACCTGCACCGCGGTCGTCCCCAGCATGGAGCCGGCCTCGGCGGCGCCCTCGAAGTCCAGCGGGACGTCGAGGTGCTCGGCGGTGAACAGCGGTGTCGACGAGCCGCCCGGGGTCCAGAACTTCAGCGGGACCCCGTCCTTCATCCCGCCGGCGAGCTCGAGGAGCTCTCGCAGCGTGATGCCGAGCGGCGCCTCGTACTGGCCGGGCCGCTCGACGTGCCCGGAGACCGAGTAGATCTTCGGGCCGGGCGACTTCTCCCGGCCCATCGAGCGGAACCAGGCCGCGCCGCCGTTGACGATGGCGGGGACGCTGGCGATGGTCTCGACGTTGTTGACGACGGTCGGGCAGGCGTAGAGCCCGGCGGTCGCCGGGAACGGCGGCTTGAGCCGGGGCTGTCCGCGACGACCCTCGAGCGAGTCGAGCAGCGCCGTCTCCTCGCCGCAGATGTAGGCGCCCGCGCCGGCGTGCACCACGATCTCCAGGTCGAACCCGGAGCCGAGGATGTCGCGCCCGAGGTAGCCCTTCGCCTTCGCCTCGCGGACGGCGGCGCGCAGCCTGCGGATGCAGTGCAGCGCCTCGCCGCGGACGTAGATCGCGCAGAAGTTCGCGCGGATCGCGTAGCTGGTGACGATGCAGCCCTCGATGAGGGCGTGCGGGTCGGCCATCATCGTCGGGATGTCCTTGCAGGTACCCGGCTCGCCCTCGTCGGCGTTGATGACCAGGTACTTCGGCTTCGCGCCGGGCCCCTTGCCGCTGCCGTCGTCCTGCGGGATGAACCCCCACTTCATGCCGGTGGGGAACCCGGCACCGCCGCGGCCGCGCAGCCCGGAGTCCTTGACCAGCTGGATGAGCTGGTCGGGGTGGGCGGCGAACGCGGTCCGCAGGGAGGTGTAGCCCTCCAGCTGCTCGTAGGTGTCGATCGACCAGGACCGCGGCGACAGCCAGCGCCTGGTCAGGACGGGTGTGATCGGGTCCGGCTTGCGCACGGGCTCGGTGGTGCTCATGCGATCACTTCTTCTCCGGTAGCGCGGGCATCGCCGGCGGCTCGTCGGGCAGCGCCGGAGCGGTCCAGCCGTTCTCCTGGGCCATCCGGGCCCCGCGCACCGACTCGATCGCGCCGGACGGACCCTCGACACGGGCCGTCGTGTCGACGCCTCCGGCGTCGTCGGTGAAACCGGCCAGCTCCAGCTCGACGGTCCGCAGGTCGGTCAGCGGCGCGCCGCGGGTGGGCTGCGGGCGCTCACCGCGACGCAGTGCCTCGACGAGCTCCACAGCGGACTCGACGGTCTGGTTGTCGAAGTACTCGTAGTTGACCTGCAGCACCGGGGCGAGGTCGCAGGCCGCGAGGCACTCGGCGTGCTCGAGGGTGATCGATCCGGTGGTGCCGGGCTCCCCCGCGGTCTCCTCGTGGCCCAGCGGGCGGTCCTCGGTGCCCAGCTGCGTGCGCAGGCGGGCGTAGATGTCGTCGCCGCCCAGCGCCGCGCACAGGGTGTTGGTGCAGACGCTGACCAGGTGCTCGCCGCAGGGGGAGCGCTTGTACATCGTGTAGAACGTCGCGACCGCGGACACCTCGGCCGTGGTGAGCCCGAGGGCCTCGGCGCAGTAGCGGACGCCGTCCGGGCTGACGTAGCCCTCGACCGACTGCACCAGGTGCAGCAGCGGTAGCAGCGCCGACCGGGACTCCGGGTAGAGGGAGATGATCTCCGCCGTGCGCTGCCGGGTCAGCTCGTCGAAGACCGGCGAGACCGGGCTCTTCTCCTGCGGGGGGACCGTCATCGGTCGCAACCTCCCATCACGGGGTCGATCGAGGCGACGGCCGCGATGACGTCGGCGACCTGGCCGCCCTCGCTCATCGCGGGCATCGTCTGCAGGTTCACGAAGCTGGGGTCGCGGACGTGGATGCGGACCGGGCGGGTGCCGCCGTCGGACACCGCGTGCACCGCGAGCTCGCCGCGCGGGGACTCGACGGCCGCGTAGGCCTGCCCCGGCGGGACGTGGAACCCCTCGGTGACCAGCTTGAAGTGGTGGATCAACGACTCCATCGACTGACCCATGATCTTGCGGACGTGCTCGAGGGTGTTGCCCATGCCGTCGCTGCCGATCGACAGCTGCGCGGGCCAGGCGACCTTCGGGTCGTCGACCATGACGCGGCCCGGCCCCAGCTCGTCGAGCTTGGTCACCGCCTGCTCCATGATCTTGAGCGACTCGTGGATCTCGGCGACGCGCATCCGGTAGCGGGCGAAGCAGTCGGCCTCGATGGCCGTCGGGACCTCGAAGTCGTACTGGTCGTACACCGAGTACGGCATGTGCTTGCGCAGGTCCCAGGCGAGCCCGGCCGAACGCAGGATCGGGCCGGACGCGCCGAGGGCCAGACAGCCGTCGACGGGCAGATAGCCCACGCCCTCCAGGCGCTGGCGCCAGATCGGCTGCCCGGTGAGCAGCCGGTCGTAGTCGGGCAGCCGGGAGTTCATGACCTTCAGGAAGTCGCGGACCTTGTCCTGCCAGCCCTCGGGCATGTCCTGGGCCAGCCCGCCGGGCCGGATGAACGCGTGGTTCATCCGCAGGCCGGTGAGGAACTCCAGCAGGTGGAGCACCTCCTCGCGCTCCCGGAAGCCGGAGGTCATACCGGTCAGCGCGCCCAGCTCCATGCCGCCGGTGGCCAGCGCGACGAGGTGCGAGCCGATCCGGTTCAGCTCCCAGAGCAGCACCCGCAGGTGCTCGGCCCGCTGCGGGACCTCGACGCCCAGCAGCTTCTCGACGGCCATGCAGTAGGCGCCCTCGTTGAACAGCGGGGACAGGTAGTCCGCGCGGGTCACGAAGGTGACGCCCTGGGTCCAGGTCCGGTACTCGCAGTTCTTCTCGATACCGGTGTGCAGGTAGCCGATGACCGCGCGGCCCTGGGTGACGGTCTCGCCCTCCAGCTCCAGGACCAGGCGCAGCACCCCGTGCGTCGACGGGTGCTGCGGGCCCATGTTGATGACGATCCGGTCGTCGTGCTCGACCTCGAGCAGGTCGTCCCAGTCGCCGCCGGTGACGGTGTAGACCGTGCCCTCGGTGGTCTCCCGGACGGGCGCGGCGTACGGGTCGGTGCCCGTGGTGGGGTCCGCGTCGGTGCCGATGCTCGTTCCGCGTGCGCTGCTCTCGGTGGTCACGAGTAGGCCCTCCGCTCGTCGGGCGGGGGGATCTCCGCGCCCTTGTACTCCACGGGGATGCCGCCCAGCGGGTAGCTCTTGCGCTGGGGGTGGCCGTCCCAGTCGTCCGGCATGAGGATCCGGGTCAGCGCGGGGTGGCCGTCGAAGACGACGCCGTACATGTCCCAGGTCTCGCGCTCGTGCCAGTCGGCCGTCGGGTAGACGTCGACGACGCTGGACACGGTGGGCGGGTTCGCAGCGTCTCCGATGTCGAGGGCGACCTCCAGGCGCACCCGGCGCCGGTAGGTCATCGACAGCAGGTGGTAGACGACGTGCAGCGGTCGGTCGACCGGCGCACCGTCCGGCGCCGAGTAGTCCACACCGGACACCCCGGAGCAGAACTCGAAGCGCAGGCCCGGGTCGTCGCGCAGGGTGCGGGCGACCTCGTGCAGCCGGGCGGGCTCGACGTAGAGGGTCATCTCGTCGCGGTCGATCGTGACCTGCTCGATCGCCGAACGCGGGATGCTGCGTTCGTCGAGGGCCGCGCCGAGCTCGTCGGCGAACTCGTCGAACCAGCCGCCGAAGGGCCGCTCGGCCGGTGCCGGGGCCCAGCCGGGCAGGCGCAGTCCGCCGTAGCCGGAGGTGTCGCCGGAGCCGCGGACGCCGAACATGCCCGAGCGCGTGCGGGTCTCGGTCATCTTCTGGGCGGGGCGGGCCCCGCCCAGCGCGTCGGACGGGGTGGCCGCGTCCTCGGGGCCGGCCAGGTCGCCGGGGGCCTCGCCGCCCGCCGCCCGCTGCTGCTCGGCCGCGGCGCCGCTCTCCTGCGACGACGAGTGCGCGCCGCCGGTGGGCTCGGTCCCGTCCTTGGAGGTGCCGGTCGGCTCGGTCACGTCGCGTCACCTCCGCGGGCGGCGTCGGCCAGCGACGGCAGCTCCATGGTCTCCCCCGGCGCGAGCGCGTTCGGGGCCGGCTTGGGCTGCGAGCCCGGCTCCAGGTAGTTCGGGACGTCGGGGGTGTGCGTGGTCTTCAGCGCGCCGAGCCGCTTGTGCTTCGGCGCGTACTTGACCGACGACGGCACCATCGGCGTCCGGTACCCGGACTCGGCGAGCTCGGCGGCCCGCTTCGGGCCGAGCGGCTCGTCCATGATCTTGGCGTGGATCTTGAGGATCGCGTCGATCAGCATCTCCGGCCGCGGCGGACAGCCGGGCAGGTACATGTCGACCGGCACGACGTGGTCCACGCCCTGGACGATCGCGTAGTTGTTGAACATGCCGCCGGAGCTGGCGCAGACGCCCATGGCCAGGACCCAGCGCGGCTCGGGCATCTGGTCGTAGATCTGGCGCAGGACCGGCGCCATCTTGTTGCTCACCCGGCCCGCGACGATCATCAGGTCCGCCTGGCGCGGCGAGGCCCGGAAGACCTCCATGCCGAAGCGGGCGAGGTCGTAGCGCGGGGCGCCGGTGGTCATCATCTCGATGGCGCAGCAGGCCAGGCCGAACGTGGCGGGCCAGAGCGACGACTTCCGGGTCCAGTTGACCAGCTTCTCGACATTGGTCAGCAGGACGCCGCTGGGCAGGTTCTCCTCGAGTCCCATGACGGCCTCAGCTCCACTCGAGCCCGCCGCGACGCCACTCATAGGCGTACGCGAAGGCGATCGTGGCGATGTAGAGCGTGATGGCCACGAACCCGAAGACGCCGACCGCATCGGCGACGACGGCGTACGGGTACATGAACACCAGCTCGATGTCGAACAGGATGAACAGCATCGCCGTGAGGTAGTAGGCGACCGGCACCCGACCGCCACCGACGACCGGCTGCGGCGAGGGCTCGATACCGCACTCGTAGGAGTCCAGCTTGGCCCGGTTGAACCGGCGCGGACCGATCAGCGGCGCGGACGCGACCGAGAACAGCGCGAAGCCCGCCGCCAACACGAACAGCAGGACGAGCGGGAGATAGGGATCGAGCATTCCTACACCTTCGTTGTCGCGGCGCCACCGTCGTTGGTGGTGATCGACGAGCCGGTCGCGGCGACCCTATGTCCGGCCCCCTGTGACCAAGAACCCAGGCGAGCCTTACCTGGCACGGGGTGCAGGTCACATGTGATCCGCATCCGTGCAGGTCGGCGCGCTGCGGGCCGCGTGACCCCCACCACCCTTGTGAAAAAGTTCACGAACTGCGCGAGCAGTGTAGGACGGTGCCGCGGTGATCGCGTGGGCGGATCGGGCGATGCTCGGGGAGTCCTTGCGGCGCAACGGGGCTCGACACGGTGTCACCGGGTGGTGACGATCGGTCCGCCCGGCCCGACAAGCCCCGGGGCGCCCCGCCGCGGCCCGGACCCGGACCCGGCCCCGGCCCCGGCCCCGGCCCCGACGCCCTACTACCGCGGTATTCGCTTACCCGGTAAGCGAATACCGGTCCCCTCCCCTGCCGGGTTCCTCGTCGCGGCTCCTCGTCGGGAGGGCGGATCGAGCACGTCCGTCCCACGAGGTCCAGGGGAGATCCGGGGGGCGCGATTCCGTGACGCGGCGCGGTGGAGAGTCGGCCTACCTCGGACCGGGCCCTGGAGCCAAGGGAGTGTCGGGAGAACTCGCTTACCTGGTAAGCGAATCCGTAGGTCCCGGTCCTCAGAACCCGGCGTCCAGGGGGGATCCCAGCTCCAGGGGCCGGCCTGCAGAGGGCCGGCCTGCAGAGGGCGGGACGGCAGAGCGCGGGACGGCAGAGCGCGGGACGGCGAGGCGGAGCGGGAACGGCGCGGCGGGGCGGGGCGGGGCGAGACGGGGCGAAACGGCGGGGCGGGGCGGGGCGAAACGGCGGGCAGGACCGGCGGGGTCAGGCCGGCTTGTACGCCCGGTGCAGCGCGACGGCTCCGAAGGTCAGGTTCCGCCAGGCGGGGCGCTCCCAGCCTGCGTCGGCGATCTTGGCGGCGAGCGAGGGCTGGTCGGGCCAGTCCCGGATCGACTCGGCCAGGTACAGGTAGGCCTCGGGGTTCGACGAGACCGTCCGGGCGATCGCCGGGAGGGCGTGACCGAGGACCGCGTTCTGGTAGAGCACGCGGAAGGGGGCCCAGGTCGGCGTCGAGAACTCGCAGACGACCAGGCGGCCTCCGGGGCGGGTCACGCGGGCCATCTCGTGCAGGCCGGCGACGGTGTCGTTCACGTTGCGCAGGCCGAAAGAGATGGTCACGGCGTCGAAGCTGCCGTCGGCGAAGGGCAGGTGCAGCGCGTCGGCGGCGGCCTTCGGGACGTCCCGGCGGGCACCGGCCCGCAGCATGCCGAGGGAGAAGTCCGCGGCGACGCACCAGGCACCGTCCTTCGCCAGCTCGACGGTCGAGACCGCGGTGCCCGCGGCGAGGTCGAGGACCTTCTCTCCCGGGCGGAGCCCGAGGGCACGGCGGGTCTGGATCCGCCAGTAGCGGTCCTGGCCGCCCGACAGCGCGGTGTTGGTCAGGTCGTAGCGCCGGGCGACGCCGTCGAACATGCGGGCGACGTCGGTCGGGTTCTTGTCGAGCTCGGCGCGGGACACGGACACAGCTTAGAGGTCGCGCGGATTGATCACAGCTGGGTCGCGGCCGGGTGTCGATGGTGAGGGGCGGGCACGGGCCTGTCGATCATGAAGTTGTTGACTCTTCGTGATCGTCTGGAGGCCGCGTGCCCGCCCTGCCATCATGGTTGACCGAGCCGTTGTGGGACCAGTTCGCCGCGCTGCTGCCGCCCCGGGTCGAGTTCGATCCCACTCATCCGTGGGGCTGTCACCGCCGCCGGATCGCGGATCGGGTCGTGTTCGACAAGCTCCTGCAGGTGCTGCGGTTCGGCTGCCCGTATCAGGGCGTCTCCGACAGCACCTGCTCGGCGACCACCATCCGCGATCGCCGTGACGAGTGGATCCGGCTCGGGGTCTTCGCCCAGCTACGCCGGATCGCCCTGGACGCCTACGACCGCATCGTCGGCCTGTTGCTTGACGACGTTGCCGTCGACGGCGCCATCACCAAGGCCCCCGGCGGCGGTGAGGTCGCCGGACCGTCACCGGTTGACCGGCGTAAACAGGGCATGAAGCGATCGGTGCTCGTCGAGGGCCATGGCATCCCACTGGGCCGGGTCCTGGCCGGGGCACACCGCCACGACTCCCCGCTACTGGGCCCCACTCTCGACCACCTCGACGCTCTCGGCCCGCTGCCCGACGACATCACCGTGCACCTCGACGCCGGCTATGACTCCGGTAAGACCCGCGACACACTCACCGAACGGGGCCTGCACAGCGAGATCGCGCGCAAGGGCGAGAAAGCACCGATCCAGGCCACCCAACGCTGGCACATCGAGCGCACCAACGCCTGGCACAACAGCTTCAACCGGCTGCAGCGCTGCTACGAACGCCGCGAAACCGTCGTCGACGCGTTCTTCGACCTCGCCGACACCATCATCACACTCCGTAGCCTGATCCGGCAGGCCTGGACCACGCACCGCTGGGACAGCCGACCACACCGCCGCCCATGATCATCCATCAATCCGCGCGACCTCTAAGAACGATCAGGCTGAGAACGATCAGGCCGCGACGATCAGGCCGCGACGCGCTCCGGCGCCGCAGCGCGGAGCACCTCGCCGTAGTGGGCGAGCAGCTCGTCGCCGACCGCGGTCCAGGTGCGGCGCAGCACCGACTGGCGGGCGGCCAGGCCGAACTCCCGGTTGCGCTGCGGCTCGCACAGCGCCGCGACCGCGGCGACCAGCTCACGGTCGGCGGCGTCGGTGGCCGGGTCGCCGGGCGCTCCGCCGTCCGGACGGGGCGCCACGAGGTAGCCGGTGCGGTCGGGCAGCACGAGGTCGCGCGGGCCGCCCGCGTCGGGTGCCACGACCGGGACGCCCGAGGCGAGCGCCTCCTGCACGGCCTGGCAGAACGTCTCGGCCTGTCCGGTGTGGACGAATACGTCGAGGCTCGCGTAGATCTGCGCGAGCTCGTCGCCGCCGCGGTGCCCGAGGAACGCCGCCGACGGCAGCCGCTCGCGCAACCCGTCGGCGCTGGGGCCGTCGCCGACGACGACCAGCCGCGTCCCGGGCAGCTCACCCAGCACGGCGAGCCGCTCGACCTGCTTCTCCGGGGCGAGGCGGCCGACGAACCCGATGAGCCGCTCGCCGTTCGGGGCCAGCCGGCCGCGCAGTGCGTCGCTGCGCCGCGACGGGGTGAACCGGCGGGTGTCGACGCCGCGCGCCCACTGGTGCACCCGCGGGACACCGCGCTCGCGCAGCGCCCCGGTCGCCCAGCTCGACGGTGCGAGGGTCCGGTCGGCCATGCCGTGCAGCCGGCAGGTCCAGCGCCACGCGGCCCGCGCGGTCAGCCCGAGCCCGTAGGCGGAGGCGAACCCGGCGACGTCGGTCTGGTAGATCGCGACCGTCGGCACGCCGAGGCGCCGCGCCGCCGCCAGCCCCCGCGCCCCGACGACGAACGGCGCCGCCAGGTGCACCACGTCGGGCCGGAACCGGCGCAGCGCGGTCAGGATCCGCCTGCTGGGCACACCGACCGGCATCGAGTTCACCACCGGCAGCTCGACGGCCGGGATCCGCACGACCGGGATCCCCTCGTGGGAGTCCGGCTCGCCGGTACCCGGCGCGATCACCACGACGTCGTGACCCCCTGCCCGCAGGTGCTCGCACACCCGCAGCACCGAGTTGGTGACGCCGTTGACCACCGGCAGGAAGCATTCCGAGACGATTGCGACGCGCACGGCCGGAACGGTGACGGGGTCGGGACAGCGGGTCGGGTCCCTGGCGTGATCAACCACCCAACCCTGGGAGAACATCGGGTGGGCGGGTCACGAGTTGGCGCGTCCGGCACAAGGTGGACACCCGCGCGTCGTCGCCGGGACATCACCCGCCCGGACACTCGGGTCGCATGACGGCCGTGCCCCACACCCCGCCACACACGGTGCCACCCCTGGTGCCGTCCCCCCGGCCGGTGGACCCGGCACTGCTCTCCCGTGCCCTCGAGACCGCGGGCCGGCTGGCCAACGACGCCGCCGAGGTGATCACCGCGACGCTGGGTCGCGAGCACACCGGTTCCCTCGACGCCTCCGCCAAGGCCAACCCCTTCGACTGGGTCACCGACACCGACCGCACCCTGGAGCGGCACACCCGCCGGGTGCTGGCCGCGGAGTTCCCCGGCTGCCCGGTCGTCGGCGAGGAGTTCGGCGCCGACGCCGGTGCCGACACCGCGCCGCTGCGCTGGGTCGTCGACCCGGTCGACGGGACCGCGAACTACGTCGCGGGCCTGCCCTGGTGCGCCTACAGCCTGGCCCTGGTCGACCGCGACGGCCCGGCCGTGGGCGTCGTCGCCGACCCTGGCCGGGGGCAGATCTACGCCGCCGCCCGCGGGCGCGGCTTCCGGGCCAACGGCGTGCCGGTGCCGGAGCGGCGCACCGCCCGGGTCGCCGGGTCGCTCATCTGCGCCGAGGATCCCGAGCCCGGGTTCGTCGAGCGCGCCCGCGCCGCGCACGTCGGCGTGCGGGTGCTCGGCTCCGCCGCGCTGGCGATCACCCAGGTCGCGCTCGGCAACGCCGTCGCCGCGGTGCTGACCCGCTACCACGAGTGGGACATCGCCGGGGCGCTCTGCCTGGCCACCGAGGCCGGCGCGCTGGTGCTGGGCCGCGACGGCCGGTCGACGCCGCTGCCCGAGGGCGGGCTGCTCGTCGTGGCGCCGCAGGTCGTCGCCGAGGTCGGGGCGCTCTGGCGGGGCTGAAGCACGACATCGCCGCCCACCGCCCGACACAGTCGGGCGGCGCGGGCCGGGTCGGGCCGGCGGCCTCAGACGGTGCCGGTGCGGGCCCGGCGGCGGCGCAGCCACACGTACAGCGGCCCGAGGAGGACCCAGCCGCCCGCGATCAGCCCGGCGATCGGGAGGATCCCGTCGACGGCGGTGCGACCCGCGACACGCACGTGCGTCGGGTCGGCGGTGTCGTACTCCACGTAGATGTTCTCGCCCGGGGTGAGCCCGACCGGGTAGGAGATGCCCGCGGCCGGGGTCTGCAGCCGGCCCTCGTCGTCGACGAAGCTGACCAGGGTGCGCCAGTAGTCCGAGCCCGGCAGGACGGTCGCGGCGGTGGTGCCGCGGTTGCCGTCGATCGCCGCGTCCTCCAGGAACGCGCCGCCCAGCGCCACCAGCGCGACCAGCGTCCACACCAGCGCGACGACCAGGACGATCTCGGGCAGGTGGTACCGCGTCCGGCGGAGCAGCCGGGCCGCGACGGCCGAGGTCTCGGTCAGCACATCGCCGGTGGGACGGCCGCTCGGACTGGTCACGGGACCCGATTCTAGGAGCGCCCCGGCACTCGGGTGTGTCCGGTGCCTCGCCCCCTCACGCCAGCCTCCCGGGCGGAGGTTGCCTACTCTCGAAGGGTGACCGTCGCACCGGCCAGCACCGCGTTGCGCGTCCGGACACGCCCCCTGCGACTCGACGGGCGGCTGCTGGACGCGCTGCCCGCCGACGCCGGGGCGCTGTCCTGGGTGCGCGACGGCGAGGGCGTGGTCGGCTGGGGCGAGGTCGCCCGGTTCACCGCGTCGGGGCCCGAGCGCTTCGCCGAGGCCGACCGCTGGTGGCGCCGTGTGGTCGACCGGCTCGACGCCGGCGCCGGCTACGACGACGTCCGCCTCCCCGGCACCGGCGCCCTCGCGTTCGCCTCGTTCACCTTCGCCGACGGCTGCCCGGGCTCGGTGCTCGTCGTCCCGCGGGTGATCGTGGGACGGCGCGGGCACCGCGCCTGGATCACCGAGATCACCACCGCCGACGCCCCGGAGACTCCCGGCAGGCTGCCGGTCCCGTCGCCGGTGCGTCCCAGCGGACGGCTGCGCTACGCCGACGGCCAGGTCTCCGCGCACCGGTACCGGGCCGCCGTCGCCTCGGCGGTCGGGCGGATGCGCGACGGGGAGCTGGAGAAGGTGGTGCTCGCGCACGACCTGCTCGCCGTCGCCGACCGCCCGCTGGATCCACGGTTCCTGCTCCGCGGGCTGGCCCGGCGCTACCCGACGTGCTGGAGCTACGCGGTCGACGGCCTGGTCGGTGCCACCCCCGAGCTGCTGCTGCGGCTGCGCGGGCGCACCGTGGAGTCGCGGGTGCTGGCCGGCACGATGTGGCCCGGGTCCGGACCGGACGCCGACACCGCGGGCGCGCTGATCGGCTCGTCGAAGGACCGCCGCGAGCACACCTACGCCGTGGACTCCCTCGCCGAGTCGCTGCGCCCGCTGGTGGCCGAGCTGCACGTACCGGACGCGCCGACGGTGCTCACCCTCCCGAACGTCTCGCACCTGTCCAGCGACGTGCACGCCCGCCTCGACCCGTCCCGGCCCGCGTCGCTGCTGACACTGGTCGGCGCCGTGCACCCGACCGCCGCCGTCGGCGGCACCCCGACCCCGGACGCGACGGCGCTGATCTCCGAGATCGAGGGTCTCGACCGCGGCCGCTACGCGGGCCCGGTCGGCTGGGTCGACGCCGAGGGCACCGGCGAGATGGGCATCGCGCTGCGCTGCGCGGAGCTGCAGGGACGCACGGCACGGCTGTTCGCCGGGTGCGGGATCGTCGCCGACTCCGATCCCGACGGCGAGGTGCGCGAGGCCGCCGCCAAGATGCGCGCGGTCCGCGAGTCCCTGGAGGGCTGAGCCCCGACCGGCCGCAACCGCGGGCCCGGAGGGCTCAGTCGAGCGCTGCGGCGAGCGTGCGGCGGAGCCCGGCGTGCGCGTCGCGCAGCCCGTCGCGGCGCGCCGCGACCCGGACCAGCCGCCGTCCCGAACCCGGCCGGGCCGCGAGTTCGCATGCGTCGCCGCCCCAGTCGGTCGCCGCCCAGCCCGCCGCCCGGGCCAGCGCGACGACGTCCACCCCGGTCGGCGTGCCGAAGACCCGCTCGAAGGCGTGGGCGTGCGCCGGGCCGCCCTGTTCGAGCAGGTGGAAGATGCCGCCGCCGTCGTCGTCGAGGACGGTGACGGTCAGGTCCGGGGACGGCTCCCCCGGTCCGACGACCAGCCCGGTGGTGTCGTGCAGCAGCGTGAGGTCGCCGAGCAGCAGCGCCGTCGGGCCCGGGTGCGCGAGCGCGGCGCCGAGGGCCGTCGACACCGTCCCGTCGATGCCCGCGACGCCGCGGTTGGACCGCACGGTGAGCCCGGGGCGGGGCACGGCGGCCAACGCGACGTCGCGCACCGGGTTCGACGAGCCGAGGACGAGCTGCCCGCCGTCGGGCTGGGCGGCGACCAGGTCGCGGGCCAGCCGCAGGCCGGGCGCACCCGCGGCGGTGCCGTCGTCGAGCGCGGCGTCGAGGGACGTGGCCGCGACCTGGTCCGCGTCGCGCCAGGACCGCACCCAGTCCTCGGGCGGGGACAGCGCGGGCAGCGCGCCGACGGCCCGGACCGTGCCGGCGACGTCGGTCCAGGGAGCGCCGTCCGGGCCGGGGTCGGCGAACACCGCCACCGACGGGTCGGCCAGCAGCGCGGCGACCCCCCGGTGCAGGGTGGGCCTGCCGAGCACGACGACCTGGGCGGGGCGCAGCCCGGGGCGGCCGAGCAGCCACGGGCCGGTGCGCAGCGCGTGCGGCCACCAGCGCGAGGACGGCTCCGCGACCAGCGGGGCCCCGCCGAGCAGCGCGGGGTCCGGCGCGGGCCCGCCCGCCCCGGCGACGACGAGCGTGCGCGCCCCAGGGTCCAGTTCCAGCGGCGGCAGCGTGCGGACCGGGCGGGACACCGCGGTCCACGGCGCGCCACCGGGGCGCCCGGCGGGCAGGTCCGCGCCCGGCGGACCGGCGTCGTGCTGCCCGGTGCCCGGCCCGGCCGGGTCGTCGTCGGGCACGAGCGGGTCGGTGTAGGGCAGGTCCAGGTGCACCGGGCCGGGGGCACCCGCGCCGGCACCGGTGGCCGCGGCGAGCATCCGCGCGACGACCGCGCGCCAGCGCCGCGCCTCCGGCTCGGTGCTGCCCAGCGGCACCGGCAGCGCGCCGGCCCAGCGCACCGCACCGCCGTACAGACCGGACTGGTCCACGGTCTGGCTGGCGCCGGTGCCGACCAGCTCCGGCGGCCGGTCCGCGGTCAGGACCAGCAGCGGGACCCCCGAGTGCGACGCCTCCAGCACCGCGGGGTGCAGGTTCGCCACCGCCGTCCCGGACGTGACGACGACCGGGACCGGGCGGCCCGACGCCAGCGACAGGCCGAGCGCGAGGAAGCCCGCGGCACGCTCGTCGATGCGCACGTGCAGCCGGACCGTGCCGCACGCGTCGGCCCGGGCCAGCGCGAACGCGGGTGGTGCGTTGCGGGATCCGGGGCACAGGACCGCGTCGGTGACACCGGCTCGCGCCAGCTCGTCGACGAGGACGCGCGCCTGCGCGGTCGAGCCGTTCACCCCATCACCCCTCGCGACGACGGTACCGGCGCGGTGACCGCGGTCCGCACCAGGCCGGTACCGATCCGGCCGGAACCGGTGAAATCGCCCCACGAGGGCCCTACCGTGACGCAGGCGCAGAAGTCCGTCGATGGGGAGGGACCGTGTCCGAGCCCGGCAGGCCGGAACACCGCGGGTCCCGGGCGACCAGGACCGCGCCGCCCGGGGACCTGATCCGGTACGTACCGCCCGAACCGCGTCGCGCCCCGGCGGGACGCGGTTCGCCGGGCGTAGAACGGGGGCGTAGAACGGGGTCGACCCGTCGCTCACCCCCGGGAGGCCGGAGACGTGCCACGCACCGACTTCACGATCAGCACCCCCGACGGCGACGCCGCCGCCGTCCTGCACACCCCCGACGGCGACGGCCCGTGGCCGGGCGTGCTCCTCTACCCCGACGCCGGCGGTGTCCGGCCGGCCATCCACGACATGGCCGCACACCTGGCGTCGCTGGGCTACGCGGTGCTGCTGCCCGACGTCTACCACCGGCACGGCGACTGGGCCCCGTTCGACTTCGCCACCGTGTTCTCCGACCAGCCCGAGCGGGAACGGCTGATGGGCATGGTGCGGTCGCTGACGCCCGAGCTCGTGGCGGTCGACGCCGAGGCCTGGGTGACCGCGCTGCTGGCGCGCCCCGAGGTCCACGGCAGGGCGGTCGGCACCACCGGCTACTGCATGGGCGGGGTGATGAGCCTGCGCACCGCGGCGACCCAGCCGGAGCGGGTCGCGGCCGCGGCGTCGTTCCACGGCGGCAACCTCGCCACCGACGACCCGACCAGCGTGCACCGACTCGCCGACCGCATCCGGGCCGAGGTGTACGTGGCCGGCGCGACCGACGACTCCTCCTTCCCCGACGAGCAGAAGCAGCGCCTCGCCGACGCGTTCTCCGCCGCCGGGGTGTCGGCGACCCTGGAGACCTACCCGGCCGCGCACGGTTTCGCGGTGCCGGACGCCCCCACCCACGACGACGACGCCGAGCAGCGGCACTGGGAGGCCCTGCACCGCCTCTTCGGGGCGAACCTGTAGGGGTAGCGTCTGCGCTCGACATGAGCGCGACCCTTCACGTGACGGGCCTGGCCGCGGGCCACGGCGACCGCCCCCTGTTCTCCGGGCTGGACCTCGTCGTCGCACCCGGCGACGTCATCGGGCTGGTCGGTGCCAACGGCGCCGGCAAGTCCACCCTGCTGACGGTGCTGGCCGGCTCGCGGCCCGCGGACGACGGGTCGCTGACGCTGGCCCCGCCCGACGCGACCGTCGGGCACCTGCCGCAGGAGCCCGACCGGCGTCCTGGGGAGACGGTCGCCGGGTTCCTGGCGCGCCGGACCGGCGTCGCCGACGCGCAGGCGACGATGGACGCCGAGGCGGAGGGGCTGGCGTCGGGCACCCCCGGCGCCGACGACCGCTACGCCGCCGCGCTGGACCGCTGGCTGGCCCTCGGTGGCGCCGACCTCGACGAGCGCTCCGGGGAGGTGCTGCGCGAGGTGGGCCTGGCCGTCGGTCCGGACGCCCCGATGACCGGGCTGTCCGGTGGGCAGGCGGCGCGGGCGAACCTCGCCGCGCTGCTGCTGTCCCGCTACGACCTGCTGCTCCTCGACGAGCCCACCAACGACCTCGACCTCGACGGCCTGGAGCGGCTGGAGCGGTTCGTGGGCGGCCTCGCCCGGCAGGGCACGCCGACCGTGCTGGTCAGCCACGACCGGGAGTTCCTGGCACGCACGGTGAACCGGATCGTCGAGCTGGACCTGGTCCAGCAGCGGATCGACGTCTACGACGGCGGTTACGAGTCCTACCTCGCCGAGCGCGAGGTGGCCCGGCGGCACGCCCGCGAGGACTACGAGGAGTACGCAGGGAAGCTCGGGTCCCTCCAGCAGCGCGCCGTCATGCAGCGCAACTGGATGGCCCAGGGCGTGCGCAACGCCCGGCGCAAGACGAAGGACCCGGACAAGAACGTCCGCGCGCAGCGCCAGGAGTCCAGCGAGAAGCAGGCCGCGAAGGCCCGGCAGACCGAGCGGGCGATCGAGCGGCTGGAGGTGGTGGAGGAGCCCCGCAAGGAGTGGGAGCTGCGGATGGAGATCGCCTCCGCGCCCCGGTCCGGGTCGGTCGTCGCGCGGGCCGACGCCGCCGCCGTGCGCCGCGGTGACTTCGCGTTCGGCCCGGCCACCGTGCAGGTGGGCTGGGCGGACCGGGTCGTCGTCACCGGTGCGAACGGGGCGGGCAAGTCGACGCTGCTCGGGCTGTTGCTGGGGCGGATCACCCCGGACTCGGGTTCGGCCGGTCTCGGCTCGGGGGTGCTGGTCGGCGAGATCGACCAGGCCCGCGGGGCCTTCCTCGGGGAGGCGACGCTGCTGCGCGCCTTCGGCGAGCAGGTGCCGGACTGGCCGGAGTCCGAGGTGCGGACGCTGCTCGCGAAGTTCTCCCTGGGCGCCGACCAGGTGCTGCGGACGGCGGCGTCGCTGTCGCCCGGTGAGCGGACCCGCGCCGCGCTGGCGCTGCTCCAGGCACGCGGGGTGAACCTGCTGGTGCTCGACGAGCCGACCAACCACCTCGACCTGCCCGCCATCGAGCAGCTGGAACGGGCGGTCGAGGAGTTCGACGGGACCGTCCTGCTGGTGACCCACGACCGGCGGATGCTCGACACGGTGCGCGCCACCCGCCGCTGGGACGTGCGCGACGGGACCGTCACCGAACTCTGAGTCGCTCCGGGACGACCGTGGCCCCACCGGTGTCCGGTGGGGCCACGACGCGCGGTCGGGGTGGGGTCAGGCCTGCGGGGCGTCCGCAGCATCGGGCTGCTCGACGATTGCGAAGCGCAGCTCCTGCTCGCCCTGCTCGGTCGCCACGGGCTGGACGTCGAGGACCTTGTCGTCCAGCAGCTGGGCCGCGGCCGGCTCGAGGAAGACGGTGATGCCCTCCCCTCGCAGCACGGTGTCCTGCGCGTCGCCCGCCTGCGCGAGGGCCAGCTCCAGCCCCTGCGCCGGGTCCGGCGCGGAGATGCGCAGGCCCCCGTCCTCGGGCAGCTCGGCGTCGGTGCTCAGGGTCTTGATCGCCTCGGCGGCGTTCTCGGTGATCGCCAACATCGTCCCCACCGTACGGACGTGTGCGCCCACGTCCACCGGGTCGCCCCGGGGCGGGCCCCCGTCGGGTGACGACCGGCGCCGTGCCCACCGGAAACATCCGGAGTGACACGCGTCACCCTCCCCGTCACGACGACGGCCCGGCGCCCCTGCGCGAGGGTGCCGGGCCGTGGTGTCGCGGGGCGCGGATCAGCCGAAGTCGTCGGGGTCCGGGCCGATGCGCTTGCCGGTGTGGAGCTTCTCCACCGCGGCGATGTCGTCCTCGCTCAGCGCGAAGTCGAAGATCTCGAAGTTCTCCTTGATGCGCTCCGGGTTGTTCGACTTCGGGAACACGATGTTCCCGAGCTGGATGTGCCAGCGGAGCACGACCTGCGCGGCCGACTTGCCGACCCGCTGGGCGATCTCCGTCAGCTCGGGCGCCTCGAGCAGTCCCTTGCCCTGGCCGATCGGGCTCCACGCCTCCAGCGCGATGTCGTGCTGCTGGAGGTACTCGCGCAGCTCGCGCTGCACCAGGCGCGGGTGGAACTCGATCTGGTTGACCGCCGGGACCGTGGAGGTCTCCTTCGCCAGCCGGTCGAGGTGGTCGGTCTGGAAGTTCGAGACGCCGATGGACAGCGCCTTGCCCGCCTTCTGCGCGTCCTCGAGGCCCTGCCAGGTCTCGACGTAGCGGTCCTGCTTCGGCTGCGGCCAGTGGATCAGGTAGAGGTCCACGTGGTCGAGGCCGAGCTTGGTGAGGCTCTCGTCGAGCTTGCGGACCGCGGCCTCGCGGCTGTGCCCGTCGTTGTTCAGCTTGGTGGTGATCCACAGCTCGTCGCGCGGGATGCCAGAGTCGGCGACGGCCTTGCTGACGCCCTCCTCGTTGCCGTACATCTGCGCGGTGTCGATGTGCCGGTAGCCGAGGTCCAGGGCCGCCTTGACCTTGTCCGCGGTGTCACCGGGCTCGATCTGGAAGACACCGAAACCCAGCTGCGAGATCTGCCGGCCGTCGTTCAGCTTGATCGTGGGAACAGTCATGTCCGTCGGCTACCCGCACCGGCGCACGCTCATACCGGCCCGTGGGATCCGTCTCTGGCGGGAATGCGGGCCCGGCTCAGCGCCAGACCCGTGCGACCTCGGCGGCGACGTCCGCCGCCTGCGCCCGGCCGGCCCGCGCCGACGCGGGGCGGCGGGCCGGGTCGAGGGGGTTGCGCCCGAACGCCCGGCGCGAACGCCGGTCGGGCTCGACGACGGCGACCCGGGCCAGCGCGCCGAGCGCCTCGGCCTGCACCCGCGGTGTCCCGGCCCCACCGAGCCCCAGGGAGAGCGGCGCGATGACGACGACCCGGCCGTACCCGGCGGCGAGGTCGGCGTTGGCGGCCGAGCGGGCCCCGCCGTCGATCCAGCGGGTGCCCGCGGCCGTGACCGGCGGCCAGACGCCGGGCACCGCGCAGCTGGCGGCGACCGCGGTGGCGAGCTCGACGCCGTCGTCACGGCCGAAGGCCCGGAACGCGCCGGTGTGGGCGTCGACGGCGGTCACCCGCAGGTCCCGGTCGGCAGGCCAGTCGGCGCCGTCCAGCCGGGACCGGATCACCGCGATCCGATCCGCCTCCGGCACCGTCTCGGCGTCGAGGGCGAGGCGGCCGATCCGGGCCCGCACCCGGGTCGCGTCGCGCGGGCCGGCGAGCGCGGCGAGACCGTAGCGGACCGCGAGCCGCAGCCCGAGGGTCGCGGCGATCTCCCCGGACGGCGGGGCGAGCTGGGTCTGCGCGAGCGCGGCCGGGTCACGCCCGACCGCCAGGTTGGCGCCCACCACCGACCCCGCCGAGGTCCCGACGACGAGGTCGGCGTCCCGCAGGTCGACGCCGTCGGCGAGGAGCCCGGCCAGCAGCCCGTACATCCAGGCGATGCCGGTCAGCCCGCCGCCGCCCAGCACCAGCGCCCGTCGGTCGTCGGACATGGGTCCTCCTCGTCGGCGCCCTGCATGATCACCACGGGTGAGGGGTCCGGTTCCGGATCCGGCACCGGGCCCCTCACTCCCGACGATCACCCTCGCAGGGCGCGGTACGCGATCTGGGCCAGGTGCACCGGCTCCCGTTCGCCGGCCTGGCGGACCTGGGTGCGGCAGGAGTAGCCGTCGGCCAGCAGGGCCACGGACTCGTCGGCGGCCCGGACCGCGGGCAGCAGGGCCCGCTCGGCACACGCCATCGAGACGTCGTAGTGGCCGTCCTCGAAGCCGAAGTTGCCGGCCAGACCGCAGCAGCCGGAGTCGAGCACGGTGGCGTCGACGCCGAGTGCCGCGAGCACCGCGCGGTCGGGCTGGGAGCCCAGCTCGGCGTGCTGGTGGCAGTGGATCTGCACCAGCGCCGCGCCGTTGCCCTCGCCCGCGACGGCGGACAGCTCGTCGGCATGCCGGGCCAGCAGCTCGGCGAAGGTCGACACCTGGTTCTTCAGGGCCTTCACCCGGGGCTCGTCGGGCAGGAGCTCGGCGGCGTCGCTGCGCAGCGCCGCGGTGCAGGACGGCTCCAGCCCGACGACCGGGATCCCGGCGTCGAGCGCCGGGCCGATCGCGCGCAGGCTGCGCGCCAGCACCCGGCGGGCCGCGGTGACCTGGCCGGTGGAGGTCCAGGTCAGGCCGCAGCAGACGTTGCGCGGGGGCAGCTCCACCCGGTACCCGAGCCCGGTCAGCACCGCGACGGCATCGGCGGCGATCTCCGGGTCGAAGTGGTCGGTGAAGGTGTCGGTCCACAGCAGCAGCGGGCCGCGGCTGCCGGGCGGAACACCGAGGTCCGGCACCGTCGACATGGGCAGCCCGCGGGCGGCCTGGGCGGTGTAGGTCTCCCGGGCGATCGGCGGGATGGCGCGGCGGGCGTCGATGCCACCCGCCTTCTTCGCGACCTTCGCCAGGAACGGGACCTGCGCGAGCCGGTTCAGCCCGTCGACGGCCGCGGCCGGCAGCACCCCGACCGCGCGCAGCCAGCGCGGGAGCGCACCCATCGAGTAGTGCGTGCGCGGGCGCAGCTTCCGGTGGTAGCGGTTCGCGAGGAACTCGGTCTTGTACGAGGCCATGTCGACCCCGACCGGGCAGTCGGACTTGCAGCCCTTGCAGGACAGGCACAGGTCGAGCGACTCGGCGACCTCGTCGGACTGCCAGCCGTCGGTGATGATCTCGCCGTTCGCCATCTCGAACAGCAGCCGGGCGCGGCCGCGGGTGGAGTGCTTCTCCTCCTTGGTCACGTTCCAGCTGGGGCACATCACCCCGGAGCCGGTGTCGACGGCGCACTTGCCGACACCCAGGCAGCGCCGGGTCGCCCGGTGGAAGCTGCCGCGGTCGTGGCCGAAGGCCAGCTTCGGCTCGTCCGGCATGGTGGGCATGCCGAGCTGGACGCGCAGGTTCTCGTCCATCGTCGCCGGGCGCACGACGCGACCCGGGTTCATCCGGTCGTCCGGGTCCCAGATCCCCTTGAAGTCCTCGAAGGCGGTGATGATCTGCGGCGGGTACATCCGCGGGAGAAGCTCGGCGCGGGCCTGGCCGTCGCCGTGCTCGCCGGACAGCGACCCGCCGTGCGCGACGACGAGGTCCGCGGCCGCGATCATGAAGTCGCGGAAGTTCTGCACACCGGGCTTGGTGAGCAGGTCGAAGTCGATCCGCACGTGCAGGCAGCCGTCGCCGAAGTGGCCGTAGTAGATGCCCTTGCGGCCGTGGGACTCCAGGACCTTGTCGAACTCGCGCAGGTAGGCGCCGAAGCGCTCCGGCGGGACGGCGGCGTCCTCCCAGCCGGGCCAGGCCTCGCCGCCCTCGGGCGAGCGGGTCAGCAGCCCGGCGCCCTCCTCTCGGACCTTCCACAGCGCGGCCATCTGCTTCGGCTCACCGACGACGACGGCGCCGGTCGTGTAGGCCTTCATCGCGTCGACGACGGCCTGCGCGGCGGCCTCGGCCTCGGCGCGGGTGGCGCCGCCGGTCTCGACGTAGAGCCAGCCCTTGCCCTCGGGCAGCATCCGGCTGGTCGTCTCGTCGGGGCGCAGCGCCCGCAGCGAGGCGATCAGCCCGGCGTCCATGCCCTCGATGGTCAGCGGCTTCTGCTCGCGGACGATCATCACGTTGTCCGCGGCATGGTAGGCGTCCGGGAAGCCGAGCACGGCCAGCGCACGGGCGGGCGGGGACTCGACCAGGTCGACGGTCGCGGACAGGATCGTCGCGCAGGTCCCCTCGGTGCCGACCAGTGCCTTCGCCAGGTTCACGTTCCCCGGCACGAGCTGGTCGAGGTTGTAGCCCGACACCCGCCGGGTCAGCTCGGGCACGTGCTTCTCGACGTCGCCGGCGACCCTCGTCCCGAGTGCGCGCAGCGCGTCCGGGATCGCGCCGGTCTCGGTGCCCTCGCCGCCGAGGACGATCCGCTCACCGCGGTAGGTGAGGACCTCCAGCTCGCGGACGTTGTCGACGGTCTTGCCCCAGGCCACCGAGTGCGAGCCGCAGGCGTTGTTGCCGATCATGCCGCCGATCGAGCAGCGGTTGTGCGTCGACGGGTCCGGGCCGAACGTCAGCCCGTGCGGCTTGCCGGCGTCGCGCACGGCGTCGCAGACGGCGCCGGGCTGCACGGTCGCGGTGCGGGCGTCGGGGTCCACGGACAGGATCGCGTCCATGTGCGTGCGGAAGTCCATCGCGACCGCGGTGTTGACGGCCTGGCCCGCGATGGAGGTGCGGGACCCGACCGGCATGACCGGGACGTCGTGCGCGCGGCACACGGCCATGGCGGCCTCGACGTCGGCGGCGTCGCGCGGGGCGATCACGCCGATCGGGACGCCCCGGTAGTTCGAGGCGTCCGCCGACCACATCGCACGGCTGCCCGCGTCGAACCGGACCTCCCCGCCGATGGCGGCACGCAGGTCGTTCTCCAGGGCGCGGTACGCGGTGGTCGAACGCGATCCGCCTTCGCTCCTCGCGGTGGTGGGACGCGCGGCGCTGTCGGTGGTCACGGGGCTCCTCTCGGCACGGGCTCCGATCCACGGGAACTGCTCGTGGCCGGCGCCGTCACGACGCTACCCGGGTCACCGACAACTACCGCTCCCGCCGGCGGCGAGCCGAGACCGGGAACTCTGGGCCTGGGCTGTACCTCACCGCGTTTCCCCGAGTCTGCTCGGAGGTACGGATGACGACGCCTCGCTCCACGAGCTCTCGAAGGATCGCGGAGCCGCGGTGGACGTCCACGTCGAACAGGTTCTGCACCGTTCTGTTGTTGATCGACCCGTACTCTTGGACGTGCTCGACGATCTTGCGGTCCCGCTCGTCACTCGGGGCTCGGTGGTACGCGACGGCGGATCCCAGCTCAGCAAGCACGGGGCCGCGGAGCCGGTAGTTGGGCTGCCTCCGATGAGCGGTCCCCTGAGTCGGTTCCAGAACGGCGGCCTCTCCCTCCGCCAGCCGGCGCAGCAAAGCCTGCGTGTCGTCGAGCGAACGCTGGATGACAGATGCCACGGCGGAGGCCGCGACGCTGCGCCTGCGGCGAAGGACGGCGAGGATCAGCAGGACATCCAGGTCGTCCCGCCGCTCCGGACCGAGTTGGTTCACATACCGTGCGACCCTCATATTCGGCTGATCGGAGACGAAAGTCACCGAGACCTGGTCGCGGTCCTCCGTGATTCTCGGGGGATTGCGGCCCACCCTGAGCATCTCCCGGTACATGCGGTCCACCCCGAGCCCCACCTGCTCCACCAGCCCGAGATGGCGGAGCGCTCCGAACAACGATCGGAACCGGGCCCGGTGAGGGTGACGCAGGATGTTCTCCGGAGTCACGCCCGCCACAAGGGGACCGGGCGAGGTGATCGTCAACCAGTCCGGCGAATGTTCGACCTGGATGGGTCGGCCGGTCCGGTGGTCTCCGTGAGCCACTGCGTTCATGACGGCTTCACGCACGGCGGCCATCGGAAAGTCCTGGACCTGCAGCTGTTGTCCACCGGTGAGATTGAGCGGTGTAGCTGTGAGCCGCAGCTCGATGGCCTCGAGCAACCGTTGCATGGCCACCAACAGCGGTCCGTGCAGGTGCAAGATCGTGTCAGCCTCGCCGGAGGCGGCCTTGCGGTGCTGATAGACGATCTCCGGCTGCGCAGAGGCCTCCCGCCTGCCGAGGAGTACGACTCCGGCGTTTGACAGTCGTCCGCGAGCAGTCAGCAGACCAAGTCCAGACAACAGCTCGCGGTCGTCGGACGCGCGCAATGCGGTGGCGCCGTCGGTCGGCACTGCCTGCAACAACTCTCGCACCCGGACCAGGGCCGACGGATCCGCCACCCCTGCGGCCACCCTGCTGGAGCGGGATGACCAGTCCTCCCCTCGGCGTTCCTCCCGTAACCGGCCGACGTCCTCAGCCGTCATCGGCGGGCAGTCCGTTCCTCGGCGCCAGCAGTAGCGTCCCGTCGATGTACTGACGACCTCGATGCCCTCGGGCACGTCGACCCGAAGCAGGTCGACGCCCTCGAACGTCAGACGAGTCACCACGACGTCCAACGAGGGCGTTGTCCGTTCGTAGATTCCGTGCCGGACCGTGTCCGGGTCCATACTCGTTCCCACGATCCCGGCTGGGCCGGCGATGTCGTCAGCCACTCCGAGGACCAGAGTCCCGCCGGTGGCGTTTGCGAAGCAGACAGCTGCCTCGGACAAGTTCACCAGGGTGTCCTTCAGCTTCCCGGACGCCTGCTTGAAGTCCAGGGTCGAGGTCTCGAGCTTGCGAGCAGTCGTTCCGGACCGCACTCGTCGGAGGGCTTGCTCTACCTCGTCCGCCACTTTCGTCTCCCTTTTGGTGAACCACCCATGGGTAGTTCACCAAAAGTAGCAGCAAAAGTGGAGCGGCTCGCTGTCGACGAGCTCCCGTCGGAGCCCCTCCCGCCGTCGACGGGAACCCGGTTGCGTGATCCGGATCGCCTCGGCACGCTGCGCCGATGCCCCGTGACGAGCTCGCCGACACCGTGGTGCGTACCTGGGGCCCGGCGGGCGCGACCTGGCTGGCCGCCCGGGACCGGCTGCTCGGCGACCTCGCGGGCGAGCTGGACCTGGAGCTCGGCGCGACGCTGCCGCAGACCTTCCACGCGGTGCGCGCGGTGACCTGCGCGGACGGCACCCCGGCCGTGCTGAAGGCCGGCGTGCCCGACGGCCACCTCGACGCCGAGACCGCCACGCTGCGCGCCTGGGACGGCGACGGCGCGGTCCGGCTGCTGTGGGCCGACCCGGCCCGCGGGGCGCTGCTGCTGGAGCGCGCCGAGCCCGGCACCGAGCTCACGGCCGTGCCCGACGACCGGGCCGTCGAGGTGATCGGCGGGCTGCTCGCCCGGCTGCACCGCGCACCCGTCCCGGCGGGGCTCGACCACGTCGCGGTCGAGCGGGCGGCGTTCGACGCGCACCTGGCCCGCCCCGACGCGGTCCTGCCCCGGCCGCTGGTGGAACGGGCGGCGGCGGTGTGGACGCAGCTGTGCGGCTCCGCGGAGCGCGAGGTGCTGCTGCACGGGGACCTGCACCAGCACAACGTCCTGGCCGCGACCCGCGAGCCGTGGCTGGCGATCGACCCGCACGGCCGGGTCGGCGACCCGGGCTACGACTGCGGGCAGCTGCTGTACAACCCCCTGGACGCCGACCCGGCCGAGCTGGCCCGCCGCGCCCCGGGCCGGCTGGAGCGGCTCGCCGACGCCGTCGGGATCGGGTGGGACCGCGCGGTGGCGTGGGGGTTCGCGGTGTGCGTGCTGTCGGAGGTCTGGGACGCCGACGGCGACGCCGGGTGGGCCGGCCCCGGCCCCGCGCTCGCCGTCGCACGGCGGCTGGCGCCGCTCGTCGCGGACTGAGTCCTTACAGTGCGGCCATGACCGTCTCCGAGACCTTCGATCCGGACGCGTGGACGCCGGTCGACGGGTTCGACTTCCGCGACATCACCTACCACCGCGCCCGGGGCACCGGCGCGGTCCGGATCGCGTTCGACCGCCCCGAGGTCCTCAACGCCTTCCGGCCGGGCACCGTCGACGAGCTGTACCGCGCCCTGGAGCACGCCCGGACCAGCTCCGACGTCGGCGCGGTCCTGCTGACCGGCAACGGCCCCTCCCCCAAGGACGGCAAGCGCGCCTTCTGCTCCGGCGGCGACCAGCGCATCCGTGGCCGCACCGGCTACCAGTACGCCTCCGGGGACACCGCGGACACCGTCGAGCAGGGTCGGGCGGGGCGGCTGCACATCCTGGAGTGCCAGCGGCTGATCCGCTTCATGCCCAAGGTCGTCATCGCCGTGGTCAACGGCTGGGCCGCCGGGGGCGGGCACTCGCTGCACGCCGTCGCCGACCTCACGATCGCCTCCCGCGAGCACGCCCGCTTCAAGCAGACCGACGCCGACGTCGGCTCCTTCGACGGCGGCTACGGCTCGGCCTACCTCGCCCGCCAGGTCGGCCAGAAGTTCGCCCGGGAGATCTTCTTCCTCGGCCGGACCTACAGCGCCGAGCAGATGCACCACATGGGCGCGGTCAACGCCGTGGTCGACCACGCCGAGCTGGAGACCGAGGCCCTGCAGTGGGCCCGGGAGATCAACGGCAAGTCGCCGCAGGCCCAGCGGATGCTGAAGTACGCGTTCAACCTCGCCGACGACGGCCTGGTCGGCCAGCAGCTCTTCGCCGGCGAGGCGACCCGGCTGGCCTACATGACCGACGAGGCGGTGGAGGGCCGGGACTCGTTCCTGGAGAAGCGCGACCCGGACTGGTCGCCCTTCCCCTGGCACTACTAGGTCCTCACTCCGCGGTCGGGCGCGGCCGGGGCACGGGGACCGGCCGCGCCGCGGCGCCCCGCGGGCCGCTCTGCTGCGGGACCGCGACCGCCGGGTGCTGCGGCACCGGGGCCGGGGCGGGGGCCGGCACCGGGGCCGGAGCGCCGACCGGGCCGGACGGCAGCTCGAAGGCCAGTGCCGCGAGTTCACCGGCGTCCGCACGGTGCCCGGAGCCGGCGGGCCGACGGCAGCGCAGCGAGCGCGGGCTCCCGGTCGGGGACGCGTCGGCGGAGGCGGTGTACGGCATGGTGAGCTCCTTCGAACCCGTGACCGGCGGGCGGGTGCGCCGCCGCTCTCACCCCCTGAGTCGGGCGGGAGGCCGTCCGCGTTGCACGTGCCCTACACCGTTCCCCGAATCTGATGAAAGAGGCCGTTCGGACGCTGCTTCCGGTTGCGTGCGTCACGGCAGACAGGGTTGACAGCATGACTGTGCGCGCACTTCCGGTGGACGGCTCCGCGGAGTCGGTGACCCGGCTGGCCGCCGCGCTGCGGGCCGCCCTCCACGGCACGGGGCCCGCGGTGCTGCCCGTGCGATCCGGGCCCGGTCCGGATGTGGGCGCCGGGCAGGCCGACATTGGGCACGCCGCCGCGCTGCCGGGGCCGGTGGCGCGGGCAGCAGCCGCCGGGGAGCTGCCCGACGGGCTGGTCGCCGTCGTCGCCACGTCGGGATCGACCGGGGAGCCCAAGTACGTCGCGCTCACCGCGGACGCGCTGCGGGCCTCGGCCGCGGCAACGCACGCCCGTCTCGGCGGCCCGGGGTCGTGGCTGCTCACGCTGCCCGCCGAGCACGTCGCCGGGGTCCAGGTGGTGCTGCGGGCCCTGCTCGCGGACACGGCCTGTGTGGTCCAGGACGTCCGCGACGGCTTCCGGCCCGACGGCCTGGCCCGTGCGACCGGGCGGATGGCGCACGGCACCCGGCGCTACACCAGCCTCGTCCCGACCCAGCTGGCACGGGTCCTCGACCACGGCGCCGCCCCGCTGTACGCCCTGGCCGGGTACGACGCCGTGCTCGTCGGCGGGGCGGCGCTGGACCCGCGGCTGCGCGAGCGCGCGCTCGCCGCGGGGGTGCGGGTGGTCACCACCTACGGGATGAGCGAGACCTGCGGCGGCTGCGTCTACGACGGCGTCTCGCTCGACGGCGTCGAGGTCACCCTCGACCCGGCCGACGGTCGGGTGGTGCTGGGCGGGCCGGTCGTCGCCGGCGGGTACCTGGGGGCACCGGAGGCGACCGCGGAGGCCTTCGTGTCCGACGGAGGCGTCCGCCGGTTCCGGACGGGGGACCTCGGCGCGCTCGCGCCGGACGGGACGCTGACCGTCCTGGGCCGGGCCGACGACGTCGTCAACACCGGGGGCGAGAAGGTCGCGCCGGCCGCGGTGGAGCGGGCGCTCCTGGCGGTCGACGGCGTCCGCGCGGCGTGTGTCGTCGGCCTTCCCGACGACGAGTGGGGTCAGATCGTGGCCGCACTCGTGGTGCCCGCCGCGGCCGCCCCGGACGATCACGCCCTGCGCGCCGCGGTCCGCGCGGCCTGCGGTCGTGCCGCCGTACCGCGGCTGCTGCTGCGGGCCGACACCGTGCCCGAGCGCGGGATCGGCAAGCCCGACCGCACCGCCGTCGCGGATCTCCTGATGCGGGCACGCTCCGCCTGACCGCTCACCCAGCGGAGTTGTCGGTCACGTTCAGCAGTGGGATCGCGCCGTTGCGTCACGGTCTCCACCACCCGATCCGCGTACACACCTTGGAGTTGGTTCACACAGAGTGCGTTGCGTGCGCCCGTGAAATCGAGTGTGCTACGACCACTGGCGACTCAGAACCCACACCCATCACAGGGTTCCCCGTCGTCACACGAGTCACAGCTATCAGCGGGGGTTGTCCATGCGCAGCATCACGCGGGCCGGGCTGCGGGCCATCGGTCTGCTCGCCGCGACCGGCGCGCTCTGTGCCGCCGCCACGGTCCCGGCGATGGCCGACGAGCCGGGCACGACGTGGCAGCCGGAGCTGAGCGAGGGCACCGGCAACGGTGTCGTCGTCTCGCCCGACGGGGCCCGGTTCGACCGGTCGACGGCCTTCGGGGCCCCGGCGGACGAGGGGGACACGGAGTCCTCCGCGGACCCGGCCGAGGTCGTCCCCACCGGGCTGCTGACCCTCGCTCCGCACACCCTGGACACCCCGACCCGCGAGGTCGACTCCCGGCTGGTCGCGGACACCCCTCACGGTTCGACGGCGTCGGTCGACGTCCGGGGCAAGCGGGCAGGCGGCGGCTGGACCGAGTGGATCCCCGCCGAGGGCTCCCGCACCGAGCTGCCGGAGGCCGTCACCGAGGTGCAGGGACGCCTGGTCCTCACCGCCACCGGCGCGGCCGATCCGACCGTCCGGGAGGTCACCCTCACCGCGACGCCGAGCGCCGGCGCCGAGGGCGAGCCGCTCACCGAGGCCGCTCCGCGCAGCTACTCGGTGTTCGCGACCCGCGAGGGGCTCGTCGGCGGCACCACCGCGAACGGCCACAAGATCGTCAACCGGGACCGCTTCGTCGCGCTGCCGTCGCGTCGGGCGCTCTCGGCCAACGGCAAGACCGACTACTCGGTGAAGGTCTGCGCCCCCAACGGCCGCTGCGCGATCGCCCCGGTGTGGGACATCGGCCCGTGGAACACCAAGGACGACTACTGGAACCCGTCGAACGAGCGCCAGATGTGGAAGGACCTGCCCCAGGGCGTGCCGCAGGCCGCGGCCGCGCGCAACGGGCACAACGGCGGCAAGGACCAGTTCGGCCGCAAGGTCGCCAACCCGGCGAGCATCGACCTGGGCGACGGCATCTTCTGGGACGTCCTGGGACTGAAGGACAACTCGCAGGTCCAGGTCGACTACCTGTGGACCGGGTCGCAGCGGCTGTCCGCGATCCGCACCGAGGGCGCCCCGGACGTGCAGATCCTCGCCCGGCCCGAGACCGGCGCGGAGTCGGTCGGGATCGCCGTCGACGCCACCGAGGTGCCGGTGCAGTGCACCTCCGGCGCGTTCGTCCGGATCGGCGACGGCCAGTACCTCCCGACGACGGCGTTCGCCGGGCTGCCGGGCGACGTCCCGGCCTGCGACGCCCCGGCCGCGCCCACTCCGTCCGACGCCTCTGCCGCCGGGCCCACGCCCGCTGCGCCGTCCGCGCCCGGCGCCTCGGCTGCGCCTGGTGGGTCTGCTGCGCCCGCCGCGTCGGGTGGTTCCACTTCTCCCGCCGCGTCCGGCGGCACCGCTGCTCCCGCGGCGTCCGGCGGCACCGCCGCTCAGGCGGCCGCCGGCTCCGCTGCTCCGGCGGCGCCCGCCGGGCCCGCGGCCTCCCCCGCGCCCGGCGGGTCCGCGACCTCCCCGGCACCCGGCGGGTCCGCCGGGGCAGCCGGCTCACCGGCTCCGGCCGCTCCCTCCGCCCCGGCAGGCGCCGCACCGGCCTCCCCCGCACCGTCGCCCTCCGGGGCGGACCGGCCGGGCACCGGGGCTCCGGCCGCCGGCGGGTCCACGGCGGGCACCCCCTCGCCCGGGCCCACCCCCACGCCAGCGCCCACGAGCGACGTCCCCGACGGCGCCAGCCAGGCCGCCCGCGTGATGCCCGGCTCGGCCCAACGGGCGCCCTCCGGCACCCCCTGACCTCCCGGGTCCGCAGCCACCCCCCTGGGCCGGTCCTCACACCCGTTGCAACGGGTGTGAGGACCGGCCCAGGGGTGTGGCTGTGAGGTGGGACGGTTCCGGCGGGACGGCGGCGCGGCGGGATAGGTTTCCGGGGTGGCCACCACGGCAGAGTGGGTCGAGGGCGCGCGGCCGCGCACCCTTCCCACCGCGATCTCCCCCGTCCTCGTCGGGACCGGCGCCGCGCTCGGCGCGGGCGCCGTCGCTCCCGGCTCCGCACTGCTCGCCCTCCTGGTGGCGGTCGCGCTGGTGATCGGGGTGAACTTCGCCAACGACTACTCCGACGGCATCCGCGGCACCGACGACGAGCGCGTCGGCCCCCAGCGCCTGGTCGGCTCCCGGGCCGCCGACCCGGCCACCGTGAAGACCGCGGCGTTCGCCTGCTTCGGGATCGCGGCCGTCGCCGGTCTGGTGCTCACGGCGGTCTCGGGCCAGTGGTGGCTGCTGCTCGTCGGGGCCCTGTGCATCGTCGGGGCCTGGTACTACACCGGCGGATCGCGGCCCTACGGCTACGCCGGGCTCGGCGAGGTCGCGGTGTTCGTGTTCTTCGGCCCGGTCGCGGTGCTGGGAACCATGGTGACCCAGGCCGGGCGCGTCGACGCCGCCGCCGTCGGGGCCGCGGTCGGTGCCGGGCTGCTGACCTGCGCCGTGCTGGTCGCGAACAACCTGCGGGACATCCCGGGCGACCGGGTCGTCGGCAAGCGCACCCTCGCGGTGCGGCTCGGGGACCGCGGCACCCGGATGCTCTATCTCGCGCTGGTGCTGGTGCCGTTCGTCGTCGCGGTCGGTGCCGCGTTCGACCGGCCCGGCGTGCTGCTGGCGCTCCTCGCACTGCCCGCGGCCGTGCGGCCGGTGCGGATCGTGCTCGGCGGGGCACAGGGCCCCGCGCTCATCCCCGTCCTCAAGGACACCGGCCTGCTCCTGCTGGCCTGGGGCGTGGCCGTGGCGGTCGGGCTCGCGTTCGGCTGAGACCGGTCCCGGCACCGCCGGCGGATCGATCCGTCCCCGGACCGAGGCGCGCCGTCCGCACGTCGGAGTACGGCCGTCGGCCGTGCCGGGTCGATCCGTCCCGGGGGGCCCGCGGGCCCACACGCCGGAGCGCGACCGGCAGGCGGGCCGGGGCGTCCGACCGTCAGCGGGCCGGGCCGTCGGCCGCCGACGGGGCCGGGTCGGACCCGGCGGACGCCTCAGCGCCGTCAGCGCCGTCAGCGACCGACTGCGACGCGGCAGACGGGAAAGCGCCCGACGGAGACGCGGTGGACGGAGACGCGGTGGAGGGTGCTCCGGTCGCCGACGGGGACGTGTCGGCCGACGGAGAGGCCGGCTCGGCGGGTGTGACCGGGGTCGGCGGCGGGCCGACGTCGCCGCGCAGCTGGGCACGCAGCGACGCCCGCTCGGACGACCGGCGGGCCGTCGACGCGGCGATCGCCCGGTCCAGCCGCTCCCGCAGCCCGCGGAACAGCACCATCGACAGCGGCAGCGCGACGACGAGCGCCACGAGCAGCGCGACGAGCCACGGCACGCCGATCAGCGCGAGGACGACCGTCATCACGGCGAGCAGACCGAGCCGCGCGAGCGTGTAGAGCGCCACCGTGGTGGCCAGCCCGGGCTCACCGGCACGCTCCCGCGCCGCGGCCTGCGGCGGGGTCGGAGACGTCATGGCCACCAGGGTACGGGCCGGACCGGCCGGGCCGCGGCTGCCCGGTTCCGCCCGGGCCCGGCACGGACGTCCGGATCGCCGCCACCCCACCGGGTGGCGGTCCCTCCCCGGATGCCCCCGGCTGTCCGGTTCGACTCGTTCACCGGCTTTGCCCTTTAAGAACCCTTTACCCACACAACACCGTTCGAGTACCCGGGGTCTGTGGTGTCACGATGGCCCGGAAAGAGAGAGCGGTACCCGGCCGGATGCCTCCGGCGAGCACCGTGACACATACTCCACGTGCACTTCGGGAGGATCCCCATGGCAGCTCCGACTCAGGCACCCGAGCGACTTCTCACCCCGGGTGAGGTGGCCACGCTCTTCCGCGTCGACCCCAAGACCGTGACCCGCTGGGCGTCGGCCGGGCGGATCGGCTCGATCCGTACGCCGGGCGGACACCGCCGGTTCCGCGAGTCCGAGGTCCGTGGCCTGCTGGCCGACCTCACCAGCGAGGCGAACAGCGGCTTGCGCTGATCCGGACCACGCACATGGGGTGAGGGTCTCGACTTCACCCGTACGTCAGGCCACCTTCGCTAGGCTGGACAGCGGAGGTGGCCTGATGTTGTTCTTCCTGATCCTTCTCGTCGGCGCGGCCGTGGTCGCGGTGCTGCTCGTGCGGACCCTGCGGTCCGAACAGGTGGTCTCCGACCGCATCCCGCGCGCGGAGTTCCCCTGGTCATCGGGCCAGCGACCCGAGAAGCCACGGGCGACCGGCCCCGACGACGACCCCGACTTCCTGCGTGAGCTCGACGAGAAGGTCCGCAACCAGGAGGACCCGCCCGAGCGTCCCTGAGCGGGTTCGCACGGCCGGCACCTCCACCAAGACGCCTTTACCGAAGGGCGGTCCCCCTGACCGGGCGGACCGCCCTTCGGTGTCTCCGCTCACATATCGGGCGTCGCCAGGCCCGTCCGTGGCCCGGGATCAGACCGGGAAGCCGTCGGCGACGGCCGCCGCCAGCTCCAGCAACGCCGTGCGGGTCGCCTCCTCCAGGCGGTCCAGGTCGATCTCCGCGCCCTCCTCCAGGTGCGGGTCGAACGGCACCTTGACCACGGCCCGGCACCGTCCCGAGAAGTGCTCGGCGACGCGGTCGAGGTCCACCCCGCCACCGGTACCCCGCCGGTAGACGGTGTTGATGACGACGACGGCGTTGCGTACCAGCGCCCCGTAGCCGTGCGCGTCGAGCCAGTCCAGGGTCGCCGAGGCGCTGCGGGCCCCGTCGATCGAGCCCGACGACACGACGACGATCTGGTCGGCCATCCCCAGCACGCCGTACATCGCGGAGTGCATCAGGCCGGTGCCGCAGTCGGTCAGGACGAGGTTGTAGAAGTGCTCCAGCAGGTCGACCGCGCGCCGGTAGTCGTCCTCGCTGAACGCCTCCGACACCGCCGGGTCCTGCTCGCTGGCGAGCACCTCGAGCCGGGACACACCCTGTGAGGTGTAGGCCCGGACGTCGCTGTAGCGGCGGACGCGGTCGGCGTCGCGCAGCAGGTGGCGGACGGTCGCGGTGGTCTCCAACGGGATCTTCTGGCTCAGCGTCCCGCGGTCGGGGTTGGCGTCGACGGCCACCACCCGGTCGCCACGGTGCGACGCGAACGTCGCCCCGAGGGTCGCGGTGACCGTCGTCTTCCCGACCCCGCCCTTGAGACTCAGCATCGCGATCTTGTGCGAGCTGATCAGCGGGCGGTTCGCGCGGGCCACGAGGTCGCGCCGGTGCAGCTCCGCGGGGCTCTCCCCCGGGTTCACCAGGCCGCCGGTGAGCACGTAGACCCAGCGCCGCCATCCGCTCGTCGGCGGACGCCCCGCGCCGCCGTGCCCCATGCGCGACGGCGCGAGGTCCAGCCCGCCGTGCGGCTCGTCGCCGCGGCGGTGCTGCGCGGCCCGGGCCTCGATCGCCTCGGGGGCCGTCCAGCGAGGCCGCTTCACCCCCGTCTGCGGGCGGCCGCGCGGCGGGGTCAGGGTGCGCTGGGGTCCGGTCTCCGCGGACTCGTCGTCCCACGCCGCGCGCCAGGGACGGTCCGTCTGACGGGGGCGGCGGTCGTCGCGGGACCGGTCGTCACGGGACCGGTCGTCACGGGAACGATCCGTCCGTGGGGTCCCGGGCCGGGCGGGGGGCGTCGGGGCGGCTCCGGCGGGCTCCCGTGTCCCCTCGGTGGGAGCCGCGGCACCACGTCCGGGTGCTGCCGGCTCGGCGTACGGCTGATACCCGCCCCGCGCCGCGCGGCCACCGCTCTCCGTGGGGTCCGCGGGCCCCGGACCCGCAGGATCCGCGGGCGCCGGACCCGCGGGATCCGGGAGCGACCGAGCCGTGGGATCCGGGTGCGACCGCCCTGTGGGATCCGGGTGCGCCACGGCGGTGGGCACGACCGGTCCGTCGTACCCGGCGGGCGCGGAGCGGTCCGAGGAGTCGTATGCAGCGACCGAGGAGCGGTCCCGGGAGTCGGCTGCAGCAGCCGAGGAGCGGTCCGGGGAGTCCGGGTCGGCCGCCGAGGAGCGGACCGGGGAGTCGGGCGCGGCCGCCGGGGAGTCGTCCCCGGACGTCGTGGCACGGTCGCCGGCGTCGGCGGCCGTGCGCCCCCCGGACCGGTCGGCACGCCAGATGAGGTCCGCGTCGGGGTCGTCGTCGGGCACCGCGGAGGCGGGCACCGCCCACCACGGCTCGGAGTCGGTGCCCCCGGCCCGGTAGAGGCCGGTGTCGTCGGGGCCGTGGTCGTGCACGCCCGGGTCCGGGGAGGCGTCGTCGCGCCGGTGCCGGGGGTCGCCCGCGGAGGCCTGGGCGGGCTCCTCCTCGGCATCCGCGGCCGCCGAGGAGCCGGCGGGGGAGGTCGGGCGCGGGGTCTCTCGCAGGGCGGACAGGTCCATCCCGTGCGGCGGGGTGGACGGGTCGATCTCGTCGACCAGGTCGTCGTCGATCTCGGGCAGCTCGCTGCCCCACGCCGAGCCCGCCGGCGGGGTCTGCGTGCCGATGGCCGCGCGGCCCGGGGCGGGCGCCGACGCGGCGCGCTCGGCGGCCGTCGGGGTCCGCGGCGGCGTGTCACCGGGCTCGGCGGCCGGCTCCGCAGCGTCGTCACCGCCGGTCCGCCTGCGCCGTCCGAAGGACCGGCCGGGGGACTCCGTCGTGGCCCAGCGCTCCCGCACGTAGCGGCCCACCGACCCGTCGGGCTGCTCGCCGGAACCGTTCTCACTCACGGGAAACGACGGTAGCCGGGCGGAACCCGGTGGTCGAGGCGCCTCACACCCCCGCGTACGAGTGCAACCCGGCGACCACCATGTTGATGAAGAACAGGTTGAACACGATCGTGGCGAAGCCCGCCGTGTTGATCCACGCCGCGGCGCCGGAGTTCTTCCACCCCGCGGTGGCCCGGGCGTGCAGGTAGGCGGCGTAGAGCACCCAGGCGACGAAGGCGACGGTCTCCTTCGGGTCCCAGCCCCAGAACCGGCCCCAGGCCGCCTCGGCCCACACCGCGCCGGTGATGATCCCGAAGGTGTAGAGCGGGAACGCGAGCACCGTCACGCGGTACGCCAGCCGGTCGAGCGACTCCGCCGACGGCAGCTTCGCGGCCCACGACGCCGGCTTCCCGTTCCGCTTGACCAGGAACAGCAGGCTCGCCACACCGGGGACGAGCAGCAGGCCGGAGGCCAGCGTGATCGTCGTGACGTGGATGATGATCCAGTACGACTGCAGGGCCGGGACGACCGGCGCCGCGTCGAGGTAGAGCACGGTGCCGGTGACGAACATCAGCAGCACGACCGGCGTCAGCACGAACACCCCGGCCGGGCGCAGCCCCGGGTGCCGGCGCACGAGCACCAGCCACGCCCCGACGGCCATCAGGCACAGCGCCGAGGTGAACTCGTACATGTTGCCCAGCGGCCACCGGTAGGCGGCGAAGCCGCGCAGCACGATCGACCCGAGGTGGGTCAGGAACGCCAGCACCATCAGCGAGATGCCGATCCGGCCGTAGCGGTCGGCGCGGGAGCGGCGGCCGTCGTCGGAGGGGGGCTCCTCGGGCGCGGCGACCGCCGTGGACCCGGCCCCGACCGGGGCGGGCTCCGACTGCCGGGCGGAGGCCCTGGCGACGCGGCGGGCCGCGTACTCCAGCGACGCGAACACCAGCGCCAGCAGCAGCACGACGAGCGTCGCCTGGAACAGGCGGTCGCTCCACATCGCGGTGATCGGGTCGACGAGCATCTCCGGTTAACCGTCCTTCTTGTCCGTCGGGTCGAGCAGCTCGGTCGCGAGCCGGTCGAACTCCTCGCCGTAGCCTGCCCGGTCGGTCCGGGCCAGACCACCGAGGGTGATGCGCGCGCCCCCACCGTCGCGCGGGGTCACCCGCACCCAGAACCGGCGACGCGTGACCGACAGCGACAGCGCGAGGCCGCCGACCATCAGCACCGCCGCGGCCAGCACCCAGGACTGGCCGGGGTCGTGGCCCACCTGCAGGTTCACCCACGGGGTGACGCCGTCGAACCGGACGACCGTGCCGTCCGGCAGCCGGGTGGTGTCGCCGATCCCGAGCCGCGCGGTGGCGACGGAGCGCAGCTCGCCGTCGTCGATCTTGCTCTGGTCGACGCTGAAGATCGACTGGCCGCGGCCGTCGTCGATGCCGAGGTCGCCGAGGAGCACGTCGATGTCGGCGGTCGGCGACCGCAGGTCCGGGTGCACCGACACCAGCCTGCCCTCGGGGTCGACCGCGCCGGTCGGCGCGAACGTCCCGGTGACGGCGATCTGCGTGGTGCGCCGCTGCTCCGGGTCGGTGATGCCGGGGCGCTCGAACTTCGTCGCCCCCTCCGACAGCTGGGTGCCGGACTGGTCGACCGGACGCCACTGGACCTCGCCGGTGCGGCTCTGCCCGTCCGGCCAGGTCACCGTGAACTCCGGGGCGTAGCCGTATCCGGTCAGGTAGACGCGGTCGCCGTCGGTGCGCAGCGGGTGGTTGACCGCGATCTCGTAGGGACGCCAGGTGCTGACGCCGTCACGGACGTCCTGCCCGGTCTGGTACCCGACCGAGGCGCCGAAGGTCGACGGCTGGCCGTTCGGCAGCCAGGTGCCGTCGAACCGGTCGACCTTCACGCAGAAGTCGTTGAGGTCGGTGCCGTCGACGCGCAGCCCGGCGCGGAAGCTGTCGTAGCCGAGGATCGAGCTGTTGCAGAACTCGCTGCCGTCGGCGCGCACGATGACGTCGCCCTCGTAGCCGTACATCTTCCCGCCGGCCAGGCCGAGCAGGATGCCGATCAGGCTGAGGTGGAACACGAGGTTGCCGGTCTCGCGCAGGAACCCCTTCTCCGCCGAGATCGTGCGGGAGCCGTCGTCCTCGGTGCGCTCGACGGTGCGCCAGCCGCGCAGCAGCCGCCGGGCCCTGGCCAGCTCGTCGTCGACGCCGGCGGTGGTGTCGCCCTCGGCGTGGTGCGGCAGCCGCGCCAGGTTGCGCGGGGTCATCACCGGGGGCTGGCGGACCGAGCGCAGGTACTCGCCGGTGCGCGGGAACACGCAGCCGACCAGCGAGATCATCAGCAGCAGGTAGATGGCGGCGAACCACGGGCTCGCGAACACCTCGAACCCACCGACCGCGTCGATCACCGGCGCGATGGTCGGGTTGTCGCGGTAGAAGTCGTCCACGAGGAACGCGTTCAGCGAGCGCTGCGGCAGCAGGGCCCCCGGCATCGCCGCCAGCGCGAGCAGGAACAGCAGCACCAGCGCGGTGCGCATGCTGGTCAGCCCGCGCCAGGTGTTGCGCAGGAACGCCAGCGCGCGGACCAGCGGCCCGGGCCGCTGCGACGACGGCGGTCCGCCGTCCGGTGTCGACACGGACGGCTGCGGTGGGGCCTGCGGCGGGGAGCTCATCAGATCGGCGGGGTGAATCCGGCGATCGAGACCTGCAGCGCGACCAGCCACTGGGACCACAGACCGGACACCAGCAGCGCCCCGACCGCGACCAGCAGCGCTCCCCCGGCGATCTGCACCACCCGGGTGTGGCGGCGCAGCCAGCCCAGCGCGCGCACCGCCCGGGTCGCGCCCAGCGCGATCAGCACGAACGGGATCCCGAGCCCGGCGCAGTAGGCCAGGATCAGCACGATCCCGCGCACCGAGCCGCCCCCGGTGCCCGCGGCGACGGCGACGACCCCGGCCAGCGTCGGTCCGATGCAGGGCACCCAGCCCAGGCCGAAGACCGCTCCCAGCAGCGGGGCGCCCGCGAGGCCGACCCGCGGCGTCCAGTGCGAGCGGTACTCGCGCTGCAGCGCGGGGATGGCCCCGGCGAACGCCAGCCCCATCACGATCATCACGACGCCGCCGATGCGCTGCAGCAGCGCCTCGTTGTCAATGAGGACGTCGGACAGCCACACGACGCCGACCATGATCGCGCCGAACACGACGGTGAACCCGCCGACGAACAGCAGCGCGGCCCCGGCGACCCGCCAGCGGCCGTCGTCCCGGGCCGGTGCGACGGCGGCGGCCACGGCGCCGTCCTGCCCGCCGTCCCGGGGCACGGTCGCGGCCCCGCCCCGGCGGGCGGCGGCGCGGTCGCCCGCCTCGGCCGGGGTGACCGGCGGGGACTGCGCTCCGACGAGCCCGGCGAGGTAGGCGAGGTAGCCCGGGACCAGCGGGACGACGCACGGCGAGGCGAAGCTCACCAGGCCCGCGGCGACCGAGACCAGCACTGCGAGCAGCAGCGGCCCCGAGATCGCCAGCGTCGTCGTCGCGTCCATCGCATCCCAGGGTAGAAGCCCTGCTCGGGGTGCCGCGCGGCGGGTTCTACAGCGTGTAGTTCACCGCGCGGCGCGCGACCGGCCGGTCACCAGGGGTCAGCGGGACGAACCGGCCCGCGGCTCGGCGGCCAGCCGCGTGATGAGCGGCAGCAGGTCGGAGCTGCCGACCGGGACCAGGAACACCGCGGCCACCCGGGAGTCGCGGTCGAGCACGATCGTCGAGGGGACGACGTTGCGCGGGTAGCCGTCGAGCCGGGCCAGGGTGCGGCCGGGCGCGTCGTAGATCGAGTCGTAGGTGATGCCGCGGTCGGTGACGAAGTCCAGGGCGGCCTGTCGGTCGTCGCGGACGTCGATCCCGAGGACGACGGCCTTGCCCTTCGCCGCCTCGGCCACCGCCTGCAGCTCGGGGGCCTCGGTCCGGCACGGGCCGCACCAGGAACCCCAGATGTTGATGACCCGCACCGTGTCGGGGAAGTCGCCGATGCCGACCTGGGTGCCCTCCCGCAGCAGGCTCTCGCCACGCAGGTCGGTGATCGTCTGACGGCTCTCCGGCGGGTCGTAGGTGATGCGCACCTGGCCGCCCGGGGCGACGAACTGGAAGTCCTGGCCCGGTCCCCCGCCCGCGGCGTCGCGGCCCACACCGCAGCCGGCGACGAGCAGCAGCAGCCCGAGCAGGGCGGGCAGCAGGCGGCTCATGCGCCGGTCACCATCGCGCCGCTCGGGCCGGCCGGCTCGGCGTAGCGCAGCCCGGTCATCCGGGTGCCGATGAACTCGATGCTGGTCAACGAGGCGAGCGCGCACTGGCGGCGGCGCGGGTCGTGCCAGAGCCGCTGGCCCATCAGGTAGCGGCGCAGCGTCCAGATCGGCAGCTGGTGCGACACGCACACGACCTCGCGGCCGGGGGCGAGCGCCCGTGCGGCGTGCACGGCGCCGAGCATCCGGTGTGCGATCGCGATGTAGGGCTCGCCCCAGGACGGGGTGAACGGGTCGCGCAGCTGCCGCCACACCTGCGGGCGCTTGAGCGCGCCGTCGCCGACGCCGAACCGCTTGCCCTCGAAGAGGTTGCCGGACTCGATCAGTCCCTCGTCGGTGTGGATGTCGACGCCGTGGGCGTCCGCGATCGGGCGGGCGGTCTCCTGCGCGCGCTGCAGCGGCGACGCGACGACGGCCGCGACGTCGTTGCCGTCCAGGTACGCGGCGACGGTCTTGGCCTGGGCCCGGCCGTGGTCGGACAGGTGGTAGCCGGGGATGCGGCCGTAGAGGACGCCCTCGGGGTTGTGCACCTCGCCGTGGCGCAGCACGTGCACCACGGTCACCGGTCCCGACGCGGGCGGGCTGGTCCGGTCACCCATGGTCAGACCCCGTCCGGTCGGGTGGCGGCGGCCGCGGCGCCCGCGGCGGCGGCGAGGCCGGTCTCGATCCGCTCGAAGGCCTCGTCGTCCAGCGCGGTGGAGACGAACCAGCCCTCGAAGGCGCTGGGCGGCAGGTAGACCCCGTGGTCGAGCATGGCGTGGAAGAACGCCGGGTAACGCCAGGTCTCGGCGGCCTTGGCACCCGCGTAGTCGGTGACCGGATCGGCGGTGAAGAACGGGGAGAACATGGTGCCCGCGTACTGGATCGTGTGGGCGACGCCCTCCCGGTCCAGCGCCGCGGTCACCATCGCGCCGATCCGGTCGGCGTTGGCCGCCAGGGTGGCGTAGACGGCCTCGTCGGCGTGGCGCAGCGTGGTGAGCCCGGCGGCGACGGCGACGGGGTTCCCGGCGAGCGTGCCCGCCTGGTAGACTGGCCCGGCCGGGGCCAGGTACGACATGTGCTCGGCGGACCCGCCGAACGCGGCGGCGGGCAGGCCGCCGGACATGACCTTGCCGAAGGTGTAGAGGTCCCCGGCGACGCCGTCGCAGCCGAACCAGCCCTGACGCGAGGCCCGGAAGCCGGTCATGACCTCGTCGATCACCAGCAGCGCGCCGTGCTCGTGCGCGAGGTCGCGCAGCGCGGCGTTGAACCCGGGGACCGGCGGGACGACCCCCATGTTCCCGGCGGCGGCCTCGGTGATCACGCAGGCGATCTCCGGGCCGCGCTGCTCGAACACGGTGCGGACGGCGTCGAGGTCGTTGTAGGGCAGCACCACGGTGTCGGCGGCCTGGGCGCCGGTGACACCCGGGCTGGTCGGCAGGCCGAGGGTGGCGATGCCGGAGCCCGCGTCGGCGAGCAGCGCGTCCACGTGGCCGTGGTAGCAGCCGGAGAACTTCACGATCCCCGTGCGACCGGTGATGCCGCGGGCGAGCCGGATGGCGCTCATCGTCGCCTCGGTGCCCGAGTTGACCAGGCGGACCTGCTCGACAGGGGTGCGGTCGACGATCTCGGCGGCGAGATCGATCTCGCCCGGGGTCGGGGTGCCGAACGACAGCCCCTGCGACGCCGCGGACCGCACCGCCTCGACGACGGCCGGGTGCGCGTGCCCCAGGATCATCGGCCCCCAGGAGGAGACGAGGTCGACGTAGGTGGCGCCGTCGGCGTCGGTGAGGCGGCAGCCCTCGCCCGAGACCATGAACCGCGGGGTGCCGCCGACCGAGTTGAACGCCCGCACCGGGGAGTTCACCCCGCCGGGGATCAGCTCGGTCGCCCGCTCGAAGAGGCGGGCCGACTCCTTCGGTTCCGGGTTGCTCACGGTGGTCCCTGCGCTTCCGGTGCTCACGGGCCCAGTCTCGCAGCCGGTGTCAGGACCGGCTCGCGGCCCCGAGCTTGCGGGCGGCGTACCACTCCTTCGCCGGGCGACCGAACAGCAGCGCGACCCCGGCAGCGGCGACGCCGACGACCAGCACCGCGAACACGGGCTGTCCGCCGATCAACATGATCAGCAGTAGTGGGATCCCGTAGAGCACGAGCAGCACGATCAGCGCGATCCGCGCCCCGGCAGCACCGAGGAACGCGGCGACCGCCAGCGCGATCCAGACCAGTGCCAGCACCAGGAAGACCACGCCCATGACCCGCACCGCCTGGCCGAACTGGGCCATCGTCATCCCGGACGCGGCCAGCGCGGCGTCGAACTCCCCGCGCGGGATACCGGAGTCGTTCAGCAGCGACTCGTTGACGGTCACGAACAACGAACCGATTCCGGTGACCACGAACGGCACCGCCGCTGCGATCAACGCGACGAGCGCGGTCACGACCTGACGAGGCCGGGCCGGACGGCCCTGTGGCCCGCTGCCGAGACCCGCCGGGGGCGGTCCCCAGCCCGACGCGGTGTTCGCCGGCGCGGCGGGTGCCTGCTGCGGCGACGGCGGCGGCATGGAGCCGCCGTGCCAGCCGTTCGGGTACGGGTTCTGCGGGTACTGCGGGTAGCGCCCCGTCGACGGCCCGGGCCGGTAGTACTGCGGGGCGTCGTGCTGTCCGGGGTCGCTGCTCACGTCGTCCACGGTAGCCGTGCCGGTGTCCGGTTTGCCACGTTCGGCGGTACCCGACGGCGCGATTCACTCTTCGCCGGACGCCCGGCGCCGGGGCCGAGCTCGGGATCGGGGCCCAGGGTCTGCGAACTCGCTTACCGGGTAAGCGAATTCGGAGAAAGGTGGCCTCGCCGGCGCTTCCCCGGGCCGCCCACGGCGGACACGCTCTCCACCGCGCGAACAGAAGATCGTCCCGACGGTGGCGGGATCAGCCCCGGTCGAGCCAGGACGCGACCTCGGTGGCCCAGTAGGTCAGGATCACGTCCGCGCCGGCGCGGCGGATCGAGGTCAGCGTCTCCATGATGGTCCGCTCGCGCTCGAGCCAGCCCCGGGCGACGGCGGCCTCGACCATCGCGTACTCACCGGAGATCTGGTACGCCGCGACGGGCACGTCGGCGACGTCGGCCACCCGGGCCAGGATGTCGAGGTAGGCCAGGGCGGGCTTGACCATCACCATGTCGGCGCCCTCGTCGAGGTCGAGCGCGAGCTCGCGCAGGGCCTCGCGCGCGTTGCCGCCGTCCTGTTGGTAGGTCTTGCGGTCGCCCGTGAGCTGCGAGTTCACCGCCTCGCGGAACGGGCCGTAGAACGCCGAGGCGTACTTCGCGGTGTAGGCGAGGATGCCGGTGTCGGTGAACCCGGCCTCGTCGAGCGCGGCGCGGATGACGCCGACCTGGCCGTCCATCATGCCGCTGGGCCCGACCAGGTGAGCGCCCGCGCGGGCCTGCTCGACACCCAACCGCGCGTAGATGTCCAGCGTCGCGTCGTTGTCGACGCCGCCGTCGGCGTCCAGCACGCCGCAGTGGCCGTGGTCGGTGAACTCGTCGAGGCACAGGTCGGACATCACGACCAGGTCGTCGCCGACCTCGGAGCGCACGTCGCGCAGGCCGACGTTGAGGATGCCGTCCGGGTCGACGGCGCCGGAGCCGGTCGCGTCGTGGTGCTCGGGGACGCCGAACAGCATCACGCCGCCGACGCCCGCGGCCGCCGCCTCCGCGGCCGCCTTGCGCAGCGAGTCGCGGGTGTGCTGCACGACCCCGGGCATCGAGCCGATCGGGACCGGCTCCGTCGCGCCCTCACGGACGAACATCGGCAGCACCAGCTGCCGCGGACGGACCTCGGTCTCGGAGACCAGCCGCCGCATCGCGGGGGTGGTCCGCAACCGTCGGGGACGCTGCGCCGGAAAACCCATGCGGACCAGGCTACGACCGCCCCGGACACACGTCGGCCCCGCACCACCTCGGAGAGGCGGTACGGGGCCGGACGGGGACGGCTCAGCGGCAGTGCCGATGCGCCCTTCGCACGCTCAGCGGCGGCGAGCCTTCACCTTCTTCGGCGGCGGCAGGTTGCCCTCGGCGCGCAGCTTCGCGGTGTGGCTGGCCAGCGCGTCGACCAGGGTCGGGACGCGGGACTCCTCGGGCTGCACGTCGACCCGCAGGCCGAACTCGCGCGCGGTCTCCGCGGTGGCCGGGCCGATGCAGGCGACCAGGGTCCTGGCGTGCGGCTTGCCGGCGATGCCGACCAGGTTCCGCACCGTCGACGACGAGGTGAAGCACACCGCGTCGAAGCCGCCGGTCTTGATCGCCTCACGGATCGGCGCGGGCGGCGGGGCGGCCCGGACGGTCCGGTAGGCCGTCACGTCGTCGACCTCCCAGCCGCGCTCCTGCAGCCCGGCCGACAGCGTCTCGGTGGCGATGTCGGCGCGCGGGAGCAGCACCCGGTCGACCGGGTCGAGGACGTCGTCGTGCGGCGGGAAGATGTCCAGCAGGCCCTCGGACGTCGAGGACTGGGCCTCGTCGATGTCGGGGACGAGCTCGGGCTCGATGCCGAACTCGCGGACCTTCTCCGCGGTCGAGCGGCCGACACAGGCGATCTTCACGCCGGAGAAGGCGCGGGCGTCGAGGCCGAACTCACCGAACTTCTCCCAGACGGCCTTGACCGCGTTGGTCGAGGTGAACACGACCCACTGGTAGCGGCCGTCGACCAGGCCTTTGACCGAGCGCTCCATCTGCGCGGGCGACCGGGGCGGCTCGACGGCGATCGTCGGCACCTCCTCCGGGATGGCGCCGTGCATCCGCAGCCGCTCGCTCATCACGCCGGCCTGGTCCTTGGTGCGCGGAACCAGGACCCGCCAGCCGTAGAGCGCGCGCGACTCCCACCAGGACAGCTCGCCACGGCGACCGGCGGCCTCGCCGACGGTGAGGACGAGCGCGCCCTCCAGGTCACCGCCGTCGGCGGCGATCCGCCCGACCGACGACGAGATGGTCCGCTGGGTGGAGGTGGTGCCGCCCGCGGTGATCGCGACCGGCGTCTCGTCCGGGACACCCTGAGCGGTCAGACCGGCGGCGACGTCGCCGAGCAGCGCGCTCGTCGCGTGCAGCACGACCGGACCCGGGCTCGCGGCCAGCGCGGCCCAGTCGACGCCCGCGCGGACGTCGGCCTCGACGTGCGCCGACCCGAGCGCGACACCGGCGTAGGCCGGGACCGCGGTCGAGGACGGGACGCCCGGAACCACGTCGAACGGCGTGCCCGAGGCGGACACGGCCATCGCCTCGGCGACGACGGCGTCGTTGGTCAGCGGGTCACCGGAGACCAACCGGGCCACCGAGCGGCCCTGGCCGGCCTCGCTGAGCAGGTCGCTCGCGATGTCGGCGGGCTGCCCGACGGCCGGGCGCACCTCGGCGCCGTCCGCGGCCAGGGCGAGGATGCCCTCGGGCACGTCCGGGTCGGTGATGACCAGCGGCGAGCCGGCGAGCACGTCCCGGGCACGCACGGTGAGCAGCGCCGGGTCCCCCGGTCCGCTGCCCACGAAGGCGATCCGCCCCGAGGTGTTGGCAGGTCCTGTCATTGAAGAAACTCCCGAATCAGCGGTTGGCGGGACCACCGGGACCTGCGGGGCGCAGGTCCTCGGCTCCCAGGTCGAGAAGCTCGAGGGCGACCGCGGCCCCGATCTTCTCTGCGTCGTCCATGTCTCCGGTGGCGGAGGCGCGCACCACGTCGCCCCCCGCGATGTCCCCGATCCCCAGCGCGCCGCGCAGCGACAGCCGGTCGACCGCGCGGCCGTCGTCGTCGAGGTCGGAGACGACCTCGGCGAGCGCGCCGACGGGGGTCGTGCACTCGGCCTCCAGCCCCGCCAGCACCGCACGCTCGGCGGTGACGGCGAAGCGCACACCGCTGTCGTCCAGCACCGCGGCCAGCACCGCCGCCAGGTCGGTGTCGGCGGTGCGGCACTCGATCGCCAGCGCGCCCTGGGCCGGGGCGGGCAGCATCTGCAGCGGGTCGATCAGCTCGTCCGCCTCGTCGACGCGGCCCAGCCTGCGCAGTCCCGCGGCGGCCACGACCACCGCGTCCAGCTCGCCGGACCGCACCTTCCCGATCCGGGTGTCCACGTTCCCGCGGATCGGCAGCACCTCCAGCCCCAGGCCGAGCGCGTGCAGCTGCACGGTCCGGCGCGGGGACCCCGTCCCGACCCGGGCACCACGGCCCAGCTCGCCGAGCACCCGACCGCCGGTGACCAGCGCGTCGCGGACGTCCTCGCGCTCGGGGACCGCCGCGATCGTCAGCCCCTCGGGCTGCGCGCTCGGCAGGTCCTTGTACGAGTGCACGGCCACGTCGATCTCGCCGGCGTAGAGCGCGTCGCGCAGCTGCGAGACGAACACCCCCACCCCGATCTGCGGGATCGGCGCCGACGAGCGGTCACCGCTGGTCGAGATGGTGACCAGCTCGCACGGGTGGCCGGCGGCGACGAGCCGGTCGGCCACGGTGGTGGACTGCGCGACCGCCAGCTTCGACGGCCGGGTGCCGATCTTCAGGACGCTCACGAGATCTGCTCCGGGGGACGGGACCCGATCGACGGGGTGACGTCGAACGGCACGGTGGGGTCGCTGAAGCGCAGGGCGGCGGCGACGTCGCCGCCGTCGACGCTGGCGTCGGCGCCACGGACCGGGGCAGCGACCGCGGCGGCGGCCTGCGGGTCGAGTTCGAACAGGGTGCGCAGCGCCGCGGCGTAGCTGTCCCCGTCCGGGCCCTCGGCCAGGCGCTTCACCTGGACGGTGGGGGTGTGCAGCAGCTTGTCGACGACCCGGCGCACGGTGCGGGAGAGCTCCTCGCGGACCCGGGCGTCCAGATCGGGCAGCCGCGAGTCGAGGCGCAGCAGCTCGGCGTCGACGACCTCCGAGGCGCGCCGGCGCAGCGCGGTGACCGTCGGCGTGACCTCGGCCGAGCGCTGCCCGGCCAGGTACTGCTGGGCCTCGGCGTCGACCATCTTCTGGGCCACGGCGACCGAACCGCCGTCGGCGACGTCGAGCAGCCGACGCTGCAGGGTGATCAGGTCGACCATGCGCACGCCGGCCAGCTCTCCGACGGCCGGGTCGACGTCGCGCGGCAGGCCCAGGTCGCACACGACCAGGGGGGAGGTGCGGCCGTTCAGTGCCTGCGCGACCGGCTCGACGTCGACGACGTGGCCGATCGCGCCGGTACAGGCCAGCAGCAGGTCCGCGTCGCGCAGCTCGGCGGCCAGGTCGTCCATCACCGCGAAGCGCGCCGTGGTGCCCGGGTCCGCGTGCTCCAGGATCTTCTCGACGAGCCGCTCGCCGCGCTCGGCCGACCGGTTCAGCACGACGATCTCGCCTGCCCCGGCGCGACGCAGGTGGGCCGCGGCCAGCGCGCCCATCGCGCCCGCCCCGACGATGACGGCGCGGCGCCCGGCCAGACCGTCCCCGCCGAGCTCGCGGTCGGCGTCGCGCAGGGCCTCCGACACGACCGAGGCACCCGCCTCGTCGATACCGGTCCCGGCGTGCACCCGCTTGCCGACCCGCAGCGCCTGCTGCACCAGCTCGTGCAGGACCTTGCCGACGGCGCCCGCGCTGTCCGCGGCGGCGTAGGCCCCGCGCAGCTGGCCGAGGATCTGCGACTCGCCGACCACCATCGAGTCCAGGCCCGCCGCGAGCGCGAACAGGTGCTGGACCGCCGAGCCCGCGTAGTGCACGAACAGGTGCTCGGACAGCTCGCCGATCGGGAACCCGGCATGGGCACCGAGCACGTCGGTGACGTCGCCGAGGCCGCCGTGGAACGCGTCCACGACCGCGCAGATCTCGATCCGGTTGCACGTGGAGAGGACGACCGCCTCCTCCACGTGCGAGCGGTCGAGCATCTCCTCGAGCAGCTTGGGCACGTCACCCGGAGCGACCGCGAGGCGCTCCAGCACCTCGACCGGAGCGCTGCGGTGCGACAGGCCGACCACGAGGACGCTCATGGCTCTACGACACCACCGATTCGTTCGTCTTGTCCGTCACCGCGGCGGCACCGGTGTGCCGTCGCGCCACGTGGAACGCGAGGACCTGCAGCTCGACCGACAGGTCGACCTTGCGGACCTCGACGTCGTCCGGGACCGTGAGCAGCACCGGAGCGAAGTTGAGGATGGACTGCACACCCGCCGCCACGAGCAGGTCGCAGACCTTCTGGGCAGCCGGCCCCGGCGTCGCGATCATCCCGATGGTGACGCCGTCACCGGCGCACACCTCCGGGATCTCGCGCGCGTGCCGCACCCGGATGCCGTTGATCTCACTGCCGACGAGGTCGTCGTCGACGTCGAACAGGGAGCTGACCGGGAAGCCCCGGCCCGCGAAGCCGGAGTAGCCGGCCAGGGCGTGGCCCAGGTTGCCGACGCCGACCAGCGCGACCGACTGCCGCTGGTCCATGCCCAGCTCGCCCTGCAGCCGACCCTGCAGCGAGGCGACGTCGTAACCGACGCCGCGCACGCCGTAGGAACCCAGGTAGGACAGGTCCTTGCGGAGCTTGGCCGAGTTGACCCCGGAGGCACCGGCGAGCTCCTCGGACGACACCGTCTCGACGCCCGCGTCGCGCAGCTCACCGAGCACGCGCAGGTACACCGCGAGCCGGGACACGGTCGCCTCGGGCACCGGGCGCGCGGGGCGCTCGCCGGTGCTGTCGGGCGCGGCGACGCCGGACTCGGGCGGCAGGGTCACGGGCCGTCCTCCTCGGGCGTCGGTCGGCGGGCGGCCGGGGTCCCGGTGGCCGTCCTGCTCACGGGGGCTTGTCCGCGGGCGGTCGGTCATCGAGACTGGGCGTGCTCCGTTCGGGGATGTGCAGGGGCCGGTCGTCGGCGTGCTCGCGGCACGCCCGCGAACCGGCCGGGCGGGCCGGACGGGCTGCGGACGGACGAGACCCGGCGTCCTCGGCGCCGCAGGGGCACCGTGCCACCGGGACCGGCGACGGGAACCCACGGTAGCCGCTTGTGAAGGCACGCACAAAGTTGCGATCTTGGTCCTCTCCGTGCTCGACCCCGCCCCTGACCTGGAGCTACCGGTGATCGACGGGCAGGAACCGCTCGTCGTGCGACGACCGCCACGTCGTTCCCCACGACACCACCGTCACGCAGTCCTGACGACCGCTCGTGACACAGCTCTCCGCGCGGAGGGGGCCCACCGGGATCCAGGTCGGCGCCGCCCTTCGCCGTCTCTCAGGTCACGGTGACCGTGCGGGTCGGCCAGCCGGTCGCCGCCCCCGGCAGCGGGGAGCGGCGCTCGGCGGTCTGGACGACGCCGTCGCCGTCGGTGGCCCGGCACACCAGGGTGTACCCGCCCGGCGGCAGCTCCAGCTCGGCGCGCCACTGCCGCCAGGTCGCCCCGCCGGCGGGCACCGGCGCGAGCTCGGCGGTCACCCAGGACCCGGACCCGCCGCCGTCCTGCACCCCGACCTCGACCCGGCGGATCCCCCGGGGCACCGCCCAGGCGGTGCCGGTGACCACGACCCGGCCGGCGGGCACGCTCGCGTACGAGGCGGGCGACTCGATCCGCGCGGCCGTCTCCATCGGTCCGGGCGGGGCCCACCCGCGGGCGCGCCAGTAGTCGGCGCGCGCGCCGAACGTCGTGAACTCGATGTCGGTGACCCACTTGGTGGCCGAGACGTAGCCGTAGAGCCCGGGGACGACGATCCGCACCGGGAAGCCGTGCTCGGGCGGGAGCGCGACCGGGCCGTCGGGGCCGGCCATCGCGACCGCGAGCAGCGCGCCGCGGGCGGGGTCGAGCAGCAGCGACGACGGGCTGCCCGCCGTCCAGCCGTCGGTGGAGGTGGACAGCGCCTGGTCCGCGGCCGGGTCGGGCTCCGCGGCCGCGAGCAGCGGCGCGAGCTCGACGCCGGTGAACCGGGTGGTGGAGACGAGGTCGCCGCCGACCTCGTTGGAGACGCACGCCATCGTCACCCAGCGTTCGACGAGCGGGCGGGCCAGCAGGTCGTCGAGGGTGAGGGTGAGCTCGCGCCCGACCCGCCCGTGCACCCGCAGGCTCCACGACGCCGGGTCGACCGACGGGACCCGCAGCGCGGTGTCGATCCGGTAGAAGTCGTCGACGGCGGTGGTGAACGCGGCCGCGCCGGGCACCTGTGCCCCCGCGGGCAGCGCCGGTGCGGCCGCGATGCGGCCCTGCGCGGCGAGCGTCCGGATCCGGGCGGTGAGCGCCTCGCGTGCGGGCCCGATCCGGCCCGAGGGCAGCAGCGGCGCGGCGGCCGTGGCCCCGGTGCCCAGCACGACCCCGCCCGCCCCCGCCAGCGCGGTGGTGCGCAGGAACCGCCGCCGGGTCAGCGACGACCGGACCGGCCGCCCGTCGGGCAGCGTCCCGTCCGCGGTCGGGGCGGGGATCCGGGCCGCCAGCGCGTGCAGCTTCCGGAACACCGTCACCGCGACGACCGCGGCGGCACCCGCCGGGACCATGTCGAGCTGACCGGCGCCCGACGCCGTCGCCGCGGCGACCACGCCCGCCAGCCCGAGCACCGCGAGCCCCCACGCACCGGGCCACGGTGAGCGGCGCGACAGCGCCCCGAGCCCGGCCGCGGCGAGCGCCAGGACGACGAGCACCCCGGCGACGACGGTGTGGCGGCTGCCGATCCCGGCCCCGACCGTCGCCGCACCGGCCAGCGCGGGCGGGGTGAGCGCCACGACCTGCTCGGCGACGGCGTTCACCGGCCCGGCGGCCGGGGCGACCAGCAGCGCGAGCGCCTGCCCGGCGCCGACGCCCAGCGCGGCCGCGGCGAGCCCGGCCAGGGCGGTGCGGGCGGGCGGCGCGGGACGGGCCGGCCGCGTCCCCCTGCCGGCCGGGCCTCCGTCGGGGAAGGCCCGACCGTCGACGGTGGAGGCCGGACCGCCCGGGGCCGGGCTCACCGCCGGGCCAGGTCCGCGCGCAGGCGCTCCTCGTCGACCCGGAACGAGTCGTGCTCACGGCCGTCGAGCAGCACCACCGGCACCTGGTCGCCGTACTCGGCGCGCAGCTCGTCGTCGGAGTCGACGTCGACGGTGTCCCAGCCGGTGTCCGTCTCGGCGCACACCCGGGCCAGCACCTCGGCGGCGTCGTCGCACAGGTGGCAGCCCACCCGGGTCAGCAGTCGTACCCGCATCTCACATCCTCGCCAGTGTCCTCCGGGCGATCTTGCCCGTCGGGGTGCGGGGCAGCTCGTCGACGAACGCGACGACGGCGGGCCGCTTGAACCGGGCGAGCCGGGCCGCGCAGTGCTCGGCGACCGTCTCCTCGGTGAGCTCGGCGCCCGCGACGGGCACGACGACCGCCTTGACCGCGGCGCCGGTCCGGTCGTCGGGCACCCCGACGACGGCGACCTCGGCCACCGCGTCCAGCTCGGCGACGACCTGTTCCACCTCGCGCGGGTAGACGTTGAAGCCGTTGACGATGACCAGGTCCGAGGACCGGTCGACGAGGTGCAGGTCGCCGTCGGCGTCGAGGTAGCCGACGTCGGCGGTGACGAACCAGCCGTCCTCACCGGGGCCGCCGCAGCCGTCGGGCCAGTAGCCGGAGAACAGGTTGGGGCCGCGCAGCGCGATCAGGCCGGTGTCGTCGGCGGGGTCGGAGTCGTCGTCGTAGTCGAGGTCGTCGAGCGGGTCCTCGCCGCGCGGGGCCGGCTCCGGGTCGCGCCGCGGCAGCGGCTGCCCCGCGGGGTCGACCAGACGCAGCTCCACCCCGGGCAGCGGCCGGCCGACCGAGCCCGGCTTGGCCGGGCGGCCCAGGTCGTTGCTGGTGACGACGGGCCCGCCCTCGGTGAGGCCGTAGCCCTCGTGCAGGTCCAGCCCGCTCGCCGCGCGGAAGTCCGTGAGCCAGCTCGCGGGCAGCGGGGCGCCGCCGGAGGTGCACAGCCGCACCCCCGCCATCGCGGCGCGCAGCCGCTCGGGCCCGAGGTCGAGCAGCATCCGGAACATCGACGGCACCCCGGCCACGACGCTGACCCGCTCCTGCACGACCGCCTCGGCCAGCCGGTCCGGGGAGAACCGGCCGGGCAGCACGACGGTCGCGCCGGTCCAGCAGACCTGCAGCAACCCGGCGGCGAGCCCGTAGACGTGGAACAGCGGCAGCGCCAGCAGGACCCGGTCGACCGCGTTGACCGGTGCCGGGCGGAGCTCCCCCGCCTGCTCGCGGTTGGCCAGCAGCGCGCGGTGCGACAGCCGCACCCCGCGCGGACGCCCGGTGGTGCCGGAGGTGAACACGACCAGCGCGATCCGCTCGGGGTCGGCGGGGGCCCGGTCGACCGGGGCGTCCGGGACCGGGGCGGCCAGGTCCGGCGGGCCCAGCAGCGTCGCGCCGACGCCCTCGGCGCAGCCGGCCGCGACGGCGTCGTCGGGGCGGGCGACGACCGCGACCGGCCGGGCCTGGTCGAGCACGACCTCCAGCTCGCGGGTCACCGCGTCTGCGCCGAACGGTACGACGACCGCGTCGGCCCGCAGCGCTCCGAACAACGCCACGCAGTAGTCGGCCCCGTCGGGCAGGCCGATCGCGACCCGGTCGCCGTGGCGGACGCCCGCCGCACGCAGCCGGGCGGCCTCGGCGGAGACCGCCGCGTCGAACGCCGACCAGGTCAGGGTGAGCGGTGCCGCGCCGGACAGGTCGCGGACGGCGTCGTGCCCGGGGCGCTCGGAGGCGTTGCGCGCCACCAGGTCGGCGAGGTGGGTGGGCCGCTCGGGACGGTGGCCCGGCGCGGGGTCGGAACTCGGCACGGCGGTCTCCATCCTCGGACCCCGCCGGGGCGGGGTCGGCTCGTCGGCACGCGTCACGGCCAGTGTTCCAAACCCGGCCGGGACCGTCGCGCCCCGAGGGACCGCTCACCGCTGTGTACGCCACGTGTCGATTCGGACACGCTTCGCGCACGGTTCGTCCACCGCGCGTATCGGGCCGCTCGCCGGAACGGCACGCGACGAGAGGCGGCGAGTGCGCTGCGCCACTCGACAGACGTCTATGCTCCGCCGCTACATGTAGTTCAACGCGTGAACCGCCGGTTCGTCGCGCGACTCACCCGAGGGAGTGGCATGCAGCTCGACGCCAGCGCGCCACGGTGCACACCGTGCCGCGCCGCGCGGGACGCGCCGGCGGTCCCCGCCCGCCGGGTCGCCCGCCGAGCCGTACCCCGTCCGACCCCCCGGGATCCATGACCCGGCCGACGCGACCGCACCGGCTGCTCCGACAGCAGCGCTCCGAGACCATCCCCGAGACCGTCCGTCCGCCCCGGGCCCCCGAACCCGGCGAGGACAGACCCGACACCGTCCGCCCCCAGCCGGACGGGGAGGTGTCCATGACTTCAGCGACCTCTGCGCCGTCCCAGCCGACGGGGCCGATCGCGTCCGCTCCCCTGGTCGACGCTCCCCCCACGTACCCCGCAGGCCCTGCGCTACACCGCCCGGACGGCCGGACCACCCGGTCGGGTCCGCCGGGCCGTACCGAGCAGGACATGCCGATGCCACGACGGGCACCGCAGATCTCGCAGGAGCTGCAGCGACCGGAGGCCGACCCGGCCGACGAGGCCGCCCGCGCCGTCGAGGACGCGAACAGCTCCTGGGCACTGGTCGAGGCCTGCCAGGCCGGCGACGTGGCCGCGTTCGGCGAGCTCTACGAGCGCTACCACGACGTCGTCTACCGGTACGTGCTGTTCCGGATGGGCGACCGGTCCTTCGCCGAGGACGTGACCCAGGAGACCTTCGTCCGGGCCCTGCGCCGGATCTCCTCGGTCAGCTACCAGGGCCGCGACATCGGGGCCTGGTTCGTCACCATCGCCCGGAACCTGATCTTCGACTACGTCAAGTCCAGCCGCTTCCGGCTGGAGCAGACGACCTCGGAGATCGTCGAGCTGTCGCCCAGCACCGGTGGCCCCGAGCAGCAGGTGCTCGACATGGCCACCAACGACGAGCTGCTGGCCTCGATCGCCAAGCTCAACTCCGACCAGCGCGAATGCATCCAGTACCGGTTCCTCAAGGGCCTCTCGGTCGCCGAGACCGCCGAGCTGATGGACCGCAACGAGGGTGCGGTCAAGGCGCTGCAGCACCGCGCGGTGCGTCGCCTCGCACAGCTCCTCCCGGACGGCCTGCGGTGAGCGGGTCTCCCGCCGGAACAGCCGGAACGCGAGAGGGTGTGTCGATCACTGCGCCGAACGCACTACTCGATGCGGTGAACGGTTGGAAGGCCGTAACCTCGTCCGCAGTCGGTCGTTGTACCGACCGGCGCGCACTGACGGCGCCACACGCGCCGACGAGCAGCGCGAGACTGCAGTGAGGACGGACGGCATGCCCAGGGCATGGGACGACGGGTATCCCGGCGACGACGGTTTCGACCGCGCGCCGGCGGGTGCCCCTGCATCGGAGGAGCTGGCGCACGAGATCGCGCTGGCCGCCGCGCTGGACCGTTCGCGGCGTGACCTCTCGCCCGATCCGCACGCCTCGGCCCGGATGCGGGCACGGCTGTTCGAGGTGCTGGCCCAGGAGGGCGTCGGGCAGCAGTCCGGCGGGCCCTCGTTCGGCGGCCGGTTCGACCGCGTCGACCCGGCCGACCTCACCGCGCCGATCGGCCCGCCGATCGCCGACGACCTCGACTGGGACGCGGTGTCCAACCGCCGCGCCGCCGGCGAGCACGCCCCGGCCGCGGACGACCCGACCGGTCGCGGCGGCCGTCCGCGGCGTGGCCGCCACGTGCTGCCGTCGGACCACCCGGACCACCCCGAGCAGGTGAGTGCCCCGGCCGGACCGGCCCGCGACGCCGAGGCGGGGCCCGGCCGCGACGACTCCGCCCGTCCGGCGTCGTCCGGCGCCCGGATGCTGGACCGCCGTCGCCCGAGCGTGCGCAAGCGCTTCGGCGTCGTCGTCGGCGGGTTCGCCGCGCTCGCGGTGATCGCCGGTGTGACCTCGACCGTCAGCCGCGACGCCCTGCCCGGCGACGCGATGTACGGCATGAAGCGCGCCAGCGAGAGCGTCGGCGGGGTGTTCACCGTCGGCCAGCAGGCCGAGGCCGCCCGCCAGCTCGACCTGGCTCGCTCCCGGGTCGACGAGCTGGAGAGCCTGGTCGCGCGGTCCACGCCGCCGTCGCCGGACGCGGTGGCGTCCGCGATGGGCGACTTCGACCGGGCCACCAGCACCGGCAGCAGGCTGATGCTGGCCGGCGCGGGCACCGACGGCGCGGACACCTCGCGTCTGGCCGAGCTGCGGACCTGGGCGGCCGCCCAGTCCGGGCGCATCACCCGTCTGCAGTCCGACCTGCCCGCCGAGAGCCGCGGGGAGACCTCGGAGGCCATCCGCCTGCTGGACCGGGTGCTGACCCGGGCCGAGGCGCTGCGGGCCGGCACCGGCTGCGCCGCGGACAGCGGCGGCACGGTCGACGACCTCGGCCCGGTGCCCGGCGAGTGCCGCACCGCGGGTGGGCCCTCCGCGGCCCAGGCCGTCGAGCAGTCCGCACCGGTGACGCCGTCGGAGTCCGCGACCGGCACGCCGTCGCCGACCTCCGGTCCGGCCACCTCGACCTCCCAGACCCCGACCACCTCGGGGTCCTCGCAGGACGGCGGTGGGCTGCCGCTGCTGGACGGCGGTGGCTCGGCCACCTCCGAGAGCGGGTCGAGCAGCTCGTCGGAGCCGTCGGCGGAGCAGAACCGCCTGCTGCCGCCGATCACGATCCCGCCGCTGCTGCCGGGCCTCGGCCCGGTCACCCTCGGCTGATCCAGCCCGGAGACCACGGGGACGGGCCCGGCGCCCGGTACGTCGACACGTGTCACGTACCGGAGGCCGGGCCCGCTCCCGCGTTCCGGCAGTAGGCTGGGGCCGCGCCCCGATCCCCTCGGGACGCGAGACGCCGTCGCACCAGGAAGGCCGCCGTGGTGAGTGATCCCGGGTCCGTCCCCCCTCTCGACCAGAGCGGGACCCGCGAGTCTCACCCGCCCATCGACACCGGGCTCTCCGAGGAGCCGGGGGTGCTGGAGCGGGCGACCGCGCTCGACTCCGCGCAGCGGGCGGGGCAGGCCTCCGCCGCTGCGGCCGTCGCCGCCGAGGCCGACGACCACCCCGACGGCCCGGAGGGCGGGGACGGCGCCCCGCCGGACCTCACCGCCGCCGCGTTCTTCGACTGCGACAACACGATGATGGTCGGCGCGTCGATCTTCCACTTCGCCCGTGGGCTGGCCGCGCGCAAGTTCTTCACCACCTCCGACCTGGCCGGGTTCGCCTGGCAGCAGATCAAGTTCCGGGTCGGCGGCCGGGAGGACAAGGGCGGCATCGCGGGGCACCGCGACACCGCGCTGTCGTTCGTCGCGGGCCGTCCGGTCGACGAGGTCGTCGCGCTCGGCGAGGAGATCTACGACGAGCTGATGTCGGACCGGATCTGGGCCGGGACCCGGGCGCTGGCCCAGATGCACCTCGACGCCGGCCAGCGGGTGTGGCTGGTCACCGCGACGCCGATCGAGCTGGCCCGCATCATCGCGCGGCGGCTCGGGCTGACCGGGGCGCTGGGCACTGTCGCGGAGTCCGTCGACGGGCTCTACACCGGGCGGCTGGTCGGCGAGATCCTGCACGGTCCGGCGAAGGCGCACGCGGTCCGCGCGCTGGCCGCGTCGGAGGGTCTGGACCTGCGTCGCTGCACCGCGTACTCGGACTCGGTGAACGACGTCCCGATGCTGTCGGCGGTCGGGACCGCGGTCGCGGTGAACCCGGACTCGGAGCTGCGCGACGTCGCGAAGGCCCGCAACTGGCAGATCCGCGACTTCCGGACCGGCCGCAAGGCCGCCAGGATCGGGGTGCCCTCGGTGCTCGGTGCGGGCGCCGTCGCCGGTGCGGTCGCGGCCGGGATGGCCTACCGCAAGCGCTGACCCGCCCGGCCGCTCAGGGTGGCGGGGCCCCGCGATAGCGCTCGGCGTAGCGGCGGGCGGCCTCGGCCCGCTCGTCGGCGGTGGCCTCCAGCCGCGTCGCGCGGGCGGTGCCCGCGGGGTAGCCGGCCTTCACCACCCGGTGCTCGACGGACTCCTCCATCACGAACAGCGCGTACTGCAGCGACACCAGCCAGCCGAGCAGCAGGGCGCTGAGCCGCAGCCACAGCGGGCCGGGGATCACCAGGGCCAGCGGCACCGACAGCAGCGTCAGCACCGCCGCGGTGCGCGCGAAGTGGCGCAGGTGCCAGGTCCGGCAGGTCGTGTCGTGCAGCACCCACTCGCGGTACCGCGCGGGCAGCCGCCCGCCGGCGGCGTACCACAGCCACCGCAGCGGGTCCGGCCGTCGGATCATCCCAGGAACACGTTGCGGCGCTGGGACAGCAGCCGGTACAGCGTGTGCTGGATCGTCTCCCGGACCTGGTCGGTCAGGTTGAACACGAGCATCGGGTCGTCGGCGTCGGACGGCGCGTGGTCGTCGGTGCGGATCGGCTCGCCGAACTCGATGTACCACTTCGACGGCAGCGGGATCAGCCCCGCCGGGCCGAGCAGCGGGAAGGTCGGCGTGACCGGGAAGTACGGCGCGCCGAACAGCCGGGCCAGCGGCGCCAGGTCACCGATCTTGGGGTAGATCTCCTCGGCGCCGACGATCGAGCACGGGATGATCGGGACCCCGGTCCGCAACGCGGCGGAGACGAACCCGCCGCGGCCGAACCGCTGCAGCTTGTAGCGGTCCCGGAACGGCTTGCCGATGCCCTTGAACCCCTCGGGGAACACCCCGACGAGCTCGCCGGAGGTCATGAGCCGCTCGGCGTCGGGGTTGCAGGCCAGCGTCGCGCCGGCCTTGCGGGCCAGCGAGCCGGACACCGGCATGGTGAACATGAGGTCGGCGCCGAGCAGCCGCAGGTGCCGGTGCGACGGGTGGTCGTCGTGCACCGCGACGGTGGTCATGACCGCGTCGAGCGGCAGCGTCCCGGAGTGGTTGGCGACGATCAGCGCGCCACCGGTCTCGGGGATGTGGTGGGTGCCGATGGTCTCGACCCGGAACCAGCGCTTGTAGAGCGGGCGCAGGGCGGGCAGCACCATCGCGTCGGTGAGCTCGCGGTCGAAGCCGAACTCGTCGATCGGGTAGTCGCCCGCGAGCCTGCGGCGCAGGAACTCCAGGACCTGCTCCAGCGCGGCCTCCCAGGCCGGGCCCTCGGTCTCCTCGGGCTCGGCCGCGGAGGGGACCGGCGCGGGTCGTGACGGCTCCTCCGCCCGCGCAGGCCGGGCAGGCCCCCGGTTGCCCCGGATCGGGATCACCCGCGCCTCGGCCATGCCGTCGCCCTTCCTCGTGCCACCGCGGCCGCCCGGCCGTCCCTGCTCGTGTGCCCGCATGCCGCCGTCCCGGCCCGTCACCGCAGCGCCCGGGCCAGGCCGAGCACGCCCCGTTCGATGGAGGCGATCCGCTCCGGGCCGAGGACCGGCGCCAGCGCCTTGCCGCGCACGAAGTCGTCGAACGCCTGGGTGGTGGTCCACCGTGGTTCGAAGCCGAAGTCGTTGATCAGCCGGGTGAGGTCCACGACCCGGCCGAAGTTGAGGAAGCGCATCTGCTCCGGGGAGAAGTCCACGACGCGCGCGCCCCGCAGCACCCGGCTGACCGGCCCGACCGCACCGCTCGGCACCGGGACGGCGATCTTGCCGGCACGGCGGATGGCCTGGGACAGCATCAGCACCCCGTGCGCGGCGACGTTGAACACGCCCGGCAGCTCGTGGGTGGCGGCACGCTCCAGCACGGCGAGGCCGTCCTCCTCGTGCAGCAGCTGGATCCGCGCGTCGTAGCCCAGCACGGTGGGGACGACCGGCAGCGCGAAGTAGCGCGACAGCACGGTGTCCATCCGCGGGCCGATGAAGTTGGCGAACCGCAGGACCGTGGTGGTGACGTCCGGGCGGCGACGGCTGAACCCGCGCAGGTAGCCCTCGATCTCGGCGGCGTCCTTGGCGTAGCCGCCCGACGGCAGGTCCTTGGCCCCGATGGCCTCGTCGAACACGGCGGGGTCGCGCGGGCTGGAGCCGTACACCGCGGTCGTCGACTTGAGCACGACGCGGCGGACGCTCGGCGCCTTCTGGCACGCGGCGAGGAGCTGCATCGTGCCGATGACGTTCATCTCCTTCATCGTCGCGCGGCCGCCCGACGATGCGGGGCTGGCCGAGAGCGACGCGTGCACGACCGTGTCGACGCCTCCGGAGGAGATGACCTTCGCGATGAGCGGGTTGCGGATGTCGGCGCGCACGAACTCGGCGCGGCCCATCCGCTTCAGCAGGTCCCGGGGCGGCGGGACGGTGTCCACACCGAGCACCCGGTCGATGGACGGGTCGGCCGCCAGCCGGGCCGCGAGGTGCCCGCCGAGGAAGCCGCTGACCCCGGTGACCAGCACGACGTTCGGGGTCGGCCGGTCCATGGGCGCTCCGTTCACCGGGGGCTGACGCGAGATCGTCCGATCGTAGACCCGCCCCGTCACACCGGGCAGGTACGCGGACACGTGAGGTGCGCGACGCGTCCGACCGGGGTACGGACCGCCACAACGACACCGGCCGCGCACCCGCCGGAGGGCGGGCACGCGGCCGGTGCGCGAGTCACTTGCCGAGCTTGCGGCGCTGCACCCGGGTCTTGCGCAGCAGCTTGCGGTGCTTCTTCTTCGACATCCGCTTGCGGCGCTTCTTGATGACCGAGCCCATGTGGGTGCTCCTCCTGTGTCGACGCAGATCGTCAGCGACCGCTCCACCGGGTGACCTCGGAGTGGGCCGCCCGCACGATCCGTGCACGTGGACACGAGGCGCGGGCCGGGCGACGCCCGCCGGAGCGGGCGACGACGCGATGCGACCGGTGGGGGTCGGCAGCCGGTTCACCAGTCTACCCGGGCGTACCGGCCGTCACCCCACGGGGGATCAGCCCGCGTCGAAGTAGGCGTTGCGCAGGTAGTCCTCCACCGCGCGCTGCGGCACACGGAACGAGCGACCGACCCGCGCAGCGGGCAGCTCGCCCGAGTGGACGAGCCGGTACACGGTCATCTTGGAGACGCGCATCATCGACGCGACCTCGGCCACCGTCAGGAACTGGACCTGGGACGACCGCAGGGGCTCGGGTCGTTCCGCCGCCATGGGGCACCGCCTTCCTCCCCCGAGAGGGGTTCCCCGGTTCGCCCGGTGGTGGGGGATGCAGGTGCAGTCTACCGGGGCGGATGTGACGATCGGTCCGCCAGAGGGGGGCTCGATCGTGCTACGGCACGGCGCGTCCGAGTGACTTTGCGTCATACGATGCGCTGAACGAGGTACCGCTGGTCCGGTCAGCCGCGACCGAGCGCCACCGAGCGGTCGTACGCTGCGGTGACCGCGTCGGCCAGTGCCGTGCGCAGCCCGTGCCGCTCCAGCTCGCGCAGGGCGGCGGCCGTGGTCCCGGCGGGCGAGGTGACGTTCTCCCGCAGCACCGCGGGGTGCTCGCCGGTCTCGCGCAGCATCCGCGCGGCGCCGAGCGCGGTCTGCACGGTCAGCTCGGTCGCGTCCGGGCGGGTCAGGCCCAGCCGGACCCCGGCCTCGATCATCGCCTCGGCGACGAGGAAGAAGTACGCGGGCCCGGAGCCGGACAGGGCGGTCGCGGCGTCCTGCTTCGCCTCGTCCAGGCGCAGCACCGCGCCGACGGTGGACAGCAGCGTCTCGGTCTCGTCGAGGTGCGCGGGGGTCGCGTGCGCACCCGGGGAGATCGCGCACATCGCCGCGCCCAGCAGCATCGGGGTGTTCGGCATGACCCGCACGACCGGCGTGCCCTCGGGCAGGGCGCCCTCGAACAGCGAGGTCGGCAGGCCCGCGCACAGCGACACGACGAGCGCGCCAGGCTCCAGCACTCCGGCGACCTCGCCGAGCAGCGTGACGACGTCCTGCGGCTTGACGGCGACGACCACCGTCCCGGCCCCGCGCACCGCCTCGTCGACCGGGGCCGCGGTCACCCCCAGCGACGCGGTCAGCTCCTGCGCCCGGGCCGGGGACCGCTCGGCCACCACCAGGTCACCGGCGTACCGCCCGGCCGCCAGCAGCCCGCCGAGCAGCGCCTCGCCGATCCGTCCCCCACCCAGTACCGCGATCCTCGTCATGGGAGGAGCGTAGGAACCCCTCAGCCGGCCTGTGGGGCCAGGGCGAGCTGGCGGGCCTGGCAGACGGTGCGGCCGTGCGCGTCGACGACGGTGACGTCCTCGTCGAACTGCGCGCTCGACACCCCGCCACCGGCGGACGGGCTCGCCACGGCGCCGGAGCGGGACTCGACCCGCAGCCAGCCCGGAGCCGGGCGGGCCCGCAGCAGCGCGGTGAGCTGCACCGTCGGCGCCCAGCCGAGGGAGCCGCCGAGGTTGAACACCGTCGGGGGCAGGATGTCGCCGGACATCAGCGCGAACAGCACGTCGGGCTCCTCCCCGCGCGGGCGGACCCAGCCGGCCATCTCCGGCGGCCCGGTCTCGCCGCGCAGGAACGGCAGGGCACCGCGCGGGTAGCGCAGCTCGCAGGCGGCGGCGAGGCCGCGCGCGCCACCCTCGGCCGAGGCCGGGTCGAGCGCGTCCGGGTCCGGTTCGACGGCGAGCGCAGAGCCGTCGTCCAGGCGCGGGGCGTCGGTCGGGAGCACACCCGCGGTGACCGTGGAGTGCAGCATGAGCCGGCCCTGCTGGTGCAGGCGGACGGCGACCGTGGACACCGTCCGCCCGATCTTGAGCGGGTCGGTCGTGATCTCGACCGGCCCCAGGTCGGGCGCGCGCAGGAAGTCCACGGCGACGGCGAGCGGGTCGGGTGCGGGGGCCTCGTCGGCCGCGAGGCGGGCCAGCCCGGACTTCGCCATGAGCACCATCAGCAGGCCGCCGAACGCCTTGTCCCCGATCGCCCAGGTCCCGTCGAGCCGGGCGCGGAACCGGCCGTCCCCGAGGTGCTCGATGTCGTGCGCGTCGGCGAACGGCCGGACCGTCGTACTGCTCATGCGAGCATGTTACCCACGGGTAGGAGCGATGGCGGACATCGTCGGCGTGAGGTGCAGCCGGGCGAACAGCAGCGACTCGGCGAGCAGCCCGGTGCGTTCCTGGCGGGTCCGGCAGCGCCGGGTCGACACCTCCAGCACGACGGTGCCGCCGTCCGCGGCGAACCGGGAGTCGGCCAGGCGCTCGCACACCTCGGCGCACGGCTGCGTCCCGCGGCCGGGGACCAGGTGTTCGTCGCGCGGGGCTCCGGAGCCGTCGGTGAGGTGCAGGTGGGTGGGCCGGTCGCCCATCCGCTCGGCGAGGTCGAGCGCGTCGACCCCGGCCGCGGCGGTGTGCGACAGGTCCAGGGTGTACGCACCGAACCCGATCTCCGTCGGGTCGTGGCCCAGCGCGTAGGGCACGGTGCTGATCGCGCCGCGGGTCACCGGGAACATGTTCTCCACCGGCAGCGTGACGTCGTGGACCTCGTGGGCGCGGGCGACCTCGTCGGCGAAGACCCCGGCGTAGCGGCGCTGCCAGCGGAACGGCGGGTGCACCACCACGGTGCGCGCGCCCAGCCGGGCGGCGACCTCGACGGTGCGCCGCAGCCGGTGCACCGGGTCGGCGCCCCAGACCCGCTGGGTGACGGCCAGACAGGGCGCGTGCACCGCGAGGATCGGCACCCCGTGTCGGTGGGCGAGACGCTCGACCGCTCGGGGGTCCTGGCTGACCGGGTCGGTCCAGATCATGAGCTCGACGCCGTCGTAGCCCAGCTCGGCGGCGATCTCGAACCCGGCGGCGACTCCCTCCGGGTAGACCGAGGCCGTGGACAGCGCGACGGGTGCCGACCCGGTCGGGTCGGCGACGGGCGGGCGCGACGGTGTCACGAAGCGTGGAGTCGTCGCGCCGTCGCTCATCGTTACCGGTCCAGCAACACCAGGATCGCCGGGGACACGGTCAGCAGCAGTCCGACGAGAACCGCGAACAACGTGGTCTTCAGGTCGTCCTGCCGCAACAGGGCCCGCACACCGAGGACGAGGCCCACGGTGATCAGGACCGACGCGGCGATGGCGACGAAGGCGAGCGAACTCCACAGGTAGCGGAACAGCACCCAGATCGCCGCACCGGCGACGGCGCCGCCGATCCACTGGGCGATGACGACCGCCCAGGCCTGGCCGGTCCCCGCCGCACCGGCCGGGGCGTCGTCGTCGAGGCCCGCGGGCGGCTGCGCACCGCTGTCGGTGACGGCGTCGCGGCGCCCGGAGCGGCGGCGCGGGGGCTCGTCGTCCTCGACCGCGCCGGCGGCGAGCTCGCCGTGGTCCTCGTAGTCGTCGTAGTTCTCGTAGTCGTCGTGGTCGGTGTAGTCGTCGTGGTCGGTGTAGTCGTCGTGGTCGGTGTAGTCGTCGTGGTCGGTGTAGTCGTCGTGGTCGGTGTAGTCGTCGTGGTCGCGGTCGTCCTGGGGGCGCTCGGGGGCCAGCACACCGGTGCGACCGCCGTCGGCGGAGCCGGGCCCGTCGTCGTACCCGGCGGGGCCGTGCCGGCCGTCGTAGCGGGGGTCGGCGTCGTAGCCCCGGTCGTCGTGGCCCTGGTCCCGGTCCTGATAGCCCTGCCGGACGTCGTAGCCCCGGTCGTCGTAGCCCCGGTCGTCGTAGCCCCGGTCGTCGTAGCCCCGGTCGTCGTAGCCCTGCCGGTCGTCGTAGCCCTGCCGGTCGTCGTAGTCGTCGGCGAACGGGTCGTAGGCGCCGGTGGGCGGGCCCGCGTCGGCCGGACGCGCACGTCCGGTGGGGCCGTCGTGCTCGTCCTCCAGCGGCGGGGCGCCGAACTGGGTGGGCGGGCCACCGTCGTCGTCGGCCGTGGGCGCCGGGCGGCGGGTGCCGAGCCGGCTGGTCGGGATCTCGTCGGCGACGCCGTCGGCCGTGCCGGGCGGGGGGCCGTACGGAGCGGACGGGCGCGGGGCGTCGCCGCGGGGTCCCCAGTCCTGGGTGGCGGGGCCGTCGTCGCGGCCGTAGGGGCGGCCGTTCGGCGGGCCCTGCGGCTCGGGGGCGAACGGACGGGCCTGCGTGGCCGGTCCGGGGCCCGCGGCCCACTGCCCGGGGGGTGGGCCCTGTGGCCTGCGGGGCGGGGCGCCGCCGAAGACCGCGGCCCCGTTCGGGCCGCTGCCGTTCGGAGTGCCACCGTGGGCGGCACCGCCGTTCGGCGCGTTGCCGTTCGGCACGAACGGCTCCGGCGCGCGCCCGGTCGAGCCCTCGGAGGGGTCGGGGCGGCGCGCGGGCGGGAACGAGGGGTGGTCGAGGGGCGGCGGACCGTCGCCGCCGCGCGGGGCGAACCCGCCCGCGCCCTCGGGCGGGCGGACACGGTCGGCGGCCGCCGGGCGTCGCGGCGGGGCCGCCACGTCGGTCCGCGCGGGTGCCGCGGACGACGGGGCGCCGGGGCCCTCGTCGTCCTCCGCGGCGCGACGACGGCGGCGTCGTCCGGGCTGCTGGCCGCCGTTGGCGGCCAGGAGCTCCGCGACCGTCCGCTGGCGAGGCTCTCCGCTGTCCACACTCATCACGACCACCGTGCCCTGTGCGTTGTCAAGGGTCCAAGCCCGTCCGGGGTTGTCTGCGCCGAGCGGTCGTCCCCGTTCGTCCCATCGAGCATGTCGAAGCGCCGGAGGATCACTCCCTCGCGCAACGCCCACGGACAGATCTCGAGTTCGGTCACGCCGAGGGCGTCCATCGCCGCCTGGGCGACGACCGCCCCGGCGACGAGCTGGTGCGCCCGGCTGGCGCTCACGCCGTCGAGCTCGGCGAGGTCGGGGCCCGACATCCGGGTGATGAACGCCGACAGCTGGCGCAGACCCTGCGCGGTCAGCGTGCGGCGGGCCCCCGGCCCGGCGCTGGACGGCGCGGCGCCGGCCAGCCGGGCCAGCGTCCGGAAGGTCTTGGAGGTGCCCACGGCCCGGTCCGGGCGGCCCGCGGCACGCAGCCGTCCGGCGATGGGGGCGATCTCGTCGCGGACCCGTTCGGTCAGCGCGGCGACCTCCGCCCGCGACGGCGGGTCGGAGGTGAACGCGTCGCGGGTCAGCCGCCCCGCGCCGAGCGGCACCGACGCGGCGACGTCGGGAGTCTCGTCCCGCCCGACGGCCAGCTCCAGCGAGCCGCCGCCGATGTCGAGCACGAGCAGCCGCCCGGCCGACCAGCCGCACCAGCGGCGGACGGCGAGGAAGGTCCAGCGGGCCTCGTCCTCGCCGGGCAGGACCTCCAGCGCCACCCCGGTCTCGCGCTGCACCCGGGCGAGCACCTCGGCGGAGTTCGTCGCGTCGCGCAGCGCGGAGGTGGCGAACGCCAGGAGGTCGTCGCAGCCGGCGGCCCGGGCGGTGTCCCGGGCCCGGTGCACGCTCTCCAGCAGCGCCTTCACCCCGTCGCGGCTCAGGGCGCCCTTGCGGTCGAGGTGCTCGGCCAGACGCAGCTGGTCCTTCTCCGACGACATGGGCTTCGGATGGGCACCCCGGTGGGCGTCCACCACCAGCAGATGGACGGTGTTGGACCCCACGTCGAGAACGGCCAGGCGCACCCGGTCAGGTTACCGAGCCGTTATCGACCGTCGGGCAACCCCTGGCTCACACGTCGAACTTGTAGCCGAGCCCGCGCACCGTGACCAGGTGCTTGGGCGCCGAGGGGTCGCCCTCGACCTTGGACCGCAGCCGCTTGACGTGCACGTCGAGGGTCTTGGTGTCGCCGACGTAGTCCGCGCCCCACACCCGGTCGATCAGCTGGGCCCGGGTGAGCACCCGCCCGACGTTGCGCAGCAGGTACTCCAGCAGGTCGAACTCCTTGAGCGGGAGCGCGACCTCGTCGCCGTTGACCGACACGACGTGCCGCTCGACGTCCATCCGCACCGGGCCGGCCTCCAGGACGCCGGTGCCGCCCTCGGCCTCGCCGCCGGCCTCGCCGCCGCGGCGCAGCACCGCGCGGACGCGGGCGATGAGCTCGCGCGCCGAGTAGGGCTTGGTGACGTAGTCGTCGGCGCCGAGCTCCAGCCCGACCACCTTGTCGATCTCGCTGTCCCTGGCGGTCACCATGATCACCGGCACGGCGGAGCGGGAGCGCAGCGCCTTGCAGACGTCGGTGCCGCTCATACCGGGCAGCATCAGGTCCAGCAGCACGATGTCGGCACCGTTGCGCTCGAACTCGCTCAGCGCGTCGTTGCCGTTGGCCGCGACGGCGGTGGTGAACCCCTCCTTGCGCAGCATGAACGCGAGCGGGTCGGCGAAGGACTCCTCGTCCTCGACGATCAGCACCCTGGTCATCTCATCCTCCGGTTCCGGCGGTCTGGGGGGAGCTGCCGACGGCAGCCTCACCGTGCGGGGCGCCGCCGATGCCCATCCGGGCGGGCAGGCGCATGGTGAAGGTCGATCCGGTGCCGGGGCGGCTCCACAGCCACACCTCGCCACCGTGGTTGGCGCAGACGTGCTTGACGATCGCCAGGCCGAGCCCGGTGCCGCCGGTGGCCCGCGAGCGGGCGGGGTCGACCCGGAAGAAGCGCTCGAAGACCCGCTGCTGGTGCTCGGGGGCGATGCCGATGCCGCGGTCGGTCACGGCGATCTCGATCGAGCCGTCGACCGCGCGCCGGCTGACCGACACCGACGAGTCCGCCGCGGAGTAGGCGATCGCGTTCTCCAGCAGGTTCGTCAGCGCGGTGACCAGCAGCGTGCGGTCGCCGTCGACGACCAGCCCCGAGTTCTCGTCGGCGGTGATCTCGACGGCGTGCGACTCGGCGGAGTTGCGGCTGCGGGCCAGCGCCTCGGAGACGACCTCGTCGACGTCGACGGCGGCCAGCGCGGGCAGCCGTTCGGCACCGGTGAGCCGGGACAGCGCGATCAGCTCCGAGACCAGGTTGCCCATCCGGGTCGCCTCGCGCAGCAGCTTGTCGCCGAACCGGCGGACCTCGCCGACCGCGTCCGGGTCGGGCTCGCCGCCGTCGGCGCGCTCCAGGCCGTCGAGGCTGTCGAGCAGGGCCTCGGCCAGCAGCGCGACCGCGCCGACGGGGGTCTTGAGCTCGTGCGAGACGTTGGCGACGAAGTCGCGTCGGGTCGCCTCCAGCCGGGCCACCTCGGAGGTGTCGACAGCCTCGACGAGCGCGAAGCCGTCGCCGAGGGAGCGGATCCGGGCCTGCACCGCGACCGGGCCGCGGGGCGTGCGGTCCAGCGGCGAGAGGTCGACGGTGTAGTCGCCGGAGGCGAGCAGCCGGTCCCCGCCCTGCACCCGTCGGCAGGCGGCGAGCGCGCGCGGGTCGAGCCGCTCGCCGGTGACGGCGCCGAGCGCGGCGGCCCGCCGGTTGTGCAGGAGCACCTCACCCCCGGCCCCGACGACGGCGAGCCCGGAGCTCGACTGCCGGAACGTGCGGTGCAGCAGCTCGCCGAGGGTCGGGCCGTCGACGGCAACGGGGTCCGCCGGAGGGCGGCCGGTGCCGGGGCTGGTCCGGCCGTGCGACGACCGTCGCGCCAGTGCCACCCCGGCGGCGAGACCGAGGAGCAGGGCGAGGGCCGAGATCAGCCACGCGAGCGTGGTCACGGGTGCATGGTAGGCAGCCGGGGGTACCCCCTGACCAGCGCCGGACACCGGATGGTGACGCCCGCGACCCCTTCGCGCGACACTGTTCGGTCCCCGTTCACCGTGGGTTCAGCGAACCCCGCCCCGACACCCCCAGGGTCACCTTGGAGGCTGAGAGCGCCACGAGGGTGACCCTGGGAGCACGACGGGATAGGCGCGGTCAGCGCCCCTGGTTCGCCACCCCGGCGATGGCCTCCTGCGCCGCGGCCGGGTCGAGGTAGCGCCCGCCCGGGTTCGTCGGCGCCAGGTCGTCGTCGAGGTCGTAGACGAGCGGGATGCCGGTGGGGATGTTGAGGCCGGCGATGTCGGCGTCGGAGATCCCGTCGAGGTACTTCACCAGCGCGCGCAGCGAGTTGCCGTGCGCGGCGAGCAGCACGACCTTCCCGTCGCGCAGGTCCGGCACCACGGCCTCGGTCCAGTACGGCAGGAACCGGTCGACGACGTCGGCCAGGCACTCGGTCAGCGGCGCGTCGACACCGGCGTAGCGCGGGTCGGCGTCCTGGGAGAACTCCGAGCCCTTCTCGATGGGCGGCGGCGGGGTGTCGTAGGAGCGGCGCCAGAGCATGAACTGCTCCTCGCCGTACTGCTCCAGGGTCTGCTTCTTGTCCTTGCCCTGCAGGGCGCCGTAGTGGCGCTCGTTGAGGCGCCAGTCGCGCCTGACCGGGATCCAGTGCCGGTCGGCGGCGTCGAGGGCGATGTTCGCGGTGGAGATGGCACGACGCAGCAGGGAGGTGTGCACGACGTCCGGCGCGACGCCCGCCTCGGCCAGCAGCTCGCCGCCGCGGCGGGCCTCGGCCTCGCCCTGGGAGGAGAGCGGCACGTCCACCCAGCCGGTGAACAGGTTCTTCGCGTTCCAGTCGCTCTGACCGTGACGCAGCAGTACGAGGGTCGGCATGGCGGACAGCCTGCCACCTACCCGCGGGAAAGGTCTCCGAGCACGTCCCCGAACGTGTCCACCAGCACGTCGACCTCGTCGTGGGTGACCACCAGCGGCGGGGACAGCCGCACCGTCACGCCGTGGGTCTCCTTGGCCAGCACCCCACGCCGGGCGAGCGCGACGCACACGTCGCGGCCGGTGCCGATCCGCGGGTCGACGTCGACGCCGAACCACAGCCCCACCCCGCGCACGGCGGTGATCCCGGGCAGCGCGCGCAGCCGCGTGTCCAGGTGCGCACCGAGCTCGCGGGCCCGGGCCTGGTACTCCCCCGTCGCCAGCAGTGCGCACACCGCGGACCCGACGGCGGCGGCGAGCGGGTTGCCGCCGAAGGTGGAGCCGTGCTCGCCGGGGCGCAGCACGCCCAGCACGTCGCGCCGCCCGACGACGGCGCTGACCGGCACGATCCCGCCGCCGAGCGCCTTGCCGAGGGTGTAGAGGTCGGCGCGCACCCCGGACAGGTCGGTGCACAGCGTCGCCCCGGCCCGGCCGAGCCCGGACTGGATCTCGTCGCAGACCAGCAGCACGTCCCGCCGCTCGGTGAGCTCGCGGACCGTGCGCAGGTAGCCCGGCGGCGGCACCAGGACCCCGGCCTCGCCCTGCACCGGTTCGAGCAGCACCGCGACGGTGTCGTCGGTGAGCGCGGCGGCGAGCGCGTCGGCGTCGCCGTAGGGGACGCGGTCGAAGCCGGGGGTGAACGGGCCGAAGTCGTCGCGGGCGACCGGGTCGTCGGAGAAGGAGACCACCGTCGTCGTGCGCCCGTGGAAGTTCCCCGCGGCGACGACGATCCGGGCCGCCCCCGGTGCCACGCCCTTCACCCGGTAGCCCCAGGCGCGGGCGATCTTGACCGCGGACTCGACGGCCTCGGCGCCGGTGTTCATCGGCAGCACGGCCTCGGTGCCGGTCAGGGCGGCGAGGTCGCGCTGGAACCCGGGCAGGCGGTCGTTGTGGAACGCCCGCGCGGTCAGGGTCAGCGTGTCCAGCTGGGCGTGCGCGGCCGCGGTGAGCGCGGGGTGGCGGTGCCCGAAGTTGAGCGCGGAGTAGCCGGCGAGCGCGTCGAGGTAGCGGACGCCGTCGACGTCGGTGACCCAGGCGCCGTCGCCGCGGGACAGCACCACCGGCAACGGCGCGTAGTTCGCCGTGCCGAACTCCTCGGCGAGGGCGATCTGCCGGTCGGTGCCCGCGACCACGGCGGTCACGACCGCAGCTCCAGCGTGGCGCACTTGATCCCGCCGCCGCCGCGGCGCAGCTCCGAGGTGTCGACGCCGACGGTGCCGAACCCGCGCTCGGCGAGGTCGGCGGCGAACTTCTCGGCCTGCGGCGCGTGGACGACGGTGCGGCCGTCGGAGAAGCAGTTCAGACCCAGCACCGACGCGTCCTCGTCGGAGACGATCACCGCGTCCGGGAAGCGGAACCGCAGCACCTCCTGGGATGCGTCGTCGAAGGCCGCCGGGAGGTAGGCGACCGCGCCCGGCCCGCCGGCCGGGTCGAGCACCGCGAACGCCGTGTCGAGGTGGTAGTAGCGCGGGTCGACGAGCTGCAGGGACACGACCTCGCGGCCGAACACCTCCGCGGCCTCGGCGTGCGCACGCGGGTCGGTGCGGAACCCGGTGCCGGCGTAGACGGTGTCGCCGACGAGCAGCAGGTCGCCCTCGCCCTCGTTGACGTGGCGGGCCTCGTGCACGGCGAACCCTGCGGCGCGGAACCACGCGCCGTACGCGGGCCCCTCGGCGGCGCGCTCGGTGTGCCGGAACCGGGCGGTCAGCGCGGTCCCGTCGATCACGGTGCCGCCGTTGGCGGCGTAGACCATGTCCGGGTAGCCGGGCAGCGGGTCGACGAGCCGGACGTCGAACCCGAGGTCCCGGTAGACCGCGTGGAGGGTCTCCCACTGGGCCAGCGCGAGCCGGGTGTCGGTCGCCTGCTCCGGACGCATCCAGGGGTTGATCCGGTAGCTCACCGTGAAGTGCTCGGGGCGGCACATCAGCACAGAGGTCATGTGCACAGCATGGCGCGCACACCCCGTGCGTTTCCCGGCATGGAGCGCACGATCCGCGCGTGCTGCATCGGTTCTGAGCCGGATCCGGGCGCACCGGGCTAGCATCCGGCGTCGTGGACGGGATCGACGCGATCGACCGCAGGCTGCTGGACCTCCTGCGGGTCGACGGCCGGGCGAGCTGGGCGGACCTGGGCGGGCGGGTGGGCCTGTCGGCGTCGGCGGTGCGGCGCCGGGTGGACCGGCTGACCGCCCGCGGCGTGGTGCAGGGCTTCACCGTGCAGGTGGACCCGGACGCCGAACGGACCCCGGGCGTGGCGGCCTACGTCGAGCTGTTCTGCCGCGGCACGGTCGCACCGGCCGAGCTGCAGCGGATGCTCTCCGCAGTGCCCGAGGTCGTCACGGCGGGCACGGTGACCGGGGAGGCCGACGCACTGGTCCTGCTGCGCTCGCGCGACGTGCAGTCCCTGGAGGACGCCCTGGAACGGCTGCGACTGGCGGCGAACGTCGACCACACCCGCTCGGCCGTCGTCCTCACGTGGCTGGTCACCCGTTGAACTCGCCGGGGCACGGGCGTACCGTATGAGTTGAGAGTTCAACTTCTTTCGATGGAGACCGGGATGCCCGTCCAGCGCCTCAACCACGCCGTCCTCTACGTCCGCGACGTCGCACGCAGCGTCGACTTCTACCGCGACACGCTCGGCTTCCGCCCCGTCGTCGAGCTCCCCGGTGGCCGTGGCGCGTTCCTGCAGGCCGAGGGGTCGACCAACGACCACGACCTGGCCCTGTTCGGGATCGGCGCGCAGGCCGGGGCCTCGCAGGCGGGTCGCGGCACCGTCGGGCTCTACCACCTGGCGTGGGAGGTCGACACGCTCGGCGAGCTCGCCAGGATCGGTGAGCAGCTCCAGGCGGCCGGGGCGCTGGTCGGCGCCTCGGACCACGGCACCACCAAGGCGCTCTACGCGCGGGACCCCGACGGGCTGGAGTTCGAGGTCTGCTGGCTGGTCCCGGCCGCCCTGGTCGACGGCGCCGACGACCACGACATGCGCATCGAGCCGCTCGACCTCGCGGCCGAGATCGCCCGCTACGGCGCGGACACCCGCGGCGGGATCGGCGTCTCGGTCCCGGCCTGAGGCCCTCCGACCCCGGCCCGGGTCACTCCGGTTCCGGCGTGCGGCGTTCCGATCCCGGCCCACGGCGCTCCGGTTCCGGGTGCGGCGTTCCGGCCCCGGTCCGAGGCGCCCTGGTCAGTTCGGCTCGTTGAGGTCCACCCGGTAGCCCGAGCGGGCCGAGAACTGGGCGGTGACCGAGAACCGGTCGCCGCGGACCAGGGTGTGCCGCCACTCCACGGGACGCCCGGCGGACAGGCCGAGCCGCTCGATCGACAGCGCGGCGACGCCCTCGTCGATGCCGAGCAGCTCCCGCTCGCCGCGCCCGGGCAGCACCGCCCGGATGTTCTCCATGCCCCCGTCGACACGGATCCCGCAGCGGCGCCGGTACTCGGGGTAGATGCCGGTGTGGGTGAAGTCGACGTCGAGCAGGGGCGCCGCCAGCTCCTCGGGCAACCACACCCGGTCGACGGCGAGCGGCTCGGCGTCGGCGAGCCGCAGCCGCTCCAGGTGCACCAGCGGCGTGGACTCCTCCAGTCCCAACCGGGCCGCGACCACGCCGTCCGCGCGGACCTCGAAGGTCCGCACCACGCTGCGCTGGGTGCGCCCGGCCGACTCGACCGCCACGTAGAGCGAGTACGGCTCGTCGAGCGGCTGCTCGATCTCCGAGCGCACCGTCGGGCGGGCGACCCGCCCCCGCCCGGCGACGACGGCGCCGTCCTCCCGCAGCCGGCGCAGCGCCTCCCGCACGGTGTGCCTGCTGACCGCGTAGTCGGCGGCCAGCGCGAACTCGCCGGGCAGTGCCTCGTCGAACTCGCCGTCGGACAGCCGGCGGCGCAGGTCCGCCAGCAGCTGCTGCCACAGCGGCATCGCGCCGTTGCGGACCAGTGCTCGCGCCGTCATCGCCCACCCCCTTCGCGCGTGATCACCGTAGGCGAGCGCCGCGGGCTCACCGCACGGCGGCCCGCGTGTGACGCCGGGTGAGCAGCACGCCGACACCCACGACGACGGCCGCGATGAGCCCGGTCATGCCCAGTTCGAAGCGCGAGCCCTCGCGGGCGGCCATGTAGACGAGCACCACCGGGATCACGACGATCACCGCCCAGGTGAGCACCGGGTAGGCCCACATCCGCACCGGCATCGCGACGCCGTCGCGCTCCAGGACCCGGCGCATCCGCAGCTGGGACACCGCGATGACCAGGTAGACCAACAGCGCGATCGCGCCGGAGGTCGCGAGCAGGGTCGTGAAGACCTCCTCGGGGAAGGCGTAGTTCGCGATCACCGCGACGAACCCGACCAGCGTCGACCCGAGCACCGCGAACCGCGGCACACCCTGCGAGGTGGTCCGGTTGACCAGGCCAGGGGCCTGCCCGCGGCGGCCGAGCGAGAACAGCATCCGCGAGGCGGTGTACAGCGCCGAGTTCAGGCAGCTCGCGACGGCGACGAGCACCACCACGTCGACGATGAGCTTGGCCGACGGCACGTCCAGCGCCTCCAGCGCCGCCTGGTACGACCCGACCGCGGGCAGCCGCGGGTCGTTCCACGGCACGATCGCGACCACGAGCAGGATCGAGGCCAGGTAGAACACCGCGATCCGCCAGATCACCGAGCGGGTGGCCCGGCCGATCCCGCGCGCCGGGTCGCCGGACTCCGCCGCCGCGATCGTGACGATCTCGGTGCCCATGAAGCTGAACATCGTCACCAGCACCGCGGCGACCACCGCGCCCGGCCCGTTCGGCAGGAACCCGCCCTCGGACACCAGCCGGGACAGCCCCGACACCGACGAGTCGTCGCCGACGAACCCGGGCAGCAGGCCCAGCACCGCGAGCACCCCGACGACGATGAACGCGATGATCGCGACCACCTTGAGCAGGGCGAACCAGAACTCGAACTCGCCGTAGTTGGCGACGGAGAACAGGTTGGTCACCGTCAGCAGCACGGTGACGGCCAGCGCCCAGCCCCACTGCGGCACCCCGGGCAGCCACGAGTTGAGGATGAGTGCGGCGGCCGTCGCCTCGACCGGGATGACGAGGACCCAGAACCACCAGTACAGCCAGCCGACGGTGAACCCGGCCCACGGCCCGATCGCCCGGTCGGCGTAGGTGGAGAACGAGCCGGAGTCCGGCTGCGCGGCCGCCATCTCGCCGAGCATCCGCATCACCAGCACGACCAGCGTCCCGGCGAAGAGGTAGGCCAGCAGCACCGCGGGGCCCGCGGTGGCGATCGCGCTGCCGGAGCCGATGAACAACCCGGCGCCGATCACCCCGGCGATGCTGATCATGGTGACGTGCCGGTCGCGCAGCCCCGCCCTCAGCTCGCCACCGGCCTCCGGCCGGTGCGCGGTCTCCGTCATGGCGCCTCCCCCTCCTCGGTGCCACAGCCGGCGGTGGCCGGTGCGATGCGCAATGGTCACCCGGGCGTCGCCCGTTGTCACACCCCGGGGAGGTCTCCGGGGGTGACGCCTAGCCTGGGCGGCATGGGATTCAGCGCGCAGCTGCGGGAGTCGACGGCCGCGACCTGGGACGCGGCGGTGGGGCACCGGTTCGTCGAGGAGCTGTGGTCCGGCGCCCTGGACCGCGGCGTGCTCCGGCACTACCTGGAGCAGGACCTGCAGTTCGTGGACTCGTTCCTCGCGCTGCTCGGCGCCGCCGTCGCGACGGCCGACCGGCCCGGTCCGCGGGTCCGGCTGGCCCGTCAGCTCGGGCTGGTCGCGGGCCCGGAGAACGACTACTTCGAGCGCTCGCTCGGTGAGCTCGACGGGAACGCCGAACCGGAGCGGGCCGCGCCGACCGTCGGGTTCGTCGACCTGATGGGCGAGGCCCGCGACGCCGGGTACGCCGAGACCCTGGCGGTGCTGGTCGTCGCCGAGTGGCTGTACCTGGACTGGGCGACCCGGCCGGGCGCGGCCACCCCCGACGACCGGATCTCCCGCGAGTGGATCGAGCTGCACCGCGGTGTCGAGTTCGAGGAGTGGGTCGCGTTCCTGCGCGACGAGCTCGACCGTGCCGCCGACCGGCTCGACCCCGCCCACCGCGAGCGGGTCGCGGCGCTGTTCGTGCGCGCGGTCGACCTGGAACTGGCGTTCTTCGACGCCGCCTACGCCGGCTGAACGCGGACGACGGCCTTCACGATCTGCGCCCTGGCGACGACGACGCCGGCGCAGACGGCGGTCACCGAGGTGAACGCGGACCGGCCGGTGCGCCGGTCGAGCGTTCCGCGGAACGCGACCTCCCCGCCCCGCGGGGCCTGAGCGGGCAGCGTGACCGCGGTGGACACCGACACCGCGTGCTCGGCCTCGGTGAGGTGCGGCAGGACGGCGAGCAACGCCCCCACCTCCAGCCCGACGGCCAGCGCACCGGCGTGCGCACCGCCCGCGCCGCCGTCGGCGAGCTCACCGATCTCGAACGCGACCCCGGCAGCCGGGTCGGCGTCGTCGACCGGCCGGGCGCCGAGCGCGGCCTGCAGCGGGACGGCGAGGACGAGTGCGACCCGGTGGGCCAGGGCCGGGCCGGTCAGCAGCGGTGCGGTCACCGGTCCGAGTCTGCGCGCCGGGGGTGATCGGGCGTCGACGTCCGGATGACGATCCGGGGAGAGCGGCTGCGAGGATCGCCGGCATGGGAGGCAACCGACGGGCCGTGGTGGTCGGCGCCGGGATCGCGGGCCTGAGCTGCGCGCTCCGGCTCCGGGAGCGGGGCTGGTCGGTCCGGGTGCTGGCCGACGTGCCGGTGGAGGCGTCGACGTCGCACCTGGCCGCGGCCGTGTGGTTCCCGACCCGGGCCGGGCCGCGGGACAAGGTCCTCGACTGGGGACGGCGCACCTTCGCCGAGCTGGCCCGTCAGGCGGCCGACGGCGTCCCCGGCGTCGTGATGCGGGAGTCGCTGACCCTCTACCGGGCGGAGCCGGAGCCGCAGTGGTGGGCCGACGCCGTCGGCGAGGTCCGGCCGGCCCGGCCCGACGAGCTGCCGCCCGGCTACGCCCACGGCCTGCGCTTCGCGGTGCCACTGGTCGAGATGCCGGTGCACCTGCCATGGCTGGCCGCCGAGGCGGGGCGGCGCGGGATCGCCCTGGAACGCCGGCGCGTCACCGCGCTCGACGAGGCCGGGCGGGACGCCGACCTCGTCGTGCACTGTTCCGGGCTGGGCGCGCGCACCCTGGTCGGCGACACCACGGTGACCCCGGTGCGCGGGCAGATCGTGCGCGTCACCAACCCCGGGCTGACGATGTCGGTCCGCGACGAGATGCACCCCGGCGGCCGCGCGTACGTGCACCCCCGCGCGCACGACTGCGTCCTCGGCGGCACGCTCGACGACGGCGTCTGGGACGCGACACCCGACCCGGCCGCCGGCGAGGCGATCCTGCGGCGCTGCCGCGACATCGTCCCGGCCCTGCGCGACGCCGAGGTCCTGGAGCATCTCGCGGGCCTGCGCCCGGCCCGCCCCGAGGTGCGGCTGGAGGCCGAGCCCGCCACCGCGACCCGCCCGCGGGTGATCCACGACTACGGGCACGGCGGCTCCGGCATCACCCTGTCCTGGGGCTGCGCCGACGACGTCGCGGATCTCGCCGACGCCGCCTGACCCCGGTCCGGACGTCCGCGGACGCCCGCTCGAGGCGGACGACCCGCCGTCGACGGGCAGGCCGCGGCGAACCGGCACGGAACCGGCGCCCGAGCCCGCCGGGTGATGATCGGGGGCCCTCACACGATGCAGAAGTCGTTGCCCTCCGGGTCGGCCATCCACAGGTGGTCCACATGGGGAGAACCTGGGGACAGGTGCTCCTCGACGACCCGCGCGCCCAGCGCACAGAGCCGCCTCGCCTCCGCGCCCAGCCGCTCGCCGCGCAGCTCGTCCGGCAGGTGCCGGCCCCCGGAGACCTGCAGGTCCAGGTGCAGTCGGTTCTTCACCGTGCGGGGCTCGTCGACCCGCAGGAACGAGATCCGCGGGCCCGCGCCCTCCAGGTCGCTGATCGCGGCGACGTCGCCCCACTCGTCGGCGGGCACCTCGTGGTGGGCCAGCCACGCCTCCCAGGTCGCGAACCCGGTCGGTGGCGGGGCGGGGGCGTAGCCGAGCGCAGCGCTCCAGAACTCCGCGAGCAGGTGTGCGTCGGCACAGTCGACGGTGATCGTCCAGGGAGTCGCCATGGGTGGAGGCTACGGCCGGACCCCGACGGTTCCGCGGCCGCGCGAGTCGCGCCGATGCCCGGTCACGGGGTAGCTTTCCGCTTCCGATCACCCGGTGCACCGGTGGAGGGCGAGTGAACGGTCAGCCTCCCGGCAACGGGGTGCGACGCCTGAGCTTCCGCATGGAGTCGGCGGCCGACGTCGAACGGTTCGTCGCGGAGTTCTACGGGGGCGCGGTGGTGCTGCCGGCGGGCGACGGCCGCGACTTCGAGGTGGGGAACGAGACCGTCGCCGCCCCGGGGTTCTCACTGAGCGACCTGTGGGTCACCGCCGAGATCGACGCGATGGTCGACCCGGTCGAGAACGAGTTCGTCGTCGATCTGGTGCAGGGCGGACGCATGCGCCTGGACACCGAGGCGTACGGCACCGTGCTGCTGCAGCCCGGTGACGTCGGGGTGCTCCCGCCCGAGGGCCGTTTCCGCGACCTCGCCGAGGACATCGACCTCGACGTCGTGGGCCTCGACCCGGCGGCCCTGGCCCGCTGGGCGGGGCAGGTGCACGGCGTCGCGACCGACCGGGTGCGGCTGACCGGGATCACCCCGCTGAGTGAGGAACACGCGCGCCGCTGGGCCGCCACCGTGGTGCACGTGCGGGACCGGGTGCTCGGCAACCCGATGCTGCTGGACGGGTCCGTCGCGCTGGACGAGGCGTTCGGACTGCTGGCGTCCCGGTTCCTGGAGACGTTCCCGAACACCGTGCTCGACGAGGTCACCCGCCGCGGGCCGGCCCGCACCCCGGCGCTGCCCGCCCGCCTGGTCCGCCGCGTCACCGAGCACCTGCGCGCGCACGCGCACCGTCCCGTCGACCCGACGGAGCTGGCCCGGCTGACCGGGGCCCCGGCCCGGACCGTGCTGGCCGGGCTGCGCCGGGCCGGGACCGACCCGGCCACCGTGCTGTGGCGCGCCCGGCTCCACGGCGTGCGCGACGACCTGCGCGCGACGGGCGACGCGACGGCGGTGGAGCGCATCGCGGGCCGGTGGGGCTTCGTCCGGCCCGGCGGGTTCCGGGTGGCATACACCCGCGCCTTCGGCGAGACCCCGGAGGAGACCGCGGGCCGCTGACCCGCCCCGTCGCACCGGTACGGTCGCCGGGTGTGGATCGAGCTGGCGCAGCGGCTGTTCGACGTCGTCGAGCCTGCCCGGCCGGCCTCCCCGGACGACGTTGATGCCATCGGCACCGAGCTGGGCCACGAGGTGCCCCCGGACCTGCGGGCACTGCTCCTCGAGACCGACGGACTGCACGGCCGCCACGGCGCCGCCCTGGTCCATCCGGCCCGTCGGATCGTCGACGACAACCTGGCCCTGCGCCGCGACCCCGGCCTCGCCGAACTCTACCTGCCCTTCGACCAGCTGATCTTCTTCGCCGACAACGGCGGGGGCGACCTGTTCGGCTTCCCGGCACTGCCGAACCGCCCGGAGGTGGTCGTGTGGGACCACGAGACCGACTCGCGCCACCGGGTCGCCGGATCGCTGCGGGACTACCTCACCCGTCGGGCGGGCGGCGACGGCGACGACTGGTACCGCCGCTGACCCACCACCCCTCGGAGAAGTGGTCACCCGCCGCCCCGACCGCCCGGACGACGTCGATCAGTACATGAGCGCTGTCCGGGCAGCCCTCGACAGCACTAAGAGGTCGCGCGGATTGATCACAGCTGGGTCGCGGCCGGGTGTCGATGGTGAGGGGCGGGCACGGGCCTGTCGATCATGAAGTTGTTGACTCTTCGTGATCGTCTGGAGGCCGCGTGCCCGCCCTGCCATCATGGTTGACCGAGCCGTTGTGGGACCAGTTCGCCGCGCTGCTGCCGCCCCGGGTCGAGTTCGATCCCACTCATCCGTGGGGCTGTCACCGCCGCCGGATCGCGGATCGGGTCGTGTTCGACAAGCTCCTGCAGGTGCTGCGGTTCGGCTGCCCGTATCAGGGCGTCTCCGACAGCACCTGCTCGGCGACCACCATCCGCGATCGCCGTGACGAGTGGATCCGGCTCGGGGTCTTCGCCCAGCTACGCCGGATCGCCCTGGACGCCTACGACCGCATCGTCGGCCTGTTGCTTGACGACGTTGCCGTCGACGGCGCCATCACCAAGGCCCCCGGCGGCGGTGAGGTCGCCGGACCGTCACCGGTTGACCGGCGTAAACAGGGCATGAAGCGATCGGTGCTCGTCGAGGGCCATGGCATCCCACTGGGCCGGGTCCTGGCCGGGGCACACCGCCACGACTCCCCGCTACTGGGCCCCACTCTCGACCACCTCGACGCTCTCGGCCCGCTGCCCGACGACATCACCGTGCACCTCGACGCCGGCTATGACTCCGGTAAGACCCGCGACACACTCACCGAACGGGGCCTGCACAGCGAGATCGCGCGCAAGGGCGAGAAAGCACCGATCCAGGCCACCCAACGCTGGCACATCGAGCGCACCAACGCCTGGCACAACAGCTTCAACCGGCTGCAGCGCTGCTACGAACGCCGCGAAACCGTCGTCGACGCGTTCTTCGACCTCGCCGACACCATCATCACACTCCGTAGCCTGATCCGGCAGGCCTGGACCACGCACCGCTGGGACAGCCGACCACACCGCCGCCCATGATCATCCATCAATCCGCGCGACCTCTAAGGTACTTCTCGACGTGCCGGATCACGGCCGTCAGTAGGAGAACAACTGGATCAGGTTCCCGCAGGTGTCGTCCACGACCGCGATCGTCACCTCACCGGCGGGAGTAGGTCGTTGGACGACGGTCGTGGCGTGCTCCGAGACGAGCCGGTCCACCTCGGTCTGCACGTCGTCGACCTCGAAGGCCGCCAGCGGGATGCCGTCCTCGACCAGCGCCGTCTTGTAGGTCTTCACGGCCGGGTGCACATCGGGCTCGAGCAGCAGCTGCGGCCCCTCCGGGTCACCGGGGGCGGTGACGGTGAGCCAGCGATGCTCCCCGATCGGAATGTCGTGCTTGATCTCAAATCCCATCACATCGCAGTAGAACCGCTTCGCCTGGTCTTGGTCGTCGACATAGACATTGCAGTAGGACACCTTCGCCATCACGTCGCTCCTGGAGGCTCTGGCCAACGCTGCGCTATCTCACGCAGCGGGCGGGTATCGATGTCGTGGAACTTGTAGCGGCCCTGCCGTCGGACGGTGACCAGTCCGGCGTCCTCCAGAACTGCGAGATGCTGGGAGACGGCCTGCCGGGTCGGAGAAAAGCCCCGTTCGAGTAGCGCGCCACAGAGCGCGAACAACGTCTGTCCATCGGTCGCCGTGAGTGCATCGAGCAGCGCGCGCCGAGTGGGATCGGCGAGAGCCCGGTAGATGTCACCCACGTCCGGGACTATAGGCAAGTAGCAACTTGCCTGTCTAGAGCGGCGGCGGGCCATGCCCGGCGACTCCACCCACGTCGAGCACGGCGGCGGCGTCCTATCGTGGCGGCGGTGCCCGACCTGCAGCCCAAGCTGTACTACGGCCAGCCCGGCTACGCCCGTGGCGGCCCGGTCCTGGTGTTCTTCCGGAACGACGAGGGTCTGATCTCGTTCGCATTCACCGAGAAGGCGGCGTTCTCGACGTCGTCGCCGCTGGTCGGGTCGGGGTGGTTCGTGAACGGGATCTCCGCCGACGCGGAGAAGACGATTACCGCGATCGTGCAGGAGGCGACCGCCTGAGCCGGTCGGGAGCGCGCCGCACAGGCACGGCCGGATCTCAGGAGCGCCGGATCGGTGAAGCGCTACTCGATGTCGGCCCAGACGACGAAACCGCTCGTGCCGAAGACGACGTTGATGCGGTCGAACCGGCAGTCGTCCTCCCGCCACGCGTCCCGGGTGACGTCGCGGAACGCCCACCCGAGCGCCCCGGCCCACGCCCGTGCCTCACGAGGCGTGAGCCCCAGGAACTCGTCCGCGGTGTGCGTGGCCACCGTGAGAGTGTGGAGCGCGAGCGGCGGAACGGCCAGCGGTTTCGTCCGTCCACACCAGACTGCACCGTTCTGGACACCCCCGGGGCGCCCCGCACCGCCACAGACGACGGGACGGCGCCGTCCCCGCGTCCCCGCAGGTGACAACGCCGTCCCGGCCGTTCAGAAGGGTCAGGCCTGCTCGGTCTCCCGAGCCCGCAGGTCCTTCCGCAGGATCTTCCCCGCGGCCGACTTCGGGATCTGGTCGATGAACTCGACCACGCGCACCTTCTTGTGCGGCGCGACCCTCTCCGCGACGAAGGTCATGACCTCGTCCTCGGTCAGGTCCCCACCCGAGGACTGCTTCACCACGAACGCCTTCGGGACCTCCTCGCCGTCGGCGTCCTTGACCCCGATGACCGCGGTGTCGGCGATCTTGTCGTGGGTCAGCAGCAGCGCCTCCAGCTCGGCGGGCGGCACCTGGTAGCCCTTGTACTTGATGAGCTCCTTGACCCGGTCGACGATCGAGTAGACGCCCTCGTCGTCGACGACGGCGATGTCGCCGGTGTGCAGGTAGCCGTCGGCGTCCTTGGTGGCGTCGGTCGCGGAGTCGTTGTTGAGGTACCCGACCATCACGTTCGGGCCCTTCACCCACAGCTCGCCGCGCTCGCCGACACCGACCTCCTCGCCGGACTCCGGGTCGACCAGCTTGCACTCGATGTTCGGCAGCGCGAAACCGGACGAGTTCAGGTCGAGGTCGCCGCGGTCGTCGGGCATGCAGTGGCTGACCGGGGACAGCTCGGTCATGCCGTAGCCCTGCAGCACGGTGCAGTTCAGCCGCTTGGCGACGGCGCGGCCGAGCTCGCCGTCCAGCGGGGCGGCACCGGAGAAGATCGTCTTCACGCAGGACAGGTCGAACTTCTCGACGATCGGGTGCTTGGCCAGCGCGACGGCGACCGGCGGGGCGATGTAGAGCCGGTCGACCTGCAGGTCCTGGGTGATGGTCAGGAACTGTTCGAGGTCGAACTTCGGCATGGTGACGACGGTGGCGCGCGCGTGCAGCCCCTGGTTCATCATCACGGTCATGCCGTAGATGTGGAAGAACGGCAGGAACGCCATGATCTTGGTCTCGCTGGTCACGTTGCCCATGACCTGGATCTGGAGCAGGTTCGCCACCAGGTTGCGGTGGGTCAGCACCACGCCCTTGGCCAGGCCGGTGGTGCCGGAGGAGTAGGGCAGCACCGCGGTGTCGGTCGCGGAGGTCGTCAGCTCGGGCGCCGGGGCGCCGGAGCTCACGAGGTCGCGCAGCGAGTCGTGGCCCTCGGTGGCGTCGATGGTGAGGACGACGTCCTCGGACAGCCCGGCCTCCTTCGCCCCCACCACGGCGCGGTCGAGGAACGGCGAGACGGTGATCACCATCTTCGCGCCAGAGTCCTTGAGCTGGTGGGCCAGCTCGCCGCCGGTGTACATCGAGTTCGCGCTGGTCACGATCCCGTTGGCACGCAGGATGCCGTGGAACAGTGCCGCCCACTGCGGCAGGTTGGGCGCGAACAGCGCGACGACGTCGCCCTTCCCGATGCCGCGGGCGGCGAGCCCACCGGCGATCTTCTCGACCAGGCCGTGGAACTCGGTGTAGGTCAGCTGGTCGCCGGTGGTGCCGTCGACGATCGCCGGCGCATCCGCCCGGTCGCCGAAGCCGTCGGCGAACAAGAACTCGGTGAGCGAGACGTCGGGGATCTCGACGTCCGGGTACGGGCTGCGCAACGACAAGGGTCGCTCCTTCGCGAGGTCCTACGGAACAGAGGCGACGCCGATCATCGCCCATGAGGGGCGGCCGTGCCAGGACCGCACCGCGGGACCGGCCGGGGCGGTCCGGTCCCGCGGAACGGGCCGGGACCGCTGCCGGACCGGAAGGCCGGTGGCGAGGTGCCGTGCGGGGCCCCGTCGGGCCGGGTGACCCCGCCGCTCACCCCTCCGGTCGTGGCTCCGTCCGTGGCTCCGCCTGCGCCTCCGGCCGCGTCTCCGGCCGTGGCTCCGTGCGACGCAGCAGGTGGTGGGCCAGGGCTCCGACCAGCGCGGCCATCGTCACGCCGCTGCCCAGGACGAGCCGCAGCGTGACCGGGAGCGCCTGGTAGACCGTCGGCATCAGGACCGGCAGCAGCCCGGCCGCCAGCGCGAGCGTCGCCGTCATCAGCGCCCGGTCGTCGCCGAGCCCGCTCCGGGCGACCATGCCGACGCCGAGCGCGGCGACCATCGCGAAGACCACCACACCCGCGGCGCCGACCACCGCGCTCGGCACGGCCGCGACCCAGCGGGCGACCGGGGCACACACGGACAGCACCACGAGCAGCACGGCCGTGCCGACGGTGACGTACCGGCTGCGCACCCGCGACAGCCGGACGATGCCGATGTTCTCGCCGCTGGTGACCATCAGCGGTCCTCCGAGGAGCCCGGCGAGCACCGAGGTGACCCCGTCGCCCCGCACGGTCCGGGTGACGTCGTGCCGGCCCACCGGCCGGTCCACCGCCTCGGCGGTGAGCACCGTCTGTCCGGCCGCCTCGGCCATCGCGCCGATCGAGAACAACAGCAGCGGCACCATCGCGGGCAGCAGGAGCTCCGGCGCGCCGAACGGGAACGGCTCGGGCAGCGCCAGCAGCGGACCGGGCGCCGGCGGGGTGATCCGCCCCGCGACCGCGGCCACCACGGCCCCGGCGAGGATGCCGAGCAGGACCGCGAGCCGGCTCAGGCCACCGGGCAAGACCCGATGGGCGACGACGATCGTGCCCACCGTGACCGCGACCAGCGCGAGCGCCCACGGCGACGGCCCCGTCGGGGTGTCCGACACGAGCCCAGCGTTGATCTTCACCAGGTTGACGCCGACGACGACGATCATCGTCCCCAGCACCACCGGCGGGAAGAACCGCATGAGCCGGGTGAACACCGGCGCCAGCACGACGACGGCCAGCCCGGTGACCACGACCGCGCCACTCGCCGCGGCCGGTCCCGCTTCCCGCGCGATCTGCGCGAACAGGGCCACCGCCGCCCCACCGGGCAGCATCACGAAGGGCAGCCGGGCCCCGATCCCGAACGGACCGATGGACTGCAGTGCCGTGCCGATCCCCGACACCAGCAGCAGCGCGGCGAGCAACCGGGCCCCGGCGGCGGCGTCGAGCTCCAGCGCGGCGGACAGCAGGAAGGCCGACGAGACCGGCCCGGCCACCATCACCAGCAGGTGCTGCACGGACAGCGGCGCCAGCACCCGCAGCGGCACCCGCTGCCCGGTCGGGTCGACCGTCGGCGCGCTCACCGGTCCAGCCAGGGCAGCTCGTCGGGGGCGTACCGGTAGGCCCGGAACAACGCGTTCGACGGCCCGGGGAAGTTCCGCCGGACCCGTTCGTCGGCGTAGGTGCCGATCTCGGGGAGCACGTACTCCCAGCAGACCCGGCCCTCCCCCGTCACCTCGAACAGCCTGCCGAACCCGGACTCGGTGATCAGGGTGTTGCCGCCCGGCAGCCGCTGGACGGCTCCCATGAACGGGGTGAAGAACGCCTCGGGCTGCGGGTCCCGCCAGCTCCACACGACCTCGTGCAGCTCGGGGTCCAGCTCGACCACCCTGCTGAAGGGGACGCTCTCCCCCGGCCGGAACACGCCATTGTCGAAGACCAGGACGTTGCCGTCCGGGAGCTCCTGGGCGTGGTGCTGCTGGGACACCGTCCCGGGCGCCGACCGGCGCAGGACCTTCCCGCTGGCCCGGTCGATCACGATCACCGCGGAGACCGACCGCAGGCTGGCGAGCACGGTGCCGTCGGCCATCGGCACGACGCTGTTGATCAAGGGCCAGTGCTCGCGCGGGTAGTGCGCCCCGAGCGGGTACTCGTCGGGGTCGAGGTGCTCGGCGGCGTGCCAGCGCCACGTCTCGGTCCCGTCGGCGTCGACCTCGGTGATCACGTCGGCGTACACCGCGCCCGCGTGCTCGGTGCCGGGGACGCCCCCGCGGACCGCCGCCGAGGCGGCCGGCCCGAGCTCCTCCAGCACCGTGTAGAGCACGCGGCCGTCGCCGAGGTGGTGCGCGTCGTGGTGGGCGAGCGGGTCGCGGTGCTCGCGCACGACGGTGCCGTCGGGGGCGAGCTCGGCCATCACCCCGCCGCGGTACTTCTCCCAGAACGGGAAGAGCTCCGGGCCGTCGGGATGCACACCGTTGTACGCCAGGTTCCCGTTCGGGAGGATCCGCGCGTGTCTGCCCGCCCGCCACGGTGGCCGCCACTCGTGAACGACGGTGCCCGCCATGTCCACCAGCCGCACCAGGCCGGTCTCCGCGCCACCCGCCGCCAGCGGCGTGTACAGGGTGTACCCGGGGAACGCGTGCTCCGGGTCGTGCTCGATCAGTCCGGTGCGCCGCCGTGCCAGCGTCCGCTGGTCCATGAGAACCTCCATCAGGGATCAAACTTTTGACATCAAAAGTTTGATCCAGTCCGAGCCGGGAGACCAGGCCCGTGTGTGAAAGGTGTGTGACATGTCAGGGCCTCAGGTGGGCGCCGTCGTCCGCGCGCTGCGCAGGGAGCGCCGTGCCACCCTCGCCGACGTGGCCGCGGCCAGCGGCCTGTCCGTCCCCTTCCTGTCCCAGGTGGAGAACGGCAGGGCCGCGCCCAGCATGCGGTCGCTGCAGGCACTGGCCGCGGCCCTGGACACCACCGCCGTCGCGCTGCTCTCGGCCGCGGAGGAGGCGGGCCGGGTCGACGTCGTCGCACCGGAGGACAACGCCATCGCCGACGGGGCGGGCCGGGTCCGCACCCTCGTCCGCGGGGATCGGCACCTGCACGCGCTGGAGTTCACCGGCAGCACGGGCCGCGCCGGGGACTCCTTCCGCCACCCGCACGACGAGCTGCTCTACGTCGTGCGCGGGACCGCGCGGGTCTGGGCCGGCGACGAGGAGTTCGAGCTCGCCGCGGGCGCCGCGTTGTACTGCTCCGCCGGTGTGGACCACCGCTGGACCGCCCTGACCGATGAGACCACCGTGCTGCTCGTGGGCATCAACGATCGGGCCAGGGTGTCGCTGCCGGCCGGCCCGCCGCGGGCGACGGACCGCCCGTGAGGGTCAGTCGTCGAACAGGTGCTCGAACGCCGTGAGGTTCGCCGTGGACTCGCCGTGTTCGGTACGCCAGGCGTACTCGCGGCGGATGGAGGAGGCGAAGCCCAGCTCCAGGAAGGTGTTGAAGTCGCCGTCGGCGGCCTCCAGCACCGATCCGAGGACGCGGTCGAGCTCGTCCGCGGTGACGGCGTGCCGCGCCAGCCGCCCGACGAGGTGGATGTCCCCGACCCGGTCCAGGCAGTAGTGCACGCCGTAGAGCTTGGCGTTGCGCAGCAGCATGAACCGGTAGACGCCCTCGTGGTTCTCGTCGGGCCTGCGGCACACGAACGCCTGCACCGCGAGGGTCTGTTCGCGCAGGATCAGCCAGGTCTGGGTCTGGAGCCGGGCCTCGCCGGGGAGGGTGACCAGCCACTGCCCTGGTCCACGGTGGACGTACTCGGCCCCGGAGTCGGCGAGCGCGGCCCCGATCCGCTGCTCCAGCTCGCTCATGCGTCCCCCCGTCGCCGCGCCGCGAACTCGGTGCGGGCCTCGTCGTAGGCGCCCAGCAGGGCGTCGGTCGTCCGGTCCCAGGAGAAGCGGTGCGCGTGCGTCGCCGCGGTCCGCCCCATCTGCTCGCGACGGCCCGGGTCGAGCGCGAGCTCGCCCAGCGCGTCGGCCCAGTCGGAGATGTCGTGCCCGGTGACGAGCAGCCCGGACCGGCCCTCGGCGACGGCGACCGGCAGCCCGCCCACCCGGGTCGCCACCACCGGCGTCCCGCAGGCCTGGGCCTCCAGCGCGACCAGCCCGAACGACTCGTTGTGGCTCGGGACGGCGACGACGTCGGCCGCCCGGTAGACCGTCACCAGCTCGTCGCCGGCCCGCGGCGGCAGGAACCGGACCAGATCGGTGATCCCCAGCTCGGCGGCCAGCTCGTGCAGCGAGGTCGGCTCGGCCAGCCCGGACCCCGACGGCCCGCCCGCGACGAGCACGACGAGGCGTTCACGCAGCCCCGGTACCCGCGCGACCAGCTCGGCGGCGGCGCGCAACAGCACGTCGGGGGCCTTCAGGCGCTGGATGCGCCCGACGAACGCCAGCACCACGGCCCCGGCCGGGAGTCCCAGCTCGGCGCGGGCCGCGGCCCGGTCGCCGGGCCGGAAACGGTCGGTGTCCACCCCCGGCGGGATGGTGACGGTGCGGTGGGGGTCGGCGTCGTAGAGGTCGAGCAGCTGCTTGGACTCGATCTCGGTGTTCGCCACCAGCCGGTCCGCCTCCGCGACGACCTGGTCCTCGCCGATCACCCGGACCCGCGGCTCGGGGGTGTCCCCGGCGGCGAGCGCGGCGTTCTTGACCTTGGCCAGGGTGTGCGCGGAGTGCACCAGCGGCACCCCCCAGCGGTCCCGGGCCAGCCACCCGACCTGGCCGGACAGCCAGTAGTGGGAGTGCACGACGTCGTACCAGCCCGGGTCGTGGCGGGCCTCTGCCCGCAGCACCCCGGCGGTGAACGCGCACAGCTGGCTCGGCAGGTCGTCCTTGCCGAGCCCCTCGAAGGGGCCCGCGGCGACGAACCGGACCGTCGCGCCCGGCTCCAGCTCGACCGTCGACGGCTGCTCCGACGACGTGGCGCGGGTGAAGATCTCCGCCTCGACGCCGCGGCGGGCCATCCGGATCGCCGTCTGTGCGACGTAGACGTTCATCCCGCCGGCGTCGCCGGTGCCGGGCTGCTCGGTCGGGGAGGTGTGCACCGACAGCACCGCGACACGTCGGGGCAGTCGTTCACTCACCCGAGCATCCTGACACGGCGCCGGAGCGCCAGCGCAGCCACCAGCGCCCGCAGCGGGTCGGCGGCGTGCCAGTCGTCGCCGCGGCCGGGCCACGCCGGGACGGTCACCGTCCCGCCGTCGTGGAGGTCGACGACCAGCTCCTCGTGCCGGTGCAGCCGCCCCGGGGGCGCGGGTTCCCCCAGCGCGGCCAGCGCCGCGGCGACCTCGGGGTCGGCCGTCCACGGGCCGGAGGTGCCGGTGCCGCGGGCCGTCCCGGCGACCCGGTCCGAGGCCAGCGGCACGTCGAGCAGCTCCGCGAGCGCGGCCGGATCGGGCCCGCCGGGGACCGCGGGCACCGCGTCCAGCGCGGGCAGCACCCAGGGCGCGTCGAGGACGACGGCGCGGTCGGTCGGCGCGACCTGCCCGGTCACCGTGCGGACCCGGTCCGGCGGGTCGACGTCGTCGAGGTCCACCCGCCCGTCGGCGACGGCCGCGGCGAGCGCGGCGTAGGCGGCCGCGGCGACCTCCCCGCTCACCGTGCGGGCCGGGTCGGCCAGCCGGTCGAGCAGTTCGACGACCTCGTCCGGCCCGTCGACGACGACCCGGTCCCGGACCCCGACCGCGGTGAGCACCGCGTCGTCGACGCCGGGCAGGGCCGCGACCTCGTCGTAGAGCCCGGCCAGGCCGGTCGCCGAGCGCAGCCGCCACGTGCTGGGGAGCCGGCCGTCGAGGCGGACGTGGCGCGACAGCCACCAGGCGGTGTAGCCGGTGAGCAGCGCAGCCCGGGTGTCGCGGTCGGCGGCGAGCAGGGCCAGCGCCGCGGGCCAGCGGTCGTCGGCGACGAGGTCGAGGTCGCGCACGGCGGGCGGGGTGTCACCGTCGTCGGGGTAGTGCTCGCCGTCGTGCAGTACGTCGGGGTCGAACGGGACGACCGTGAACCGGTCCAGCACGCCCGCGGCGACCAGGGCGTCGCGGGACACGTCGGCCCACTCCGGCCCCAGCACGCCGACCGGGGCGTCCGGGTCGAGCAGGTCCCGGACGGCGGCGTCGGGCAGGACGAGCTCGTCGGCGCGGGCGGGGCGGCCGTCGTCGTCGGTGAGCGCCAGGGACCCGAACCGGGGGTCCGGCGCGGCGGCGGGGGTGTCGAGCAGAGCGAGGACGGCACGGGCCGCCGCGGTGGTGTCCAGGCCGGCCTCGGCGTCGTCGACGGACCGCTCGACGGCCGCGTGCAGGGCTGGGGCGTCGAGCAGGGTGTCGCGGTCGGCGTCGGCGGCACCGAGACGGCGCAGCAGCGGGTGGACGGCGTCGGGGTGGGCGATCCGCAGCTCGGGGAGCGCCGTCACGGCGGCCGGGGCGTCGCCGTCGGGGAGCAGCACCGAGGCGGGCCCGGGCACCAGACGACCGTCGACGAGCGGGACGGGCAGCGCGCCCAGCTCGGCCGCCAGCCCCGGGACGGTGTCGACGGCCGGGGCGAGGGCCGCGTACAGCTCCCGCCACCAGCCGGGAGCCGCTTCGACGCCGGTCAGCCGCTCGGCCAGCGCGGCCGCGCCGATCCGGTCCACGCCGAGCGCGGCGGGCGGGACGACCCCGGACGCGACGAGCCGGGAGAACGCCGGGTCGCACGCGGCGAGCAGCTCCGCCACGCCGTCGCCCGGGACGTCGAGCCACTCCGCCCGACTCGGCGCGAACAGTCCCGCGTCGTCCTCCCCCACCCCCGGTGCGGTGCCGGTGGGGGATGCGGCGGCGGGGAGCCACGGGGTGTGGGTGAGGGTGGTGAGGAGGGCGTCGCGGAGTCGGCCGTCGAGCGGCGAGCGCGGGAAGCCCGGCTCCGGCACCAGCCCGGCGCGCTCGGCGGGGTCGACCCGCCGGACGAGGTCGGCGTAGGCGGCCGCCGCGGCGTCGACCAGCACGTCGACGGCCGGGTCGTCGGCACGGATCCGGCGGCGGTCCGGGTCGAGCGGGAACGGCGCGATCAGCCGGGCGGGCAGCGACAGCTGCTCGGCGCTGCGGGTGGGGGCGTGCAGGACCTCGCCGTCGTCGGGTCCGTACGGGGCGGGCCGGTCGCCGCGCAGTCGCAGCGCCCAGCGGACGCCCGCGTCCCCGGTGACCAGCAGGTACCCGGTGTCCCCGACCCGCACCCGGCCGTCGCCGAGGTCGGTGCGGGCGACGGTCACCGGGCCCGCGGTCACCGACTCCAGCCCCGGGAGCGCCAGCAGCAGGTCACCGGCGGTGCGGGCGAGTTCGTCGAGCAGGTCGCGCGGGTCGATGCCGGGTACCGGACGCAGCCGGACCTCGGTGGCGAACCCGGGCGGCGGCGGCTCCTCCTCCGGCGCGGGCCAGGCCAGCCGCAGCACCGGCACCCGGGCGTCGCGGGCCAGCTCGGCGGCCGCCTCACCGCCCAGTGCGGCCACCTCGACCGCGGTCCGGGCGGCGGAGAACGCGACGCCGCCCGCGGCGGTCACCAGGCGCGGCGCGGTGCAGACGGCGAGGACCGCGGCGAACCCGACGCCGAAGCGGCCGGTGGTGCCGGCGGTGTCCCGCTTGGCCGAGGCCCGCAGCGCGGCGAGCGCGGCGACCCCGGCGGCGTCGAGCGGGGCCCCGGTGTTGGCGACGCGCAGCTCACCGTCCACCACGACCGCCCGGACCCGGCCGGGCAGGTCCGCGGCGAGCGCGGCGTCGGCGGCGTTCTGGAGCAGCTCGGCGACCCAGGTGTCGGCGTAGCCACCGCGGCGCAGGTCGTCCTCGGCGTTGACGTCCTCCCGGAACCGGGTCGGCGACGACGACCAGGCCGTCAGGACCCCGTCCCGCAGCGCCGCCGTGCCGAACGGGTCGGTGCCGCCCGCGACGCCGGTGGAGCTCAGGACCCGACCGGCTCGAGGTCGACGCCGTCGTCGTAGACCAGCGCCGAGACGTGGACCGGGGAGCCGGACGGCTCGGTGACCGAGGAGTGCGCGCCACAGCCGAACTCGACGGCGACGACCTGGGCGTCGGCCGGGGAGGAGCCGTTCGCGCAGACCCCGAACACGCCGTGCAGCGACCCGGCGAGCGGCACCAGGAACCCGCAGGTCCCGCAGGACGCGGGCGCGGACCGGGCGAGGTCGGCGCCCGGGCCGCGCTCCCCGTCCTGCCAGCGTTCGGCGGCGGCGATGCGGCCCTCGTAGGACAGCACCCGTTCGCGGCCGAGCCCGACCTCGCGGGCGAGCGCGTCGACGGCCGGGTCCCCGGAGTCGACGTAGCCCGGCACCAGGCGCGGGTCGTCGGCCGGGGTGGGCAGCAGGTCACCGGGCTTGAGGTCGCCGGGACGCACGCGCTGGTCCCACGGCACCCAGTCGGGGGCGACGAGCGCGGTCGAGCCGGGCAGCAGCACCGACTCCGAGACCGTCACCGGCCCGTCGTCGGCCGCGGCGGCGACGGTGACCGCCCAGCGCCAGCCGCGGTAGCCGGGCAGGTGCGCGGCGAAGGAGTGGGTGACCGAGCCGTCGTCCTCGACGGTCGTGCCCAGGTGCGCGCCGACGGCGGCCACGGCCGCGTCGGCCCCCAGCTCGTCGGCCGCCTCCTCGACGGCCGCGGCCCGCGCCTCGTCCACCGCGTCGAACAGGTGCGACGGCGCGGGAGTCACCCTGGGCTGCGGCGTCTCCGCCCGCTCGTCACCGCAGTCGCCGACCTCGACACCCACCTCACCAGTGCTCACCTCACCAGTGTGCCACCCGCGCCCGGGCATCCTGGGCGGGTGCCCGCCCGCGCGCTGCTCCGCCGCCCGTCCGTGACGGGCCTGCTCACCCTCCTGCCGGCCCTCGTGCTGGCCCTGGTGGCATGCGGCGCCGCCGCCCCGGCGCCCGGGCTGCCCGCCCCGGGCCCGGTACCGGTGGTCCGCCCGCAGGTCCTGGCCGAGATCCCGCACGACCCGCAGGCGTTCACCCAGGGCCTGGAGCTGCGCGACGGCACGCTCTACGAGGGGACCGGCCGGGTGGGGCGCTCGCAGCTGCGCGCGCTGGACCCGGCGACGGGTGCGGTGCGGGCGGCCAGCCCGCTGCCGCCGGCCTACTTCGGGGAGGGCATCACCGTCGTCGGGGATCGGATCTGGCAGCTGACCTGGCAGGACGGGGTGGCGGTCGAGTGGGACCGCGCGACGCTGCGGCCGCTGCGCGAGGTGCCCGTCGACGGCGAGGGCTGGGGGCTGTGCCTGCTCGGCGACCGGGTGGTGCGCTCGGACGGCGGTGACCGCCTGTTCTTCCACGATCCGGCCGACCTGGCGCCGACCGGCTCGGTGGCCGTCACCCTGGACGGCGTCCCGGTGACCCGGCTCAACGAGCTGGAGTGCGTCGGGGACCGGGTGTGGGCCAACGTCTGGCAGACCGACGACATCGTGCGGATCGACCCGGCGACCGGGGTCGTCGACGCCGTCGTCGACGCGACCGGGCTGCTGCCGGCCGGGCAGCGGGCCGGGGCCGACGTGCTCAACGGCATCGCCCACGTCGACGGCGACGAGTACCTGCTCACCGGCAAGCTGTGGCCGACGACGTTCCGGGTGCGGCTCCCGGTGCCCCCGGCCTGACGCACGCTGCGCCGGCCGGGTGACACCACCCGCCGGGATCGCCTGAACCGTCGGTGCCCGCCTGCACAATGACCGGGTGGCACCGAACCCGTTCCGCAGCCGCCGCCGGGCGGCCGCGTCGAGACGTGGCCGGGATCCGCGCACCACCCCGGTCAGGGCTCCGGCCACGACCCCGATCGCCTCGGACCCGGCGCTGCGCCGCGGGCGCCCCGCCGGTGCCGCCACCGACGAGCTGCCCCGCCCCGGCCCGGCCTCCGTCCCCCGCAGGCCGACGGTCACCCGGGTCGCCGTGCACCGCACCCGCGAGCTGGGCGGGCGCGCGGTCGCGCTGTTCCGGCGCGCCGCGACCGCCGACGGCGCCGACCGGTCCGGGCTGACCGCGCTCACCTACGCCACGATGCTGACCTACGCGCTCGACGCCGCGGTCGCCGTCGCGCTGGCGAACACGCTGTTCTTCGCGGCGGCGACGGCGGAGTCCACCGCGAACGTCGCGCTCTACCTGGCGATCACCGTCGCACCGTTCGCGCTGGTGGCGCCGGTGATCGGTCCCGCGCTGGACCGGTTGCAGCGGGGCAGGCGGATCGCGATGGCGGTGTCCTGCGCCGGGCGCGCGGTGCTCGCCGTGGTGCTGGTGTTCCACCTCGACGACTGGCTGCTCTACCCGGCCGCGCTGGGGATCATGGTGCTGTCCAAGTCGTTCCTGGTGCTCAAGGCGGCCGTGACCCCGCGGGTGCTGCCCTCGACGATCACCCTGGCGACGACGAACTCCCGGCTCACCACGTTCGGGATGGCCGCGGGCGGGGTCGCCGGGGCCGTCGCCGGCGGGGCTGCGCTGGTCGCGGGCGGGGCCGGGCCGCTGTGGTGGACGGCGCTGCTCGGGGTCGCCGGCGCGGTGCTCTGCCTGCGGATCCCCCGGTGGGTCGAGTCGACCGCGGGCGAGGTGACAGCCGCGGTGCCCGCCGCCCGCCCGGGCTCGCGCCGCTCCCGCGTCCCCGCCACCCGGGCGGTGCTCGTCGCGCTGTGGGGCACGAGCACGGTGCGGGTGCTGACCGGGTTCCTCACGCTGTTCGTCGCCTTCGTGGTGAAGGCCGGGGCCGAACGGTCACCCGACGGCGACCCCGCCGGCCAGCTGATGGTGATCGGGATGGTCGGTGCGGCCGCCGGCGTCGGGCTGTTCGTCGGCAACGCGGTGGGCGCGCGCAGCCGCTTCTCCCGGGTCGAGCCGGTGGTGCTGGCCGCGGCCGCGGCGGCGGTACTGGCCGCGGCGACGGTGGCGCTGCTGCCGGGCGTGCCGACGGCGGTGGTCGCGGCGCTGGTCGCGTCCACGGCGAGCGCGCTGGCGAAGGTCTGCCTCGACGCGGTGGTGCAGCGCGACCTGCCCGAGCACGCGCGGGCGTCGGCGTTCGGGCGGTCGGAGACCGTGTTGCAGCTGGCCTGGGTGCTGGGCGGCGCGATCGGGGTGCTCGCCCCGCACGACACGTTCCGCACCGGGTTCGTGATCGTGACCGGGGTGGTGGCGGTGTTCGCGCTGCAGGCCGCCCTGGTGCGCCGCGGCACCTCGCTGGTGCCGGGGCTGGGTCCGCGCCCGGCCGCCGTCGCCCGCTGAGGGCCGGCCCGCCCGCCGGGCCCCGGTCCGTACGCTGGTCGGCGTGATCACCCGCCCCCGACCGCGCCCCCGCCGGTCCGCCGGTGTGCTGGCCGGGACCCTGGCCGCGGCCACCCTCGTCCTCGCCGGGTGCGGTGGCGCGGCCCCGACCGTCACGTTCGACGTCGGCGGCACCGCGCTGGTCGCCGCACCCACCCAGTTCTGCGACACCAGCCTGCAGAACTGCCAGGACGCCCCGAACGCCCGGGTGACCGCGCCGGTCCCGCCTGGGACGGAGGTCCGCATCACGGTGCCCGAGGAGGTCTCCTCCGCGCCCTGGCAGGTCGCCTACGCGTTCACCCGCGGCACCGACCCGACCCCGGTCCAGCAGCGCAGCGCGATCGCCGCGCCGGGCACCCGCACCGACTTCACGCTGTCCCTGCCCGAGCCGGGCGACCGGCTCGTCACCGCGCAGGTGCAGGTGTTCGGGGCGCCGCCGTCGATCGACCCGGAGAGCACCGACATCCAGTTCCCGGTCCGCGCGACCTGGGTCCTGGTCGGCGAGCAGGGCTGAGCGGGCACGGACACCGGTCCCAGCGGCACCGATCCGGGTCTCAGCGGCCCGCGCCGAGCAGCCGGGCCAACGCGGCGTCGGAGTCGGCCTGCGCGTCGCGGTCGTGGGTCGAGGAGAACACCAACAGCTCGTCGGCGCCGGTGCGGGTCACCAGGTCGTCGAGGCGCTCGGCGACCGTGTCCTCGTCGCCGACGACGGAGCGGGCCAGCGCCCGGTCCACGGTCTCCCGCTGGCGCCGGGTCGTCACCCGCCGCGGGTCCGGCGGTTCCAGCGGCGGGAACTCGCCGGTGGTGCGGGCCGCGGCGTGCGCCCACGCCTCGGACAGCGCCAGCTGCGGGTCCCCGACGAGCACGTCGACGGACACCACGAGGTGCGCCGCGTCCCCGGCCCGCTCGCGGTAGTCCGCCAGCGTCGCCGGGTCGTCGAGCACCGGGCCGCCGACGACGACGGGCAGGCCCAGGTCACCGGCCATGGCCAGGCCCGCCCCGGTCGCGAGCAGGAACAGCGGCACGGCGTGCTCCAGCCGCGGCCGGGCGGTGACCGGGCCGCTGCCGTCGAGGTAGGCGCGCAGCTCGTCGAGGGCGGCGCGGAACGCGGCGTCGTCCGCGGCCCCGGCACGCAGGGCACGGCGCACCGGCTCGGTGAACCCGGGCGAGCGCCCGATCCCGAGGTCGATCCGCCCGGGGTGCAGCGCCTCCAGCAACGCGACCTGCTCCGCGACGACGAGCGGCTGGTGGTTGGGCAGCATGATCCCGCCCGAGCCGACCCGGATCCGCGACGTCGCCGCGCCCACCGCGGCCATCAGGACCGGCGGGCTGCCCGACGCGATCCCGGGCACGGCGTGGTGCTCGGCCACCCAGAACCGGTGGTAGCCGAGCTGCTCGGCGCGCACCGCGCGCGCCACCGTCCCGCGGACCGCGGCGGCGTCGGGCTCCCCGGCCCGCGTCCGCGAGCGGTCCAACATCGACAGGCGCACACCCGCCCCAACACCGCCCGCCCCCGCGACCATTCCGCCCCGCCCCGCCCCGCTGCGGCCCGGCGGGGCGGGTGGGTCAGCCGTCCAGGTCGCGGGCCACGGCCCGCACGGCCTCGGCGGCCAGCTTGCAGGTCTTGCGGTCGGGGTAGCGCCCGTGCCGCAGCGCCGGCTGGATCTTGTTCTCCAGCAGCCCCATCATGTCCTCGATGAGGCCGTGCAGCTCCTCGGCCGGGCGGCGGGTGTTCTCCACCGCGGACGCCTGCTTCTCGACGATGCGCACGGACAGCGCCTGCGGACCGCGGCGGCCCTCGGCCATCCCGAACTCGACCCGCTGACCGGACTTGAGCGCCTCCACGCCGGACGGCAGCGCCGCCTTGCGCACGTAGACGTCCTCACCGCCGTCCTGGGAGAGGAACCCGAAGCCCTTCTCCGCGTCGTACCACTTCACCCTGCCGGTGGGCACCGTCGTCCTCGATTCCTGCTTGCTGTGTTGCTGCGTGCACGACAAACGCGCCCGGGCTCCCCGGACGCGCCGTCCCCGATGGTACGCCTGGGAACCCGTCCGGGGTCAGGCGTTTCGGACGTTCGCCGCACCCTCCAGGTCCAGCAGCCCCACCGACTTCTCGCGCATCTCGACCTTGCGGACCTTGCCGGTGACCGTCATCGGGAACTCGTCGACGACGAGCACGTAGCGCGGGATCTTGTAGTGCGCCAGCTTCCCCGTGGCGAACTCGCGCAGCGTGTCGGCGGTCATGGTCGCCGCACCGTCGCGCAGCACCACCCAGGCGCAGAGCTCCTCGCCGTAGCGCTCGTCGGGGACCCCGATGACCTGGGCGTCGACGACGTCGGGGTGGGTGTAGAGGAACTCCTCGATCTCGCGCGGGTACACGTTCTCCCCGCCGCGGATGACCATGTCCTTGATCCGGCCGGTGATGTTGAGGTAGCCCTCGTCGTCCATCACGGCGAGATCGCCGGTGTGCATCCAGCGGGCGCGGTCGATGACCTCGGCGGTCTTCTCCGGCTGCTCCCAGTAGCCCAGCATCACCGAGTAGCCGCGGGTGCACAGCTCGCCGGGCTCGCCGCGCGGCAGTGTCCGGCCCGTCTCCGGGTCGACGACCTTGACCTCCAGGTGCGGGTGCACCCGCCCGACCGTGGACACCCGCCGTTCGAGGGTGTCGTCGGCGCGGGTCTGGGTCGACACCGGGCTGGTCTCGGTCATGCCGTAGGCGATGGTCACCTCGGTCATGCCCATCCGGTCGACGACCTGCTTCATCACCTCGACCGGGCACGGCGAGCCGGCCATGATCCCGGTGCGCAGGGTGGACAGGTCGTAGGAGCCGAAGTCCGGGTCGTTGAGCTCGGCGATGAACATCGTCGGCACCCCGTAGAGCGAGGTGCAGCGCTCCTGCTGCACGGCGTGCAGGGTCGCCTTCGGGTCGAAGCCCTGCGCCGGGACGACCATCGTCGCGCCGCTGGTGGAGCAGGCGAGGTTGCCCATGACCATGCCGAAGCAGTGGTAGAAGGGCACCGGGATGGCGACCCGGTCGGCCTCGGTGTAGCCGCAGGTCCGGCCGACGTAGTAGCCGTTGTTGAGGATGTTGTGGTGCGACAGCGTCGCGCCCTTCGGGAACCCGGTCGTCCCGGACGTGTACTGGATGTTGATCGGGTCGTCGGCCGTCAGCGACGCCTGGACCTGCGCCAGCTCGTCGCGGCGGGAGGCGTCGCCCGCGGCCAACGCGTCCCACTCGGGCGATCCGGTGATCACGACCTGCGTCAGCTCGGGGCAGTCCGGCCGGACCTCGGCGATCATCTTCTCGTAGTCGGAGGTCTTGAACGACGACGCTGACACCAGCGTCGAGATCCCGGCCTGCTTGAGCACGAACTCCAGCTCGTGGGTCCGGTAGGACGGGTTGATGTTGACCAGGACGACGCCGATCTTGGCCGTCGCGAACTGGGTCAGCGTCCACTCCGCGGTGTTCGGCGACCAGATCCCGAGCCGGTCCCCCACGGTGAGCCCGGTCGCGAGCAGGCCGGTGGCCAGGTCGTCGACGGCGGCCCGCAGCTCGCGGTAGGTCCAGCGGCGCCCGGTCTGCACCTCGACGAGCGCGTCGTTGTCCGGGACCCGGGCGACCGTGCGGTCGAGGTTGTCGCCGATGGTGTCGCCGAGCAGCGGGGTGTCCGAGATCCCGGACGCATAGGACGGGACGGCGGGGGTTCCGGCGGGGATCACGACGTCGTACTCCTCGGGTGGCTCAGTGCTGGTCGTCACATCCTCACCCCGGACGACGCGGTTGCCAACACCCGTCGGCATCACGCGACGTCACGACGAGGACAGGCGGCGCCTCCCGGACTCGGCGACCTTCGCCGCCCCGCGCCGTGCCCCGTGGGCCGCGCGGCGCAGCGGCCGCGGGGAGGGCTCGGGCCAGGGCCCGACCGGCACCAGTACCCGTTCGGCCGGGGCGAACCCGGCGGGGTAGCCGGGCACCCGCCAGGTCCCGGCCGGCGCGTCCGGCGGCAGCCACTCCGGCCGCCACATGCCCAGGGCGAGGTCCAGGTCGGCCAGCCGGGGGGCGAGCTCGTCGGTCAGCTCGGTGCGCAGGTGCTCGGCCCACAGCCGTACCCGCAGGTCACGCACCTGGTGGCCGGAGGTGACGAACGCCGTCGACAGCTCGGTGTCGGTGCCGCGCATCGAGCGGGAGAAGAAGTTGGCCGACCCGATGGAGGCGAAGACGTCGTCGACCAGCGCGAGCTTGGTGTGGACGGTGAGGTCCTCGATCCGGTGCATGATCACGTTGCCGCGGTCGCCCGGGGCGAGCTGGTCGATCACGCCGCGCTGGACGTCGCCGGTGACGCGGCGGCGGAACTTGTTCACCCCGGCGTCGACCGGGTCCTTGCGTCCCGAGCAGACGAGCACGACCTTCACCCCGCGGGCGGCGGCGTCGCGCAGCAGCCCGTAGAGCCGGAACGCCCGTCGCCCGCCCGGGACCTCGAAGAAGTACTGGTCCTCCAGGTAGACGTAGCGCCGGGCGCCGCGGATCGCCGCGGACAGCGTGTGGAAGACCTCCTGCACGCCGTGCCGCGGGAGCACCGTCCAGTGCCGCCGGTAGAGCATCCCGAAGTGGTCGATCTTCCACGGCCGCAGCGAGCGCAGGACCTGCACCGCGGTGCCCGGGGAGGGGTACGGCGGGGCCGGCGGCGACGGCGGCAGGTCGGCGACGAACGGCTCGGGGTTCATCGGCTCCCAGTCGGTGGGGCCGACCATGAACCGGCGCGGCGGGAGCGTGGCGGCCTCGGTCCACCGGCCGCGGTAGACCTCCCACACCCGGGCGGCACCGGGCCCGCGCAGCACGGCGGCACCGTCGTGCCAGCCCCAGCGCTCCTCGCCGATGGACAGCCGGTCGTGCGGCTCGGCGTCGAACCGGTTGGCGGACAAATCCAGCCCGCCGACGAACGCCGTCAGCTCGCCGCCGACGTGGGTGAGCACCACCTTCTGGTGGTGGCAGCCGATCCCGGAGCCCGACCAGTCGAGCAGCACCCGTCCGGCCAGCTGCGGGCGGCGGCGCAGCTCCAGCGCGGCGAACGCGTTCGCCCGGAACGGCCCGATCGCCACCCCGGGCACCGAGCCGGAGAACACCGCCGCGGTGAGCAGCACGCGCAGGTCGACCCCGGCGTCGACGAGGCGCGCGAAGCGGTCGGCGAGCGCTTCGTAGCCCTCCTCGTCCGGAGCCAGGCCGCGCAGGTCCATGTCGGGTTCGAGGTTCAGGCCGGTGACCAGCACCGTGTCGCCGGGCCCCGCCCGGTCGAACAGGTCCCGCAGCCGGGCGAAGTAGTCCACGCCGTCGACGATCGGCTCCCACTCGGTGTCCTCGACGAACGTGGGGCACTCGGCGGTGGCGGGGGCGAGGTAGCGACGAGCGAGGGACGCGAGGTCGGCGGGGGGCGTGCCGGGCATGCGCCGGACGCTATCGGGGTCACCGGGGGTCGCGCCTATCCTGCGGACATGGCACGCCCTGGCACGGTCGACCGGGTCTCCGCAGCGATCTCGGCGGCGGGGGCGGTGGTGGTCGGCGGCTGGTTCGTCGTGGCCGGCGTGCAGGCCGGGCGGGCGATCCCGTTCGTGGCGGCCGCGGTGGCCGTCACGGTGTTCGGGTTCCTGGCCCGGCGGTCGTGGCGGCTCGCGCGACAGGCCGAGTTCGCGCCCGCGGTGCCGGCGACGGAGGTCGTGGTACCCGGCGCGGGTGGTGCGGCCTCGACGCTGCCGGACGCGGTGCGGGTGGTGCCCGCGCTGTCGGCGGAGGGCCGGGAGCGGCTGGACCGGGTGGTGGACGTACTGGTCGCGGCCGCGGTGCTGCCGGCCGGGGTGGTGGACCCGGACCGGATCGCGGCGTCGGTCGCCGACCGGGGCGAGCCGGTGACCAGCGGGACCGTGCTCGACGCACTCGACGAGGCGGGCCCGGACGGCTGGGACGGGTTGCTGGACCGCCGTCCGGCGCGGGACGGCGCGCCCGACCTCTCCGGAAACCGCGGACCTCGCCTCGCGTGGCTGTGGACCGACCGGACGGTGTGGGTCGCGGCCCCGTCGAACGACCCGGCCGAGCTGAACGACCTGCTCGACCAGCCCGCGTACGAGCTGTGGGAGTGGGCCGACGAGGCCCGGATCGACGGGGCCCGGAGCTAGAGCCCGCCGGTCTGCAGCAGCCGGTTCGGGGTGCCGCCGGTGTCGCCGCCGTCGATCTTCCCCGGGACCGCGTTGTCGACGATCCACTTCTTGACGGTGGTGGCCGGGGCGTCCCCGCGGGCCTGCTTGTAGAGCGCCGCGACACCGGCCGCGAACGGCGCGGCCATCGAGGTCCCGCTGTAGGAGGCGGTGCCGCCACCGGGGACCGGCGCGACGATCCGGGTGCCCGGCGCGTAGAGCGCGACACAGCGGCCGGTCGAGGAGTTCGAGGCGCGCTTGTCGTCGATCGTCGAGTTCGCGACGACCAGCACGTCGTCGATCGCGCGGGGCAGCGCGGTGCAGTCGTCGCCGCCGGTGTTGCCCGCCGAGGACGCCGCGAACACCCCGGAGTCGATCATGCGCTGGACGGCCTGCTGGAGCATCGGCGAGCCGCCGTAGCTCCACGACATCACCGCGACCGCGGGGCCGCGCTTGTTCTTCGACACCCAGTCCAGACCGGCGATCAGCGACGACAGCGTCCCGGTGCCGTTGCAGTCGAGCACCTTCACCGCGCGCACGTTCGCGCCCGGTGCCACGCCGTAGTCCGTCGACGCGGCGATCCCCGCGACGACCGTGCCGTGCCCGTCGCAGTCGGTGTCGGTCCGGTCGATGGTGTTGAGCTCGAGCTTCGCCCGGCCGCCGAACTGCGGGTGGCTCGCGTCGACACCGGTGTCGAGGACGAAGACGTCCACCCCGGCGCCGGTCGCGGTGTGCCGGTACTGCCCGTCCAACGGCAGGTTCGGCTGGTCGATGCGGTCGAGCCCCCAGTTGCCCGGCGCCTGCTCGGCAGTGGCGAGCGGGACGACCGGCGCGTCCTGGTGGACGGCCTGCGGGTCGAGCGGGGAGATCGTGCGGTCCTCCTCCACCCCGACGACGCCGGGCCGGTCGCGCAGCTCGGTCGCCTGGGCGGGGGTGAGGTCCGCGGCGAAGCCGTGCACCACGCTGTCGAAGGTGGCCGTGGGTTCGACGCCGACGGACTCGGCGGCGGCCCGGGTCTGTCCGTCGGTCGCCGTCTGCACCAGGTATCCGGCAGGCGCCGACGCCGCCGTCTCGGTGGCGGACGCCGTCGGTGCGAGAGGAACACCGAGCGCGACCGCCAGGACACCGGCAGTGACCAGTCGGGCGGCGCGGGGACGCAGGGGACTCACAGACAGCGACGGTATGCGCCTGTGACGCCTGATGCGAGAGACACGATGGTGGTCCGGGTGACACATGGGACCACCCGGGTGACGGAGTGTTTCGGCACCGGGGGTGCCGGGCACGCCTGCCGACCGGGGTCCGGCAGGGCACCGAGCTGCGCGATCAGCGGATCGGTCGCTGCTCTCAGGCGTGCCGGCCGTGCACGGCGACCTCGGTCGCCTTCACCGCGAACCACACCTCGTGACCGGGTTCGACACCCAGTTCGGCGACGGCGGCCGGGGTGACGTCGGCGGCCAGCCCGGCCACCCAGTCCGGCCCCCCGGCGACCGGTGCGGCCCGCAGCCGCACGGTGTCCCCGCGCGGCTCCAGCGCGGCGATCCGGACCGGGAAGACGTTGCGCGGACTGCCCCCGGGCCTGCTGCCGTGCACCGCCACCGCCGACGGCGGGAACACCGCGACCGCGGGCTCGCCCGCGGTGACCTCGACCGCGCGGCCCTGGATCTCGGTCCCGTCGGCGGTGCGCACCCCCGAGCCCTCGGCGGTGCCCGGCACCAGGTCCAGCCCCGCGATCCGGGCGGAGAACGCGCTCCGCGGACGGGCCAGGACGTCCCGGGCGGGACCGGACTCGACGATCCGGCCCCGGTCCAGCACGACGACGCGGTCGGCGAGCACGAGCGCGTCGAGCGCGTCGTGGGTGACCAGCAGGGCGGTCTGCTTGCCGTCGGCGATGACCCGGCGCAGCAGGGTGCGCATGGCGGGGGTGGCGTCGACGTCGAGAGCGGCGAGCGGCTCGTCGAGCAGCAGCAGCCCCGGGCGGGGGGCCAGCGCACGGGCCAGCGCGACCCGCTGCTGCTGCCCGCCGGAGAGCTGCGCGGGCCGGCGAGCGGCGAGCCCGCCGACACCGACGGCGTCGAGCAGGTCACGGGCCCGGGACTCGGCCGCGGCACGGGGCGTGCCCTGGGCCCGCGGCCCGAACGCGACGTTCGCCAGCGCCGACAGGTGCGGGAACAGCAGCGGTTCCTGGGCCAGCAGCCCGACGCCGCGCCGGTGCGGCGGCACGAAGGTCCCGTCGGCGGTGTCGAGCAGCGTCCGGCCGTCGACGCGCAGGTGCCCGGCGTCCGGACGCAGCAGCCCGGACAGGATGCCGAGCATCGTGGACTTGCCCGCCCCGTTCGGGCCGAGCACCGCGAGCACCTCGCCCGCGGCGACCGACAGCTCCAGGTCCAGGGCGAACCCGTCCCGGTCCAGCCGCGCCCTCATGTCCACACCGGGCTCCACCGTGTCGCCGCCGCTGCTCATCCGCGGCCGTCCAGACCCCGCGGTCGCCCGACGACGATCACCACCAGCGACACGACCACCAGCAGCAGCGACAGCGCGACGGCCCCCGCGACGTCGGTCTCGCCCTGCAGGTAGACCAGCAGCGGCAGGGTCCGGGTGGTGCCCTCCAGACTGCCGGCGAACGCGATCGTCGCACCGAACTCACCCATGCAGCGGGCGAAGGCCAGGACCAGCCCGGACGCCAGGCCGGGCAGCACCAGCGGCACGGTGACCCGGCGGAACGCCAGCCCCGGCGACGCGCCGAGGGTGGCCGCCGTCGCCTCGTAGCGCTCCCCCGCGGTCCGCAGCGCACCCTCCAGCGACACGATCAGGAACGGCATCGCGACGAAGGTCTGGGCCAGGACCACGGCGGCCGTCGAGAACGGGATGAAGATCCCGAACGCGGTGTCCAGACCCTGCCCGACCAGGCCGTTGGCGCCGAGCAGGAACAGCAGCGAGAGTCCGCCGACGACCGGCGGCAGCACCAGCGGGAGCAGCACGACCGAGCGGATCCCGCGCATCAGGCGGGGCAGCCGGTTGATCCGGCCGCGGGCCAGGACCACCGCGAGCGGCCCGCCGAGCAGCAGGCACAGCGTCGTGGAGATCGCCGCGGTCAGCAGCGACAGGCGCAGCGCCGACAGCGCGGCCTCGCTGGTGAGCAGGCGGGGGGTCTCGGCCCAGTCGGCCTCCCAGAGCAGGCCGAGCACGGGCAGCGCGATCACGGCGAAGCCGATGCCGGCCGGGATCCACATCCAGACCGGCAGGCCGACGCCGGTGCCGTGGCGGTCGGCTGCGCCCTCGCGTCGCCGGGTCGGGGCCGGCGCGGCGGCGGTGCCGGCCCCCGGGATCACAGGTGTCCGCCCGGCGTCTCCACCACCACGTTCGTCGACTTGATCACCGCCACGGCGAGCGCACCGGGCTCGAGACCGAGCTCGCGCACGGCCTCGCTGCTCATCAGCGACACCACGCGGTGCGGCCCGCACTGCATCTCCACCTGGGCCATCACCGTGTCGGCCAGCACCGAGGTGACCAGACCGACCATCCGGTTGCGGGCCGAGCGCTGCACCACCGAGGGGTCCGGCGGGGCGGTCGCGTGGTCGCGGGCGAACGCGGCGAGCGCGGCACCGTCGATGACCTTGCGGTTCGACGCGTCGGCCTGCACCGGCAGCGTCCCCGCGTCCACCCAGCGGCGGACGGTGTCGTCGCTGACGCCGAGCAGTCGGGCGGCCTCGGAGATCCTGAAGTGCGGCACGGTCGCGATACTAGGGTCGCGCCTGCGGCGAGGCCACGGCGGACCGTCGACGCACGACCTGCCACCCGACGACGGCGTGTGGTCTGATCCTCGGCGTGGACTTCGCACCCAGCGCCGTGGCCGCCGACTACACCGGGCGCATGCGCGCCTTCCTCGACGAGCGCATCCTGCCGTCCGAGGCCGCCTACGACGCCTTCCGTGCGCAGCGGCGCGGCACGCCGCAGGAGTGGGACCTGCCACCGGTGGTGGAGGAGCTGAAGGCCGAGGCCCGCGAGCGGGGCCTGTGGAACCTGTTCCTGCCCGACGTCTCGGGCCTGTCCAACGTGGACTACGCCGCGGTGGCCGAGGTGTCCGGCTGGTCTCCGGTGATCGCCCCCGAGGTCATCAACTGCCAGGCCCCCGACACCGGGAACATGGAGACCCTGCACCTGTTCGGCACCCCCGCGCAGAAGCAGGAGTGGCTGGAACCGCTGCTGGCGGGCGAGATCCGCTCGGCGTTCGCGATGACCGAGCCGGACGTCGCCTCCTCCGACGCCACCAACATCCAGACCCGGATCCGGCGCGACGGCGACGACTACGTCATCGACGGCCGCAAGTGGTGGATCTCCGGTGCCGCCGACGAGCGCTGCCGGATCTTCATCGTCATGGGCAAGACCGCCGCGGACGACGACACCGTGTCGAACCACCGCCGCCAGTCGATGATCCTGGTCCCGCGCGACACGCCGGGCCTCACCATCGAGCGGCACCTGCCGACCTTCGGCTACCAGGACCAGCACGGGCACTCCGAGCTGCGGTTCGACGGCGTGCGGGTGCCCGCGTCGAACCTGCTCGGCGAGGAGGGCGGCGGCTTCGCGATCGCCCAGGCCCGCCTGGGCCCCGGCCGGATCCACCACTGCATGCGGCTGATCGGCATGGCCGAGCGTGCCCTGCACCTGATGACCGAGCGCGCACGGTCCCGGGTGGCCTTCGGCGGGCCGCTGGCCGACCAGGGCGTGGTGCGCGAGCAGATCGCGCTGTCCCGGATGGAGATCGAGCAGGCCCGGCTGCTCACCCTGAAGACGGCCTGGCTGATCGACGCGCACGGCGCCAAGGGCGCGGCGACCGAGATCGCCTCGATCAAGGTCGTGGTGCCCCGGATGGCCTGCACGGTGATCGACCGGGCGATGCAGGTGCACGGCGGCGCGGCGATGAGCGACGACACCCCGCTGGCCTACTTCTACGCGTGGGCGCGCGCCCTGCGCTTCGCCGACGGACCGGACGAGGTGCACGTCCGCTCCGTCGCCCGGCAGGAGCTGAAGGCCCACCGGACGTAACTATGTGACTAGTTCTTCGACTAGGTACACGGTGACTAGTTCCGCACCTGCGACGACGTGGCCGCAGCCACGTCCGCGGGTGCGGAATACCGGTCTGAGCTGCGGAAACCCGCTCTGGGCGAGCGTCGCCGTCGGCGGCTAGCCTCGGCCCCATGACCACCCAGCTCGGCCTGCCGTCGCTGCGGGGCGGCACGTCCCGGGACCCGTCCCGCCCGGCCGACCCCCGTCTCGTCGACGGGTTCGGACGGGTCGCGACCGACCTGCGGATCTCGCTCACCGACCGCTGCAACCTGCGCTGCACCTACTGCATGCCCGCCGAGGGCCTGGACTGGATGCCTCGCTCCGAGCAGCTGACCGACGCGGAGCTGAACCGGCTGATCGCGCTCGCCGTGCGGGACCTCGGTGTCGAGGAGCTGCGGTTCACCGGCGGCGAGCCGCTGCTGCGCAAGGGCCTGGAGGACATCTTCGCCGCCGCGTCGGCGCTGGAGCCCCGTCCGGACATCTCGCTGACGACCAACGGCATCGGACTCGCCCGTCGTGCCGAGGCCCTCGCGGCGGCCGGGGTGAACCGGCTCAACGTCTCGATGGACACCCTGCGCCCGGAGCGGTTCGCGCAGATCACCCGGCGCGACCGGCTGTCGGACGTCATCGACGGGATGGCCGCCGCGCAGGCCGCGGGCCTGGCCCCGGTGAAGATCAACGCGGTGCTGCTGCGCGGCGTCAACGACGACGAGGCCGCGGACCTGCTGGAGTTCGCGCTGGCCCACGGCTACCAGCTGCGGTTCATCGAGCAGATGCCGCTGGACGCCCAGCACGGCTGGCGTCGCACCGAGATGATCACCGCCGACGAGATCCTGGCGCGGCTCGAGGAGCGCTTCGTGCTCACCCCGTCCGACGAGGACCGCGGCGGGGCACCCGCCGAGAAGTTCGTGGTCGAGAGCAGGCTGGACGGAACGAGCATCGGCACCGAGAGCAGGCTCGACGGAACGAGCATCGGCACCGCCGGGGGCCCGGCCACCGTCGGTGTGATCGCCTCGGTGACCCGCCCGTTCTGCGGGGCCTGCGACCGGACCCGGCTCACCGCCGACGGCCAGGTCCGCACCTGTCTGTTCGCCACCGGCGAGACCGACCTGCGCGCCATGCTCCGCGGCGGCGCGACCGATGCCGAGATCGCCGACGTCTGGCGCGACGCGATGTGGGGCAAGAAGGCCGGCCACGGCATCGACGACCCCGGATTCCTGCAGCCTGCGCGCCCGATGAGCGCGATCGGAGGATGACCATGACTCTGTCCCTGGAGACCAGGACCCTCACCGTCCGGTACTTCGCCGCGGCCAAGGCCGCCGCGGGGACCGGCGAGGAGACCGTGGAGCTCCCCGCCGGCGCGACGGTGGCCGACGCCGTCGCCGCGCTCGGCACCGCGCACGGCCCGGAGCTGGAGCGGGTCCTGCTGCGCTGCAGCTTCCTGCTCGACGAGGTGGCGGTGCGCGACCGCTCCGCCGTGGTGGGCGGGGCGGCCACCCTCGACGTGCTCCCGCCGTTCGCCGGCGGCTGAGCCCGACGCGTCCCGCCGCGGTGTCCCCCGAGGGCGTTCGCCCGGGCCGCTCAGTCCTCGGGGACGGTCGCGACCCGTCCGGTCGGAACCCCGCCGGCGCAGCTCAGGGTGACCCGGACGTCCGGTACGTCGTCGCCGTCGAAGACGACCTCGGCCGGGCCGATGTCCTTGTCGTCCTCGCGCTCCCAGCCCTGCGCGGGGTTGACCGAGACGATCCGCGGGGTCGCGCCGTCGCAGCGGGCCAGGACGTTCCCCGCGGCCCCGGCCTGCACCACCGCGGGCGGGGCCGCCACCGGCGCCGTCGTCGGGGCCGGTACGGGTGCCGGTGCAGCAGGCGCGGTGGGGGTGGCTGCGGCGGTGGCGGAGTGCTGGGCCAGCCGGGCGTCCACCTGCTCGGCGCTCAGCGGCTGTGTCTGGGTGCCCGCGAGGTCGCTGCCGATGCTCCCGACGGCCGTCAGGCCCAGGAGCAGGGCGCCGGCGGCCGCGGCGGTCCAGAGCGCGATCTGCAGGACGGGGCGGGTCGGTCGTTCCACGCGCACAGCATGCCCCGGACCCCGGTTAACGGATCCCTAAACGGGACACAAGCGACGGCTGGGACCCACCGCGGGCGCGGTCACGGCGGATAGGTTCTCCCCCCGTGGCCCAGATCCTGATCGTCGAGGACGACCCCGGCATCCGCGGTGCCCTCATCCGCGGGCTGACCGAGCGGGGGCACGCCGTCGACTCCGCGCCGACCGCGATGGCGGGGTTGGAGCACGCCGTCGGGAAGCGGCCCGACCTCGTGGTGCTCGACCTCGGCCTGCCCGACATGGACGGCACCACCATGCTGCGCATGCTTCGCGGTGCCAGCACGGTGCCGGTGATCGTCGCGACCGCCCGCGACGACGAGACCGAGATCGTCTCCGTGCTCGACGCGGGCGCCGACGACTACCTGGTCAAGCCGTTCGCGGCCGCCCAGCTCGACGCCCGGATCCGGGCGGTGCTGCGCCGGCTCGGCGACGGGGCCGGCGACCCGACGGTCGTCGTCGGCGGGCTGTCGGTGGACCCGCGGTCGCGGCGCGCGGTGCTCGACGGCGCCGAGCTGGAGCTGACCCCGCGCGAGTTCGACCTGCTGCACCACCTCGCCGCCCGCGCCGACCAGGTCGTCGGCAAGCGGGAGCTGATGACCGAGGTGTGGCAGCAGCCCTACGGCGGCGCCGACAAGACCGTCGACGTGCACCTGTCGTGGCTGCGCCGCAAGCTCGGCGAGACCGCGCAGGCCCCGCGCTACCTGCACTCGGTGCGCGGCGTCGGGGTCCGGCTGTCCGCGCCGTCGGCGCCGTCGGGAACCGGGCCGGGCACCGCCTGATGCGGCGGCGCATCCTCGTCCTCGTCGGGGCGACCGTGCTGCTGGTGCTGGTCGCGTTCGCGATCCCGCTCGCGACGCTGATCCGCTCGGTCGCGGAGAGCTCGGCGGTGTCCGCCGCGACCGTCCAGGCCCAGGTGCTGACCCCGGCCGTCGCGGGCGGCGACCGGTCGGTGCTGGCCCCCGCCGTCCAGAACGCCGACGGCCGCGACGCCTCCGACGTGTCGGTGTTCCTGCCCGACGGCACCGTCCTCGGCGCGCCGGCACCGCGCAGCCCGGTGGTCCGGCTGGGGCTGCTCGGGACGAGCGCGTCGACCGAGGCGCCCGGCGGGCGCGAGCTGGTGTTCGCGGTGACCGGTGCCGCCGGCGGCAACGCCGCGATCCGGGTGTTCGTCCCCGACGCCGAGCTCACCCGCGGTGTGACCCGCTCCTGGCTGCTGCTGGGCGGGCTCTCGCTGGTGCTGCTCGCCGGCGGGCTGCTGGTCGCGGACCGGCTGGCCCGCACCCTCGTCGACGCCGCCACCGACCTGTCCGGGGTGTCGGAGCGGCTCGCGGCCGGGGACCTGTCCGCGCGCGCCGACCCCGGTGCCCCGGCCGAGCTCGGCGTCGTTGCGGGGGCGTTGAACGGGCTGGCCGGGCGGATCTCGGAGCTGCTGCGCGAGGAGCGGGAGAACGTCGCGGACCTCGCGCACCGGGTCCGCACCCCACTCACCGCGCTGCGCCTGGACGCCGAGGCCCTGCGCGACCCGGACGACGTCGCCCGCATCTCGGCCGGGGTCGACGGCGTCGCGCGGGCGGTCACCGGCGCGATCGAGCAGGCCCGGCGACGCGGCGGCGGCACGACCCGCAGCACGGACGCGGCGGCCGTCGTCCGGGAGCGGGTGGAGTTCTGGCGGGTGCTGGCCGAGGACACCGACCGCTCGGTGACCCTGCACCTGGCCGACGGCCCGCTGCCCGTGGCCTGCGCGCCGGGTGACCTGGAGGCGTGTGTGGACGCGCTGCTGGGCAACGTGTTCGCGCACACCCCGGACGGGACGGCCTTCGGCGTGGAGCTGACGGCGCGCCCGGGCGGGGGCGCCCGGATCGTCGTGCACGACGACGGTCCCGGCCTGCCACCGGGCACCGACCCCACCTCGCGCGGGGTCAGCGGAGGCGGCTCGACGGGCCTGGGCCTCGACATCGCCCGACGCACCGCCGAACAGGCCGGCGGATCCCTGACCGTGACCTCACCCCCCACCAACGGCCTCCGAGTAGACCTGACCCTCGCCCCACCACCACCCCCCTGACGACGAAGTCACCCGCTCCCACAGGGGGTCGTGCGTCCCACACGGGTTCGGGTCCCGTGTGGGACACCGGAACCCGTGTGGGAGCGCTCAGTCGGGGGCGAGCCCGGCGCGCCAGGTCGGGGTGGCGGCCAGGTGGGTGGCGCCGACGGCTTCCTGGGCCAGGCGTGCACCTGACGCGAACAGGTCGCGGACGGGGCCGCGCAGCGCGGGATCGAGCCACTCGACGTCGGCGTGGTCGACGCTCGACGCGGCCGCCGGACGGCCGTGCTCCAGCAGCGCCCGGTACAGCCCGGTCGCTGGCCACACCGGCGGCAACCCCTCGGCGACGGCCAGCTCGCCCGCGCGGCGCGGGATCCGCAGCCCCGCCGCGTCGAGGTCGCCGAAGTACCGGATCGCGGAGTACCGGACCTCCGACGGCGGGGCCTCCCGCAGCGCGAGCACCGACGCGGTGAACGCGTCCCCGGCGCCCCAGGCGACCCCGCCGACCGCACCCGGCTCGGGTCGCAGCGCCCGGAGCAGCGAGTCCATCGTGTCGGCGTTCTCGACGACGAGCAGCACCGGCCCACCCCCGGGCAGCGGCTCGCGGTGCAGCGGCGGGACGACCCGGCGCGCCCGCAGGATCGCCAGGGAGAGCGCGCCGGGCAGGCGGCCGTCGAACGCCTTCTCGTCGCCGGTGATCTCCAGTGCGCGCTCCCGCAGCGGGACCTCGACCGCCCGCGCCGCGTGCCGGAACAGCCACTCGTTGACCTGCAGCAGCGTCGGCGACGGCCGGGGCAGGTCCGCCGCCCAGGACAGCTCGGCGTGCCACGGGGTGCGGTCCTGCGGCGCCGGGGCCGGGGCGGTACGCAGCAGCCGGACCGAGTTCGGCAGCGGCGGGCTGCCGTCGTCGGCGCGGTCGGTCGGCTCGATCACCCCGGCGGCGGTCAGCTCGGCCAGGACCGCGGCCAGGTTCCGCCGGGTGTCGACGCTGCCGACCATCGTGGGGTCGGCCCGCAGGAAGGCCGCGCGCACCGCCGAGCGCGGGATCCGGGTCCGCCCGGAGGCCCGCAGCAGCTCCGCGAGCCGTTCCGCGACCGGCCCGAGCGCAGCCCCTGCGTCCCCGGGCACGGTCATCCTGCCGATCCCGCGCCGTCGCCTGCGCCGGCGCGGCCTGCCCCGCCGTTGCGTGCGCCGGCGGGGACCACGGCCTCGGGGCGCCGGTAGACCCGCGCCGCGGTGATCCGGCCGCCGGGGGCGTCGGCGTCGGGCACCGACCGGGTGACCCGCTCGTCGACGGACAGGTACTTGCGTCCCGCGCGCAGGTCGGCGTCGTTGCGGAGCCGCACGAGCAGCGGGAACGACGACAGCGCGCCCGCGTCGAACAGCCCGGTCGTGTAGACCAGCTGCACCCCGAGTGCCTGCGCGACGCCGAACTGCAGCTCCAGCAGGTAGCCCGCCGACGCGCGCCCGATCGGGTTGTCGAGGAACAGCACGCCCGCGTGCGCCCGCCTGCCCTGCCCGCGCTGGTGCGCCCGCAGCGCCGCCATCGTGCAGTACAGGACGATCGCCGCGGTCAGCTGCTGCCCGCCGGAGAACACGTCCTTGATCGCGGAGACGCGCAGCCGCTCGGTTCGCAGCACGGCGTCGGGCTTGAGCATCTCGACCCGGACACCCTTCGGCATCGCCGCCCTGACCCCGCGCAGCAGCATGGACATGCCGTCGCGCCGGTCCTTGGCCTTGCCGCCCGCCATGCCGGTCGCGGTGCGGTCGACGACGGCGCCGAGCTCGTGGCGCAGCGCCGCGTCGGGCAGCTCCTCGAACCGGATCCGCAGGAACTGCTGGCCCGACCAGTCGCCGAGGCCCTCGGGCAGCTGGGACAGCCGCTGGGCGAGGCGCACCGTGCGCAGCGCCTCGCCGACCATCCCGGACAGCCGGGTGACGATCCCGGAGCGGTGCCGCTCGATGTTGCCGAGGTCGTCGTCGAGGGACCGCAGCCGCGGGCGCAGCGCCGCGATCCACTCCGCGGCGAGGCCCGGCATCTCCGACCGGTCGACGCCGGCGATGTGACGGTGCACCGGGGAGGTGAGGGTCGCGAACCGCGGGTCCTGCGCGAAGCGGGCGACGGCGTCGACCCCCTCGCGGACCTTCTTCTCGGCCCGCGTCCGCTCCCCCGCCGCGTCCCGGACGGCGTTCTGGTGGCGCTTGAGCGCGGCCTGCGCGGCTTCGACGTCGCCGTCGAACGGCACCCCGGACGGCTCGGGCGTCTCGTCCAACGAGGACACGACCAGCCCGAACCCGCGGGCGAGGTCGGTGGCGGTGCGGTGGGCGTCCTCGGCGGCGGCCCGGGCCCGACGACGGCGTTCCAGCTCCGTGCCCGCCGCGTCCAGGTCCGCCGCGGCGCGGGCGACCAGCTCACGGCCGTGCTCGGCGTCGCGGGGCGCGTCGTAGGGCGCGCAGTCCGCGGAGCGCCCCTCGGCACCGTGGTCGATCGGCCGCTCGCCGCCGGTGAACCGCTCCAGCTCGCGACGGGCGACGGCCAGCTCCGTCGCGGCGTCGGCGCGGCGGCGTTCGGCCTCGTCGTAGGCGGCCCTGGCCTGCTCCGCGGCGGCGCGACGGCTGGCGGCGTCGGCGCCGTCGGGGGTGTGCAGGAACGCCGTCGCGGCCTCGACGACGGTGCGCGGCAGCCCGTCGACGGCGATCCGGCGCTCCCGCGCGTCGGCCTCGGCCCGCTCCAGCGCACCGTGCAGGTCGGTGTCGACGGCGGCCGAGGCGTAGGCGTCGCGGGCCCGCTGGAACTCCTCGCGCAGCTCGGCCAGCGATCCCTCGGGGGCCCCGTCCGGCTCCGCGGTCGGGTCGCCGATCTCCTCGGGGGAGACCGGGAGCGCCGCGGCCTCGTCGCGCAGGGTGGTGCCGATGCCGCGCTGCCGATCGCGGGTCTGCTGGGCGTCGGCGGCCTCGCGAGCGGCGCGGTCGGCGGTGGTCCCGGCGGCGTCGGCCTCCTCGCGGGCCCGCGGGGCGTCGGCCTCCCCGGTGCGGATCCGCTCCTCGTGCGTCGCCCGGCGGGAGAGCTCGGTGCGCAGCGCGGCCAGCGCGTCCGCCCGGCGACGCGTGTCCCCGGCGGTCCGTTCCAGGCCGGGCCGGTCGGCGGCGAGCCGGTCGGCGCGCTCGTCGAGGTCCTCGACCGCGGCGCGGGTCGCCTCGTGCTCGGCGACGGCCGCGGCCCGTGCGGCCTCGGCGATCTCGGCGGCCTCGGTGAGGTCGGCGAGGGTGGGACGACGGTCGCGCAGCGCGGCGAACCGGTCCCGCAGCCTGCGGTCGTCGTCGAGGACGGTCTCCAGCTCGGCGAGCCGGGCGGCGCGCTCGGTGGTCTCGGCGACGAGGCGGACCCGGACCTGCTCGGCGGCCTCCTCGTCGTGCAGGGCCGGGTTGGGCGGCACGACGAAGTCGATCCCGGGCGCCGGGTCGGCGTCGGCGCGCAGCGCGGCGGTGGTGCCGACCGCGACCAGGCAGGCCGGCAGCAGCCGCGCGGAGTCCAGCCGGGTGCGGGCCCGCTCGGCGTCGCGCGCGTCGTTGAGCAGTACTCCGCCGGCCAGGTGCGGCAGCCGCGCCAGCACGGTCTCCCGGTCGGGGGCGGGCAGCTTCGCCAGGTAGCGACGCCCGGACCAGGCCGTGATCCCGGCGGACTCCAGCACCGCGAGGACGTCCTCGATCTCGGGCGGGTCGGGCAGCAGGCCGCCGTCGCCGAGCGCGGCGAGCGCGCGTTCGTCGCGGCGCTGGTCGCCGTGCAGGGTCGTCCGTTCCCGCTCGGCGCCGCGGATCGCGGTGGTCAGGGTGTCGACGACGAGGCCCGCGTCGGTGTCCGGACGGATCTCGTCGAGCCCGAGCAGCTCCGCGGGTCGGGTCTCCCCGGCGAGCGCGACGGCCTCGGCCTCCGCCGCGGATCGTGCGGCCTCGGCGGTCGCGGCGTCGGCGCGGGCGGCGGCCGCCGCGTCCTGTGCCGCGGTGCGGCGGGTCTCGGCGGCCCGGCGCTCCTCGCGGATCGCCGCGGCGGCGGTGTCGGCCTCGGCGAGCGCGGCGGCGCACCGCTCGGCGTCGATCCGGGCAGCCGCCGCCTCGTCCTCGACGTCGGCGGCGGTCGAGCCCGCCTTCAGGTGCCCCGCCTCGACGGCGGCCGCGACCCGGGTCTCGAGCTCGTCGAGGGCCTCGCGGGCGGCGCCGGCCGCGCTCTCGGCACGGGCGGCGTCCGCGGTGCGGGTGACCTGCTCGCGACGGGCGGCCGCCGCGCGCTCCTCGGCGTCGGCGCGGCGGGTCTCCGCGGCGTCCGCGGCGGCGTCGGCCTCCGCGGCGACGCGGGCCAGCGCGGCCGCGAGGGCACGGGCCGCGTCCTGCCGGGCCGCGAGCGCGGGCCGGGACTTCTGCTCCTCCTCCTCGACGCGGGCGCGCAGCCGCGCGGCCTCGGCGGCGGCGACGCGGTGCGCCAGCACCGGTTCGACGGCGTCGCGGGCCATCGACACGGCCGACGCGTCGTCGCGCTCGCGGGTCGCCTCGGCCGCGATCCGCTCCGCGGCCTCGACGGTGAGCACCGCGGTGAGTCTGCGCAGCTCACCGACGGTGTCCTGCAGCCGCTCCGCCGCACGGGCCGCGGACTGCTCGGCCTCGACGGCGCCGGCGGCCTCCTCGGCGGCGGTCACCGAGCGGGCCTCCTCGGCGACCCGGCGGGCCGCGATCCGCGACGCGGTCGCCGCCAGCTCGGCGCGCGCTGCGGTCTCGGTGTCGCGGGCCGCGGTCGCGGTGGCCTCGGCCTCGACCATCGGCTCCAGCCGGGACAGCGTGCCGTCGACGAACTCCCGCTCGGTCTCCAGCTCCTCGCGCTGGGCGAGCCGGTCGGCGTACCCGGCGACGAGCTCGGCGACGTTCTGCGGCTCCGCCGGGTCGAGCACCGCCCGCAGGAGGAAGTCGACGAACGCCTCGTCGGAGGAGAACGAGAACGCCTCAGCGGCCTCGCCCTCGCCGGCGTTCATGGCGCGCTGGTAGCGGAACAGCTCCGGGTCCAGCCCGACGTCGACGAGGTGACGCGTCCAGTCCCGGTGCCCGGTCTCCCAGGCGAGCTCGGCGTCGGGGTACTCGCGGTGCGCGGTCTGCAGACGCTCCCGGAACGCGGCCAGGGTGACCCGGCGGCCGTCGTGGGTGAACGGCAGGTCGTCGAGCCCCATCCCGGGGACCGGCCGGAAGGAGTACCACGCGTCGGCCAGCTTCTCCGGATCGGTGGAGGCGACGTGCCCGCGCCACTCCGACACCTTCCCGGTGACCAGGAGCCGCCCGGTGCCGACGTGCATCCACTCGCAGACGACGTGCGCCACGTCCTCGGCGAGCACGAAGTTCTCCAGCACCGTGGTGCTGGTGGTGCCGACGACCTGACGCCGCCCCGGCAGCAGCACCGAGAAGATCAGCTTGAGCAGGACGGACTTGCCGCCACCGTTCTCCAGGAACAGCACCGACGCCGGCGACGGCCGCCGCGGTGTCGTGCGGTCCAGCGCGTCCGGGGCGAACAGGTCCTCCTGCACGGCGACCTTCACCGGGGCTCCGACGCCCCGCAGGTCGAGCGCGACGTCCTGGTAGCGCGCGGCGGTCGGCCCGACGGAGAACAGGCGGACGCGGGTCAGCTCATACATCGCGTTCCTCCGTGGGTTCGTCGGTCGCCGGAGGGTCCGCCCGATCCGTCGGGCCGGGCTCGTCCGTCGCGCCGGCATGCGCTGTCGGGCCGGCATCCGTGTCCCCGACCGGGACCCCCTCCTGTGCGGAGTCGCTTACCGGGTAAGCGAGTTCCGCACCGGCACCTCCCGCATCGGCACCTCCCGGTGCGCCATCCGCCACCACTCCGTCTCCCCCGGCACCCTCCCGGCCGAATTCGCTTACCCGGTAAGCGAATTCCTGCGGGACACCCGTTCCGTCGAAGCCGTCGGGATCACCGGCGCCGTCGAGGACACCGGCCCGTTCGGCGCCACCGGCGCGTTCGGGGCCACCGGCGCCGTCGAAGGCACCGGCCGGGCCGCCACCCCGTGCAGCGGGCGACGGTTCGGCGGACTCCGCCGGCCCGGACGGCCCGGCCGTGCCCTCCGCACCGGCGCCCGGCGGGTCGAACACCCCGTCGTGCTCGGTCACCAGGGTCCCGGCGGCGGTCGCGGCGGGCAGGACGTTCAGGGCCAGCAGCTCGTCGAAGGCCCGCTGGGCGGCGAGCTCCCGCACCTGCACCTGGTAGCGCGGCGTCGTCCGGTAGGCGCCCTCCGCCCCGACCGGCACGAGGAAGCCCTGGTCGGCGAGGAACCGCAGGGCCTTGCCGACGATCCCGCGGGTGGTGGACTCCCCGACCCGGCCGTCCTTGGTCGCGGTGGCCTCCGGACGGCGCTGCCAGACCCGCCAGACCTCCTCGAGCTGCGGGGCGTCGGACTCGGGGTCGGCGGGACCCGCGGCACGCTCGTTCAGCACCCGGCAGGCCTCGCGGACGGCGCCGTCGACGAGCTCCACCGAGACCCGGCCGACGTAGGAGTCGTCGCCGAGGTCGTCGGGGCGGGGGAAGGCCAGCGCGGCGACGGCGAGGTGCGCGATGCCGTGCAGGACCTTGTCCGCGCCGCGGTTGGCCAGGGCGGTGCGGCGGGCGTACTCGTCCATCCGGATCTCGAAGACCGAGCCCTCGGTCGCGGCGAGGACGATGCCCGGTCCGGTGTCGACGGCGAGCACGACCAGGCCGAGGCCGGAGGCTACGCGCTGCACGGTCGTGCGGAACTCGTCGTCCTCCCGGTAGCGGCGGACCAGGTCGGCGTAGTCGGGGTCGCGTCCGGGCAGCGCCTTGGGTCGCATGCCGTAGCCGACCAGGCGGGCCGCGGTCTCGGTGTCACTCATGTCTGCGCCGTCCGTCGGTTCGTCTGTCCACCCAGCACACCGGCCCGCGCCAGCAGCAGGTCGGCGCCGCCGAACTCGGGGTCGTCGAGGACCGTCCCGTCGTCGACGGCGACCAGCACCGACGGGTCGCCCTGGGTCCGGGCCGTGGCCACCGCCGTCCCGACGGCGTGCACCGCCCGCAGCGCGACCAGCTGCGGCAGGTCCGCCCCGGCGGCGCGGGCCGCCGCGAGCGCCGCGGACAGCCGCACCGGGTGCTCGATCTCGTCGGGCAGCACGGCGTCGGCGGCAGCCCACGTCTCCACCCCGAACCGCTCGCGCGGCTGCGGGGCGAGCTCCGGCTCGGGCACCTCGGCGCCGAACGGGTCCCGGTCGCTCGGCGGCGTCAGCAACGTCTCGACCAGCCCGCCCAGGCTCGGCACCGACGGGTTGCGCACACCGGCCCCGGCCGCGAAGTAGCCGGTCACCGGGTCGTGCGCCGCCTCGACGGTCAGCGCCAACGACGGCCGCAGGAGCTGCCCGAACACGTCGACGGCGGCCCGCTTCGGCTTCCCGGAGAACTGCTGGCGATCCTGCTCGGCGCGGAACGCGGCCCCCGCCTCCTGCAACCGCGCCTGCAGCTGGGTGTGCCGCTGGATGCAGTCGTCGACGACGGTCACCAGCTCCGCGGCCTGCCGGCGGCGCCCCGGCTCGGTGGCCTCGTCGCGGGCGTCGGCGATGTTCGCCTTGATCATCGTCTCGGCGCGGTAGCGGGACTCGATGTGGGTCAGTGCCTCGTCGAGCAGCTGCGGGACCGCGTCCAGCCAGTCCACCGACCGGACGTCGCGGCGGGTGGCCTCCAGCTTGCGCCGCAACGACTCCGCGTACTGCACGGTCCGGTAGCGGGCCTGCTCGGCCGCCAGCCGGGCGTCGCCGAGACGACCGCGGACGATCAGCGTCTCCAGCTTCGTCTCGGCCGCCTCCTGGGCCGACTCGACGTCGGTGTCCAGCGCCCCGACCAGCACGTTGATCGCCTCGTCCGAGGCACGCAGGTAGATCCCGCCGTCCGGGGCGGCGACCTCGACGAGCAGCTTGAAGTCGAACCGGCGACGCACGTAGTGCCCCTCGTCGTCGGTCGTTCCGTACTCCACGGCGAACCCGCGGTCGATCGACCCCACGTTGATCAGGTTGTCGATCACCCACTGTGCGACGCGGACGTACTCCGACCGCGGGGCCCCCGGCACCTGCGCGCCGACGAACGGCAGCAGCCGCCGGACGACCTCCGCGTGGTCCGCACCGTGGTCGAAGTCCATGGCCAGGGTGACCTGGTCGATCGCCTGCAGCCCGATCTCGGCCATCTGGTAGCCGGTCGCGTCCCAGTCGAGCCGCCCCTTGCGGGCGTCGAGGTCGTGCAGCGGCGCCGTGCAGGCCAGGGCCTTCAGCCGGCGCGCCACTCCCTCGTCCGGGCTGATGGTCGACACCCCGACGACTGTAGTTCGACCGCTCCGGGCCCTAACGCCGCCTTAGGGCTCACGCAGCGCGACCTTGGGGACGGCGACGGCACAGTTCCCACCGTCACCGGGTCGCACCGACCCGGACCAGCCGAAACCCCCGGAGGAAGATCATCGTGCGTACCCCGCTCACCGTTGCCGCCGTCGCCGCCACCGGCCTCCTGCTCGTCGGCGGGGGCACCGCCCTCGCATTCGGGGCGGGTGGTGCCCCCGACGAGCTCGCCGTCGTCCCGACCGGCGCCGCGATCGCGCGCACCGCCGACCTGCTGCCCCCGGAGCTGCCCCGCACCGACGCCACCGCGCCGACGACCGCCGCTCCTGCGCCCCCCGCGCCAGCGGTCGACCGCGCCGCCGCCGAGCGTGCCGCCCTGGCCGCCGCGGGCGGGGGCCGTGTCACGAAGGTCGAGTTCGACAGCGACGACCGGGACGACCGGGACGACCGGGACGACCGGGACGACCGGGACGACGACCGCGACGCCGGCGACGACGACCGGGACCACTGGGAGGTCGAGGTCCTGAACGGCACCATCGAGCACGACATCGACATCGACGCCGCCACCGGCCAGGTCCTCGACCACGACCGCGACGACCAGTCCGACGACCACCGGAACGACGACCGCGACGACGACTGACCCGACCGCACCCGGCGCGGCACGGTGCCGCCGTCCCGACCGCACCGCCGGCCGGGGTGGCGGCGTCCGAGCGCCGGGCCGGTCAGTCCCGGCCCGCGCTCCCGTCGGCCGCGGCCAGCACGGTCGACCGCAGCAGCTCCCGCTCCCCGGACGGGGCGACGGCGTCGAGCAGCTCGTCGAGGGTGTGGCACAGCGTGTAGTAGCCGCTGAGGAACGACACGGTCCAGCCTTCGCCGAACGCGCGCACGTCCACGCCCCGCACCACGTCGTTCACCGCCCGGGCCGCGGCCCGCCGCCGGGGCAGCCCCACCAGACGCACCGCGTCCGGGTCCGGCGCGGGAGGCGGGCGCGGCGCACGCGGGCGGCCCAGCCACGGGTTCGGCGCGCTCACCGACCCGCCACGAGCGACGAGTACGACGGCCGGTCCGGCGCCGCCTCCGCCGCGAGCAGGGCGTGCGCCACGGCCCGCGCCGTCACCTCCGCCGCGGCCGCCTGCAACGCGAACACCCCGGTCGCGTCCGGCGCGGACCGCGTTCCCGTGGCCAGCGCGAACGCGCAGTCGCCGTCGCGGATCGTGTGCACCGGGGAGATCGACCGGGCCAGGCCGTCGTGCGCCATCGTGGCCAGCCGGGTGCAGCCGACCTTGTCCAGGGCGGCGTCGGTGCCGACGACGACCAACGTCGTCGCCGTCCCCAGCGGGCTCTCGTGCCCCGCGTACAGCTCCGCGAGCCGCTCCGGCGGAGCGAGGGCCGGAGCCACCCCGACGGTGAACTCGCCGGGAAGACCGTGCCGGGCGCCGTACACCGCACCGGTGGCCGGGTCCGCAGCCGCACCGCCCGAGTTGAGCACGACCAGGGCCGCGATCGTCGTCCCGGCGGCGGAGCCCTCGGTCAGCACCGCCGACGCCGAGCCGACGCCGCCGCGCAGCCCGCCGGACACCGCGCCGGTGCCCGCCCCGACCGAGCCCTGGACGACCGGCCCGGCGTGCGCATCGTCGTAGGCGGCCGCACCGGTGTCGGCGGTCGGGCGGACGCGGACGTCGCCACCGCGGCCGAGGTCGAACACCACCGCGGCCGGCACGATCGGCACGACGGCGCCGGGCACGGGGAAGCCCTCGCCGTCGCGCTCCAGCCGGGCCATCACCCCGGAGGCGGCGTCGAGACCGAACGCGCTGCCCCCGGACAGGGTGACGGCGTGCACCCGCTGGACCGTCGCGACCGGGTCGAGCAGGTCGGTCTCCCGGGTGCCGGGCGCGGCGCCGCGCACGTCGACACCCGCGACCGCGCCGCCCGGCGGGGCCAGCACCACCGTCGTCCCGCTGCGGGCGCCCGGCCCGCTCACCGCCGCGTGCCCGACCCGCAGGCCCTCGACGTCGGTCAGCCCGTTCCGCTCACCCGCTCGCACGGCACCATCCTGCCCCGCAACGCCACGGGCCGGCACCGCGGAACGCGGCACCGGCCCGGAAGAACCTGCGGAGGACTCAGCCCTTCGAGTCGCCGCGCAGGCGCTTGACCAGCACGAACAGCAGCACGAGCGCACCGATGCCGCCCAGCACGGGCGCGAGGCGCTTGAGCACCGGGGCACCCGCCGAGTCGAGCAGGTCGATGGCCTCGACCGGGCTGCTCTGCGGCTGGTAGGGGCGCTTCACCGGTGTGGGAGCGGCCTGCTCACCCGGAGCCGGCGGGACCGCCGGGATCGGGCTGGTCTCGTCGGCCGCGTGCTTCGGGCCGGCACCGTTGGACGACGCCCCGCCGGGCCCGGTCAGCTTGTCCGCGACGCAGCTCGAGAACTGGCCGATGATCTTGTCGGCGACGTCGGAGATGACACCCCGGCCGAACTGCGCCGGACGACCGGTGACGGTCATGTCGGTGACCATCGTGACCGAGGTCTTGTCCGGGCCGTCGGCGACCATCGTGCCGGTCACGATGGCCTTGGCCGTGCCGTTGCCGCGGGCGTCGCGGCCGGACGCGTCGATGACGACCTTGTGGTTGGCGTCGTCCCGCTCGATGTAGGTGCCCTTGCCCTTGTAGGTGAGCGAGATCGGGCCGAGCTTGACCTTGACGGTGCCCTGGAACGAGTCGCCCTCGTACTCGGTGAGGGTCGCCCCGGGGAAGCACGGCGCGATGAGCTCCGGGTCGTTGAGCGCCTTCCAGGCGTCCTCGATCGGCGCGGCGATCGTGAACTTGTTCTCCAGCTGCATGTGTCTTCCAAGCCTCCTCGAACGAACACCGGCGCCGGTCCGGGAACCCCGGAACCGGCGCCGGCGTCGGCGTGCTTCTGGTTCGTCAGCCGGCGGCGGCCAGCACCGCACGACCGGTGAGCACCTTCGCCAGGTGCTCACGGTAGTCGGCGGCGGCGTCGGCGTCACTCGGAGCGGAGGTGCCCTCCAGGGCGTGCTCCGCCGCGGCCTTCGCGACGTCCGGACCGGCGGACTTGCCCACCAGGGCCTGCTCGACACCGGTCGCCCGGATCGGCGTGCTGCCCATGTTGGTGAGTCCGACGCGGGCCTCGGTGATGGTCCCGCCGTCCACCTTCAGCGCGACGGCGACGGCCACCATCGACCACGCCTGGGCGACCCGGTTGAACTTCTCGTAGTGGCTCTTCCAGCCGGTGTACTTCGGGAACCGGATCATGGTGAGGATCTCGCCCTCGCCGATGGCGGTCGTGAAGTAGTCCTGGAAGAAGTCCTTCGCCGTGACCAGGCGGGTCCCGCCGGAGCCGAGGATGACGAACTCGGCGTCCAGGGCCAGCGCGGCCGCACCGAGGTCACCGGCCGGGTCGGCGTGCGCGAGCGCACCGCCCAGCGTGCCGCGGTGGCGGACCTGCGGGTCCGCGACGGTCTCGGTGGCCCGGGCGATCAGCTCGACGTGGGTGTTCACCAGGTCGTTGCGCATGACCTCGTGGTGGGTGGCCATCGCGCCGACCATGACGTACTGGTCGTCCTCGCCGATCCGCTTGAGCTCGGGGATGCCCCCGAGGTCGATGATCGTGCTCGGCGCGGCCATCCGCAGACGCAGCACCGGCAGCAGGCTCTGGCCGCCCGCGAGGATCTTGGCGTCCTCACCGGCCGACTGCAGGGCCGTCACGGCCTCCTCGACCGAGGAGGGCCGGACGTAGTCGAACTTCGCCGGGATCACTGGACCTCTCCCTTGGGGTTGTTCGGGTCGATGGAGCCGAGGCCGGCGCCGGGGGCGTGGACGTCGCTCGGGGTCTCCTGCGGGTTCCTGCCCTTGGCGACCTGCAGGGCCCGCCATACGCGCTGCGAGGTGGTCGGCATCTCGATCTCGTCGACGCCGAGGTGGCGCACCGCGTCCAGCACACCGTTTAGGATGGCCGGGGTCGAGGCGATGGTGCCCGCCTCGCCGACGCCCTTCACACCGAGCGGGTTGGACGTCGCCGGGGTGGAGACCGTCTCGGTGGTGAAGCTCGGCAGGTCCGCCGCGGACGGGATCGTGTAGTCGACGAACGTGGCGTTGACCAGGGTGCCCTGGTCGTCGTAGTTCGCCTCCTCGAACAGGGCCTGCGCGATGCCCTGGGCGAGACCGCCGTGCACCTGCCCCTCGACGATCAGCGGGTTGATGACGTTGCCGATGTCGTCGACGCAGACGTACTTGCGCAGCGTGACCCGGCCGGTGTCGGTGTCGACCTCGATGGCCGCCAGGTGCGTGCCGTGCGGGTAGGAGAAGTTCTCCGGGTCGAACACGGCGTCGGAGTCCAGCGACGGCTCCATGCCCTCCGGGTAGTCGTGCGCCATGAACGCGGCGAACGCGATCTCCTGGATGGCCTTGCCCTTGTCGGTGCCCTTGACCGTGAACTGGCCGTTCGCGAACTCCAGGTCGTCCTCGGAGGCCTCGAGCAGGTGCGCGGCGATCTTCTTCGCCTTCTCGATGACCTTGTCCGCGGCGTTGACGATCGCGACACCGCCGACGACCAGCGAGCGCGAGCCGTAGGTGTCGAGGCCCTTCGGCGCCACCTGGGTGTCGCCGTGCAGGATCTCGACGTCCTCGAACGCGACGCCCAGCTTGTCCGCGACGATCTGCGAGAACGCCGTCTCGTGGCCCTGGCCGTGGGCGGAGGCACCGGTGGTGACCTCGACCTTGCCGGTGGCGAGCATCCGGATGCTCGCGGCCTCCCAGCCGCCGGCGCCGTAGTCCAGCGAGCCGAGCACCCGGGACGGGGCGAGACCGCACATCTCGGTGAAGGTCGAGATGCCGATGCCCAGCTGGACCGGGTCGTTGTTCTTCCGGCGCTCCTCCTGCTCACGGCGCAGACCGGCGTAGTCGAACAGCTCCATCGCGCGCTGGGTGGCCTGCTCGTAGTTGCCGGTGTCGTAGGTCAGGCCCACGACCGTCGTGAACGGGAACTCCTCGTGCTTGATCCAGTTCTGCTCGCGCAGCTCCATCGGGTCGCGGCCGAGCTCGACGGCCAGCTCGTCGAGCATGCGCTCGACGGCGAAGGTCGCCTCGGGACGGCCGGCACCGCGGTAGGCGTCGGTCAGCGTCTTGTTGGTGAAGACGTTGGAGCAGGTGAACTTCAGCGCGGGGATCTTGTAGATCGCGTTGAACATGAACGCGCCGAGGATCGGCACACCCGGCCCGACCAGGCCCAGGTAGGCACCCATGTCGGCGTAGAGGTGGACGTCGAACCCGGTGATGGTGCCGTCCTTCTTGGCAGTCATCACGAGGTCCTGGATCTGGTCCCGGGCGTGGTGCGCGGTGAGCATGCACTCGCTGCGGGTCTCGGTCCACTTGACCGGCTTGCCCAGCTTCTGCGCCAGCAGGACGCAGAGCATCTCCTCGGGCAGCACACCGATCTTGCCGCCGAAGCCGCCGCCCACGTCGGGGGCGATGACGCGCAGCTTGGACTCCGGCACCCCGAGGGTCACCGTGGTCATGGTGCGCAGGATGTGCGGCACCTGGGTCGCAGCCCAGATCGTCAGCTGCTCGCCGGTCGGGTCCACGACGCAGGAGCGGGGCTCCATGAACGCGGGGATCAGGCGCTGCTGACGGAAGCGGCGACGGACGACGACGGAGTCGCTGTCGGCCTCGGCGGCCTTGATGGCCTCGGCCACGTCGGCACCGGTGCCGGCCGCGGCGGAGTCGAACACCCAGGTCGCGGAGACGTTGGTGCCGAGGTCCGGGTGGACCAGCTCGGCGCCGTCCTGCGCGGCGGTCTCCATGTCGAGGACCGGCTCGAGCGGCTCGTAGTCGACCTCGACGAGTTCGGCGGCGTCGCGCGCGGCGGCGGCCGACCGGGCGACGACGACGGCGACGCCCTCACCGGAGAAGTTGACGCGGCCGACGGCGAGCACCGGGCGCTGCGGGGCCTTCTGGTCCGGGGTGATCGGCCACGCGCAGGGCATGCCGACCTCCTCCGCACCGAGGTCGGCCGCGGTGTAGACGCCGAACACACCCGGGGCCTTCTCGGCCTCGGACTTGTCGATCGAGGTGATGGTCGCCCGCGCGATCGTCGAGCGGACGACGGCGATGTGGACGGTGCCCGGAGGGGTGATGGAGTCGGTGTAGCGGGACCGGCCGGTGATGAGGCGCTGGTCCTCCTTGCGGACCCGGGCCTTGCCGATCTCGCCGGTCGTGGTGGGTTCGGCGGTCGTCGTCACGTCAGTTACCTCCCGCGACCGGGGCGGCCTGGCCGGAGGGCGCAGCGGCGACTCCCGGCTTCATGTTCTTCGCCGCGGTCTGCACGGCGCGCACGATGTTCTGGTAGCCCGTGCAGCGGCAGAGGTTGCCCTCGATGCCCTCGCGGACCTCCTGCTCGGACGGGTCGGGGTTGTCCCCGAGCAGGTCCACCGCAGCCATGATCATTCCCGGCGTGCAGTACCCGCACTGCAGACCGTGACACTCGCGGAAGGCCTCCTGCACCGGGTGCAGCTGACCGTCGCGGGCGAGGCCCTCGATGGTGGTGACCTCGGCGCCGTCGGCCTGGACCGCGAGCACCGAACAGGACTTCACGCTCTGTCCGTTGAGATGAACCGTGCAGGCACCGCAGTTGCTGGTGTCGCAGCCGATCAGCGTCCCCGTCTTGCCCAGCGTCTCCCTCAGGTACTGCGCGAACAACATGCGGGGCTCGACGTCGTCGGCGTAGTTCACGCCGTCGACGGTGACCCGGACCTCTGTCATGAACTCTCACTCCTCGTACGCGACCACGCACGCTCCGAAGCGCGGGGGTCTGACCGGGGACTCCGTCCGAGGAACGCCGTTCGCCGTCGCCTGACTCGCGACCACGCCGGCGCACCCGGAAAAGTTGCCGCACGTCTCGTGTGGCGGCGCCCACATCACACTCCCGATCTTCCTGGGGTGCAAGGAGCCCGGAGCGGGAGGAGCGGAGGTCGGATGGCGTGTCGCCGACGTCACGGCGACAGCCTGTCGCGCGCAACCGCAGGCGCGGAGAACGCAGGCGAGAGCCGCCCGCAGAAACGGATCCGTGACGCAACACGAATCACCCGTTCAGACCAGCCCGGACGGAGTGGTTCCACGTCGCAGGTCAGGGAAGCCTAACCTGTGTCAACGTCGGGCGCCAGGGCCGGCCGGACGCAGCGGGGCGGCGGTCCGGTGCTCGACCGCCCCCCACCACAGACCCGCCCCGTAGGCGAGGTCGTCGAGTCGGTGCGCCAGCAGGTGCAGCAGCGGTCCGGTGCGGACCCGCGGGTCACGGTCGCGGTGGCGCCACCAGTCGGCCAGCCCCTCCGCCAGCGCCGCCACGACGACCGCGCGGCGGGCCCGGCGCGACACCAGGCAGCCGAGGGCGGCGACCGGCCAGAAGTGCCGGGTCAGCGCCGACGCCGTCTGCCACAGCGCCCCGGACAGGCCGAGCGCGGTGAGCAGCGCCGCACCGCGCCGCGGCCGCTCGAGCCGGGGCAGCGCGCGGGACAGCCGTTCGGTCGCGACGCCGGTGACGACGGCGGCGAGCGCCGTCGCCCCCCGCCGCTGGACGAGCAGGAGCAGGCAGACCGCCGCCGTCCACGGCGAGAGGATCAGCGGCGGGACCGCGCCGGGGTGCCTGCATGCCAGCGGCGCCGCCCCGGTGCCGTAGAACGCCTTGCGCCGCAACCACTCCCCGGGGTGCGTGCGGTGGTCGTGGGCGACGCGGGAGACGGGCTCGAAGCGCATCGCCCAGCCGGCGTCGTGCAGGCGCAGGACGAGGTCGACGTCCTCGGCGACGTGCATCCGCGGGTCGAACGCGACCGGTCCGACCGCCGACACCCGCACGAGCATCGCCGCGCTCGGCACGTAGGCGACCCGGGACCGCGGCACGACCAGCGCCGCGTCGGGGCCCAGGTCCAGCGACGACCGCACCGCCTCGTAGCGCCCGACGGCCCCGCGCAGCCCACCGCCCCGCTCCGGGTCCAGCGCCACGATCCGCGGTGCGACGAGGCCGACCGCGGGGTCGGCGAGGTGGGCGAGCAGTGGGGGCAGCCAGCCGGGTTCGGGGACGACGTCGGAGTCGAGGAACACCACGAACGGGGTGGTCGCGGCGGCCAGGCCGGCGTTGCGGGCGGCTGCCGGGCCGCGCGGGGTGGCGTGCCGCAGCACGGTCCCCCCGACCCGCTCGACGGCGCGGCGCAGCGGTGCCGGGTCGGCGGACCCGTCGTCGACGACGATCGGGCCGGCCACCCCGGTCCCGGCCAGCGCGGCGAGGAGCCGGTCCAGCGGGCGGTCCTTCACCGGGACGACGACGGTGACCTCGGCCGCGGTGACCCCGGCCGGTGCGTCGGTGAGGGGGTGGGCGAGCCCGGCGTCGAGCAGGGTGCGGGCCAGGGACCGCTCGGTGGGGCCGGTGACGACCAGCGGGCGCCCGGGGGCGGGCAGCAGCGCGCGGGCCCGCGCGGACAGGTGCACCAGCCGGGGCGGGGCGCCGCCGAGCAGGGCCGCCCCGCCGTCGAGCCGTCGGGTGCGCCGGTCGAGCACGACCCGGAAGCCGTCCGGGAGCCTGCGGTCCGCCGGGCCGGCCGGTTCCCCGGTGGACGGGCGGTCGGGGTCGGTCCGGGCGACGGTCACCTGCGGGAGCCTTCCATCCCCGGGCGTGGCCGGTCGACACCCGCACCTGCCCGATCGGCGTGGTCCGCCCGGGCCCGGCCGGGGCAGACTCCCGGACATGTCCGAGGTCCTCCCCCGCTACGGCTCGGCGACGCTGGCCGACGTCCTGCCCGCCCTGACGCACGCGATCGGCGCCCCGCTCGACCAGCGGCCGCCCGCGTTCGTGCTGCCGCAGGCCCGGGCCGCGGTGCTGCTGCTGGTCGACGGCCTCGGCCACGAGCCGCTGCGCGCCCACGCCGACGACGCGCCGGTGCTGGCCGGGCTCGCCGATGCCGGGCCGCTGACCGTCGGCTTCCCCTCGACGACGCCGATCAGCCTGACCTCGCTCGGCACCGGGCTGCCCCCGGGCGCGCACGGCACCCTGGGCCTGCGGTTCCGCGTCGACGGGGAGCTGCTCGACGCGCTGGGCTGGTCCTCGGGCCGCCGGGACCTGCGGGAGACGCTCGTCCCGGAGCGGGTGCAGCCGGAACCGACGGTGCTGGAGCGCGCCGCGGCGGCGGGCGTCGCGGTGCGGTCGGTGTCACCGCTGGAGTTCCGGACGTCCGGGCTGACCCGGTCCGGGCTGCGCGGCGGCGAGTACCGCGGGGTCGCCGCGCTCGGCGACCTGGCCGTCGAGATCCTCGCCGGCGTCGAGGGGCCGGGACCCCGGCTGGTCTACGGCTACCACGCCGACCTCGACAAGGTCGGCCACCTGTACGGCCCCGGGACGCCGGCGTGGCGCTGGCAGCTGCGCCAGGTCGACGCGCTGCTCGGGATGCTCCTGGCCGAGCTGCCCGCGGGCACGCTGCTGGCCGTCACCGGTGACCACGGCATGGTCACCGTCGACCGGACCGTCGACGCCGACACCACCCCGGCGCTGACCGACGGAGTGGCGCTGCTCGGCGGGGACCCGCGCGCCCGCCACGTCTACACCGGACCCGGGGCGACGGCCGACGTGCTCGCCGCCTGGCGGGCCGTGCTCGGCGACGACGCGTCCGTCGTCACCCGGGAGGAGGCGGTGGCCCGGGGCTGGTTCGGCCCGGTCGCCGACCGGGTGCTCGACCGGATCGGCGACGTCGTCGTCGCGATGCACGGGACGGCAGCGGTGGTCCGGACCGAGGCCGAGCCGTTCCTGTCGACGTTCCCCGGCCAGCACGGCTCGTTCACCACCGCCGAGCAGCTCGTGCCCCTGCTCTCCCACGCGAGCTGAGCGGCACCGCGCTCACCCGCCCGCGCGCACCGCCGGTTCCCAGTCCCGCTCGACGACCCGCACCAGCCCCCGGTCGGTGATCTTCACCTGCGGCGAGACCGGCAGCGTCATGGTCGTCAGGCTCATGAACGGGTTGGCGTGGTCCCAGCCCCACTCGCGCACCGCGGAGCGGATCTCCCGGGCCGCCGCGGCGACCTCGTCCGCGGGGAGGTCGGACATGACGCCCCCGATCGGCAGCCTCAGCTCCACTGGCGCGGAGTCCTCTCGCACCAGGGCGATCCCGCCGCCGGCCGCACGAACCCGGCCGGCGGCCTCGGCGAGTGCCCCGGCGGACGTGGCGACGACGGTGAGGTTGTGACTGTCGTGTGCGTAGGTCGTCGCGAAGGCTCCGGGCGTGGGGGCGAACCCCAGCACCGGTGCAGTCTGCCGCGACGCGGCCCCGGTGTGCCGTTCGACCACCGTCACCACTGCGCAGCGGCCCTCCCACTCGACGACACCGTCGCGCACCGGCAGGACGATCTCGTCCGGCTCGGTGTAGGTGTCGACCGGGTTGACCCGCAACGCGCGGAACGGGTACTCGCCGTCGGGCAGGTCGGTCCGCCACCGTCCGTCCGGGGCCTCGGGCAGCCGGACCGTCCCGCCGAACGGGTGCGACGGCGTCGGGCGCGGGGTGGGCTCACCGACCGGCACACCACCGCACACCACGTGCTCGGGGACGAAGGAGGTCAGGTCGCGCAGCACGACGAGGTCTGCCCGCCGGCCGGGGGCGACGACGCCACGATCGTCGAGGCCGAGCCGGCGTGCCGGGTGCAGGGTCAGCGCGCGCAGAGCCGCCAGGGCCGGGAGCCCGCAGTCCAGGGCGACGCCCGCCAGGTGGTCGAGATGCCCGTGGTCGACCGCCGCGTCCGGGGCGACGTCGTCGCTGACCAGGCAGAAGTCCGGCAGCACCGGCAGCGCGAGCAACGCCTCGACGAGCTCGGGCCGCAGGCACTTCTCCTGCAGCATCATGACCATCCCGAGCCGGGCCTTCTCCACGGTGACCTCGGGCGAGTTCTTCGTGTGGTCGGAGTCGACGCCCGCCCACAGGTACTCGTTCAGGTCTGCCCCACTGATGTGCGGGCAGTGACCGTCCAGGCGCACCCCGGCCCGGCACGCCGCGTCGATGATCGCCAGGGTCCGTGGGTCCCCGCCGATCACGGCCCGGTAGTCCATGACCTCGCCGAGCGTCGTGACGCCGCCCCAGCCGAGCATCTCGGCGATGTCGTCGGCGTCGAGGTCGGCCCCGGCGGTCTCGAACCCGTGCAGCGACGGCACGCAGGACGGCACCGCCCACCGGATGTCCTGTCGCAGGCCACGGCCCTGCTCGATCATCCAGGCCATGCCCTCGCGACCGGCGACGTTGACGATCTCGTGCGGGTCGGCCAGCACGGTTGTCGTGCCCCGGTGCAGGGTGAGCGCCTCGAACTCGGCCGGCGGCACCAGCGAGCTCTCCACGTGCATGTGCGCGTCGATGTAGCCGGGCACGACGAGCCGCCCGGTCACGTCCAGCTCTTCCGCGGCGGTCAGCTCCGCCCGGTCCGGGGCGAGCACGGCTCGGATCCGGTCCCCCTCGACCAGCACGTCCGCGCGGAACGTCTCGCCGGTGTGGACGGAGACGACGGATCCGCCGCGCAGCAGCAGCGTTCCGGTGATCGCACGCATCATCGGGCGTCCTCCAGGACGGCGAGCAGGCGGTGACGGACGGGGTCCGGGTCGAGGTCCAGGGCGAGCTCGACCGTGGCGGGCCGCCCGGTGCGGCCGTACACGTCGGTCACCAGCGCCCCCCGGGTGAGCTCGCCGACGCACTCGACGTCGACGGGGTGGCGCCGCCAGCAGAACCGTTCCGGATCGAGCAGCGCGACGACGGCCGTCGCGTCGTGCACCCGGCACTCGCGGACCCCGTGCCGGCGGGCGTGTCCCTCCACCAGACCCTGCAGCATTGCGCCTGCGGTGGCGGTGACCGGGTCCGCGGAGCCGGCGAGCCGGTCGGCGACGGCGCCCGGCAGCACGACCCGGCGGGTCACGTCGAGTGGCACCAGCCGGACGGGCAGACCGCTGGTGAGCACCACCCGGGCCGCCTCCGGGTCGCAGTAGGTGTTGAACTCCGCGGCGGGGGTGACGTTGCCCGGGGCGAAGGCGGCGCCTCCCATGTGGACGACGCCGGCGAGCATGCCTGCCGCCTCGGGGTCGCGCTCGAGGAGCCGGGCCACGTTCGTCAGCGGTCCGAGCGCGAGCAGCACGAGCTCGCCCGGGTGCGTCCGGGCCAGGCGGGCGATCAGGTCGACCGCGGCCGTCCCGTCGCCACGGCCGTCCGGGCCGTGGCCCCCGGTACCGGGCGTGCCGGCGACCAAACGGGCGCCCGGCGGCAGGACGACCCCGCCGAGGGCGCCCGGGCCGTGCACCGGCTCGTCGGGCACCCGGGGGCCACCGGCGAGCGGCCCGGCCGCCCCCATCGCGACCGGCAGGTCCGCCGGCCAGGTCCAGCACGGCGGTGGCGTTGGCCGTCACCTGCTCGATCCCTGCGTTGCCCGCCACCGTCGTCACCCCGGCCACCCGCAGTGCGGAGGAGCCCAGAGCCAGGAGCAGCGCAATCGCGTCGTCGACCCCGGGATCGGTGTCGATCACGACCGGGAGCGGCGGTGTCGGCTCCGGCACTAGCCCGACACCTCGCGGGCGAACCGGTCGATCCACGCGCCGCGGTTCGCGCCGACGAAGTCGAGGTCCAGCGGGACGTAGCCGGCTGCACCCGGGTCGGTCGCGGCGCCGCCGGACACCTCGGTCATGATCGGCGGGACGGTCGCGGCCCGGTTCACCGGCTTGTCGGAGAACGCCGTGGCGGTGCGGGTCTGCACCTCCGGCGACAGCAGGTAGTTCACGAACCGCTGGGCGCCGTCGGTGTTCGCGGCCCCCTCGACGATCTCCGCCTTGTTGTAGGACAGCACTCGTCCCCGGTCGAACGGGGCCCAGGCGACCGGCCGGCCGGCCTCGACGGCGTCGTAGGCGAACAGGTCCAGGCCCGGCGCGGCGACGACCTCGCCCCGCTCGAGCAGGCTGAGCAGCTCGGTGGTGCTCGAGTAGAACTGCAGCACGTTCGGCTTGAGCTCGGCCAGCTTCGCGAACGCGGTGTCGACGTCCTGCGGCCCGCTGCCGAAGGTCTCTGCGACCGCGATGAGGAACGGGATCCCCGCCGTCGCCGAGATGTCGGGGACCGCGATCCGGCCCGCCAGCTCCGGGTCCCAGAGCGACGCGACCGTCGGCGGTCCGTCGGGGAAGGCGTCGGTCGAGTAGAGGACGCCCGGCAGCGTGAAGGTGTACGGGATTCCCTGGCCCGGGGCGTCCCGGGCGAACTCGACGGTGTCCGCCCGGTTCGGCACCGACCCCGGGTCGATGTCGGTGAACAGCCCCTCCCGCTCCCCGTCGGCGGCGAACAGGTCGGAGATCAGCACGACGTCGACGTCCGGACGGGCCCGGTCGACCAGCAGCCGGTTGTACCGGTCGGAGTTCGAGCCCGGGTCGAAGGTGACCCGGATGCCGGTCTCCTCCTCGAACGGGGCGACGACGGTCTTCTCGAACTCCTCCGCCCCGAAGCTGAACCCGGACACGACGAGCTCGTCGGAACCCCCGCCCGAGCCGCCGGGTCCGCCGCAGCCGGCGAGCAACACCGCCGTCACGGCCCCGAAGACCCACACGGCGTTCCTCTTCATGACGGGCCTGGCCATCACAGGACCTCCTCGGGGTCGGCTTCCAGACTCACGATCGCGGACACCCGCAGCTCCACCCGGACCCGGTCACCAGGGGCCGGTTCGGGCGTGCCGGTGACGCCCTGCACCTCGGCCTCGCCCCCGTGCGTCGGGACGACGGCGGTGGCGGTGCTGTAGGTCCCGCGGTAGGTCGACGAGCGCATCGTCCCGTCGAGGACGACGACGTCGCGGGCGTCGCCGGGGGCCGCGTCGGTGGCTCCGCCATCGGGGTGCACCCGCACGTGCTCGGGCCGGATCGCGACGCGACCGCGCCCGGGGAGGTCGAGGACGTTGCGGTAGCCGAGGAACTCGGCGACGAACCGGGTGCGGGGCCGCTCGAAGACCTCCCGTGGCGTGCCCTCCTGCGCGACCCGGCCGCGGTCCAGCAGCACGATGCGGTCGGCGACGGCCAGCGCCTCCTCCTGGTCGTGCGTGACCAGCACGGTGGTCAGGCCGGTCTCGCGCTGCACCCTGGCGAGTTCGTCGCGCAGCTGCACCCGCAGCCGGGCGTCGAGGTTGGACAGCGGCTCGTCGAGCAGCAGCACGTCCGGGCGCACGACGACGGCGCGGGCGAGCGCGACCCGCTGCTGCTGGCCACCGGACAGCTCGGCCGGGCGGCGCGCGCCGAGGTGCGCGAGTCCGACCAGGTCCAGCGCCTCGTGCACCCGCCGGTCCCGTTCGACGCGGCCGACCTTGCGCATCCGCAGCCCGAACGCGACGTTCTCCGCCACGCTCAGGTGCGGGAACAGCGCGTAGGACTGGAAGACCATGCCGATGTTGCGACGGCGGACCGGCATCCGGGTGGCGTCCGTACCGTTGATCGTCACCCGACCCGCGGTGGGCTCCAGGTAGCCGGCGATCATGCGCAGCAGGGTGGTCTTGCCACAGCCGCTGGGTCCGAGCAGCGCCAGGAACTCGCCCCGTCGCACCGACAGGTCGAGGTCGTCCACGACCGGGCCCGCTCCGAAGTCGCGACTGACGCCGGACAGTCCCACCACGTCGTCGTCGGTGGCGGTCGGGGGACGCACCGGGGCGGGGGTCGTCATGAGGAACTCCGTCCGAAGACCTTCTGGAATCCGACCAGCCGTTCGGTCACCAGCGCGACGGCCACCGCGAACACCAGCAACAGGGTGCTGGCGGCGGCGACCATCGGGGTGAAGGACGTCTGGACGTAGGACAGCATCGCCACCGGCAGCGTCTCCACGCGTCGGGAGGTGAGCATCAGCGACAGCGGCACGTTGTTGAACGAGGTGAGCACCGACAGGATCGACGCGGCCACCACACCGGGAGCGATCACCGGGAGGGTGATCCGGAAGAACGTGGTCAGCGGGCCCGCACCGAGCCCGGTCGCGGCCTCCTCGAGCGCCGGGTCGGCGGCGAGCAGCGACGCGCCGGTCACGCGCACCGTGTAGGGCAGCAGGAGCACCGCGTGCCCGACGACCAGCGCGGACAACGTGTCGATCCCGGCCTGCACGACGAAGAACTGGAACAGCGCGAAGCTGAGGACCAGTTCGGGCACGATCAGCGGCGACAGGAACAGCGTCTGCAGCAGGGTGCGCCCGCGCGGTGAGCGCCGGTGGATCGCGTAGGTGGCCGGGACGCCGACGACGAGCGCGAGCACCGTCGCGAACACCGCGACGACCAGGCTCGTGCCGAGCGCCGAGCGGAACGGCTCGTAGGACACCGCCTCGGTGAACCACCGCAGCGACAGCCCTTCCGGCGGGAAGGCCAGCGCCGTCCCGGCCGTGACCGCGATGCCGACGACGACGACGATCGGGAACAGCAGGAAGAACACGGCGACCGCGGCGAGCACCGTCAGCACGGGACGACGGGTCACCGGCGGGCCCCGATCGCCGGGACCCGGGCGAGCACCAGCGTCACGACCAGCAGGATCGCGGTCATGATGATGGCGACCGCGCTGGCGGCACTCCAGTTCACCGAGGTGTTCGCCTCCTGGTAGAGCAGGGTGGCCAGGGTCCGGTTGCGGGTGCCGCCCAGCAGCGACGGCGTGGTGAACGCGGTGACCGAGCCGGCGAACACGAGGATCGCGCCGACGGCCGTCCCGGGCAGGGCGAGCGGGAACACCACCCGGGTGAACACCGCCGCGTTGCCGGCTCCCATGCCGCGGGCGGCGTCCTCGAGGGCCGGGTCGACCGAGGCCAGCGAGCTGTAGGCGGTGAGGATCAGCAGCGGCATGAACAGCTGGGTGAGGCCGAGCACCATCGCGGTCTCGGTGTAGAGCAGCTGGACCGGTCCCGACGCCAGCCCGACGCCCTGCAGGGCACGGCTGACCAGCCCCTCCCCGCCGAGCAGCACGATCCAGGCGAAGGTCCGCACGACGGTGGACAGCAGCAGGGGGAACGTGACCGCGAGCAGCAGCAGCGCCCGCCACCGCGGCGCGACCCGGCTGATCAGCCACGCCACCGGGAACCCGAGCAGCACGCTGGCCAGGGTCGCGAGCCCGGCCACCCGGGCGGTGCGGGCCACGATCTCGATCACGTAGGGATCGGTCACCGCCGCGAGCAACGCGCCGGGTACGTCCGGGGCGGGGTCGGCGGCCGGGGCCAGCAGCATCGTCACGTACGGATAGCCGAAGCCCACGACGAGCAGCACCACCGCGGGCAGCACCAACGCCGCGGTCGCCAGTCGTCGCATCGGGTCTCCGTTCGCTCACCAACTGCAACCGGTTGCAGCAACCGGTTGCAGCGGACGCTACAGTTGGCCGTGGGAGAGCCGCAATCCGATCCATCCCGGATTCATCAGGACGAAACACACCGCGGCACGAGAGGAACGACGCGTGATCAGGCTCGAGGATGTCGCCCGTGCGGCCGGCGTCTCGAAGTCCACTGCTTCCCGCGCGCTCAGCCGGCCCGATCTCGTCGCCGCGGGCACCCGCGAACGCGTCCAGCGCCTCGCCACGGAGATGGGGCTCAGCCTCAACCCGGCGGCACGGGCCCTGTTCACCGGGCGTACCGGGACCATCGCGATGGTCGTCCCGTCGCTCACCAACCCCTACTTCGGCCCGATCCTGGCCGGGGCGCAGCGAGAGCTGTCCACGGCCGGCGGCCACTCGTTGATCTCCTCGGCCGTCGACGGTGACCAGGAGATCGAGCTGGCGGGCGGACTCCTCGGGCACGCCGACGGTGTACTGCTGGTCGCCCCCCGCGCCCCCGAGGACGGGCTGCGCGAGCTCGCGTCCCGGATCCCGCTCGCCGTGATCGACCGACCCGTCCGTGGACTGCCCGCGTTCCTCGCCGACACCCCACGCGGGGTCGGCCGGCTGACCGAGCACCTGCTCGGGCTCGGACACCGGCGCATCGGCTACGTCGGCGGCCCGCACGGCTCGTCGCTGGACCGGCTGCGGGTAGCCGCCGCGACCCGCCGGGTACGGACGGTCGGCGGGCGGCTCGACGTGGTCGGCTCGGAGAGCCCTGATCTGGACACCGGCCTCCGCCTGGCCGCCCGGTGGCCGTTTGCCGACGAGGTCACCGCGGTCGTGGCCTACTCGAGCTACATCGCGCTCGGGCTGCTGATCGGGCTGCGCGAGCAGGGTGTCGACGTCCCGGGCCGGATGAGCGTCGCAGCGGTCGACCACCTGGCCGCGGTTGGGGGCGACGACGGCTCGGACCCGCTGTTGACCGCGCTCCGGGTGCCACTGGAGGAGCTCGGCCGGGCCGCCGCGGCCGCACTGGCCGCGGTGCCGCACGCCCCGCCCGGCGTCACCCGGATCGGCACGGACCTCGTGCCCGGCCGCAGTACCGGCCCGCCCCACTGAGCACCGGGCGCCGGGTGGTGTGCGGAGCGCCGGCGCCGGCTCACCGGGCGGCGTGACCCCGCGCTACGCCGCCGGCGGGCGGAGACGCCCGGTGCCGGGGTCGGGGTCCCAGGCGGTGACCGCCGCCGACGCCGTCGCCGTGATCGCCGCGAGCAGGCGCCGGCCCTCCTCGGCCGACGCCCCGGCCGGGTCGCCGAGCACGCCGTTCGGGCTGACCGCGGCGATCCCCCCGGCCCGCAGCTCCGCGATGACCTCGCGCAGCGGCCGGGTGTCGCCCATCTCGGCGCGGTCGGCGCGAACCGCCCCGGGGTGCAGGTGGGTGAGCAGCGAGGTCTCGTAGCGCCCGGCGTGGGCGTCCAGCGGTACGCCGGGGACGTCGGCGACGCAGGACAGCCAGCCGGCGTCGCGGCCCTCGTGGCGCAGCAGGGTCACCGCGGACCGCAGCGCGGCGACGTTGCCGCCGTGCCCGTTGAGCAGCACCAGCCTCGACGCCCACCGGCACGCCGAGCGGCCGTACTCGACGAGCACGGTGCGCAGTGCGTCCTCCCCGATCGACACGGTGCCGGGGAAGCCCTCGTGCTCGCCCGCGGCGCCGTAGGGCAGCGCGGGGGCGAGGACCAGTCCCGGGTCGGCGTCGTGCAGCGCCGCGGCGACCGCCGAGGCGACGGCGGTGTCGGTGCCCAGCGGCAGGTGCGGGCCGTGCTGCTCGGTGGAGCCGACCGGCACGAGCAGCGTGTACACCGCGGCCGGGTCGAGGTCGGGCCAGGTGAGATCCGCGAGCAGCACGGTCCCAGCCTGCCCGGTCGGGTCCCGGTCCGGCGCGGCGCGGTCACCGCGGGGACGACGACGCCACCCGGCAGCGACGACGCCACCCCGCAGCACGGAGGCCGGTGGGCCGGCGCGCCCGGGGCGGTGGTCACGGCGCGACAGCAGGGACCGGGGCCGGACGCAGGTCGAGCAGCGTCCCCTCGCGGATCGCGGCGTCGAACCGGCGCGGGGCCAGGGCGTCGCCGATGCGGTGCACCGGCCACGGCCCGTCGGCCAGTGCGGTCCAGAGGCGGGTGGCGGGCACGGTGGCCGTCGCGGCGACGACGGCGCCGACCTCGCGACGCTCGGCGCGACCGGTCGGGTGGTGCAGCAGCTCCACCGTGCAGCCCGGTCCTCCTGCGCAGCCCGGCCCCCCTGCGCTCTGCTCACCCCCGCGCTCGCCCCTGCGCAGCACCCCGAGCACGGCCCGGTCGGTGCTGCAGCGGATCCCGGCGGCGTGCGCGCGGCGGCGGAACCCCTCGCGGTCCAGGGTGAGTCCGAGGTCCTGCCCGACGACCAGCGCCGGTGTGACGATCTCGACGGCGTGCCCGCGGGCGGCGAGCAGCTCGGCGACCGAGGTGGCCTGGTGGAACCCGAGTTCGTCGACGACGAGCACCGGGCCCGCGGGCAGGCGCACCCCGGCCAGCACGTCGTCCACGGCGACGGTCAGCCGCTCGGGGTCCCACGGCGGGGTGGCGGGCACCGACCCGGTGGCGACGACGACCGCCGCGGGGTCCAGCTCGTCGACGAGACCGCGGTCGACGGTCGTGCCGTACCGGACCTCGACCCCGGCCGTGTGCACCTCGCGCAGCAGGTCGGCGACGACGTGGCCGAGTTCGGCCCGCCCGGGCGCGGTCGCCGCGAGGGCGAGCCGCCCACCGGGGGTGCCCGCGCGTTCGGCGAGCAGCACCCGGTGCCCGCGTCCGGCGAGGGACGCGGCCGCGGCGAGCCCGGCGGGCCCGGCCCCGACGACGAGCACCCGCCCCGGCGCGGGGTCGGCGGACCGGGCGAGCGGGACGAGCCGCTCGCGTCCCGCGGCCGGGTTGACCGCGCAGCCCAGCGGCAGGTTCAGCCCGACCCGGCCGATGCAGTCCTGGTTGCATCCGACGCAGCGGCGCACCGGGCGTCCGGTGAGGGCCTTGGTCGCGAAGCCGGGGTCGGCGATCTGCCCGCGGGCGACGCCGACGAGGTCGCACTCGCCGCGCGCGAGGGCCGCGGCGGCCTGCTCGGGTGTGGTGAACCGGCCGACCCCGATCACCGGGAGGTCTGCCCCGGCTGCCCGGACGGTGCGGCGCAGGGTCGCGGCGAGGTGCCCGGCGTAGCCCGGCGGGGTGTGCATGGAGGGCTCGATGAGGTGCAGCGTCGAGGTGGCGACCCCGATCGAGGTGTTGAGGTGGTCGACCTGCCCGGTCGCGGCGAGCCGGCGGGCGAGGTCGGCGCCGTCGGCGGGGGTGATGCCGCCCTCGATGCGCTCGTCGACACCGATCCGCAGACCCAGCACCGGGTCCGGGCCGATCGCGGCACGGACGGCGGCGACGATGTCGAGCACCAGCTTCGCCCGGTCGCGGCCCCAGGCGTCGGTGCGGTGGTTGGTGGCCGGGGAGAGGAACAGCCGCAGCAGCGAGGCGTGCGAGCACTGGAGCTCGACGCCGTCGAACCCGCCGGCGACGCAGCGCGCGGCGACGTCGGCGAACGCGGCGACGATCTCCCCGATCCCGGCGGCGTCGAGCTCGGCGGGGACCTCCCGGAACATCGGGTCGGGCAGCGCCGACGGCCCGACGACGGCCGCACGCGAGTACATCCCCGACCCTTGCGCACCGTTGTGGTTGAGCTGGGCGAGCACGCGCGCGCCATGGGCGTGCACCGCGTCGGTGAGGGCGCGGTAGCCGGGCAGCACGGCCGGGTCGTGACCGCGGATCAGCCGCTCGTACGGCCGGTCCGACGGGTGGACGGCGTGCTCCTCGGTGATCACCAGTCCGGCGCCGCCCGCGGCTCGGGCCGCGTAGTAGGCGGTGTGCCGGTCGGTCGGCATGCCGCCCTCGGCGAAGCCGGTGAGGTGGGCGGTGAAGACGATCCGGTTGCGCATTGTGGTGCGGCCGAGGCGCAGGGGGTCGCCGAGCCGGGGCCGCGGGAGCTCCCCGTCCGCGGACTCCGGCGGCGCGGCCCCACCGGCCCCGGTCGTGTCACGTGCCCCGGCGCGGGTCGTGCCGCCCGCCGTCGCGTCTGCCTCTGCGTCTGCCTCCGCCTCCGCCTCCGCCTCCGCGAGAGCGAACGCGGCCCGCCGCCCCTCCCGCACCGCCTCGGCGAGCGTCCGCGGCGCGACCCGGTCCCCCGCGGGGTGACAGCCGGGCAGCGCCGGGAGCGCGTTCTGCGGGAGCCGCGGTCCGCAGTCGACGACGGCCGCGCACGGCACGGTCGTCACCGCAGCGGTGTGGACGTCCACCAGCTCCGCGACCCCGCCTCGCACCGCTCCCGGCCGGGTGAACAGCGCCCGCCGGACACCGGCCCGTTCCAGCCGCACGTTCGCCGCGGCCATGTCCCCGCAGCGGCCGAGCTGGTGCCCGGCGACGACGTCCGGGGTGGACAGCACCACCCGGTACCCGGCCCCGGCGAGCAGCTCCGCGACCCCCGGCCCGGTCCAGTCCCCGAGCGGGTCGACGACGAGCACCGGTGCGTTCCGCGGAACGCGCGCGGAGGCGAGCACCGCGACGACACCGACTGATCGCGCCACCCCCGCGCAGAGCTCCGCCGCGGCGAGCACCGGGACGTCCGCGTCGACCACCGGTGGCGGAGGCCGGGACCCGGTCGCGAGCACCACCGCCACACCCCGCTCCCGGGCGGCGGCGAGCGTCGCGGCGTCCACCTCGGACCCCAGCCGGACGTCGACGCCGAGCCGGTCGAGCTCCGCGGCCCACCACGGTGCAGCGAGCGCGAGCCGGTCCCGGCCGGGCAGTACCGCCGCCGCGGGCAGCAGGCCGCCGAGCCGGTCGGCGCGCTCGTGCAGCGTGACCGGATGTCCGCGCAGTGCCAGCGTCCGGGCCGCTTCGAGCCCCGCGGGCCCTCCCCCGACGACGAGCACCGCCCGCCGAGGCGCCACGCCGCGTTCCGCGGAACGCGGCTCACCGCCCGCGGCCGTGTCCCCGCGCTGTTCCCCCGGGGCATCCGGACCCCGTTCCGCGGAACGGTCCACCGGACCCTCGACGGTGTCCGAACCGCGTTCCGCGGAACGCACCCGTTGACCGGCGACGCCCTCCGGACCGCGTTCAGCGGAACGCTCCGGCAGCCCGGTGTCCCCTTCCGAACCGCGTTCCGCGGAACGCGCCCGAGGACCGGCGACACCCTCAGGAGCGCGTTCCGCGGAACGCGACGGGACCGTGTGCGGCTCCGGGTCCGGGTCGGTCCGTTCGTGCCCCGACCGGGGCTCCAGCTCGTCGCCGACCACCGGGTTGCGCGGGTCCCGAGCCGCGGCGAGGGAGTTGGTGAGCAGGCACGGCCGGATCCGCTCCGGTGTCCCGGCCCGGGCCAGCGCGACGAGCCGCGGGTCCGCGATCTGCGCTCTCGTCATCTCGACGATATCGGCGTCGCCGCTGGTCAGCGCCCCCTCGGCGAGGGCGTGGGTGGCGACGCTGCCGGCCAGGACGACCGTCGTCGCACCGGCGATGGCGCGCCGCAGGCCGCCGCACCGGCCCCGGAGGAACGCCTCGGGCGTGTGCAGGTCCGGCCGGGTCGCGGCGACCGACAACGCGCTCCCGACGACAGGGACGAGCAGGTCCACCCGGTCGGCGACGGCCCGGGCGATGGCGAGGCCGTCGTCACCGGTGACACCGGCCCAGGGTGCGAGCTCATCCACACACAGGCGCACCGCCAGCAGGGGGTCCGGTCCGATCGCGGCCCGCACGGCGTCGAGGACCTCGCGCAGCAGCAGGGCACGGTCGCGGCCGTACGCGTCGTCGCGGTGGTTGGTCAGGCCGGAGCAGAACTGGCGCAGCAGCGAGTGCTGTCCGGCGGAGATCTCCACACCGTCCACACCGCTGTCCACAGCCGCGCGGGCCGCGTCGGCGAAGCCGCGGACCACCGCGTCGATCTCCGCGGCCCCCATCGCGACCGGGACCTCACGGGACACGACGTCGGGCACCGACGAGGGCGCCCACAGCGGGTGCCCGGAGTGCGCGGAGCTGCCCTGCCCACCGGCGTGCGCGAGCCCGGCCAGCACGAGCGTCCCGTACGGCCGGCACGCCGCGACGACCGCCGCCCACCCGGCCGCGGCGGGCACCCGCGCACCGTCCCGGTCACCGTCCCGGTCACCGAGATGCAGCTCAGCGGGCCCGAAAGATCCACAGTTCCCGCTGAGCTGCATCTCGACGCGCGCCGCCGCGGCAGGGCCGGGCCGTGCGGCAGGGCCGGGCCGTGCAGCAGGGCCGGGCCGTGCAGCTTGGCCACGCGGTTCAGCAGGGCCCTGCGGCGCGGCGGTGGGGAAGGCGGCAGGGAAGGCGGCGGGGGCGTAGGCGTAGGGATGGTCCGAGGCGTGCACCGACGCCGGCTCGGTCACGACGATCCCGGCGCCCCCCGCGGCCCGGGCGGCGTAGTAGGCGACGTGCCGGTCGGTGATCTCCCGGGCCGCGTTCCCGAGGTTGGTCTCGTGCGGCCCGAACAGCACACGCGAGGGGGCCCGCCGACCACGCAGGTCGACGGGCCCCGTCAGCAGCAGGTCCGTGGTCAGCGGGTCGCGACCGGCTGCGCCGCGGGCACGGCGTCCGGCGCGAACCCGGCGAGCGGGTTCTCGTCGCACGCCCGGTCCGGCCGGCGCGGCGGCGGGGCGAGCGAGAGCATCGTCGGCTGCTTCGGCGCACGGGAGTTGCGCGGCGCGGAGCGCGAGTGGTCCACGTCGGACTTCGGGATCACCGCGTCGGAGGAGCGCGCGGCCAGCATCGCCTCGCCGTAGCCCTGCACGCACTCCGGGTCCGGGCCGTCGAGCGGCAGGCCGGTGAAGAACTTCGCCGCCATGCAGCCGCCCTGGCAGGAGTCGTAGTGCGAGCACGAGGCGCAGGCCCCGCCGGTCTGCGGCTGGCGCAGCTCGGTGAACAGCTCGGAGTGCTCCCACACCTCCTTGAAGCCGCCCTCGTCGCGGACGTTGCCCGCCAGGAAGTTCTCGTGGATCGCGAACGGGCAGGCGTAGACGTCGCCCACCGGGTCGATCAGGCAGACCACGCGGCCCGCGCCGCACAGGTTCAGCCCGGGCAGGGCCTCGCCGTAGGCCGACAGGTGGAAGAACGAGTCACCGGTCAGGACCTGGTCGCCGTTCGCGACCAGCCAGTCGTAGAGCTGCTTCTGCTGGGCCTGGGTCGGGTGCAGCTCGTCCCAGACGTCGGCGCCGCGGCCGGACGGGCGGAGACGGGTGATGCGCAGCTGGGCGCCGTACTTGTCGGCGATGGCCTTGAACTCGTCGAGCTGGTCGACGTTCTCCCGGGTCATCACGACCGAGATCTTGGGGTGCTTGAAGCCCGCCTCGGCGAGGTTCTCCAGCGCGGTGATCGCGGTGTCGAACGAGCCGGGGCCCCGCACGTAGTCGTTGACCTCGGCCGTCGCGCCGTCCATCGAGATCTGGATGTCGACGTAGTCGGTCGCGGCGAGCTGCGCGGCACGGGCCTTGTCGAGCTTGACGCCGTTGGTGGAGAACTTGACGCCGACGTCGTGGGCGATGGCGTAGTCCAGCAGCTCCCAGAAGTCCGGGCGCACGGTCGGCTCGCCGCCACCGATGTTGATGTAGAAGACCTGCATGCGCTGCAGCTCGTCGATGACGGCCTTGGCCTCGGCGGTGCTCAGCTCGCGCGGGTCGCGCCGCCCCGAGCTGGACAGGCAGTGCACGCACGCGAGGTTGCACGCGTAGGTGAGCTCCCAGGTCAGGCAGATGGGCGAGTTCAGGCCGTACTGGAAGTGGTCGACCAGCTTCACGGGCACCTCACTGTGGTGGTCGGCGGGGCGGGCGGGACTAGCGGGCGACGATCGTGCGGGACTTCAGCAGTCCGGCGAGGGCACGCAGGTAGGCGTCGTGCTGGGCCTCGGGGACGTCGGCGGCCACGACGGCCGACCGGGCGTCCGGCTGGTTCTCCAGGTCGCGCACGACCGAGACCAGCTGGGGCGTCTTGAGGAAGGACAGCTTGCGGGTCACGAAGTCGTACACCAGGGCGCCGAAGGGCTCCGGACGCAGCGAGACGCTCTCGCTGAGCCGGTACGGTGCCGCGGGGTCGAAAGCCCCCGCGGCACCGTCCGGAACCGTGGTGTCGAGGGGCTTAGTAGACACCGCACATGCCGTCGATGGAGACCTCCTCGACGAGGGTCTCCTCGGTCAGGGCGTCCTCGTTCTGGTGCTCACTCATGCGCAACCTCCGCTGGATCCGACTCTCGGCGAGAGAGGTGGTGAACCGCCCCGCCGGCCGGCGGTGGCAGCGGATCGGACGCTATTGGCACCCGGTGCCGGAAATCAATACTCGACATCCACGCCCGTCCGTTCGGACGGGCGGGCAGGCTGTCTCCCATGACGGTCGGGACGGTCCTGCTGCACCTCTGCACCCCGGGTGAGTGGCGGAGGTGGCTCGACACCGGAGCCGTGGCTCCCCCCTCCCTCGACGAGGTCGGGTTCGTGCACCTGTCGACGCCCGACCAGGTCGCCCTGCCCGCGCAGCGCCTGTTCGCCGGCCGGTCGGACCTGGTCCTGCTCGTCCTCGACCCGGCCCGGATCGACGGCGCCGGGATCGACGTCCGGTGGGAGCCGGGCGTGCCGACCGACCCGGCGTCGATGCGGTTCCCGCACGCCTACGGGGCGGTGCCGGCGTCGGCGGTGCTGATGGTGCTGCCCTACCGGCCCGGCCCGGACGGCTTCGCCGCCCCGGAGGTCCCCGAACCCGGCGCAGCGGCGCGGGCGATGGGGTTCGAGCCGTCGATGCTGCGCCGCGGCGCGAGCGCGGAGGAGCCCGTGACCGGCGGCGTCGCGGTCCGGACCGACGCCTGGCCGGTGTCGCGGATGCACAACCGGCTGCTGCTCGACCGTCCTGACCGGACCGATCCGGCCACCGTGCTCGCCGAGGCCGACCGGGCGCTCACCGCGCACGGCCTGCACCCGAACGCGCTGCTGTGGGGACCGGGCGCGGACGAGCTGGCCGACGGCCTGCGCGCCGCCGGGTGGTCGGTCGCGGCGAACGAGGCCATGACCGCCCCCACCACGACCGGCGCGACCCCGGACACGGCGACGGTCACCGAGCTGGACCACCACGAGCTCCGCGGGTTCCGGCGCGCCTCCTGGGCCCGGGACCTGCCCGGCACCGGACCCGAGGACCTCGGCCAGCTGGTCGACCGCGACACCGGCGACGACCGGGTGCTGGCCCTGCACCGCCTCGCCGTCGTCGTCGACGACCGGGTGGTGGCGGCCGCGACGCTGCGCCGCGACGGTGCGACGGCCTGGCTCGACGCCCTGGAGACCGACCGGGCCCACCGCGGCCGGGGGCACGGCCGGGCGCTGCTGGCCCGCTCCCGCGAGCTCGCCGCCGAGCACGGCTGCGACCTGCTCGCACTGGGCGCCGGCGTCGACGACTGGCCACGGGACTGGTACCGGCGCAGCGGGTTCACGCCGGTCGGCACCCACCTCGAGGCCGCCGGCCCGCGCCGGTGATCTCTCCGGGTCGGGCACGCCCTGTCCTGAGCCCGCCCGGCACCCGCGGAGGTCCCTCCCCGCCGCCTCGGCCGTGACCGCACCGGGCACCCTGTGGTCGTGCAGTTGAGCCGTCGATCGTTCCTGCGGGCCGCCGGTGCGACCGCGGCGCTGGCGGGGATTCCGGCGCTGGCCGCGTGCGGGGCCCCGGCCGACACCACCGCCCCTCGGCTGGTGGCCGCGTTCGCCGGTGACGGCCCGCTCGGCGTCCCGGACCCGCACGTGGTGTGGCGGCCGGTGGACCGGGCGCGGGCGGCGGCCGTCGCGGACACGCTGCTGGTCTGGGACCAGGACATGACCCCACGGCCGCACCTGGCCGCGTCGGCGGCGCCGGACCGGACGGGGACGAGATGGCGGATCCGGCTGCGCGACGCCCCCGCCCACGACGGGCGCCCGCTGACCTCGGCCGACGTGCTGGCGTCGCTGCGCCGGATCACCGATCCCGCCACCGGGGCGACGGCGGCACCGTTGCTGGCCGGGCTCGACCTCGCCGCCAGCCGGGCGGTCTCGGCGTCGGAGGTGGAGCTGGTGCTCGGCGCCCCGGACTTCCTGTTCGGCCTCGTCCTGGGCTCGCCGGGCACCGGCATCGTGCGCGACGGCCGCGGCACCCCGCCGGTGGGCACCGGAGCGTTCCGCTGGCTGCCCGGGTCCCCGGACGCGCTCTACCGGCACGACGGCCACTGGCTGGGCGCGGCGCGCTCGCCCGCCGTGGAGTTCGTGGTGGACGACGACGAGGAGAACCGCTACCAGTCCCTCGTGGACGGTCACGTGCACTGGGCGCACGACCTGTTCCCGCACAGCGCGCGCCGGCTGCTCGGGCGGGTCGGCACGACGGTGGTGTCCGCGCCGGGCTCGGCGACCCGCTTCCTCGACGTCGGCCCGGCCGGGTCGGCCCCCGGCACCGGTACGGCGGGCGGCACGACCGCCGGGGCGTCCGGCGACGTGCTCGGCGATCCCCGGCTGGCCGAGGCGGTCCGGCTCGGCATCGACCGGACCGAGCTCGTCCGCGAGGTGCTGCTCGACCTCGCCGAGCCGGGCGACGACCTGTTCGGCCCGGGCCTGGCGTATCACCCGGCCGGGTTCGCGCCGGTGGAGCGCGACGTCGCCCGCGCGCGGGAGCTCGTCGCGGCGGCGGGCGCGGACCGGCTGGAGGTGCCGCTGCTGTTCGACCCGTTCGACCCGATGTCGCGCCCGGCCGCCGACACCGTCGTGGAACAGCTCGCCGAGATCGGGCTGACCTGCACGCCGCGCGAGCCGGACCCGCCCGACGCCGTCCCGACCCCGGGCATCCGGTTCCGCCGGGCCGCGGCGACCCCGCTCCCGCTGTACCTGCGCGCGACCGCGGGCCCGGACCCCGCCGACGACGCCCCGCCCGCCGCGACCGCGGGCGACGACGGCGCGCCGGCCGCACCGGCCGCGGCGGGACGGGCCGACGTGCGTGCCCTGCTCGCCACCGCGCGCGGGGTGCCCGACGAGGCGCGCCGGGTCGAGGCCCTGCGACGCGCCCAGCTCCTGCTGCGCGACCGCTCGACCGTCTGGTCCTCGGGCGACGAGCACGTCGGCGTCTCCGCCGACCTGACCGGCGTCGAGCCCGCCCGGCCCGACACCGCCACCTGGGCCCGGTTCCACCGGCTGCGGATGGGGTGACCCGCTGCGGGCGGGGCTCGGAACCGCTCCCGGCCGCAGGACGGGCGTGCGCAGCCGGGCCAGGGGCCCGGCCGCGCACGCCCCGCCGGGCCTCAGGCGCCGGCGTGCTCGCGCAGCAGCGCCGCCGTCTCGCGGGTGACCTCGGCGTGCAGCCGACAGTGCTCGTGGTGGTCGGCGTGGGCGCCGCAGGCCGCGGCGGACGCCTCGCAGGCCAGCGCGGCGGCCGAGGCGGCGGCCTCGCCGACGGCCTTGTCCCCGGTGCGGCGGCCGAGCACGGCCGCGGCGGCGGTGCAGAGGTCGGCGGCGTCGAGCGCCAGCAGGACCTCGGTCTCCATCCCGCCGGAGGCGACCATCGCCGAGGCGCAGGCGGTGCTCGCGCGGGCGGCGTCGTGCAGCTTCTCGACGACGACGGCCGGGGTGGTGACGCCGGCGGCGTCCAGGACGTGGTGGCTCACGGGATCTCCCTGTCGATGGTGGAACGGTCGGCGGCGGAGTACCCCACGGCGGGCCCTGCCTACCCGCCGCGCCTCGTCGACCACGACCGTCCGCCGGGCCGGTGCCGCCGGACACCCGTCGTCGCCGTGATCACCTGAACAGTTCGTCAGGTGTCACGTAGGGTCGGGGCGTGTCCGCCCTCCCCGCCGTCACCGCCTGCCGGGGGTGCTGCTGCGGCTCCGGCCGCAAGCACCCCGGCCTCGACCGCGACCACCACGACCGGCTGCTCGACCGGCTGACCGACGGCCTGGCCGGGCACGCCCGGCTGCGCACCAGCGAGTGCCTGGGCCCGTGCGCGGACTCCGACGTCCTGGTGGTCGCCCCGGCGCCCGGGGCCCGCCGGGCGGGCGCCCGCCCGGTCTGGCTCCGTGCGGTCCTGGACGCCGCGACCACGGACGCGGTCGCGGCCTGGGTGCGCGCCGGCGGGCCGGGCCTCGCCGCCGTCCCGCCCGCACTCGCGGGGCACGTGTTCACCCCCGGCCCCCGGGCGACGGCCGAGGGACGGGCGGCGGGCTGACCCCGGACCGCCGGTCACCGAGGGGGGTCGCATCCGCACCGATGGGGGGATGGAGTAGCTCTGCCCACAAGATGTAGTGTCCGGATCACTGGTGGTTCACCGGCCCGCCCGGGCCGGTGAGGCAAGAGGGAACCCGGTGGGAATCCGGGACTGCCCCGCAGCGGTGAACGGGAACGACCGCCGTCAACAGCACTGGGAGTGATCCCGGGAAGCGACGGCCAGTAGGTGTGAGCAGTGCGCCCGTGAGTCCGAAGACCTGCCACCGGTGCGCGTACCGACCGGTGCGCGCTGCTCCGGGGCCTCGTGGGACGGCGCCAGGGTGCGGTGGGCCGCCGACGGCACGGGACCCGCCGCCTCCTCGCACCGCGCCCGCCCCCGGAGGCGACGGCGACTCGCGAGGAGAGAGCCCGTGACGGCTTCCACCGCTGCACCGGCAACAGCACCCCCGGCCCTGCGCGTCATCCGGCGCGACGGCTCCGAGACCGGGTTCGACGCCACGAAGATCTCGGTGGCGACGACCAAGGCGTTCCTGGCGGTCGAGGGGGACTCGGGCGCGACGTCGTCGCGGCTGCACCACCTCGTGGCCGGGCTGACCGACCAGGTCGTCGCGGCGCTGACCCGGCACCCGGCGCACGCCGTGCACGTCGAGCAGATCCAGGACCAGGTCGAGCTCGCCCTGATGCGCGGCGGCCACCACAAGGTCGCCCGTTCCTACGTGCTCTACCGCGAGCAGCAGGCACGGGCCCGGGAACGCGACGGCGGGGACAGCGTGTCGGACGCACCGGTCGTGCACGTCACCGGGCCCGACGGCAGCCGGACCCCACTGGACCGTGACCGGGTCGCCGCGGTGCTCGGCGAGGCGTGCGACGGCATCGACGACGTCGCGCCGGAGCCGGTGCTCGCCGAGCTGGACCGCACCGTCTACGACGGCATCACCGCCGACGAGCTGGCCCAGGCCCTGGTCCTGGCCGCCCGCACCCTGGTGGAGCGCGAGCCCGCCTACTCCCTGGTGGCGTCCCGACTGCTGCTGGACCGGCTCCGCGCCGAGGCCGTCTCGCACCTGGCGGGCACCCGGGAGACCCCGGACCACGCGACGATGACCGAGCGGTACGCGTCCTACACGAAGGACTACCTGCGCCACGCCATCGCGATCGGCCTGGTCGACCCCGAGCTCGCGACCTTCGACCTGGACCGGGTCACCGCCGCCCTCCGCCCGGACCGTGACCTGCAGATCGGCTTCCTCGGCCTGCAGACCCTCTACGACCGCTACTTCCTGCACGAGCGCGGCGTGCGCTTCGAGCTGCCGCAGGCGTTCTTCCTGCGGGTCGCGATGGGGCTGGCGGTGCGCGAGATCGACCGCGAGGCCCGGGCGATCGAGTTCTACGAGGTCCTGTCCAGCTTCGACTTCATGGCCTCGACCCCGACGCTGTTCAACTCCGGCACCACCCGGCCGCAGCTGTCGTCGTGCTTCCTCACCACCGTCGACGACGACCTGGAGTCGATCTTCGGCGGGTACCGGAACAACGCGCTGCTGGCCAAGTACTCCGGTGGGCTCGGCAACGACTGGACCCCGGTCCGCGGCCTCGGCGCGCACATCCGCGGCACCAACGGCGTCTCCCAGGGGGTGGTGCCGTTCCTCAAGATCGCCGGGGACACGGCCGTCGCGGTGAACCAGGGCGGCAAGCGCAAGGGCGCGGCGTGCGCCTACCTGGAGACCTGGCACGTCGACATCGAGGAGTTCCTCGACCTGCGCAAGAACACCGGCGACGACCGCCGCCGGACCCACGACATGAACACCGCGAACTGGGTGCCCGACGAGTTCCTGCGCCGCGTGCAGGCCGACGCCGAGTGGACACTGTTCTCCCCGGACGAGGTGCCCGACCTGCACGACCTCTACGGCACCGCGTTCGCCCAGCGGTACCGCGAGTACGAGGCGGCCGCGGCGCGCGGCGAGATCCGGGTGCACCGCACGGTGCGCGCGGTCGAGCTGTGGCGGCGGATGCTGACCATGCTGTTCGAGACCGGGCACCCGTGGATCACGTTCAAGGACCCGTGCAACCTGCGCAGCCCGCAGCAGCACGCGGGGGTGGTGCACTCGTCGAACCTGTGCACCGAGATCACCCTGAACACCCGCGCCAGCGACGAGGGCGAGGTCGCGGTCTGCAACCTCGGCTCGGTGAACCTCGCCGCGCACGTCACGCGCGACGGGCTCGACGCGGACAAGCTCCGTCGCACGGTGACGACCGCGGTGCGGATGCTCGACAACGTCGTGGACATCAACTTCTACACGATCCCCGAGGCCCGCCGGTCCAACCTGCGCCACCGCCCGGTCGGCCTGGGCATGATGGGCTTCTCCGACGCGCTGTTCGTCCAGCGCATCGCCCCCGCGAGCGACGCGGCCGTCGAGTTCGCCGACACCTCGGCCGAGCTCCTGAGCTTCCACGCGATCACCGCGTCGTCGGACCTGGCGGTCGAGCGCGGCCGCTACGCCAGCTTCGACGGGTCGCTGTGGAGCCGCGGGATCCTGCCGCTGGACTCGCTCGACCTGCTGGCCGCGGCCCGCGGCGACGGCGAGCTCGAGATCGACCGGTCGTCCACGCTGGACTGGGACACACTGCGGGAGAAGGTCCGCACCCAGGGGATGCGCAACTCCAACGTGCTCGCGATCGCCCCGACGGCGACGATCTCGAACATCTGCGGGGTCGGGCAGTCGATCGAGCCGATCCACCTCAACCTGTACGTGAAGTCCAACATGTCCGGCGACTTCACCGTGATCAACCCGCACCTGGTCCGCGACCTCAAGGAGCGCGGGCTGTGGGACGAGGTGATGGTCGCCGACCTGAAGTACTTCGACGGGTCGCTGGCCGAGATCGACCGGGTCCCCGCCGACCTGAAGGAGCTCTACGCGACCGCGTTCGAGATCGAGCCGAGCCGGCTCGTGGCCGCGGCGTCGCGCCGGCAGAAGTGGCTCGACCAGGCCCAGTCGTTGAACCTCTACCTGGCCTCCCCCAGCGGCCGTGCCCTGGACGAGCTCTACCGCCTGGCCTGGCGTTCGGGCCTCAAGACCACCTACTACCTGCGCACCCGCGCGGCGACGGCCGTCGAGAAGTCCACCCTCACCGGCACCGACGGCCGACTGACCGGCGTGCCCAGCACCCCCGCGGCCGCCCCGGCCCCGGCGGCCCCGGCGCCGTCGCCCGCGGCGACCGTGCCCGCGGTCCCCGTCACCGCCCCCGATCTCGACCCGGGCGCCGCCTGCTCGGTCGACGACCCCGACTGCGAGGCCTGCCAGTGAGCACCCCGACCACCGACCGCCACACGGGCGCCGACACCAGCGGGCTCGGCGAGATCGCCCGCGGCGCCGCCCCGATCGACGCCGACGACAAGCGCATGATCAACGCGCGGGCCGACGTCAACCAGCTCCTGCCGCTCAAGTACACCTGGGCCTGGGAGAAGTACCTGGCCGGCTGCGCCAACCACTGGATGCCGACCGAGGTCGCCATGCAGGCCGACATCGCGCTGTGGCGCTCCCCCGGCGGCCTCACCGACGACGAGCGCCTGATGCTCACCCGCAACCTCGGCTTCTTCGCCACCGCCGAGTCGCTGGTCGCGAACAACATCGTGCTCGCCGTCTACCGCCACCTCACCAACCCCGAGTGCCGGCAGTACCTGCTGCGGCAGTCGTTCGAGGAGGCGGTGCACACCCACACGTTCCAGTACGTGTGCGAGTCCCTCGGGCTCGACGAGGGCGAGCTGTTCAACGCCTACCGGACCGTCCCGTCGATCACCGAGAAGGACGCCTGGGCGCTGCGCTACACCCAGGCGCTGTCCGACCCGGACTTCCGCACCGGCACCCCGGAGAACGACCGCGCGTTCCTGCGCGACCTGGTCGCCTTCTACGTGGTGTTCGAGGGCATGTGGTTCTACACCGGGTTCGCCCAGATCCTCGCGCTCGGCCGGCGCAACAAGATGGTGGGCATCGCCGAGCAGTACCAGTACATCCTGCGCGACGAGTCGATCCACCTGAACTTCGGCATCGACTGCATCAACCAGATCAAGATCGAGAACCCGCACCTGTGGACCGCGGGGTTCGTCGCGGAGATCCGGACGATGCTGCGGGAGGCGTGCGAGCTGGAGGTCGCCTACGCCCGCGACACCATGCCCCGCGGGATGCTCGGGCTCACCGCCGAGTCCTGCGAGCGGTACCTGCGGTTCATCACCGACCGGCGCGCCGAGCAGATCGGGCTCGCCCCGCTGTTCGGAGAACCGGAGAACCCGTTCCCGTGGATGAGCGAGGCGATGGACCTGCGCAAGGAGAAGAACTTCTTCGAGACGCGGGTGACCGAGTACCGCACCGGGGGCTCGCTGGACTGGGACTGACGGCGGAGCGGACGGGCCGGCCGACGTCGGTCCGTCCGCTCATGCGTTCAGGCCGACCTACCCGAAAGGTGAGGGATCTTCCGGGCACCGCCGCAGCAGCGTCGCCAATCACCGGCAGCAGCCATGACACCGCGGCTGCGGTGGGCGCACGGTGGCCGCGATCGCGCCGCCCGCTCCGGGCGGCCCCGACGCCGGGAGTCCGTCGATGTCCGCCCCCCAGCCCGTCCCCACCGGGGCCCCCTCCCCCGCCCGCCGGTGGCGTGCCGCCCTCGACCGCCACGACCGCCGGTCGCTCGCCGGCATGTTCGGGTTCATCGCGCTGCTGCACGTCCTGGGGTTCGGCGTGCTCGTCGTCCTCGTCGCGCCGGCGCACTACGACCTCGGCTCCTCCGGGGTGTTCGGCATCGGGATCGGTGTGCTCGCCTACACCCTCGGCCTGCGGCACGCCTTCGACGCCGACCACATCGCCGCGATCGACAACACCACCCGCAAGCTGCTCGCCGACGGCGGCCGCCGACCGCTGTCGGTCGGGTTCTGGTTCTCCCTCGGCCACTCGACGGTGGTGTTCGCCCTGACCTTCCTGCTCGGGCTCGGGGTCCGGGCACTCGCCGGGCAGGTCGGCGACGACGACTCCACCCTGCACGCCGTCACCGGGATCATCGGGTCGTCGGTGTCCGGGGTGTTCCTGTGGATCATCGGGCTGCTCAACCTGGTCGTGCTGGTCGGGATCGTCGGGGTGTTCCGGCGGATGCGGCGCGGCGAGTACAGCGAGGCCGAGCTGGAGGAGCACCTCGCCAAGCGGGGCCTGATGAACCGCTTCCTCGGTGGGCTGGCCCGGTCGGTGCGCAAGCCATGGCACATCTACCCGATCGGCTTCCTGTTCGGACTCGGCTTCGACACCGCGACCGAGGTGACGCTGCTCGTGCTGGCCGGCGGTGCCGCCGCGTTCGCCCTGCCGTTCTACGCGATCCTCGTGCTGCCGGTGCTGTTCGCGGCCGGGATGAGCCTGCTCGACACCGTCGACGGCGTCTTCATGAACGTCGCCTACGGCTGGGCCTTCGCCCGGCCGGTGCGCAAGGTCTACTACAACATCACCATCACGGCGCTGTCCGTCGCCGTCGCGCTGGTCATCGGCACCATCGAGCTCGTGAGCGTGCTGGTGCAGGAGACCGGAACCACCTCCGCGCCGCTGGTCGCGGTCGCCGGCATCCCGCTCGACGACGCCGGCTACGGCATCGTCGGCCTCTTCGTCGTCGCCTGGCTGGTGGCGCTCGCGGTCTGGCGGTTCGGCCGGGTCGAGCAGCGGTGGGCCGCCGCGCCCACGGAGGGCCCGACGGAGGCCGTCAGGAGGTGACGGGCATCTGCTCGGCCACGTCCGCCATGTCCTGCTCGGTCGGCGCGTCGTCCTGGGTCAGGTCGCGCCGCCAGTACCCGGTGAACGCGACCCGGGCCTTGTCGAGCCCGCGCTCGCCGACCAGGTGGCGGCGGACCGCCCGCACCGCGGACGCCTCCCCGGCGACCCAGGCGAACACCGGCTCCGCCGGGGTCGCCGGGAGCTCCACCGCGCGCACCGCGTCGAGCAGGGTTCCCGCGCCGCGGTGCACCCAGTGCACGTCGGCGCCGGGGAGCTCCTGCTCCTCCTCCGGTCCGGCGACCTCGACGACCGCGACCGCCCGGGTCCCGGCCGGGAGCTGCTCCACGATCGCCCCGATCGCGGGCAGCGCGGTCTCGTCGCCGACCAGCAGCCGCACCGGCTCGCCGTCCGGGCTGCGGTACCCCGCGACGGCCGGGCCCAGCACCCCGACCGGGTCGCCGATGGCGGCCCGCGCCGCCCAGCGGCTCGCCGGGCCGGCGTGCCCGCCCCCCCGGCTCCCCCTCCCCGTGCAGCACGAAGTCGACGACCATCCGGCCGGCGTCGGGGTCCAGGGCGCGCACGGTGTAGGAACGCATCCACGGCCGTCGCTGTTCGGGCACGGCCAGGTAGCGGGCGTACCAGCCGGCGACACTGCCGTCGTCGGGGGCCGGCGGGATCTCGGGGACGCCGCCGTCGCGGGCGAAGAACAGCTTCACCTGCTGGTCGGGGGCGATCTGCTCGACGCCGACAAGGTCGTCGGAGTCGAGGGTGATCCGGCGCATCCGCGGGGTCAGCGGCTCGATGCCGCTCACCCGGGCGATCGCGCAGGACGGCAGTGGTGCGGTCATGAGGGCTCCCCGGTTCCGACGAGCCGCCAGCCGCGGGCGCGGCGGCGGGAGTTCCAGAAGGCGGCGTACCGGCCCTGCTGGGCCCGCAGCTCGGCGTGCGTGCCGACCTCGGCGACCCGGCCGTCGTCGAGCACGACGATCCGGTCCGCGCCGACCACCGTGGGCAGCCGGTGGGCGATCACCAGGACGGTGCTGCGCTGCGCCAGGACCCGCATCGACTCCGTGAAGAACCGCTCGTTCTCCGGGTCGAGCGCGGCGGTGGCCTCGTCGAGCAGCACGATGTCGGCGTTCTTGAGCAGCGCGCGGGCGACCGACACCCGCTGGCGCTCCCCGCCCGACAGCGACGTGCCGCCCTCCCCGACCCGGGTGTCCCAGCCGTCGGGGAGCCGCTCGACGATCTCGGTCACCCCGGCCAGCCGGGCGGCCTCGGCGACCTCGGCGTCGGTGGCGGCCGGGCGGCCGAGACGGACGTTGGCCTCCAGCGTCCCGTCGAACAGGTAGACGTCCTGGAAGACCAGCGCCAGCTGGGCCATCAGGTCCTCGGTGGTCTGGTCCCGGACGTCGGCACCGCCCACCCGCACGGTGCCGGTGTCGACGTCCCAGAAGCGCGCGACCAGCCGGGTCACCGTGGTCTTGCCCGACCCGGACGCGCCGACCAGCGCGACCGTCTCGCGCGGCGCGATCCGCAGCGTGACGTCGCGCAGCACCGGCGTCGACGGCTCGTAGCCGAACCCGACCCCGTCGAGCTCGACGGCCCCGGGATCGTGCCGCTCCGCCGACCAGTGCGGCTCGGGCAGCGGCTCCTCGCCCAGCACCGCCACCAGCCGGCCCAGGTCGTTGCGGGCGATCCGGACGACGCCGGCGTAGTCGCCGACCTCGGCCAGCGGGCCGGTGAACCGGGCGGCCAGCGCGAGCAGCGCCACCATCCGGAGGGCGTCGAGCGTGCCGCCGAGCACCAGGTACACGCCGGTCAGCAGGATCGCGCTGAACGTCAGCTGCACCGCGAACCCCCCGGTCACGATGCCCGCCGTCGCCAGCCACATCGAGCGCCGCCCCGCGCGGTACTGGGCGTCGATCGCGTCCTCCAACGGCCGGTGCCCGGCGGCACCGCGGCCGAACGCCCGCAGCACCCGCTGGGTCCGGGCGAACTCCACGACCCGGTTGCCCGCGGCCACCGCGGCGGCGTCGTCGAGCGCGTCGCCGCGCCCCACCCAGGACGCCGACGCCCGGAACGCCAGCCAGAGCACCGGCACGCACACCAGGGCGGCCAGCGCGAGCCGCACGTCGAACAGCAGCATCGCCAGCACGATCGTCGCCGGCGTCACCACCGCGACGACCAGCGGTGTCAGCAGGTGCGCGAACAGCCCCGCGATCATCGTGGTGCCGCCGGTGGCGATCCGCGACAGCCGGCCGACCCGCTCCGAGGAGAACCAGCCCAGCGGCAGCGCGGACACGTGGTCCCCGAGCCGTTCGTGCAGCGTCGTCAGCACGACCAGGGCGACGCCGAAGCCCGCCATCGCCTGCACGTAGTAGAGGACGCAGGCGGCCACGACGGCCACCGCCAGCACCCCCACCCAGGTCAGGGCGGCACCGGTGTCCCCGGCGAACAGCGCCTCCAGGAACGGCACGAGCAGGACCGTCGCGACGCCCTGGAGGACACCGAACGCGCTCACCCACCCCAGGTAGGCGTAGAGCCTGCGCCGGTGTTCCGGCCCCAGGATCAGCAACAGGTCGCCGATCACGACAGCTCCTCCCCCACCCGGTGGGCGGTCCACATCGCGGCGTAGCGGCCGCCGCGGGCCAGCAGCTCGGTGTGCGTGCCGGTCTCGCGCACGACCCCGCCGTCGACGACGGCGATCCGGTCGGCCCCGGTGACCGTCGAGAGCCGGTGCGCGACGACGATCACCGTCCGCCCGCGGGCCAGCTCCGACAGCGCGTCCTGGATGTCGGCCTCGGACTCCGGGTCGGCGAACGCGGTCGCCTCGTCGAGGACCAGGACCGGGGTGTCGGCGAGCAGGGCCCTGGCGATCGACACGCGCTGTGCCTCGCCACCGGAGAGCAGCGCGTCCTCGCCGACGACGGAGTCGTAGCCGTGGGGCAGCGCCAGGACCCGCTCGTGGATCCGGGCGGCCCGGCAGGCGGCGTGCAGCTCCTCGTCGGGGGCGTCGGGTCGGCCCAGCCGCACGTTGTCCGCGATGCTCCCGTGCACGAGCTGCACGTCCTGCAGGACGAAGCCGACGTGGCGGTAGAGCACCTCGGGCGCGATCTCCCGGACGTCGACGCCGCCGATCCGGACCGCGCCGCCGGTGACGTCGTGGAACCGGGCGACCAGGGTGGCCAGCGTCGACTTGCCCGCCCCGGACGGCCCGACCAGTGCGGTCACCGTCCCCTCCGGACAGTCCAGGTCGATCCCGCGCAGCACCTCGCCGCCGCCGGGGTAGGCGAACCGCACCCCGTCGAACTCGACCCGGTGCCCGGACGACACCCGCGGCGCGTCGGGGACCGGCAGCACCGGGGTGTCGAGCAGCTCGTGGATGCGGCGCGCGGCCGCGGCGGCGGTGCGCCGGTTCGACGCCCCGAAGCCGAGCGCGGTGATCGTGGTCGGGACGACGAGCGACACCAGGATCCCGGTCATCGCCTCGACCGGGGTGACCCAGCCGGCGTCGACGAACCACAGCACGCCCGCGCAGGACACGAGCAGCACCACCGGGGCGGAGAGCGCCATCGCGGCGAACGCCTCGACCCGCAGCATCGGCCCGACCCACTCGGCGTAGAAGCGGCCGAAGTCGCGGGCGGCCTCGGCGTAGCCGCGGTGCGCGCGCCGGGCCTGGCCGAAGGTCTTGACGACCGCGATGCCGGACACGAACTCGACGACCGCGCTGCTGATCCGGGCGTTCCCGGCGGCCATCTGGTCGACCTTCGCGGCGTAGCCGCGCATCATCCAGGCGTAGGCGGCCGCGTAGAACGGCACCGTGACCAGCGCGAGCAGTGCGAGACGCCAGTCCAGCCAGGCGAGGTAGCCGACCCCGGCGAGCGGCAGGACCCAGGCCGCGACCCACTCGACGGGATGGTGGGCGACGACCTGGTGCAGGTCGTGCACGTCGTCCTGGGCCGCCTTGCGCACCAGTCCCGAGGAGCGCTCGGAGAACCAGCCCAGCGGCACCCGCCCCAGGTGGGCGGTCATCCGGCGGCGCAGCACCGCCTGCAGCCGGACGTCGGCGACGTGGGTGATCGCGAGCGCCAGCCCGGTCAGCCCGGCCCGGGCGCCGAGCCCGGCGAGGACCAGCCACACCGCGGCCTCGACGGCGGACCGGTCCACCGGGCCGGGTGCGAGCAGCGCGTCGGCGAGCCCGGCCAGAGCCACGAAAGGGACGAGCCCGGCTGCGGCGCCGAGTGCGCCGAGCACCTGCGCGACCCGGATCCGGCCGGCGACGGGTCGCAACAGCTCGGTCAGCGCGGCGGCCTCGGCCCGCTGCCGCGACGGCGGGGCGTCGGGTTCGGCCGCCGGCGCGGCGACCTGGTCGGTTGTTGCCGTCACGACGTCTCCAGCAGCGGTCGCAGGGTCTCGATCAGGGCGGGGGTGGACGCCGGGTTCGGCGTCAGCAGCAGTGCGGAGTCGGCGACGGACAGCAGGTGCAGGCGGCCCTCGCGGACCAGCGGGCCGCGCGCCACCAGCGGTCGGGTGGTGAACTCCCGGCCCTCGCCGTCGGTGGGCACGCCGATCAGCACGACGTCGGCGTCGTCGAGCAGGCCGAGCTGCTCGTCGGGGAGCTGCACGATGCCGGCCTGCCACGGCGGCAGCGCGGCCACCGCCGGTGGGACGGTGAGGCCGATCCGCTCGAAGAACCGGACCGACGGGCCGTCCGGGGCGGTCACCAGATAGGTGGTCCCGGCCGCGTACTGGCCGAAGACGTAGCGCCGGTCCGGTCCCAGCTCCGCTCGGAACCGGGCGAGGGCGGCGTCGGACCGGGCGATCAGCGCCTCGGCGGCGTCGGCACGGCCGAGTGCGGCACCGATCATCCGCGTGAGGTCCTCGCCGGCGTCCTGCAGCAGCGCGTGACGGTACGACACCGTCGGGGCGATCGTCGCCAGCCGCGGATAGGCCGCCGCGTAGCCCGGCTGCGCGGTCGTCATCAGGATGAGGTCCGGCCGCAGCGCCGCGACGGCCTCGATGTCGGGCGCGAGGGGATCGAGTGTCGACACCCCGGCCGGCAGCGGCGGGTCGACCCCGCGCCAGGACCCGTCCGGCGCGGCGGGGTTGCGCACCGCCCCGACGACCGGGGCACCCAGCGCGCTCGCGATCTGCGCGTCGCCCGCCCCCAGGACGACGACCCGCTGCGGGGGCGCGGGCACCACGGCCTCCCCCTGCCCGTGCGGGACCGTCACCGGGAACGCCGCACCCGCGGGCCCGGCCGGGTCACTCGTTCCGGTGACCCCGGGCGCGCACCCGGACAGCGCGACCAACCCGGCCAGGACCAGCACCGACCATGGGATCCGCACGCCACCTCCTCTATGATGATTAGGCAAACCTTAGCTATCTCTGAATCGCGTTCGCAATCCCCTCCGACGTACGGTCCCGGGGTGAGCCCCACCACCGGCGCACGGGCGGGCAACCGTCCGGGCCCCAAGCCACGCCTGACCCGCGAGGAGATCGTCGAGGCGGCCGTCGAGGTCGGCGTCGACCGGCTGACCGTCGCCGCCGTGGCCGACCGGCTCGGCGTCGCGGCCGGCACCCTCTACCGCTACGTCGACGGCCTGGAAGAGATCGCCGGCGCGGCACTGGCCCTGGTGCTCGCCCGCACCCCGCTGCCCGACGCGTCGGCCGGCTGGCGGGCGTTCCTCGAGGCCGAGGCCGCACTCGCGTTCGACCTGCTGCTGCGCTACGCCGCACTCGCCCAGGACGTGGGGGCCGACCTCGGCGCGGTCGCCGGCGACCGGCTGGACCGGATCGTCGGCACGCTGCGGGACACCGGCGGCTTCGACACCGCGGCCGCGGTGCGGATCGCCGACGCCGTGCTCGACATCGTCGCCGACGGGGCGACCCAGACCCGCTGGGTGCGCGGCCCGGACGGCGGCCCCGGCGACCTGTCCGAGGCCGCGCGGGCCTACCTCGGGTCGGTCACGGAGGGGATCCGCCCGAGCCTGGAGGCGATCATGGCCGACCCGCACGAGCACGTGCTGGACAAGGTCGCCCTGGTCCTCGACGGCGTCGAGCTGCGCCGGGCCGCCGGGCGGCCCGGGTACGGCGGGGCCGGCTGAGCGGCCTCACCCGCCGTTGCGGTCGCCCTCCGGGTCGAGCAGGTCCCGGGCCGAGGTCCGGCCGCGCCAGGCGTCGAGCACGGCCGCGTCGGCCCCGCCGGCGACGGCCAGCACCCGCAGCGCGACGGCCTGCGCAGCGCGCGCCGGCGCCGTCGCGGGGCGGGGCGGGGGCCCGGCGGCTCACCAGCGGCGACCGAGCGGACGACCTCGGCCGTGACCGCCTGCTGCTCCGGGTCGCCGAAGCGCTCCAGCAGCCGGTCGAAGCAGGCCGCGCGGGTCGGGTCGAACGGGATCGGCCGCCCGGTCAGGTCGGTGAGCGGGTGTGCCGGGTAGAGGTGCGCGCAGGGCAGGTGACCGGCGGGCACGGGAACGGTCGCCGCGTGCGTGCGGCCCTCGCGCAGCACGTGCGGGAGCAGGTGGGTGTGCGGCCCGTCCGGGGAGCGGCCCTCCGGCGGCGGGATCGCGGCGTACACCTCGACCCGGCCGAGCGCGGTGGTGAACACCCGGTGCGGGCCCGCCGCGACCAGGGCGGCGGTCAGCGCGCCGTCGAGCGGGCTACCCTCGGCGCGGCGCAGCAGCCCGAGCAGGTCGGGATCGGCCGTGCGCACGCAGGCGTCCACGGTGGCCGTACCGAGCCCGAGGTCGACGAGCACGGCGTCGCGGTCGGCCGGTCGCAGCGCGCAGCGGTCGGGACCGAGCACGGTGACCGAGGTCCGCGCGGCCCTGCGTGCCGCGGCCGCGGGCAGGCAGAACGCGACCGCGTGGTTCCAGTGCTCGTGCGGGCCGACCGGCGTCCGGTAGGCCAGCGGCCGGGTCGCCGGGTGCGCCGCAATCCGGATCCCGCCGCGGGCGGTGACGACCGCACCCGGCCCGGACGGCACGACGGCCTCGTCGGGGGTCCGGACGAACTCGGCGATCGCGCCGGGCGCACCCATGCTCCAGCCCGCGTACGGGTCGGCCAGGTACGCACCCAGCAGCCCGGCCACGGTGTCCCCGACCACAGCGTCCCCGGCCACGTCGTCCACGTCCACGCCTCTCACCCTGCCCCTCCGACGGGAGGGTTCACACCCCGACACGGTCTGTCGCACAGTGATGGCAACAACGATAGGGAGGCATCGTGGACGGGCACCCGCACGACGGCCAGGAGTGCGCCGGCTGCGACTGGGAGGGCAGACCGGAGGCGTTCCGGTGGTTCCCCGAGCTGGGCAGGCCCCTCGACCCGGCGGGCGGGCGCGGCCAGGGTCACGCGGCCTGAGCTCACCGGGCGCCCACCCGTTCCCATCGGCGTCCCCACCACAGGGCCGTCCCGGCCGTCAGCACGACCGCCAGCGAGGGCACGAGCACCACCTGCGGCGCGCCGAACAGGTACTCGCGGCCCTCGGCCACCATCGCGCCCCACTCCGCGGTCGGCGGCTGCACGCCGAGCCCGAGGAACGACAGCCCGGAGACGGTGAGCAGGGTGCTCGCGAACCGGACGCAGGCGTGCGCGGCCAGCGGCGGGACGAGGTTCCGGGCGACGTGCCGGGTCAGGACCCGCCCGGGCCCGGCGCCGAGGGCGACCGCCGCCGTCACGTACTCCCGCTGGCGCTCGGCGAGGGCGAGCAGGTAGGTCTGCCGGGCGAACGGCGTCCAGGCGATCACCGTGACCGCCACCAGCAGGGATCCGACGCCCGGACCCAGCGCGACCGCGGCGAGCAGCCCGAACAGCACCACCGGGATCGCGGCCAGGACGTCGACCACCCGCATCACCGCCCGCCCGACCGGGCCCGCGACCGCGGCGAGCGCCCCGACGGCGACCCCGACCACCCCGGTGACCAGCACCGCGGACAGCGCCAGCCCGACCGTCAGCCGTCCGCCGTGGACGGTGCGCGCGAGCAGGTCCCGGCCCAGCTGGTCGGTGCCCAGCGGGTGGGCCGCGGACGGGCCGGCGAGCATCCCGGCGAAGTCGACGGCGTCCGGGTCGGGCAGCGGCACCCAGAGCAGGCCTGCCGGAACGAGCATCGGCACCGGCCCCACCACGAGCAGGGCGGCCACCCCGGCCGCGACCCACCACGCGGTCCGCGCCCGGGCCCTCACCGCGACCCCGCCGAGCGCAGCACCGGGTCCAGCGCCGTCGCCAGCACCTCCACCAGCACCCCCGCGACCACCGCGACCGCGACGACGAGCAGCGTGCCCGCCTGCACCACCGGCAGGTCCTGCGCGACGACGGCCCGGTGCAGCAGGCGGCCCAGCCCCGGGATCCCGAACACGACCTCGACCACCACCGAGCCGCCCAGCAGCCCGGCGACGAACATCCCGGCCAGCGCGGTCACCGAGGTCGTCGCGAGCCGGGCGCCGTGCCGCCACAGGACCCGGTGCTCACCGAGCCCCTTGGCCCGCGCGACGAGCACGTGCGGCCGGCTCAGCACCCCGGCGGTCTCGGCGCGGACGAGCTGGGCGGCGAGCGCCCCCGGGTAGGCGGCCAGGGTCAGCACCGGCAGGACCAGGTGGGCGGGGTCGCCCCAGCCGAGCGCGGGCAGCGCCCCGGCCCACACCGCGAACACCAGCACCAGCCAGGGGGCGAGCACGAACTCCGGCACCGCGACCCCGGCGACGGTGCCCAGCCCGAGGAACCGGTCGAGCGCCCCGCCGGGACGGCGCGCCGCGTACACCCCGGCGGGGATGCCGACGACCGCCGCCAGGGCGAGGGCGAGCACGGCGAGCAGCCCGGAGACAGTCGCGGCGTCGGCGATCTGGTCGGCGACCGGGGTCCGCGCGACGTAGCCGTAGCCGAGGTCGCCGCGCAGCACCCCGCCCAGCCAGCGCAGGTACTGCTCGGTGACCGGTGCGTCCAGCCCGAGCGAGGACCGCAGCCGCGCCTCGGTCGCCGGGTCCGGCACGGCCTCGGCGCTGCGGGCCCGCAGGACCGCCCGCGCCGGGTCGACGCCGACCAGCCGCGGCAGCGCGAACACCAGCACCGACGCGGCCAGCAGCACCGGCCCGACGACCAGGAGCCGGCGCAGCAGGAGCCCGATCACCCCGTGGTCGGGGTGAGCTGCGGCAGCACCGGGCGGATCTGCAGCGGGTCGGGGACGAAGCCGGTCGCCCCGCGCAGCACGGCGGTGTTGAGCGGGTGCACGACCATGACGCCGACGGCGTCGCGGGTCAGCATCGCCGCGGCCTCGCGGAACATCTGCTGGCGGGCCGCCGGGTCGACGGTGGAGTTGAGCCGGTCGACCAGCGCGTCGTAGGAGGGGCTGCAGTACTGGTCGATCGCGTAGCTGCCGTCGCAGGTGTAGTCCGAGGTCAGCGTGCTCGCCGCGTCCGGGAAGTCGGACAGGTAGCTGCGCGAGTTGAGGAACATGTCGTAGTCACCGGCGAGGACCTTCGGCTCCTGGGCGTCGTAGTTCCCGACGGTGATCTCGACGCGCACCCCGGCGGAGGCGAGCATCGCCTGGATCGCGTTCGCCAGCGCGGGCAGCTCGGGCCGGTTCGGGAAGGTCCACAGCCGCACGGTCAGCGGGTTCTGCTCGGTGTAGCCGGCCTCGGCGAGCAGCTGCCGGGCCCGGGCGACGTCGGCGCCCGGCGGCGGAGCTGTCTCGCCCCAGGGGACGGCCCCGCCGAACAGGTCGGCCGCGGGCGCGGCCCCACCGGCGAGCACCTGCCGGGCCAGCACCGGGCGGTCGATCGCCGCGGTGACGGCCTGGCGCACCCGCAGGTCGTCGAACGGCTTGGCGAACTGGTTGAGCTGCAGCGGCACGGTGCGCGCGTTCGGGTACTCGACGACCTCGGCCCCGGCCGAGCGGACCTGGTCGAGCTGGGCCTGCGGCAGGCCCTCGGCGAACTGGACGTCACCGGACTGGATCGCGAGCGCCCTGGCCTGCGGGTCCTCGACGTAGCGGACGGTGACCCGGGCGGCGCCCGCCGGCTCGCCCCAGTAGTCGTCGTTGCGGACCAGCTGCGCGGAGTCGGTGCCGCTGACGGACTCCAGCACGAAGGGACCGGTCGCGGTGCGCAGGTACTCCGGCGCCCCGCCGCCGGTGTACGCGGCGGGCGCGAGGATGCCGAGGTTGCCGCTGGACAGACGCAGCGGCATGACCGGGTCGGGCTCGGTGGTGGTGATGCGCACGGCGTCCGGGCCGTCGGGGGCGACGGCGAAGCCGATGCCGCGGATCGCCCGCGGCGGGGCCTCGACGCCCGCGACGTAGCGCAGCGCGGTGACGACGGCGTCCGGGGTGAGCGGGGAGCCGTCGTGGAACCGCACGCCCTGGCGCAGGGTGAACCGCCAGGCGTTGCCCTGCTGCTGCCACGCGGTCGCGAGCATCGGCGCCGACCGGGCGTCGGCGTCGACGGTGGTCAGGGTCTCCGCGACGCCGAGGGACTGCAGCCGGGCGCCGTCGTCGGCGTCGAAGGCGTAGTCGGAGCGCGGCGGGAACTGCAGGGCCACGGTCAGCTCGCCGGACGGGTCCGGGGTCGCGGTACCGCCGCCCCCGCCGGCGCCGCATCCGGCGAGCAGCAGGGCGGCGGCCGCGAGCAGTGCGGCCATCTGTCGTGCGATCACCCCGTATGCCTACATCTGAGCACCTATTCAATCAATGCGGCGTGAGCAACGCCCTCGTCCCGCACGACTCCCGGCACGAGTCCCCGCACGGGCGGGCCGTCCGTACCGAACCTCCGTACGGACGGCCCGCTCGTCACCCGCGACGGGTGGCCGGCGCGGACCGGGCTCAGCCGGTCGCGGTCGCCTCACGGACGCGACGGGCCGCGGCGACCAGGTTGGTCAGCGCCGCGACCGTCTCGGGTTCCGCGCGGGTCTTGAGCCCGCAGTCCGGGTTGGCCCACAGCCGGTCCGGGCCGATGTGGCGCAGGGCCGCGCGGAGCTGGTCGACCAGCTCGTCGGTGGCGGGGACCTCGGGCGAGTGGACGTCGTAGACGCCCGGGCCGAGCCCACGCGGGACCCCCGGGCCGAGGTCGGCCAGCACCTCCATCCGCGACCGGGCCGCCTCGACCGTGGTGACGTCGGCGTCGAGCCCGTCGATCGCCCCCACCACCTCGCCGAACTCGGAGTAGCAGAGGTGGGTGTGGATCTGGGTGGTGTCGGCGACGGCACCGACGGCCAGCCGGAACGCGTCCACCGCCCAGTCCAGGTAGGCGGCCCGGTCGCGCTCGTGCAGCGGCAGCAGCTCGCGCAGCGCGGGCTCGTCGACCTGGACGATCCGGATCCCGGCCGCCTCCAGGTCGACGACCTCGTCGCGCAGGGCCAGCCCGACCTGCCGGGCGGTGTCGCCCAGCGGCTGGTCGTCGCGCACGAACGACCAGGCGAGGATGGTGACCGGCCCGGTGAGCATCCCCTTCACCGGCGCCTCGGACAGCGACTGCGCGAACTCCGCCCAGCCGACGGTGATCGGCCGGGGCCGGGACACGTCGGAGTGCAGGATCGGCGGGCGCACGCAGCGCGAGCCGTAGGACTGCACCCAGCCGTGGTCGGTGGTGGCGAAGCCGTCGAGGTTCTCGGCGAAGTACTGGACCATGTCGTTGCGCTCGGGCTCGCCGTGCACCAGGACGTCGAGCCCGATGTCCTCCTGCAGCCGCACCACCCGGACGATCTCCTGGCGCATCCGCTCGGTGTAGGTGCCGGTGTCGATCACGCCGGAGCGGTGCGCGGCCCGGTCGCGCCGGATCTGCGCGGTCTGCGGGAAGGAGCCGATCGTCGTCGTGGGGACGACGGGCAGGCCGAGCGCCTCGCGCTGGACCTTCGCCCGCACGTCGCCGTGGCTGCGCCGGTAGTGGTCGGGGCCGAGAGCGGCGAGCCGGGAGCGCACCCGCTCGTCGCGGCGCGCGGTGGCCGCGACCCGCTCTCTGGTGGCTCGTGCGGCGTCGAACTCCGCCGCGACCGCGTCCGGGCCCTCGTGCAGGGCGCGCCCGAGGAGCACGACCTCCTCGACCTTCTGCCGGGCGAACGCCAGCATGTCGACGACGTCGCCGGGCAGGGCCGTCTCGACGGTCAGGTCGTAGGGAACGTGCAGCAGCGAGCACGACGTGGAGACCTCGACCCGCCCCGCGACGCCGACCAGCCGCTGCGCCGTCGCCAGCGCCCGGTCCAGGTCGGTGCGCCACACGTTGCGCCCGTCGACGACGCCGGCCAGCACCACCTTCCGGTCCAGCCCGGGGACCGCCGGGTCGAGGGCATCGAGGTCGGCACCCCCCGCGACGAGGTCGAGCGCCAGCCCCTCGACGGCCGTGGCGGCGAGCGCGGGCAGCGCCGGGCCCAGCTCCCCGAAGTACGACGCGACGAGGATCTTCGGCCGCCGGGTCGCCGAGGCGAGCCGGTCGTAGGCCCGGCGCAGCGCCGCGATCTCCTCCGGCGTCCGGTCGGCGGCGAAGGCGGGCTCGTCGAGCTGCACCCATTCCGCGCCCGCCTCGGCGAGCTCGGCGAGCAGGTCGCGGTAGACCTCGACGAGCGGCCCGAGCAGGTCCAGCGGGCGGAAGCCCTCCGGTGCGCCGTCGGCCGGTTTCGACAGCAGCAGGAAGGTCACCGGTCCGACCAGCACCGGGCGGGTGGTGATCCCGATGCGCAGGGCCTCTCGGAACTCGTCGAGGGCCTTGCGGCTGCCCGGCGCGAGCCGGGTGGCCGGGCCGACCTCGGGGACCAGGTAGTGGTAGTTCGTGTCGAACCACTTGGTCATCTCGCAGGCCGGGGCACCGGTGCGGCCGCGCGCCATCGCGAACAGCCGCTCCAGCGGGTCGGTGATGCCGGCGAAGCGCTCCGGCACCGCCCCGACCGCCAGCGCGGTGTCTCCGACGTGGTCGTAGAACGAGAACGTGTTGCCCGGCACCGAGCCGAGCCCGGCGTCGCGCAACCCGGTCCAGGTGTCGCGGCGCAGTCCGGCGGCGACGTCGTGCAGTGCCGACGCGTCGCTCCGCCCGGCCCAGTACGCCTCGGTCGCCCGCTTGAGCTCCCGGTCCGGCCCGATCCGGGGGTACCCCAGGACGGTGCTGCCGATGGTGCTGCTGGAAGGAATGCTCACGGCCCTCTCTCCTCGCGAGTGCGGTGGAGGACCCGTCGCCGGCAGGGGGCGCCCGCGACCGCCGGGCACGACGGTGCCCGGTCGTCCGCCCGGCCCTCCCGCGAGGCCACGGATCCGCGCACGCCGGACGGCGCACGCACCGGCGGCAGGTCTTCGGACTCACGGGCGCACTGCTCACACCTACTGGCCGTCGCTTCCCGGGATCACTCCCAGTGCTGTTGACGGCGGTCGTTCCCGTTCACCGCTGCGGGGCAGTCCCGGATTCCCACCGGGTTCCCTCTTGCCTCGTGACGCCCCGTTCCCGGGATGACACGAACCGTCGGCGGACCGACCCTAACCCAGGACGAGCCCGGCGAACTGTTGCCGAACTCTCCCTGTTGCAATATGTTTGCAGTACTCAGCCCTCTCCACACGGATCGACGGGCGACCTCACCCTGCCCCCCTCCGTTCGGAGGGGTTTCCTGCCCGGTCTCCCGAGGGGTAATGCCGATCACCCCTGTGCGCGCGGCCACAGGGGTCCTAGCGTTCGGCCCCGACCCCATCCGCCTGCCTCAGAAAGGGCTGACATGCAGGTAGACGAGCTGCTCAAGCCGTTCCCCATCAAGGAGTTCCACCCGTTCCCTCGCGCGCTCATGGGCCCGGGGTCGCACGAGCTGATCGGCCCCGAGGCGCTCAAGCTGGGCTTCAAGAAGACCCTGGTGATGACGTCGGGCCTGCGCGGCACCGACATCGTCCACAAGATCGTCGAGTCGATGAAGTACCACGGCCTCGAGGTCGTGCTGTACGACAAGGTCGAGTCGAACCCCAAGGACTACAACGTCATGGACGCTGTGGGCCTCTACCAGCAGAACAACTGCGACTCCTTCGTCTCCATCGGCGGCGGCTCCTCGCACGACGCCTGCAAGGGCGCGCGCGTCTCGGTCGCCCACGACGGTCGCAACGTCAACGAGTTCGAGGGCTTCAACAAGTCCGAGAACCCGGCCAACCCGCCGCACATCGCGGTCTCCACCACGGCCGGTACCGGCTCGGAGACCTCGTGGGCCTACGTCATCACCGACACCACGACCGACCCCGACAACCCGCACAAGTACGTCGCCTTCGACGACGCGTCGGTCACCACCCTCGCGATCGACGACCCGGTGCTCTACTACGACTGCCCGATCGACTACACCGCGCAGTGCGGGTTCGACGTGCTCGCCCACGCCTCGGAGCCCTACGTCTCGCGGCTGGACTTCCAGCCGTCGCTGGGCAACGCCCTGCACGCCATCAAGCTGACCTCCCAGAACCTGCGCAAGGCCGTCTGGAACGGCCAGGAGCTCTCCGGCCGCGAGGGCATGATGTACGCGCAGTACATCGCCGCCCAGGCGTTCAACTCCGGTGGTCTCGGCATCATCCACTCGATCAGCCACGCTGTGTCGGCGTTCTACGACACCCACCACGGCCTGAACAACGCCATCGCGCTGCCCCGCGTGTGGGCGTTCAACATGCCGGTGGTCTACGAGCGCTTCGCCGACATCGCCGAGGCCATGGGTGTCGACACCCGCGGCATGACCAAGCCGCAGGCCGCCGACGCGGCGCTCGCCGCGTCCATCCGGCTGCTGCGCGACGTGGGCATCCCGGAGAAGTTCGCCGACGTCAAGCAGGACACCTACTCGAAGAACCGGCTCGGGGTCGGCCCGACCAAGTTCTACGAGAACGCGCCCACCATCATCGGCGACGCGGCCGACGTCGACCGGATCACCAACCACGTCCTCGGCGACGCCTGCACCCCGGGCAACCCGAAGGAGTGCACGTTCGAGACCGTCCGCCCGGTCGTCGACCACTCCATCAACGGTGACCTGGACGACCTGCTGACCTGATCCGCAGGTCAGGAGGTCCACCGTCGCACCGGCGGGCCCAGCCGTCCGAGGCGATACTCGGGTGGGTGGGCCCGCCGGCCGCGGCCCCGCTCGTCCCCGCACCAGAGCCGGTGCGGTCCGCGAAGGAGATACCCGAGTGTCCGAGGCTGTCGTCCCCACGGTGACCGAGGCGGCGGAGGCCGTCGCCTCGACCGGCCCCTTCGAGTCCGTCGACCAGGTGGTCGAGACCCTGCGGGAGCAGGGCTACATCGCCGACACCCGCCTGGCGACGACGGTGTTCCTGCTGACCCGCCTGGACAAGCCGCTGCTGCTGGAGGGACCCGCCGGGGTCGGCAAGACCGAGCTGGCCAAGATGCTCGCCGTCGCCACCGGGCGCCGACTGCTGCGTCTGCAGTGCTACGAGGGCCAGGACGAGACCAAGGCCCTGTACGAGTGGGACTACGGCAAGCAGCTGATGTACACCCAGATCCTCCGCGAGAAGATCGGGCAGCTCGTCTCCGACGCCCCGGACCTCGCCTCCGCGGTCGACCGCATCGGGTCCCAGGAGAGCGTGTTCTTCTCCGAACGCTTCCTCGCGCCGCGTCCGCTGCTGGAGGCCATCCGCTCCGAGCAGCCCGTCGTGCTGCTGATCGACGAGGTCGACCGCGCCGACGAGGCGCTGGAGGCCGTACTGCTGGAGACCCTGGGCGAGTTCCAGATCTCCGTCCCCGAGATCGGGACCTTCGTCGCGACGCAGCGCCCGTACGTGCTGCTGACCTCGAACAACACCCGGGACCTCGCCGCCGCGCTCAAGCGTCGCTGCCTGCACCTGTTCCTCGACTACCCGTCGGCCTCCCGCGAGCTGGAGATCGTGAAGTCGAAGAAGACCGGGCTGTCGGACCAGCTGGCCGAGGAGCTCGTCAACGTCGTGCGCGGACTGCGCGAGCTGGAGCTGCGCAAGTCGCCGTCGATCTCGGAGACCATCGACTGGGCCCGCACGCTGGCCGTCCTGGGCGTCGGCGAGCTGAGCTCGCAGGTCCTCTCCGACACCGTCTCGGTCGTGGTCAAGTACGACAAGGACGTCACGAAGGCCCTGGACGCGCTGCCGCGGCTGGTCGACCCGAACGCGGTCGTCGCCGAGCACGGCCACGGACACGGGCACGGCCATGGGCATGGACACGGCCACGACGGCGACCACGACCACGACGAGCCCGCCGCCCCGCCGGCGCGCACCGCGGGCGCCCGTGGCGACGACCCGGACGACGGCGACGTCGACGGCCGCGCCAAGCGCGCGGCGAAGGACCAGGCGGGCCGGCACGGCGGCATCTACGGCGGCCTCCCGGGCGGCGTGGCCCCGCCGCCGTCGGCGATCCGGAAGGTCTCGCCCGGCCAGGGCACCCGCTCCTTCGGCGGCTCCCGCAAGCGCCCGGTCTGATCGGGCGTCGGCATGGAAGCGAGCATCCACCGCTTCGTCCGGCTCCTGCGGATCCGGTCGGTGCGCATCTCGGTCTCCGAGGCGCTCGACGCGATGGCCTGTGCCGCCCAGCCGGGAGTGCTGTCCGACAGGTCGGTGCTGAAGGAGGCGCTGCGCATCGCGCTGATCAAGGACCGCCGCGACGAGGCGACCTTCGACGAGGTCTTCGACCTGTTCTTCTCCCTGGTCAGGGTGGGCGAGGCCGAAACGGGTCACGGCCACGGGCACGGGCACGGCGACATGTCCGACGACACCCCGCTGGAGAACTTCACGCTGTCCGAGGAACCGTCGGAGACCCCCCAGGAGGGCCACGACCACGGCTCCCCGGTCGACATCAAGGAGTTCTTCGACCCGGAGGACCTGGCCGAGCAGTACAACCTGCACCAGGAGGCCAACAAGATCGACATGGCCTCGATGACGGACGAGATCGTGCTCTCCAAGGAGCAGGCAGGCGACGTCGCCGACGGCCAGCGCGTCCAGATCGAGACCGACCGGTTCTCCGGCGGTGGCCGGCCCGGTGACATCTCCCAGCAGCAGGGCACGAAGGTCGACGCCGACCTGTCGGTCGCCCAGCAGGACGCGCTGCTGGGCTGGCTGAACTCCGAGGAGGACCGGCTCTCGGAGTCCGAGCAGGGGACCGAGGACGACGCGGCCGCCCTGCGCCGGCGTCTCACCGGGGTGCTCGACAACCTCCCCGAGCTGCTCAAGGCCCACCTGGAGAAGCTGCTCGCGATCGAGCAGCGGATCGTCGAGGGCCACGACGACGCCGAACGCGTCGCCGAGGTCGACCGGGCGAACGAGTCCGAGCGCATGCAGCTGGAGGAGTCGCTGCGGCGGCTCGCGAAGTCACTGCACGGCGCGCTCACCCACCGCAGAAGGGTCTCGCCGCGGGGCCGGATCGACTCGGCCCGGACCATGCGCAGGAACATGCGCTACGACGGCGTCCCCTTCTCCCCGGTCACCGTGCAGCGCCAGGAGGACAAGCCGCGCTTGGTGGTGCTGACCGACGTCTCGCTGTCGGTCCGGGCCACCGCACGGTTCACCCTGCACCTGGTGCACGGTCTGCAGGACCTGTTCGGCCAGGTGCGCTCGTTCGCGTTCGTCGCCGACCTGGTCGAGGTGACCGACCTGTTCGCCGACCACCCCGTCGAGCACGCCCTCGGGCTGATCTTCGGCGGCGACCAGCTCGACGTCGACGCGAACTCCCACTACGGCCTGGCCTTCGGCCAGTTCCTGGAGGACCACGGCTCGGCGGTCACCCGGCGCACCACGGTGCTGGTGCTCGGCGACGGCCGGGGCAACGGCAACGATCCCAACATGGAGGCGTTCGTCGAGATCACCCGGCGGGCCAGGGAGACGATCTGGCTGACCCCGGAACCGCGGTACTCCTGGGGGCTGGGTCGCTGCGACCTGCCCGCCTACGCCGAGTACTGCGACCGCGTCCGCGTGGTCCGGGACCTGTCCGGCTTCGAGGCCACGACCAACGAGATGGCCGGCGAGCTGATCGGCCGCTGACCCCGGCCCCGTCCCCCGATGGCGCACGAACCCCCGGGGTCAGCGCTCGACGACGATCTTCCCGACGGTGCTGCCGGACTCGATGAGCCGGTGCGCCTCGCGGACCGACTCGGCGGTCAGTCCCTGCAGCCGCCGCGTCTCGGTGCTGCGCAGCTCGCCGGCGTCGACCAGGCGGGCGACCTCGTCCAGGATCTCCCGCTGCACCGTCGAGGTCGGCTCGGACAGCGGCCGGGTGAACATCAGCTCCCAGTGCCAGGCCTGCGACTTCGTCTTCAGCGGCAGGGTGTCCAGCCCCTCCGGCTCGTCGATGGCGACGACGATGCCGCGCGGGGTCATGAGCTCGGCGTAGGCCTCGACGTTGCCCTCCGAGACCGGTGAGAACACGTACTGGACGCCGTCCGGAGCGGCCGCACGGACGGTCGTGACGAGGTCGTGGTGGTCGGCGATCGCGTGCGCGCCCATCGCGCGGGCCCAGTCCGCGGACTCCGCCCGCGACGCGGTGCCGACCAGGGTCAGCCCGGTGCGGCGGCCGAGCTGCAGGACCATCGAGCCGACGCCGCCCGCGGCGGACACCACGAGCAGGGTGCCGGTGGACTCGGCGGTGACCCGCAGGTGGTCGTGCAGGCACTCCCAGGCCGTGAGCGAGGTCAGCGGCAGCGCGGCAGCGGCGGCGAAGTCCAGGCTCGAGGGCTTGCGGCCGACGATGCGCGAGTCGACGAGCTGACGGTGGGCGTTGCTGCCGGGCCGGTCGATCGCGCCGGCGTAGTAGACCTCGTCGCCGGGGGTGTACCCCTGCACCGACGCCCCCACCCCGACGACGACGCCCGCCGCGTCGTACCCGAGGACCTTCGGCCCGTCGGCCGGGTCGAAGGAGGCACGGACCTTGCGGTCGACCGGGTTCACCGAGACGGCGCGGACGTCGACGAGCAGGTCGTACGGTCCGGGGTCGCCGACCTCGATCTCCGAGTCCACCAGGGCCCCGGGATCCTCGATCGGCAGCGGGCGGGGTGCGACGACGGCGGGGACGAGAGCCATGACCGAACGCTAACCGCGCGAGCGTCCGGCCGCGCACCGCGCCGGCCCCCGGGATGGGCCGTTCGGCCCATTTCGGACCGCGCGGCGGCCGCCCCACGTATCATCGGGGGTCCCTTCGGAAGGCGGGCCGTGTGGTGGGTGAGGGTGGGCTGGTCGTCCGGGCCGTCGGGCGGGTGTGCACGGCGCTGTGGGGCTACACGCCCGGGGTGATCCCCGCGATGGTCGCCACGATGGGCAGCGGTCCCGCGCTGCGCTGGTTCGCCGCGAACTTCCCGCGTTTCCTGGTCACCCTGCGTGTGCTGGGCCCCGTCCGCACCCACCTGGCCGGGCTCACGATCTCCCTGGTGAACGGGTGCACGTACTGCGCCTACGGCCGCGCGCACGCCCTGGAGCTGATCCACCTGCGCGACCGGGGCCGGTTGTTCCCGCTCGACGCCCGCACCCTGGAGAGCTGGAACGGGCTGTCCCGCCGCGAGATCGGGCTGCGGTTGCGCGGTGTGCTCGAACAGGCCGGGATGCACGCCGAGGTGATCTGGGTGGACCGGACCCTGGCCCTGCTGGACGGCGCCCCGCCCGTCGACGCCGACGAGCGCCGCATCGCCCACCTGTGCCGGATGGTCGGCACCATGAACGCGATCGCGGTCGCCGCGGGGACCGTCCCGGACGGCGCCCACGACCCGGTCAACAAGGACACCGCGCTGAAGGCCCGGCTGCTCGCCGCGCAGACGGTCTGAGCCCCCGGACGCCGGCACTCGCCCCCCACCGTCCGGACGGGGAGGACCGGGCCGTCGGACGTGGTGCGGCGTACCGGTGACCGCCTAGCGTGGCGTGGGTCCCCCGCACGCACAGGAGCGATCCATGATCGGAACCGACCGGCTCTCCAACGACCTCGCCGGCTGGCTGGACCGCACCCTGGTGCAGCCCGGGATCCTGCCGGCCGAGCGCTTCGAGGAGGCGTTCGTCGCCTGCGTCGCGAGCGCCGCGAAGGACCCCGAGCTCCCGGACGACGCGTGGCTCGCCTTCTACCGCAACACCCTCGACGCGCTGGTCGGAGAGCCCGAGCCGGGCGGCACCAACGCCGAGATGGCGCCGGTGCACGCCCGCGCCCGGTCCCTCGTGCTGGGCGAGGAGGTGCTGGAGCTCGGCTGCTGCTTCGGCTTCCTGTCGCTCCAGCTGGCCCGCGACGGCCACCGCGTCACCGCCACCGACCTCACCGGCGGCACCGTCGAGCTGCTGACCCGGATGGCGCCGCAGCTCGGCGCCGACCTGGAGACCCACGTCGCCGACGCGCGTGCCGTCGCGCTGCCCGACGGGTGCGCGGACACCGTGTTCGCCGTGCACCTCGTCGAGCACCTGTCCGAGTCCGACGGCGACGAGGTCGTCGCCGAGATGCTGCGCCTCGCCCGGCGACGGGTGGTCGTCGCCGTCCCGTTCGAGGACGAGCCGAACCCCGCCTGGGGTCACGTCCGGGTCTTCGACGAGCGCGTCCTGACCCGGATCGGGGAGCGCACCGGCCGGTCGTTCACGGTGTCCGAGCACCACGGCGGCTGGCTGGTGATCGACCTCTGAGCAGGGCGTGGGTGAGCGCCTCCAGCGGGCCGCGGTCGTGGCCGCGCAACCACCACCCCGCCGCCGCGGCCGAGCCGGCGACGACGAGGGCCCACACCGCGACGACCACCCCGGTCCGCAGCGGCGCCGGCACGCCGACGAGCGCCCCGGCCAGGCCGAGCCCCCAGGCGCCGAACAGGACCGCGGCCACGACGTTCTGGCCGACGTAGCAGGTCATCGCGGTCCGGCCGAGCGCGGTGAGCCCGCGCCGCACCGGGCCGGCCGGACCACGCAGTCGCGCCAGGACCTCCGGCACCAGGCCGAGCAGCCCCAGCGCGACCAGCGGTGCCACCAGGTAGCGCTCGACGAGGAACCACGGGGCGCCGCCGAGCGTGGTGAGCAGGGTGAGCACCACCCCGACGGCCCCGGTGCCGATCAGCCGCCGGCGCAGGGTGACGGCGGCGGTGTCGAACAGGCCGGCGCGCAGCAGGGCCGACCCGGCCAGGAACAGCGCCACCGCCGACGGGACGATCAGCACGAGCTCGACCCGGTAGAGCAGCGGGTCGGTCAGCCGGGCGGCGACCTGTCCGGTCCAGGTCGCCGGGTACGGCGGGAGCGGCACGTCGGCCCCGGTGCTGCCGGCCGTCGCGACGGACGCGCCGACCACGAGCAGCACCGTGACCGCCCCGGCGACGCAGGCCGCCGCCGTCCGCACCCGCGCCGACCGGCCCACCAGCCACGCGACCAGCACCGAGGCGATCGCGTAGCCCATCAGCACGTCGAACTCGAAGACCAGCACGTAGTGCAGCAGTCCCTCGGTGAACAGGATCCCGGCCCGGGCGAGGTAGCGGCCGGGCCACCGCAGCCCGCGGCGCACCGCGGAGCGGTACTGCAGCTCCATCCCGATGCCGAACAGCAGGGTGAGAAGTGCGAGGAACTTGCCGTTCGCGACGGCGCGGAGCGCGGTGTCGAGCCACCACCCCGCGGAGAACCCGGCGAACACCGCACCCGGCCCGCGCGGGTCGGCGAACACCCAGACGTTCGTCGCGAAGGTCCCGGCGATCGCGAGGCCGCGCAGCACGTCCGGCGCGGCGAGGCGGTCACCGGGCACCGGAGCGCTCCCGGTCGTCGGTACCGGGGAACACCGTCGCCCACAGCGGCCCCGCGACGAACCAGATCCCGGCGATCAGCGACGCCGTCGCCAGCCAGGACCACATCGGGTCCCCCGACCAGGCACCCGGCGCCGGGACCGCGCGGCCGCCGACCACCGACAGCAGCACCAGCACCGCCGCCGTGATCACCCAGGCGGCGACGACCTTGCCGTACTCGCGCCACTCGTACCGCATCCGGGCGGCCCCGCCCCGGGGCGGGCGTACCGGTGCCGGGCCGCCCGCGAAGCGGTGGGCGAACCGGACGTCGGCCCAGCGCACCAGCGAGTGTCCGAACGCGACGGTGATCCCGAGGTAGAGCGCGGCCAGCCCGTGCACCCGCGACGGTTCGCCGCCGGTCGCCAGGTCCACCGTCGAGGCGGTGACCAGCACGAGGTCCATCAGCGGCACCCCCAGCAGCAACACCGCACCCAGGCCCCGGCGACGCAGCACGTAGCGCGCCCCCAGCCCGGCCAGCAGGAACACCCAGAACCCGATCTCGGCGCCGACGATCAGCCACAGCAGCGGCTCGGCGAACAACGACTCCCCCATGGCCGGCGATCGTGCCGCCCCGCCCGCGGTGGCGCGTCCGGCGTGCGACCGATCCGCGCGTACCACCTTCGACGGACGCGGCGCGGGCGCCGGGCGTGCTGGGATGAGGTGTGATCACGTACCTGGTGAACCGCGACGGCGGCGCACCCTCGGTGCTCCGCGACGCCGGGACGGGCGTCGTGTGGTTCGTGGTCGGGCTGCTGCTGATCTGGGCGCTGCCCGACGCGGGGATCGCCTGGTCCGGCGCGGGGTCAGGAGGGGCGACACCGGCGTCGCTGCTGTTCATGGGGGTGGGCTGCGCCGCGTCGGTGCTGCGCCGGATCGCGGTGCCCGCCGGGCTGCTGGTCGGCACGGCGGCCGTGGTCGCGGGCCCCGTCCTGGAAGGCCGGACCGAGATCGGGACCGTGCTCGTGTTCACCGACCTGCTCTACTGCGCCGTGGTGTTCCCGCCGTGGCGCACCGCACGGGCGGTCGCCGTCGCTGCCGGTGGGGTCGCCACCGTCCTGGGCGTCGTGGCACTGCTGACCACGGGCATGCGCACCGGCACCTACGCGGTGCTCAACCTGACGCTCGTCGTCGGGCTCCCACTGGTCTGGGGGCTGGAGGTGCGCCGGTTCCGGGACCTGGCGGCCGTCGAGCGGGAGCGGGCCGCCGCGGTGGAGCAGACAGCGGCCCGGGAGCGGGACGCCGCCGTCGCCGCGGAGCGGGCCCGGATGGCCCGCGACCTGCACGACGTCGTCGCCGGTCGGCTGTCGGCGATCGCGCTGCAGTCCGAGGCGGCGCTGCAGCCCGGCGCCGACCCGGCGTTGGTCCGGCAGGTGCTGGGGACGGTGCGGTCCTCCGGTGTCGCCGCGCTCGGGGAGATGCGCACGATGATCGGGCTGCTGCGCGACGGCGACACGGCCGACCCGCCCGGGGCGCCCGCCCGGCTGTCCGAGGTCGACGCGCTGCTCGACGAGGCCCGCGCCGCCGGCCTGTCCCCCGTCCTGCACGACGAGCGCGGCGCGGACCCGCTGCCCGCCCCGGTCGACCTCGCCGGGTACCGCATCGTGCAGGAGTCGCTGACCAACGCCGCGAAGCACGCACCCGGCTCGCAGGTGACGGTGCGCCTGAGCCTCCACTCCGATGCCCCGGGCCGGCTGCTCGTCGAGGTCCGCAACGGCCCCGGGCGGCGCCCCGCGGCGGCTCCGGGGCTGCACGGCGGCACCGGCCTCGACGGCCTGCGCGAGCGCGCCCGTGCCGTCGGAGGGACCCTGCACGCTGGCCCCGACGGCGACGGCTGGCTGGTCCGGGCCGATCTGCCACTGGCCGCCGTCGCCCCGGACACCGACGTGGTGGCGCGATGACCGTGCGGGTGGTCGTCGCCGACGACCAGGAGGCGGTCCGCACGGGGCTGGTGCTGATCCTGGGCTCGGCCCCGGACATCGACGTCGTCGCCGAAGTGGCCGACGGGCTCTCGGCCGTGCGGGCGGCCGCGGAGCACCGGCCCGACGTGGTGCTGATGGACATCCGGATGCCCGGCATCGACGGCATCGAGGCGACGCGGCGGATCCTCGCCGGGGGCGGGCCGACCCAGGTCCTGGTGCTGACCACGTTCGACCTCGACGAGCTCGTCGACGGCGCGCTCGCGGCCGGGGCTGCCGGGTTCCTGCTGAAGTCGGTCGACGCGACCCGGCTGACCGACGGCGTGCGGGCCGTGGCCCGCGGCGAGGGAGTGCTGGCACCGGAGGTGACCCGGCGGGTGATCCGCCGCTACGCGGGGGCGCCGCGGCCGTCGTCGGTACCGGGGCTGGAGACGCTCACCGCGCGCGAGACCGACGTGCTCGCCGGGCTGGGCCGCGGGCTGTCCAACGCCGAGCTGTCCGCGGAGCTGGTCATCTCGGAGGGGACGACGAAGACGCACGTGTCCCGGGTCCTGGCGAAGCTGGGCCTGCGCTCCCGCACCCAGGCCGCGATCGCCGCCCAGGAGGCCGGGCTCGTGTGAGCCCGGCCCCCGGTGCTCGGTCGGCGGGGTGGCTCAGCCCTGGCCGCGCGCCGTCTCGAGCGCGCGCCGGGTCAGCACCTGCACCAGGTGGGTGCGGTACGCGACCGACCCGTGGGTGTCGGCCGGCGGCTCGGTGCCCTCGGCGGCCAGCGCGGCCGCCTCGGCGACCGAGCGCCCGTCGGCGAGGGCCTGCTCGGTCGCGGACGCCCGCAGCGCGGTCGACCCCATGTTGACCAGGCCTATCCGGTCACCGGACACCGCGACGGCGACGATGGCCCAGTCGTTGCTGCGCCGGGTGAACTTCTCGTACGCCCAGCCCTGGTCACCGCAGCGCGGGATCCGGATCTCGACGATCAGCTCGTCGGGCTCGCGGACGGTGGTGAACACGCCGGTGTAGAACTCGCCGATCGGCACCGAGCGCTTCCCGCGCGGCCCCTGCAGGACGACGGTGGCGTCCAGCGCGAGCAGCGCGGCGGGCAGGTCCGCGGCCGGGTCGGCGTGCGCGACGGTGCCGCCGAGCGTGCCGCGGGCCCGGATCTGCGGGTCACCGACGGTGCGGGCGACCGCTCCGAGCAGCGGCACCTCGGCCGCGACCTCGGCGGAGTCGACCACGTCGCGGTGCTTGGTGCCCGCACCGACGGCGAGCTCGTCGCCCTCGACACGGATGTAGGACAGCTCCGGGAGCCTGCCGATGTCGATCAGGAACTCCGGCGCGCCGAGGCGCACCTTCATGACCGGGATCAGCGAGTGGCCGCCGGCCAGGACGCTGGCGTCCTCGCCCTTCTCGGCGAGCAGCGCGATGGCGTCGTCGAGGGTGTCCGGGCGGGCGTAGTCGAACGCGAGGGGGATCATGCGCCGGCCTCCCCGCGGGAGAAGCCGGGCGCGGTACGCAGCGCGTCGGACTCGGCCTCGGCCTTCTGCGCGGCGTCCGGGTCCTTCCCCGCGGCGACGAGCACCGCGCGCACGATGTTGTGGTAGCCCGTGCAGCGGCAGAGGTTGCCCTCCAGGCCCTCGCGGACCTTCCGCTCGTCCAGGTCGTCGTCGTGGCTGATCAGCGACACCGCGGACATGACCATGCCCGGGGTGCAGAAGCCGCACTGCAGCCCGTGCTCGGACCGGAACGCCGCGGTGACCGGGTGCTCGGGGCGGCCCTCGGCGGCGCCGTCGAGCCCCTCCATGGTGGTGACCGACTGCTGGTCGGCCTGCACCGACAGCACGGTGCACGACTTGACCGCGTCCCCGTCGAGCAGCACGGTGCACGCGCCGCACGACGTGGTGTCGCAGCCGATGTTGGTGGCCTTCAGCCCGACGGTCTCCCGCAGGTAGTGCGCGAGCAGCTGACGGGGCTCCACGTCGGCACTGGTGGGCTCACCGTTGACGGTGATCTCGACCTTCACTTGGAGGCCTCCTGGATGGCTTCCCAGACCCGCATCGGGGTCAGGGGCATGTCGATGTGCGTGACGCCGAGGTGGGACAGGGCGTCGATGACCGCGCTCTGGGTGGCGGGGGTGGAGCCGATCGTCCCGGCCTCGCCGATGCCCTTGTAGCCCATCGGGTTGACCGGCGTCGGGGTCGTCATCTCGACCAGGTCGAAGCTGGGCAGCTCGGCGGCCGACGGGATGCCGTAGTCGGCGAAGGTGCCGGTGAGCGGCTGCCCCTCCTCGTCGTAGATGACCTCCTCGAGCAGCGCCTGCGCGATGCCCTGGGCGATCCCGCCGTGCCGCTGACCGTCGCAGAGCAGCGGGTTGAGGATGGGTCCGGCGTCGTCGACGGCGACGATCTTCTCGACCGTCACCTTGCCGGACTCGGTGTCCACCTCGACGACGCAGACGTGCGCGCCGAACGGGAAGGTCGGCTTCTTGCCGTCCCAGGTCGTGTCGACCTTGAGCTGCTCGGAGGCGGCCAGCTCGGCCAGGGTCACCGACTTCGCGCCGGGGACGCCCCTGACGGTGATCGCGGCGTGCTCGGGGTCGAGCTCCAGGTCGTCCACGCCCGCCTCGAGCAGCTCCGCGGCGCGCTGCTTGGCCAGGTCGACCAGCTCGGCCGAGGCCTGGTGCACCGCGACGCCACCGGTCTGCAGCGAGCGCGACCCCATGGTGCCGCCGCCGCGCGGGACGAGGTCGGTGTCGCCGTGCTTGACGGTGATCTTCTCGATCGGGACGCCGAGCTGGTCGGACGCGAGCATCGCCCACGCCGTGGCGTGGCCCTGCCCGTGCGGGGACGTGCCGGTCAGCACGGTCACCGAGCCGTCCGGGTGCACCTCCACCGACGCGTCCTCGGCGAACGCACCGCCACCGGTGATCTCGACGTAGGAGGAGACGCCGATGCCGAGCTGGCGGGCGTCGCCGGACTCCCGGCGGGCCTTCTGCTCGGCGCGCAGCCCGGCGTAGCCGGACTTCTCCAGGGCCAGGTCGATGGCCTTGGCGTACTCGCCGGAGTCGTACTCGACCCCGCCCTTGGTCTGGAACGGGAACTTGTCCGGGGCGACCACGTTCAGCTTGCGGACCTCCGCCGGGTCCTTGCCGATCTCGGCGGCGAACAGGTCCATCGCCCGCTCGATCGCCGCGGTCGCCTCCGGTCGCCCGGCGCCGCGGTAGGCGGCGATCGAGGTCGTGTTGGTGACGACGGTGCGCGCGCGGGAGTCGACGTTCGCGATGTCGTAGGTGCCGGGCGCCATCATGCGGGTGAACATCGGCAGGAAGGTCCCGAGGCGCGGGTAGGCGCCCAGGTCCTGCACGACGTCGATCCGGTAGTGGGTGACCCGGCCCTCACGGGTGCCGCCGATCGTGACGGTCTGGCGCTGGGCGCGGCCCTGCACCATGCCGGTCATGTTCTCCGAGCGGGACTCGTTCCAGCGGACCGGGCGGCCCTGCCGGCGTGCGAGCCAGGCGACGAGACCGAACTCCGGGTCCGAGCCGATCTTCGCGCCGAAGCCGCCGCCGACGTCGGGGAGCACGACCCGCACCTTGTCCTTGTCCAGGCCCAGCCAGCCGGCGATCTCGTCGCGGCCGCCCTGGGCGTTCTGGTTGGACATGTAGACGGTGACGTGGTCGCCGTCCCAGACGGCACTGGCGGCGCGGGTCTCCAGCGGGGCCGCGGCCAGCCGCTGGTTCACCAGGTCCCGGGAGACGACGACCTCGCAGCCGTCGAAGAACGTGGCGTCCTGCTCCTCGTCGTGCCCGTAGGCGGCCGCGGTGTTGGTCCCGGCCTCGGGGAACAGCAGGGTCTCGTCACGGACCGCGGCCAGCGGGTCGATCACGACGTCGAGGGGCTCGTACTCGACGTCGACCAGCTCGGCCGCGTCCTCACCCTGGTAGAACTCCTCGGTGAGGACCGCCGCGACCGGCTCGCCGACGAACCGCACGCGGTCGGTGGCGAGGAACGGGCGGGTCATGGCCTTGTTGGCGCCCGGGAACAGCAGCGCCGGGGCGATGTCGAGGTCGGCCCCGGTGACGACGGCGACGACGCCGGGCGACGCGAGCGCCGCCGAGGTGTCGATCGAGGTGATCGTCGCGTGGGCCAGCGGGGAGCGGACGAGCGTCAGGTGCAACGCCCCGGTCAGCCGCTCCTCGGTCAGGTCGTCGGTGTAGGTCGCGCCGCGCGTGAGGAAGACCGGATCCTCGGTGCGGACGACGCGGGTGCCCAAGATGCTCATCGCGCGGAAGCGTATACACCTCCACCGGCAAGTGCGATGCAGACCACAGCGACCGATCCCCAGGTCAGGGCACCCTTCGCGGAGCGACGCGCGAGCCGGGATCCGCATCTGCGGCCCGCCGGGGCCCGGTCGTTCCCGACCTCGGATTTGTTGAGATCGCATCCATCTCGCATCCAAGGGGGTGCGCAGGGTCAGTCGTCCTCCTCCCACCACGGCCGCACGGCCCACAGCGGGGACACCGGGCCGTGCCCGGCGCCCAGCGGGTAGGCGTGCCGGACCGCCTCGACGATGTAGCGCTTCCCGAAGCGCACCGCCGCCTCCAGCTCCATCCCGCGGGCGAGCCCGGACGCGATCGCGGCGGCCAGGGAGTCCCCGCCGCCGTGGGTGTGGCCGGTGTCGAAACGCGGGCCGGGCAGCTCGACGACCGTGTCGCCGTCGTAGAGGAGGTCCAGGCAGCCGTCGGTGTCCTCGGCGAGGTGGCCGCCCTTCACCAGGACCGCGCGCGGGCCGAGCGCGTGCAGCGCCTTCGCCGCGGCGTACTGGCCCGCGCGGTCGTGGACGTCGTGCTCGACGAGCAGCCGGATCTCGTCGAGGTTCGGTGTGACCAGCGTGGCCCGCGGGAACAGCGTGTGCCGGTAGGCGTCCAGCGCCTCGGCGGCCAGCAGCGGGTCCCCGTGCATCGAGGCCGCGACCGGGTCGACGACCAGCGGCGTGGCCCGACCGGCGCCGATGTCGCATCCGTCGCAGGCCCGCGCGACGGTCTCGATGATCTCGGCGTTCGCGAGCATCCCGGTCTTCGCGGCCTGCAGCCCGATGTCGGAGGCGACCGTGGCGATCTGCCCGGCGATCGTCTCGACCGGGACGGTGTGCACGCCGGTGACCCCGACCGAGTTCTGCACGGTCACCGCACAGACGGCGAGGCAGCCGTGCACCCCGCAGGCGGCGAAGGTGCGCAGGTCCGCGGCGATGCCCGCGCCACCGCCCGAGTCGGTGCCCGCGATCGTCATGACCCGGGGCGGGGTGGTGCCGACGGTGGGCTCCATGGACGTGTCCTCCCTGGCCGGCATTACCCGGCCGGTACGCGGTCGGCGACGCCGGTCCCGGTGGGACCCGGCCGCCCTCTCAGCCCGCCTGTTCCGCGAGCTCCCGCGTCGTGCGTGGTCGCCGACGACGGTAGACGGTGCCGGGGCCGCGGGTGGGATCCCGCGGCCCCGGCGGGGCACGCCCCGGTCCGGTGCCTCAGTCCGCGGTGGCGATCGGCAGGTACACCCGGCCGCCCTCGTCGCGGAACTCCCCGGACTTCTCCGCCATCCCGGCCTCGATCGCCTCGACGCTGGTCAGCCCGTGCGCCTCGGCGTAGTCGCGGACGTCCTGGGTGATCCGCATCGAGCAGAACTTCGGCCCGCACATCGAGCAGAAGTGCGCCGTCTTCGCGGGCTCGGCCGGCAGCGTCTCGTCGTGGTAGGCGGTCGCGGTGTCCGGGTCGAGCGAGAGCGCGAACTGGTCGCGCCAGCGGAACTCGAACCGCGCCGCCGACAGCGCGTCGTCGCGGGCCTGGGCGTGCGGGTGGCCCTTGGCCAGGTCCGCGGCGTGCGCGGCGATCTTGTAGCTGATCACCCCGACCTTGACGTCGTCGCGGTTCGGCAGCCCCAGGTGTTCCTTGGGCGTGACGTAGCAGAGCATCGCGGTCCCGGCCTCGGCGATGCGGGCGGCGCCGATCGCGGAGGTGATGTGGTCGTAGCCGGGCGCGATGTCGGTGGCCAGCGGGCCGAGGGTGTAGAACGGCGCCTCGTCGCACCACTCCTCCTCCAGCCGCACGTTCTCGACGATCTTGTCCATCGGGACGTGGCCGGGGCCCTCGATCATGACCTGCACGTCGTACCCGCGCGCGATCCGCGTCAGCTCGCCGAGGGTGGCGAGCTCGGCGAGCTGGGCCTCGTCGTTGGCGTCGGCGATCGAGCCGGGGCGCAGGCCGTCGCCGAGGGAGAACGTGACGTCGTAGCGGCGGAGGATCTCGCACAGCTCGGCGAAGTGGGTGTACAGGAACGACTCGGTGTGGTGCGCCAGGCACCACGCCGCCATGATCGAGCCGCCGCGGGAGACGATCCCGGTGACCCGCTTGGCGGTCAGCGGGACGTGCCGCAGCAGCACCCCGGCGTGCACGGTCATGTAGTCCACGCCCTGCTCGCACTGCTCGAGCACGGTGTCGCGGTAGATCTCCCAGCTCAGCGCGGCCGGGTCCCCGTTGCACTTCTCCAGGGCCTGGTAGATCGGCACGGTGCCGATCGGGACCGGGGAGTTGCGCAGGATCCACTCGCGCGTCTCGTGGATGTCCTTGCCGGTGGACAGGTCCATCACGGTGTCGGCGCCCCACCGGGTCGCCCACACCATCTTCTCCACCTCCTCGGCGATCGAGGAGCTCACCGCGGAGTTGCCGATGTTGGCGTTGACCTTGGTGAGGAACCGCTTGCCGATGATCATCGGCTCGCACTCGGGGTGGTTGCGGTTGGCCGGGATCACCGCGCGGCCGCGGGCGACCTCGGCGCGGACGAGCTCCGCGTCGCACCGCTCACGGACGGCGATGTAGGCCATCTCGGGGGTGACGATCCCGGCCCGTGCCCAGGACATCTGGGTCCCCGGCTCCCGCGACCCGACCCACGGCTCCCGCAGCCGGGGCAGCCCGGCGTGCAGGTCGACGGTCGCGTCGGAGTCGGTGTACGGGCCGGAGGTGTCGTAGACGTCGTGGTGCTCGCCGTTGGAGAGCGAGATCCGCCGGACCGGGACGGTGATGCCGTCCGGGCCCTCGATCCAGGCCTTGGCCGAGCCCTGGATCGGGCCGGTGGTGACCTGCTGCGGACGCACTGGTGCCGTTGTCATGACGGTCCTCCCTGGCCGGCATTACCCGGCCGGTTCTGCGGTCGGCGACCGGCGAGTCGCCCTCTCAGCCCCGCGCGACGGAGCTCCCGCGTGTTCAGTTGGTCGTGCACCGGCACCGTAGGCACCGTCCGGCGACGAACACCAGCCCCTCACCCGGCTGCGAGGAATGATCACCGGTGGTATCGGGTTCTCCACCGGTATGACGCAGAACGCTGAGCTCTCCCCGACCGACTGGGTCCGCGAGCAGACCGAGAAGATCCTCGAGAACGGCACCACCGAGGGCGTCACCGTCATGGACCGCCCGATCGTGCTGGTCACGACCACCGGCGCGAAGTCCGGCAAGAAGCGCTACGTGCCGGTGATGCGCGTCGAGCACGACGGTTCGTACGCGATGATCGCCTCCAAGGGCGGCACCCCGGAGCACCCGGCCTGGTACCACAACGTGGTCGCGAACCCGCAGGTCCAGGTCCAGGACGGCACGCAGACCGGCACGTTCGTGGCCCGCGAGGTCACCGGCGACGAGCGCCAGGAGTGGTGGGACCGCTCCGTCGAGGCCTACCCGCCCTACGCCGAGTACCAGGAGAAGACCTCCCGGGTCATCCCGGTGTTCGTGCTGGAGCCCGCGAACTGACCCACCGGGGCCACCCGCGCGCCCGACCCCCCGGTCCGGGCGCGCGGGTACGCGCTCACGCCGCGACGACGCCGTGCGCGGGCTCGATCCGCCCGGCGCGGCGCAACGGCCCCACCGACGCGAGCACCGCGACCGCGACCACCGCGACCGCCAGCCCGGCGAGCTGCCCCAGCGGCGGCACCGTGAGCGATCCGAGGCCGGACGCCGTCAGCGCCAGCAGGCCGTAAACACCTCCCAGCACGACGCCGAGCACCGCCGCGACCGCGCCGGCGAGCGCCGCCTCGATCGCGACCGCGCGCCGTGACGCGGCCCGCGACAGCCCGAGCGTGCGCAGCAACGCGATCTCCCGGGTCCGTTCGCTGACCGACAGCGCCAGGGTCACCCCGATCCCGACGACCGCCACCAGCAGCGTCACTCCGACCAGGCCCAGTCCGACCCCGCGGACGGCGCCGACCGTGGTCTCGGCCTGTTCGCGCAGCTCCGCGGTGAACGCGACCGGTGCGTCGCCCGCGGCCCGCACCACCGCGGTCCGCACGGCCACCGGGTCGACCCCCGGCGCCGGGTCGACGAGCACGAGGCCGTCGGCCTCCCGGGCGGTCAGCTCGGGCACGGCGTCGAGCCGGGCCGCGAGCGACGCGGCCTCGCCGGCGTCGGCGTACACGACGATGTCGGCCGGGTAGTCCCGTTCGAGGGACGCCGTGACGTCCGCCGAGGCGCCTGCCGCGGCGACGAGCATCGCTGCGGTCAGCCCCACGCCCAGCGACAGCACCGTCGTCATCGCCGCGGTACGCCGCGACATCCGTCGCGCGTTGCCCACCGCGATCCGCCCCGGCGCCCACCGCGCGACGACCGGCGCCACCAGCGCCGCGGCGCCGGACACCACGAACGGCCCGGTCGCCACGAGCGCCGCGAACACCAGCATCCCGGACAGCGCAGCCAGCACCAGCCCGCCCAGCGGGCTCCCCATGGCGACGCCGGCGACGGCGAGCAGCACCGCCAGGACGAGCGAGACCGCGGCGAGCGACAGCCGCACCCGGGCCCGCGGCGCGCGTGCACCGCTCGCGTCCGCCGCGCCGAGCGCCACCACCGGCGGGGTCCGGCCGGCGGCGAGCGCCGGGGCCAGCGCTGCCAGCACCGTCACGACGACGGCGAGCAGCACGCATCCCGCGATCCGCCCCCACGGCACCACGAGCGCCGGGGCGTTCATCCCGGCCGCGCCCGCCGCCGCCAGGGCGACCCACCCGCCCGCGACGGCGACGGCTGCCCCGGCGACCCCCGCGACCAGCCCGGTGAGCGCCGCCTCGGCCAGCACCGACCGCACCACCTGCCCGCGGCCCGCACCGACGCAGCGCAGCAGCGCCAGCTCACGGGTGCGGCGGGCCAGCACGATCCGGAACGTCGAGGCGACCACCACGGCCGCGGCGACCAGCGCCAGCCCGACGAACACCGACAGCCCGGCCAGCAGCGCGTCCGCCGACGCCGAGGCCGACGCCAGGTCCTCGGTGCGCTGGTCGTCGGCGGTCCGGACCCCGGTGACGCCCGGGACGGCGGCGAGCGCGGTCGGGTCCGGCTTCCCGGCAACCGCGGTGCGGTAGGCGGACAGCCCGGCGGCGGCCGGGTCGTCGTCGCGGACGACGAGCGAGTCGATGCCCTCGGAACGGACCGGCACCACCCCGGTGACCGTCAGCGTGCGGTCGCCGAGGCCGACCGTGGCGCCGGGGGCGAGCCCGGTGCGCTCCGCGGTGCTCGCCCCGACCAGCGCCTCCCCCGGGCCGGCGGGCAGGCGACCGGCCGTCAGCGGCTCCAGCCCCTGCAGCGGCCCGGTCATCGGGTCGGTGCTCAGCAACCAGGTGCCGCTCGCGCCGCCCGCGACGACGGCGACCGCACCCGACCGGGAGGTCGACACCGCGGTCACCCCCGACAGCGCGCGCAGCCGGCCCTCCAGCTCCGTCGTGGCGGCCCCCGACGAGGTGTCGGTCTCCAGGGCGAACGTCGCGCCCGCGGGCACCGACGACGTGTTCCCCAGGAGGTCGGCGCGCAGGCTCGCCGTCAGCAGCACCGCCGCGGCGGCGAACACCGTCGCCACCAGCACGGCGAGCCCGGTCAGCAGCAGCTGACGCGGGCTGCGCCGGGCCCCGGCGACGGCCGCGCGGGTCGCCGGGTTCACCGGGCCACCGGACCGGTGATCGTGGCGTCGGCGATCGCGGGGGCGCCGGTGCCGGTGAGCGCGCCCATCGCGGACAGCACCCGGTCCGGGGTGGGCCGGTCCAGCCGGCCCGCGGCACGACCGTCGCGCAGCAGCAGCACCTGGTCCGACGCCGCGGCCGCCAGCGGGTCGTGGGTGACCATGACGACGGTCTGGCCGTAGTCGTCCACGCAGGCCCGCAGCAGGCCCAGCAGCTCACGCCCGGAACGGGTGTCGAGTGCGCCGGTCGGCTCGTCGGCGACGACGATCTCCGGGCGGCCCAGCAGCGCCCTGGCCACCGCGACGCGCTGGCGCTGCCCGCCGGACAGCTCCGAGGGCAGGTGGGTGAGCCGGTCACCGATGCCCAGCCGCTCGACGAGCTCGGCCCGCCACGCGTGGTTCGGCCGGCGCCCGGCCAGCGAGGCCGCGAGGTCGATGTTCTCGCCCGCGGTCAGGTGTGGCAGCAGGTTGCCGTCCTGGAAGACGAATCCCATCCGGTCACGCCGGACGCGGGCCAGCGCGGACTCGTTCAGGGCCCCCAGGTCGGTCTCGCCCAGCAGCACCTGCCCCGACGTCGGCCGGTCCAGACCGGCCAGGCAGTGCAGCAGCGTGGACTTGCCCGAGCCGCTCGGCCCCATCACCGCGGTGAACCGGCCCGCGGGCAGCCACAGCGTGACCCCGTCCAGCGCGCGGACCGCGGCCCGGCCGCTCCCGTAGGTGCGGACCAGGTTCACCGTCGCGGCGGCGATCCGCTCGGGCACGTCGGCCGGATTCCTCGAACCATGGATCATGGCGCTCACGGTGCCGTCGGGAGGGCGCCGGGGCATCAGCCCGTGGTACGGAGTTCACCGAGGGGTCGTCGTACTTCCGACCGAGGGCGACGGGCCACGGCGCGCCCTACCGTGATCACCATGAACGCCGGAACACGCCGCGGCCGGAACATCCTGGTCGGGCTCGAGCTGCTCGCCTACCTGTTCTGGGCGCTGTGCGACGCCGCCCTGGGCCTGAGCTCGGGCGTCCAGGTACCGAGCGGCGCGGTGTACGGCCTGCTCGTGGCGGGCGTCGTGCTCCTCCGGTACCGGACGGGCACCCGCCCGCTCCCCGTCGCGGCGATCGCGTTCGGGCTGTCCGTGTGCGGCTCGGTCGGGGCCCTGCTGACCGGCGGGATCCCGTTCCTGTCGCTGACCGAGCTGTTCGCACTGGCCGTGGTCACGGTGTCGACGGTGCGGACCGCACCGGTCCGGGCGGTGATCGTGACGGCGGCGGTGTCGCTGTGCGTCATCGTGAGCATGCCGCTGCTGCGCGTGCCGGGCATCGACCGCGAGGTGTTCGCCAGCCTGACCGTGGTCGGCTGGGCCGGCACGATGGTCGTCGCGACCGCGGCGCGCGAGCTGTGGCAGCGCCGCTCGGCCCGGCTCGCCCAGACCCGCAACGAGGAGCGGCTCGAGCTGGCCCGCGAGCTGCACGACACCGTCGCCCACCACGTCACCGCGATCGTGGTGGCGGCGCAGGCCGGCGTGGTGGTCGCGGGCAGCCGCCCGGAGGAGGCCGGCCGGGCCCTGGAGGCGATCGAGCGGGCCGGTGCCGAGGCCCTCGACGGGATGCGCCGCATGGTCGGCGTGCTGCGCTCGGGCGCCGGGGACGACACCGGGGACGGGGCCGTGCGCACCCCCGGACACGGCCTCGACGACATCGAGGACGTCGTCGCCCGCTTCGACCCCGACGGCGGCCGGGCCCGGCTGGAGATCGCACCCGAGGTGCGGACGGCCCGGCTCGGCCCGGCCGTCGCGGCGACCGCGTTCCGGGTGGTGCGCGAGGCACTGACCAACGTGCACCGGCACGCGCCCGGCGCGAGCAGGGTGTCGGTCGGCCTCCATCTGCAGGCGGGCAGGCTGGTGACCGTGGTGCACAACGACGGGACCGGGACGGAGAACCCGCTGCGCGACCCGGGCGGGTACGGGCTGGCGGGGATGCGGGAGCGGGTGGAGGCCCTCGGCGGGTCGCTGCACGCCGGGGCGGACGGCCCCGGCCGGTGGATCGTCGTCGCCGAGGTGCCGGCCGGGGACGGCCGGTGAACGCGATCCGGGTCCTGCTCGCCGACGACCAGGAGATGGTGCGCACCGGGTTCGGGCTGATCCTGTCCGCCGAGGACGGCATCGAGGTCGTCGGGGAGGCCGCCACCGGCACCGACGCCGTCGCCATGGCCCGCGAGCTGCGCCCGGACGTCGTGCTCATGGACGTCCGGATGCCGGGGATGGACGGGATCGCCGCGACCCGCGCGCTGACCGCGGACCCGGACCCGCCGCGGATCGTGGTGGTCACGACGTTCGACCTGGACGAGTACGTCTACGGTGCGCTGCGCTCGGGCGCCTGCGGGTTCCTGCTGAAGACGGCGGGCCCGCGGCTGCTCGTCGAGTCGGTCCGCGCCGCCGCGGCGGGCGACGCGCTGGTGTCGCCGTCGGTCACCGTGCGGCTGCTGGAGCGGCTGACCGAGCCGGAGCCGGCCCGCGCCGACGTCCACGCCACGCTCTCACCGCGCGAGCTGGAGGTCGTGAAGGCGGTCGCCCGCGGCCGGACGAATTCCGAGATCGCCGGGGACCTGTTCGTGTCGCTGTCGACGGTGAAGACCCACATCGCCAACATCGGGTCCAAGCTCGACGCCCGCAACCGGGTGGAGATCGCGGCGTGGGCCTGGGAGAACCGTCTGGTCGAGTAGCGCCGTTCAGACCCGGGCGGCGTTCCGGCCGACCGGGGTGAGCGGGCGGCGCTGCGCCGGGATCCGCAGCGGGGCGACGACGTCGCCGAGCGCCTCCGGGTACGCGGTGGGCGCGGCCGACAGCAGCGCGGGCACGTCGTCGTCGGGCAGCGGGACCTGCGCACCGAGCTGGGCGGCGCCGCGCTCGGACGCGCGGGCGTCCCACAGCTCGAACAGCGGCTGCGCGGCCATGACGAGCAGCACGGCGAGGACGGGGAGGACTGCGAGGATCGTGAGCACCATGGCGTCCACGATGCCCCCGGGGAGCACCCCGCCACATCGGTCGTGGGGCCGGTTCTCCCAGGTCGACCCCTAGTACCGGGGTATGACTCCCGGGGTCGACCCCGGGGTCATCCCCGGGGGACGTCCTCCGCCTCGACGGCCGACGGGTCCCAGGAGTCCGACGGCGAGCCCCAGCCGTTGCGCTTGAGCATCTTCTTCGCCGCGCGCTGGTGGCGGCCCATCAGCCGGTCCAGGTACAGACGCCCGTCGAGGTGGTCGGTCTCGTGCTGCATGCAGCGGGCGAAGAAGCCGCGCCCCTCGTACGACACGGGCTCGCCGTCGAGATCGGTGCCGGTCACCCGGGCCCACTCCGCCCGGCCGGTCGCGAAGTTCTCGCCGGGCACCGACAGGCAGCCCTCCTGGTCGTCGTCCGGGTCCGGCATGATCTCCGGGATCTCCGAGGTCTCCAGCACCGGGTTGACGACGAGCCCGCGGCGCATGGTGCGGGTCTCCTCGTCGGGGCAGTCGAAGACGAACAGCCGCAGGTCCACGCCCACCTGGTTGGCCGCGAGGCCGACGCCGTTCGCGGCCGCCATCGTCTCGAACATGTCCTCGACCAGCGTCCGGACCGAGTCGTCGACCGTGACGACGGGGCGGGTGGGGGTGTGGAGCACGGGGTCGCCGACCATGCGGATGCGCAGAACCGTCACCGGAGCAGCCTACGGTCGCCGCCGGAGGTGACCCGGCCGGGCGGTTTCGTTGTGGACCGACCCGCTCTCCAGGCGCGTCGCGGCCGGGGACCGTCGGTCCCCTGTGGTTGAATCCGCACCGCGAATGACAGACGTGTCGTTCGTCGTCGCGGTGCCCGGGCGGGGCCGCCGCAGTACGAGATCGTCGTCCGCTCGAGGAGCGTGATGGAGTCCGCCGGGTCCCTGCCGGAACGCCGCGGAGCGCACCGGCGCACCGCTGCCGTGTCCTCCCGCGAGCTCGACCGCCGCGAACGCGAGATCCTCGCGTTCGAGGCCCAGTGGTGGAAGTACGCGGGTGCCAAGGAGCAGGCGATCCGCGAGCTGTTCGACATGTCGGCCACCCGCTACTACCAGGTGCTGAACGCCCTGGTCGACAAGCCGGAGGCGCTGGCGGTGGACCCGCTGCTGGTCAAGCGCCTGCGCCGGCTGCGCTCCAGCAGGCAGCGCACCCGCGCCGCCCGTCGCCTCGGCCTCGAGCCCTGACAGCCAGGAGGTCACGATGACCGCACCCGCGTCCGGTGGGCAGTCACCGCTGAAGATCGCCGGTATCGCGCTGGTCGGCGTCGGTGTGGTCGCCGCTGTCGTCGGCCTGATCGGCCTCACCGGCGGCGGTGAGGACGGCGGCAACCAGGCCGCGCCTCCGTCGGCGTCGGCCGAGCCCGCCCCGGCCCCCGCTCCGGGGGACGGCACCGGCGACGGCGCCGTGCCCGGCACCGGCGCCACCCCCGCCCCGGGCACGCCCGGGGAGACCTCACCGTTCACCCCCGGAGCGCCCGGCACGCCGGGCTCCCCCGGGTACGAGGGCGCCGGCCCGGCCGTCGCCGCGCCGCCGCCCGCCGCGGGCTCCGGCCCCGGCTCCGCGGGCCAGGGCGGCTCCGGCTCCGCCGCCGGAGAGGGGTCCGCGGTCGTGGCCCGTCCGGTCGTGCGGATCTACAACAACTCGACCATCCGCGGTCTCGCCGAGAAGGCGGCCGGGGAGTTCCGTACCAACGGTTGGACCGTGTCCCAGGTGCAGAACTACTCCCAGGGCGTCATCCCGACCACGACCGTCTACTACCGGCAGGGCACCACCGAGAAGGCCGCGGCCGAGGAGATCGCGAAGAAGTTCGGCATCCGTTCTGAGCCCCGCTTCGACGGCATCCAGGACGCGACGCCCGGCGTCATCGTCATCGTGACGCGGGACTTCTCCGCCGCCTGACCCGACCGACCGCAGCGGCCCCGGACGATCCGTCCGGGGCCGCTGCGCTGTTCAGGGGCCCGCTGTGCTGTTCCGAGGGTGCTGCGTCGATCCGGGGCGCAGCGCCGTTCCCGGGGTGCTGCGCCGTTCCAGGGGCGCTGCGCCGCCCCGGGCCGCGGCGACTCAGCCGTCGCTGCGGCGGCGGGCGTAGGCCTCCAGCTCGGCGACCTGCGCCGGGTCCAGCGACGCCCGCACGGTGCGACGTGCCGTCGCCAGGTGCGCCGCAGTCACCTCGCCCGCGTCGAGGGACTCCCGCATCGCGGTCAGTGCCGCCTCACGCAGCAGCGCCGCACAGTCCGCCGCCGAGTAACCGTCCAGTTCGGAGGCGAGCGCGTCGAGGTCGACGTCGTCGGCCAGCGGCACGTCGCGGCCCGCCGCGCGCAGGATGTCCGCCCGCGCGTCGGCATCCGGCGGCGGGACGAACACCAGCCGCTCCAGCCGGCCCGGGCGCAGCATCGCCGGGTCGATCAGCTCGGGCCGGTTGGTCGCCCCGACCACGACGACCTCGCGCAGCGGTGTGGCCCCGTCCAGCTCGGTCAGCAGCGCGGCGACGACGCGGTCGGCCACCCCGGCGTCGGTGGAGCCCCCGCGGCGCGGGGCGAGCGCGTCGACCTCGTCGAGGAAGATCAGTGCCGGAGCGGCCTCGGCCGCGCGGCGGAACAGCTCGCGGACCGCCCGCTCGGACTCGCCGACGTACTTGTCGAGCAGCTCGGCGCCCTTCACCGCGAACACGTTGAGGTCACCGGAGCCGGCGAGCGCACGCAGCAGGAACGTCTTGCCGCCGCCCGGCGGGCCGTAGAGCAGCACCCCGCGCGGGGCGTCGACCCCGAGCCGGGCGAACGAGTCCGGGTGGCGCAGCGGCCACAGCACCGCCTCGGTCAGGGCCGCCTTGACCTCGGTCATGTCGCCGACGTCGTCGAGGGTGAGCCCGCCGCTGCCGAGGGTGCCACCACCGGACAGCGAGATCTGGCGGACCGAGCCGACGGCGTCGAGCAGGTCGGACTGGTGGACCTGTTCGGTGGGCTCGGCGCCGCTGCCGCGCAGCGCCGCGCTCACCGCGGCCTCCCGGCGGACCGCGGCCAGGTCCGCGACGACGAAGCCGGGGGTGCGGGCGGCGACCGCGCCCAGGTCGACGTCGTCGGCACGGGGGACGTCGGCCAGCAGCCGCTCCAGCAGCGCACGCCGGGTCGCGGTGTCGGGCAGGCCGACCGACAGCTCGCGGTCCACCAGGTCGGGGGCCCGCAGCCGCGGGTCCAGCGCCTCCGGCTCGGCGCTGGTGACCACGAGCGCCGGCCCGCCGGGCGCGGTCGCCGCGCGCAGCTCGTCGAGGACCAGGGTGGCCAGCGGCGGCGGGTCGGCGGCGGGGAGCAGGGCGTGCGCGTCGTGCACCAGCAGCACCGCGGGGCCGTCGGCACCCGTCGCGCCGGACCCACCGGTGCGGGCCCGGGCGATCGCCGCCCGGACCCGCTCGGCCGCGGCGGCCGGCTCGACGGCGGCGACGGCCGGGGCGACGAGCTCCACGCAGCGCGCGCCCGCCGCCGCGGCCGCGCTGCGCACCAGGGTCGCCTTGCCCGCGCCCTCCGGCCCGGAGACGAGCACGCCGAGCCGGGCGTCGCCGCCGAGCCGGGTCAGCAGCTCCGGGCGGCGGAACATGAGCTCGAACCAGTCCAGCAGCCGGCGCGCGACGGCCTCGTTCGCGGCGAGGTCCTCCAGCGGCACCACCGGCTCGGTGGATCCGGCGGGCCCACCGGGCCCCTCCACGGCCCCCGGAGCGGCTCCCGCGGCAGCGGCCGAGGCTGTGGCGGTGGCCAGGGACGCAGGGGACCTGACGGGCCCGCCAGGGCCGGGGCCCCCGAGCGCAGCCGGGGCGGTGCCGCCGGTGTCCCCGGAATCCCCCGTGTCCCCGGTGTCCCGACCGCCCTGCCAGCCCACCACCGTCGACGGCGTCACCACCACCGGTCCGGCCGGATCGGCGACGGCGACGGTCAGCAGCTCAGAGGTCCACGTCCCGCCGACGGCCGCGGCCAGCGCACGACGCACCGAGCGGACGTCGGACCCGGCCGCCGGGGCGATGTCCTGCGGGAGCAGGGACACGGCGTCACCGCGTACCAGGACCTTCCCCATCAGGGCGAGTCGCAGCGTCGCCGGGGCGACCGTGGCGGTGGTCAGCGCGGACCCGACCAGGCGCACCTCCCGGGCCGCGGTGACCGGCGCCGGCGCGACGACGACGGTCGCACCGTCGGTCAGCCCGGCGTTGGAGAGGGTGACGTCGTCGAGCCGGGCCTGCCCGTGCGGGTCGCCCGGCGCACCGGCGACGGCGAGCGCCGCGGTGACCCGGGCCCCGGTGAGGGTCACCGCGTCCCAGGAGCGCAGGCCGAGCGCGGCGAGCACCTCGGGGTGCAGCCGGACGACACCACGGCGGGCGTCGGCGGCCGCGGGGGCCAGTCGGGCGACGAGCTCCAGCACGGGCGGTCCTCCGGAGGGTCGGGGTCAGCGACGGCGCAGGCCGAGGCGGCGGCCGGAACCGCGGGGCGCGGCGGCGACGCCCGGACCGCGCGGGTCCCGGACGGCGCGGGTGTCGCGCAGGCCGTCGCGGCGGGCCTCGCCCTCCGGGTCGAGCCGTCGCCGGACACCCCTGGCCACCGCCCCGGCCCGGCCGGCGACCCGGCGGCGCAGCGGCGGTCGCAGACCGAGCCGACGGGCGGACCGGGCCGCGCGGGCGACGGCGCGGCGCTGGCGGGTCGGCACGTCCCACGCCTCGGGGTGGCGCGAGAGCCAGCGGTAGCGGTAGGCCGTCCAGGGCAGGAGCAGCAGATAGGCGACCCCGGCGACGGCGATGCCGAGGAACGGGATCGTGATCAGGATCGCGACGACCGCGGCCACGCCGACCAGCAGCCAGCGGGTGGCGCGGGGCGAGACCCGGACCGTCTTGAGCGACAGCGTCGGGATGCGGCTGACCATGAGCCCGGCCGTGACCAGCGCCCAGACCCCGACCAGCGGCCGCTCCGACCACCAGCCCTGGCCGAAGTGCAGCCAGAGGTAGAGCGGGATGCCCGCGGTCAGCGCGGCCGCGGGGGCCGGGACGCCGACGAAGAACTCGCGGGCGAACGGCGGGGCGCTGTCGTCGTCGATCAGGGTGTTGAAACGTGCCAGGCGCAGCGCCATGCACACCGCGAACACCAGGGCCACGATCCAGCCGGCCCGGGTCCCCTCGAACGCCCAGATGTAGATGACCAGGGCGGGGGCGACGCCGAAGGACACCAGGTCGGCCAGCGAGTCGAGCTCGGCGCCGATCCGGCTGGACGCGTCGAGCAGCCGGGCCAGGCCACCGTCGAGGGCGTCGCAGAGCGCGGCCACGAGGATGGCGACGATCGCGAAGTCGAAGCGCGACTGGAGCGCGAAGTAGACCGCGGTCAGGCCCGCGCAGAGGTTGAGGACGGTGACCGCGTTGGGCAGCAGCCGCACGCCGGCCGGGTATCCGCCGGCGGGGCGGGACATCCCCACGACCTCAGCGCTCCGCCGCCTCGGCCACCAGGCCGAGCACGGTCTCCCCGCCCACGGTCCGCTGGCCGGGGCGGACCAGCGCGGTCGTCCCTGGCGGGAGGTAGGTGTCCACCCGCGACCCGAACCGGATGAGACCGAACCGCTCGCCCGCGGCGACCTCGTCGCCGTCGCGCAGGGCGCAGACGATCCGGCGGGCCAGCAGGCCGGCGATCTGCACGACCCCGACCCCGACACCGTCGGCGCGGACCACGGTGATCGCGTTGCGCTCGTTGTCCTCGCTGGCCTTGTCCAGGTCCGCCGACAGGAACGTGCCGGGCGTGTACTGGACCCGCGCGACGCGGCCGTGCACCGGCACCCACTGGACGTGCACGTCCAGCACGGTCAGGAAGATCGAGACCCGGGCGTGCGGGACGCGCGGCAGGTCGAGCTCGGCGGGCGGGACCGTCTCGGTCACGGTGGCGACCGTGCCGTCGGCGGGGGCCAGCACGGCGTCGGTGCGCAGCGGCGGGGTGCGGACGGGGTCGCGGAAGAACAGCGCGGTGGCCGCGGTGGCGAGCAGGCCCGGCAGGGTGCCGCGGCCGGTGAGGGCGCGCACTCCCGCCGCGGCGAGCGCCACACCGGCGACGATCGGACGGCCACCCGGGTGCATCGGGGGGATCGCGTCCCGGACCAGCCGGGCGATGTGGGTCGGGGAGGTCCCGGTTCCTTCGGCCATGGTGGGTCGTCGGCTCCTGATGCTCCGGTAGGGGATCACCAACGCTACGCGGGCACCACGGACGCCCGTCCGGCGGGACGACCGGGACACGCCGAGGATCCGGGGGTCCCCGTGCCGGGGTGCGACCGGTGGAACGATTGGCCGTTCGTGCCCGACGCCGTCCGCATGCGGTGCGCGATCCCGCGGGCCCGGTCGACGGCACAAAAAGGGCCGGGGCCGTCGTCCCCCGAGACGACGACCCCGGCCGTGGAACCGCTCGTCCGCTCCCCAGCGACGGGCGGTGGGTCTTGTGCTGTAAAGGGTCTACCCCTCCACAGCGGAAAGTATTCCTCTCCGACGACCGGCAGTCCAGATCACGACGGATGTCCGCCGTGATCTACCTCTTTCGGCCGAACGGACACCCTCCACGACGTCGCGCGCGGTGAGATCGTTGCCCCGGCTGCCCATGAAACAGCTCACACTTTCGGCGCAGCCGCACATCCGCGTGAGTGGCAGGCCCGTTGCACAGCGCAGTCCTGCTGGCGACACCCGGACGCCATGCCGGCCCGCTCGGCTCCGCAGGTCACCGTTCGGCGCGGCACACGCACGACCACCGACGTCGGGTCACGGGGCGTCGAGCAGCCAGACCGCGACCTGCTCGCCGTCGGCGACGGCGGTCGTGTCGGCGGGCAGGTCGATCAGGCAGTCGGCCCTGGCGAGCGCCGCGATCAGGTGCGACCCGGTGGATCCCACCTCCGACACGGTCCCGGCTGCGGCGTCGAGCAGGCCGCGCCGGAACTGGCGGCGCCCGGCGGGCGAGGAGAGCGCCCCGGACAGCCGCGCGGTCACCACCGGCCGCGCCGGCGCGGGATGGCCGACCGCCGCCCGGAGCGCGGGCCGGACGAACACCTCGAACGACACCTGCGAGCTCACCGGGTTCCCGGGCAGGGTGACCGTGGCGACCTCGACCCCGCCCAGCTCCAGCCGTCCGCAGCCCTGCGGGCCGCCGGGCTGCATCGCGACCTTGCCGAACTCCACGCCGTGGCCGGTCATGGCGTCCTTGACGACCTCGTAGGCGCCCGCGCTCACCCCGCCGGAGGTGAGGACCAGGTCCACGCCCTCGCCGACCCGCTCCGCGAGCACCGCCCGGAACCGCTCGACGTCGTCGGGGACGAAGGACAGCTGCTCGGCGGTCCCGCCGGCCTCCCGGACCGCGACGGCGAGCATCGTGCCGTTGGACTCGTAGATCTGCCCCGGCTCCAGCGCGCCGCCCGGGGCGACGAGCTCCGAGCCGGTGGACAGCACCAGCACGTGCGGGCGGCGGCGCACCGGCAGCTCAGCCCGGCCGACGGCGGCGGCGAGCCCGATCTGGGGGGCGGCCAGCACGGTCCCGGCCCGCAGCACGACGGCGCCGGCCGCCGCGTCCTCCCCCGCCCGGCGCACGAACGCGCCCACCTCGGGGGCCTCGGTGATCCGGACCCGCTCGACGCCGGCGTCGGTCCGCTCCACCGGCACGATCGCGTCGGCACCCGCGGGCACCGGGGCGCCCGTCATGATCCGGGCGACCGTGCCCGGCGCCAGCGCGGGGACGTCGGTGCGCCCGGCCGGGATGTCGGTCGACACCGCGAACTCCAGCGGCGCCCCGGGGGACGCGCCGGCCAGCTCGGCGGCGCGCACCGCGTAGCCGTCCATCGCGGAGTTGTCGAAGGGCGGCAGCGCGACGCCCGCCGTCAGGTCCTCGGCCAGCACCCGGCCGCTCGCCTCGGCCAGCGCGACCTGCTCGGTCCCGGTCGGCGGGAGCAGGGCCGCGACCGCCGCGGCATGCTCGGAGACGGTGCGCGGACCGGCCTGCGACCAGGTGCTCATGACCCCATCCTGCCCGCCCCCGCGCGAGGCCCGCAGCCGGGCGGGCCCGCTTGCACTCTCCACGGGCGAGTGCTAGAAACGGGCTCAGCATCCACTGGCACTCGTGTCCGTGGAGTGCCAAGGTCGGGTCGGTGAGTCCGGCGCAGGGTTGCCGGGCGTCCGTCGCGGGCACCGCATCCGATCACTCGACTCACCTCTATCGGAGGGCAACACCCCCATGGCGAAGCAGATCGCGTTCGACGAGGAGGCCCGTCGCGGCCTCGAGCGGGGCATGAACACCCTCGCCGACGCCGTCAAGGTGACGCTGGGCCCGAAGGGCCGCAACGTCGTGCTCGAGAAGAAGTGGGGCGCGCCGACCATCACCAACGATGGTGTGTCGATCGCCAAGGAGATCGAGCTCGAGGACTCCTGGGAGAAGATCGGCGCCGAGCTGGTGAAGGAGGTCGCCAAGAAGACCGACGACATCGCCGGTGACGGCACCACCACCGCCACCGTGCTGGCCCAGGCGCTGGTCCGTGAGGGCCTGCGCAACGTGGCCGCCGGCGCGAACCCGATGTCGCTCAAGCGCGGGATCGAGAAGGCCACCGAGGCCGTCTCCCAGGCGCTGCTGAAGTCGGCCAAGGAGATCGAGACCAAGGAGCAGATCGCTGCCACGGCCTCCATCTCGGCCGCCGACCCGCAGATCGGCGAGCTCATCGCCGAGGCGATGGACAAGGTCGGCAAGGAAGGCGTCATCACGGTCGAGGAGTCGCAGACCTTCGGGCTCGGGCTCGAGCTCACCGAGGGCATGCGCTTCGACAAGGGCTACATCTCGCCCTACTTCGTGACCGACGCCGAGCGCATGGAGGTCGAGCTCGAGGACCCGTACGTCCTCCTCGTCTCCTCCAAGATCTCGACCGTCAAGGACCTGCTCCCGCTGCTGGAGAAGGTCATGCAGTCGGGCAAGCCGCTGGCCATCATCGCCGAGGACGTCGAGGGCGAGGCCCTGGCCACCCTGGTCGTCAACAAGATCCGTGGCACCTTCAAGTCCGTCGCCGTCAAGGCCCCGGGCTTCGGTGACCGCCGCGAGGCGATGCTCGCCGACATGGCCATCCTGACCGGTGGCGAGGTCATCTCGGAGAAGGTCGGTCTCAAGCTCGACACCGCCGACCTGTCCCTGCTGGGCACCGCCCGCAAGGTCGTCGTGACCAAGGACGAGACGACCATCGTCGACGGCGCCGGTGACGCCGACCAGATCGCCGGCCGGGTCAACCAGATCCGCGCCGAGATCGACCGCACCGACTCCGACTACGACCGCGAGAAGCTCCAGGAGCGCCTCGCCAAGCTGGCCGGCGGCGTCGCCGTCATCAAGGCCGGCGCGGCGACCGAGGTCGAGCTCAAGGAGCGCAAGCACCGCATCGAGGACGCCGTCCGCAACGCGAAGGCGGCCGTCGAGGAGGGCATCGTCGCCGGCGGCGGCGTGGCGCTCATCCAGGCCGGTGCCGGCCTGTTCGAGGGCCTCGGCCTGGACGGTGACGAGGCCACCGGCGCGAACATCGTCAAGGTCGCGCTGGAGGCCCCGCTCAAGCAGATCGCGGTCAACGCCGGCCTCGAGGGCGGCGTCGTCGCGGAGAAGGTCCGCAACCTGCCCACCGGTGAGGGCCTCGACGCCGCCACCGGCGAGTACAAGGACCTCATCAAGGCCGGGATCATCGACCCCGCCAAGGTGACCCGCTCGGCGCTGCAGAACGCGGCCTCCATCGCGGCCCTGTTCCTCACCACCGAGGCGGTCATCGCCGACAAGCCGGAGAAGGGCGGCGGCGCCCCCGCCGACCCGACCGGTGGCATGGGCGGCATGGACTTCTGATCGGTCCTGCCTCACCAGGCACACAGCACCACCCCGCGGGGCGGTACCGGTTCGCCGGTGCCGCCCCGCGACGCGTCCGGGGGGCGCCCGTCGGGGGTCGCGGTCGGGGGTCGCGGTCACCCCAGCGCGGCGACGGCCGCGCGGGCCCGCTCCCGCAACGCCGTCAGCAGCTCCGGCGGGTCCAGCACCCGCACGTCCGGCAGGAGCGGCCACAGCGCCCGTCCGGCGTGGGCGAGGTCCCCGAACGCGGCGACCACCTCGGTCGTCCCGTCCCGGGTCCGCTCCTCCTCGACCGTGACGGCGGACAGCGCCTCCCGGCGGTCGGCGGGCAGCGCGAGCCGGACCCGGAGCCCGGGCCGCCGCGCCCGGAAGTTTTCGCGACGGCGCAGCCACAGCTCCTCCAGGTCGACGCCCTCGGGCCGGTGCGCGGCCTCGGCCAGCGGCTCGGCCTCCTCGATCCGCGACACCCGGTAGGTGCGGTCCTCCCCGTCGCGCAGCGCCAGCAGGTACCAGCGCCCCGCCGCCTGGACGAGCCCGACCGGGTCGACGACGCGCTCGGCGGCGGGCCCGGGCTCCGCCCCCGGCCGGGTCCCGGCCCGGTAGCGGATGCGGAGCCGGACCCCGCCGAACACCGCGCGCTGGACGGCGGTGAGCACGTCGGTGGTCGCGCCGTCGTCGGTGTCGCGCAGCCAGCCACCGCGCCGGACGAGTACCCGTCCGGCGGCGTCGGTGGCCTGCTCCCGGGCCGCGTCCGGCAGCGCGGCGACGATCTTGCGCATGGCCGAGGCGAACTCCGTGCCCAGCCCGAGCGCGCCGGGCGTCGACGTCGCGCCGGAGCCGAGCAGCGCGACCGCCTCCGCCGGGGTCAGGCCGGTGAGGTCGGTGGTAAAGCCCGGCAGCAGCGCGAAGCCGCCGTGCCTGCCGCGTTCGGCGTAGACGGGGATGCCCGCGGCGGACAGGGCCTCGACGTCGCGCAGCACGGTGCGCTCGGAGACCTCCAGCTCGCGGGCGAGCACGGCGGCGGTCGCCCGGCCGCGGTGACGCAGCAGGAGCACGAGGGACAGGAGCCGGTCGGCGCGCACGTCCCGGAGAGTGCCACGGAATCATGACAGGAGATGTCAGGTATCGCGGGCACGCTGACGCCCATGACGAACGCGACGCTCACCACCGACCCCCGTCCCGCCTACCTGGCCGCCCTCGACTGGGTCGCCGACCTCGCGAGGGCCGTCCCCGCGGACCGGATGGCCGACCCCACCCCCTGCGACGGCTTCGACGTCCGCACCCTGCTCGCGCACCTGGTCACGACGCTGCGCCGACCGGCGTCGATCGCCGCCGGGACCGACCCGCTGGCCCATCCGGTGGTCAGCGAGGACGTGCTCGACGACCCGGCGACCGCCTACGTCGCCGAGGCGGCGGCGCTGAAGGCCGTCTGGGCAGGCCCCGAGGGCGAGGCGCTGCTCGATCGGGTCGCGCGGCTGGCGTTCGGCGAGGTCCCGGCGCGGACCGCGCTGACCGTGTTCCTGAACGAGACGCTCGTGCACGGCTGGGACCTGGCCGTCGCGACCGGGCAGGACCCGGAGGCCGACCCGGACCTGGCGACGACGGCGCTCGCCACCGCCCGCGCGTTCCTGCCCGCCGAGCCGCGTGGCGGCCCGGTGCCGTTCGGGCCGGTCGTGGAGCACCGTCCGGAGGCGGGACCGACCGAACGGCTGGCCAACTGGTCGGGCCGGGTGTCGACGGGCTGGGTGACGACGGCCGGGTGACGACGGGCCGGGCGGGCCGACGGAGGGACTGAGCTCCCGGCACTGGCTCAGGCGGCGGGCGCGATCAGCCAGACGGCGAGGTACACCAGCGCTGCCGCGCCGCCGGTGAACAGGGTGAGGACGAGGACCGCGATGCGCAGCAGCGCGGGATCCACACCCAGGTCGGCGGCGAGACCACCGCAGACACCGCCGAGCATCCGGTCGGTGCTGCTGCGCCGGAGCCGGAACGCGGCGACGCGGTCGCCGATCCCGGGCGTCGCGGGCCGGGGCCCGGCGCCGGAGGGGCCTCCGGCAGGCGTGCCGGGGTGCGCGGACGGCCCGGGAGCGCCGGCCCCGAGGTCCCCGAACGGGCCGGGCCCGGCCGCGTCGGGGCCGGAGGCGGCGGGAGCGGCGGTGGGAGCGGGGGCAGGGGTCGCGCTCTCCTCGACCATCGGCACCCGGTCGGTGACCGGATCGGTCTCGGTGCGTCCGGTACCTCCGGCGTCGGGATCCGCGGCGATCCGGGCGGTCGGCTGCTCGTCGAACCCGGTGATCCCCGTGATCTCGGTGTTGCTCTCGGTGCTGATCTCGGTGCCGTTCTCGATGATCCCGGTGCCGCGCTCGGCGCTCTCGAAGGCGTCGGTCCCGGTCGACGCGGTACCGGTCGTGCTCGTGTTGTTCTCCATGGCTCCACGGTGTCGCCCGGGCGCCCGCCGGGACTCGGGACGAGCCCGGAGACCGACCCGGAACCGCACCGCCCCGTCTCAGGGCCCGGCACCGCCTGTCTCAGGGCCCGGCACCGCCCGGCCCGGGGTCACGGCGGCGCTCAGCCGGGCGGGCGGGGCCTCTGCGGACGGCCGCACGGCGGCGGCTCGACCGGACGACGCCGCACCGGCGGCACCGCGGACGGCGGACCCGGCCGGGGCGGCGGCTCGGGCACCTGCCGGTCCCGCATGCGCAGCACGCGCCCGAGCACCAGCGCGACGACGACCGACACGACCAGCCACGCCGCGACCCCGACGAGGACCCAGAGGGCGGTCGGCATGCGCCCTCCTCCGGCGTCGTGGACTCGACTCAGTGTGCCCCTGATCAGCGACGCGCGGAGGTCGCGCGTCCGGGTGAGCGTGCTCAGCCGGCGTCGGGCAGGGCGGGCCCGAGGAGGTCGTCGGCGTCGACGATCCGGTAGGCGTAGCCCTGCTCGGCGAGGAACCGCTGCCGGTGCGCGGCGTAGTCGGTGTCCACGGTGTCGCGGGACACCACCGAGTAGAAGTGCGCCTGGCGACCGTCGTTCTTCGGGCGCAGCAGCCGGCCGAGCCGCTGGGCCTCCTCCTGCCGGGACCCGAACGTCCCGCTGACCTGCACCGCGATCGTCGCCTCCGGCAGGTCGATGGAGAAGTTCGCGACCTTGGAGACGACCAGGGTCGTGATCTCGCCGCGGCGGAAGGCGTCGAACAGCTTCTCGCGCTCCCGGTTGCGGGTGGAGCCCTGGATGACCGGGGCGCCGAGCTTCTCCCCCAGCGCGTCGAGCTGCTCCAGGTAGGCCCCGATGACCAGCGTCTGCTCCCCCTTGTGCCGGTCCAGGATCGCCTGCACGACGTTGAGCTTGGTGTCCGCCGTCGACGCCGTCCGGTAGCGCTCCTCGGCGTCGGCCGTCGCGTACGACATGCGCTCGGCCTCGGTCAGCGTGACCCGCACCTCGATGCACTCGGCCGGCGCGATCCAGCCCTGGGCCTCGATGTCGCGCCACGGGGCGTCGTAGCGCTTGGGGCCGATCAGGGAGAACACGTCGCCCTCACGGCCGTCCTCGCGGACCAGGGTCGCGGTGAGGCCGAGCCTGCGACGGGACTGCAGGTCCGCCGTCATCCGGAAGACCGGGGCCGGCAGGAGGTGCACCTCGTCGTAGACGACCAGGCCCCAGTCGCGGGAGTCGAACAGCTCCAGGTGCTTGTACTCGCCCTTGGTCTTGCGGGTGACGACCTGGTAGGTGGCGATGGTGACCGGGCGGATCTCCTTCTTCTCGCCCGAGTACTCGCCGATCTCCTCCTCGGTCAGCGACGTCCGCGCGACGAGTTCGCGCTTCCACTGCCGCCCGGACACGGTGTTGGTGACCAGGATCAGGGTGGTCGCGCCGGCCTTGGCCATCGCGGCCGCACCGACCAGGGTCTTGCCCGCGCCGCAGGGCAGCACGACCACGCCCGAGCCGCCCTCCCAGAACCCGTCGACGGCGTGGCGCTGGTAGTCGCGCAGCGTCCAGCCGTCCTGCTCCAGGGCGATCGGGTGGGCCTCGCCGTCGACGTAGCCCGCGAGGTCCTCGGCGGGCCAGCCGACCTTGAGCAGCGCCTGCTTCAGGTGCCCCCGCTCGGACGGGTGGACCACGACGGTGTCGTCGTCCACCCGGGCGCCCAGCATCGGGCTGATCTTCTTCTGCCGGAGGATCTCCTCCAGCACGGCACGGTCCAGCGCGGTGAGGACGAGGCCGTGCGCGGGGTGGTTGGACAGCTGCAGCCGCCCGTAGCGCCCCATCGTGTCGACGACGTCGACCAGCAGCGGCTGGGGGACCGGGTAGCGGGCCCAGCGGACCAGCGCGTCGACGACCTGCTCGGCGTCGTGCCCGGCGGCACGCGCGTTCCACAGGGCCAACGGGGTGACGCGGTAGGTGTGGACGTGCTCGGGTGCCCGCTCCAGCTCGGCGAAGGGCGCGATGGCCGCACGGGCCGCCGCGGAGTCGGGGTGGTCGACCTCGAGCAACAGCGTCTTGTCGGACTGCACGATCAGGGGGCCGTCGGTCACGGAACGAATCCTCTCGAGGCCGGAGAACGGGGCGTGGCGGGTCCGCCGGACGCCGAGCGGAGACGAACGGTCGGCGTGTGTCACGTCACGTGACGACGAAGCAACCGGCCATACGCCACTCGGGAGACGAGGGTTCCGGGGGCTAGACTCGGCAGCCGTCCGTCACGCACAGACGGGACCCGACACGACCCTATCCGTCCGACTCCCCCGGGACGCGGCAACCGCCGCCCCGTGTCGGTCGCGATGCGGTCGAGCGGTCCCGTCGTGACCCCGAAAGGCGCACCGGACCAGCTGATGCTCCCCGACCTCGTGCCCGCCGCGCCGCCCGTCCCCGGACCGGAGACCGACAGGGAGATCTCGCCGTGACCACCGTGACCAGCACGGAACGCCCGAGCACGTGGTCGGAGCGACTCGACCCGCGGAACTGGAGCCTGGTCGCCAAGCTGGCGGTCGTCGGCCTGGTCCCCACGGTCCTCGCCCTGTCCATCGGCGCCATCCGCGTCGTCGACCAGGCCAACGTGGCCGAGGAGCTCAGCCGCGGCAGCGGACTGGTCGACGTGCACCGCCAGATCGAGACGCTGACCGGCGCGCTGCAGAACGAGCGCGACGCCGCGGTCCGCTTCGTGGCGGGCAACCGGCTCGGTGACCGGGCCGTCGTCGAACGGGCGCAGGCCACGACCGACCAGGCGCTGCAGGCCACGACGGCAGGGCTCGACACCGCCGAGCAGCAGGCCCCCGACCTGGCCACGGCCCGCCGGCAGGCGGACACCACACTGGGCCAGCTGCCGGTCATCCGGTCGCAGGTCGCCGAGGGCCCGACCCCGGCCGCCGACCTCACCGGCCGCTACACCGCGGTCGTCCAGCGCACGCTGGGACTCGACCGGGCCCTGGTGGGGCGGCTGCAGACCGCCGACACCGCGGGTCTGACCACGGCGATCACCGCCGGGGCGAGCGCCCGCGAGGCCCTGCAGCTCGAGCGCACCGTGATCGGTGGCGCGCTCGCCGCGGGGACGCTGGAGGAGCAGCAGCGCGCACAGGCCACCGGCGCCGAGGCCTCGTTCCAGGCCGCGGCCGGTGACTTCCAGTCGTCGCTGACGCCGGAGCAGGCCCAGTCCTTCGGGAATTTCGCCGCGGGCCAGGCGAACGCCGAGCGCAACGCCCTGCGCGACCAGGCGCTGTCGGTCCCGCCGGGCGTCGCACCGCCGGTCGACCCGAACGCGTGGAACACCGCCGTCGACCGGTCGGTCGCCGCGGTCGACCAGTCCACGGCGGCCGCCCAGCAGGCGTTCGTCGACGGCCGGGCCAGGGCCGCCGAACAGGCGGGCAACACCGCGGGCCTCAACTCCGTGCTGCTGATGCTCACGATCCTGCTGACCGCGGGGATCATCCTGCTGCTGGGCCGGCAGATGGTCCGTTCGCTGCGCCTGCTGCGCAGCTCGGCGCTCGAGGTCGCGGAGCAGAAGCTGCCCGCGGCGGTTCAGGGCATGCGCTCCGGTCAGGCACCGAACGCGCTCGTCGAGCCGGTCCCGCTGGACAGCCGCGACGAGATCGGCCAGGTGGCGCGGGCCTTCGACGCCGTGCACGGCCAGGCCATCCGCCTCGCCGCCGACCAGGCCGCGCTGCAGCAGAACGTCAACTCGATGTTCGTCAACCTCTCCCGCCGGTCGCAGGCACTGGTCGAGCGCCAGCTGCAGCTGATCGAGCAGCTGGAGAGCAACGAGCAGGACCCGGACCAGCTGTCGAACCTGTTCCAGCTGGACCACCTCGCGACCCGTATGCGCCGCAACAGCGAGAACCTGCTGGTCCTCGCGGGCACCGACCTGGCGAAGCGGAACGTGGCGCCGGTGCAGGTCGTGGACGTCCTGCGGGCCGCGGTGTCGGAGGTCGAGCAGTACCAGCGGGTCGTCGTGCAGACCCCGCCGAACGCGACGATCGCCGGTCGTGCCGCGAACGACCTCGTGCACCTGCTGGCCGAGCTGCTGGACAACGCGACGAACTTCTCGCCGCCGGACTCGCAGGTCGTCATGACGACGACCCGCACCGCCGACGAGTCGCTGCTGATCGAGATCTCCGACCGCGGCGTCGGCATGACCGACTCCGAGCTGGTCGACGCCAACCAGCGTCTGTCCGGCCCGGCCGAGGTCGACGTGTCGGCGTCGCGGCGGATGGGTCTGTTCGTGGTCGGTCGGCTGGCCGCCCGGCACCGCGTCGGCGTCCGGCTCGCCTCGGCCGCCGTCGGCGGCGGCTCCGGTGGGCTGAGCGCCTCGGTGACCGTGCCGCCGCAGCTGGTGCCCTCGGCGCAGCTGCCCGAGCAGCGCCGCGACGGCGATCCGGGCGGCTGGGGCGGCGTGCCGCCCCAGGGTGGCGACCAGCACGCCCCGCAGGTGCCCGCCCCGGCGCTGACCGGTGGCGGAGCACCCGACGGGCCCCCGTCGGCCGCCCCGACCGCGGTGAACGGGAACGGTCGCGGTGGTCCGCTGCCATCGATGGTCGCGGGCTCCGACGGCCCGATGACCCCGACCTTCGAGGCCGGTGCGTCCTCGTCCACGACGCCGCGCAACGGCTCGGGCTCGAGCCTGCCGACGCGCCGTCCGGGGTCGTCGCTGACGAAGAACGCGGCCCCCGGCGACGCCGGTGGGCAGACCGCCGACGGACCGGCCCCGACCCTGAACGGGTCCGCCCCGCAGGGTCTGTCGGCCTTCGCGCCGTCGCAGGACGGGGGGCGCGACGCGCGTACCCCGGCCGACGTCTTCACCCCGGCCGACGAGGCAGGCCCTGGTCCCGCCGACGGCGACTCCCCGCGCGGCGCCGAGGCGTTCCGGGGCACCGGCCCCGCGCCGCACGGCGCCGACGACCGCCCGTCCGGCGACGCCGGCCCCGGCGCCGAGGCCCTCGCCGACACAGAGGACGGCACCGAGGGCACCGAGTCGACCGCGGCCCTGGCCGACGGCACCGACAGCACCGACGGCACCGACAAGGCCGACAGCACCGAACGCGCCGGCACCGAGGCGGACCGCTCCGGCGGCACCGCTGCCCCGTCGGCGGCGGCCGCACTCGGGCTGGTGGGCGCCGCTGCGGCGGCCACCGCGGCCCGGGCACGCGGTGACCGCGACATGGACGACACCGTCGTCCTGGACCGGGCGATCGGCGACGGTCCCGAGGACCACCGGCAGGCCCCGGCCGACGACGAGCGCTCCGAGGCGACCGACGCCGGATCCGACGACCGGGACGGGGCCGGTCAGGACAGTGCCGATCAGGACCGTGCCGCCCCGGGCACCGACGGGACCCCGGACCACCGGATCACCGGCACGGTCGCCGACCGGGACACCGACGGCGCCGCCGAGGACTCCACCGACGGGACCACCCCGCAGGAGACCCCGGTCGCGGCCCGCACGAACGGCATCGCGCCGTTCCCCCCGGCCCCCGCCGACCGCGCGGACGTCCCCGGCACCGACGGTGACGCCCAGGACAAGGCCGGCGCCGCGGACACTGCCGACACCGAGGTGAGCGCCCCGTCCGGCGACACCGACCACGCCGACACCTCCGGGGTCGCCGAGGTCGAGGCGGGCCACACCGGGCCCGACCTCGCCGAGGACGACGCCACCGGTGCCGCCGGTGCCGCCGGCTCGACGGACACTCCCGGAACCGGTGCCGACGGCGCCCGCCCCGCGGACACCGCAGCCGAGGACGGCGCCGCCCGGAGCACCGGGCCCGGAGACAGCGGCACCGGGGACAGCAGCACCGGCGATGGCAGGACCGGGGACACCGGCCCGACGCGCAGCGACCCCGAGACCGCGGGATTCCCGACGGTCCGCACGTCCGGCCGCACGCCGATGGGCGGACCGCTCCCGGCCCGCACCAACGGGACCCGCCCCTCGCCGTCGCGCCGCCCGGTCATGCCGGTCCGCGGCGCCGGGCCGGCGCTGCCCACCCGCGGTCCGGGCCGCCAGGGCCCGCCCCCGGCACCGGCCCGCGGCCCGCAGCAGCCCGCACCCCAGCAGGCTCAGCCGGTCCAGCAGCAGGCGCGTCCGGGTCAGCAGGTCCAGCCGGCGACGGGCCGGCAGGAGCCCGCACCGCTGCCGAAGCGCGAGGGTGGCCGGGCCGGCGGTCCGGCGAGCCTCGCCGCGGCCTCCGCCGGCTCCTCGCAGGACGAGCTGTTCGCGCCGAAGGTGGCCGTCGAGGGCGATCGGGGTCAGCTCCGGCGCCCCGGGGCGGTCGAGTCGGCCCGGGCCCAGACCGGGTTCGACATGGGTCAGACCACCCCGATCTTCGACGACATCGCCTCGGCCTGGTTCCGCTCGAACCGGTCGGTGCCGGTCCGCTGGCAGGACGCCGCCGGCCCGAACGGTGGCGCCCCGGCCGGTGCCCCGGCCCCTGCCACGGCCGACGCCCCGGCGCCCCCGGCGGCCTTCGCCTCCCCCGACGACGACGTCTGGCGGCAGGCCCGCGAGGCCACCGACGGCGACGAGTCGGAGACCGCCGGTGACGAGCTGACGACCGCCGGACTGCCCAAGCGACGCCCGCGGGCGCGACTGCTCCCGGGCAGTGCGGCAGGATCGACCGTGCTCAGCCCCGCTCCGGCGGAGCCGAGGGACGCCGAGAGCGTCCGTGGCCGTCTCGCCAGCTACCAGCAGGGCGTGCGTCAGGGCCGGGAGAGCGCTTCCGGTGTCCGTCGCAACGCACTCACCGGCACGACCGAGACGGTCGACGGCGACTCCGATCCGCAGGACCAGCACGACCCGCAGGACCAGCACGACCGGCAGGGCCCCCGGGCCCCGCAGGACACCACCGCGACCGGCACCCCCGAGCCCGCCGCGGACCGACCGAACTCGTCCGACCCCGAGGAGAACCAGTGAGGGCACCGCAGGCACAGCCGAGCCAGAGCCGTTTCGGCTGGCTGGTCACCAACTTCGCGGAGCGCGTCCCGGGTGTCGCGCACGCCATCGTGGTGTCGACCGACGGACTGCTGCTGACCGCCTCCGACCGGCTGCCGCGCGACCGGGCCGACCAGCTCGCCGCCGTCGCATCCGGTCTGGTCAGCCTGACCCAGGGCGCCGCGCGCTGCTTCGACGCCGGTGGCGTCGTGCAGACCGTCGTCGAGATGGACCGCGGGATCGTGCTGCTGATGTCGATCAGCGACGGGTCCTGCCTGGCCGTGCTCGCCTCGCCGAGCTGCGACATCGGCCTCGTCGGCTACGAGATGACGCTGCTGGTCGACCGGGTCGGCCAGCTGCTCACCCCGGAGCTGCGCGCCGAGCTGCAGGGCTCGTTCGGGCCCTGAGGCCACGACTCCGGACCCGAGGACGCGTTACCGTCATGCACCCCATCCGAGGATCGACCAGAGCGGGTGAGATCCGATGACCCAGGACCCGGGCGGACACGGCCCCGAGCCGACGTTCGCCGACGTCATGAACGGGTTCAGCCTGGACTCCAAGCGCACGCCCAAGAAGCGCCGATGGGGGCGCAACCGTCCGGAGGACGACGTCGAGCCGGAGGGTGCCGCCCCCGCGCGCCGGGTCCCGCCGCCGAACCCGGGCGAGGTGACCGGCCCCATCGGCGGGTCGGCGGCCTACGGGCTGCCGCCCACCCCGGCCGAGCTGGAGGCCCAGCGGGGCGGTGACCGGCCGGACCGGCCGGCGCCGCAACCGGCCCAGAACACGGGGCAGAACCCCACGTACGACCCAGTGGCAGCGCCGCCGCCGGTGCCCCCGTCCGCGGGTGGTGCCGCCTTCGTCCGGCCCTACGCCTGGACGCGGGGACGGACCAAGTCGGGCTACGAGCTGGCCATCGAGACCCTGGTCTCGGTCAGCAACCGGGCCCGCAGCCAGCTGGAACGGCTGCCGATGGAGCACCGCTCCGTCGCCGACCTGCTGCTCGAGCAGACCCGCTCGGTGGCCGAGGTCGCGGCGCTGTTGTCGCTCCCCCTGGGCGTGGCCCGGGTGCTGCTCGGGGACATGGCCTCGAACGGCACGGTGACCGTTCACCAGACCGCGAGCACCCCCGGCAACGCGCCGGACCTCGCGCTGATGGAAAGGGTGTTGAGTGGACTCCGTCGGCTCTAGGCCACAGCCGCCCCAGCCCGCGGCCGGGATGGCCCGTGCCGCGACGATGTCGGCCAAGATCGTGGTGGCCGGTGGGTTCGGCGTCGGGAAGACCACCTTCGTCGGGTCGGTCTCGGAGATCATGCCGCTGACCACCGAGGCGGTGATGACCGAGGCGAGTGCGTCGCACGACGACCTCTCCGCCACCCCCAACAAGCGGTCGACGACCGTCGCGATGGACTTCGGTCGTGTCTCGCTGGACGCCGACCTGGTGCTCTACCTGTTCGGCACGCCCGGCCAGCAGCGGTTCTGGTTCATGTGGGACGACCTGGTCCGCGGCGCGATCGGCGCCGTCGTCCTCGTCGACACCCGGCGCCTGGCCGACTCCTTCGCCGCGATCGACTTCTTCGAGGACCGCGGACTGCCCTACGTCGTGGGTGTCAACGCCTTCGACGGGCAGCTGCAGCACAGCCTCGACGACGTGCGCGAGGCGATGTCGATCGACCCGGCCGTCCCGATGGTCGTGTGCGACGCCCGGCACCGGCAGTCGACCAAGGAGACCCTGATCGCGCTGGTGCAGCACGCGATGCACCAGCGGATGGCCGCCGGCGCCCGCTGACCCGTACCCGACGGCGGCGCCGGCACATCCCGTGCCGGCGCCGTCGCGGTAGCGCGTCCCTCCCGCGAGGGGACCCGTTCAGCCCCGGGCCTGGTCGCGCCCGGCAGGCTGCTCCGCCCCGGCGTCGACCGGGGCGATCGAGGTGATGCGGTGCAGCTGGATCCGGCGCAGCTCGCCGTCGAGCGCGTCGCGGCCCTCGACGTAGCCGCCGCCGACCGAGACCGGCGCGAGCACCCGGTCCCCGGCGACCCCGTGGGCGTCGACGTAGCCGATCCACACGGTCCGGCCCTCGCGCACGGCCTCCTGCAACGACGCCAGGTTCCCGGTCGCGCCGGTGAGCTCACGCCGCCCGGCGACGCTGTCGCGCACCCCGGCCAGGCGGTCCCCCGCCCGCAGTCGCTCGACCAGCTCCTCGGCCCGGTTCGTCGGGGACCGGTCGACGACCCGGCCGGCGTCGCGGGTGCCGCGCCGCAGCCGCGGCTCGGTGCGCCGCCCCTTCGGCCCGAGGTCGACGACGGCACCGCCCGCGTCCTCGGCGGCCGGGCTGAACCCGGCGGCCCGCAGCCCGTCGAGCACCTCGGCCAGCGGCAGCGAGCTGACCATGACGGTCGGGGCGATCCGGCGCAGCCCCAACTCCTCGGCCGCGGAGTGCGCGAGCACCTCGGACAGGAGCACCTCGTCGTCCGAGCGCAGGAAGCAGCTGACCGCCCCGCCGCGCAGCCTGCCGTGCCGGCGGGCGACGTCGTCCACCAGATAGGTCAGGGTCTGCGGGACCGGGGTGCGGGAGCGGGCCTCGAGGATCGCGCGGACGTCGTCGGCGGTACGGCCGGTGTCCAGTGCCCGGCGCAGGCTGCGCTCGGTGAAGCGGTACACCGTGGCGCCGCCCGCGGACTCGACCTCGGCCAGGATCGCGAGCTCGTGCGCGAGGTTCGCCGACAGCCGCCCGGGTGCGACGGCGGTCAGGTCGGCCTGCAGCAGGATCTCCTCCACCGGGGCGGGCAGCGCCGCGTGCAGTGCGGCGGCCAGCTCGGTGGGGTGCCGGGTGGGGTGCGCCGGGTCCGGGCGCAGGGCCGGGTCGAGCAGCACCCGTCCGGCCGTGGTGAGCGCGTCGAGGGCGACCACGCCGATCGCGGTGGCCTCGGCGACGGTCCAGCCGACCGTCTCGTCGCGCAGCCGGCCGCCGCGGCGCGGGGCGTGCCAGGCCAGCAGCCGCGCCAGGTCCTCCGGTGACCCGACCGAGGTGCCGGGTGCGAGATCGGCGAGCGCGTCCAGGACGCGACGGCGGTCCCGCGCGGCGGGGGGACGGCGCGGCCCGTCGGACAGGGCGGTGATCGGCTTGCCGGTCTCGTCGCGGCGCCCCACCAGCCCGGGCAGCCGCGGCAGCTCCAGCCAGGCCTGGGCCAGCACCGCCCAGCGGGACTCCTCCGGGCCGGTGCCCCAGACGTCCCAGGTGGTGGTCGGCAGCCACTCCGGGGTCACCGACTCGGTCGCCCCGACGAGGTCCGCGGCGTACAGGACCTCCAGAATCAGCGCCGCGGTCGGCTCGTCGGTGTCGGCCGCCTTCGCCGCCCGCTTGAGCTCGCGGACGCCGAACCCGCCCGACCGCAGCACCGGCACCGACTCCCGCGCCAGCCACTCCAGGAGCAGGTCGGTGCGGCGCAGGAACTCCAGTGCGGCCCCGGCGCCGGTGCCGTCGACCACCGAGGTCTCCCTGGCGCGCAGCGGGACGTCCGGCCGGGACAGGTCCAGCGGCCCCATCGGACGGTCGCCGCGCAGGGCCAGCGCGACCTGGCGGGGCAGCTCGACGGTGTCGGCGTCGCGGCGCACGAGCAGCCCCTTGTCGAGGAGCGACCCGACCGGTCCGGTGGAGCCGTTCGCGTTGCGGGAGCGGCCGACCGGCGGGCCCTGGGCGAGGACGTCGAGGACCTTGCGTTCGTCCTCGCCCACCCCGGCGAGCAGGGTGTCGAGCTCCGAGCTCGCGGCCGGACCGGTGGCGGGGGCGCCGAGCCCGGCGGGCCACGGCCCGACGACGTCGGCGGCCGCGGGGACCAGCGACACCGCGTCGTCCGGGCCCCAGGCCAGCGCGCGGTCGCGCAGCGCGGTGAGTCCCTCGGCGACGGTGGCCTCGTCCACGTCGGGGCCGAGCCAGCCGCGCAGGCCGGCGCCGGGGGTCGTCGCGTCGACCGGGGTCCGCCACGCCGTCGCCAGCACCAGCGCGTCCAGCACGGTCAGCGCCACGGTGCCGAGGTCCTCGCAGGCGCGCTGCACCGACGCCCGGATCGAGGCGCGGGTCGCGAGCACGGTGAGGTCGCCGGGAGGTGGGACGGCGAGGTCCGGACGTGCGCGCAGCAGCGCGGCGAGGAACCCGTCGTCCTGCCCGCGCAACCACTCGACCAGGGACGTCTGCATCGTCGCCAGGGTAGTCGGACGATCGCGGGCGCACCGGGGCGGACAGCCGCGCCCGCGTCCGCGATACTGGACACAGGACACTGCCGCGGTCCCGCTCGGGACCGGACGACGACGCTGGAGGACGCGATGGCCGCCAAGCCCGCGAAGCAGGACCGGATCCACCCGGAGTGGCCGCACTCCGAGGACGGCGACCACCCGGTCACCGAGCTCCTGGGCAGCGTCCAGGGAAACATGTCGCCGTTCGGTGACATCGAGTTCCCGGTCGCCAGCGTGCCCTACGAGCACCCGGTCACCGAGATCAACCGCTGACCGTGGTCGCCGGTCTGTTGCTCGCGGGCGGCGCCGGACGCCGCATGGGCACCCCGAAGGCGCTGGTCCGTCTGCACGGCGAGCCGCTCGCGGTGCGGGCGGTCAAGGCGCTGCAGGCGGGTGGGTGCGGCCCGGTCACCGTCGTGCTCGGCGCCCGAGCCGACGACGTCACCGACGTGCTGCGCAGCGCGGGCCTGGGCACCGACGGCAGTGACGTCGGTGTCGTGGTCGCCGAGGACTGGGACGAGGGCATGGGCGCGTCGCTGCGGCGCGGGCTGGGGTCGCTGACCCACCTGCCCGGCACCGGCGCGGCGCTGGTGCACCTGGTCGACCTGCCGGGCATCGGGCCGGAGGCGATCCGCCGGGTCGCCGAGGGTGCGGGACCGTCGTCGCTGCGGCGGGCCGCGTTCGACGGCGTCCCCGGACATCCCGTCCTGATCGGCCGGGACCACTGGTCGGGCGTCGTCGCACTGTCCTCCGGGGACTCCGGCGCCCGCGACTACCTGGCCGGCCGCTCCGATGTGGAGCTGGTCGAGTGCGGCGACGTCGCCGTCCCCGACGACGTCGACACCCCGGGGCAGCTGCGCCGCCTCGCCGGGACCTGAGCCGCCGCACCGGCCCCGACACACCCGTGCCCCGGTCCCTCCGCGAGGGGCCGGGGCATCGTCGTGCCGGGGTCAGATGTTGATGACCTGGCCGGGGGTGATCAGGTGCCCGGCACCGAGGCCCGGGTTCTTGGACAGCAGGTTCTTCCAGTTCGCGATGCCGTGCGCGGCCGCGATCTTGCCCAGGGTGTCGCCGGACTTCACCGTGTAGGTGCCGCCGGACGACGCCGCGGGGGCGCTGGCCTTCACCCGCTCCGGGGCCCGGGTGCCGGCGTCGGTCTCCAGGGTCCGCGGCGTGGCGGACCCGGATGCGCCGGTCTTGGACGAGCAGGACGGCCAGGCGTTCCAGCCCTGGGCGGCCAGGACCTTCTCGGCGACGGCGATCTGCTCGGCCCGAGTGGCCTGGTGCGCCGACGCGGCGTACTCGCCACCGCCGTAGGCCTTCCAGGTGCTCGGGCTGAACTGCAGGCCGCCGTAGTAGCCGTTGCCGGTGTTCGCGGCCCAGTTCCCGGTGCTCTCGCAGTGCGCGAGCGAGTCCCAGGTGGAGTCGGAGGCGGCGTTCGCGGTGCCCACGACGGTCAGCATCGGGGCGCCGAGGACGGCACCGGCGACGGCGGTCCGGACGATCGTGCGGCCGGCGGTGCTCGGTTTACGGTGTTTCCCACGGTAACGAGGCATGGCAGGTCTCCCGCGTGACGCCACCCGAACCGCACCCGGGGAGTGGGTGCCCGTACCGGCAGCCGGGGGAGCGGCCACCGATCCGTCTGACGATCGGCCCTGTCCCACACCGATACCTCGGGGGCCGGTGACCGCCGGACAGGGAGCGTTGCGGCACCGGAGCCCGGCCGCATGGGGGAGTCGGCCGAGCCGGGGCCGAAGGTAGGTCACGTCAGAGCGACGCGAAAGTCGACGGCGACACGGCGTGGCGTCGGACGTACCGGACACCCGATGGCCAGGTCTCGCGTTTGCGCAGATGACAAGCCCCGATCACGAACCGGAAACGTTCGCGCAAACGGTTCGATCAGTTCCACAAACGTGATACAGATCACATCCATTGCTCCATCCGGAGGCCCCTCCTCGGGCACGCGGAGTGGCGAGGGCCACCCCGCCGAGACCCCCGTACTGTCGGGGCGTGACCACCGAGCACCGCCGGCCCGACCCCGCGCTCAGCCACGTCGACGACGCCGGGGCGGCCCGGATGGTCGACGTGTCGGACAAGCAGCCCGGCCGCCGCGCCGCCGTCGCCACCGGGACGGTGCACACCACGGCCGAGGTCGTGCGCCTGCTGGAGACCGACGGCCTCCCCAAGGGCGACGCACTCGCCACCGCCCGCATCGCCGGGATCATGGGAGCCAAGCGCACCCCGGACCTCGTGCCGCTCTGCCACCCCATCGCGATCAGCGGGGTGACACTGGACCTGGCGCCGGCCACCGACGGCGACGCCGGCCGGGTCGCCATCCGCGCCGAGGTCCGCACCACCGACCGCACCGGGGTGGAGATGGAGGCCCTGACCGCGGTCGCCGTCGCCGGGCTCACCCTGCACGACATGATCAAGGCCGTGGACCCGGGCGCCGTGCTCGACGCCGTGCGCGTCGAACGCAAGGAGGGCGGCAAGACCGGCCCGTGGGAGCGCGGGGCATGACCGCCGCACGCGCCGCCCGGGTGGTCACCGCCTCCAACCGCGCCGCGGCGGGCGTCTACACCGACCGCGGCGGGCCACCGATCGTCGCCTGGCTGCGCGAACGCGGCTACGACACCCCGGACCCGGTCGTCGTACCGGACGGGGAGCCGGTCGGGCAGGCGCTGCGGGCCGCCGTCGCCGACGGCGTCGCGGTCGTCGTCACGACCGGGGGCACCGGCATCTCCCCCACCGACGCCACCCCCGAGGTCACCCGGGCCGTGCTCGACCACGAGATCCCGGGCCTGGCCGACGCGATCCGCCGCGCCGGGGAGGAGAAGGTCCCCACCGCCGTGCTCTCCCGTGGCCTGGCCGGGGTCGCGGGCCGCACCCTGATCGTCAACCTGCCCGGCTCCCCGGGCGGGGTGAAGGACGGCCTCGGCGTGCTCGCCGGGGTCCTCGACCACGCGGTCGACCAGCTGCACGGAGGAGACCACCGATGACCGATCCCGCGACCACGCGGACCGCGACGGTCCTGCGTGCGGCCGTCGGCGAGGAGCCGCTCGACGTCGAGGAGCACGCCCGCCTGGTCGAGCACGCCGCCGCCGGCGCGGTCGTCACCTTCGCCGGTGTCGTCCGCGACCACGACGGCGGGAAGTCGGTGCACGGGCTGGAGTACAGCGCGCACCCGACGGCCGCCCGGATCGTCGCCGAGGTCGCCGAGCAGGTGGCCGCGCACTCCCCCGGCGTCCGGGCGCTCGCGGTGAGCCATCGCGTCGGCCCGCTCGACATCGGCGAGGTGGCCCTCGCCTGCGCCGTCGCCGCCGAGCACCGCCGGGAGGCGTTCACCGCCTGCGCCGAGCTCGTCGACGAGGTGAAGCGCCTGCTGCCGGTCTGGAAGCACCAGCGGTTCGCCGACGGTTCCGACGAGTGGGTCAACTCCACCTGAGCCCGGCTGCGCGCCCCGGAACAACGGCGCACCCCCGGAACGACGGAACGGCCCGGGTCCGCCTCCCCACGAGGGGAAGGGGACCCCGGGCCGTCGTCCGCCGGGGCGGGTGCTGGGGACACCGCGCGCCCCGTGCCGTCCGTCCCGGATGGCGGTCCGGGGACGGTCGGCGGGATCAGCCGAGGTTCAGGACCTGACCGACGCTGATCACGTTCACGTTGCCGATGCCGTTCGCGGCGGCCAGCTTCGCCACCGAGGTGCCGTGCGCGGCCGCGATCCGGCTCAGCGTGTCGCCAGCCTTGACGGTGTACCCACCGGCGGCCGGGGCGGCGGCCTTCTTCGGCGCGGACGCGGCGGGGGCCGACGCCTTCACGCGCTTGCTCGTGTCGGCCGAGTAGCCGGTGATGCCCAGCTTCTTCGAGCAGGACGGCCAGGCGCCCCAGCCCTGCGCGGCCAGCACCCGCTCGGCGACCGCGATCTGCTCGGCGCGGCTGGCGTTGGCCGCCGAACCCGAACCACCGAAGGCGGCCCAGGTGGACGGGGAGAACTGCAGCCCGCCGTGGTACCCGTTGCCCGTGTTGATCGACCAGTTGCCGCCGCTCTCGCACTGGGCGAGCTGGTCCCAGACGCTGTCCGGGGCAGCGTTGGCGGTGCCGGCGATCGCAGCCGTCGCACCGACCGCGACGACACCCGCCGCAGCCATGCGCAGGAGACTTCGGCCCTTGGGTCCCTTGGTCATCGTTTCGCTCCCACCGCGCCGGCCCGAGGACACACACACTCCGCACAGGAGGTCCCCTGGGCACAGGTGTGCCCGCCGTGTCGTCGCGGGTGCGTCGATCGGGACCGGGGAGCGACGTCCATGACGTCCGCGGAGGTGGTCTCTCTCGTCCCCGTCCCGTTCCGTTCCTCGACGGACCGGACAGCCGCGGGACGGGGGTGGTTCGGCGCGGCGGGTCCGGATGTGTTGCTCGTTCAGGTGGCCGATCCGGTGGACCGACCGACAGAAAGGTGAATGGGCGGAAAGAATTCGTCAACGAAGGGGCCCGTGAGCGGAATCACTGTAACAAGCGTGTAATTATCAGATTCTCCCTAAACGCACTGGTCAACGACGTCACATCACGGACCTATCACGCGGTCATGAACATTTCTGATTCGGAAGCAACTCGAACCTTCCGGGCCGCTCGTTCGTCCTCAGGGCGAGGTGCTCGACCCGCCCGCGCGGGGAGGAGGGCCCTCCTGCTGTGGCCTCGTTCACCGCTCGTCCTGCATGCTGGTTCGGTGAACGACACCGCACCCGGCCCCGGGAGCCCGGCCGAGCTCGCCGACGCGTTGCGCGCGACCGGCTATCTCGCCGACGACGGTCTCGCGACGGCGGCCTTCCTCGCCCTGCGCATGAACCGTCCGCTCTTCTGCGAGGGCGAGCCGGGGACCGGTAAGACCGCGCTGGCCCAGGCACTGGCCGCCACGCTGAACGCACCGCTCATCCGTCTGCAGTGCCACGACGGCATCGACTCCGGTCAGGCCCTCTACGACTGGGACTTCCCCCGTCAGCTGCTGCACCTGCGCACCCTGGAGGCCGCGAGCGGCCGCGACGGGTTCGACCCCGACACGGTGGAGGCAGGTCTCTACGACGAGCGCTTCCTGCTGGCCCGCCCGATCCTGCAGGCGCTGCGCACCAGCCCGTCGGTGCTGCTCATCGACGAGATCGACCGCGCCGACGACGAGTTCGAGGCCTTCCTGCTGGAGGTCCTCACCGAGCACGCGGTGACCATCCCGGAGCTCGGGGAGGTGCGCGCCGCGACACCGCCGGTCGTCGTCCTCACCTCGAACCGGACCCGGGAGGTGCACGACGCGCTCAAGCGCCGCTGCCTCTACCTCTGGCTGGAGCACCCGAACATCGAACGCGAGATCGAGATCCTGCACAGCAGGCTGCCCGAGGTGCCCGAGCGGCTCGCCGCGTCGGTCGCGCGGGCGGTGCAGAAGCTGCGCCACACCGACCTGATCAAGCCGCCGGGCGTCGCGGAGACCCTGGACTGGGCGCGGGCGCTGCAGCTGATCGGCGCCCGGCACCTGGACCCGGAGTCGGCGGCGCGCACCCTCGGCGCCGTCCTCAAGTACCGGGAGGACGCCGACCGGGTCCACAAGCAGCTCGACACCCTGCTGGCGTCCTGACCCGGCCGCGATGACCGTTCCCCCGAGCCCGTCCCCGGCGGCCCCGCCCCGGCCGCCCGCGGCGGAGCCCACCGGCACCACCGACGAGCTGCTGACCGGATTCGTCGGGTTCACCGAGGTCCTGCGCGCGGCCGGGGTGCCGGTCACCCAGGACCGGGTGACCGCCTACCTGGAGGCGCTCGACACCCTGGACGTGACCGACCGGGACCAGGCGTACTGGGCCGGCCGGCTGACGCTGTGCGCCGACCCCGACGACATCGTCCGGTACGACCTGGCGTTCCCGTCCTGGTTCGAGCCGACCAGCAACCGTCCGTCGAGCAACCGCGACGACCGCCCGCCCGCACCGCCGAAGCTGGCCGCACTGCTGCCGGGCCGCGAGGGCGGGGAGGACGACTCCGACGACGCCGACGGCCCGCAGATCAAGGCCGCCGCGACCGGTGCGGAGATCCTGCGCAACCGCGACGTCGGGGAGCTCTCCCCCGCCGAACGCGAGCACCTGCGCCGGCTGATGACCCTGCTCAGACCGGAGCCGCCGACCCGGGCGTCGCGGCGGCGCAGACGGAACCGGCACGGTGAGGCCGACCCGCAGCGCACGTTGCGCGCGGCGCTGCGCAACCAGGGCGAGATCTTCCGGCTCGCCCGGCGCGACACCTCGCGCCGGCCGCGCAAGGTCGTGCTGCTGATCGACGTGTCCGGCTCGATGGAGCCCTACGCGGACGCGCTCGTGCGCTTCGCCCACGTCGTCGTCCGTCGTTCGCCGCGCTCGGTCGAGGCGTTCACCCTGGGCACCCGGCTCACCCGGATCACCCGTGAGCTGCGGCTGCGCGACCCCGAGCACGCACTGCGCGCCGCGGGAAGAGCCATCCCGGACTGGTCGGGCGGCACCCGGCTGGGCGAGGTGCTGCAGGCCTTCGTCGACCGCTGGGGACGCCGCGGGGCGGCCCGCCGGGCGGTCGTGGTCGTGTTCTCCGACGGCTGGGAGCGCGGTGGCACCGAGCTGCTCGGCACCCAGGCCGAGCAGCTGTCCCGGCTGGCCCATCGGCTCGTCTGGGTCAACCCGCACGCGGGCAAGGACGGCTACGCCCCGGTCCAGGGGGGAATAGTCGCGGCCCTTCCGCACTTGGACGACCTGCTGGCCGGGCACAGCCTGGACACGCTGGAGAAACTGCTCGAGGTGGTGCGCAATGCGTGACGTGATCGACCAGCTCGAAGGCTGGTGGCGCAAGGGTGAGCCGGCCGCGCTCGCGACGGTGGTCGGGACCTTCCGGTCCGCACCGCGCCAGCCGGGGGCCTCGATGCTCGTCGGCCCGGCGGGCGAGGCCGTCGGCTCGGTCTCGGGCGGCTGCGTCGAGGGCGCGGTCTACGAGCTCGGGCAGCAGGTGCTGTCCGAGGAACGACCGGTCCTGCAGCGCTACGGCGTCTCGGACGACGACGCGTTCGCCGTCGGCCTGACCTGCGGCGGCATCCTCGACATCTTCGTTGAGAAGGTGACCCCGGAGACCTACGAGCAGCTCGGCCGCATCGCCGAGGCGATCCGCGACGAGGACCCGGTCGCGGTGGCCACGGTCGTCGCGGGCCCCTCGGAGCTGCTCGGCAAGCGGCTGATCGTCTGGCCGGACAAGACCGAGGGCGGCACCGGATCGGACCGGATCGACGACGCGGTGCGCGACGACGTCCGCGGCCTGCTCGACTCCGGCCGCAACGCGACGCTGACCTACGGCGTCCACGGCGAGCGTCGTGGGGAGGGGCTGCAGATCTTCGTCGAGTCGTTCGCGCCGCCGCCCCGCATGATCGTGTTCGGGGCGATCGACTTCGCCGCCGCGGTGGCGCGGATGGGCAGCTTCCTCGGCTTCCGGGTGACCGTCTGCGACGCCCGGCCGGTGTTCGCGACCGCGAGCCGCTTCCCGGGGGCCAACGAGGTCGTCGTCGAGTGGCCGCACCGCTACCTGCAGACCGAGGCGGACGCGGGCCGGATCGACCAGCGCACCGCACTGTGCGTGCTCACCCACGACCCGAAGTTCGACGTGCCGCTGCTGGAGGTGGCGCTGCGGCTGCCCGAGGTCGGCTACATCGGGGCGATGGGCTCGCGACGCACCCACGACGACCGGCTCGAGCGCCTGCGCGAGCGGGGCGTGACCGAGGCCGAGATCGCGAAGATGTCGTCGCCGATCGGGCTGGATCTGGGCGCCCGCACCCCGGAGGAGACCGCGGTGTCGATCGCCGCGGAGATGATCGCCCAGCACTGGGGCGGCGAGGGCATCCGGCTGGCCGAGCGCGAGGGGCCCATCCACGCCTCCTGACATCCCCCCGCTTTCGGCCAGGTCCGCGGCGTGACGTGCTCGCCGCCGACCTGCGGCTCCGCGCGCCGCCCGCCGATCGAGAGGCCGGGAAAGAGGGGTGTCCCTGTACCGTGGGACACACGCTCGTGACCGAGCCGCCCGCCGTCCGGGGCGGGCCGTCGACCATCACGGAGCAGGAGGAGGGCAGCGTGGTCCTCACCGGTCAGGCAGGCACCGTCGTCCCCGGGCACGGGGCGGACCGCGCCGTGCCGCGGGAGACGGTGCTGGTGCTCGACGGCGAGACCGGCGGCGCCGGTGCCGAGGAGGGGTACACGGTCCGCGCGGCGCAGTGCCCGCGGGAGCCGCGACCGCGGCTGTCGAAGTTCCACGCGCCGGAGATCGTGTTCGGGCCCGACTCGCTGCCCGAGACCGCCCACGCCGCGCTGCGTCTCGGGGCGCGGCGCCCGTTCGTCGTCACCGACCCGGGGGTGACCGAGGCCGGGTGGCCCGCCGAGCTCCTGCGCCACCTGCGCGCCGCCGGTCTGCGGCCCCAGCTGTGGAACGAGATCACCCCGAACCCGAAGGACCACGAGATCCAGGCCGGGTTCGAGCGCTACGAGAGTTCCGGCTGTGACGTGGTGATCGGCATCGGCGGGGGCTCGGTGATCGACGCCGCGAAGGGCGTCGCCCTGCTCGCGGCCAACGGCGGCACGATCCTCGACTACGAGGGCATCGACCGCATCGCCAACCCGATCCCTCCACTGGTGATGGTGCCGTCGACCTCGGGCACCGGCGCCGACGTCTCCCAGTTCTGCATCATCACCGACACCGAGCGCCTCACCAAGATCACGATCATGGGCCGCGCCCTGGTCCCGGACGTCTCGGTGATCGACCCGCGGCTGCTCGTCACCATGCCGGACTGGCTCAACGCCGCGACCGGCCTGGACGCGCTGACCCACGGCATCGAGGCGTTCGTGTCGCTGGCCCACGGCCCGCTGACCGACACCCACGCGCTGCACGCCGTCGCACTCGTCCACGCCAACCTGCCGACCACGATGATCCGCCGCCACGACGACGGCCCCCGCTCCGCGATGGCGCAGGCCGCGCTCGAGGCGGGCCTGGCGTTCACGAACGCGATCCTCGGCGCCACGCACGCCATGAGCCATCAGGTCGGCGGCATGCTCGACCTGCCGCACGGCCTGATCAACGGCGTGCTGCTGCCGCACGTGATCCGGTTCAACGGCTCGGCCTCCGACGCCGACGCGGCGCGCTTCGTCCCGATCGCCCAGGCCATGGGGCTGCCCGCCCGGCCCGGGATGCCCGGCGACGAGGCCGTGGACATGGTCGCGACCGAGGTCCGCAAGCTGGCCGACGAGGTCGGCGTCCCGACCGGGCTCGCCGCCATCGGGGTGCGCGAGGCCGACGTCCCGCGACTGTCCCGGCTCACCCTCGGCGACGCCTGTCTGACCACCAACCCGCGCACGGCGAGCGTGGAGCAGATCGAGGACCTGTTCCGGGAGGCGCTGTGACGCCGTCGCGGAGGCCCACGCGGTGACCGCCGCCGCCCGCTTCCCGCGCCGCCGCACACCCGCCCCGTCCTCGTCGCCGGCCGCCGCGGGTCGGGCCCGGCCCGACCTCGACCAGCTCACCGGCCTGCGGACGGGCAAGCCGTCGTTCTACTCGGAGTACCGCGAGGGGGCCGAACGGCTGCGCCGGGTCATCGTCGCGCTGGACCGGATCTCCGCCGCGCTGGTCCGCACTATGGAGGGCTCCGAGGCGCTGGTCCGCGCGGTCGCCGACGCGGCGGCCGACCACCTGTCCGCGGACTGGGTGGTGCTCGGGCTCGTCGACGGCGAGCTGCCCGACGCCGCGCCGCGGCACGTCGTCCTCGGGCCGGACGGCGTCGAGTGGGCCGACCTGGCGTCGGTGCCCGAGCGCGTGCGCCGGCACGTGGAACGGCTGCACGCCGGCGACGGCCACCACGACCACGACGACCACCAGCACCACGACGACCGGCATCACGACGACCAGCGCCCCCGGCACCTGCACGTCCCGATCCGGCTCGACGGCCGCACCGTGGGCGGGTTCGTCGCGTGGACGCCGCCGGAACGCCACATCGACGACACCGACCATTCGGTGCTGCGCATCCTGGCCGGTCAGACGGCGTCGGCGCTGCAGAACTGCGCGCTGCTGGAGCGGGCCGAGCGACTGCACGCGCGCACCGCGGCCCAGGCCGAGGACCTGCGTGTCCGCAACGACGAGCTGATGCTCACCCAGCAGGCGCTCGGCGCGGCACGCCAGCGGGAGGTCCTCGACAACGAGCGGCACCGCATCGCCCGCGAGCTGCACGACAGCGTCACCCAGTACGCGCTGTCGGCCGGGATGCACATCGAGCTGTGCCGGTCGGAGATCACCGATCCGGACCTGCTCCAGCACCTCGACACCGCCAAGGACCTGACCCGGCGGGCCGTCGAGCAGCTGCGGTCGGCGATCTACGCGCTCAACGACGACGACCACGCCGACAAGGACCTGCCGTCGATGCTGCGCCAGCTGTCCACCGTGCACATGCCCGACGAGCTGCGGGTGGAGGTGACGATCGGCGGGGCCCCGGTGCCGCTGCCGCACGAGCACGAGCAGTCGCTGTTCCGGATCGCCGGCGAGGCGCTGTTCAACACGGCGATGCACGCCTCGGCGTCGCGGGCGGTGGTGCGGCTGGCCTACGCCGGCGGTCGCGTCCGCCTGTCGATCTCCGACGACGGCGGCGCCTCCCCCGAGCAGATCCGCCGCACGCTGCGTGCGGCGTCGGTCCGCGGCCCCTCCGGGGAGCACCGCGGCCTCGTGAACATGGACGCCCGCGCCCGCGAGATGGGTGGGACCCTGCGGTTCCGCCGCTCGCGGATCGGTGGGCTGCAGGTGCAGGTGGACGTCCCGATCGGGACGCCGGGGCAGGAGGAGCTCGGATGAGCAGCGGCACACGGACCGCCCCGGGAGGCCCCGGGGCCGCACCGGCACCCACCGCGCCCGCCGACGGCAGGGCGGGACTCGGCACCCGTCGCGGCCCCGGCCACGACGGTGTGCCTCCTGGCCCCGGGCAAGGCGGTTCCGGACTCGGCCGCTCCGGGCAGGGCGGCTCCGCGGGTAGCGCTGTCGTGCCCGGGCAGGGCGGCTCCGTCGGCAGCGCTGTCGCGCCCGGGCAGGGCGGATCCGGACAGGGCGCTGGGAATCCGCCGGGTGGTGGGGTGCACGGGGCCGGCGGGACCGCCGCGACCCGCACCGGCCCTGGTCCCGGCTCCGGCTCCGGCTCCGGCTCCACGAGCGTCGCGGCACCGCCGATCCGGATCGTGCTGGTCGATGACCACTCGATCATGCGGCAGGGGCTGCGCGCGGTTCTGGAGCGCGAGGACGACCTGCGCATCGTCGGCGAAGCCGGCAGCGCTCCGGAGGCGTTCGCCGCCGTCGCGGCCGGCCGGCCTCAGGTGGTGCTGCTCGACCTCAAGCTGGCGTCCGGCCCGCAGACCGACGGTCTCGAGGTCTGCCGCAGGCTGTGCGCCGACCACCCCGGCATCGGGGTGCTGGTGCTGACGACCTTCGCCGAGGACCGTCTCGTCGTCGAGTCGGTGCAGGCGGGTGCCCGCGGCTACGTGGTGAAGGACGTCGACACCACCGAACTCGTCCGCGCCATCCGCGCGGTGTCCCGCGGGGAGAGCGCGTTCGACGCCCGGTCGGCATCGGCGATGGTGCGGTCGCTCTCCGGCGGGATGCCCGACCGGGAACGACTGACCGACCGCGAGCTCGACGTGCTGCGCCTGCTGGCTCGGGGGCTGTCCAACCGCGCGATCGGCGCCGAGCTGTTCATCTCCGAGACGACGGTCAAGTTCCACGTCGGCAACCTGATGCGCAAGCTGATGGTGTCGCGCCGCGCCGAGGCGGTCTACGCAGCCACCAAGCTCGGCCTCCTCTGACACCACCCACCCCCCGCCGCCGCCCCTCGCCCGACACCGCGGCACGGCGGCACCGCGGCACGGCGGCACGGCGGCACGGCGGCACGGCGGCACGGCGCGAGGATGTGCGTTCCGCGGAACGCGGTCTGACTTTTCGACGGCCGTCACGGGGCGGTCGGCAGCGCGATCGGTCAAGATCGGAGCGCCGGTCGGACCGGTCGACCACCGCCCCGATCGCGTTCCGCGGAACGCGGTCCTGGTCCTGGCCCTGGCCCTGGCCCTGGCCCTGGCCCTGGTCGACCGTTGGGTCGGCAGGGCCGACGGGTCCCGTTCCGCTTCGTCGACCTCTCGGCATCCCGACCAGCAGCCGCGTTCCGCGGAACGCGATCGTCCCAGGCCCCGTCCTCCGCCGGGCTCGAAACTGTCGGACCCACCCGGCACACTCGTCTCGAACACACGTTCGACGAAGGAGAGTGTCGTGCCCCTGCCCGCCTCGACGACCACGACCACGCCGGCCGGTGAGCTGAGCCTGCCGGACCTCGAGTCCGAGCTCCTCGGTCTCGCCGGCCACATCGCCGCCGCCGAGTGCCGCTTCCTGCGACTGCTCGCCGAGTTCGACGACCGCGGCGGCTGGTGCGGGGTCGGCGTCCGGTCCTGCGCCCACTGGCTGACCTGGCGGGCAGGGATGAGCCTGCGCACCGCGACCGAGCACCTGCGCGTCGCGCACGCGCTGACCCGGCTGCCCCGGATCACCGAGGCGTTCGCGGCCGGCCGGATCTCCTACTCCAAGGTCCGGGCCGTCACCCGCCTCGTCGGCGCGGAGGACGCGGTCCTCGACCGCGTCACCGCCCCGTCCCCGATGGGTCCCGCCACAGAGCCGCTCCGGGACCCCGGCAGCGACCCCGACGCCGACGCCGACCCGGGAGTGCATGCCGGCTCCGGCGTGCCGGACGCCGAGAGGGCGGAGGAGACCACCACGCCGCCCGCCGACAGCGGCGACACGGTTACGCACGACGACACGGCGAGCGAAGCGGCGGTCGTCGTTGTCGCTCCGGAGCCGCAGGGTGACGCCGGGGCTGTCGCCCTTCTCGGTGCCGCGGCCGGGCCCGACGCCGAGCAGGTGCTCCTGGACCTCGCCCTGGGCGGGACCGCGAGCCATGTCGAGACCGTCGTCCGCGCGGTGCGTCGACGCTGCGCGCCGCCGAGCGACGTCGCCGCCCGGCGCGGGTGAGCTGGCACCACGACGTCGACGGATCCCTGGTCGTACGAGCCCGGCTCACTCCCGAGAACGGCGCCCTCCTGATCGCCGCGATCGAGGCCGGGGTCGCCGCAGCGCTCCCGACTCCCGCCGGCCCGACCGACAGCGACAGCGACGATCCGGCCGCACGCGAGGGGCGGCGGGCGGGATGGGGCGGGGTCGATCCCCACGAACAGGCCCGCCGCACGGAAGAGCAGGCACCGGGCGCGGTCGTCGACTCGCTGGCGGCCCGGCGGGCCGACGCTCTGGTGGACCTGGTCGTCCGCGGGCCCGGCGCGGCCGGCGCCGCGGTGGTGGAGCGGGGCTCGGCGCGGGTGACGGTCGTCGTCGACGCAGGGACCGGCACCGCACGCCTCGCCGGTGGGCCTGAGATCGCCGCGAGCACCGCCGAGCGCCTTGCCTGCGACGCCCGGGCCCAGGTGCTGCTGAGCGATCGCACCGGGAACCGGATGTACCTCGGTCGGAGCAGGCGGCTGGCGAGCCCGGCACAGATCGCCGCCCTGACCGCCGACGGTGGCGGCTCCTGCCGGTTCCCGGGGTGCCACCACACCCGTCACCTCCATGCTCACCACGTCCGTCACTGGCTGCGGGGCGGGCCGACGGACGTCGACAACCTGGTCCTGCTCTGCTCGTTCCACCACCGTCTCGTGCACGACGACGGGTACCTGGTCCTGCGCCCGCCCGGTGAGGGCTGGTTGTTCCACCGGCCCGACGGCAGCCCTGTCGAGGCGACGGGCAGACCGCTGGACGGCAGCGCCGAGTCCCTCGTCGAACGGAACACGCGGGCCCGACTGCGGATCGATCGCAGCACCCTCACCCCTGACTGGTACGGCGATCGCCTCGACCCCGAGCCGATCCTCGACGCCCTGCTCCCGCCCGGCACGACGGCCACCGCCGTGGCCTGAACCCGCAGGCACTCCGCCGGACAACCGGAGAGGAATACAGACACAGGTACGGCCGGGGAGCCGACCCGGACCGCGGCGCACCGAGCCTGCGGGAGCCCGGTGCAGACACCGGCGCGCGAGGGCGCGGAAGCCGCATGTGCGAGGGGCTGGACGGCGGCCGCACAAAGTTGTCGCCGGACCGCGTTCCGCGGAACGCGGCGCCGGAAGCCACGCCCGGTCGAGGAGCGCGGTGACGATCTCGCCGAGGCCGTGGTTCCACTCGGGGGTCACGGTCGCGGTCGGGGGCGTCGGGGCTCCGGGCGTGCAGCGGGGCACGTCGTCCCAGGAGGCGCGGCCGAGGGCGAGCGAGCGGTCCACCGGCCCGGCGGCGCACGGGCAGGCCGCGACGACGACCGGTTTCCGGCCTCGGGGGACAGGGCCGGCGGGCAGGACCGGTAGACAGGACCGATGCGCTGGTACGCCGAACGCCCCGACCGGATCGCCCGACAGGTCGTCGCCGACCTCGTCGCCGTGCTGTGGACGGTCCTCGCCGTCACCGCCGGCGTGGCCGTGCACGACGGGTTGTCCGCGCTGCGTGGGCCCGGTGACTCGCTGGTCGTCGCGGGCGGTCGGGTCTCCGACGCCTTCACCGGGGTCGCCGGAGCGGTCGGTGCGGTCCCGTTCATCGGGTCCGACCTGGCCCGCGCGCTGGATCCGGCCGCGGGGGCGGGCACAGAGCTCGTCGCCGCGGGGCGGCAGTTCGGGGGCGCCGTCGACGCTCTCGCGACCGGGGCGCTGGTCGTCGTCCCGCTGGTGATGCTGCTGCCGGTGCTGCTCGGCTGGCTCCCGCTGCGACTGCGCTACGCCCGGCGGGCCGGCGCCGCCGTCGCCGCGCGCGCCGCCGCCCCGGATCTACTGGCCCTGCGGGCGCTGTCGCGGGTGCCGGTGTCGCGGCTGGTCCGGGTCGCGCCGGACCCGGCGGCTGCGTGGCGGTCCGGGGACCCCGCCGTCGTGGCGGCGTTGGCCGCGCTGGAACTGTCCGACCTCGGCCTGCACACCCGCGTCCACGACCGGCCGACGACAGGGCGATGACCGGCGGCTGAAGAAGCGGGGACAGAGCTGGCGACACGCCGGCAGATCGACGGCAGCGTGACGAGACGGCGGCGTGGCGAGACCGGCCGTGTCGAGGCGGCAGGACGGCGGGCGACACGGCAGGGCGGCGACACGGCTGCGGTGCCGGCCGCGGCGCCGGGAGAACCACGGAGCGGGGTGCGACGCTGTCGACCATGCCGCTGTTCGCCCTGGAGGGCCTCTCCCCCACCGTGCACCCGGACGCCTTCGTCGCCCCGACCGCGACGCTCGTCGGGGACGTGCGCGTCGAGGAGGGTGCCTCGATCTGGTACAACGCCGTGCTGCGCGCCGACCTGGGGCCCATCGTCGTGCGTGCCGGCGCCAACGTGCAGGACGGGTCGGTGCTCCACGGCGGCGACGACCCGGTCACCGAGATCGGCGAGGGCGCCACGATCGGGCACCTGTGCGTGGTGCACGGTGCCGTGATCGGGGCGCGGGCGGTCGTCGGGAACGGCAGCACCGTGCAGGACGGTGCCCGGATCGGCGAGGGTGCGATGGTCGCCGCCGGGTCGACGGTCACGCCGAACTCCGAGCTGCCCGCCGACCGGCTGATGCTCGGCTCCGCGGCGAAGGAGCGCGGCGAGCTGACCGAGCAGGCCCGCTGGTGGGTGCGGACCAACCCGGACTTCTACCGCGCCCTGGCCCGGCGGCACGCCGACGGCGTCACCCCCGCCTGAGCCGCCCCCGCGCGTTCCGCGGAACGCTCCGGGCCCTCAGCCCTCGACGTCGGGCGAGCTCGCCTGGGCCCGGTAGCGGCGCGGGATCCGGCCGGCGTGCCGGGCGTCCCACCCCGCCTCCACGCCCCGTCGCATCGCGCGCGCCATCCGCTCCGGGTCGGCGGCGCGGGTGACGGCGGTGGCGAGCAGGACGGCGTCGCAGCCCAGCTCCATCGCCAGCGCGGCCTCCGAGGCGGTGCCGATCCCGGCGTCGAGCACGACCGGCACGCCCGCGGCGGCCACGATCATCTCGATGTTGTGCGGGTTGCGGATGCCGAGCCCGGTGCCGATCGGGGAGCCGAGCGGCATCACCGCGGCGCACCCGACCTGCTCCAGGCGACGGGCGAGGATCGGGTCGTCGTTGGTGTAGGGCAGCACGGTGAAGCCGTCGTCGACGAGCTGCTCGGCGGCGTCGAGGAGCTCGACCGGGTCGGGCAGCAGGGTCGTGTCGTCCGCGACGACCTCCAGCTTCACCAGGTCGGTCTCCAGCGCCTCGCGGGCCATCCGCGCCGTGAGCACCGCCTCGGCCGCGGTGCGGCAGCCCGCGGTGTTCGGCAGCACCGCGATCCCGAGGCGGCGCAGCAGGTCCAGCAGCCCGGTCCCGCCCGCGACGTCGACCCGGCGCAGCGCCACCGTGGTCAGCTCGGTGCCGGACGCGACCAGCGCCCGCTCCAGGATCTCCAGGTTCGCCGCCCCGCCGGTGCCCATCACCAGCCGCGAGTCGAAGAGGTGGTCGCCGAAGGCGAGCTTGTCGGTCTGCACAGCCATGCTCATCCTCCTTGCACCGCGGTCAGGACCTCCACGCGCGCGCCGACGCCGGGACGGTGCCCGGCCCACGACGTGCGCGGCACGACCTCCCCGTCGACGGCGACGGCGATCCCCCGCTCCGGCAGCCCGGCCTCGGCCAGGATCCGGGCGAGGTCGGCGTCGGCGTCGACCTCGCGGTGCTCGCCGTTCAGCACGATCAACATCAGTGGTTCCCCTCCTCGCGCGCCCCGGCGGCGGCCGGGACGAACCGTCGCGGGTCCGCGGCGCGGACCGCTTCGGGCACGTCGTCGCCGCGCAGCAGCGCCGCCACGGCCACCGCGGTCACCGGCACCAGCAGCATCCCGTTGCGGCCGTGCCCGGTGGCGACGATCAGCCCGTCGGGCCCGGTCCGCCCGATCAGCGGCAGGTTGTCCCGGCTGCCGGGCCGCAGCCCGGCGGCGGTCTCGGTGAGCGCGTACTCGGCGATCCCGGGCAGGATCCGCTCGGCGTCGCGCAGCAGGTCGCGCACCCCGCCGACGGTGACGTCGGTGTCGAAGCCGTTCTCCGCCGTCGTCGCGCCGACGACGAGGTCGCCGTACCCGGGCAGCGTCCGCGGCACGGCGTAGACCGCCCGCCCGTCGACGAGCGCCCGCACCGTCCGCGACGGCGGCGGCAGCGCCCCGGCGCGCCGGGTCAGCCGCAGGATCTCGCCCTTCACCGGGCGCACCAGCCCGTCGAGCACCGGGTGCAGCGACGACGAGTGCGCCCCCGCGGCGACGACGACCGCGTCCGCCGCGACCGTGGCCCCGTCCGCGAGGCGCACGCCGGTGACGCGGGCGCCGTCGTCGAGCACGCGCGCGACCCCCCGGTCGGAGACCACGACCCCGGCCCGCTCCGCCGCGGTCGCCAGTGCGGCGAGCAACCGCCGGTTGTCCACCGAGGGGTCGTCGGGCACCGACAGGCCGCCGCGGACCTCGGGGCCCAGCGCGGGTTCGAGCCGGCGCAGCTCGCGGCCGGTCAGCCGGCGCACGTCGCGGCCGAGGGACTCCAGGTAGTCCGCGAGCGCGGTCAGCTCGGCGCGGTCGCCCGACCCGGTCGCGGCGACGACGGTGCCCTCCGGGTGCAGCCCGGCGTCGGTGCCGGCGTCGGCGGACAGGGCCGCGGCGAACTCCGGCCAGCGGGCGACCGAGTCCAGCCCGAGGGCGAGCAGGTCCTCCTCACCGGGCCAGGCCTCGGTGACCGGGGCGAGCATCCCGCCGGCCACCCAGGACGCGCCGCGACCGGGGGCCGGGTCGAACACGGTCACCGACCAGCCGTCGCGGGCCGCCGCGCGGGCGAGGGACAGGCCGACCGCGCCCGCCCCCGCGACGACCAGCCGTCCGGCACTCGCGCTCATCGGATCCACCTCACTCCCTGCGCCGGCATGACCCGGATCAGGTTCGACGGTCGGGACCGCGTCGCGGGTCCCCTCTCAGCCCGCTGCCCGGGCTCCCGTGGTTCGTCGTCGTCCGGGGCACAGGCTACGCCGTAGCCTGCGAGCCGTGTCCGACACTGATACCCGCCCCGGCACCCGCGACACCCGTCGCGCCCGGCTCGACGCCCTCACCGACGCCCGCCTCTACCTGTGCACCGACGCCCGCACTGCGCGTGGTGACCTGGCGGAGTTCGCCGACGCCGCGCTCGCCGGCGGGGTCGACATCGTCCAGCTGCGGGACAAGGGCGGGCCCGACGGACCGCTGGAGGCACGCGCCGAGCTCGCCGCCCTGGAGGTGCTCGCCGACGCCTGCCGCCGGCACGGCGCGCTGCTCGCGGTGAACGACCGCGCCGACGTCGCGCTCGCCGCGGGCGCCGACGTGCTCCACCTCGGCCAGGACGACCTGCCGGTACCGTGGGCACGCCGGGTCGTCGGCGACGACGTGCTCGTCGGCCGGTCCTCGCACAGCCCCGAGGAGACCCTGACCGCCGCCGACGAGGACGGCGTGGACTACTTCTGCGTCGGTCCCTGCTGGCCCACCCCGACCAAGCCGGGACGCCCGGCGCCCGGCCTGGACCTGGTCCGCACGGTCGCCGGGCGCGCCCCGGCGCGGCCGTGGTTCGCGATCGGGGGCATCGACGGCGACCGACTGGACGAGGTCCTCGACGCCGGCGCCGACCGGATCGTCGTGGTCCGGGCGATCACCGAGGCCGAGGACCCGCGTGCGGCCGCGGCGGCGCTGCGGGCCCGGCTGGTCTGAGGCCCGACCGCGTCGATCCCGCGACGCCGGCTGACGGCGCCGCGGGACGCCGGTCAGTTCTGCGTGCCCGAGCCCTGGTCGCCCGAGTTCTGGCCGCCGGAGTTCTGGCCGCCGGAGTTCTGGCCGCCGGAATCCTGCCCGGAGCCCGGCTGCTGGGTCGGCAGGACCCGGTTCAGCCCGTCCTGCAGCGGGTTCGACGAGCCCGAGCCGTCCTGACCGGAGTCCCGGTCGCGGGTGCTGGTCGTCGACTCCGACGTGCTGGTCCCCGACTCCTCGGTGGAGGTCGAGCTCGACGACGACGTCGACGAGTCGCCCCCGGAGCCCTCGCCCCGGTCGTTCTCCTGCTGGGCCGGAGGCGCACCGCCGCGGACGACGTTGCTCACCGAGGTGCCGGAGGAGCCGGACAGCGACGAGCCCTTCACGAACTCGATGCCGGAGATCAGGAACATCGACACGGCGAAGGTGACGACGCCGAGCACCGCGGACACGACGACCGTCTTGCGGGTGACCCGCACCCGGCGGAACCGGCCGTGGCCCGTTCCGGCGGCGCGGGTGGTGCCGCCGGGCGTCTGCCACGGGTCCAGGAGCACCGTCTCCTCGCCGGTGGGCCCGGCGATGCTGCGGCCGGCGCCGTCCTGCGCGGCGGCCGCGGTGCCCTCGGCGACGCCCTTGCCCCGCCGGGTCGCCTTCTCCTTCAGCTCGAGGGCCTTGTCCTTGCTGACCTCAAGCGAGCGCGTGAACAGCGTGGTGGCCAGCGTCGAGATGATCGAGCCGAGCGCCGCGCCGATCACCGTGCCGACCGCGCCGAGGAACGAGCCGAGCACTGCCGTGACGATCGCAGCCCCGGCGCCGGCCGCGATCTTCGTCGGGCTGAGGTCGGCCTTGAGCCCGCTCGCCTTCGTGGTGTCCGACGAAGCGTCCCCGGAGCCGTCACCGGACCCGCCGGAGCCCCCGGACCCACCGGGACCGTTCGGTCCGCCCCCGACCGGCCCCACCGGACCGCCGGGACCGGCCGCGCGGGTCGTGTCCGACGCGGGCGGCAGCACCCGGGTGCGCGGACGCCCGCCGGGCGGCGTCCCGACAGGCACGCCCGGCCCTGGCACGACCGGGCTCACCGGACGGGCGCCGGGCGGGGTCTGCGTGGTCCGGCCGCGGGTGATGTCCGACGGCGGCTGCGGGCCCCGTCCACCGTGCGTACGGGACGGGTGCGCCGTGCGCTGCCGGGGCAGCCGCGGGGCGTCGGGAGAGGCCACCGGACGACCGGTGCCGGGTCGGGGAGCGGACGACTGGGCGGGGGGACGGGCCGGGCCGGGGACGCCACGGGGGGGCGTCGCCGGAGCCGGGCTCCGGGGGGGGCGCTGGTGTGGCATGGCTCCTTGCAGTGATCGTCGGTGCAGGCGGATCGCCGCCGGGGGAACGTCCGGGGACGCAGCGACTGCGCCGGACGATCACCCGATGTGGTGACCTTCACACGATCGCGCAAAGATCACGGGAAGATCACGATTCTACCGTCACCGGTTGTCGGACAGCGTCACCGGGGGTGACGAATGCCCGGGTGATCGGCCGGCAGCGCCGTACGCAGCAACGGCCACGACACGAGCACGCTCAGCCCGACCAGCAGCGGGCTCAGCACCGTCCGCGCGACGCCCAGCAGCACCACCTGGTCGGCCGCCCACAACGGGAGGAACACCGACAGCCGCACGACGTACTGCGCTACCCACGCCCAGGACGCCCGCTGGTACCCGCGCAGCAGGTCCGGGTCGCGCCGCCACCGGGTCCGCTGCCCCAGCAGTCCGCCGACCACCACCCCCAGCAGCGGCCAGCGCACCACGATCGAGATCGCCCAGGCCAGGGCGCTGCCGACGTTGGACACGATCTGGACCAGGAAGAAGTCCGACGCGCGCCCGGTGATCAGCGCGATCGCGGCCGCGACGACGACCCCGGCCAGCCCGAACAGCACCGCGCGCGGCCGCCGCCCCCGGTACAGCCGCCATGCGGCCACCCCGGCCCCGGCGACGATCGCCGCGCCGGCGCCCCAGTTGATCGGGAACAGCGACCCCGCGGCGTTCGCCGCCACCCAGGCGAGCACGAACGCGACGACCGGGACCGAGGCGTCGACGGCACCGGCCCGGCCGCCGAGCAGCTCGGCCAGCCGCGGGTCCTCCCGGGGCGCGGTGCGGGAAGCGGGATCGGGTGTCACCTGACTAAGGGTGCCCTATCTCGGGCCGCAGGTCGACGGATCCGATTGGCGTACGGGCCCGGAGAGGGTGATCATCGCTGTAACGCCGCACGTCGTTGCGGTGAACAACAGATGGGCACGGATCAGGATCACGGAACCGGGAGGGGGCGGTGTCGATGGCCACGCAGCGACACGATCAGGGGCGCGCACGGCACCGGAGCTTCGTCGCGATCGGGGACAGCTTCACCGAGGGCCTCGACGACCTGACCCCGGACGGCAGGGCACGCGGCTGGGCCGACCGCGTCGCCGAGATCCTCGCCGAGCGCCGCCCCGGCTTCGGCTACGCCAACCTGGCGGTGCGCGGGAAGGTGCTGGACCAGATCGTCGACGAGCAGATCCCGGTCGCCGAGGCGATGCGCCCCGACCTGATCACCTTCTGCGCCGGCGGCAACGACATCATCGGCTGGAGCTGCGACGTCGACGACCTCGCCGCCCGCTTCGACGCCGCGCTCGGCAGGCTGGTCGCCACCGGGGCCGAGGTGCTCATCTTCACCGGCTTCGACCTACGCCGGATGCACCCGCTCATCCGCAGGCTGCGGGGCCGGATCGCCTGCTACAACGAGGACATGCGGGCCGCCGCCGAGCGGCACGGCTGCCGCGTCGTCGACCTGTGGGCCATGGACTGCCTCGCCGACCCGCGGGCCTGGGGCCCGGACCGGCTGCACCTGGTGCCGCACGCGCACGAGCGGGTCGCCTGGCGGGTGCTGGAGACGCTCGGCGAGGACGCGCCGGACTGGCGCGGCCCGTGGCCGGAGCCGGCCGTCGAGCCCGCGCCGTGGACCGCCCGGCAGGCCGAGGACCTGCGGTGGGTCACCCAGCACGTGATGCCGTTCCTGCGCCGGCGCCTGCGCGGCACCAGCACCTGGGACGACTACCACGCCAAGCGTCCTCAGCTGGCTCCGCTGCAGGACGCCTGAGCCGTACGTCGTCGTCCCGCGGTGCTCCCGCGGGACGACGACGTCGCGGTGCGCGGTGGGCCGCTCAGCGGACCGGGGTGTGGTCCCGGGCCGCGATGTAGGACGGCCGCGGCCGCGGTGCCGAGAACGGCGCGACGCACGCGTTCTCGACGCTGTTGAACACCAGGAAGATGTTCGACCGCGGGTACGGCGTGATGTTGTCGCCGGAGCCGTGCATGCAGTTGGAGTCGAAGAACGTCGCCCCGCCCGCGTCGCCGGTCATCATCGTGATGCCGTGCCGCTCGGCGAGCTTGGCGATCGACCGTGCGTCGGGCGTGCCGATCTTCTGCTCCTTCAGCGACGTCCGGTAGTAGTCCTCCGGCGTCTCGCCCACGCAGGACACGAAGGTCCGGTGCGATCCGGGCATGATCATGAGGCAGCCGTTGAACGGGTGATTGTCGGTCAGCGAGATCGAGCAGCTGACCGCACGCGGGCCCGGCATGCCGTCCTCGGCGTGCCAGGTCTCGAAGTCCGAGTGCCAGTAGAACCCACCGCCGCCGAAGCCGGGCTTGTAGTTGATCCGGCTCTGGTGGACGTAGACGTCGGAGCCGAGGATCTGGCGGGCCCGCGAGAGCACCCGCTCGTCGCGCACCAGCCGGCCGATCGCCTCCGAGATCCGGTGGACCTCGAAGATCGAGCGGACCTCGTCGGAGGACTTCTCGACGATGCAGCGCTCGTCGGCGCGCACCTGTGGGTCGGCGGCGAGCCGGTCCAGCTCGGCCTGGTACTCCGCGACCTCCTCGGCCGTCAGCAGGCCCGGCACCTGCACGAAACCGTCGCGCTCGTGCGCCTCCAGCTCCTGGGCGCCGAACATGCCCGCGCTCGCCCGGTCGCTCCAGACGGTGGGCTCGGCGCGGTCGATGAAGACCGGTGTGTTCGAGACGCGCGTCGGGTAGCGGTCACCCGCGGCGCGCACGAGACGCGGTTCGTTGCCGACCAGTGCGGTCATGGACCCTCCTGTGAGTCGCTGTCGGTTCGGTTCCCTTCGAACGGGTGTCGTATGAACGACCGCGAGGGGCGTTCCCGCTGTAACACAGCGGAAACACCCCTCGCGGTGTGATCTCGGAACGGAGGTTCAGTCCTCCGTGACCAGCGGGTACACGCCGTTCTCGTCGTGCACCTCCCGGCCGGTGACCGGCGGGTTGAAGACGCACACGCACTTGATGGTGGTCTTCGGACGGAGCTGGTGCTTCTCGTGGCCGCTCAGCACGTAGATCGAGCCCGGCTTGAGCTGGTACGTGACGTCGTTGTCCTTGTCGTACAGCTCGCCCTCGCCCTCGGTGATGAAGACGGCCTCGATGTGGTTCGCGTACCAGAAGTCGTTGATCGTCCCGGCCTGCAGGGTGGTCTCGTGGACCGAGAAACCGACCTTGTCGTTGGCCAGCACGATCCGCTTGCTGCGCCACTGGCCGTTCTCGGACTCGACGTCCCGATCGGTTCCGGTGATCTCGTCGATGGTGCGGACGATCATGTGGGTATCAGCTCCCGATGACGGTGCGGACGGACTCGCCGATGATCGCAAGACCCTCGTCGAGCTCGTCGTCGGTGGTCGTGAGCGGCGCCAGCAGCTTGAGGACCTCGTCGTTCGGACCGGCGGTCTCCAGCAGCAGGCGGTGCTCGAAGGCCTTCGAGGCCACCTTCTCGGCGAGCCCCTCCCCCTCGAACTGGATGCCCCGCGCCATCCCACGGCCCTTGGTGAACATCTCGGTGCCCTGGTTGTCACCGATGATCTTGTTGAAGGCCTCCTCGACCTTCTCGCCCTTGCGCAGCGTCTCCTTCTCCAGCGTGTCGTCGGTCCACCAGTTGCGCAGCGTGTGCGTGGCGGTGACGAACGCGGGGTTGTTGCCGCGGAAGGTGCCGTTGTGCTCGCCGGGGCCCCACTGGTCGTACTCCGGCTTGATCAGCACGAGTGCCATCGGCAGGCCGTAGCCGGAGATGGACTTGGAGATCGTGACGATGTCGGGCTGGATGCCGGCGATCTCGAACGAGAAGAACGGACCGGTCCGGCCGCAGCCCATCTGCACGTCGTCGACGATCATCAGGATGCCCTTGCGGGTGCACAGGTCGCGCAGCCCCTGCAGCCACTCGATACGGGCCGGGTTGAGCCCGCCCTCGCCCTGCACGGTCTCGACGATGACCGCGGCCGGCTCGTTGAGGCTGGATCCCGTGTCGTCGAGGACCTTCTCGAACCACAGGAAGTCGGGCATCTTGCCGTCGAAGTAGTTGTCGAACGGCATCGGCGTCGAGTGGACCAGCGGGATGCCCGCGCCACCGCGCTTCATCGAGTTGCCGGTCACCGACAGCGCGCCCAGCGTCATGCCGTGGAACGCGTTGGTGAAGTTGATCAGTGCCTCGCGACCGCTGATCTTGCGGGCGAGCTTCAGCGCGGACTCGACGGCGTTGGCGCCGGTCGGGCCGGGGAACTGCACCTTGTACTGCAGGTTCCGCGGCTTGAGGATGATCTCCTCGAAGGTGGTGAGGAACTCGCCCTTGGCCGAGGTGTACATGTCCAGGCCGTGGGTGATGCCGTCGCGCGTCAGGTACTCGATGAGCGGCTTCTTCAGCACCTCGGGGTTGTGCCCGTAGTTCAGCGCGCCCGCGCCGCCGAAGAAGTCGAGGTAGGAGTTGCCGTCGACGTCGGTCAGACGGCTCCCCTTCGCCGTGTCGAAGACGACGGGCCAGTTGCGGCAGTAGCTGCGGACCTGGGACTCGAGATCCTCGAAAACGGTCATGTGTTCTCACCCTTGTCTGCTGCGATCGGGCCGATGAGATAGAGGTTCTCCGGCTCGTGGGAGTCACCGAGCAGATCGGGACCGAACAGGTCCTCCCGCTCGATGGTGGTGTCGTGGCGCTCGGCGAACTTGGTGAACAGCCGGATCGACGAGGCGTTGTCCGGCGTGATGGTGGTCTCCATCCGCTCGGTGCCGCCCACGGCGACCGCCTGCTCCCAGACGGCGTCCAGCATCCGACCGGCGAGGCCCGCCCCGCGTGCCACCGGGTCGACGCACACCTGCCAGATGAACAGGGCGCCGTTCTCCGGGCGCAGGTAGCCGGTCACGTATCCGACGGCACGGCCGTCGTCGCGCCGGGCGATGACCGAGGTGCGCGCGAAGTCGCGACACCACAGGATGTAGGCGTAGCGGGAGTTCACGTCCAGCGTCCGCGACTCCACCGCCAGCCGCCACATGTCCACCCCGTCCGCCGGGACCGGGGAGCCGATCTCGTACGTATGGTCACCGTCGGCGTCGGCCGCCGGGCCGGATGCGCCGGTCGCGGCGTCTCCGTCCGGAACCGTGGACGCCCGAGGAGGAGCCTGTTCGGGAGCGGTCATGACTGGCGAGGTTAGTGCCGTCGGGCGCTCGATGCAGCCGCTGACGACGGGCGGCGACCCCCGGAGCCGTGATCCACGTGATTGGTGCCACAATGGGCGCTGACGCCGCGACACCCGGTGTCCGCCCTGGAAGACACCGTGATCACCGGTCCGTCCGATCGGTTTCGGGACCCGGCCCGGGGCGGCCGGAGGTCTCGGACGTGGCGCTCACCACGCTGCGCCACCACCCGGCCGCGCGTTCGGCCAATCGTGCGGATGCACTTGCATCTGCACCGCTGTGGGGTGACGATGGCTACTCCGTCGAACCGTGCCCGGAGGAGCTGTCGTGTCAGTGACACCCGCCAGTACGCGCCCCGTGGCCGTGGTGACCGCACCGGACGAGAGGCAGACCGTCACGGTCACCTGCGCCCGGGACAGCCGCAGCCACGTCGTGGCGCAGGCGGTCCTGGCCGACTCGCTCGCCGCCGGGACCGGCCACTGCACCGCGCTCTGCGGGCACGTGGTGCTGCCGGCGTCGCTGGCCTCACCGCCCGGGGACGGATGCCTGCTGTGCGCCGAGACCTCCGGGGCCGGGCGTCGTGCCCGCCGCCGCGGACGGATCGGCTTCGGGCGCTCGGCCCGCGCCGCCTCCTGAGCGCCGCCGCCGACCGCCGTCCACAGCCGGTCCGTTCCCCTACCGCCGGCCGGGCCCCGACCCGCGCCGGTGGACCCGCCGACGCCGGGCCGACGCGGGGTTCCCGGCCCGCCGGTCAGCGCCCGCCGGACACGTCCAGCACCGCGCCGGTGACGTAGCTGGCCTCGTCGGACAGGAGCCAGGCGATCGCCGTCGCCACCTCGTCGGGGTGACCGGCCCGGCCCATCGGGATCGACGGCGCCATGCGCTCGATCCGCCCCGGCTCGCCGGCCCTGGCGTGGAAGTCGGTGTCGAGCAGGCCCGGCCGGACGGCCGCCACCCGGATCCCGTCCGCGGCGACCTCCTTCGCGAGCCCGACGACGAGCGCCTCGACCCCGGCCTTCGCGGCCGCGTAGTCGTTCCACTCGCCGGGCGAGCCGAGCACCGCCGCGCGGGAGGTGACGTGCACGAGCACCCCGCCGGCCCCGCCGTAGCGGGTGGACATGCGGTGCACCGCCTCGCGCGAGCAGAGCAGTGCCGCGCGCAGGTTCAGCGCGACGACCTCGTCGATCCGGGCGTCGCTCATGTCCTCCAGGCGCTGCCGCGAGGGGGCACCGCCGGCGTTCGCGACCACCCCGGTCAGCGGCGACGGCAGGGCCGCCGCCGCGTCGAACAGCTGCTCGACGCCCTCGGTGCGGGTGACGTCCGCGGCGACCGCGGCAGCGTTCACCCCGGCCGCCCGGCACTCCGCGACGACGGCCGCGGCGTCCTCCGGCGAGGCCCGGTGCCCGACCAGGACGTCCTGGCCGCGTGCGGCCAGCAGCCGGGCGGTGGCCGCGCCGACCCCCCGGCTGGCCCCCGTCACGAGCACCGTCATGCGTCGTCCGTCCTGCGGCGTCAGGCCCGGTGGGTCTCGGGGCCGGGCTCGGGACGGGCGGTGGCCTCCGCCGCCCCCGGCTGCCGGTTGCCGGGGTCACGGACCTCGGTGTCGGCCCGGGTCGCGCCGCCGGGGCCGATCTCCCCCGGGCGCTCGTCGTCGTCGCGCAGGCCGCGCATCTCGCTCTTCAGGATCCGGCTGGACCGACCGACCGACCGCGCCATCTCCGGGAGCTTCTTCGCGCCGAACAGCAGGACCAGCACGACCAGCACGATCAACCAGTGGGTGGGGCTCATAGCTCCCATGACAGCCTCCTCGCTCGCCGACGGAATCAACGAACCATCCTCCGCCGGGGTTCCCTCTCGCAAGGACAGCCTCCCACGGCACACGGAATCTGATCATTCGGTCACTCACCGTTGATCCGTCGACACCGATCGGGTTTGGATGACGGTGACACCGCGGGCGGCACCGGTGCTGCCCGGGCACGAAGGAGCTGATCCGTGCAGCCGTCCGCACTCGCGGCCCCGCAGGAGCTCGACCCGGTCGACCTGACGCGCTACCCGGTGCACGAACCGGGCTCGTCCGGCTGGGAGGACGCGGTCCGCCGTGCCCGTGCCCAGCTCGCCGCCGACGGCTGCGCGGTGCTCCCCGGGTTCGTCCGGGCGTCGTGGCGGGACCGGCTGCGGACCGAGGGCGAGGCGGTCGCCCCGCTGGCGCACCACGAGACCGCCGTGGTGAACGTCTACAACACCGACCCGGACCCCACACTGCCCGCCGACCACCCGGCGCGGGTGCGGATGGAGCGGGGCAACGCCTTCGTCGCGCGGGACCGGATCCCGGCCGCCGCCCTGATCCACCGCCTCTACCCGCAGCCCGCGTTCCGCGCGTTCCTCGCCGCCTGCACCGGCGTGCCCGAGCTGCACGAGCTGGCGGACCCGCTGGCCGGGCTGTGCCTCAACGTCGTCGGCGACGGCCGGTCGCACCCGTGGCACTTCGACACCAACGAGATCGCGATCAGCCTGCTCACCCGCGCGCCGGAGGCCGGCGGGGTCTTCGAGTACTGCCCCGACATCCGCGACACCACCTCGGAGAACACCGCCGACGTCGCCGAAGTCCTTCACGGGAGGGGCGGCGCCCGGGTCCGACGGCTGGTGCTGCGCCCCGGTGACCTGCAACTGTTCCGCGGCCGGTACTCACTGCACCGGGTGACCGAGGTGCGCGGCGAGACCGCCCGGCACACGGCGATCTTCTCCTACAGCACCCGCCCGGGGGTGGTCGGCAGCGCGGCCCGCACCCGCCAGCTGTTCGGGAGGACACTGTCCGAACACGGGGGGTCGCGCGCCGTGCGCGTCGACGGGCTGCTGGACTGATGGGCGTGACCACCACGTTCGCGGCCGACGACGACCTGCCGAAGGTGCCGCTCCCGACGCTGTCCGCCTCGGCCGAACGCTTCCTCGAGTGGTGCGCCCCGCTGCTCACCCCGGACGAGTACGCCCGCACCGAGACCGCCGCCCACGAGCTGCTCGTCGAGGGCGGCCCGGCGTCGGTGCTGCAGGCCGACCTCGAACGCTTCGACGCCGGCGCCCACAGCTGGCTGGACGCGTTCTGGCCGTCGCGCTACCTGGGCCGGCGTGACCGGATCGCGCTCAACGCGAACTTCTTCTTCCTGTTCGGGCCGGGCACCACCACCGACCCCTGCGAGCGGGCCGCGCAGCTCACCGTGGCCGCCCTCGGACACAAGGCCGACCTCGATGCCGGGACGTTCCCACCGCTGGTCAACCGGGGCGTGGCGCAGTCGATGGACCAGAGCCGCCACATCTTCTCCACCACCCGCATCCCGGGCGACCCGCAGGACACCGTCCGCACCCCCTACAGCGACGACTGGCCGGGTCCGTCCACCGAGCGGCACGTCGTGGTGCTGCACCGCGGCCGGATCCACCGCCTCGACGTGATCGGCGAGAACGGGGCGGCGCACACCGCCGGGGAGATCGCGGACGCGCTGCGGGAGATCCGCGAGGCCCACCCCGAGCGGGCCGCCACCGGCGACGCGGTCGGCGCGCTGACCACCCTGGCCCGGGCCGAGTGGGCCGCGGTGCGGGACCGGCTGACCGGGCTGGACCCGGCCAACGCCGAGGCCGTCGACCTGGTGGAGCGGGCGCTGCTCGCGGTCTGCCTGGACGAGACCGACCCCGCCGACGAGGAGTCCGCCGCGCGGACCCTGCTGGCGGGGGACTCCGGCGACCGCTGGTTCGACAAGGCGCTGTCGATCGTCGTGCTCGCCGACGGCACCGCCGGGGTCAACATCGAGCACTGCGAGCTCGACGGCACGACCGTGCTCACCCTGGTCGACGCCATGTTCGCCGACCCGGTCGAGGTGCACGCCGAGCGGATCGGGACCCGCCCGCAGGGCACTGCGCCGCACGGCGAGCTGCGGTTCGTCCTCGACGACGACCTGCGCGCCACCGTCTCCCGCGCGCACGACGAGTTCGCCGCGTTCCTCGACGCCACCGCCACCGAGCTCGTCGCCTTCGACGACTTCGGCGCGGACGACGCGAAGGCCCTCAAGTGCTCCCCGGACGCCTTCGTGCAGGCCTGCTACCAGGTCGCGCACCGGCGGGCCAAGGGCGTCACCGGCGCCACCTACGAGTCGATCGCGACCCGGCAGTTCCGGCGCGGCCGCACCGAGGCGATGCGGGTCGTCACCCCCGAGATGGTCGCGTTCGTCGACACGATGGGCGACCCGCAGGCGTCCGACGCCGACAAGGTCGAGACCTTCCGGGCCGCCGCCGCGGCCCACGGGGCCCGCGCGAAGCAGTGCCAGCAGGGCGACGCACCCGAGCAGCACCTGTGGGAGCTGGACTGGATCCGGCGTCGCCGCGGGGCGGAGCTGGGCGTCACCGAGCAGCTCGCGGTGTTCGACTCCCCCGGCTGGACGATCATGCGCGACGACTGGCTGTCGACCAGCTCGGCGCCGTCGGACAACATCCGGTACTTCGGGTTCGGCTCGACCAGCTCGCGCTGCATCGGGGTCGCCTACGTGCTGCTGCCCGACCGCTTCCACGTGCACCTGTCCACCCCGGCCGACCAGGCCGAGGGGATGCACGCGTTCGCCAGGGAGCTGCGGGCGGCGGTGACCGAGCTGCGGAACCTGCTTGCCTGAGCGGGTTCACTGGTGGGGTGGAACGTGTTCTCGTCACCGGCAGTTCCGGCCACCTCGGTGAGGCGCTGGTCCGCACCCTGACCGGTGACGGGGTGCCCGTCGTCGGCCTGGACCGGCGGCCCTCGCCGTGGACCGCGGTCGTCGCGTCGCTGACCGACCGCGACGCCCTGCGGTCGGCGTTGCGGGGGGTCACCCACGTCCTGCACACCGCGACGCTGCACAAGCCGCACGTCGGCTCGCACAGCAGGCAGGACTTCGTCGACACGAACGTGTCGGGCACCCTCGCGGTGCTGGAGGAGTCCGCCGCCGCGGGGGTGCGGGGCGTGGTGTTCACGTCCTCGACCAGCGCGTTCGGCCGTGCGCTGGCCCCGGCACCGGGCGGGCCCGCGACCTGGATCGACGAGACCGTGGTGCCGCGGGTCCGCAACGTCTACGGAGCCACCAAGACCGCCGCCGAGGACCTGTGCGAGCTGGCCGCGCTGGACCCGGGGCTGCCGGTGGTGGTGCTGCGGACCTCGCGGTTCTTCCCCGAGGCCGACGACCGCGACGACGTCCGCGCCGCCCACGACGACACCACGCTCAAGCTGGTGGAGTTCTGCCACCGGCGGGTCGACGTCGCCGACGTCGTGTCCGCGCACCTGGCCGCGGCCCGGCGGGCGCCCGAGCTCGGGTTCGCCCGCTACGTGGTCAGCGCGCCGTCGCCGTTCCGCCGGTCCGACCTCGCCGAGCTGGGCAACGACCCGGCCGCGGTGCTGGAGCGGCGGGCCCCGGCGCTCGCCGCGCTGCTGGCCGAACGCGGCCGGCCGGTCCCGCCGGTGGACCGCGTGTACTGCCCGGACCGGGCGGTCGCCGAGCTCGGCTGGACCCCGATCTGGGACGTCGACGCTGTCGTCGCGCGGGTGCGAGAGGGCGGGCCGCCCCGCAGTCCGCTGGCCGACGTCGTCGGGGCGAAGGGATACCACGATTCCCCGACCGGGGTGTACACCCGGTGATTTCACCTCGCCGGACCGGGTGACTGTAGGTCGACAGGGCTAACGCCGTGGGTACATCCGGCGGTAGACGTGACACAGCACGTGTCGCCGACCGTGACGCCGTACCCCGGAGGTCCTGCCATGACCGGCCCGCAGCACCGACCCAGCCCCGGCCCACGCGGTGCCGACGCCGACCGCGCACGGCCGTCGCCGCGGCCGCGGCACGGGTTCGACGACCACGAGTTCCCCGAGGACTCCTACCAGGGGGACTCCTACCGGGAGGACTCCTACCAGGGCGGCGGCTACCCGGACCTGCGGTCCTCGCGGCCGGTGGAACGGGCGACACCCACCGACCCGGAGGGCTTCGGCGAGCTGTACGGCGGGACCGGGCCGCAGCCGACCGTCGGGCGCGGCGGGTACGCCGCACCGATGCGTTACGAGGGCTACGGCGCCCCCGTGCAGGCCGGCGGGTCGCAGACGAGCGGTGACGGCCCCGATGACGGCGGGTACGACGGCGGGTACGACGCGTACGCCCGGGCCGCGCACCGCATGCCCGAGGAGCCGGCCACCCCGGCCCGGGCCGCCTACGGCGAGTACGGCGACCCCGAGTCCCGCGGCGGGACCTCGATCGACGGCGGCCCGCCCTACCCGGCCGCCTCGGAGCAGGACGACACCGCCCGGCACGATGCGGACCGCCACGATGCGGGCCCGCACGACACGAACTGGGACGACACGAACTGGGACGACGCCGCGCCGACCGCGGCGCCAACCGCTGCCTCGGCCGCCGCGTACGGCGGGGACGAGCGCCCCGTCCACGGGGAGACGGGCGGCACCGCGGTCGCCGAGCGCACCGCCGTCGGGACCGGGGCAGGGACGGGGGCCGGGGCCGTTCCGGTGCCGCGGTCCCCGTCGGAGTCCGGCGGGCGTCGTCCGGCGACGGTGGCCGAGGCCGCCGCGGCCCGCTTCGGCGCGTCCGCCCGGACCGCCGACCCGGCCCGGGCCGGGCTCGCCGAGCGGACCGGTCCCCCGGCCCGGGCGGCCGCACCGGCGGGACCGGGCGTCGAGGCGACCGGTCCGGTCACCACGACGCGCCGCCCGGCGACCGCGGCGGCCGTGCCGGCCCCGGTGACCGTGGCCCGGGACGGGACCGCGCTCACCGTGCTGCGGGTCGTCACCTACGTGCTGGTGTCGCTGTCCTGTCTGGTGTTCCTGGCCGGTGCGGTCTACGGGCTCGTGGCGTTCCTGGAGCTCCGCGGGGCGCTGGGCACCTCGCCGCTGTTCGGGGGCGGCACCCCGTTCGGGAACTGAGGTCGTCCGTCGTGCCCGACCGTGGGTCGACGGCGGTGGGGTCGGTGCAAGCGACGTAGCCGCTGTCAGGCGCGGGACAGGACCTCCCACAGCCGTCGCGCGAACGCCGACGCGTCCTCGACGAACCCGACGTGTCCGCCCGGGAACGCCTCCGGTGGGCGGCCCAGCCCGGCCGCGAGGGCCCGCGAGGTCAGGTCGCACAGCTGCCCGGCCGAGGCGTCGCCGATCCCGACGGCGATCCGGGCGTGGCGCAGCCGGTCCAGGTCGGGGGCCCACCGCACGGTCTCGCGCATCTCGTGCAGGAAGAAGTGCCGCTCGTCGGCGGTCTGCCGGGCGGTCGCGTCGTCGCCCGCCGCGGGCAGGGCGGTGCGTTCGGGCACCTCCTCGGGTGCCACGGCCGGCAGTCCGGCGGAGGCCAGGAAGAGCCCCCAGGCCGCGGCAGGGCCGTGTTCCCGGTAGGTGCGGACGATCTCGTCGGTGGCGGTCCGGCGCTCGTCGGCGTCGGGCAGCAGCTCCTCCAGCGGCGGTTCGTGCGCGACGACGGTCCCGACGAGATCCGGGCGCTCCTGGGCGAGCGCGAGTGCCACGACCGCCCCTCCGCTGGACCCGAACACCGTCGCCGGGCCTCCGCCGAGGTGCTCGACGAGCGCGGCGAGGTCGGCGGCGCGCACCGCCACCGGGGAGTCGGCGTCCGGGTCCTCGACGACGCTGCGACCGGTACCGCGCGGATCGAACGTGACGACGGTGTGGTCGTCGGCGAACAGCGACGCCAGCGGCCCGAACGGTCCGGCGCCCATCGGCGACCCGGCCAGGACGAGCAGCGGGCCGGAGCCGCGCACGTCGAAGGTGATGCGGGCACCCGGCCGGTCGAGCAGGTCGGTGCTGACGGCGGTCGACATGGCGGCTCCCCTGCTCGGTGGACGTGCCCCGCCGATCCTGGCCGCCGCACGGGCCGGTGTCACCGCCGTAGGCTGGAACCGACTCCGACGGAACGGACGAAACCCCCTGTGAAGACCCGCATCGCCCCCGCTCTGGGTGTGCTCCTCGTGCTGGCCCTGCTCGTCGGCGGGCTCGTGTGGTTCGCCGGGAGCCGCGGGTTCACCGCCGACGACCTGCGCGACCTGGTCGACCCGCCCCCGCCGGAGCAGTGCGACCAACCCGACCCGACGACGTCGGGCTGCCTCACCCCGTCCGCGCTGCGCCTGCACGACGCCCTCGTCGAGCGGTTCGGCGAGCCCGGCCCGTCGGCACCGGTACGGGCGATCACCTGCTGGTCGGAGCATGCGTGGAACCCGTCGAGCGACCACCCCGCCGGACGGGCGTGCGACGCGTTCCCGGCCGGCTACGGCGACTTCCCCGCCGGGCAGGACCTGGAGGACGGCTGGGCGGTCGCGACCTGGCTGCGCGAGAACGCCTCCGAGCTGCGGGTCCGGTACGTGATCTGGCAGGGCCGGATCTGGTACCGCGGCACCGGGGACTCCGGCGAGGGCCGGGAGAACTGGGGCAGGCCCTACGACGGCGGCGGGGTCTACGACCCCGCCGACGCCACCGGCGGGCACTTCGACCACGTCCACGTCAGCGTGCGCCGGTGACGCGACCCGCCCGCGCACGCGACTGAGCAGGTGTCGGAGCAGGTGTCAGAGCACGTGCTGGCCGTACATCTCCCCCAGCGGGTCGGCGATGAGTTCGATGCGGGCGCCGTCGGGGTCGCGGAAGTAGACCGAGACGCCCGAGTGCACCTCGTGCTCCACCCCGGCCTCGGTGAGCCGGGCGACCAGCTCGTCCCAGCGCTGCGGCTCGACGCTGATCGCCATGTGGTGCAGCCCGCCGAGGACCTCGGCGTAGGGGCCGACGTCGAGGCCCGGGAAGTCGAAGAACGCGAGCAGGTTCCCGTTGCCGATGTCGAAGAAGAAGTGCGAGGAGCCGGGGTAGTCCCGGTTCTCGATCAGCTCGGTGAGCGGGAAGCCCAGCACGTCCTGGTAGAAGCGCACGGTCCGCTCGACGTCCGAGCTGACCAGGGCGGTGTGGTGCAGTCCGCGGGCGGTCGAGGTCGGCCGCTGTCCCGCCGGCTTCAGGTGGGCGGCGCGGATCCGGTCGCGTGCGGCGTCGAGGGCCGCGGTGTCGGTGCCGGTCGGGGTGCCGGTCGGGGTCGAGGTGTCGGTGGAGGTGCTGGTCTCGGTCATCGTGGTCAACCCTTCAGCAGTGCGGTGAAGTCGGGGACGTCGTCGAAGACGTCGGTGCGGGTGGCGGCGGGCCGGGCCGCGACGGCGGCCGCCAGCTCACCGGCGGCCCGCTCGACGCGGCTCTCCAGTGTGGTGCCCACCTCGGTCGCACCCCAGTCCTCGGGCGCGGCGAACACCGCGGTCGGCACGGTCGCCGCCCGCAGGTACGCGAACAGCGGGCGCATCGCGTGCTCGAGTGCCAGCGAGTGCCGCGCCGTGCCGCCGGTCGCGGCGAGCAGCACCGGGGTGCCGGTGAGCGCGTCGCGGTCCAGCACGTCGACGAAGGTCTTGAACAGGCCGCTGTAGGACGCCGAGAAGATCGGCGTCACGGCGACGACCGCGTCCGCGGCGGCCACGGACTCCAGCACCGGCGCCAGCGCGGTGTTCGGGAAGCCGGCGACCAGGTGGTCGGCGAGGTCGCGGGCGTGCTCGCGCAGCTCCACGACCTGCACCTCGGTCTGCTCGCCCCGGTCGGCCAGGGCGGTCGTGACCGCGGCGGCGAGCCGGTCGGCCAGCAGCCGGGTCGACGACGGCGTCGACAACCCGGCGCTGAGCACGACGATCCTGCGTGTGGTCATCACGCGACCTCCTGCTTCTCCTGCGTGCTCTTCTCCTGCGTGCGGGCGGCGGCGTCGCGGGCGGCGACCAGCGAGGCGTGGGTCGGCGCGTCCGGGACCCCGGGCGCACGCAGCGCGGCGAACTCCTTGCGCAGCACCGGCACGACCTCCTCGCCCAGCAGGTCGAGCTGCTCCAGCACGGTCTTCAGCGGCAGGCCCGCGTGGTCGATGAGGAACAGCTGGCGCTGGTAGTCGCCGACGTACTCGCGGAAACCGAGGGTGCGCTCGATGACCTGCTGCGGGCTGCCGACGGTCAGCGGGGTCTCACGGGTGAAGTCCTCCAGCGAGGGCCCGTGCCCGTAGACCGGGGCGTTGTCGAAGTAGGGCCGGAACTCCCGCACCGCGTCCTGGCTGTTGCGACGCATGAACACCTGTCCACCGAGGCCGACGATCGCGCGGTCGGCCGGTCCGTGACCGTGGTGCTCCCAGCGCTTCCGGTAGAACTCGACCATCCGCTTGGTGTGCGACGCGGGCCAGAAGATGTGGTTGTGGAAGAAGCCGTCGCCGTAGTACGCGGCCTGCTCGGCGATCTCGGGGCTGCGGATCGAGCCGTGCCAGACGAACGGCGCGACGCCGTCGAGCGGGCGCGGGGTCGAGGTGAAGCCCTGCAGCGGGGTGCGGAAGCGCCCCTCCCAGTCGACGACCTCGGTGTCCCAGAGCTTCCGGAGCAGTGCGTAGTTCTCGATCGCGAGGTTGATCCCCTGCCGGATGTCCTGGCCGAACCACGGGTAGACCGGGCCGGTGTTGCCGCGCCCGAGCGTCAGGTCGACGCGCCCGCCGGCCACGTGCTGCAACATCGCGAAGTCCTCGGCGATCTTCACCGGGTCGTTCGTGGTGATCAGCGTGGTCGCGGTGGACAGCTGCAGGGTGCTGGTGACACCCGCGAGGTAGCCGAGCGTGGTCGTCGGCGACGAGGAGAAGAACGGCGGGTTGTGGTGCTCGCCGAGGGCGAAGACGTCGAGACCGACCTGCTCGGCGCGCCGGGCGATGGTCAGGACGTCCTGAATGCGCTGCGCCTCGGTCGGGGTGGCGCCGGTCGTCGGGTCCGGCGTGATGTCGCTGACCGAGAAGACTCCGAACTGCACGGCTTCCTCCAGTAGTTGATTCGTCATCTACATCCTGCACCAACATGGATGACGCGTCAACTATTCCGGTACCCTGCAGCCGTGACACGGTGGCTGGACGAGCGCGAACAGGCGGCCTGGCGAGGGCTGCTCCGGATGCAGGCGCGGTTGCACGCCGAGCTGCACCGGCGGCTGCAGGCGGACTCGGGGCTCTCGCTCGCGGACTTCGACGTGCTCGTCGCGCTGACCGACCGGCCCGACGAGCGGTGCCGCGCGATGGAGCTGGCGGGCCTGCTGGACTGGGAGAAGAGCCGGCTGTCGCACCACCTCGCGCGGATGCAGAAGCGCGGCCTGGTCGCCCGCGAGGAGTGCGACGACGACGGCCGCGGCAACTACGTCGTGCTCACCGGGGCGGGCCGGGCGGCGATCGAGGCCGCGGCGCCCGGGCACGTGGAGACCGTGCGGGAGCTGGTCTTCGACGCCCTCTCCGACGACGACGTGACCGCGCTCGCCCGGATCACCGCCGCCGTGCAGGCCCGGCTCGACGGCCGGGCCCCCGCCTGACCGGCCCGCGACACCGGCCGGTCCCGGTCCGCGGCCGCGCCCCCGGGACATCCGCCCACCGCGTTCCGCGGAACGCGGACCGAGGGCGTGACACCGCGTTCCGCGGAACGCACGACGGCCCGCACCGGCGTCACCGGTACGGGCCGTCGTGAACGGGACCGCGGGCGGACCAGCAGGTCAGGGCACCAGGATGGCGCGTCCCCTGACCTTCCCCGCGTCGAGGTCGTCGAGCGCGGACTGGAAGTCGTCCAGCGCGTACTTCGTGGTGTGCAGCGTGACCCGCCCGCGCCCGGCCAGCTCCATCAGGTCGCACAGGTCGTTGTAGGAGCCGACCAGGTTGCCGACCACGTTCACCTCGGCCGAGATCAGGTCGATCGTCGGGACGTCGACGTTCTCGCCGTAGCCGACGACGTGGTAGTCCCCGGCGCGCCGCGTCATCGCCAGGCCCTGCGCGGTGGAGCCGCCCTCGCCGACGAAGTCGATGACGGCCTCGGCGCCGTTCCCACCGGTGCGTGACAGGACCTCGTCGACCTGGCCGCCGTCGGCGACGATGCCGTCGTCGGCGCCGATCTCCAGCGCCAGCTTCACCGCGTCCGCGTTGCGGTCGAGCACGACCAGCCGGGCCGGGGTCAGCGCCTTGAGCACCTGGATGCCGATGTGACCGAGCCCGCCCGCACCGATGACGACGCACGTGTCGCGCGGACCGAGACGCCGCGAGGCCTTGGCGGCCGCGTGGTAGGCGGTGAGCCCGGCGTCGGCGAGCGCGGCGACGTCGGCCGGCTGCAGCGACGGGTCGAGCTTGACCACGCTGCGCGCCGAGGTGCGCAGGTACTCCGCGTACCCGCCGTGGGTGTCGATGCCCGGGAACGCCGAGGCGGTGCAGTGCACGTCGTCGCCGGAGCGGCAGGCGCGGCACAGCCCGCAGGTGGCGAGCGGGTGCAGGATGACCCCGTCGCCCTCGCGGACGTGGGTCACCGCGGAGCCGACGGACTCGACCCAGCCCGCGTTCTCGTGGCCGATCGTGTACGGCAGCGCGACCTGCGACTTCTCCGCCCACTGACCCTCGAGGACGTGGAGGTCGGTGCGGCAGACGCCCGCTCCGCCGATCCGCACGACGACGTCGAACGGGTCGGCGACCTCCGGCTTCGCGACCTCGGTCAGCTCCATCGGCCGGTGGTAGCCGACGACCTGTACTGCTCTCACGGACGGGTTCCCTTCGTGGTGTCCCCGGAGACGGACTCCGGGTAGCGGGTCTTCAGCAGCCCCCGGCAGAAGTGGGCGTTGCCCTCGATCGAGATCCGCACCGACCGGGCCATCCGCAGCTTCAGCGGGACCTGCTCGGCCGGGTACGGGACGCCGTCGTGCCCGACCAGGACCGGCAGGTGCCCCGCGGTGCCCAGTCCGAGCGTGACGCGGCGACGCAGCAGCGCGTCGGTGGTCGGGCCCGCGGGCAGGTCGGCCAGGGTGACTCCGTGCAGCGTCTCCGGCGCCCGGTCCGGGTCGCGGCGCAGCAGCCCGGTCAGCGAGCGCTCCATCGCGGCGGCGTGCGCCTTGCGCCGGAAGGTGACCCGCAGCTCGTCGAGGTCGGACTCGGCCTCGTGGCGGAAGGTGCCCTTGTAGCCGGCGTCGGCGGCCAGCCCGGCGTTGATGAGGTCGGAGTCGTGGTGGTCGTCGAGCTCGACGGTCACCGCGGTCGTCCAGTCCAGCGCCGTCAGCACGTCCTTGGCGTCGGAGCACATCAGGTAGGCGAAGTTCGGCGCGCAGAACGCGGTGGGCAGCCGCAGGTGCACGGTGACCCGGCCGCCGTCGACGTCGAGGGTCCGCACGAACTCCAGGTCGGTGATCGGCTCGTCCAGCTCCGGGTCGACGACGGCGTCGAGCGCCCGCCAGGCCTGCTCGGCCCGCGTCGCGTGCGCGGTCAGGGCCGGCGCGCTCACGAGGCCACCGGCACTTCCTGCGGGGTCTCGTCGCGGAGCGCCAGCTCGGCGGGGACCTCGATGTCGTAGATCTTCGCGGCGTTGAGGCCCAGGATCTTCTTCTTCTGGGCGGTGGTCAGCGGCGCGTACTCGGACAGCTCCTCGGGGATCTGGAAGTCCACGAAGCGCTCGACCAGCCAGCGCGGGGTCCAGATGGCGTAGTCGCTGGAGAACTGGATGCGGTCCTCGCCCAGCCAGTACAGGAGCTCACCCAGGATTTGGCCGAAGTACTTGGGCCGGGTGTGGATGAACGGCATCGCGACGGCCAGACCGGCGTGCACGTTCGGCTCCTGGGTGGCGATCCAGCAGAAGTCCTCCAGCCGCGGCAGGCCGCAGTGCTCGACGACGAAGTTCAGGTCGGTGAAGTCGGTGGCGACCTTGTCCACGTCCGCGACGTCGAACGCGTCGCGGTCCAGCGGGCGGATGGTGGGGCCCTTGTGGATGTGGATGTTGCGGATGCCCAGCTCCTGGGCCGCCTCGAGGTACTTGTAGGACCAGTGGTCGTCGAGCTTCCAGCCGCGGGACTCGCCGTGCCACTCCGCGGTGTAGAGCTTCACGCCCTTGAGCCCGAAGCGCTTCGCGTCCTCGCGCAGCTGCCGCAGGCCCTGCTCGCCGTTGCGCGGGTCCCAGTGGTGGTTGTAGGTCAGCTTGTCCGGGTGGGCCTGGGCGAGGGCGAAGGCCTCCTCGGTCTGGCCGAACCCGTTGGCGTAGAACTCGCCCAGGTACGCGGGCTGGAAGACGGCGTGGTCGACGTGGCCGTCGGCGAACAGGTCCTTCATCAGCCGCTCGCCGCCCTGGTAGAGGTAGTCCTCGTAGGGCCACACCTCGGACTCCGGGCTGAGGTTGCGGTGGTAGTCGTAGAAGCAGTCGATGAACTGCTTGCCGTGGATGTTGCGCTGGTTCTCCGGGCGCGCGTCCCACAGCGCCACGTGGGCGTCCACGATGAAGTAGGACTCACCGTTCTTCGAGTACATCGTCGTCCCTCTCAGGTCGCGGCGAGGTGGTGGGCACCCCGCGACTGCGCGGGCCGGTGGGGTCCCGCGTCGGCACCGAAGGTAGGAACCGGCGGGCGGCGGCAGTGGTGACCGCCGTCTCAACCTGAGACGAGACGGTGTCGCGTCGGCGTCGCAGGTGTGACACCGTCGTGAGCAGCAGGTACGAGGAGGTACGCGCGATGGGGCAGTCCTTGGCTCCGGCCCGCATCTCGGCGTCCTGGGCACGCAGCGAGACCTACGGCGCCCCCACCGAGGTGGTCGACCCGGCGTACACCGGCACCGTCGACGACGAGTCGCTGTTCGCCCGCTGCGGCGGCGAGGTGCTCGCCGGGCTGCACGAGGGACTGCCCGGCGAACCGATCTCGCTGATGCTCACCGACGCCGACGGGATCGTCGTCTCCCGGCTCTGCGACGAACGGGCCCTGGTCGACGCGCTCGACCGCACCTACCTCGCCCCCGGCTTCGCCTTCGGCGAGCGGGAGGCGGGGACCACCGGGCTCGGCCTGGCCCTGGCCGACCGGGTCCCGTCGCTGGTCCGCGGCGACGAGCACTACTGCACCGGGCTCTGGGGCTACACCTGCGCGGCCGCCCCGGTGCTCGACCCCGTCGACGGGTCTCTGCTCGGCAGCATCAACCTCACCACCTGGTCGCAACGCTCCGACGGGCTGCTCCTGGCGCTCGCCCGCACCGCGGCCGGGCAGACCTCCGCGCTGATGCTGGCCCACGGGCGGGGCGCGAGCCCGCGGCCGGCGCCCCGCGGCGAGGTGTTCCGGGTCGCCCCGCAGCCCACCGGCGGCACCGCCGAGCTGGGCCGCAGCTGGACCACCGCGCTGGACGAGGTGCGGGCGGCGCTGCGCGACGGCGCCCGGGTCGGGGTCGTCGGCGAGCCAGGCGTGGGGAAGTCCGCGCTGCTCGCGGCGGCCCTGCGCACCGTCGCGCCGCGGCACCGGGTGCTGCACGCCCGCCCACCGGCGGCCGAGGACGCGGTGTCCTGGCTGTCGCTGTGGTCCCCGGAGCTGGGCAAGGCCGACACCGCGGTGATCGCGGGCCGGGTGCACGAGCTGCCCGCGCCCGTCGCGACCCGGCTGGCGGCGCTGGTGCGGTCGCTGCCGCACGCGGCGCTCAGCGTCACCGCGCGCGACGTCGGGACGGTCCCGGAGCCGCTGTCCCGGATGCTCGACGTCGTGGTCGAGCTGCCGCCGCTGCGGCACCGGGCCGAGGACGTCCCGGCACTGGCCGCACACTTCACCCGCGACGGCGTCACCTTCACCGACGCCGCCGCCCGCGCGCTGCGGACCTACAGCTGGCCGGGCAACGTCGAGCAGCTGCGCCGCACGGTCCGCGACGCCGCGGCCCGCAGCAGCGTGGTCGACGTCCGGCACCTGCCCCCCGAGCTGCTCGCCACCCGCTCCGGCTCGCTCACCCGGATCGAGTCGCTGGAACGCGACGAGCTGGTCCGCTGCCTCACCGAGCACGGCATGAGCGTCACCCGGGCCGCGGAGACGCTGGGGATCAGCCGGGCGACGGCGTACCGGCGGGTGCAGCGCTACGGGATCGCCACCCTGCGCTGAGCGGCCGCGGCACCATCGGTGCCGTCATCCGAACAGGTGACGCGCTCACCGGACCGGTGCTACCGGTGGCCGTGCTCACGGCCGCCGCGGGTCCTTCGGACCTGCCGATCCCGGCCGGCGGTGGGACCATCGGTGTGCCGGGCAACGACGCCCCGGGAGACCCGGCGGCCGGCCCGGCCACGGGACTCGACACCGCCACCCGACGACGCCGTCACACCCGGTGACGAGGAGCCCGCGTCGCGCGACGACGGCGGGGCGCCCGCCGCCCGGTGCGGCAGACAGGGCACCATTCGGTGGAGGACCTGATGGGAGGCGTTCGTGTTCGGACTCACGGACACCGTGGCCGCACTGCTGGCCGCGATCCCTGCTGCGCCCGTTCGGTCGCTCCTCGTGATCGGGGTCGGGGCATTCCTCGAAGGTCCGATCGTCACCGTCGCCGCGGCCGCGCTCGCCGGGGCCGGGCAGCTCCCCTGGTGGGGTGTGTGGCTGGCCGCGCTCGTCGCCGACGTCGTCGGGGACACGGCGCTCTACGCGCTCGGCCGCAACGGCGACCGGCCGGCCGTCGCCCGGGTGCTGAACCGGCTGGGCCTGACCGAGGAGCGTCGCGAGGTCCTGACCCGCGAGGTCCACACGCACCTGCCGCGGATCGTCATCGGCGCCAAGCTCGTCGACATCGGCGCGATCCCGGCCTACCTGGCCGCCGGGCTGTCCAAGGTCGGCTACCGCCGCTTCCTGGCCTGGATCGTCCCCACCACCGCGGTGCGCGCCGCGGTGCTCGTCGGGATCGGCTACGCGGCCGGGGACCGGCTCGCCACCGACCTGGAGTCGCGGCCCTGGCTGCTCGTCGTCGGCGGGATCGCCGTCGGGCTGTCCCTGGTGCTCGGGCGCACCGCGATCGTGCGGGCCACCGGCTCGCGACGCCGCGCCGACGCCCGGTCCTGACCGGGTCGCCCCCCTCGCGCCGAACGTCCCCGACGTCCCGGGCCGCCTCCGGCGTGTCACCGCGCCTCGGCGGCCCGCGGCGAGCACCGTCCGGAGCGGACGGCCGGACCACGGGGAGGACCACGCGGTGAGCACGTTGACCTGGGCCGAGGCGATCGTGATCGGGGCGATGCAGGGCGTCGCCGAGCTGTTCCCGGTCTCCAGCCTCGGTCACAGCATCCTGCTGCCCGCCGTCATCGGCGGGCAGCAGGGCGGCCGACCTCGACGTGAGCGCGCCGCGGTCGCCGTACCTGGCGTTCGTCGTGGGCCTGCACGTGGCGACCGCACTGGCCCTGATCGTGGCATTCCGCGCGGACTGGGTGCGGATCGTGCGCGGGCTGGTGACGTCGGTGGCCCGCCGCGAGGTCCGCGACCCCGACCAGCGCCTGGCCTGGCTGCTGGTGCTCGCGACCGTCCCCGTCGGGCTGGCCGGGCTCGCACTCGACCGGGTCTTCCGCACCTACCTGGCGCTGCCCGTCCCGACCGCGCTGTTCCTCGTGCTCAACGGCGCCGTCCTGCTGGTCGTCGAGCACCTGCGCCGGCGCCCCGCTCCGGTCGCGCCGACGGCCGTCGGCGGCGAGCCGGGCACCGTGCTGCTCGCCACCGAGGTCGCCTCCGACCACCGCATCGCGCGGCTCCGGGTGCGTGACGTGGTGACCGTCGGCGCGGCCCAGATCGCCGCGCTCGCCCCGGGGATCAGCCGGTCGGGGTCCGCGATGACGGCCGGGCTGCTGAAGGGCCTCCCGCACGTCGACGCGGCACGGCTGTCGTTCCTGCTCGCGACGCCGGTCATCCTGGCCGCGGGCGTGCTGAAGCTGGGTGACCTCGCCGGTCCGCTCGGGGACGGCATCCGACCGCAGATCCTGGTGGGGAGCCTGCTGTCCGGGCTCGGCGCGTACCTGTCGGTGCGGTTCCTGTCCCGGTACTTCGAGACCCGCTCGCTGCGCCCGTTCGGGATCTACTGCGTGGTCGCCGGGCTCGCGTGCCTGCTGTGGTTCACCCTCCGCTGACGAGGAGCGGGGTCAGCCACGAGCAGGATCGACGAGGAGCAGGATCACGGTCATGAGCGACCCGTCGGCCGACCCGCACCGGCACGCCCTGGACGCCATCCGCCGCGAGCTCGACCGGCTCGGCGACGGCGGGCGCCGCATCGTGCCCGCCTGGAAGCGGGTCACCCCCGGCGAGCACCGGTGGCCCGCCGCAGCGGCGATCGTCGTCGCGATCGGGCTGCAGCTGCTGCTGCCCGACCAGCTCACCCTGGTGTCGCGGTGGCTGCTGCCGTCGCTGGAGCTGGTGGTGCTGGTCGTGCTCGCGGTGGCCGGCCCGGCCCGGATGGACCGCGAGTCGGCGCTGCTGCGCGGCCTCGGGCTGACCCTGGTCGGGCTGCTGAGCCTCGCGAACGCGGTGTCGGCGGGGCTGCTGGTCACCGCGATCCTCGACGGCTCCTCCGGCGGCTCGGCCGCCCCGCTGCTGGCCAGCGGGGCGGCGATCTGGCTGACCAACATCATCGCGTTCGCGGTCTGGTACTGGCAGCTCGACCGCGGCGGGCCGGCGGCACGGGCGCACGGGCGCCGTCCCACCGCGGACTTCCTGTTCGTGCAGATGCAGAGCACCGACCCGCACGACGCCGACTGGGAGCCCCGCTTCGCCGACTACCTGTACCTGTCGTTCACCAACGCCACCGCGTTCAGCCCCACCGACGTGATGCCGCTGAGCCGGTGGGCGAAGATGCTGATGCTCGTCCAGGCGCTGGTGTCGCTGGTGACGATCGCGCTCGTCGTCTCCCGGGCCGTGAACGTGCTGGGCGGCTGAGTCCCGGGCGGGGCTCAGCCACCCAGGAGGGACCGCAGCACCCCCGGTGCGTCCGACGGGCCGGCGACCGGCGCCCACCGCGCGTTGCTGCGCGCGGCCAGCTCGGCGGCCTGCTCGTGGTCGGACTCCGGGGCCAGGATCAGCAGCTCCGGGACCTGCCGCGCCGCCGGGACCGGGTCGTGGTCGTCGGTGGCCCGGCAGTCCGAGAGCAGCACGACGATCCGCCGCTCCGCGCGCGTCCGTTCCAGCTGCGCGGTGGCCGCCCGCAACGCACCGGACAGCGCGGTCACCCCGTGCCCGCGCAGGCCCAGCACCCGGTCGACGACCGCCGACGGCGGACGGGTGGACCCGATGTCGCGCAGGACCCGGGTCTCGGCGGCGAACGACAGCACCGCGTGGTCACCGGGTGCCCGGAACGCGCAGGCCGCGGCGGTCAGCGCCGCCGCGGCGAGCCGGTCCCCGCCCATCGACCCGGACGCGTCCACCACCAGGCACAACGCGAGCGCGGGCCGCGCCCAGGTGCGCGCGGTCAGCTCGTCGAGCCCGACCGGGCGCCGCGCCGCGCGGGCCTCGGCGACCGCGCCCAGCGAGGCGTCCAGGTCCAGGTCGCCGCCGCGGTCGGCCGGGACAGCACGCAGCCTGCCGATCCCGCGCCGGGTGACCCGGCCGGACCGGCCGATCTCCAGCACGACCCGGCCGGCGAGCCTGCGGGCCGCCGCCCGCAGCTTCTCGTCGGTGGCCCTGCCCATGTCGACGAGCAGCGTCAGCGTCTCGTCGGGACGCTCGGCGAGCGCGGCGTCGAACGCGTCGGGGTCGAGCACCCCGACCTCGGGCGAGATCTCGGTGAACCCGGGGTGGCCCGCCAGGGAGCTGCGGGCCACCGTGCGGTCCTCCGGGCGCGCACGCGGCCGGGACGGACGGGTGGAGCCGTCCGCGGGCCGGGGACCGCCCGCCGGTGGCGGGCTCAGGCTCCCCCCGACGCATCACCGCCGTCCGGGGCCCCGTCGGCGTCGTCGGCGGGTTCCTGGCCGAACTCGGCCGTGTACAGCTCGCGGACGATGTCCTCGGCGCTGCGGGAGCCGGACTCGGCGAGCCGGATGCGGCCGGACAGCGCGACCAGCGCCGCGTCCAGCCCGGCCCGCCAGTCGGTGGTCTCCCGGCCGCGCCGGGCCGCCAGCGCCGCGGTGATGCGGACGATGTCGATCGCCCCGCGCACCGAGGAGCCCACGTGCACGTCCGGGTGCTCCCGGGTCCGGCGGACCAGGGAGACGACCTTGGCCCGCCACTGCTCGTCGACCTCGGGGCCGCGCAGCGCGACGACCGCGGTCTCGTCCCCGGCGGTCTGGTAGCCCATCGCGATCCGGCAGACCCGGTCGTAGACGGCGGAGGAGATCCGGGCGGTGCCGACGGCGTCGAACGGGTTCATCGCGGCGACCAGCCGGAATCCCTCGTGCGCGGTGATCCGGCCCAGCCGGGGCACGTGCAGCTCGCCCTCGCTCATCACGGTGATGAGGACGTTGAGGGTCTCCTCCGGGATCCGATTGATCTCCTCGACGTAGAGCAGGGCCCCGGAGCGCAGCGCCTCGGCCAGCGGGCCGTCGACGAAGGTATCGGGGTTGTAGCCCCGCTCCAGGACCTGGGCCGGGTCGAAGTGCCCGACCAGCCGGGCCGGGGTGAGCTCGGCGTTGCCCTCGACGAACACGAACGGGAGCTCGGCCTCCTCGGCCACCGACCGCAGCAGCGTCGTCTTCCCGGTGCCCGGCGGGCCCTCCAGGACGACGTGGGCGCCGGCCTCCAGCGCCGCGACGAGCAGCTCGACCTCCCGGCCGCGGCCGACGACGGGGGTCACCACAGGGGTCACGGCGGGGGTCAGCACGGGGCGGCTGCCTCGGTCTTCACGGGCGTGCTCCTCGGCGCTGGTGACGTCGGTGTCGTCCTGCATCCTGCCCCACCCGCGGGGGTGTGGCGTCCTCCACGTGGGGACCGTGCGCACTGTTCCACACCCGACGCCACCGTGGTGGCGGAGGCGACACCACCCGCGCCGGGCCTCCCCGTCGTACGCGGACGGGCGGGGTGCAGGATCGTCCGACATGGACCGACGCGTGCACGCGTTCACCGACGACGCCCTGGGCGACGACGACGCCGTCACCCTCGCCGGGAGGCTGCGCCGCCGTGAGGTCGCGCCCGCCGAGCTGCACGCGGCCGTCGCCGCGCGTGCCGCCCGGGTCGAGCCGCACCTGCACGGCCTCGCCCTGGACCGCACCGCCGATCCCGTCACCGGCGCCGTCGACGGCCCGCTGGCCGGGGTGCCGACGCTGGTCAAGGACAACGTCGAGGTCCGGGGCTGGCCCGCGGGCCACGGCACCCAGGCGTTCGTCCCGGCGCCCTCGCGCGAGCACGCCGAGGTGACCCGGCAGCTGCTCGGCTGCGGGCTGGACCTGCTGGGCACGACCCGGATGCCGGAGTACGGGCTGAACGCCTCCACCGAGTTCGCCGACGCCGAGCCGACCCGCAACCCGTGGGACCCGCGCTTCTCGGCCGGCGCGTCGTCGGGCGGGGCGGCCGCGCTCGTCGCCGCCGGGGTGGTGCCGCTGGCCCACGCCAACGACGGCGGCGGCTCGATCCGCATCCCGGCCGCGGCCTGCGGGCTGGTCGGGCTCAAGCCCTCGCGGGGCCGGCTCGCGCCGAACGCGACCGGCGCCCGGATGCCGATCGACCTCGTCGCCGACGGCGTGGTGTCCCGCTCGGTCCGCGACACCGCGGTGTTCCTGGGCGCCGCCGACCGCGGGCGCCGCAACCCGGCGCTGCCACCGCTGGGCCTGGTCGAGGGCCCCGCCCGGCGACGCCTGCGGGTCGGCCTGCTGCTGGAGTCCCCCACCGGGGCGGCGGTCGACGCCGACACCCGCGAGACCGTCACCGCCGTCGCCCAGCTGCTCGCGAAGCAGGGTCACGAGGTGTCCGAGGCCCACAGCGGGGTGGGGACCCGGTTCGTCGACGACTTCCTCGACTACTGGGGGTTGCTGGCGTTCTCCGTGGTCACCGGCGGGCGGCTGCTGCACGGGCGCACCTTCGACCCGCACCGTCTCGACGGCCTGACCCACGGTCTGGCCGACCACTACCGTCGCGCGCTGGCCCGCACCCCGGTGTTCCTGCACCGGCTGCGCCGGGTCGCGGCGACCCACGCCGAGCTGTTCACCCGGCACGACGTACTGCTCTCCCCGGTGCTCGCGCACACCCCGCCGGAGATCGGGTGGCTCGCGCCGACGGTGCCGATCGAGCAGCTCACCGCCCGGCTGCTGGACTACGTCGCGTTCACCCCGCTCGCCAACGTCGCCGGGGCTCCCGCGGTCGCGCTGCCCGCCGGTGCGACGGCGGGCGGGCTGCCGGTGGGGGTGCACCTGCAGACCCCGGTCGGCGACGAGCGGACGCTGCTGGAGCTCGCGTACGCGATCGAGGCCGACCGCCCCTGGCGGCGGATCCAGGACTGATCCGAACCGGTCCAGAACTGCTCCGCCGCCGGGGCAGCGCCCGCTCAGACGTTGCCGCGGCGCTCCTGCTCCCGCTCGATCGCCTCGAACAGCGCCTTGAAGTTGCCCTTGCCGAAGCCGAGCGAGCCGTGCCGCTCGATGAGCTCGAAGAACACCGTGGGCCGGTCCCCGATCGGCTTGGTGAAGATCTGCAGCAGGTAGCCGTCCTCGTCGCGGTCGACGAGGATCCCGCGGGACTGCAGCTCGGCGATCGGCACCCGCACGGACCCGATGCGGGCCCGCAGCTCCGGGTCCTCGTAGTAGGCGGCCGGGGTGTCGAGGAACTCCACGCCGCGGGAGCGCAGCACGTCGACGGCGCCGAGGATGTCGTTCGTCGCGAGCGCGAGGTGCTGGGCGCCGGGGCCGCGGTGGAAGTCCAGGTACTCGTCGATCTGGGACTTCCGCCGGCCCGGGCTGGGCTCGTTGAGCGGGAACTTCACCCGGTGGTTCCCCGACGCGACGACCTTGCTCATCAGCGCCGAGTAGTCGGTGGCGATGTCGTCGCCGATGAACTCGGCCATGTTCGTGAAGCCCATGATCCGGTGGTAGAAGTCCACCCAGTGGTCCATCCGTCCGTACTCCACGTTCCCGACGACGTGGTCGAGCGCCTGGAACACCCGCCGCGGCGCGTCCGCGGGCCGGGCCACCGACGAGCCGCGGGCGACGTGGCCGGGCAGGTACGGGCCGGTGTAGCGGGACCGGTCGACCAGGGTGTGCCGGGTGTCGCCGTAGGTGGCGATCGCGGCGGTGCGCACGGTGCCGTGCTCGTCGGTCGTGTTGTGCGGCTCGACGAGCACGGTGGCGCCCTGGGCGCGGGCGTGGGCGATGCAGCGGTCGACGTCGGGGACCTCGAGGGCGATGTCGACGACGGAGTCGCCGTGCCGGCGGTGGTGGTCGGCGAGCGGGCTGTCCGGGTCGACGGCGCCGCGCAGCTCGAACCGGACCGCGCCCGAGCGCAGCACGTAGGAGTGGTGGTCGCGGTTGCCCGTCTCCGGTCCGGAGTACGCGACGAGCTCCATGCCGTAGACGACCTGGTAGAGCTGCGCGGCCTGGGTGGCGTTGCCGACGGCCCAGACCACGGCGTCCCAGCCGGTGACCGGGAACGGGTCGGCGGAGTCGTCGTGTTCGACGAGGCCGACCAGCCGGCGCAGGGCGGCGGCGTCGAGGTCGGCGAGCTTCTCGGAGTCGGTGAGGATGTCCATCAGTGCTCTCCCGTCAACGTGCGTGCTGCCAGGTTCTCCGCCGCGGTGACCGTGGTGGTGCCGTGTGCGCGGGCGTCGGCGAAGATCCCGGCCAGGGTGTCGCCGATGGCACGGGTCCGGTCCGCGACGGCGGCAGCACTCCAGCCGAGCACCTCGCGGCCGACCAGGTGGATGGCCCCACCGGCGTTCGCGACGAAGTCCGGGGCGTAGGTGATCCCGCGCCGGCGCAGGACATCGGCAGCGTACGGGTCGGCGAGCAGGTTGTTCGCCGCACCCGCGATCACCGCGGTGGGGACGGTCGCGGCGACCTCGGCGGTGATCAGCCCGCCGGTGGCGCACGGGACCAGCACGTCGCACGCGCGGGTGGTCACCGCTGCGGTGTCGACCACCTCGGCACCCAGCTCGTCGGCGGCCGCGGCGCAGCGGGCCGGATCGACGTCGGTGACGATCAGCTTGGCCCCCGCGTCGGCGGCGAGCCGGGCGACGTCGGCGCCGACCGCCCCGAGCCCCTGGACCAGCACCCGCAGCCCGTCGACGCCGTCGAACCCGGCTTCCGCGGCTCCGGCGCGGATCGCGGCGAACACCCCGAGGGCGGTCATCGGGCCGGACGAGCCGGGCTCGCCCGCCGCGACCGAGCGGCCGAACACGTGCGGGGTCAGACCGGCGAGCACGTCCATGTCGGCCGAGCAGGTCCCGACGTCCGGGCCGGTGGTGTAGTTCCCGCCGAGCAGCTCCAGGTTGGCGGCGTGGATCTCCAGGATGCGCCGCCAGGTCGCGTCGTCGAGCTCGGTGCGCGGGGCCGGGAGCGCGATCACCGACTTGCCACCGCCCATCGGGAGGCCCGCGGCGGCCATCTTCAGCGTCATCGCCCCGGCGAGGCGGCGGGCGTCGGCGACGGCGTCGTCGGGCGAGGGGTAGACCATCGCGCGGGTCCCGCCGGACGCCGGGCCGAGCGGGGTCGAATGCACCCCGATCACGAACCACGCGCCCGTCTCCCGATCGTACCGGACCGAGGTCAGTTCGCCGTCCCACTCGGGCAGAGCCATCCCGCGCCTCCATCTCCTCGCTGGTGTGCAGCGAGGACACCGCGGGCCGTGGCATCTGCGCAACCGGCCCAGAACCAGCTACGCAGTCACCGCAGATCGGCGGGGCAGCCCGCCGGGGCAGCTGGGCTGATCGTCCAGGAGACCGGCGTCACCCCGGGGACCCGCCGTCGGCGTCCGTAGCCTGGACCGGTGACGACCAGCGACGCCACGACGCCCGCCGACCTGCGTGGCAGGCCGCGACCGCCGGCCCACCCGCGGACCGCGCCGTCGGACCCGGCCGGGCTCGATCCCGAGCGCGCCGCGCTGCACGCCCGCATCGCGACCGGCCCGCGCCGCGCGCAGGCCAGGGTCCCGCTGGTCGACGACGCCGACCGGCTGCTCGGCCCGTTCGCGACGATGCTCTTCTCGCCGCGCATCGGCGACGCCGTCCAGCAGGTCGGCGCGGCCCTGCGCACCGACGACGACCTTCCGCCGCGGCTGCGCGAGCTGGCCGTGCTCGCCGTCGCCGTGCACCACGGATCGGCGTTCGAGTGGTCCGCGCACGAGGGCCTCGCCCGCGACACCGGGCTGACCGGCCCGCAGCTGCAGGCCCTGCTCGACGGCGGTGTCCCCGACGGTCTCGACGAGGCCGAGCGGGTCGCGCTGACCACCGTCCGCGCCCTGCTCACGCAGCACGACCTGGGCGACGGCGCCTACGCGACCGCGCTGGACGCGCTCGGCCGTGACACGCTCGCGGCGCTGGTGTGGCTGACCGGGTACTACTCGATGCTGGCCACCGCCCTGGCCGTGTTCCGGCCGGAGTGAGTCCGGGTAACCCGTGCGGGAGGGGAGGTCCGCCATGAACACCGCGCCGAACGGGGTGTGTGTGGCAGCGGCCATGCACACGTTCCCCAAGACCTGCGGACCCGCGACGACCGTCGCGCAGGCGTGGGCGGCGTTCGAGCGGCCCAAGGTGCACTCGCTGCTGGTCCTCGACGCCGGGCGACTGCTCGCCGTCGTCGACCGGGCCGACCTGACCGGGGCGGTCCCCGACCGGCCCGTCGCGCCCCTCGGGACGCTCGACGGGCGGGTGGCCCGCGCCGGCGACGACCTGGCCTCGACCTGGGCGGCGATGGCCGACGCCGGACGGCGACGGGTCGCCGTGGTCGACGGCTCCGGACGCCTGCTCGGGCTGCTCTGTCTCAAGCGCCACGGTCGCGGCTTCTGCTCCGACGCCGGCATCCAGGCCCGGATCGACGAACGCGCGGCTGCCCCGGGCCGGTCGTGAGGGCGCATTTCCGGTGTCCTGTGTCACATGCCCGTGAGGACCGGCAGGCGCGCGCCCTCCTACGCACAGTCCACCGAGGAGGTAGTCATGTCGTTCACCGACAAGGTCAAGAACAAGGCCGAGAACGCCGTGGGCGTCGCCCAGGAGAAGACCGGCGAGGCCACCGGCGACCGCGAGCTGCAGGTCGAGGGCAAGGCCGAGCAGTCGAAGGCGTCGCTGAAGGACGCCGGCGAGAAGCTGAAGGACGCGGCGGGCAACGTCAAGGACGCGCTGGGCGGCTCGACGAGCTGACCCGGCGTCACCGTGACGGGGGCGACCGGCAGGCATGCCGGTCGCCCCGAACGGGAAGGCCGTCGGCGTACCGAGCCGGGTCCGACGCCGTACCGGGCTCCTCCTCGAACCCCACGGAGGAACCATGAGCACCGTGAAGCTCGCCATCGTCTACTACTCCGCCACCGGCACCGTCGACGCGATGGCCCACCGGGCCGCCGCGGCCGGTGAGAAGGCGGGCGCCGAGGTGCGCCTGCGTCGCGTCGCCCGCGAGGCGACCAGCGGTGAGCGCCAGGCCACCGAGGCGCAGGCCGCGCACGCCGAGGCCGCACCCGAGGTCCCCGCCGCGACCGCCGACGACATCGTGTGGGCCGACGCCGTCCTGTTCGGCTCCCCCACCCGCTACGGCAACATCGCCGGGCAGCTGAAGACCTTCATCGACTCGCTCGGCCCGCAGTGGGGCCAGGGCCTGCTCGCCGACAAGGTCTACGCCGGGTTCACCTCCAGCCAGACCCTGCACGGCGGCCAGGAGTCGACCCTGCTCGCCCTGTACAACACGATCCACCACTTCGGCGGGATCGTCGTCGCGCCCGGCTACACCGACCCGACCAAGTTCGTCGACGGCAACCCCTACGGCGCCTCGCACGTGACCGGGGCGAACAACGACGCCCCGCTCGGCGACGCCGAGAACGCCGCGCTCGACCACCTCGCCACCCGCGTGGTCACCGTCGCCGGAAAGCTCGCGGGCTGACCCCGATCGCGGCGGCGCCGAACCGGCCACCGCACGTACGCACGGGTTAACCTCGACGGATGTACTTCCGGATCACCCCGGGCGACGTCGAGCTCGTCGACCCGGGTGACGTGCGCGCGTTCCACGTCGTCGCCGCCGAGGGACTGGCCGACGGGGAGCTCGCCGACACCGTGTGCCGCACCGGGCTCGGCGAGGTCTCCGACGACGGCGAGCACGTCCTGGTCCGGGTGGACGCCGTCCGCAGGCTCGCCGCCGGTCGGGTCGGCCCGGGCTGGGAGGACGACCTGGCCGGCATGCTCGGCTACGCCCGGAGCAAGGGCTGGATCTCCGACGACGGCACCGCGGTGCGCGCACACGTCGAACGGGCCTGAGACCGGCACCGGCCCGGGTCCGACGCGGCGCTACGCCAGCAGCGCCCGGACCCGCTCCGGGTCCGGCCCGTCCGGCTCGATGACCACGACGGCGTCGTCGAACCCCGCGTCGGCATAGCGGTGCAGCGTCTCGCCCAGGCGCCCGAGGTCGGTCCCCGCGGGGACCGGTAGGGCGTAGGCGACGGCGCGGCGCCCGCCGGCGGCCCGGTAGCGCCCCAGCGCCTCGATCATCTCCGCGGGGGTGGTGCGGTAGCCCGAGGCGAGCCAGCCGTCGAAGCGCCGGGCCGCCTTCTCGACGTTCGCGCCCCAGGAGCCGAGCAGCAGCGGCGGGCGGGCGGCCGGCGGGTCGGCGAGCCGGGCGTGGTCGTCGTGGCCGTGTTCCAGCAGGTCGCGGAGCCGGGCCGCGTTCTCGTCGAAGGTCCGGAAACGGGTGCGGTGGTCGCGGTCGAGGGTGGCGTAGTCGTCGCGGGTGGAGCCGGGGCTGATGCCCAGGGCCAGCCGGTCCCCGCACACGGCCTGCAACGACAGCATCCGGTGCGCCAGCTCCGCGGGGTGGTGCAGCGGGACCTGCACGGTGCCCGTCGCCAGCCCGACTCCGTCGGTGGCCCCGGCCGCGGCGGCGAGCGCGACGAACGGGTCCGGCACGAGCCGGCCGCGGCCGATGATCTCCGGCGCCCAGAGGTGGGCGAATCCCGCGCCGGCCAGGCGCCGTGCCCACGGCACCACCGGGTGGGGCGGCGCGTCGGACAGGTGCGCGAGCGTCGCGCCCAGGCGCACGGTCAGGCCCGCCGTTCGGCGGCGAACCGGGCGTACCAGCGCAGCACGTCGGGGTCGTCGACCGAGGCGATGTTCGCCGCCTTCTCCAGCGGACGCCCGGCCATCAGCTTCTTGACCGGCACCTCCAGCCGCTTGCCGGACAGGGTGTGCGGCACCGCGGGCGCCTCGACGATCTCGTCGGGCACGTGCCGGGGGGTCAACCGGGTCCGCAGCGTGGTCACGATCCTCGCCCGGAGGTCGTCGTCGAGCGGATGCCCCGCGGCGGGGACGACGAACAGGCCCAGCCAGTACCCGTCGTCGGGGAGGTCCACGCCGACGACGAGGGCCTCGGTGACCTCCTCCATCGTCTCCAGGACGTCGTAGAAGTCGCCGGTGCCCAGGCGCACGCCCTGGCGGTTGAGGGTGGAGTCCGAGCGGCCGTGGATGGAGACGCTGCCGTCGCCGTGCACGGTCACCCAGTCACCGTGGCGCCAGACGCCGGGCCAGGTGTCGAAGTAGGAGTCGGTGTAGCGGCGCGCGTCGGGGTCGTTCCACAGGTGCACCGGCATGGACGGCATCGGCTGGGTGACCACCAGGTCCCCGACCTCGTCGACGACCGGGTTCCCGTCGTCGTCCCAGGCGGCGCAGTCGACCCCGGCCAGGCGCCCGCCGATCCGCCCGGCCCGCACCGGGGAGTACTCGTTCGCCCCGACGAAGGAGCCGGAGATGTCGGTACCGCCACTGGTGGAGTCGACCCGCAGGTCCGGCGAGACGTGGGAGTACAGCCAGTCGTAGCCAGCGGGCGGCAGCGCCGAGCCGCTGACCATGACGTGCCGCACCCGGGACAGGTCGTGGTCGGCGCGCGGGGAGACGCCGCTGTTCGCCGTCGCGGTGACCACCGCCGCCCCCAGGAGGACGACGTCGGCGCCGGTCCGGGCGGCGACCTCCCAGACCGCGCCCGGCGGGTGGCCGGGGCTGCCCTCGTAGAGCACGATCGACGCGCCCTGGCTGAGCGCGCCGAGCTGCATGTTCCACAGCGCCCAGCCGGTGGAGGTGTAGGTGAACATCCGCTCGCCCGCACGCAGCCCGCAGTACAGCCCGGACCACTTGAGCCCTTCGAGGGTGATGCCGCCGTGGCCGTGGACCAGCCCCTTGGGCAGGCCGGTGGTGCCGGAGGTGAACAGCACCCACAGCGGGTGCGAGAACTCCACCTGCGCGAACTCCGGCTCCGCGTCGACGGCCAGCAGCTCCGCCCACGGCGTGGTGCCGTCCGGGGCGGGCCGGTCGACCGCGTGGCCGACGTGCACGACGTGCCGCACGCTCGGCAGGTTCTCCCGCAGCCGGGCGACGACGTCGCCGCGGTCGACGACCGTGCCGTTCCAGTGGTAGCCGTCGGCGGCGATCAGGACGGTCGGTTCGAGCTGGGCGAGCCGGCCGATGGTGCCCTCGGCGCCGAAGTCGGGCGAGCAGCAGGACCACACCGCGCCGACCGCGGCCGCGGCGAGCAGGCCGATCACCGCGTGCTCGGTGTTGGACAGGTAGGCGCAGACCCGGTCCCCGGGCTCGACGCCGGCGCGGCGCAGCCAGGCCGCAGCGGCGGCGACCGACCGGCGCAGCCGTGACCAGGTGATCTCCCGGGCGGGGGTGCCGCCCTCCTGCACGCACACCAGGGCCGTGTCGTCGTCGCCGCCGTGGCGCAGCACGTGCTCGGCCCAGTTCAGCCGCGCGCCGGTGAACCAGCGGGTGTGCGGCATCGGGTCGGTGGTGCGGACCTGCGTGAACGGCGTGGAGAACGCGACGCCGTAGTGGTCGACGACCGAGCACCAGAACCGGTCCACGTCGGCGACCGACCAGGCGTGCAGGGCGTCGTGGTCGTCGAACGGGCGCCCCTCCCGCTCGGCCAGCCGGTCGAGGTAGGCACGCAGCGCGGACCGCTCGATGCGCTCCGCCGACGGGGTCCAGAGGACGTCGGTCATCGGTGTCTCCTCCGTACGGGCGTCCCGCGTGCCGGCGGGCCCACCCGGGGAGGTGGGCCCGCCGACACGGCGCTGCGCTGCGGTGCTGCGGTGCGGCCCGGGAGCCTCAGGAGGCGAGCACCTTCGGCATGATGTCGTTCTTGATCCGCTTCAGGTCGTCGAGCGTCTTCGCCACCGGCACGTCGGCGAACGGCGGCCAGATCAGCGGCATGGTCATCCCCGCCTCCTTGTACGCCTTGAGTCGGTCGGTGAGCTGCTTCTCCGTCCCCACCAGCAGGTTCGAGGCGACACCGTTGACGGTCTGGTCGACCTCCTCGTCGGTGATGACCGTCCAGATCATCGAGCAGATCTCCAGGTCCTTGGCCCGCTTGGGGCTGCCGATCTCCTCGAACTGCTCGTCGATCGCGGTGATCCACTGGGCGAGGCGCTCGGGCGAGTCCTGGATGCCGATCCAGCCGTCGAGGTCGTACTTGGTGATCCGGCGCGCCGACCGCAGCGGGTCCTTGAGGCCACTCATGAAGATCGGCGGGCGCGGGTCCTGCAGCGGCTTGTGCCCGAAGCCGCAGGCGTCGAAGTCGGCGAACTCGCCGTGGAACTCGTAGTGGTCGGCGCTCTTGTCCCAGATGCCCTGCATGATCTCGATCGACTCGCGCACGTGCTTGTGCCGCTTGGGGAAGATGTGTGCGGCGCTCGCCGCGGCGAACTCCTCGGGCATCCAGCCGGACCCGACACCGACGTTCAGGCGGCCGCCGGAGAGGTGGTCGATGGTCGCCAGCTCCGCGGCGAGAACGCCGGGCGAGCGGAACGGGGTGTCGATGATGCTCATGCCGATGCGGACCTTGGTGGTCTTCGCGGCGAGCCACGGGATCAGCGGGTAGCCCTGGAACCACTTGCCGCGCGAGGACACGGGCAGGGCGTTCGGCAGCCCGTCCATCATGCCGAAGGAGTACTGCAGCTCCTGGCGGTCGGACTTCTCGGGGACGACGATCCGGTCGAGCGTCCAGACCGAGTCGAAGTCGAGCTCCTCGGCCAGGGCGGTGAGGTCCTCCAGCTCCTTGACCGTGACCAGGTCACGGAAGTTGGGGAGGTACAGAGCGAGCTTCATGTGATGCTGCCTCCTTGCGGCATGACAGTGTCGCCAACGACGTCGCCGACGATGTCGTCGGTGGCGTCACTGACGGAGAGTGTGACGCGGATCTCGTTCTTGAGAACCTTACCCACGGTCGAGCGCGGGAGATCGCTCCAGATCTCGATCTGCTTGGGGGCCTTCACGGAACCGATGCGCGCCTTGACGAACGCGACCAGCTCCTCGGTGTCGATCTCGGCACCGGGCTGGGGCTGGACCACCGCGGTGACCCGTTCGCCCCACTTCTCGTCGGGCAGGCCGACCACGGCGCAGTCCTGGACGGCGTCGTGCGCCATCAGGGCCTGCTCCACCTCGGCGGAGTACACGTTGAACCCGCCGGAGATGACCATGTCCTTGGCGCGGTCGACGATGTGGAGGAACCCGTCGTCGTCGAGCCGGCCGATGTCGCCGGTGTGGTGCCAGCCGTGCGCCGACACCTCCGCCGTCGCCTCGGGGTTGCGGTAGTAGCCCGCCATGACCAGCGACCCGCGCACGCAGATCTCGCCACGCTCGCCGCGCGGGACCGGCCTGCCCTGCTCGTCGAGGATCGCCACGACGACCAGCGGTGACGGCCGTCCGGCCGAGGCCAGCCGCTCGGTGGCGATGCTCCCGTCGGGACGGCGGTGCTCGGCGGGCGACATCGTCGAGATCATCATGGGCGCCTCGGACTGGCCGAACAGCTGAGCCATCGGCCCGATCCGGTCCAGCGCCTCGGCCAGCCGGGCCACCGACATCGGGGCCGCGCCGTACCAGAAGCACTGCAGCGACGACAGGTCCGTCGTGTCGAGAGCCTCGTGGCCCAGCACCATGTAGATCAGCGTCGGCGGCAGGAACGTGTGCGTGACCCGGTGCGTCTCGATCAGCTCCAGGAACCGGCCGACGTCGGGCTTCGGCATGATCACGACCTCGCCGCCGCGGGCCATCACCGGGAAGCAGAGCACGCCCGCGGCGTGCGTGAGCGGGGCCAGCGCGAGGTAGACCGGGCGCTCGTCGAAGGGGTAGCTCATCAGCGTGATCGCCGACATCGTCTCGACGTTGCGGTCGGTCAGCAGCACGCCCTTGGGACGCCCGGTGGTGCCGCCGGTGCCGACCAGCGCCACGATCTCCTCGGGCGGCGCGGCCTCGGCGGACGCGTCGTCGCGGGCGGCGTCGAGCCAGGCGTCGAAGGCCTGCGCGCGGTCGGTGCCCGTGCCGAGACGGACCAGTGTCCGCAGCTGCGGGAGATCCGGGGCGATCGTGGAGACGAGGTCGTCGAAGGACGGCTGGAAGATCAGCGTGGTGCAGTCGAACAGGTCCAGGAGCTCGGCGGTCTCCCCGGCCGCGTTGCGCGGGTTGATCGGGCACCAGACCGCCCCGGCCCGGGCGATGCCGAACACGCAGGAGAACGCGGTCGGGTCGTTCGCCGACAGGATGCCGACCTTGTCACCGGGGGCGACGCCCGAGCGCCGCAGGGCCCGCGCGACGGCGTGCGAAAGGTCGACGACCTCGCCGTAGGACAGCGAGGTGCCATCGAGCGTCAGGCAGGGCGCGGCGGGGTCCAGCGAGGCGCCCTTGTCGAGATAGAAGGTCAACGACATCGCAGCTCCCCGGACTCGCACCGTTGCGGACAGCGATGACCGTGGCGAGTTTCTGGACAGTTGTCAAGATTCTGGTGCGGGCTGCGACCCGGTCGTGCCCGTCCGACGCGTCGGGACGACGGCCCCGGGGACGACGACGGGCCGGGAGCGCGGTGCGCTCCCGGCCCGTGCGGCGCGGGTGGGGACGGCTGCCCCCGGAGTCAGTTCTGGCCGGTCAGCGCCCCGGCGAGCGGACCCAGCGGGGGCGCCCACTCGCGGATGTCGGCGCGGGCGACGACGCCGGCGGCGGTGAACGGGTCGTTGTCGACGATGCGCTGCACCGCGGCCCGGTCCTCGACCCGGAAGATCAGCAGCCCGCCCGGATCCTCCCCCGGCGCCCAGGCGCCCGCGGCGAGCATCGTGCCGTCCTCGCCGAAGGGGCGCAGGTAGTCCCGGTGCGCGGAGCGGGTGGCGTCCCGCAGCTCGGTGTCGTCGGTGTAGGTGTAGATCAGCGCGAAGGTGGTGGCCACGGTGCGATCGTCGCACGGGCTCGGGGCGGTGCGCCGGGGCCGGCCGGGCTGTGACCGGTCCCGGCGCGCCGCGGTCAGACCTCGATCACGGTGACCGTGGCGGCGGTCCCGTCGACCTCGATCAGCGCGCCGTTCGGGATCCGGCCGGTCGCTTCGGTCGCCGACACGACACACGGGATGCCGAGCTCACGGCTCACGATCGCGGCGTGCGAGAACGGCGCCCCGACGTCGACGACCACCGCGGACGCCGCGACGAACAGCGGCGTCCACGACGGGTCGGTGATGGGCGCGACGAGGATCTCGTCCGGCTCCAGCGCCGAGGGGTCGTTCGGGTCGAGCAGCACCCGCGCCCGACCCCGGGTGACCCCGGTGCAACCGGACACTCCCTGGATGGTCTCCCCGGCGACGGCCGCGGTGTGCGTCCGACCCGAGCGGCGCACCCACTCGCTGGTCGGCGGTGGGTCACCGACCACGACGAACGGCGGCTCGAGGTCGAACATCTCCAGGTAGACGCGCTCGCGCTCGCGGACGGTGGCGGTGAACGAGCCCGGATCGGCGAGGTAGGCGGGCAGCTCCTCGGCGAACAGCATGAAGATCTGCTTCGCCGCGTCCAGGTGACCGGCCTCGGCGCCGCGCCGGCCCAGCTCCAGCGCGGGCAGCCGCAGCTCGTGGATCAGCATCGCGGCCGTGGTGCGGGAACGCTCCCGCCCGCGCAGCCAGAGCGCCGCCGCGTGCAGCGCAGCCTCGAACTGGCCGCCGGCCTCCGCGTCACCGGCCAGCAGCTCCCGCACGGTCGCGGTGGCCTCCTCCCGCTGCCGGACCCGCTCGGCGTTCTTGATCTGCGGGGACTCCTCGTCCGAGACGCCGCGCATCCGGTCGACCGTGTGCAGCGCGAGCTCGGGCCGCAGGCTCCAGGTCAGCGCCCGCAGCTCCCACTCGGCCGGGCCACGGAAGTCCCACTCGCCGAGGAAGGCGTCGAGCCCTGCGACGAACTCCGCGACCCGCGGGTCGCCGGAGGACCGCAGCCGGGCGTCCAGGCCCTCGACACCACCGTCGAACAGCTCCGCGACCGGGCCGGTGCGCGCGAGGCGACTCAGTGTCCACATCCCGTGCGACGGACCCGCGGAGTCGACGTCGCCGATGCCGGCGACCAGGGTCAGGGCCAGCTCCGGGCGCCCGACCGCCGCGGCGATCTGCGAGATGGCCCCGAGACCGACGCCGGACTTGAGGCTGGACTCGATGTGGCGCTGGAACAGGCCACGCAGGACGTCGTTGAACGAGGTGATGCGCTCGGCGAGCGCGGCGTCCGACAACGTCGCGACGTCCGGTCGCTGCGACCGGATGTCCAGCACCGTCCGCCGGTCGGCGTCGTAGGCGGCGAGGTCCTTCGCGAGCAGGACCTCGTTCATCAGCCAGGCGCCGGCCTTCTCCGAGTACGCCGGGTCGTCGTCGAAGTCGCGCTTCTCGCTCTCGTAGCTCGGGATGCCCGGCATGTCGCCGAAGTACTGCAGGTCGACGGCCTCGGCGCCCATCCCCGGCACTCGCACGCCGAACAGGCGCATCAGCGACATGTTGATGTAGAGGTAGCTCCCGAAGGCGGGCAGGACGTTGCGCTCGACCGAGGCGTCGTAGAGGTCGTGGTCCCAGACGCCGCAGGCGACGAAGGCGTCCCGCCAGCCCGGCTCGAGGTTGGCCTGGAAGCCGGTCGAGGCGTTCAGCGGCGAGATCGGGTCGGGAAAGATCTCGCCGACGTTCGCCCGGGAGTAGAGCGGGAAGGTCTTCGACGTGCGGTCGAAGATGGGCCAGTCGGTCACGGAGCTGGTCTCCTCGTCATCGAGGTCCGCACACGGGCGGAGGTCCGGGCACCCGGGCGTCGGCGCGACGCTCGATGTGCGACTTCTCCGTCGCATTCTGGCGAGCGACGGGCGGCGTGTCAACCGTCACTCCGCCGTGCTCGGGCGGCGTCGCCCACGACCTCGGGCGATCTCGACGCGACAGACCGGTCATGTCGAGCGTCGCGCCGTCGGGCGTTGACCTGGCAGGACCCGCACGTCTCGCCCTTCGGGCACCCCGGGTGCGACTCATCCCTCGCATTCCTCGCCGTCGAGGCGGAGACCGCACGCACGCGAGCTCGGTGCGCCGGCCCGGTCGCGGTCCTCCGTTCCGGACTCAGCCGGCGGCGGCCCAGCCGTCCAGCACGGCGAGCGCGGGAAGCAACCGGGCGACGACCTCGGCGTCCGAGGCGCCGTCGTCGGCACCCGCGGTCACGTCGCCGAGCCACACCTCGCCGGTCGCGCCGTCGACGGTCACGACGTCGCCGGGCCCGAACAGCCGGGTCCCATCGGCGGCGTGCACCGCGTCGGTGCCCACGTGCAGCTCCTCCGCCCCGACGACGGCCGGGATGCCCCAGCCGCGCGCGACGACGGCGGCGTGGCTGACCAGCCCACCGGTGCTGGTCAGGATGCCGACGGCGACCGACATGCCGTGCACGTCCTCCGGGCTGGTCTCCGGCCGGACCAGCACGACGTCGCCCTCGGCGTCGGCGGCCGCGTCGGCGCTCAGCACGACGGCTCCGCTGACCCGGCCCGGCGAGGCGCCGAGACCGGTGGTGAGCGCCGCCGGGGTCGACGCGGCCCCGCGGCCCGCGGCGAGCACCTCGGCCCGCGCCCGCTCCCGCACCTGCTCGGGCGCCCGGGCGAGCGCCTCGGCCCGGGACAGCCCGATCGCCGGGTCGTCCACCATCTCCACCGCCGCACGCACCGCGGCGACGGCGCCGCGCTTGCCGACCCGGGTCTGGAGCACCCAGAGCCGCCCGCTCTCGACGGTGAACTCCACGTCGCAGATGTCGCGGTAGTGGCGCTCCAGACGGTCGAGGAGCCCGGTCAGCTCGGCGTGCGCCCGCGGCAGGGACGTCGCCATCCCCGCGATCGGGGTGGTGCGGGCGGTGCCGGCGACGACGTCCTCGCCCTGGGCCCGGAGCAGGAAGTCGCCGTAGGGGACGTTCTCGCCGGTGGACGGGTCGCGGGTGAACACGACACCGGTCCCGGAGGAGTCGTCGCGGTTGCCGAACACCATGGCCTGCACGTTCACCGCGGTGCCGAGGTCGTCCGGGATGCCCTCGCGCTCGCGGTAGGCGCGGGCGCGTGGGCTGTCCCAGCTGCGGAACACCGCCTCGACCGCGGCGCGCAGCTGGGCGCGCGGGTCGGTCGGTACCGGGGTCCCCGCGGCGCCGAGGACCGCGCGGACGCGGTCGACCGCGGCGCGCAGCGCGGCCTCGGTGCGCTCGGCGGGGGCGGGCCCGATCAGGGCGTGGTCGACCCCGAGCACCGTGGTCGCGAACATGGCGAGGAACCGCCGGTAGCTCTCCCAGGCGAACACCGGGTCACCGGAGACCTCGGCGAGGCCCGCCGTGGTGGCCTCGTCGAGCCCCAGGTTGAGGACGGTGTCGAGCATCCCCGGCATGGACCGTGGGGCGCCGCTGCGCACCGCGAGGAGCAGCGGGTCGGCCGGGTCGCCGAAGCGGCGACCCAGGCGTTCCTCCAGGGCGGCCAGCTGGGTGGTGATGGCCTCGTCGAGCCCGGCGGGCCATCCTCCGGCGCGGTGGGCGGCGCACACGGGCAGCCCCAGGGTGAAGCCCGGGGGCACCGGCAGGCCGAGCACCGAGGTCATCTCGGCGAGCCCGGCGCCCTTGCCACCGAGCAGGTCGGCCAGCTCGCGCGGGGGCCGCTCGTGCGGGTGGTCGAAGGCGAACACGGCGGTGGACGCCGCGGTGGCCGTGCTGGTCATCGTCGTCCTCACGGTCTGCGGTGCGGCTCAGTGGCCGTCGGCGGCGCCGCGCTCGCGGCCCAGCGTGCTCATCAGGTCCTGGTGGAGCTCCATCCACACGTCGTGGTAGCTCTCCCGCAGCGGCGCGGCGAACGCCGTCGTCTCGCCGCCGTCGACCCGCTCCCAGGCCGCGGCGAGGTCGCGCGGGTAGCGGCCGAACCGCGGCAGCACCCCCGCGAGCTCGGCGGTCACCTCGACCGCACGCGGGTGCAGGGCACCGAGCTCGTCGACGACACCACGGTCGTAGGCGGGGTCGGAGTGGTCGTTCGGGGTGCCGTCGGGACGGACCTGCCAGCGCGAGCAGATCTCCTTGAACGGCTGGTTGAGCTCCAGGAACCGCGCCTCCGCCCGCTCCACGGCCGCGCGCGCCCCGGACGCGTCCAGCTCGGCGGCCAGCAACCGGGCGTGCTCGGTGCGGCCCTCGGCGGTGAGCGTCCAGCCCGCGACGCGTCCGGTGCGCTCCTTCACCCGGCCGGCCTCCGCGGCCGCGGCGAGGGCGGCGTCGACGGTCACGTGGTCGAGCTCCGTCCGGCGGGCGATCACCGGGGCGGCGACGAAGCCGGACAGTCGCAGCGTGTGCAGGACGAGCAGGTCGGGCGACGTGGTGGTGTCGGCGGTCACGGCGCTTCCTCCGGTTCGTGGTGACGACGGTGTCAAAACGGTGTCGACGGGGTCATGGTGGGGTTCAGGCGGACCGGCTGTGCAGCCCCGGCCCGGTGGCCGGGAGGAGCAGGTGCGGGGTCTCGTTGATGCTGCGCAGCTGGCGGACGCCCCCGCTCGAGGCGAGCAACCTGCTGAACGAGGTGTAGTCGAGCTGGACGAACATGCTGCGTCGGCGACCGAGCAGACGGGACAGGAACGCGTTGATCACACCGCCGTGGCAGACGACGGCGACCCGCTGCCCGGGGTTCGCCGCGATGACGTCCTCGAACGCGGCGAGCACGCGCTGCTCGAAGGCCTCCGGGTCGAACCGGTGCTCGCCCCAGACGCCGGACTCGAGCGCCCGCCACTGGGCGGCCCGGTCGGTGCCACTGAGCTCCACGGGCACGTAGGTGTGCGCGCCGCGGTCGAACTCGGCGAGCCGGTCGTCGACGGCGACCGGCAGCCCGGTGCGCTCGGCGAGCGGGTGTGCCGTCTGCAGCGCTCGGCGCATCGGGCTGGACACGATGCGGTCGGGGGTCAGCCCGGCCGCCCCGGTCAGCAGTGCGGCCAGCAGGTCCGCCTGGTGGCGGCCCTCCTCGGTGAGACCGGGGTCGGCGCCGGCGACGTGCCCCTGCACGGTCTCCGGACGCCCGTGCCGGACGACGATCAGCTCCACGGTCTGCTCCCGGCGGGCTCCGGGACGAGCGACGCGCGCAGCTCGCCCATCCTGACCTTCCCGGCGTCGCTGCGCGGCAGGGACTCGACGAGACGGACCTCGCGGGGGGTCTTGAACCCGGCGAGGCGGGCGCGGCAGTGCGCGACGAGCCGATCGGCGAGCCCCGTCCGGTCGGCGTCGGCGGCGGGCACGACGACGGCGACGACCCGCTCCCCGAACTCCGGGTCGGGCAGCCCGACGACGGCGGCGTCGGCGACCTCCGGGTGCGGGAGCAGCACGTCCTCGACCTCCCGGGGGTACACGTTGACCCCGCCGGTGATGATCGTGTGGCCGCTGCGGCCGTCGAGGTAGAGGTAGCCGTCGGCGTCGACGTGGCCGAGGTCGCCCGCGGTCCCCCAGCCCGGTGTCGCGGCCAGGTCGGCGGCGCCGTCCGGACGTCGCTGCGGCTCGGCGGCACCGGGCCGGGCGAACCACACCGCGCCGACCTCGCCCGGGCCGAGCGGGCGGCCGTCCGCGTCGGCGACGTGCACGGTGCTCCCGGCAGGACGCCCGACCGACCCGGGGCGTTCGCGCCACTCGTGCGGGCCGATGGTGGTGCGCCCGTAGCCCTCCGACGAGCCGTAGTACTCGTGCACGATGGGCCCCCACCAGTCGAGGACCGCACGCTTGGTCTCCGGCGGGCACGGCGCGGCGCCGTGCACCGCGACCCGGTGCGACGACAGGTCGTAGCGGTTCCGGACCTCGTCGGGCAGGCGGAGCAGGCGCACGAACATCGTCGGGACCCACTGGCTGTGGGTGACCCGGTAGCGCTCGATCGCGGCGAGCGCGGCCTCGGGCTCGAAGCGCTCCATGAGCACGACGGTGCCGCCGACCTCCTGGACCGACTGCAGGAAGCCGAGCGGGCCCGCGTGGTAGGCCGGCCCGGCGACGAGCAGCACGTCGGGGGCCTCACCCGGGCCGGTGGGCTCGGTACGGAACCCGAGGCTGCGCATGAGGGCGGCCGAGCGGACCGGTCCGTCGGCCGGGTGACCGCCCGTGGGGGCCACCCGGAAGGGCTTGGGACGGCCGGTGGTGCCCGAGCTCCAGAGGATCCGGCCGCCGGTGGTCTCGGCGTCGCGCGGGAGCCGGGGTGCGGCGGCCACCGCGGCGTCGTGGCCGGTCCAGCCCGACGGCACGTCCGGGCCGATGACCAGCCGGACCGCGGGCACCGGGACGCCCGCGCGGGCCAGCGCGTCGTCCAGCGCCTTCGCGATCCCGGCCCCGCCCGCGACGACGGCGGCGGGGCGGGCGTCCTCGGTCATCGGGACGAGCTCTGCGGCGGACAGGTGCCGGTTGACCGCGGCGAGGTGGAGCCCGCTGCGCCGGGCTGCCCAGAACACCTCGCCCCAGCGGACGTCGTTGCCACAGGCGATCAGCAGGGTGTCGCCCGGGCGCAGGCCGGCCGCGTGCAGGAGACCCGCGAGCCGGGCGCTGCGGTCATCGAGCGCGGCGTAGGTGACCGCGTCACCGCGGCCCGCCACGACGAGGGCGGTCCGGTCGGGCACCGTGACCGCGAACGATGCGGGGTACACGCTTCCTCCGCTCAGTTTTGCAATGTTCGTTCACATTACGACGAGCCGAAGGTACCGCGTGGGGCGTGCCCGGACAAGGTTCGGGCCGGTCCGGACACGCGTCGGCGCCCGGCCATGTGCGACCCGGCAGTCATCGGGTCGACCGGGGTGGGTCAGGACCCGGCGGGCGGACCCTCGTCGAGGATCGGGATGGAGCGGTGCCAGACCTCGGCGACGCCGCGGGCGAGCCGCTGCAGCTCCTCGGGGCGCGGGGCCCGTTCGGCCAGGCCGATGTGCACGTAGGCCATCTGCTCGACGGCCGAGCCGAGCACGTCGGCCAGCAGCCCGAAGTCGGTCTCCGCGATGCGTCCGGCGGCGTGCAGGCGACGCAGCCAGCCCGCGGTCCGTTCGACGAACGACGCGCGCTGGCGCAGCCAGAGCTCGGTGAAGCCCTCGTCGGACCGGATGGCCGCGGCCTCCCGCATGACCCGCAGCAGGTGCCGGTTGCGGGTGTAGGAGACCAGGTAGGCCGAGGTGAGCTCCTCCATCGTCGCCAGGTCCAGGCGGTCGCCGACGGTGCTGCGCCGGCTGGACTCGACGAGCGAGTCCAGGCCCGGCCGCAGCGCCTCCAGGAAGATCTCGTCCTTGCTGGTGAAGTGCCGGTAGAAGTTCCCCTGCGAGACCCCGGCCCGGTAGACGATGTCGGAGATCCGGGTACTGGTGTAGCCGTACTCGGCGAAGCAGTCGGCGGCGGCATCGATGAGCTGCCGGCGGGTCCGCATGCCCCGGGCGTTCTTGCCCCGGACCTGGCGCTGCGGGGCCTCCGGCGCGTCCTGCTGCGCGCTGTCCTGCTCGGCCACCCGACCTCCGGCCCCCTGTCGCGCCGCCCTGTACGCGGGCGCGAATGCGATAGTCGCGTCACTGTACCCACCGGGGCGGAGCCCCGGGCCGTGCGGCGGTCACCCGAGCAGGGAGACGAGCTCCACGTACTCGTCGATCCCGAACCGGCCCAGCTCCCGGCCCAGACCGGACCGACCCAGACCGCCGAAGGGCGCGTCGAGGCCGTCGCGGGTGCGGACGCCGTTGACCTTGACCTGGCCGGCCCGGATGCGACGCCCGACCGCGCGGGCCCGGTCCGGGTCGCCCGACCAGACGCCCGCGGCCAGGCCGTACTCGGTGTCGTTGGCCAGGCGGACCGCGTCGTCGTCGCCGCTGTGGGTGAGCACCGCGAGGACCGGGCCGAACACCTCCTCCCTGGCCAGCGCGGACCCCGGGTCGACGCCGGTGAACACGGTCGGGCGGTGGTAGTGCCCCTCGGGCAGGTCGGGGTCGGGCTCACTGCCGCCGACGAGCAGGCGGGCACCGTCGGCACGCGCCCGGTCGACGTGCCCGCGCACCGACCGCAGCTGCCGTTCGCTCACCAGCGGGCCGAGATCGGTCCCGGCGTCCCAGGGGTCGCCGACCGTCAGCGCCCGGACCGCGGTGACGAGCAGGTCGCAGACCTCGTCGTGCCGGTGTGCGGGCACGAGCAGCCGGGTGAGGGCGTTGCAGGCCTGCCCGGAGTTGAAGAACGCCTGCGCCACGGCCGCAGGCACTGCCCGGTCGAACGGGGCGTCGTCGAGGAGCACGTTGGCCGACTTGCCTCCGAGCTCGAGACAGACCCGGGTGATGCCGGGCGCGGCGAGCTCGGCGACCCGGGCACCGGACGGGCCGCTGCCGGTCAGCGAGACGACCGCGACCCGTGGATCGCGCACCAACGCCTCGCCGACCACCGGCCCCGTGCCGGTGACGAGGTTCAGCACACCCGGCGGGACTCCCGCCTCCTCGGCCAGCCCGACCAGGGCGAACGCGGTCAGGGGCGCCACCTCGCTGGGCTTGAGCACCACGGTGCAGCCCGCGACCAGTGCGGGCCCGACCTTCGCCGCGATCTGGTGCAGGGGCATGTTCCACGGCGTGATGGCGACGACCACCCCGGCCGGCACCCGCAGCACCTCGCCCGCGGCGACCGGCTCGGACCACGGGTGGGACAGCGCCGCGTCGGCGGTCAGGTGCAGCACCCTGGCGGGCACCGCGACCTGCGCGGGCCCGGCCAGGTGGTACGGCATCCCGACCTCGGTGGTGACGACACCGGCCAGGTCGTCGGTGTGCGCGGCGAGCAGGTCCCCGAGGGCGCGGACGATCTCCGCGCGGCGGGCCACCGGGGTGTCGGCCCACGCGGGGCCCGCCGCAACGGCGGCGGTCACGGCGCGCCCCGCGTCCTCGGCGGTGCCCCCGCCGACGTGGGCGACGGTCGCGCCGGTGGCGGGGGACCCGACAGCGATCGGCGCCCCGCCGGCCTCGACCCACTTGCCACCGATGCGGTGGGAGAGCCGGTCGACGACCAGGTGCGCACCCGGCCGGATGCCCGGGGCCGCGGTCATCCCTGCGTCACCCGCACGGGCAGCCGCTTGATCCCGTGGAACCAGTTGGACAGCAGGCGGTCGGGCTCGGCGAGCGGCTCGATCCGGATCCCGCGGGCCAGGACCTGCTCGTAGAAGACCCTGGTCTCCATCCGCGCCAGGTGGGCCCCGAGGCAGTAGTGCGGGCCCGCGCCGAACCCGAGGTGCCGGTTCGGCTTGCGGTCCAGGCGGAACTCCTCCGGTGCGTCGAACACGCGCTCGTCGCGGTTGGCGGCGGCGAACCACAGCACGAGCTTCTCCCCGGCCCGCACGGTCTGCCCGTGCAGCTCGACGTCCTCGGTGGCGGTGCGGCGCATGTGCACCACCGGGGACACCCAGCGGACCATCTCCTCGATGCCCGACCGCAGCAGCGGTGCGCCGCCGACACGCAGCTCGTCCCACCGCCCGTGTTCCGACAGCGCCGCGACCGAGCCGGAGAGCAGGTTGCGGGTGGTCTCGTTCCCGGCGACGGTCAGCACCATGTAGTACGGGTTGAGCCACTCCTGGGTGAGCGGCTCCCCCTTCGGCGTGGCCCGGGTCAGCGTGCTGACGATGTCGTCGGCCGGGCAGGCCCGTCGCTGCTCGGTGAGGTCGGCGTAGTACGCGAACAGCTCGTCGCGCGCCCGCGCCGCCGTCTCCGGGCCCGCGGAGTACTCCGGGTCCTCGCTGGAGGACTCGTTGGTCCAGCGCAGCAGCAGGTCCGCGTCCTCGACCGGCACCCCCAGCATCGGCGCGAACACCAGCAGGGGCAGCCGCGAGGCGATGACCTCGACGAAGTCGAACTCGCCGAGCTCGAGCGCCTCGTCGAGCAGCGCGCCGGTGACCTCCTCGACGCGCGCCGCCAGCCGCTCCACCGCCCGCGGGGTGAAGGTGGAGGTCAGGACCCGGCGGAACGGCACGTGGTCGGGGGCGTCCATGTTGTGGATCTGGCGCGGGCCGTTCCCCTCGGCACGCCGGTCCGGGATCTGGGTGCCCTGGCCGTTGCCGAAACGGTCGGCGTCCTTGGCGACGGCCTCGACGTCGGCGTACCGGGTCACCGACCAGAACCCCTCCCCCTCGCCGGGGCCGGGGTTCCAGTGCAGCGGGGCCCCGTCGCGCAGGACGCGGAACATCTCCGGGTCCCGTCCGGCGGCGAACACGCCCGCGTCGAGCAGGTCGACGCCGCGCACCCCACCGACGGGGCACTCTGTCGAGGCGGCCATGGCGATCTCCATCCCGTACCGACGTCCGGTCCGACTGTGGACCAGTTTTGCGAACGAGACTATACATAAACTCCGAGCCCGCGGAAGCCCGCCGATCGCATCCGCCACGACCTCGAGGAGCCCCATGACCACCGACCCAGCCGGTGTCCGCCGGTTCGTCGTCACCGGTGCCGGATCGGGCATCGGCGCGGCGCTCACCGACCGGCTCGTCACGTCCGGGCACCAGGTCGTCGCCCTCGACCGCGCGGTCTCCGGGGTCCCGGACGGAGCCGAGCCGCTCGTCTGCGACCTCACCGACCCGGCCGCGGTCGAGGCGGCGGTGGCGGCGGTCCGCGCCACGGGCCCGCTGCACGGGGTGGCCGCCGTCGCGGGGGTGCCCGGGAGCGTCCCGCCGCCGGTCGTGCACGCGGTCAACGTGGTCGGGCTCCGCCGGGTGGTCGGGGCACTGACCCCGCTGCTGGCCCCCGGCTCCGCGGTGGTGCTGCTGTCGTCGATGGCCGGGTACCGGGGCACCGCGACCCCGGACGAGCTCGACCGCTACCTCGCGCTCGACGACGACGACCTGCAGGCCGCGCTGGAGGCCACCGCACTCGACGGTCCCGGCGCGTACCAGCTGTCCAAGCAGGTGGTCCACGCCCTCGCCGTCGACCTGGCGGCGACGCTGCACCCACGCGGTGTCCGGGCGGTGAGCGTCAGCCCCGGCCCGGTCGAGACCCCGATCCTGGTCGACTTCCGGGCGACGATGCCCACCCTCGACGAGGCGAGCCGGCTGGTCGGGCGCAACGCGCGCGCCGAGGAGGTGGCCGCCGTGGTCGAGTTCGTGCTGTCGCCCGCGGCCTCCTGGCTGAACGGGATCGACCTGCGCCTCGACGGCGGGCTCACCGCCCTGCGGGCGCGCGCCGTCCGCTGAGGTGACGCGCCGTCTGCGAACGCGATGCACCTGGGAGTGGGACGCCGCTCAGCCCGCCGGCCGCGGCTCACGGCCGAGCCGCAGGCGCACCCGCGCCGCGTCGAGCAGCGGCGAGGCGAGCCCTCGGCGTCGGGCGAGGGCCGCGAGCTCGTCGAGAACCTCGACCTCCACCGGTCGCCCGGCCCACAGCTCGCGGGTCATCGACGGCACGAACCCCGAGCTCGGATCGGAGAGACCGCGCACGAGCGCTGCGGGGTCGCCGGCGTGGCCGTCGGCCCCGGCGACGGCGGAGAGCTCGGTGACCACGGCGTCGACGAGGCCCGGTCCACCCGGGGCCGCCGCGACGTCCCCCACCCGGGCGCCGCCCAGACACGTCAGCACCGTGCTCGCGGCGATGAAGACCCACTTCGCCCACATCGCGGAACGGATGTCCTCGACGACGCGCACCGCGATCCCGTCCACGGAGAGTTCGCGGCGGACCGCCTCGACCGCGGGGTCCTCGCCCGGGGCTCCCGGACGTCCGAGCTCCAGCGTGGCGCCGACCGCCTGTTCGACGATCACGCCGTGCGGCAACAGGGTGGCCGCCAGCCGGGCGGTCGCCCCGAGCACCGCTCCGGCACCGAAGGCATCGACCAGCGTGTCCAGGTGCGCCATCCCGTTGAGCAGCGGCACGATCTGGGTGTGCGGTCCCACCGCGGCGGCGACGTCCTTCACCGCGTCCGGCAGCGCGTTGCCGCGCACCGCCACGACGACCAGGTCGTACGGGGAGCGCAGCTCGTCGGCGGTCACCACGGACGGGAGCAGGTGGGAGTGGGTCGCCCCGTCGACCCCGCGGATCTGCAGCCCCTCGAGGGACAGCCGGTCGGCGGTGGCCGGGCGGGTCAGGAAGGTGACCTCGCGGCCCGCGGCGAGCAGACGCGCACCGAGGTAGCCGCCGGTCGCACCGGCGCCGAGCACCAGGGTCCTCATCGGCGTCGTCACGCCCGGGACGGAGCGACGGCGGAGCCCCGCTCGTCGCCGGTCTGGACGGGCACCCCGACGAGCGAGCCGTATTCGGTCCAGGACCCGTCGTAGTTCTTCACCCCGGGGTGGTCGAGGAGCTCGTGCAGGGCGAACCAGGTGTGCGAGGAGCGCTCGCCGATGCGGCAGTAGGTGATGACCCTGGTGTCGCGGTCGATGCCCGCACCCCCGTAGAGCGCCCGCAGGTCGTCGTCGGACCTGAACGTGCCGTCCTCGGCGACCGCGCGGCTCCACGGGATGTTCACCGCCCCCGGGATGTGCCCGCCACGCTGGGCCTGCTCCTGGGGGAGGTGCGCGGGGGCCAGCAGACGACCGGCGTACTCCTCGAGCGAACGGATGTCGATCAGCGACGCCGTTCCGATCGCGTCGACGACCTCGTCGCGGAAGGCTCGGATCGAGCGGTCCTGTTCACCCGCGGTGTAGGTCGTCCGCGGGCGCGCCGACACGGAGGTGTCGAGCCTGCGCCCGTCGAGCTCCCACTTCTTGCGGCCGCCGTCGAGCAGTCTCACCGCCGGGTGGCCGTAGAGCGTGAAGTACCAGTAGGCGTAGGCGGCGAACCAGTTGTTGTTGCCGCCGTAGAGCACCACCGTGTCGTCGTTCGCGATTCCCTTGGCCGAGAGCAGCGCCTCGAAGCCGGCCCGGTCGACGACGTCGCGACGGACCTGGTCCTGCAGCTCGGTCCTCCAGTCGATCCGGACGGCACCGGGGATGTGCCCGCCGTCGTAGACGGTGGTGTCCTCGTCGACCTCGACGAACACCACACCGGGCGTGCCGAGGTTCTCCTCCGCCCGGTCGGCGGTGATCAGGGCGTCCTGGCGGCTCATGGCTCAGCTCCACTCGTATCGACTTAAACAAACAGCTTTAGCTTACGTCTGTGTTGAGACAACCTTAAGCCCATGACAGCTAGTTCTGCCCCTCGAATGCGAGGATGACGATGCACGCGTTCCCTACTCGCCTACGTCGTAGTGGGCGCGCTGCGCTAGACTCGTGCCATGCCCTGGACCGCCACGTCGCGTTACGACACCGCCGTCGCCGACGGCGGCCTGGCCCTGGTGCAGGACCTGCTGAACACCATCCCGGCAGGACGCCCTCGTCAGCCGGATCTGCTCGGGGAGCTCGACAGCGCGCGGACCTGGCTCGACTCGGCGCTGTCGGACTGGACCGCGACCACCGGCCGGTCCCTGCCGTCGGCGGTGCTCGACGACCGGGGCCTGGAGGAGCTGCAGGCACTGCGCGCCGACCTGCGGGCCGTGGTCTCCGCACCGGATCGGGGTCAGGGCGCGGCCGAGGACGAGTACCTGCGCAGCGCCTCGGTCGGCCTGGTGCTGGCCGCCGACGGCTCGGTGGTCCTGCGCCCGCGCGGGCAGGGGTGGCGCACCGTGGTGGGCCAGTTCCTCATCGAGGTGCTCGAGGCCCAGCGCGCCGACAGCTGGCGCCGGCTCAAGACCTGCCGCAACGAACGGTGTGCGGTCGTGTTCTACGACCGGTCCCGCAACAACAGCGGCGCCTGGCACGACGTGCGGGTCTGCGGGAACGCGGTGAACCTGCGCGCTTCCAGGGCACGGCGGCGCGCGGCGCTGGAGGCGGCCGACGCCGAGCGCGGCTGACGGCACGCCCCGGCCGTCGGCACCCGCGCGGCATCCGGGCCGCCGGCTCCCGGTGGCCCGTCAGCCCTCGGTGCGCACCGAGCCCGACGGTGACCAGGCGTCGGTCCCGATCGGGCTGAAGGTGGTGTCGTGCTCGTCGAGCCGGCGCATCCGTCCGCCGCGGCCGCGGAGCACGGCGTCGTCGAGCGGCGTGGTGAAGACGTTCTCGACCAGCGTGTACTCGGCGGCGAGGCGGCCCACGGGCGCCAGCGCCGCGGTGTCGACCCGGCCGCGGTCGAGGTACAGGTCGTCACGCAGGTGCACCCGTTCGACGACACCCCACACGACGTGGTCGTCGAGGTCGCCGACCGGGATGATCCGGTCGACTCGACATTCGAAGTGGATGGGGGCGTCGCGGACCCGGGGGGCCGCCACGACCTCCGAGGGCGCCTTGGCGAGTCCGACGGCCTCGAACTCGTCCACCTCGGGAGCGAACTCGTGGGCGGTGCGGTGCATCTGGTGGGCCTGGGGCAGGGAGACCAGGTTGGTGACGAACTCGCCGGTGTCACGGATGTTGGTGAAGGTGTCCTTGAGCTCACCGGTGCTGCGGGGCTGCATGGTCAGCGACACCATCGGCGGCCTGCGCCCGACCGCGGTGAAGAAGGAGATGGGCGCGAGGTTGGCGACGCCGTCGGTCGAGACGGTGCTGACCCACGCGATCGCCCGGGGCACGATGCTGCCGATGAGCAGCTTGTAGGCCTCGGTGGCGTCCAGCTCGGCGGTGTCGATGATCATGTACGGGTCTCCGTCGGGAATGCGGCGCGGGCGGAGCCCCGGAGCGCGCCGGGGTTGATCCGGTCCGGGTGCCGGGTGCGCATGGCCTGGTAGAGCTCGAGCGCGCTGCCGATGAGCGTGATCGCGATGGGTGACCAGACCCGGACGTCGAGGTCGGGCGGCAGGTCGGTGATCGCGGTGGGGATCGACGGGCTGACGTGGACGTCGACGTGCAGGAGATCGGTCATCGTCAGCGTCCCTCGAACGACATCACCGGGCGCGGGCGGCCGGCGTGCAGGGCCTCGACGGCGGTGGGGATCGCCATCCGGGTGTCGGCGCTGTCGAACAGCGGGATCGCGACGTCGAAGATCGCCTCGTCGGCCGCGGCGACGCCGCCGACGGCCCAGGTCCGCAGGAGGCTCTTGTGCGCCGCATGGGCGAGCGTGGGACCGGCGGCGAACCGGGCGGCGAGCGCGGCGGCCTCGTCGTGGAGGGTCTCGTCGTCCACCACCCGGTCGACGACGCCGAACCGCTCCATCTCCGCGGCGGGGACCTGCTCGGAGGTCAGCGCCCAGCGCATCGCCCGGGAGCGGCCGGCCCGCTCGGCGATCCGGTAGACCCCGCCGAGCAGGGTGACGATGGCGATCGACTGTTCCGGGTGGCCGAACCGGGCGGAGCGGCCGGCGACGATCAGGTCGGCGCGGACGGCGAGCTCGAGCCCGCCGCCGAAGCACAGGCCCTGCACCGCGGCGACCGTGGGGAGCGGAAGGCGTTCGAAGCGGTTGAACGTCTGCAGGAAGTGCTCGAAGTGCGCGCGCATCTCACGGCGGCCCCAGTGGGGCCAGGGCTCGATGTCGCCACCGAAGCTGAAGTCGGGACCGTCGGCGCGCAGGACCACGGCGCGGGCGTCGCCGGCGGCGATCTCGGTGAGCGCGGCGTCGAGCTCGTCGACCATGGTGGTGCCGATGCGGTTCTGTGGCGGGTTGTGCAGCACCAGCGTCGCGACGCCGTCGGCGATGGTGACGGACACGTGGGACATCGTCAGTCCTTCCGGGGAGCGAGATGGTCGGCGAACCAGGTGCGGGCGGCGCCGCACGCGGCGTCGAACCCGGCGAGGTAGGGGTCGAAGTGGCCGCCGGGGACCAGCACCAGACGCTTGGGTTCCCGCGCGCGTTCGTAGGCCGCCAGCGCCGTGTCGGTGAGGGTGACGGTGTCGTCGGTGGCGACGACCATCAGCAGGGGCGTCGGGCTGACCCGGTCGACGTACACGCCGGGCTCGTAGGTGGTCGCGGCGAGCGTGGAGCGGACCGTCACCTCGTTGGCCCAGACCCCGGCGGGCACGTCCTGCAGGTAGAACGCCACGGCGTCGGGGGCGCGGTAGGAGGCCGGCGTGTCGGGGTCGGTCGAGACGATCGCGCGGCGCGCCACCGGCCGGCCTGCCGCACGGGCGCGTTCGTCGTCGAGCAGGCCGGCGTGGAAGGCGGGGAGGTCCTCCGGCCGGACCCGGCGACGGGTCTGCTCGGCCCCGCTGATGGTGGGGACCTGCGCGACCACCGCGCGGAGCCGGGGGTCGGTCGCCCCGAGGACCAGGGCGTGCCCGCCGGCGTAGCTGGTGCCCCAGAGTCCGAGGCGGCCGGCGTCGACCTCGGGGCGGGACTCGAGGAAGGACAGGGCCCGTCGCCAGTCGGCGATCTGGGTCCAGGGGTCGACGTCCTGGCGGGGCACCCCGCCGCTGGCACCGAACCCGCGGTGGTCGTGGAGCAGGACGGCGTGGCCGTCGGCGGCGAAGGCCTCGGCGAACCGCTCGATGCCGTGGTGGCGGGTGCCGGCGTAGCCGTGGGCCATCGAGATCGCCGAGTGCGGCCCGGGTCCGTCGGGCAGGTGGAGCCAGGCCCGCAGCACGGTGCCGTCGTCGGCGACGAACTCGACGTCCTCGCGCCGGAACCCGTTGCCGGTGCTCATGCGCGGTGGAAACGGTCGCGCTCGATGCGGCCCTCGATGCGCCGGCCGAGCTCGTCGGAGAACCGCAGTGCGCCGTCGAGGGGCCGGTGGTGGATGGCGATCTCGACGTGTCGGCCGTCCTCGTCGGCCACCAGCCGGGTGACGCCGCTGACCTCGGTCCCGTCGTGCAGCGTGGCGTCCCACTCGAGGTAGGTCCGCGCACCGTGGCGTGCCTCGTGGGTGAACACCAGGGACGTGTAGATGCCGCTCGCCGCACCCATCACCGCCGCGACGTCGTCGCGGCCCTCCACCGGTGTCCGCAGCACCGAGGCACGCAACACCACGTCCGGTGCGAGCGCCTCGGTGAAGGCGGTCGTGCTGTGCCGCGCGAAAGCCCTCGTCCAGCCCTGCTCGGACACGCCGTGGGCGGTGTTGCCGCCCCCGCTCCCCCGGGTCGGGCCGGAGACGCGGTCCACGAGCTCGTCGAGGTAGGCCGCCACCGTCCCGGGGCGCTCGACGTGGGGCCAGTGGCCCGCGTCGGCCACGGTGGCCGCCGACGCGTGCGGGAACCGCGCCAGGACGTGGGTGTCGAGGAGCTCGGCGGTGATGAACGGATCCCGTCCGCCGCGCAGGACGACGACGGGAGCGGTGACCTCCGACGGTGCCGTACCCGCAGGGTCCCCGTCGTTCCACGCGTCGACGGTGGCCGAGCACGCCTCGGCGGTGATCCGCTTCCCGGCCGCGGCGAGCCGGTCGAGCTCCGCCGGGGGAAACGCGTCGGAGAGCCGGCTGCGCACGGCGCGCTGCGCGTCGGCGTCGCCGCCGAGGGCCGTGAACGGCGCCAGGGCGTCGGCCGGGAGCCGGGTACCGGCGAGCGGGACCGGTGCGACGAGGAGCAACCCGGCGACACGGTCCGGCCGCTGCCTCGCGACGAGCTCGACGATCTGGGCCCCGAGGCTCTGGCCCACCAGGACCAGGGGCCCGGTCGTGCTGTCGACGAGGTCGACGACGTCGGACGTGTGCCGGGCGAGTGTGTAGGGGCCGGCCGCGTCAGGACGTCCGGCCATGCCTGCCAGCTCGGCGACGACGGTGGGCGATCGGCGCGTCCGGGAGTCGAGCACGGGATCCCACACCGCGCCGTCGTCGAGGAAGCCGTGCACGACGAGCGTGGTCACGGACGTGCTCTGCGTCATCGCCGAACCTCGTTCCGATGGTGGGGGTGGTCCGGACCGACCACCCTCGTCCGTTCAGCATAGTCGTTTTTGTTTCGACTATGTCAAATGTCCTCACCCATCACGCTCCCCAGCGAACGCGAGCGATGGAGGAGCGGACAGACGGGTCCAATCGCCGCCCCTCCCCGTCGACCGAGGTCGCCGACACCGACCACCACCCGCGGCTGCTGGCAGAAGCACCTCACCGTCCGCCGCACAGACGCTGCTTGACCCGGCCGGTACGACGGGGCACGATACGGACCGATCGGTCCAGGACCGATCGGTCCACCGGAGGAGAGCCATGAGAGACGCAGTCATCATCGAAACGGTCAGAACACCTCTGGCCAAGGGCAAGGCCGACGGCGCCTACGCCGGGGTGCACCCGGTGGAGCTGCATGCACACGTACTACGGGCGCTGGTCGATCGCGCACAGCTCGATCCGGCGGAGATCGACGACGTCATCGGTGGAGCCGTCGGGCAGGTGGGCGAGCAGAGCGGCAACACGACCAGGTTCGCCACGCTCGCCGCGGGGTTCCCCGAATCGGTGCCGGGCACCACCGTGGACCGGCAGTGCGGGTCGAGCCAGCAGGCCCTGTCGTTCGCCGCACAGGGTGTCGTCGCCGGTGCGTACGACATCGCGATCGCGTCCGGGGTGGAGTCGATGTCCCGCATCCCGATCGGCAGCCAGACCCGCGTCGACGGAGTCGCCCAGGACGTGTCCGGGCCGTCGGTCGCCGCCCGCTACGCACCGGGACTGATCCCTCAGGGCGTGAGTGCCGAACTCATCGCCCGCCGGTGGGGGTTCTCGCGCAGCCAGCTCGACGAGTTCGCCCTGACCAGCCACCAGCGGGCCGCCGCGGCCTGGGCCGACGGGCGATTCGCCCGCGAGGTCGTCCCGCTCAAGACCACCGGCCCCGACGGGACCGTCGGTCAGCTGGAGACCGACGAGACGATCCGGCCGGGCACGACGGCCGAGGCGCTCGCCGCGCTGCGCACCCCCTTCGCCGACCCGCGGTGGACCGAGCGCTTCGGCGCCATCGACTGGACCGTCACCGCCGGCAACGCCAGCCCGTACAACGACGGCGCCGCCGCACTGCTCGTGACCACCTCCGAGATCGCCGCCGCGCACGGCTGGACCCCGCGGGCCCGCGTCCACACCGCGACCGTCACCGGCGACGACCCTGTCCACATGCTCACCGGCATCATCCCGGCGACGGCGAAGGTGCTCGCGCGCGCCGGGCTCTCGCTGGACGACATCGACGCCTTCGAGGTCAACGAGGCGTTCGCCTCGGTCGTGCTGGCCTGGCTCGCCGAGACCGGCGCGGACCCCGCGAAGGTCAACGTGAACGGCGGCGCGATCTCCATCGGCCACCCGCTCGGGGCCAGCGGCGCCCGACTGGCCACGACCCTGGTCGGGGTGCTCGAGCAGACCGGCGGGCGCTACGGCCTGCAGACCATGTGCGAAGCCGGTGGCACCGCGAACGCCACCATCGTCGAGCGGATCGTCCGATGATCGTCTCCGGGGCCAACGCGCTGGTCACCGGCGCCAACCGTGGCCTGGGCGCGGCGCTGGTCACCGAGCTGCTCGCCCGCGGAGCGGGCACGGTCTACGCCGCCACCCGCGACCCGCGCAGCCTGCGGCACGAGGATCCCCGGATGGTCCCGCTGCGCCTCGACGTCACCGACTCCGTGACGATCCACGAGGCCGCGCAACGCGCCGGTGACGTGGACCTGGTCATCAACAACGCCGGGGTCAGCGGGGCGGGATCGCTGCTGCACGCCGATCCCGAACGCGCCCGGGCCGAGATGGAGACCAACTTCTGGGGGCCGGTGGCAGTGACCCGGGCCTTCGCGCCGGTGCTGGCACGCCGGGGTGGCGGCGCCCTGGTGACCGTCCTCTCCGCCCTGTCCTGGGCTGCTCTGCCGTTCGCAGGGTCCTACGCGGCGACCAAGGCGGCCGCGTGGTCGTTCACCAACGGCGCACGGGCCGAGCTGCGGAGCCAGGGCACACAGGTGGTCGGAGTGCACCTGGGGTTCATGGACACGGACATGGTCGCCGACCTCGACGTCGCGAAGGTCGCCGCACCCGAGGTCGCCCGCGCCATCCTCGACGGCGTCGCAGCCGGTGACGAGGAAGTGCTGGTCGACGACCCCAGCCGCGCCCTGAAGGCGGCGCTCGCCGGCTCGCCGGCCGGCCTGGAGATCACTGCCGGGTGACCGCAGGTGCCCGGGCGGCGGACGACACACGACCGCCGCCCGGGCGCCGAGCCCGCCCGAGCGGCCGGGGTGGCGACCGGCCAGCGCCCGGCCGCCTGCGGCACCGTGGGCGGGTCGCCGGCCCCTGTTCACCAGGAGCGCAGCCATCAGGGACTGTTCCAGCGGCGGACCGAGCCGGAGTCTGCCGTCGCCATCTGGGTCCGGGAATTGCCGAGCATCTCCGCCCAGATCATGATCGGACCCGGCGTACTGATCGAAGGTCAGGATCGATCGCGTCGGCGTTGCACCACCACGACGCTCCCCACAACCGCGGACACCACCACAATGATGATTACTCGGTTCAGGACGTCGTTCGTCAGGGTGGTGAGAACCACACAAGCGGTCACCCACACGACCAGAAGCGCGGTCCGATTCGGATCTCGCGGCGCATCGGGCATCGGGGCCCCCTTCGGAGATGCTGACACCGCTGGCACACCGGCAGATCGGTCGTGCCAGCGTACTCCGGCGGCATCGACCGCAAAGAACGTTCCTTCCCGCAGCCGCGGTTCGGTCACGATGATCCCGGCCGGCCGACGGGCGCTGAACGGCCTGTTCTCGACACGGCCTGCTCTCGATCCGTACTGCGGAGAACAGAGCTCCGCACTGGCGAGCACCCCGCCCGCGACGGTCGGCGTCGTGGCGATGACCATGCCGGCGAGGTCGTGCGGACGATTCTCGTCGTCGATGTCGGCATTCGTCGCGGCTGGACCCACGCCCGGGGTTCTTCCTCGTTGCGTCGCGAATGGGATGAAAGCGTCGACCCGTCCGCCGCGAGCCGGACCCGCTCGCACCACGCATGACTCCACGTCGCGCGCCGCAGGATCGAGGATCCGAGCGTTTCCGCTGTTCGGACCTGGAGCCGGAGGTCGGGATCGAACCGACGACCTACCGCTTACAAGTTGGTCTCGCCGCTGAACGCGAGCCTCCTACCTGCAGCAGCAGCCACGGATCAGAGTGCCTCGGCAACCCCCAGCAACGCCGCCCGACCGTGGTTCGCACCTCCGGTGATGCCATGCGTCGTCGCGGCCTCGCCCCCGGGTCAGCCCCTGCGATGACATCGCTCATTCAGGCGCGGCACCACCGACTCACGTTGGCGCGATCATCAACAGTGATGATCGACGTTAACGCCCAGCTGCTCTCGATCGTCTTCACCGGTGCCATCGACACGGGGGCGCGAAACCCGGGAGAGACCGTGAAGAAGATCAGCAGCCGCACCGCCGTCCTCGTCGGGGTTCCCCTCGGCCTCCTGCTCGCAGGCGGGATCGCCTTCGCGATCGTCGTTCTCACCACGGTCATCGGCGGCACGACCGGATTCGCAGACTCCACCGCCTCCGCCCGCGTCGCGAGTGCCACCGGCACCAAGTCCTCGGCGGACTGCTCCAACGTCACCGTCGACGGCTCCACCGTGACCGTCAACCCCTTGGTGTCACGCACACTCGTCGAGGGCAAGACCGCCGAGGTGCTCCCGGGCTACTGCACCGTCACCATCCGACTCGAGAACACCGGACAGGTGCCGCTCACCTCCTCGCGCTGGGTGTCGGAGAAGACCCCGACCGGCTGGTCCATCACCCAGCCCTACAGCTCCGCCGTCACCATCGACCCCGGCCAGTCCGCGGCTGTCCAGCTGTCCGTGAGCGCGGACTCCACGGCCGCCGCCGGGATCATCGCGGGCCGCATCGTCTCGGCAACCTGATACAGCGAGCCGGTTCGACGACGACGTGCGTGGCCTGCTGCGCGACATCGATCCCGCAGTATCGGTGGCCCCGCTTGATGCTGAGCGTCGCTGGCGGCAGTCTGCGCGAGGCCCAAGGTCCCGCCGACCAGGCGGCCTGCCGACTCGCGCCGGCCGCAGGCCGACGGCACCCGCCCTCGACGCAGACACATAGCCGCAGGCTTGACCGGTGCGGCCGCGGCCGCGATCGCCGCGGTCGTCGTCGGTGTCACGACCCGCACCACCACCCACCAGGCCCGTCGCGGCCGTGTGCAGCCCACCCACCCCCGCGCAGTTCGCTGCTCCGGCCACCATCGCGCTACGCGGCACCGTCGTCGAGGTCGGAACCGACCGGGTCACTGTCGACGGCGACGACATCCTGCGCGGAGACCCACCGTCACAGATCACCGTTACCGGCCCCGCCGACGGATCCAGCGAGCTCGGCATCGGACAACTACGACCCGGGCGAGTCCTGTTGCTGGCCGCGAACGCCACCGGCACCCTGATCACCTGCACCGCCAGCGGCCCGTCCACCCCTGAGCTCGAGACGCTCTACATTGCGGCATTCCCCAGCGCTGACATCACCAGCGCTGGGGCAACAGAGTTCGCTGGCGGCCCGTCTCGAGCTGCGGTCACGTCCGGGGGCCCGGGAGCAGACCCGAGGCCCGGAGGCTGCCCCGGCTCTGAACCGGGTCGCCCTACGTCGCGAAATCTGTACATATGTACGCAAATACTGTACAAGTGAACTCATAGTGGCGAATGCAGCTGGAGGAACACGGATGAAGGACCTGTACATCGACGGAACCTGGGTCGAGCCAGCCCAGCCGAACGAGCTCGAGGTTCTCGACCCGTCCGACGCCTCACTGCTGCGCACCGTAGCCGTCGCCGGCCCCGAGGACGTCGAGGCGGCCGTGACCGCCGCCCGGCGCGCATTCGACACGGGTCCATGGCGTTCCACCGCCGCCCGCGAGCGCGGCGAGATCCTGCGCCGCATCGCCGGCCTGCTGCAGCGCGACCGCGAGGAGTTCGCCCGCGTCGAGTCACTCGACACCGGCAAGACCCTGGAGGAGGGCCGGATCGACGTCGACGACGTCACCGCCGTCTTCCGGTACTACGCCGACGTCGCCGCCCAGGACCACGGCCGACTGGTCGACGCCGGGAGCGGCGACATCGTCAGCCGGATCGTGCACGAGCCGGTCGGCGTCTGCGCACTGATCGCCCCGTGGAACTACCCGCTGCTGCAGATGTCGTGGAAGATCGCTCCCGCGCTCGCCGCCGGGAACACGATCGTCATGAAGCCCAGCGAGGTCACCCCGCTCACCACCCTGCTGTTCACCGGCCTGGTCGACGAGCTCGGGCTCCCGCCCGGCGTGGTCAACCTGCTGCTCGGCCCCGGGGCGACGGGTGCGGCGATGGTCGAGCACCCCGGCGTCGACCTGATCTCCTTCACCGGCGGGCTCGCCACCGGCGAGAAGATCATGGCCGCCGCGGCGACGGGTGTCCGGCGGGTCGCCCTCGAGCTGGGCGGCAAGAACCCGAACGTCGTGTTCGCCGACGCCGACTTCGAGGCCGCGGTCGACAACGCGATCGCCGCCGCGTTCTTCCACTCCGGCCAGGTGTGCTCGGCCGGCGCCCGGCTCGTCGTCCAGGACACGATCCACGACGAGTTCGTCGCCGAGCTCGCGCGCCGCGCGGAGCGGGTGCGACTGGGCAACGGTCTGACCGAAGGCACCGAGGTCGGCCCGTTGGTCTCGGCCGCGCATCGAGAGAAGGTGGAGGGCTTCGTCGCGGCCACCCTCGCCGAAGGAGCGGTACTGCACGCCGGGGGCCGTCGCCCGGAGGACCCCGACCTGGACCGCGGGTTCTTCTACCGCCCCACCGTGCTGGACGGCTGCGACCGCACGATGACCGCCGTGCGCCACGAGGTCTTCGGCCCGGTCGTCACGGTCGAGACCTTCTCCACCGAGGACGAGGCGGTCGCGATCGCCAACGACACCGACTACGGCCTGGCCGGCGCGGTGTGGACCTCCGACGCGTCGCGGGCCCAGCGGGTAGCGGGACAACTGCGCCACGGCACGATCTGGATCAACGACTACCACCCCTACCTGCCGCAGGCCGAGTGGGGCGGCTTCGGGAAGTCCGGTGTCGGCCGGGAGCTCGGCACTGCCGGGCTCGACGAGTACCGCGAGGCCAAGCACATCTACCAGAACCTCAGGCCCGCCCCAACCGGCTGGTTCCACGGCTGAACCGCCCGGGCCCCGCCCGTCGCACGACATCCGGAGCGGTGCCTGATCACGATGAGTAGTTCTTACGGACATCAGTCCACATTCGGTCTACATATGTCCCAACACAGGTGTGGTCGGCGCCACCGTCACGGACGCCGACCGCCCGTCGGGACCCGAGGAGTCGTCGTGCGACCATCCGTCCGCTCCACTCTCACCGCAGCCGCCGCAGCGCTCCTGACCCTCCTGGCCGGGTGCTCCAACGGCACCGGCGGCCAGGCCGCACCGGCCCAGGACCGCCCGGCGGCCACGGCCTGGGGGGCCGAGCTCGACGCTGTCGTCGACGCGGCCCCGCCCGGGTCGTTCGCAGTGTTCGACGCCGACAACACCCTGTGGGACAACGACCTCACGGAGGCACTCCTCGCCCGGCTGGACCAGAAGCGGGTCCTCGTCTTCGACCGGCTGGACCCGGTCCTCCGGCCGATCCCGCTCGCGCCGGACGAGAGCCTCTACGGCTACTACCTCCGCGTCTGCGTCACCCTCGGCGACGACGCCTGTTACTACTGGATCGCCGCGGCGTTCTCGGGTGTCCCGATCGCGACGCTGCGGTCCGAGGCCGCGGCGATGATGGCCGAGCAGAAGCCGATCCCGGTGACCTACACCGAGGACGGGAAGCTCACCAAGGGCACGGTGGCACCGCCGAGGATCATGCCCGCCCAGCGGGCACTGCTGACCTCGCTACGCCAGCGCGGCATCAAGGTCTGGGCCGTCACGGCCGCCAACGAGGAGATCGCCCGTGCGGTGCTGACCGATCCGCGCAACGGGCTCGGGTTCGCCCCGACCGACGTGTTCGGTGTCGAGTTCCTGGTCCGGGACCCGAAGTCCGGCGCGGTGGTCAATACCCACCAGCTGATGGACGAGGGCAAGTACCTGACCGGCGCCTACCCGCAGGAAGTGCACGACCGCAGCGTCATCACCCCGCTGCTGGTCGAGAACCCGTGGTACGTCGGCAAGCAGGCCACGATCGAGCGGCACATCTCGGCCTACCGCAAGCCGATCCTCGTCGCCGGGGACGCCCGCAGCGACTGGTCCATGCTGTTCCACGTCAACACCTCCACCGCGACCTCCGGGATCCGGCTGTGGGTCGACAAGGGCTCGCCGGGAGTGGAGGAGCTGCAGGCCGAGCAGCAGGATCGCGCCCGGCAGCAGCGCGAGGCGGGCGTACCCGTGGACGCCGACCGCGGCTGGGTCGTCCGCACCCAGGAACAGCTCCTCGGCGGCTGACTTCGGCAGGCCTCAGCCAGCCCCCGGCCCCTCGATCGCCCGGCGGGCCACCGCCAGGACCTGCGAGCGTGACGGGGCCGGATCGGCTAGCGAGCCCTGCAGGACGTAGCCGCAGAACAGCGCGGCGAGCATTCGGCCGGTGAGGCCGTCGGTCCGCGATGCGAATATCCCCACCAGCGCCTCGTCCCAGTCGGCGCTGGCCGAGCGCAGGTGCGGATGGTGCAGGGCCGCGACGTAGAGGTCGTACTCCGCGACCGTCGCCCGGTGGGCCTCGTCGATCTGGCGGGAGACCAGCTCGGCCCACTCGGCGGCGAAGTCCACGTCACCGGGGAGCGCGAGCACCCAGTCACGCAGCTGCTCGACGTTGCGACGCGACGCCTCGTGCAGAGCGGCCTCGAGAAGGTCGTCGAGGGTCTTGAAGTGGTACGTCGTGGACCCGACCGGCACCTCGGCCGCCGCGGCCACCGCCCGATGAGTGAGCCCGGACAGCCCCCGCTCGGCCACCACCCACATCGCTGCCTCGGCGATCCGGTCACGCCGGCCCGGATCGTTCGGACCCCGCTTCCCGGCCCGCGTCCTCGCCGTCACCATCCGCTCTCCCTGTCCGTGTTCGTCACACGATCGTGATCTGCGCGACCACCACGGCGCCTCACCCTAGTCCACCTTATGCGTACAAGCGTCCACAAAAACGAGACGAAAGATCCGAATTCGCTCCACATCACCCCGCCACACCTCCGAATGACAGGGAGTTCTCCACGTGAGCACCACGGAACCGGGGCGGCCCGCCGCCTCCGCCGCGCAGGGCTCGTCGGGGACCGAGTCCGACGACGCACTCGCCGAGTTCGGCTACCAGGCGACCCTCGAGCGCAGCATCGGCAAGTTCGCCAGCTTCGCCGCCGGGGTCAGCTACATCTCGATCCTCACCGGCACCTTCCAGCTGTTCTACTTCGGCTTCGCCAACGGCGGGCCCGCCTACTGGTGGTCCTGGCCGATGGTCTTCATCGGTCAGCTGATGGTGGCGCTCTGCTTCGCCGAGCTCGCCGGCCGCTATCCGGTCGCGGGTTCGGTCTACAACTGGTCCAAGCGCCTCGCGCCACAGGCCGTGTCCTGGCTGGCCGGCTGGATGATGTTCACCGCCTCGGTGGTCACCCTGGCCGCGGTCGCCCTCGCGATGCAGGTGACGCTGCCGCAGATCTGGTCGGGCTTCCAGCTGTGGGGCGACGGGAACGGCCCGTACGACTTCGGCGTGAGCGCCGTGCTGTGGGGCGCGGTGCTGATCCTGTTCACCACGTTGGTGAACGCGTTCGGGGTGAAGCTGATGGCGCGGATCAACTCCACCGGGGTGTTCATCGAGCTGGTCGCGGCGGTGCTGATCGTGATCGTGCTGGCGTTCAACGTCGTCAACCCGCCGAGCGTGCTGCTCGACACCAGCGGATTCGGCGACGGCGTCCCCGGCGGCTACGTCGGGTCCTTCCTGCTCGCGGCGATCGCCTCGGCCTATGTCATGTACGGCTTCGACACCGCGAGCTCGCTGGGCGAGGAGACCGTCGACCCGCGCCGCACCGCGCCGTCAGCGATCCTGCGGGCGGTCATCGCGTCGTTCGTCATCGGTGGGCTCATCCTGCTGTTCGGCATCCTCGCCGCACGCGACCTGCACGACCCGGCCCTGGGCGAGAGCTCCGGCGGCCTTCAGCTGATCATCCTGCAGACCCTCGGCGGCCCGCTGGGCGTCGTGTTCCTGGGTGCCATCGTCGTCGCGATCCTGGTCTGCTCGCTGGCGGTGCACACTGCCGCGATCCGTCTGATGTTCGCCATGGCCCGCGACAACGCGCTGCCCGGCGGCACGAGCCTGGCCCGTATCCACCCGCGGTTCCGGACCCCTGTGCTGCCCGCGGTGCTGATCGGGGTCGGCTCGGTGCTGATCCTCGTGCTCAACATCGGCACCCCGGAGATCTTCACCGCCGTCACCAGCGTCGCGATCATCATGATCTATCTGGCCTACCTGCTGGTGACCGTCCCGATGCTGGTCCGGCGCGTGCGCGGGGGCTGGCCGGGTCCCGGCGCGCGGACCTCGGGCTACTTCACCCTCGGCCGATTCGGCTTGCCGGTGAATCTGCTTGCCGTCCTGTGGGGGGCCGGGATGGCGGTCAATCTCGCCTGGCCGCGCGCGGAGGTCTACGGCGAAGGCGTGCTGCGCTTTGTCGCGTTCCTGTTCATCGGCGCCGTCGCCGGGCTCGGCCTGCTCTGGTACAGCCTGAGGGGGCGGCACCGGATCGGCACACTGCCAGAGCACGCGGCCCGCCTCACGCCGGACGAGGCCTCCTGAGCCTCCGGCGCCACCCCATGACGACGCCCCGCACCGCTCCGGTGCAGGGCGTCGTCGCAGTTCAGGACAGCGCCTCTTTTTACCCGGACGCAACCCATGTACACACGTACATAGTTAGTGTACTTCTGTACTCATAACCGGATCGGTCGAAGGAGCCCGGAGCGTGACGCCAGCGTCCGCCGGCCCGCCCCGACGGCCCGGCCCCCTGCGAGCGCACCTGGAGCACCTCGTGAGCAGCCAGCAGCACTACGACTTCGTGATCGTCGGCGGCGGCTCGGCCGGCAGCGCCCTGGCCCACCGACTGTCGGCGGACCCGTCGAACTCGGTCCTGGTCCTTGAGGCCGGGCGCCCGGACTACCCGTGGGACGTGTTCATCCACATGCCCGCCGCGCTGACCTTCCCGATCGGCAGCCGCTTCTATGACTGGGGCTACCGCAGCGAGCCCGAACCTCACATGCACCGCCGGCGCGTCTACCACGCCCGCGGCAAGGTCCTCGGCGGCAGCTCCAGCATCAACGGCATGATCTTCCAGCGGGGCAACCCGATGGACTACGAGCGCTGGGCCGCCGACCCGGGCATGCAGGACTGGGACTACGCGCACTGCCTGCCCTACTTCCAGCGCATGGAGAACTGCCTCGCCGACGCACCTGACGGGCAGTGGCGCGGCCACAGCGGCCCACTGGAGCTGGAGCGTGGCCCGGCCACCAACCCGCTGTTCCAGGCGTTCTTCGCCGCCGCTGACGAGGCGGGCTACGGACGCACCGACGACGTCAACGGCTACCGCCAGGAGGGCTTCGGGCCCTTCGACCGCAACGTCCGCCGCGGCCGCAGGCTCTCCGCCGCCGGCGCCTACCTGCGGCCCGCCATGCGCCGGCCCAACCTCACCGTCATGACCCGCGCGCACGTCAACCAGGTGCTGTTCGATGGCGACCGCGCGATCGGTGTCGAGTACCAACGCGGCCGCAAGGCCCCGCAGGAGGTCTACGGCTCAGAGATCATCCTGTGCGGCGGCGCGATCAACACCCCGCAGCTGTTGCAGCTGTCCGGCGTCGGCAACGCCGCCGAGCTGTCCCAGCTGGGCATCGACGTCGTCGCCGACCTTCCCGGCGTCGGCGAGAACTTGCAGGACCATCTCGAGGTCTACATCCAGTACGCCTGTACGCAGCCAGTGTCGATGATGCCGTCCCTGGCCACCTGGAAGCGGCCGTGGATCGGCGCGCAGTGGCTGTTCGGCCGCACCGGCCCGGCCGCGACCAACCACTTCGAGGGCGGCGGGTTCGCCCGCAGCAACGACCGGGTCGAGTACCCGAACCTGATGTTCCACTTCCTGCCCGTCGCGATCCGCTACGACGGCAGCGCCGCCGCCGCGAAGCACGGTTACCAGGTCCACGTCGGCCCGATGTACGCCGACACCCGCGGCACCGTGAAGGTCACCTCGCGCGACCCTCAGGTGCACCCCGCGATCAAGTTCAACTACCTGTCCACCGAGACCGACCGCCGCGAGTGGGTCGAGGCCGTGCGGGTGGCCCGAGAGATCCTCAACCAGCCCGCAATGGCGCCGTTCAACGGAGGAGAACTCTCCCCCGGCCCGTCGGTCAGCACCGACGAGGAGATCCTCGACTGGGTCGCGAAGGACGCCGAGACCGCCCTTCACCCCTCCTGCACCGCGAAGATGGGCACCGACCCGCTGTCGGTCGTCGACCCCAGCTCGATGCGAGTGCACGGCCTACAGGGCCTGCGCGTCGTCGACGCCTCGGTCATGCCCTACGTCACCAACGGCAACATCTACGCCCCGGTGATGATGACGGCCGAGAAGTCGGCCGACCTGATCCTCGGCAACACGCCGCTCGCGCCGATCACGACGCCGTTCTACCGCCACGAGCCGTCCCCGGCGGCCGAGCACTCCTGACGACCCGTCCCCACCACCACCCGGGAGTTCCCGTGTTCCGTGTCTGCTCCGTGGACGACATCCCCGACGGCGAGGGCTTGCGGGTCCTCGGCCCCGTCCCGCTCGCGGTCTTCGCGGTCGACGGTGAGGTGTTCGTTCTCGACGACACCTGCAGCCACCAGGCCGCCTCTCTGTCCGACGGCTACCTCGAGGGCTGCTGGATCGAGTGCCCGCTGCACGAAGCGGCGTTCTCCCTGCGCACCGGCGAGCCGAGCGGCCCACCGGCCAAGCGACCGGTGCGGACCTACCCAGCGATGGTGTCCGACGGCGTCGTGTACGCCGAGGTTGCCGTAGCGGTCACCGAGGACGAGCTCGTCTGAACGCACGGTGTCGGGGTCGAGCTGCGCCACCTTCACCGTGCCCGACCAGGGGTCGGATGTGGTTCCTCACCCACCCGCTGTACAGCGTCTTCCTGGACCGGCCGGGCGCGCACGGCCTCGGCTCTCGCCTCGGCATCGGGCCCGGCCGGTACGACCTCCACCAACCGGTGCTTCTTCTTCGTGACCGGGTCGGTACCGGCGCGCACCCGTCGCGCGCCGCCGGGTAGGACGTCGATCACTCCCGAAGGCTCCGTCTGGGCTGGTCGCGAGAGATCGGCACAGGGTCACGACAGGCGCTCGGTGGGTCATCACAGGGGTCGCGCGGGCAACTCGATCGAGAGCTTCCCGAGAGAACTCCCTGGTCGGACCTGGAGCCGGAGGTCGGGATCGAACCGACGACCTACCGCTTACAAGGCGGTTGCTCTACCACTGAGCTACACCGGCGAGGGACCACAGCCTAACGCCCCGGCACCGTCACGACCCTCCCGCCCGCCCCCGCCGACGCCGGGTGTGGGGCCGGGCAGGGCGCCGTCGGCCCGCCCCTAGCCTGGTGCGGACAGCACCGACGGAGGGAGGGACCCGTGGCCGAGGGAACGCCGCCGGCGGACCGGTTCGCGCGGCGGTTGCGCGGCGCGCTGCGGCGTGACGCGAGACGGCTGCTCACCCCGGGTCCGTCGACGGTGCCGATGCTCATGCTCGGCCCGCAGGTCCCCGACGACGCCCGCGTGCAGGAGGTCCTGGACCTCTGCATGCGGATCGGTGAGATCGCGCTGTCCTCCGGCGAGTCGGTCGACGAAGTCACGGCGACCATGCTGCGGCTGGCCAACCTGGCGGGTCTGCCCGCCGTCGACGTGGACATCACGTTCACCTCGATCACCATGTGCTGCCACCGGGGCAACGCCGCGCAGCCGGTGACGACGATGCGGCTGGTCCGCTACCGGACGCTCGACCTCTCCCGGCTGGCCGAGACCGAGGAGATCATCCGCGAGGTCGAGGCGGGCCGGCTCGACGTGCGGGCGGCGTCGTCGAAGGTGTCGGAGGTGGTGCGGCATCCGCACCCGTACCCGCGCTGGGTGGCGACGTTCGGCTGGGCCGCGCTGGCCGCGTCGATCGCCCTGCTGCTCGGCGGCGGCCCGCTGACCGCGACGACGGCGTTCGTCACCACCGCGATCATCGACCGGATCGGACGGGTGCTGGCGCGGCGCGGGGTCGCGGCGTTCTTCCAGCAGGTGGTCGGCGGGTTCCTCGTCACCGCCTCGACGGTGGCCCTGGTGCAGCTGGAGGTGTTCCCGCCGGGCACCCGGGCGTCCTACGTCGTCGCGGCCGGCATCACGGTGCTGCTGTCCGGGCTGAGTGTGGTCTCGACCGTGCAGGACGCGCTGACCGGCTACTACCTGACCGCGGCCGCGCGCATGGTGGAGATCTCGTTGCTGTCGGCGGGGCTGCTGACCGGCGTCGTGCTGGGGCTGCAGCTGGGGCTCGCGATGGGCACCCAGATCGAGGTGTCCGGGGACCTGCCGTCCGGTCCCGGCCAGTTCGGGCTGTCGCTGGTCTCCGGTGCGCTGGCGGCGGCGTTCTACGCGCTCGCCGGGTACGCGCCACTGCGGTCGTTGCCGATCGCGGGCGCGGTCGGCGCGTCGAGCTGGCTCGTCTACGGCCTGCTCACGCAGAACGCCGGGCTCGGACAGGTACCGGCGACCGGGGCCGCTGCGCTCGTCGTCGGCCTGGCGGCGGGCCTGCTGCGCCGGGGCACCCAGACCCCGCCGATGGTCGTCACCCTGGCCGGGGTCACACCGCTGCTGCCCGGTCTGGCCGCCTACCGCGGCTTCTACCAGCTGGCGATCGAGGGGCCGTCCGAGGGACTGGTGACGATCACGATCGCGCTGGCCGTCGGGCTGGCGCTGGCCGCGGGCGTCGCCCTGGGGCAGTTCGTGGCCAGCCCGCGCCGCCGCCCGGAGGACCGGCCCGGCGGGGCCGAGAACTCCCCCACCGGCGGCGCGGCCGTCGGCTCCCCGGTGTCGGACGGCACGGCCGACGGCGCCGATCCGAAGTAGGGTCGGCGCGAGGGTCGAGCGTCGAGGAGGGCGTGTGTCCACAGGGGAACCGGTGTCGGCGGCGGATCTGGTGGTGGTGGCCAACAGGCTCCCCGTGGACCTGGAGCGGCACCCGGACGGAAGCACCACCTGGCGACGCAGCCCGGGCGGCCTGGTCACGGCGCTGGAGCCGACCCTGCGGGCCCGGGAGGGCGCCTGGGTCGGCTGGCCCGGCGTCCCCGACGCCGAGGTCGAGCCCTTCGCCGAGGACGGTCTGTCGCTGTTCCCGGTGACGCTCACCGCGAGCGAGGTCACCGACTACTACGAGGGCTTCTCCAACGGCACGCTGTGGCCGCTCTACCACGACGTCGTCGCACCCCCGCAGTTCCACCGGCACTGGTGGCGCGCCTACACCGCGGTGAACCAGCGCTTCGCCGAGGAGGTCGCGAAGATCGCCGCGCACGGCGCGACGGTCTGGGTGCAGGACTACCAGCTCCAGCTCGACCCGGGGAAGCTGCGCGAGCTGCGCCCGGACCTGCGGATCGGCTTCTTCCTGCACATCCCGTTCCCGCCGGTCGAGCTGTTCCGCCAGCTGCCGTGGCGGACCCGGATCATGGAGGGGCTGCTCGGCGCGGACCTGGTCGGCTTCCACACCGACGGCGGCGTCCGCAACTTCCACTGGCTCGCCCAGGAGCTCGCCGGGGCCGTCTCCGAGCGCGACCCCGAGGTGCTCCGCCACGGCGGCCGGCGCATCCGGCTCGGCGCCTTCCCGATCTCGATCGACTCGCACCGGCTCGACGAGCTGGCCCGCACCCCCGAGGTGGAGAAGCGCGCCGCGCAGATCCGCGAGGAGCTGGGCAGCCCGCGCAAGATCGTCCTGGGCGTCGACCGGCTCGACTACACCAAGGGCATCGACGTCCGGCTGCGCGCCTTCCACGAGCTCCTGGAGGAGCAGCGGGTGACCGTGGACGACGCCGTCATGATCCAGCTGGCGGCGCCGTCGCGCGAGCGGGTCGAGCACTACCAGCAGATGCGCGCCGACATCGAGCAGGCCGTCGGGCGGATCAACGGCGAGTTCGCCCGCGTCGGGCACCCGGCGGTGCACTACCTGCACCGCTCGCTGCCGCGCGAGGAGCTGGCCGCGTTCTTCCTCGCCGCCGACGTCATGCTCGTGACCCCGCTGCGCGACGGCATGAACCTCGTCGCCAAGGAGTACGTCGCCTGCCGCCCGGACGACGGCGGCTGTCTCGTGCTGTCCGAGTTCGCCGGCGCCGCGATCGAGCTGACCAGTGCCCTGCTGGTGAACCCGCACGACACCGACGGGGTCAAGGAGGCGCTGTACGCGGCGCTGACCATGAACGCCGAGGAGGGCAGGAAACGGATGCGCACCCTGCGCAGACAGGTCCTCGACCACGACGTCGACCGCTGGGCGACCTCGTTCCTGGAGGCGCTCGGGATCCGGGTGGAGCAGTGAGCCTCGACGACGCGCTGACCCGCCTCGCCCGGGTGCCGCGGCTACTCGTCGCGCTCGACTTCGACGGCGTGCTGGCCCCGCTGGTGGACGACCCGTCGGCGTCCCGGCCGCTGCCGGCCGCCGCCGACGCCGTCCGCCGTCTCGCCGCGCTCGACGACACGACCGTGGTGATGCTGTCCGGGCGTGGCCGCGACGACCTCGCGGCCGTCTCCGGGTTCGGCCCGCCGGTCGGGCTGGTGGGCAGCCACGGCGCCGAGTACGACGACGAGCTCGGCGCGTTGCTCGGCCGCGGCGGCCTGCTCACCGCCGAGCAGGAGCAGCGGCGCGCGACGCTGCTCGACGGCCTGCGCGCCGTGGTCGACGGGACTCCCGGGGCGCGGCTGGAGACCAAGCCCGCGGGCGGTGCGGTGCACGTGCGCGGGATGGACCCGGCCGCCGGGACGGCCCTGCTGGAACGGGTCCGCGCCGACTGGGTCCGGGACGGGGTGGACGCCACCGCCGGCAAGGACGTGCTGGACCTGGCGGTCGTCGAGACGACGAAGGGGGCCGCGGTCGACGTGCTGCGGGCCGCGCTGGGCGTCGACGCGGTGCTGTTCGCCGGCGACGACGTGACCGACGAGACCGCGTTCCGGGTGCTGGACGACGGCGACGTCGGGCTCAAGGTCGGCGACGGCGACACCGCGGCCCGGTACCGGGTCGCGGACCCGCAGGAGGTGGCCGCGGTCCTGCAACGCCTCGCCGCGCTGCGCACCGGGGCGTGACGGGGCCTGGTCAGTCGAGGTCGGCCAGCGCGGCCGGGGGCTCGCGGCACGGGTCGTCGGCGGCGGGCAGGTCCGAGGCGTTGCCCGCGATGCCGATGCCCTCGGTCGCGGCGAGCCCGCCCATCTGGGCGTACCAGCGCGGGGCGCGCTCGCGGGCGTGCCAGTAGCCCTTCGCACTGATCCAGCCGCGCTCGCCGGGGTCGGCGACGCCGTTGCCGTTGGCGTCGCCGAGGAAGCGCATGCCGCCACCAGGGGCGCGCTCGACGTGCAGCGGGGACGGCAGCAGCCCGACGAGCTGGGCGGACTCGTCGACGCTGAGCGAGCGACTGGACTTGCCGAAGTAGTACCAGGACGCGGCGCAGACGCCGTAGACGCGCGGCGCGAACTGCGCGACGTTGACGTAGATCTCCAGGATCCGCCGCTTGGACATGACGATCTCCATCGTCTCGGCCGGCGGGATCTCCAGTGCCTTGCGGAGCGGTTCGAGCGGCGGGTAACGACCGGCCCACAGGAACAGGTTCTTCGAGGTCTGCTGGGTGATCGTCGACCCGGACGGGTCGTCGGTGCCGTCCAGGTACGCCTGGACGCGCGCCCACTGCATCCCGTAGTCGACGGCGAGCGTCCGCTCCGGGAACTGCTGGTCCTCCTGCCCCATCACCACGACCAGGAAGTTGCGCGACACGTGCTCGGCGTCGGTCCACTGCGCGACGGTCGGCCCGAAGTTCCACAGCCGGAACATCGTGTACGGCGGGTTGACCAGTGTGAACAGCAGTACCAGGACCAGCGGGACGGTCTGGGCGACCAGCGCCCAGCGCAGCACCCTGCGCAGCCGGACCCGGGTCGACTGCGGTGGGGTCCCCGGTGGCCGCTGCGGTCGCAGCCGGCGCAGCCGTTCCCGCAGCGCCGCGACCTGCGGCCCGATCGGGCGGCGCGAGGGGCGGCCGACCTCCGGCCGGGGTTCCGGGACCGCCGCTCCGCGTCGCGGGGGCGGGCCGCTCCGGCGGACGCCGCGGCGGGAGGGCAGGGGTCGCTGGGCGGGGTGGAGCACCTCCGGCGCCTGCGACGCCTCGTCCCGGCGACGGTCGGCGTCCACGCGGTCGTCGGCCGGTGGGACCGGCCGTGGGGCGGCCGGGGGGAAAGCCGGGCCGCGGCGGGGCGGGACGACGCGCGGTGCGGGCGGCGCGGAACGCCCGTCGGGCGGGGCCGGCGGCACGGGCGGCGACCCGGGACCCCGGCCGGCGACACGCGGGGGTCCGCCCCGTCCCGGGCCGCGCTGGTCCGACGGGGCGGGCCGGGCGCCGCCCGGTCCCGGGGCTCGCGCGGGGTCCGGGCCGGCAGGGCGCGGCGGACCCGACGGCGGGCGCGGTGCGGCGGGCGGAGACGCCGGCGGCACGGCGGAGCGTCCGTGCGGCGGGCCGCGGCGCGGGCGTCGGGGCGGGCCGGCGTCGTTCAACCCAGCCTCCCCCTCGCCCGGTCCGGCCACCCGGACGGGCGACCCGAACCCGACGATACCGACGGGCCGGGACGATCCGTGGGCGGTCGGAGTCAGCGCGGCGGGCCGCAGGCCGGGTCGACGGCGTCGAGCACCTCGACCGGGTCACCGACGGTGATCTCCGCGCCCGGGTCGTCCGGGATCAGGTTGACCCCGAACCACACCTTGCCGTCGAACCGCCGGTGCCGGGCCAGGGTCGCCATCGGCTCGCGGCCCTTGGCCGCCGTCTCCGGGTCGACGGTGGTGAGCACGCAGCGGGCGCAGCCCTTCGCCACCCGGAACTCCGCGGCGCCGATCCGGATGCGCCGCCAGCCGTCCTCGGCCCACGCGGGTGCGCCCTCGACGACGGCGTTCGGTCGGAACCGGGTCATCGGCAGCGGCGCCTCCGCCGCGTGCCTGCCCTCGGCGACCAGTGCGTTCAGCGCGTCGAGCGAGGCGGCGGAGGTGAGCAGCAGCGGGTAGCCGTCGGCGAAGGAGACGCGGTCGTCGTCGTGGGAGAAGGCCGGGTCGGGGCGGCGCCGGGCCGGGTCGTCGAGGTGGAGCAGCCGCACCGGGGAGCCGAGCAGGTCCGAGAACCAGCCGTCGGCCTCGGGGCCGGCCGGGACGCCCGCGGTGTCCCAGCGGTGCACACGGGCCGGCAGCGGCTCGCCGTCGGGCACCGGGACGGTCAGCGGCGGCATCCCCGGCCCGGTCAGGCGGAGCCCGTCGGCGGCGGGGGTGGGTGCGACGAGCACGAGCCGGGGATGGGTGCGCGCGGTGACCACGGCGCCGTCGTCGCGGACGAGCATCCACCGCCGGTCCCCGGCGAGACCGGCCCGTTCGACGACGGCGCGCGCCACCTCGGCACCCCGGCAGGACTTCACCGGGTAGCGCCGCAGCCCGGACAGACTCACCATCCGGAGAAGAACTCCCCGGACTGACGCAGTTCCCGGGTGGTCGACCCGACGATCAGCTCGGTCGGGAGGGTGACGTACTCGGGGACGTGGCGGTCGCCGCGCTCGAGCAGCAGCCGCCCGGTCTCGAGGCCCTTCTCCCGGAACGGCTGGCGGACCGTGGTCAGGCCGAGGCGCTCGGCCTCGGGCACGCCGTCGAACCCGGCGACCGAGAGGTCCTCGGGGACCCGCACGCCGCGGTCACGGGCCTCGCGCAGCGCGCCGAGGGCGAGGATGTCGGAGGTGCACACCAGCGCGGTGATGCCGGGGTGCGACGCCAGGAGGATGGCCGCACCGTCCGCGCCGGCGTCCAGGGAGTGCTCGAACCGCTCGATGACCGGGACGTCGGCCCAGTCGACACCGGCCTCGGTGAACGCCGCGCGCAGCCCGGCGAGGCGCTCGCGCTGCACGGCGTAGGAGCTCCCCTCCTGGCGTGCGATGTCGGCCGGGCCGTCGTGCCGGTGCGACGACAGGCGCATGCAGAGCACGCCGACGCGGCGGTGGCCGAGCTCGACGAGGTGCCGGCCGAGCGCGAGGGTGCCGGCGCGGTCGTCGACGCCGACCCGGTCCACGCCGGTGATCCCGGTGGGCTGGTCGCAGACCACCGTCGGCACCGGGCGCTGCAGGACGGCCCGGAAGTGCGGGTCGTCCTCGCTGACCGAGTAGACGACGAACCCGTCGACTCCGGCCTGGTAGACCGCGTCGACGTCGGAGTGCTCCGGGCTGACCGGGATCAGCAGCAGCCCGGTGCCCGCCTTCTCGCAGGCCAGGGCGAGCCCCTCCAGGAAGCCGGTGGCGCCCGGGTCGCGGAAGGCGTAGCTGAGCGCCTCGGTGAGCAGCAGGCCGACCGCACCGGCGCGCCGGGTGCGCAGTGAGCGGGCGACCGGGTCCGGGCCCGGGTAGCCGAGCCGGCGGGCCGCCTCCAGGACGCGCTCGCGCAGCGGCGCGGACAGCTGGTCGGGCCGGTTGTAGGCGTTCGACACGGTCGTCCGCGAGACCCCGAGCTCGGCGGCCAGCGACGCCAGCGTCGCCGGGCGCCGCGGGTGCTGGGGTCCGGTCATTCCCCGAACGGTAGCGGCGCGGTCACGCACGTGAAAGTCGGCCCCGACCGGCCGTGACGGGATCACACGGCGGGCGCGGGCCCGGCGCGCCGTGCAACGGTAGAGTGAATCTGAGAATGATTTCCAATAAATGTATGCCGATGTGTTGATGGGAGTTCCGTCCGTGTCCCGATCCCCGCTCCGCCCGGCCGCGCTCGTGGCCGGGCTGGCCGCACTCGCCCTGGGGCTGACCGCCTGCGGCTCCGGCCAGGTCGACGCCCCCACCAGCGCCGACACCCCGCAGGTGAAGATCGTCGCCTCCACCGACGCCTGGGGCGCCGTCGCCCGCGCCGTGGGCGGCAACTACGCCCAGGTCCAGTCGATCATCAGCTCCCCCGACGTCGACCCGCACGGCTACGAGCCCACCCCGCAGAACGCGGCCACCGTCGGCGAGGCCCAGCTGCTGCTCATGAACGGCGGCGGGTACGACGCCTTCATGACCGACCTCGTCTCCGCCTCCGGCAACAAGGCCCCGCTGATCGACGCCGTCGAGGTCTCCGGCATCGAGGGGGCCCAGGAGGCCGCCGCGGACGACCACGGCCACGACCACGCCGCCGAGCCGACCACCGGCGCCGACCACGACCACGCCGGTGAGGCCGGGGCCGAGCCCGCCGCGGGCGCCGAGCACGAGCACGAGCACGGCTCGTTCAACGAGCACGTCTGGTACGACCCGGCCGCGGTCGGCCGGGTCGCCGACCAGCTCGCCGAGCAGCTCGGCCGGATCGACCCGAGCGCCGCGGAGTACTTCCGCACCAACGCCCAGACCCTCCGGGGCGGCGTCGCCCAGCTGACGTCGAAGGCCACCGAGATCGGCCGTGCGCACCCGGGGGCCCGGGTCGCCGTCACCGAGCCGGTGCCCGACTACCTGCTGCAGGCCGCCGGGATCGCGAACGCCACCCCGCAGGCGTTCTCCTCGGCCGTCGAGGAGGGCACCGACCCGCCGGCCGCCGTCGTCGCGCAGATGCTGGGGCTGTTCACCGCCCAGCCGCCGGTCGACGCGCTGATCCTGAACAGCCAGACGACCTCGCCGACCACCGACCAGGTCCGCGACGCGGCCCAGAAGGGAGGCGTCCCGGTGATCCAGATGTCGGAGACCCTGCCCGCGGGCACCACCGACTGGGTGCAGTGGATGAACGCCAACCTGGACGAGCTGTCCGCGGCGCTGAACCGCTGACATGGGATTCCCGGAACGGTCCGCGCTGTCGCTGCGCGGGGCAGGCCTGCGGTTCGGGGACCGGACCCTGTGGTCCGGCCTCGACCTGGACGTCGCACCCGGCGAGTTCGTCGCCGTCCTCGGCCCGAACGGCTCCGGCAAGACGACGCTGATGCGCGTCCTGCTGGGGCTGCTCCCGCTGTCCGAGGGCACCGTGACCGTCGGTGGGCACACCCCGCGACGCGGCAGCCCCGAGATCGGCTACGTCCCGCAGCAGCAGCCGCTGGACCCGGACCTGCCGCTGCGCGGGCGCGACCTCGTCGGTCTCGGCCTCGACGGGCACCGCTTCGGCCTCGGTCTGGGGCGGCGACGCGAGCGGCGCGAGCGGGTCGACCGCGCGCTGTCCCAGGTCGGCGGCACCGGGTACGCCGACGCCCCGGTCGGGCGGCTGTCCGGCGGCGAGCAGCAACGGCTGCGGGTCGCGCAGGCACTCGTCGGGGACCCGGCGGTGCTGCTGTGCGACGAGCCCCTGCTCAGCCTGGACCTGTCCCACCAGCGGATCGTGACCCGGCTGATCGACGAGCGCCGCCGCGCCGCGGACACCGCGGTGCTGTTCGTGACCCACGAGATCAACCCGGTGCTGCCGCTGGTGGACCGGGTCCTCTACCTCGTCGACGGCCGGTTCTCGATCGGCACCACCGACGAGGTCATGACCTCGGAGACGCTGTCGCGGCTCTACCGCACCGACGTCGACGTGCTGCGGGTCCGGGACCGGCTGGTCGTGGTCGGGGCCGACGACTCGCCGGTCACCCGCGACGAGCACGCCGAGCACGGCGTCACCACGGTCGGGGGTGGCGCGTGACCGAGTTCCTGGCCCGCATCCTCGATCTGTCCGGCACCGGCGCACTGCTGGGCTACCCGTTCGTCCGCAACGCGCTCATCGCCTGCGCGGTGCTCGGGCTGGTCGCCGGGCTGCTCGCCCCGCTGATCGTCAGCCGCGGGATGGCCTTCGCCGTGCACGGCACCGCCGAGCTGGCCTTCACCGGCGCCGCGGCCGGGCTGCTGCTCGGCGTCGCCGTCGGGGTGGGAGCGGTGGTGGGCGCCGTCGTCGCCGCGGTGATCTTCGGTGTGCTGGGGCTGCGGCAACGCGAGCGGGACTCCGCGATCGGCGTGGTGATGGCGTTCGGGCTCGGCCTGGGCGTGCTGTTCCTGGCCCTCTACGACGGCCGCTCCTCCAACCGCTTCGGCCTGCTCACCGGCTCGATCGTCTCGGTCGACCAGCAGAACCTGTGGGTGCTGGGGGTCGTCGCGGCCGTCGTGCTCGCGACGCTGGCGGTGCTCTACCGGCCGCTGCTGTTCGCCAGCACCGACCCCGACGTCGCAGTGGCGCGCGGCGTGCCCGTCCGCGCGCTGACCCTGGTGTTCAGCGTGCTGATCGGGCTGGTGACGGCGCTGGCCGTGCCGATCGTCGGCGCGATCCTGGTGCTGTCGGTGCTGATCGTGCCCGGCGCCGCGGCGAACCGGGTGACCGCGAACCCGCTGCTGGCGACCGTCATCGCGATCGTCATCGCGGAGGTCGCACTGGTCGGCGGGACGATCCTGTCGCTGGCGCCGGGGCTGCCGATCTCGGCCTACGTGGCGACCATCGGGTTCGTCGCCTACCTGCTGTGCCGCCTGGTGGGCCGGCTGCGCGGCCGGGGCCCGGTCCGCGCCTGATCCGCACGGCGCGCGGTGATCCGCTGTTCGCGCGCGTCCGGACGCGCGCGGGGAACGGATCACCGCGCGTCGCGGCGATCATGGGATCGGGTCAGCGGTGGGTGCGACGGCGGCGGGCCACCTCGGCCAGCACGACGCCGGTGGCGACGGAGGCGTTCAGCGACTCCACCCGGCCGGCCAGGGGGATCGAGACGGTCACGTCGCAGGTCTCGCGGACCAGCCGGGACAGCCCCTTGCCCTCCGACCCGGTGACGATCACCAGCGGCCCGGTGGCCAGGTCGAAGTCGTCGAGGGAGACGTCGCCGTCGGCGGCCAGGCCCGCGACCATCAGCCCGGCGGAGGCGTACTCCTGCAGGGTGCGGGTCAGGTTCGTGGCGCGTGCGACCGGGACCCGGGCCGCGGTGCCCGCCGAGGTCCGCCAGGCGACCGCGGTCATGCCGGCGGCGCGCCGCTGCGGCACGACGACGCCGTGCCCGCCGAACGCCCCCACCGACCGGACGACCGCACCCAGGTTGCGCGGGTCGGTCACCCCGTCCAGGGCCACGGCCAGTGCCGGGCGCCCGGAGTGCGACGCGGCCTCCAGCACGTCGTCGGGGTGGGCGTAGGAGTACGGCGGCACCTGCAGGGCGAGGCCCTGGTGCAGCGCTCCGCCGCTGATCCGGTCGAGGTCGTTGCGCGGCACCTCCAGGATGGAGATGCCCCGCTCCGCCGCCAGTGCGACGGCCTCGGTGACCCGGTCGTCGGCGGACATGCCGGTGGCCACCTGCAGCGCCGTCGCCGGGACGCCCGCCCGCAGGCACTCGACGACCGGGTTGCGCCCGAGCACGGTCTCCGGGGTCTCCCCGTCACCGCGACGGCCCGCGACCGGGCGTCGGCGCTGCTGCTGGTCCTGGGCGGCACGCCGCGCGGCCGCCCTCGCCTTCGGGTGGCCGGGGCGCATCTCGGCGGGCGGGGTCGGCCCCTTGCCCTTCAGTGCGCGCCGGGCCTGACCGCCGGAACCGACGACCATGCCCTTCTTGGTGCCTTCCTTGCGGATCGCACCGCGGCGCTTGGAATTGCCTGCCATGAGTTCTACGAGTCCTAAGCGTCTTTGAGAGTCCAGGTGGAGCCGTCGGCACCGTCCTCGACGGCGATCCCGGCGGCGAGCAGCTCGTCGCGGAGCCGGTCCGCGGTGGCGAAGTCGCGCTCGGCGCGCGCGGCCCGGCGGCGCTCGAGCATCGACTCCACCAGGGTGCCCAGTGCCTGCCGGGCGGCGTCGCCCGACTCCTCGGCCGCACCGCCGGCTGCCAGCGGGTCCAGGCCGAGCACCTCGGTCGTCGCACGGACCGCGGACGCGGTCCGCAGGGCGCCCGCGACGTCCCCGGCGTCGAGGGCGGTGTTGCCCTCGCGCACCAGGGTGTGCACGGTGCCGAGGGCGAGCGGGGTCCCCAGGTCGTCGTCGAGTGCGGCGGTGAACGCGCCGGGCAGCTCCGTCGCGACCTCGGGCAGGCCGTGCCGCTCGCGCACCCGGTGCACGAACGACTCGATCCGCCGGTACGCGGCGACGGCCTCGTCCAGCGCGGCGTCGGAGTACTCGATCGCCGACCGGTAGTGCGGGCCGACCAGGTAGTAGCGCAGCTCGGCCGGGCGGACCCGCTCGAGCAGGTTCTCGATCGCCAGGGTGTTCCCCAGCGACTTCGACATCTTCTCCCCGCCCATGGTGACCCAGGCGTTGTGCAGCCAGTAGCGGGCGAAGCCGTCGCCGGCGGCGTGGCTCTGGGCGCGCTCGTTCTCGTGGTGCGGGAAGACCAGGTCCAGGCCGCCGCCGTGGATGTCGAACTCCGGGCCGAGGTAGGCCGTCGCCATCGCCGAGCACTCCAGGTGCCAGCCGGGGCGCCCGTTGCCCCAGGGGGTGGGCCAGCTGGGCTCGCCGGGCTTGGCCGCCTTCCACAGCGTGAAGTCCAGCGCGTCGCGCTTGGCGCCGCCCTCGCCCTCACCCTGGTGGACGTCGTCGACGCGCTGACCGGACAGCGCGCCGTAGTCGGGCAGGGTGCGCACGGCGAAGTACACGTCGCCACCCGCGGCGTAGGCATGACCGCGCTCGATCAGCCGCTCGATCAGCTCGACCATCTGCGTGATGTGCCCGGTCGCCCGGGGCTCCACCGACGGCGGCAGGCAGCCCAGCGCGTCGTACGCGGCGGTGAAGGCCCGCTCGTGGGTGGCCGCCCACTCCCACCACGGACGGCCCGCGGCCTGTGCCTTGCGCAGGATCTTGTCGTCGATGTCGGTGACGTTGCGGACCAGCGTGACGTCGTAGCCGGACCGGGCCAGCCAGCGACGCAGCACGTCGTAGTTCAGCCCCGAGCGGACGTGGCCTATGTGCGGCAGGCCCTGCACCGTCGCCCCACAGACGTACATCGACACGGCTCCGGTCCGCAGCGGCGTGAAGGCGCGCTGCTCCCTGGTCGCTGAGTCGAGAAGTCTGAGGCTCACGTCACCAGGGTACGGGCCTCCGATTCGTCCACTACACGCGCGGTGGGGCTGGGGCAAGGTGTCCGGCATGGCTGTTGAGCGGATGTACCCGCGGCTGGTCGTGCACGACGCCGACGCCGCGATCGACTTCTACCTCGCCGCGTTCGGCGCGGAGCTCGTGGAGCGCTACACCGACGGCTCCGGTGCCGTGGTGCACGCCCTGCTGCGGGCCGGTCGCGCCGAGTGGGCCCTCAAGGACGGCGACGCCGTCGACCCGGCTCCGTCGGGGCCCGGATCGGTGATCATGGCCCTGGAGGTCGACGACCCGGACGCGGTCGCCGCGGCGATGGTGGCCCACGGCGGCCGCGTGCTGTTCCCGGTGACCGACCACGACTACGGGCAGCGCGCCGGGCGGATCGCCGACCCGTTCGGCCACGCCTGGATGGTGGCGGCCCACACCGGCGACCTGACGCCCGAGCAGATCCAGGAGCGGACCGGGCGTCTCTAGCCCGCAGCCCTGGCCCGCAGCTCTGGCCCGCAGCTCTAACCCGCAGCGAGCAGCAGCGCCGTCGCGACGGCGGCGCGCCCCTCACCGCGTCCGGTCAGCCCCAGCCCGTCGGTGGTCGTGCCGGACACCGACACCGGGCCGCCGACCACCTCCGACAGCACCCGTTCGGCCTCGGTCCGGCGTGTGCCGATCTTGGGGTCGTTCCCGATCACCTGGACGGCGGCGTTGCCGACGGTCCAGCCGTCGCGGGCGAGCAGGCGGCGGACCTCGGCGAGCAGGGCCGCCCCGCTCGCGCCCGTCCACTCCGGACGGCCGGTGCCGAACACCGCGCCCAGGTCGCCCAGCCCGGCCGCGGACAGCAGGGCGTCGCACAGGGCGTGCGCGGCGACGTCGCCGTCGGAGTGTCCGGCGCACCCGTCGGTGCCGGTCCACAGCAGACCCGCGACCCAGCAGTCGCGGCCCGGCTCGACCGGGTGCACGTCGGTTCCGATCCCGACCCTCATGCGTGTTCCTCGTGCTCGGTGACGCGGCCCGCCCCGGCGAGCAGCAGTTCGGCGATGCGCAGGTCCCACGCGGTGGTGACCTTGAACGCGAGCGGGTCCCCGGCGACGGTGGCGACCGGGTCGCCGAGCGCCTCGACCAGCCCGGCGTCGTCGGTGCGGGGGTCGGGCGTGTCCGCGTGCGCGCGACGCAGGTCGGCCGCGCGGAATCCCTGCGGGGTCTGCACCGCGCGCAGCTCCGAGCGGTCCACGGTGGACACGACGGTGCCGTCGGCGTCGACCCGCTTGACCGTGTCGGCCACGGGGAGCACCGGGATGACGGCGGGAGCGCCCGCGCGTATGGCGTCGACCACCCGACGGACGACGTCGGGTGGCGTGAGGGGGCGCGCGGCGTCGTGCACCAGCACGACCTCGGCGTCCGGACCGGTAGCGGCGAGGCCCGCCGCGACGGAGGCGGTGCGGTCGGCACCGCCGGCGACGACGGTCGCCGGGCGACCGGGCAGCATCGCCGCGGCGTCGTCCACCTGGTCCGCGGGGACGACGACCACCACGTGCCCGACGACGTCGGACGCGAGAAGGCCGTCGACCGCGCGCACCAGCATGGGAACCCCGGCCAGTCCGACGAACGCCTTGGGCACACCTGCACCCAGCCGCACCCCGGAACCGGCCGCGGGAAGCACCGCGACGACACCCGCCCCGGAGGACGGTCCGTGCACGCCGGTCAGGCGTTCGCGGTGGCGAGCACCTCGTCGAGCAGGACCTCGGCCCGCTCCTCGTCGGTGCCCTCGGCCAGCGCGAGTTCACTGACCAGTATCTGCCTCGCCTTGGCCAGCATCCGCTTCTCACCGGCGGACAGGCCCCGGTCCTTCTCTCGCCGCCACAGGTCGCGGACGACCTCGGCGACCTTGTTCACGTCGCCGGACGTGAGCTTCTCCCAGTTCGCCTTGTACCGGCGCGACCAGTTCGTGGGCTCCTCGGTGTGCGGCGCGCGCAACACCTCGAAGACCCGATCCAATCCCTCCTGGCCCACGACGTCACGAACACCGACCACCTCGACGTTGTCGGCGGGGATGCGCACCGTCAGATCACCCTGCTGGACCTTCAGGACGAGGTACTGCACTTCCTCGCCCTTGATCGTCCGGGTCTCGATCGCCTCGATGAGCGCGGCACCGTGGTGCGGGTAGACGACGGTCTCTCCGACCTTGAAAACCATGTGTCCTCTGGCCCCTTTCGCTGCGTCCAGATTAACACGTCGTCAGAGCGGGACGGCGACCGGCTTTTACCGTCGTCGCAGGTCAGGGGGTTGACAACGGCGGAGGAACGTGTTCCCCGCGGGCGTGGCGCCCGTCGGGGGCCGTCCGGCCACGTGCCGGTCGCCGCCGCGTCACGTCCCGGACCACCGGGTCTTCCGTCCCCGCCGTCCAGTGGGGACGCGGTCGTCACACCCGGGTGCCCGACCGCGCAACCTGTCGGAGCGCGCGACTAGGCTGCCCCCCGACAGACCCAGCACGTGCGCCGGGGGCACTTCGGGGCACCGGCAAGGAAGGACACGACGACCGTGAGCCGCACCCGCCGTTCCGCCCGGACCCTGGCCGGGGTCGCCGGCGCCGCCGCCCTGACCGGCCTGCTGCTCAGCGGCTGCGGGACCGGGCAGATCTCGCAGACCTCCCGCCAGGTCGCCGCCGTGAACGGCGCCAACGTCACGGTCGGCTCGGTCGACCTGCGCGACGTGCAGATCGCCTACCCGACCACGCCCGCCGGTCCGGACGCGCTGTACCGCCAGGGCGGCGCCGCACCGCTCGTCGCGACCCTGGTCAACACCGCTCCGGTCGCCGACCGCCTGCTGTCGGTCACCTCCCCCGCCGCGGCGTCGGTGCAGATCCAGGGCGACCCGACCATGCCGCAGGACATCGCGCTGGTCTCGCCGGGCAACCTGCAGCTCTCCCCGACCAACGCCAAGCGGGTCCAGCTCGTCGCCGAAGGTCTGACCCGTCCGGTCCCGGCCGGGGCGCAGATCCCGATGACCTTCGTGTTCGAGAGGGCCGGCTCGGTGACCGTCACCGTCCCGACCGGCGTGCCGCACACCGCGGGCTCGCCGGGGCACGCCCCGGAGCGGGCGTCGTTCGACTCCGAGGAGTCCGGCACCAACGGCGCCGAGACCGGCGTGAACTCCGAGACCGGCGGCCAGGCCGAGGCCCCGCCGGTCGACCGGCCGAACCCGGTCCCGGCCGGTGAGGGCGCCCCCGTCGCGCCCGGCAACGAGGGCAGCGGCGCCGGCGGCGCCGCCGGCAACTGACCCCCCGGTCCCGCGCCGCCCGCTCGGGCGGCTACCGCTGCACCGAGTGCGACCACCGCACGGCGCAGTGGGTGGGGCGTTGTCCGGGCTGCCAGGCCTGGGGCTCGCTGGAGCAGGTCGAGCCGGTGCGCACCGGCGGGGGCGGCCGGACCGTCGTCGCCGGAGCACCCAGCACCCCGGCCCGGCGGATCGCCGAGGTGGAGCTGGACTCCGCCAGGGCCCGGCCGACCGGCGTCGACGAGCTGGACCGGGTGCTCGGTGGCGGGCTCGTCCCGGGCGCGGTGGTCCTGCTGGCCGGTGAGCCGGGCGTCGGCAAGTCGACGCTGCTCCTGGAGGTCGCCGCGCAGGCCGCGGCCCGGTCCCGGGTCCTGTACGTCTCGGGTGAGGAGTCCGCGGGCCAGGTGCGGCTGCGCGCCGAGCGGACCGGCGGCGTCCACGACGAGCTCTACCTCGCCGCCGAGTCCGATCTGGAGTCGGTGCTGGGCCACGTCGACGCGCTGCGGCCGTCGCTGCTGGTGGTGGACTCGATCCAGACCATGTCCACCGCCTCGGTCGACGGCAGCCCCGGCGGGGTGACCCAGACCCGCGCCGTGACCGTGGGACTGACCGCGCTGGCGAAGGAGCGCGGCCTGGCCGTGCTCCTCGTCGGCCACGTCACCAAGGACGGCGGCATCGCGGGCCCGCGGGTGCTGGAGCACCTGGTCGACGTGGTGCTGCACTTCGAGGGCGACAAGCACTCGGCGCTGCGGATGGTCCGCGGGGTGAAGAACCGGTTCGGCCCGGCCGACGAGGTCGGCTGCTTCGAGCTGCGCGACTCGGGCATCGTCGGCCTCGCCGACCCCTCGGGGCTGTTCCTCGGCCGGTTCGGCCAGGGCGCCGACGCGGTGCAGCCGGGGACCGCGGTGACCGTCGTGATGGACGGGCGACGCCCGCTGCTCGCCGAGGTTCAGGCGCTGGTGGCGGGAGCGAACATCCCGAGCCCGCGCCGGGCGGTGACCGGGCTGGACTCGTCGCGGGTGCCGATGCTGCTCGCCGTCGTCGAGCGGCGGGGCGGGCTCAAGCTGCACGACGCCGAGGTCTACACCGCGACCGTCGGCGGGATGCGGATCACCGAGCCCGCGGCCGACCTCGCGATCGCGCTCGCGGTCGTCTCGGCGAAGCGGGACGCGGCCCTGCCCGCGGACCTCGTCGTGCTGGGCGAGCTCGGGCTGGCCGGCGAGCTGCGCCGGGTGCACGGGGTGGACCGGCGCCTCGCGGAGGCCGCGCGGCTGGGCTTCACCCGGGCGATCGTCCCGACCGGGGCCGAGGTCGGCCGCACCGGCATGCAGATCACCGAGGCCTCGTCGCTGCGCGAGATCATGGCCCGCATCCGCTGAGCCTCAGCTCATGAGCAGCGGGACGGGCTCGCTCACGACCTGGTCGAGCCGGGCCAGGACCCGGTAGCCGCCGGGGCCCACCCGGGTGCGCTCGCCCGCGCAGCCGGGCTCGGAGCCGAGCCCGGTCCAGGTCACGGCGAAGGCCACCGGCTGGCCGGGCACCAGGGTCCGCAGATCGTCCGACGACGGGTTGGAGCAGTCGTTGGACGACCAGAGCTTGGTCGCCCCGTCGCCGCTCCACACCGCGATCTCCTGCTGGGCGCCGTCGAGGTCGCGCACGCAGGGCTGGCCGGAGACGTTGGTGACGACCAGCCGGAGCTCGGGTCGCGCGCCGGCGGGATAGGTCGGCTGCCCCGTCTCGGCGCGCACCTCGATCATCGCGTCGGTGCAGGGCACCGGGCCGGTCGGCGGGGACGGTGCCGCCTGCGGCACCTGCACGGACGGGCGTGGCGTGTCGTCGGGGCGGACCGTCTCGTCCGCCGGGCCCGCGTTCGGGGTCACGGGCCCGGCGGACGTCCCCGCCGCGGCGGCCGGAGGCGCTCCGGGCGCGGCGGGGGCGGGGAGCGGCACGGACGGGGGCGTCCCCGTCCCCGGGGCTGGGGATGCCGGGGACGGGGACGCCGGGGACGGCGCGGGGGCCGCCGTCCCGGTGTCCGATGTGGTCTGCGACGACTGGGGGCTCGTCTGTGCGGCCGTCCCGGTGGGCTCGTCGGAACCCCGCGGGACCAGCACCCAGGTGGTGAGCCACAGCAACGCGAAGAGCGCGAGCAGCGCGACGCCGACCGCGCACGCGCGCCGACGCCAGTAGACCGACGCCGGCAGGGGACCCACCGGGTGCATGTCACTGACGGTAGATCTCCGGTTACGCGAAGTCGCCAACGCCGCGCCGGGACCGGACATGTCCGGCGAGGTCCACCCGGCGGGGCGACCCGCGCGTCCCGACCGGGTGAGCACACCGGCGGAACGGTCGCCCGCGCACTCCTCGGACCGACCCGGACGGGGTCGCCGAACCGGATCGCCCGACCCCCGTGCAGGTGACTCGTCGACCTGGGGTGACCGCCGTCGTCAGGCGACACCGTCCCGACCGGTCCGGCGCGGCGGGGAACCGCCCCGGTCGTGGCGCGCGCCCCGGTGGCGGACGCGGTAGTGCACGTGATCCACATGCCGGGCCCGCGTCGGCCTCCCGCGACGCCGACGCACCCGACCCGTTCCCCCGGTGGGGTCGTCGCCGGGGCCCGGCCCGGGGCACGCGACACTGGGGTGGTGGTGGCCGATCTGATCTCCCCGTGGTTCCGGGCGCACGCCCGCGACCTGCCGTGGCGGCGCCCCGAGACCACCCCGTGGGGCGTGCTCGTCAGCGAGTTCATGCTCCAGCAGACCCCGGTCGCGCGGGTCGAGCCGGTCTGGCGGGCCTGGATGGAGCGCTGGCCCGCGCCGTCGTCGCTGGCGGCCGCGCCGCGCGCGGACGTGCTGCGGACCTGGGGCAAGCTCGGCTACCCGCGCCGCGCGATCCGGCTGCACGACGCGGCCGCGGCGATCGCGGAGCAGCACGGCGACGCCGTCCCCTCCGACGTCGAGGCGCTCGAGGCCCTGCCGGGCGTCGGCTCCTACACCGCGCGGGCGGTGGCGGCGTTCGGCTTCGGCCTGCGTGCCGCCGTCGTCGACACCAACGTCCGGAGGGTGGTGGCCCGCGCGGTGCACGGACAGGGCGACGCCGGGCCGGCCCGCACCCGGGCCGACCTGGCCGACGTCGACGCGCTGCTGCCCGACGACGACGCCGAGGCCGCCGTCGTCTCCGCCGGCCTGATGGAGCTGGGCGCGGTGGTCTGCACCGCCCGCTCGCCGCACTGCGCGGACTGCCCGGTCGCGGCCCGCTGCGCCTGGGTGGCGGCAGGCCGCCCCGCCTACGACGGCCCGCGCAAACCGGTCCAGGGCTTCGCCGGCACCGACCGCCAGGTGCGCGGCAGGCTCATGGACGTGTTGCGCGCCGCGCACGGGCCGGTCGAGCGGGCCGCGCTGGACGCCGTCTGGTCCGATGCGGGCCAGCGCGACCGGTGCCTGCACTCGCTGCTCGTCGACGGGCTGGCCGAGCAGACCGACGACGGCCGCTTCGCCCTCCCCGTCTGAGCGGCGGCCCCGATGCCCAGCACCGTCCGGTTCCGGCTCGACGACGACGGCGCCGCCGCACTCACCGCGCTGCGCGACCGGCTCGCCGGGGCCGGGATCCCGGTCCCGGCCGGGACGCCGCACGTGACCGTCGCCGCGGCGGGCACGATCCCGCCGACCGCCGTGCGGGAGCTGACCGCCCAGCTGCGGCTGGTCGCGCTGCCGGTGCTGTGGCTGGCCGGTCTCGGTTCGGTCGGCCCGGACGCACCGGAGGTGCTGGCGCTGACCGCCGTCACCGACCCCGAGGTGCTGGCCGTGCACACCGCCGTGCACGACGCGCTGGCCGGACGGGTGCGAGGAGCGCACGCCGCGCACCTGCCGGGCTCCTGGCTGCCGCACGTGGTGCTGGCGACCGGGCGGCCCGCCGCGGCCTTCGCGCTGCTGCACCCGGTCTCCCCGGTGCGGGCGCGGATCACCGCCGTCGAGCTGCACGACTCACGCACCGGGGAGACGGCGGTCCTCGGAGCGCGGCCGGAGGGCCCCGCCCGTCGCCCCTAGGCTTGCCCCGTGGGGGACGAACAGGACGTGCGGCGGATCGCGCTCGCCCTCGACGGTGTCGTCGAGAACCCGAGCGAGGGGTTCGACTTCCGGGTGCGCGGCAAGGGCTTCGTGTGGTCGTGGCCGGAGCGGGTGCCCGGCAGACGACGGGTGATCAGGACCGACGTCGCGGTGCTGTACGTCGGCGACGAGGCGGAGAAGCAGGCCCTGCTGCTCGGCGAGCCCGACCTGTTCTTCACCGACCCCGGGCACGCACCGTGGCCGCTGGTGCTCGTCCGCCTGGAGCAGGTGGACACCGGCCGGCTGGCCGAGCTGATCGGTGACGCGTGGCGCATGCGCGTCGACGAGGCCGGGCGGGGATAACGTGGCGGGCATGGCCATTGTGAAGATCAACGCGATCGAGGTCCCGGAGAACGCGGGCCCCGAGCTGGAGAAGCGGTTCGCGAACCGCCTGCACGCCGTCGACGGGCAGCCCGGCTTCCTCGGGTTCGAGCTGCTGCGCCCGGTCTCCGGCGACGACCGGTACTTCGTCGTGACCCGCTGGGAGACCGAGGAGGACTTCCAGGCCTGGCGCGCGGGGCCGGCCGCCGAGGCGCACGCCGGTGAGCGCTCGCCGCAGCCGGTCGCCAAGGGCGCGTCACTGCTGGAGTTCGAGGTCGTCGACCTGCAGCAGATCGCGGCGGGGTCCTGATCGACCCTCACCCCGACCCCGGCGAGGTCGCCGCGGCCTTCTCCACCGAGATCGCCGCGGCGGCGCGCCTGGTCCGTGACGCGGACGCCCTGCTGATCACCGCGGGCGCGGGGATGGGCGTGGACTCCGGGCTGCCGGACTTCCGCGGCGGCGAGGGCTTCTGGCGGGCCTACCCGCCCTACGCGCGCCTCGGGCTGCGTTTCGAGGAGCTGGCCGACCCGGAGCACTTCGCCGACGACCCGGAGCTGGCCTGGGGCTTCTACGGCCACCGCCTGCACCTCTACCGGGACACCGTGCCGCACCCCGGGTTCGCGGTGCTGCGCCGCTGGGCCGACCGGATGCCGTCGAACGTGTTCACCTCGAACGTCGACGGCCAGTTCCAGCGGGCGGGCTTCGCCCCGGAGGACGTCGCCGAGGTCCACGGCTCCATCCACCACCTGCAGTGCCTGCGGCTCTGCGGCCACGGCGTGTGGCCCGCCGACGGCGTCGAGGTGCCGGTCGACGAGGCCACCATGCGCGCCGTCGGTGAGCTGCCCCGCTGCCCGGGCTGCGGCGGGCTCGCCCGTCCGGCGATCCTGATGTTCGGCGACGGCGGCTGGGACGACTCCCACGCCGCGACGGCGCTGCAGCGTCACGTGGACTGGCTGGCGGCGCACCGGGCCGGGGTGGTCGTCGTCGAGCTGGGGGCGGGCGGGGCCCTGCCCACGGTGCGTCGCCGCTCGGAGCTGGCCTCGGCCGCGACCGGCGCGCTGGTGCGGATCAACGTCCGCGAGCCGCAGGTGCGCCACGGCCGCGGTGTCGGCATCCCGGCCCCCGCCGCCGCGACCCTCGCCGCGATCGACGCCGTCCTCTGACGACACCGCCCTCTGACCGGCCCGCCCGAGCCCGTCCGGGCCCGGGCGGGTGCGGCTCAGGAGGGGACGGCCTTCTGGTCCGGGACGACGATCGCGGGCAGGTCGGCGAGGCCGGCCAGCGCCGCGTCGTGGACCTCGGCCGCCGCGACGGTGCCGTGCACGCCGGGCAGGGCCCGGGTGGCCGTGGCCGCCGCGACGACGGTCGGCACGTAGCCGCCCGAGAACGCGCTGCGCGCGGTGGAGTTCACGCACATGTGCGTCATGAACCCGGCGAGCACGAGGTCCTGGTAGCCCTCCAGCAGCTCCGCCAGCCCGGTGTGGACGAACGCGCTGGGGAAGTTCTTGGTCACCACCGCCTCGCCGTCGCGCGGGGCCACCGAGTCGTGGATGGCACCGATCGGCACGGTGACGTCGTACGGGCTGCCCGCACCGGCGTCGTGCCGGACGTGGATGATCCGGGACCCGGCGGAGCGGGCGCGGTCGAGCAGCTCGGCCGCCTCGCCGAGGGCCGGCTCGACGTTCTCGAGCCGCATCACGCCCTCGGTGTAGGTGTTCTGCAGGTCGATCATGATGAGTGCGGAGCGGGACAGCGGCGCCGGGTCCGCCGGCAGGCCCATCAGTCCGCGCAGGGTGTGCGTCATCGGTGCTCCTCGCCCCGGGTACGACCACGGCCCGGGGCGGGGTGCCCCGGGCCGTGGTGGGTCAGTCCTGCATCGCCCGCCACTCGTCGTCGGTGAACAGCCGCGAGCGGATCAGGAACCGGACGCCCTCCGGCGCCTCGACTGAGAACCCGCTGCCGCGTCCCTTCACGACGTCGACGGTGAGATGCGTGTGCTTCCAGTACTCGTACTGCGACGCCGACATCCAGAAGCCGATCGGCTTCTCCAGTCCCTCGACCCGCAGGTCGCCCAGGTGGACGTCCGAGTTGCCGGTCTTGAAGTCACCGTCCGGGTAGCACATCGGGGCGCTGCCGTCGCAGCACCCACCGGACTGGTGGAACATCAGCGGACCGTGCAGGTCGGTGAGTCTGACCAGCAGATCGGCGGCGGCCGGCGTCAGCGTCACCCGCTCGGTCGGGGTGACACCGACGTCCGGCTCACCCATCAGAAGAAGCCCAGCGCGTTCGGCGAGTAGCTCTGCAGGATGTTCTTGGTCTGCTGGTAGTGGTCCAGCATCATCTTGTGGTTCTCGCGCCCGATGCCGGACTGCTTGTAGCCGCCGAAGGCCGCGTGCGCCGGGTAGGCGTGGTAGTTGTTCACCCACACCCGGCCGGCCTGGATCTCGCGGCCCGCCCGGTAGGCGGTGTTCGCGTCGCGGCTCCACACGCCGGCGCCGAGGCCGTAGAGCGTGTCGTTGGCGATCTTCATGGCGTCGTCGTAGTCGGTGAAGCGGGCCACCGAGACGACCGGGCCGAAGATCTCCTCCTGGAAGATCCGCATCTGGTTGTTGCCCTCGAACACGGTCGGCTTGATGTAGTAGCCGCCGGCGAGGTCACCGCCCATCTCGGCCTTCTCGCCACCGGCGAGGACCTTGGCGCCCTCCTGCCGGCCGATGTCGATGTAGGACAGGATCTTCTCGAACTGGTCGTTCGAGGCCTGCGCACCGATCATGGTCTCGGTGTCGAGCGGGTTGCCCTGCTTGATCTGCTCGACCCGCTTGACGGCCTGCTGGAGGAACTCGTCGTAGATGCCGCCCTGGATGAGCGCGCGCGACGGGCAGGTGCAGACCTCGCCCTGGTTGAGGGCGAACATCGCGAAGCCCTCGAGCGCCTTGTCGTAGAAGGCGTCCTGCTGCGAGGCGACGTCGTCGAAGAAGATGTTGGGGCTCTTGCCGCCGAGCTCCAGGGTGACCGGGATCAGGTTCTCCGAGGCGTACTGCATGATCAGCCGGCCGGTCGTGGTCTCACCGGTGAAGGCGATCTTGCGGATGCGCTTGTTCGACGCCAGCGGCTTGCCCGCCTCGACGCCGAAGCCGTTGACGACGTTCAGCACACCCGGCGGGAGCAGGTCGGCGACCAGCTCGAGCAGCACGTGGATCGAGACCGGGGTCTGCTCGGCCGGCTTCAGGACGATCGCGTTGCCGGCGGCGAGCGCGGGGGCCAGCTTCCAGATCGCCATCAGGATCGGGAAGTTCCACGGGATGATCTGACCGACGACGCCCAGCGGCTCGTGGAAGTGGTAGGCGATGGTGTCGGCGTCGATCTCCGACGACGTGCCCTCCTGCGCCCGGATCGCACCGGCGAAGTAGCGCAGGTGGTCGACGGCGAGCGGGATGTCGGCGGCCAGGGTCTCGCGGCAGGCCTTGCCGTTGTCCCAGGACTCGGCGATCGCGATCAGCTCGAGGTTCGCCTCGACCCGGTCGGCGATCTTGTTCAGGATGTTCGCCCGCTCGCCGGCGGAGGTCTTCCCCCACGCCGGGGCGGCGGCGTGCGCGGCGTCGAGCGCCTTCTCGATGTCCTCGGCGGTGCCCCGGGCGACCTCGGTGAAGTTCTGACCGGTGATCGGGGTCGGGTTCTCGAAGTACTGGCCCTTCACCGGAGCGACGTACTCGCCGCCGATGAAGTGCTCGTAGCGCGGCTTGAAGGAGACGACGCTGCCCGGCTGACCGGGGTTGGCGTAGACGGCCATGAATGGTCCTTCCCTGAGGTGCTTCGTCGAACCGAGGGCGCGGTGCGGAACGCACGTTGCGCGTGACCGCCGACACTAGGAAGGTGGGGGTTGCACAGAAGTTGCACGCAGATGCGGAACCTGACCCTCCGGTGAGTGCCGATCACGCGGATTCGATTCAGGTAAGGCAAAGCTGACCGTAAGGTGAGGACGTGGCAGCGGAGCACGCGGATCGCCGGGTGTACGAGCGGGCGCGCGACGCCCTGCTCGGCGGCACCCCCGGCACGCACCCCGCCGGGGTCCGGCCCGAGGTCCGCGCCTCCTGGGCCCGCTCGCTGGCAGCGGCGGTCGACCCGGAACGCGCCCGTCCCCCGCACGACTACGACCGTGCCGAGCTCACCGACCGGCGGGCGGCGCACCCCCTCGCGTCCGTGCTGCCGGTGCTGCGCGAGACGCTGACCGACGCCGCCGAACAGGCCCGGCACATGATGGTCGTGACCGACGGGCGCGGGCGGGTCCTGTGGCGCGAGGGGGCCCGTGCGGTGCTGACCCGTGCCGAGCGGGTCGACCTGGTGGAGGGCACCCGGTGGAGCGAGGACGCCGTCGGCACCAACGCGATGGGCACCGCGCTGGCCGGCGCCGCCCCGGTCCGCATCCACTCCGCCGAGCACCTGGTCAGCGCCTACCACCCGTGGACCTGCGCGGCCGCGCCGGTGCGCGACCCCGCGACCGGGCAGGTGGTGGGCACCGTCGACGTCACCGGTCCGGAGGAGAGCTTCCACCCGACGACGCTGGCGCTGGTCACCGCGGCCGCGCGGCTGGCCGAGCACCGGTTGCTGGCCATCGCCGAGGCCCACGACCGGCGGCTGCGCGAGGAGTACTGGCCGCACCTGACCCGGCTCGGGGGCACCCCGGGCGCGCTGCTGTCCGCGCACGGGCGGGTGCTGGCCGCGTCGCCGGGCAGTGAGTTCCCGGAGCGGATCGCCCTGCCCGACGGCGGGGACCGGGTCGTCGTCGACGGCGTCGTGGTCGGCGGGGCGCCGGTGGGCGGCGGGTCCGTCGCGGGGGTGCTGGAGCCGCTGGGCGAGGGCTGGCTGCTGCGGCTGTCCGTGGGAGGGCCCGCGCGGACGGCACTGACCCTGCCGCTGCTCGGGGCGCGGACCCCCGTCGTCGCCCGCCGGGACGGGCGCCCGGTGCGCCTGGGCCTGCGCCACGCCGAGGTCCTCGCGCTGCTGGCGCTGCACCCGGAGGGGCTGACCGCCGACCAGCTCGCGGCTGCCCTCTACGGCGACGGCGGCCGCGCCATCACCGTGCGCGCCGAGGTGCACCGGCTGCGGCGCGCCGTCGGCGAGGACACGGTGCGGACCCAGCCCTACCGGCTCGTCGCCGACGTCGACGCCGACTTCCTCCGGCTGCGCGCGGCGCTGCGGGAGGGTCGGGTCCGCGACGCCGCGGCCGAGGCCGCCCGTGGGCCGCTGCTGCCGACCTCCGACGCACCGGAGATCCGCCGGGCCCGCGAGCAGCTCGCCGTCGCGGTCCGGTCGGCGCTGCTGCGGGCCGACGACCCGGACGCGCTGTGGACCCTGGTCCGGGCCGGTCGGACAGCGGGCACCGACGACGAGGAGCTGCGCCACCGGCTGCGGGGTCTGCTGCCGTCGTCGGACCCGCGGCGCGACGAGCTCGGCTGAGGGCTCATCCCGGGTCGGTGTGGTCGGGGATGCCGTCGTCGTCGGAGTCGGGCAGTCGCGGGTCCTCCTCGCCGGCCCGCACCGCCTCCAGCTGCGCGGACAGCGCCACCCCGGCCAGCAGCGCGACCCCGGTGACGTTCGCCCAGATCAGCAGGGCCATCACCGCCGTCAGCGGGCCGTAGGTCTCGCCGAAGGTGTCGGCGACCGCGACGTAGAGCCCCAGCAGCCCGGACGCGACCAGCCACATCAGGACCGTCGCCGCCGCCCCGACGCCGAGCCAGGACAGCCCCGGCTGACGGCGGCGTGGCGCGAACCGCAGCAGCACCGTCACCGCGACGACGAGCAGCGCCAGCCCGACCGGCCAGCGCACGACGTCCCACACCGTCTCGGCGACCGCGCCCCACCGGTACACCTCGCGCACCGCGTCCCCGAACGGCTCCCCCGCCACGATCAGCAGCAACCCGGCCGCCATCGCGACGCCCGCCGTGGCGGTGAGCGCTGCGGCACGCGCGTACTTGGCGAGCGCGGGCCGGTCCCGCTCGGTGCCGTAGATCCGGTTCGCGCCCCGCTCCAGCTGCGCGAACGCCGAGGTGGCCGCGGCGAACGCGGTGAGCAGGCCGAGCACGAGCACCAGCTCACCGCGTTCCCCGGTGGGGGTGTCGTCGCGTTCCGGCTGCTCGCCGGGGTCCTCCGGGCCGCCGGTGCCGGTGCCCGTCGCGCCCGGGTCGCCGACCGCGTCCGCGACCAGCTCGTCGCTGGTGCCCGGGGACAGTGCCAGCACCGTCCGGGCGACGACCTCCGAGGCCCCCTCGGCGCCCGCCGCGGCGGACAGTCCGACCCCGGCGATGATCAGCGGGACGGCGGCGAGCGCGAGCTGCAGGCCGAACGCGCGGGCGTGGGAGAAGCCGTCGCCGTAGCGGAAGCGCAGGAAACCCGCGGACAGCAGGTGCCCCAGGCCGTAACGGCGCAGGGTGTGGGCGGCGTCGTCGGCGGAGAGCTCCTCGCCGGTCATCAGCCGGGTCTCCGGGACCGGGCGCACCGAGCTCATGCGCAGAACCTAGCCGCAGGAGGACGCCGCCACCGTGCACCTCGGCGAGCTCCTGCCCACCTCGGAGGACCCGGCGGTGCGGGTCGAACCGGAGCAGGCCCGTGACCGCGACGACGAGTGCCTGCGGACCGCCCGGACGGAGCTCAGGACACCTGGACGGCGTCCACGACGAAGACGAGGGTCTCGTTCGGTGCGATGCCGCGACCGCCCGCCCCGTACGCCTTGTCCGGCGGGATCACCAGCAGTCGGCGGCCGCCCTCGCGCATGCCGACCACACCCTCGTTCCAGCCGTCGATGACCGGGGCGTCGCCCACCTTCTCCAGGGGGAAGGTCTCGCCGCGGAACCAGGAGGCGTCGAGCTCCCGCTTGTCCGACCAGGTCACGAGGTCGTAGTGGGTCTGCACGGTGGAGCCGAGGACGACCTCGGGACCGGTGCCGACCACGAGGTCCTTGCTCAGGAGCTGTGCGGGCGGGGTGCAGGTGTCCGGCACGGTGATCGTCGGCTTGCTGCCGGGGTCCCCCGCCACCCCGATGTCGTCCACCGTGCAGACGGGCGGCGGCGCGGGGGCGGCCGCCGGTGCCGGGGCCGGTTCGGGGGCCGGGGAGGAACAGCCCGCCAGAGTGACGAGCAGGCCGAGGACGGCGAGGGAGCGCATGGAGTCGACCTTAGGGACGCCGTCACCCCGCGTCGTGGCGGGCTCGGCCTCAGGCCGTCGCGAGGAGCGCGCCCACCCGGGCGTCGAGCGCGTCGATGGGGTGCACGTGCCCGGCGCGCACCACGGTGCAGACCGTGGCGAGGTTCTCGACCGACTGCAGCAGGTCGGCGGCGAGCAGGAGGAGATCCGCGTCGGCCCCCGGGACGATGCGGCCCATCCGGTCGCCGCGGCCGAGGTACTCGGCCGGCGCCGTGGTGGTGCTGCGGAGCACCTCGAGCGGGCTCAGGCCCGCCCGACCGAGCTCCCGGAACTCCTCGTGGATCGAGCGCGCGACACCGCGGCCGCTGGTGTCGGTTCCGCTCATGATCCGCGTGCCTGCCGCGGCGATCCGACCGACCGTCCGTACACAGCGCTCGTAGTACTCGTGCAGCACGTCGCGGTCGGCCTGCGGGGCCGCGCGGAACGCCTCGGCGTCGGCCTGCTGACGTTCGCGCTGGTCGGCGGGCGCGCGCTGCAGCCAGGGATCCTCCCGGAACTCCGGGCCATCGGGGCGGTACTTGCCACGCAGGCCGACGAGGGTCGGGCAGTGCCAGACCCCGTTGTCCGCGAAGGAGCGACCCAGCGCGTCGGTGCGCTCCTCGGAGTAGGTCTCGAAGGCCCGTCGGAGCAGGGCGATCTGTGCCTCGTCCGTGGTGCTCGTGGCGGGGCCGAGGAAGCTCTCCTTCAGGAACGCGTCGAAGAACTCGGCCGCGAACGGCAGCCGGGCCACCCAGGCCGGGAACGGCAGGCCGGTCGGCTCCTGGGCCCACAGCGCCTGCGACTCCGACGACAGGGTCAGGAACACGCTCTGGCCCGTCCCGAGGTGCTCGATCGAGTCGAAGCCCGCCGCGGCCGCGTCCTCGATGTGGACCGCCGGTGGCAGGTGACCCGCGATCCGCAGCCCGCGCCGGTGCGCCTCGTCCACCGCGGCGAAGAAGACCTCCGGTTCCGTGAGGATCATCTTGATGAAGTCCGCGCCCTGGTCCCACTGCCGGGCGATCTCCTCGCGGACGCCCTCGACCGAGGCCGCGTTGAAGGGCAGCAGCAGGTCGCCGGGCATCCCGAGCAGCTGCGGGGCGTACTCGTCGAGGCCGAGCCGCTGCTGCGCGCGGTCGGCGAGCAGCTCGGGCGATCCCTCCATCTGCCGCATCCCGGTGATGCCCTGGGCCAGCATCAGGGTGAGGCCCAGCTCGGTGTCCGGGAGCTGGAGCACGTGGGTGTGCATCTCGTTGTAGCCCGGCACCGCGAAACGGCCCGTCCCGTCGATCACCCGGGCGCCCGACGACGGGGCGTCCGCCGTGGCCGTGACCGCGCGGACGCGGCCACCGTCGACCAGGATGGACCGGCCGGCGACCCGGCTCCCGTCCGCGGGGTCGACGACGGTCACACCGTCGATCCGGACGGCGCTGGACGGCGCGACGACGGCCCGCGGGCGAGGCTCGGACACGGTCGCCGCCCGGATGGCCTCCGCACCCGCCGCGCCGAGCCCTACGAGTGCCACCCCCACGCCCGCTCGTGCGAGGAACCGCCGTCTGCTGCTCACCCGGGAGGGGCCCTCCACCTCGAGCTCCGCCGCCTCGTCGCCGTCGGCCGGCATCGGGTTCACCCCTCTCGCCTTTCCGATGGAAGCATCATTACTGATGATATCATCAGATTTGGCGTCGGTGCTACGTTCCGGGGCATGCCGGACACCCCGGAGGAGCCGCGCGGCGGGCGTCGGGAGCGCCGCAAGGAACGCACTCGCACGGCGCTCGTCGGGGCTGCTCGACGCCTCCTCCTCGAGCGGGACGGCAGGCAGGCGAGCATCCAGACCATCACCGAGCTCGCGGACGTGGGGTTCGGCTCGTTCTACAACCACTTCGCTTCGAAGGAAGACCTCTTCGAGGCGGCGAGGGACGAGACCGTCGCGGACTACTTCGCCTGGCTGGACGCGCGTCTCGAGGCCGATGCCGACCCGGTGCGGCGGCTCACCGAGAGCATCCGGCTCACCGGCAGGCTCATCGTCGAACGACCCGAACTGGCGCAGGCCCTGAGCCGCGCAGACCGGCCCGCGGGCACGGACGCCCTGTCGCGACGGATGGAGGCGGACGTGCGCGCCGCCCTGGCCGCGGCCGACATCGTCGTGGGTGCGGCCGAGTTCGAGACGCTCCTGGTGGCGACGCTGGGGGCCATCCGCGCCGTCGTCGAGCGCGCGGCCGACTGGACGCCGACGGAGACCGCCGCGAACGCCGAGGTCCTCGCCCCCGCCGTCACCCGGCTGTTGGGCCTGCCCGAGAACGCCGGTCGGCCCGGATCCCGTGCGGGCTCCGGGCCGTCGTCTGGATGAGCGGTCAGCCGGTCAGGCGTACTCCTCGGAGGAGGTGCTGCCACGGGCGGAACCCGGCCGCAGGGGGGCGAGAATGACGGCCGTGGACACCCCGGCACGGATCGACCGCTTCGACGAGCTGGTGGAGCGCGCGCGGGCACTCACCGCCGGACGACGACGGGCGCTGCTGGGCATCGCGGGCCCGCCCGGGGCCGGGAAGACGACCGTCGCACTGGCCCTGGTCCGCGCGCTCGCCGCCGCGCCCCCGGCCGGGCTCGGCCCGGGCCGGGTCGCCCACGTCCCGATGGACGGCTACCACCTCGCCGACGTCGAGCTGGACCGGCTGGGCCGCCGTCACCGCAAGGGCGCTCCGGACACCTTCGACGCCGACGGCTACGCCGCACTGATCGCCCGCCTGCGGGCCACCCCCACCGACGGCGCGGGCCCCGTGTACGCCCCGGCGTTCGACCGGGAGATCGAGCAGCCCGTGGCCGGGTCGATCCCGGTGCACCCGGAGTGCCGCCTCGTGGTCAGCGAGGGCAACTACCTGCTCCTCGACACCCCCACCTGGCGGGCGGTGCGGGCCGGGTTCGACGCGGTGTGGTTCCACGAGACCGACGAGGCGCTCCGGCTGGAACGCCTGGTCGCCCGGCACGTGCACTTCGGCAAGACCCCGGAGGCGGCGCGGGCCTGGGTGGAACGGACCGACGAGCCGAACGCCCGCCTGGTCGAGGCCTCCCGGGGCCGGGCCGACCTGGTCGTCGCGCTGCGCTCGGCGTAGAGCCCGCACACGACGGCGGGCCGCCCCGGAACTCCCGGGACGGCCCGCCGTCGTCGTGCGTGGGTCCTGCTACTCCTCGCCGGCCAGCGCGGTCGGCGGGGAGTCCGGCACCGGCTCGGACGGCTTGCGCTCACCACGGAAGGTGAACTTGGCCTTGTCCGACCAGGCGTTGGAGCCCTCCTCCGCGGAGGTGTCGAGGCCCTCGACGTCGACGATGACGATCTGCCCGGCCTCGATCTCGCCGAACAGGATCTTCTCCGACAGCTGGTCCTCGATCTCCCGCTGGATCGTCCGGCGCAGCGGCCGGGCGCCCAGGACGGGGTCGAACCCGCGGTGGGCCAGCAGCTTCTTGGCGTTGTCGGTGAGCTCGATGCCCATGTCCTTGTTCGCCAGCTGCTTCTCCACCCGCCCGATCATCAGGTCGACCATCTGGATGATCTGTTCCTGGTTGAGCTGGTGGAAGACGATGATGTCGTCGATGCGGTTGAGGAACTCCGGCCTGAAGTGCTTCTTCAGCTCGTCGTTGACCTTCGTCTTCATCCGCTCGTAGTTCGACTTCTCGTCGCCGCCGGAGGAGAAGCCCAGCCCCACGGCCTTCGAGATGTCCTGGGTGCCCAGGTTCGAGGTGAAGATCAGCACGGTGTTCTTGAAGTCGACCGTGCGGCCCTGGCCGTCGGTGAGACGGCCGTCCTCGAGCACCTGCAGGAGCGTGTTGTAGATCTCCTGGTGCGCCTTCTCGATCTCGTCGAACAGCACCACCGAGAACGGCTTGCGCCGCACCTTCTCGGTGAGCTGGCCGCCCTCCTCGTAGCCGACGTACCCGGGAGGGGCGCCGAACAGCCGCGAGGCGGTGTAGCGGTCGTGGAACTCACCCATGTCGATCTGGATGAGGGCGTCGTCCTCGCCGAACAGGAAGTTCGCGAGCGCCTTGGACAGCTCGGTCTTACCGACACCGGACGGGCCGGCGAAGATGAACGAGCCGGACGGGCGCTTCGGGTCCTTCAGACCGGCGCGGGTACGACGGATCGCCTGCGAGACGGAGCGGACCGCGTCCTCCTGGCCGATGATCCGCTTGTGGACCTCGTCCTCCATCTTGAGCAGACGGGTCGTCTCCTCCTCGGTCAGCTTGAACACCGGGATGCCGGTCCAGTTCCCCAGCACCTCGGCGATCTGCTCGCCGTCGACCTCCGCGACGACGTCGAGGTCGCCCGACTTCCACTGCTTCTCGCGCTCGGCCTTCTCGCCGAGCAGGGTCTTCTCCTGGTCGCGCAGGTGCGCGGCCCGCTCGAAGTCCTGCGCGTCGATCGCCGACTCCTTGTCCCGGCGGACGTTCGCGATCTTCTCGTCGAACTCCCGCAGGTCCGGCGGAGCGGTCATCCGGCGGATGCGCATCCGGGCGCCGGCCTCGTCGATCAGGTCGATCGCCTTGTCCGGCAGGAAGCGGTCGTTGATGTAGCGGTCGGCCAGCGTCGCCGCCGAGGTCAGCGCGTCGTCGGTGATCGTGACGCGGTGGTGCGCCTCGTACCGGTCACGCAGCCCGCGCAGGATCTCGATCGTGTGCTCGACCGACGGCTCGGACACCTGGATCGGCTGGAAGCGGCGCTCCAGCGCGGGGTCCTTCTCGACGTACTTGCGGTACTCGTCGAGCGTCGTCGCACCGATGGTCTGCAGCTCGCCGCGGGCCAGCATCGGCTTGAGGATCGAGGCGGCGTCGATCGCGCCCTCGGCGGCACCCGCACCCACCAGGGTGTGGATCTCGTCGATGAACAGGATGATGTCGCCGCGGGTGCGGATCTCCTTGAGCACCTTCTTGAGGCGCTCCTCGAAGTCACCGCGGTAGCGGGAACCGGCGACCAGCGAGCCCAGGTCGAGGGTGTAGAGCTGCTTGTCCTTCAGCGTCTCCGGGACCTCGCCCTTGACGATCGCCTGGCCGAGGCCCTCGACGGCGGCGGTCTTGCCGACGCCGGCCTCACCGATCAGCACCGGGTTGTTCTTGGTCCTCCGCGAGAGGACCTGCATGATCCGCTCGATCTCCTTCTCCCGGCCGATGACCGGGTCCAGCTTGCCCTCACGGGCCTGCTGGGTGAGGTTGCGACCGAACTGGTCCAGCACCAGCGACGAGGACGGGGTGCCCTCGCCACGGCCACCGGTGCCGCTCTCCTGCGGCTCCTTGCCCTGGTAGCCGGACAGCAGCTGGAGCACCTGCTGACGGACACGGTTGAGGTCGGCGCCCAGCTTGACCAGCACCTGGGCCGCGACGCCCTCGCCCTCACGGATGAGCCCGAGCAGGATGTGCTCGGTCCCGATGTAGTTGTGGCCGAGCTGCAGCGCCTCGCGCAGCGATAGCTCCAGCACCTTCTTCGCCCGGGGCGTGAAGGGGATGTGGCCGGACGGGGCCTGCTGCCCCTGGCCGATGATCTCCTCGACCTGCTGTCGCACGCCCTCCAGAGCGATACCGAGGGACTCGAGCGCCTTCGCGGCGACGCCCTCTCCCTCGTGGATCAGGCCAAGGAGGATGTGCTCGGTCCCGATGTAGTTGTGGTTGAGCATCCGGGCCTCTTCTTGGGCCAGGACGACAACACGTCGCGCTCGGTCGGTGAACCTCTCGAACAATTCGCACTCCTTGCCTGCTGCGCCTCACTGACGGCGCGACCAGCATCTGTCGTACGGTCCGGGGCTCGCCCGAACCGACACTGCGCCCTCGCGTGACACCGCGCCAGGCCACCCTCGCGGGAGACCTCATACCACTGTATCGGTCGAAGGGGCCCCGGCGCCTCCACCTGACGTGCACCGGGGTACGTGCCGGCGGTAACACGGGGGACACCTGCCGTGTTCCCGGCGACTGTCAGCCGGTCGTGGCGGCGGCCTCCTCGCGTTCCCGCTCGGCCGCCTTGAACTGCCGGAACCCTTCCTCGTCGCGCCCGCGACGCCAGTAGCCGGAGATCGACAGGTCGTCCTTGGCGACGCCGCGCTCGCGGGTGAGATGCCTGCGGAGTTCGCGCACGGCGATCGCCTCGCCGTGCACGAAGGCGTGGACACGGCCGGGGAGGAACTCCAGATCCGCGACGACGGCGGGCAGCTGCTCCGAGTCCGGGTCGCCCCCGGCGTCGCTGCGGTACAGCCACCGCACGTCCACGTCGGGGCCGGTCGGCACGGCGATCTCGTCGCCGGGGGCCTCCACCTGCAGGACGGCGACGACCGGCCGGCCGGCCGGGATCCGCTCGAGCGCGGCGCAGATCGCGGGCAGTGCGGCCTCGTCGCCCACGAGCAGGTGCCAGTCGGCGTCCGGGTCCGGGGCGTAGGCACCGCCAGGGCCGACCATCCGCAGCCGGTCACCCGGGCGGGCGGCGGCCGCCCACGGGCCGGCGAGACCGGTGTCGCCGTGGTGGACGAAGTCGATGACGAGCTCGCCGGCGGCGTGGTCGAGCGAGCGGACGGTGTAGGTCCGCTGGGCGGGCCACTGGTCACGCGGCAGCTCGGCGTGCACCCGGTCCATGTCCAGCGGCTCGGGGTACTCGACGCCGGGGAGCGGGAAGAGGATCTTGACGTAGCGGTCGGTGTACTCCGTGTCGGGGAACGCCGCCAGGCCGTCGCCACCGGCGACGACGCGCACCATGTGCGGGCTCAGGCGTTCGGTGCGGAGCACCCGGAGATCGGTGACGGGGCGGGCCATCGGGCTGCCTCCCAACGACGAAGGGGAAGGGGCCGTCGCGACGGTACCCCTCCCCCGACCCGTTCGGTGAGGTAGACCTTAGATCTCCTGGTGGTAGGCCTCGAGGACCTCGGCCGGGATGCGGCCGCGGTCGGAGACCTTCATCCCGCGGTTGCGGGCCCACTCGCGGATCGCCTGGTTCTGCTCGCGGTCGACCGACGGACGGCGGGCCGCCGTGCTCGCCGAGCCGCTGCCGCGACGCCGGGTCGCGCCCCCGGCCCGGCGGGCCGCGGCGACGTAGTCGGCGAGCACGTCGCGCAGCTTCTTCGCGTTCCCGTCCGACAGGTCGATCTCGTAGTTGCGCCCGTCGATACCGAACTCGATCGTCTCGTCCGCCGCGTCACCGGTCAGATCGTCGACGAGCCGGACTTCCTTGATCTGCGCCATCTCCGCAGCCTCCTTGAATGGCCGAACACGTTCATGATGAGGGACCGGGGCCGACATCGGCGACTGCGCGACGCAATAGCAGGACGCAATACGACACCACCGGGTACCGGTTCCGACTCGAATCAGAGAGTATCCGAGAAATGATCGTGGCGTCGACCCGGGTCGGGAGAATGCGGCGAAACGAGCCCCACACCACTCGTACGGGTCCGACAAACACGACGTCCCCGGTCGCCGTTCGCGGCCGGGGACGTCGTCGGATGTGCGTTCGGAACCGGTTCAGGACTCCCCGCGGACCAGCGGGAACAGGATCGTCTCGCGGATTCCGAGGCCGGTCAGCGTCATCAGCAGACGGTCGATACCCATTCCCATGCCGCCGGTGGGCGGCATGCCGTACTCCATGGCACGCAGGAAGTCCTCGTCGAGCTGCATGGCCTCCGGGTCGCCCGCCGCGGCCTTGAGCGACTGGGCGTACAGGCGTTCCCGCTGCTCGACGGGGTCCACCAGCTCGGAGTAGGCCGTGGCCAGCTCCACCCCGAAGACGATGAGGTCCCAGGACTCCGACAGCCGGGGGTCGTCGCGGTGCGCACGGGTCAGCGGCCGCACCTCGACCGGGAAGTCCCGCACGAAGGTCGGCTCGAGCAGGGTGTGCTCGACCAGCTTCTCGAACAACTCGAGCACGATCTGGGCAGCCGTCGGATAATCGGTGATGTCGACGTCGTGCTCGTGCGCGATCCGTTGCAGTTCAGTCAGTTCGGTGTCCGGCGTCACATCCTGGCCGACGGCCTCGGACACCGATCCGTAGATGGTCACCGAACGCCACTCGCCACCGAGATCGTGCTCCGTGCCGTCGTGGTGGCGCACCGTGGTGGAACCGAACAGCGCCCGTGCCGAGGCCTGGATCAGCTCACGGGTCAGGACCGCCATGTCGTCGTAGGTCGCGTAGGCCTGGTAGGCCTCCAGCATCGCGAACTCCGGGGAATGCGTGGAGTCGATGCCCTCGTTCCGGAACACCCGGTTCAGCTCGAAGACGCGCTCGATACCGCCGACCACGCAACGCTTCAGGAACAGCTCCGGGGCGATCCGCAGATACAGATCGGAGTCGAGTGCGTTCGCGTGCGTGACGAACGGGCGCGCGGTGGCGCCGCCGTGCAGGTTCTGCAGCATCGGCGTCTCGACCTCGATGAAGTCGCGGCCGGTGAGCGACTCGCGGACGGTCCGCAGCACGGTGGACCGCGCGCGCACGGTCTCGCGGGCCTGCGGACGCAGGATGAGGTCGATGTAGCGCTGCCGGACCCGGTTCTCCTCGGAGAGCTCCTTGTGCGCGGTCGGCAGCGGCCGGACCGACTTCGCGGCGACCGACCACTCGTCGACCATCACCGAGAGCTCGCCCCGCCGCGAGGTGATGACCTCGCCGCGCACCGCGACGAAGTCACCCATGTCCACGACGGCCTTCCAGCCGGCCAGCGCGTCGGCGCCGACCCGGTCGAGGGAGAGCATGGCCTGCAGCTCGGTGCCGTCGCCCTCGCGCAGCGTCGCGAAGCAGAGCTTGCCGGTGTTCCGCACGAAGATCACCCGGCCGGCGACGGCGACGGTCTCGCCCGTCGCGGTGTCCGCGGGCAGGTCCGGGTGGGCCTCGCGGACCTGGCGCAGCGAGTGCGTGCGGGGGACCTCGACGGGGTACGGGTCGGTGCCCGCGGCGATCAGCTCCGCGCGCTTGGCCCGGCGCACCCGCATCTGCTCGGGGAGGTCGGCCTCGGTCGCCGGGTCGGTCGGGGTGCCGGGAGTGTTCACGGCAGGTCAGGCTATCGGCGGTACCCGGGAGCGCCCGTCGTCACCCCCCCTGCCCGGCGACCGGCGCACGCGGCGGGGCGTCGGGACATCGCGCGGCGGCCGATCACCGGCCTACCGTGGGACGGTGCCCGACGACGAGGTGGACCGCGGCCGCACGTTCGGCGCCGTCGCCCCTGCCTACGACGACCACCGGCCCTCCTACCCCGACGCCGCCGTCGACCTGGCGCTGGCCGGGACCGGCCCGGGGCGGGTGCGGGTCCTCGACCTGGGCGCGGGGACCGGCAAGCTGACCCGGTCACTGGTGGCGCGCGGGCTCGACGTCGTGGCGGTGGAACCGGACCCGGAGATGCTCGCGGTGCTGCGGGCGCGCACCCCCGGCGCCGACGCCAGGGCCGGGTCCGCGGAGACGATCCCGCTGCCCGACGGCGACGTCGACGCCGTGCTGGTCGGGCAGGCCCTGCACTGGTTCGACCTGGACCGGGCCGTACCGGAGATCGCCAGGGTGCTGCGCCCCGGCGGGGTGCTGGCCGGGCTGTGGAACAGCGGCGACCCCGACGTCGGCTGGGTCCGCGAGCTGGGCGAGGTGGGTGAGCGTGGACGGCGGGTCCCCGGGAACGCGGCCGGGGGCGGCACCCCGCCCCGGATGCCCGGCGAGCCCTGGTTCACCGACGCGCACCAGGAGCAGGTCACCTGGCCGCGGGCGACCGGCGTCGAGCAGCACGTCGCCGACATCGCCACCCACTCCTGGGCACTCCTGAGCACCCCCGACGAGCGCGACGCGGTGTTCTCCGCCGTGCGTGGCTTCCTGCGCGAGCGGGTCGCCGACGCCGACGGCCGGTTCACGATGCCGATGCGCACCATCGTGTGGCGGGCCCGGCGCGCCTGAGCCCCGTCGGCAGCCCGTCAGCGGGTCCGGTGGTGGCGCAGGTGGGTCAGCCGCAGCCCGTGCAGGGTCAGGTCCGGGACATGGTGGGTGACGGTGTCGGCGCGCCCGTGGACGAGTTCCGCGAGCCCGCCGGTGACGATCACGCTGACCGGCAGCGCGTCCGGCCCCAGCTCGGCCAGGATCCGGCGGACCAGCCCGTCGACCTGACCTGCCGCCCCGTAGAGCACCCCGGCCTGGACCGCCTCGACCGTCGTGCGGCCGATCACCGAGCGCGGCTCGACCAGGTCCACCGGCCGCAGCGACGACGCCCGCTCGGCCAGCGCCTGCATCGCGATGTCGACGCCCGGGGCCAGCGCGCCGCCGAGGAACTCGCCCTTCGCGGTGACCACGTCGATGTTCGTGCAGGTCCCGAGGTCGACGCAGATGCAGGTGGTACCGAACAGGTGGTGCGCGGCGAGCGAGTTCACCACTCGGTCCGCGCCCACCTCGCGCGGGTGGTCCACCAGCAGCGGCACGCCCGTCCGCACCCCCGGCCCGACGACGAGCGTCCGCATCCGGTCCGACCAGCGCGCGAGCAGGGTGCGCAGCTCCCGCGACGGCCCGGGCACCGTGGACAGCGCGGCGACCGCGGTGACCTCGGGGAAGTGCGCGCCGAGCATCCCGGAGACGGTGAGGTCCAGCTCGTCGGCGGTGGCGGAGGTGTCGGTGCGCAGCCGCCAGCGCCGCTCCGGCACCGGGTCGAGCCCCTCCGCATCGGTCCCGGTGTCGGGGTAGAGCCCCAGCGAGACGTGGGTGTTCCCGACGTCGATGCAGAGCAGCACCGCGTCGTCCCTACCGGGCCGCGCTGGTCAGCAGACCCGAGCCTGCCGGGGCGTGCCCCGGGTCGGCGCCCAGGTCCGCGATCCGGTTGTCGGCGTCGACGAAGACGACGCGCGGGCTGTAGTCGCGCAGCTCGGCCTCGTCGTAGGAGCCGTAGGAGATCAGGATGACCAGGTCACCGGGGTGCACCAGGTGCGCGGCGGCGCCGTTGATGCCGATCACCCCGGAGCCGGGCTCACCGGTGATCACGTAGGTCTCCAGGCGGGCGCCGTTGGTGATGTCGACGATGCTGACCTGCTCGCCCTCGAGGAGGTCGGCGGCCGCCATCAGGTCGGCGTCGACGGTGACCGAGCCGACGTAGTGCAGGTCGGCCTGCGTCACGGTGGCGCGGTGGATCTTGGACTTCATCATCGTGCGGTTCACGGCGGTTCTCCTCGGAGGCGGTCAGAACGCGATGGGGGCGTTGTCGATGAGCCGGGTGGTGCCGACCCGGGCGGCGACGAGCAGGCGGCCGTCCCCGCCGCCCGGAGCGGGAGCGGGGCCGAGGTCGGCGTCGCGCAGCTCCAGGTAGTCGACGTCGACCTCCGGCTCGGTCGCCAGCTCGGCGCGGGCGGCCTCCAGCACCGCGTCGTGCCCGCGGACCGACACCGCGGCACCGGCGGCCAGCGCCCGCGACAGCACGGCGGCAGCGCGGCGCTGACCGGGGTCGAGGTAGACGTTGCGCGAGGACAGGGCCAGCCCGTCGTCCTCGCGGACGGTCGGGACGCCGACGACCCGGGTCGGGAAGTCCAGGTCGCGCACCATCCGCCGGATCAGCGTGAGCTGCTGGTAGTCCTTCTCGCCGAACAGCGCGACGTCCGGGCCGACGATGTGGAACAGCTTCGACACGACGGTGAGGACGCCGTCGAAGTGGCCCGTGCGGGAGGCGCCCTCCAGCTCGTCGCCGAGCGGTCCTGCGGTGACCCGGGTCTGCGAGCCCGGCGGGTACATGTGCTCGACCTGCGGGGTGAACACCAGCTCGACTCCCTCGTCGCGGCAGGCGTCGAGGTCGGCCTCGATCGGGCGCGGGTAGCGGTCGAGGTCCTCGTCCGCACCGAACTGCAGCGGGTTCACGAAGATCGACACGACCGGGACGACGGCGCCGGGGATCCGCTTGGCGTGCCGGATCAGCTCGCGGTGGCCCTCGTGCAGCGCGCCCATCGTGGGGACGAGGACGACCTTGCGGCCGGCGCCGCGCAGCGCACGGGTGACCGCGGCGAGCTTCGCCGGGTCGCTGTGCACGGTCAGCCGGCCGGTGCCGTACCCGTTCCGGGTGGAGCCGGGGGTGCTCACTTCTCCTCCAGTGCGGTCTCGATGTCGCGGACGCCGTCGGGGCCGAGGAGCCCGGCGGCGGCGGCGCGGTGGGCGGTCCGCCCGGCCAGCGCGCGGTAGACGGCGGCCAGGTCGGGGTCGGCGTCGCCGATGCGGGCCAGATGGGTCCGGACGGTGCCGGCGTCGCCGCGGGCGACCGGTCCGGTCAGCGCGCGGTCGCCGTGACGCAGCGCGTTGTCCAGCGCGGCCGACAGCAGCGGCGCGACCAGACGCTCCGCGGGCGCGATGCCCGCGGTCTCCAGCAGCTGCACGCAGTCCCCGACCAGCGTGGTCAGGTGGTTGGCGCCGTGGGCGAGTGCGGCGTGGTACAGCGGACGCATCGCCTCCGGGATGCGGACGGGCTCGGCCGACATCTCCAGCACGAGCGCCTCGGCGACGCTCCAGCCGACGGCGTCGCGCGGGTCGCCGTGCTCCGGGTCGCCGGGTGCGGTGACGCCGATGCAGCAGGCGGCGAGCCGCTCGACGTCCTCGGGGCGGCCGGTCACGGTCATCGCCGGGTGCAGCGCCAGCGGCAGTACGCCCTGCTCCGTCGCCGGGTCCAGCACCGCGACGCCGCGCGACCCCGCCGTGTGGACGGCGATCTGGCCCGGGCGGAAGCAGCCGGCGGCGGCGAGGCCGCGGACCAGGCCGGGCAGGACGTCGTCGGGGACGGCGAGCAGGACCAGGTCGGCGCGGGAGCAGACCTCGTCGGGCGGGAGCAGGGGGACGTCGGGGAGCAGGGTCTCCGCCCGGCGCACCGAGGCCTGGGAGACCCCCGAGGCCGCGACGACGACGTGGCCCGCGCGGGCGAGCGCCGCACCGAGCACCGCGCCGACCCGACCGGCCGAGACCACCCCGACCGCGAGCCGCGCGGGGCGACCGCCATCGATCGCAGAGTCCATCACGAGAATCCGTTTCCTCCCGTTCCGGTCCTGGTGGGGTACCGGTCGGGCAATCCGCGGTCGGCGCGACCTCCGGTGGCCGCGCGCCGGAGGCGAGGGTAGACGGGCCCCGGGTCCGGGGCGCGCTCCTGAGACCGGCCTCACCCCGGCCCCGCCCGTGATCGACGGTTGTGGAGCGGAGCGTTCGCGAGGCGGACGCAGGGCTCCACGACCGGTGATCACCGGCTGGTGGTCAGCGGGGGCGGTCCGGCTCGTCGTCCGGGCGGCGCATCGGGCGGGTCGGGCCGGGGTCGGACGGGTCGTCGTGGTGGCGGCCCCGGTGCTCGGTGGCCGGGGACTCGGGGCGGCCGACGGGCCGGGTGACGCCGTCTCCCGTCCCCGGTCCGGTGCCCGCCGAGACCGGCCCGCTACCTGGCCCGGGCACGGGGCCGGGGCTGGGAACGGGGCCGGGGCCGGAAGGCCCGGACGTGCCGGGGCGGAACCCGCGGGCAGCGCCGTCGTGCCCGGCGGAGCGGGCCGTGGTGGGACCGGATCCTCCCGAGCCAGGCCCCCCTGAGCCAGGCCCACCTGAGCCAGGCCCACCTGAGCCGGGCCCTCCCGAGCCGGGCACTCCGGAGCCCGAGGCCGGGGAGGCCGGGGCCGGGGAGCCGGACTGCGCGGACCGAGCGCCCGGGGAGCCGGGGGCCCGGAAACCGGGTCCGGTGCTGGAGCTGGATCCGGTGCCGGTGCTGGGGCGCGCGGTCGGGTCCTGTGGGCGACCGGGAGCCCCCGGGCCACCGGCGGGCCGGGTGTCCGGCGCCGGCGGGGTGGGGCTCCGCCGGGCCTCCGCCCACCGGGGCGGGCGCAGCTCGTCGGGCCGTCCCCACGGCGCGGCGGCCGCCAGCGTGACGGGGCCGGGCGGGAGCGGCGGTACGGGCGGGCCGGCGGCGGCCGAGCCGCCGCCGTCGGGGAAGGTCGGGATGCGGAACTGGCCCGAGAAGCTGCCGTCCGGCGCGGCCGGGGGCGGCGGCTCCCAGTCCGACGGACGCTGCCGCGCCCAGGCCGCGACCAGCGCCTCCGGCACCCCGACGGCGACGGCGCGGGCCCGCAGCAGCGCGGCCAGCTTCTCGTCGTGCAGGGCGTGGGCGCTCTCCCGCACCGCGCCGCGCGCGATCCGGTTCCGCATGAACGCCAGCTCGGTGACCGCGGACTGGTAGTCGGCGACGGCCTTCGCCGCGGCCGGGCCGGAGCGGCGCCGCACCAGCGTGCGCCAGCCCCTCCGCCGGGACAGCCGGGCCAGCAGGGGCACCTCGCTGGGCGCGATCCACCCCGCGGCGGCGAACCCGGGCAGCTGGGCGGCGACGATCCGCGCCTCGCGGCGACGGGCGAACACCACGAGCAGGATCAGCCCCACGAAGATCGGGACCATCACGAACAGGTAGATCTGGTAGAAGCCGCCGGGCGTCGCGGCCAGCACCGACGCGCCGTTCCAGAGCGCGTGCAGCACCACCGCGGCGATGTAGCCGGCGATCATCGCCAGCGCCCGGACCCCGATGCTGCGGCTGGCCGCCGCGATCCCGGCAGCGATGCCGATCATGCAGGTGAACAGCGGGTGCGCGAACGGCGAGGCGACGCCGCGGACGAACAGCGTCGCGAGGACCCCGGCCGACTCCGGCTCGGACACCGCGCGGCCCAGGTAGAGGATGTTCTCGCTGAACGCGAACCCGGCGGCGACGATCCCGGCGTAGACGACGCCGTCGACGATCCCGTCGAACTCACGGCGCCGGAACAGCAGCAGCCCGATCAGGAACAGTCCCTTGGTGAACTCCTCGACGACCGGGGCGACCACGACCGGGCCGAACAGGTCACCCGCGCCGCGGCCGGCGGCCGCGTCGAGCACCGCCGAGGCGCTGGTGTTGATCAGCAGGGCGACCAGTGCGGCGAACCCGGCGCCCCAGAGGAACGCACCCATCAGCATCCGCGGCGGCTCGGGCTCCCAGCGGTCCACCCAGAGGAACGCCGCCACCACCGGCACGACCGGCAGCAGCGCGGCCAGGGTCCCGACGACCACTCCCGGCGTCCCGATCGCGCGTTGCAGCACCCCGAGCGTGATCACCGCGAGCAGGGCCAGCACCACCAGGCCCACGACCGGCAGCAGCACGCCCCGTCGCTTGGCCGACGGCGCCGGCACCGGGGCGTACGGGCGGCCGAGCGTCGGGGACGTCATGACCCTCCAGCGTAGAGAACCGCCCCCCGCCGCGCGGGGGGACGCGCCTCAGCCGGCACGGATCCCACCGTCGGTGTCGTCCGGGTCGTCGGGGGAACGGCAGCAGTACTCCAGCCAGAACGCGGCACCGACCAGCAGCAGCGCGCTGACCAGGCCGACCCCGGCGACGACGCTGTCCCGGAACGCGGCCACCACGACCGCGGCCCGCGGCAACGTGTGCATCAGCACGCCCACCCACAACCCGGCGACGACCGCGCCCCCGACCGCGGAGGCCTTCGCGAGCAGCACCGCCCGGGCCGCGACGAGCGGCGGCACCGGCGCGGCCCCGTTCCGGCGGTCGATCCGGCGCCGCAGCACGACCCCGCCCGCGGCCTCGGCGGCGGCGAGCACCGCGACGACGACCGCCGCGGCGACCGGCAACGTCGGCAGCATCCCGTAGGTCAGCTGGACGAGAATGTTGCCGAGCAGGGCCGCGACCACCGCGATGGCGGCGACGTCGCGGACCCGGGTCGGGCGCACGGTCGGGCGCGGGTCGTCGTCCGGGCCGCGCCCGGGGCGCTGACCGCCCGGTCCGGGCGCGGTCATGCCGGGTCCCGCAGCACGACGTCGTCGCGGCGGTGCACGCCCGCGCAGCCGTCCGGGCCGAGCCGGTCCAGCAGGTCGGCGACCGGGCCGTGCCCGTGCAGGACGGCGCCGGGCTCGGCGAGCAGCCACGGCAGCAGCACGGTGGCCCGGTCGGGGGTGCCGGGGTGCGGCAGGAGCAGCTCCGGGTCGTCCGAGGTCACCGGGGCGCCGTCGTCGGTCACCTGCACGATGTCGACGTCGAGGGTGCGCGGCCCCCACCGCTGCTCGCGGACCCGGCCCGAGGCGTCCTCGAGTGCCTGCCCGCGGCGCAGCCAGCCCCGGGCGTCGAGTGCCGGGTCGTCGGCGACGAGCACCGCGTTGAGGAAGTCCGGTTGGTCGGTCACGCCCCAGGGCGCCGTCTCGAACACCGGCGACACCGCCACGACGGCCGACCCCAGGTCCGCGACGACCGTACGCAGGTGCGCGGCCCGGTCACCCAGGTTGGAGCCGAGGGACAGGACCGCGCGGGTCACGCCCGGCTCCGGGTCAGGACCACCGCGACGTCGTCGAAGGTCAGCGGGATCGGCGCCGACGGCTTGTGCAGCGTCACCTCGACGGCGGCGATCCGGGCGTCGAAGTCCAGCACGGCCTGCGCGATCTCCCCGGCGACGGCCTCGATCAGGTCGCGGGCCGGGCCGCCGACGATGCCCGCGGCCAGCTCGGCGAGCTCGCCGTAGTGCAGCGTGTCGGCCAGGTCGTCCGAGGCGGCGGCGGGCGCGAGGTCGGCGTGCACCACCAGGTCGACGACGAACTCCTGGCCGTCGCGGCGCTCGTGGTCGAACACGCCGTGGTGGCCGCGGACCCGCAGCCCCCGCAGCTCGATCCGGTCGCTCACCGCCCGGTCTCCCGCGGGGAGCGGGCGCGCGAGGCGCCGAGCCGGCAGGCGGCCGCGACCGCGATGGCGTCCATCGTGGACTCGACGTCGTGCACCCGCACACCCCAGGCGCCCGCGTTCGCCGCGAGCGCGCTGATCGCGGCGGTCGCGATGTCGCGGCCCGCCGGCGTGCGCGGCTCGCCGTCGGCCGAGGCCAGCAGCTCGCCGAGGAACCGCTTGCGCGAGGCCCCGACCAGCACCGGGAAGCCCAGGTCGACGAACACGTCCAGCCGCCGCAGCAGCGCCCAGTTGTGCGAGGCGTTCTTGGCGAACCCGAGCCCGGGGTCGAGCACGATCCGGCCGGGGTCGACCCCGGACATCACGGCGTGGTCGACCCGGGCGACGAGCTCGGACCGGACCTCGCCGATCACGTCCTCGTAGCCCGCGAGCTGGGCCATCCCGGCGCTGTGCCCGCGCCAGTGCATGATCACCCAGGGCGTCCGGGACTCGGCGACGACCGCGGCCATCCGCGGGTCGGCGAGGCCGCCGGAGACGTCGTTGACCATCGCCGCACCGGCCTCGACGCAGGCCAGGGCGACCTCGGACCGGGTCGTGTCGACGCTGACCCGCACGCCCGCGGCGACGAGCTCGCGCACCACGGGCAGCACGCGCTCCCGCTCGGTCTCCGCGTCGATCCGCTGCGCGCCGGGCCGGGTCGACTCCCCACCGACGTCGACGAGGTCGGCGCCGGCGTCGCGCATCGCGACGCCGTGCGCGACGGCGTGCGACCGGTCGACGTAGCGGCCGCCGTCGGAGAACGAGTCGGGGGTGACGTTCAGGATCCCCATGACCGCGCAGCGGCCGAGCTCGGGCAGCGCCCCGCCGGGGGCGACCACGTCAGCGCCCCCTGATCAGCGACAACGCCTCCGCGCGGGAGGACGCCGAGCTCTTGAACAGCCCGCGCACCGCCGAGGTGGTGGTGCGCGACCCCGGCTTGCGGATGCCGCGCATGGCCATGCACAGGTGCTCGGCCTCCAGCACGACGATCACCGCGCGCGGGTTCAGCTTGCGCACCAGGGCGTCGGCGATCTGCGCGGTCAGCCGCTCCTGCACCTGCGGGCGCTTGGCGTACAGGTCGACCACCCGGGCCAGCTTGGACAGGCCGGTGACCTGCCCGTCGACGGCCGGGATGTAGCCGACGTGGGCCACCCCGTGGAAGGGCACCAGGTGGTGCTCGCAGGTGGAGAACATCGGGATGTCCTTGACCAGCACGAGCTCGCCGTGGCCCTCGTCGAACGTCTTCTCCAGCACCGAGTCCGGGTCGACGAACAGCCCGGCGAAGATCTCGCCGTAGGCGCGCGCGACCCGGGCCGGGGTCTCCTTGAGGCCCTCGCGGTCCGGGTCCTCCCCGACCGCGATCAGCAGCTCGCGGACGGCGCGCTCCGCACGGTCCAGGTCGATCCCGCCGGGCACGGCCTGGGTCACCCCGGCCGCCACCGCGGCGGACTCCACCGGACCGAGGCGTCCGTCCGTCGTCGACGTGCTCAGTGTCCTGCCTCCGGGTCGTGTCCGCGCCGCTGCTCGCCGGCGCCGGAGTCGTCCGCACCACCCGGCGCGCCGTTGCCGTGCGCACCGTTGCCAGTGCCGTTACCAGTGCTGTTACCACTGCTGTTGCCACTGCCGTTGCCGCCGTTGCCCGGCCCGGACCACGGACCGCCCTGGGCCGGCCCCTGCGGGCCGCCCTGCTGCGGCGGCTGCGCCCAGTTCGGCGGCGGCCAGCTCTGCCCCTGCGGGGTCGTCGCGGGCCGCCAGTCCGGCGGGGCACCGTAGTTCGGGGCGACGGCGGGCGGCGGGGGCTGCCCCGGGCCGCCGTAGGAACCGGCCCGGCCGTAGCCGTGTGCCGGGGCGCCGTGCCCGTTGCCGGGCGCGCCGTAGCCGTTGCCGTTCCCGTTGCCGGCACCGTTCCCGGATCCGTACCCGCCGTCGTTCGGGGCGTCCGGGCGGCTCGGGACCGGGCCGCCGGCCGGGAACGGGGAGGCACCGGGGGTGCCGGGCGCGTCGCCGTAGCCGTTCGCGGAGCCCGAGCCGACCTCGGCCGGGGTGCGCTCCTCCTCCTCGGGAGGCAGCACCTCGCCGCGCTCGTACGCCAGCTCGCGCCGGGTCTTGATCGGCGGCTTCTCCGACGGCGTGCGCACGCCGAAGTCGTCGAACGCGGTGATCCGCGGCCGCTTCTCCACCGACCCGAAGATCCGCTCGAGGTCCTTGCGGTTCAGGGTCTCCTTGTCCAGGAGCTCCAGCACCAGGTCGTCGAGCACGTCGCGGTAGGTGTTGAGGATCTCCCACGCCTCGGTGTGCGCGGCCTCGATGAGCTTGCGCACCTCCTCGTCGATCTCGTGGGCGACCTCGAGCGAGTAGTCGGCCTGGTTGCCCATCGAGCGGCCGAGGAACGGGTCGCCCTGCTCACGGCCGTAGCGGACGGCGCCGAGCTTGGCGCTCATGCCGTACTCGGTCACCATCGCGCGGGCGATCTTGGTGGCCTGGTCGATGTCGGAGGACGCACCGGTCGTGGGCTCGTGGAAGACGAGCTCCTCGGCCGAGCGGCCGCCCATCGCGAACACCAGCCGCGCGATCATCTCGGCGCGGGTCATGAGGCCCTTGTCGTCCTCGGGGACGACGAGCGCGTGCCCACCGGTGCGACCGCGCGGCAGGATCGTGAGCTTGTAGACCGGCTCCAGGTCCGGCATGGCCCACGCGGCCAGCGCGTGCCCGCCCTCGTGGTAGGCGGTGATCTTCTTCTCGCGCTCGGAGACGATCTTCGACTTGCGCCGGGGGCCGCCGACGACCCGGTCGACCGACTCCTCCAGCGCGGCGCCGTTGATCAGCGTCCCGTGCTCGCGGGCGGTCAGCAGCGCGGCCTCGTTGATCACGTTGGCCAGGTCGGCGCCGGACATGCCCACGGTGCGCTTGGCCAGCGACTCGAGGTCGACGTCGTCGGCGAAGGGCTTGCCCTTGGAGTGCACGGCCAGGATCGCGCGACGGCCCGCCAGGTCGGGGGCACCGACCGGGATCTGCCGGTCGAACCGGCCGGGACGCAGCAGCGCCGGGTCCAGGATGTCGGGCCGGTTCGTCGCGGCGATCAGGATGATCCCGCCGCGGGCGTCGAAGCCGTCCATCTCGACGAGCAGCTGGTTCAGGGTCTGCTCGCGCTCGTCGTGACCGCCGCCGAGACCGGCGCCGCGCTGGCGGCCGACCGCGTCGATCTCGTCGACGAAGATGATGCAGGGCGCGTTCTGCTTGGCCTGCTCGAACAGGTCACGCACGCGGGAGGCACCGACGCCGACGAACATCTCGACGAAGTCGGAGCCCGAGATCGTGTAGAACGGCACGCCCGCCTCGCCGGCGACCGCACGGGCCAGCAGCGTCTTGCCGGTGCCGGGCGGGCCGTAGAGCAGGACGCCCTTGGGGATCTTCGCGCCCAGGGCCTGGTAGCGGCCCGGGTTCTGCAGGAAGTCCTTGATCTCGTAGAGCTCCTCGACCGCCTCGTCAGCGCCCGCCACGTCCGCGAACGTGTTCTTCGGCATGTCCTTGTTCAGCTGCTTGGCCTTGGACTTGCCGAAGCTCATGACCCGGTTCCCGCCGCCCTGGGCGTTGTTCAGGAACCAGAACAGCAGGATCAGCACCAGCGCCAGCGGGATCATCGTGATCAGCAGCGTGGACAGGAAGGAGTCCTGGCGCACGACGGTGTCGTACTCGGCGATCCCCGGGACCTGGCGGATCTGGTCGAAGATCTGGCCGGAGATCTGCGCCGGGTACTGGGTGAGGATCTGGGTGGTCTCGTTGCCGTTGACCTCGATCGGGCGGTCCAGCGTCAGGCGGAGCTGTTGCTCACGGTCCTCGACGAGGGCGTCCTTGACATTGCCCGACTGCACCTGGGAGAGCGCGACCGACGTCGTGACCTCGGTGTATCCACGGGTGTCGTCGAACAGCTGGCTGAACCCGAGATAGATCAGGAGCGCGACGAGGATCCAGATCAGCGGGTTGCGGAGCAGGCGCTTGCGGTCCATGCAACGTCGGCCTGGGTGGCCTTCACCTTCCCGGGAGTGGTTCTCGGCAGCGGCGGCGGACGGTGTACCGCCCCGCCGGAGGGCCCTGACCCGTCAGGATAGCCCCACGGTGGGTGGAGTGCTCCGGACGGACCTGGCCGGACCGCCCGGTGTGCGGGCGGACGTCCGGTGAACGAACCGGCGAGCTGCCCGGTTCCCCCACAGGGGTGTCCCGGCGCACACGTCGGCACCGTCGTGTGGGACAACTGTGCAGCACGCTCGGTACCCGGACGGCGGCGGAGGGCAGCGGCGCCCTGCTCCGTCCGGACCAGCGGCGACGATCTGCGGGCCGGGAGGGACGATCGGATGGCGCTCGACACGGTGGCCGGACCTCGGCGGACGGTGTCGCTGCTCGCCACCGGACTCGCCGCCGCGGCGGCACTGGCGGTCTTCACCGCGCCGGCCGGGGCGGCCGTCGCCGTGCCCGTGACCGCGCCGCCCGCGGCCGCCGCACCGGCGCCGCCGGTGGTCACCGCGCCGCCGGCGACCACCGCCCGGGCCGACGCCGGCCCGCTCGCGTCGCGCCCGGCCGTCGTCGCGGGGCCGGGGTCGATCGGGCCGGGCACCGTCACCGAGACCACCGGCGCGGGCCTGTGCACGGCCGGGTTCGTGTTCACCGCGGGCGAGCGCACCTTCCTCGGCCAGGCCGCGCACTGCGGCGGCACCGGCGACGAGACCGAGACCGACGGCTGCACCTCCGACGCGGTGCCGCTGGGCACCCCGGTGCTGGTGCACGGCCGCGGCGGGACCGTCACCGGGACGCTGGCCTGGAGCTCGTGGAACACCATGCAGGCCCGGGGCGAGCGCAACCCCGACGTCTGCGCCTACAACGACCTCGCGCTCGTCGAGCTGCCCGCGGGCGCCGGCCCCTCGGTGGGTGCCGCGGTGCCGTTCTTCGGCGGCCCCGGCGCGGTCCGCACCGCGCCGCTGCCCGCAGGAACCCCGGTCTTCGGCCTCACCAACCCGCCCGACGCCGACGGCGTCCGCACGGTCGGGGTGCGCGCCGGTGCGGCCGCCGCCGAGGTCGGCGGCGGCTGGGGGCACGCGATCTTCGCCGTGCAGGACGGTGTGGCCGGGGAGTCGGGCAGCCCGCTGCTCGACGCGCAGGGCCGCGCGATCGGCGTGCTGTCCAGCCTCACCACCACCGACGACCTGCCCAGCATCGAGTACACCGACCTGGCGAAGGCGCTGGACTACGCCGCCCGCACCGACGGCCCGGCCGGTCTCGCGCTCGCCGGCGGGCACGCGTTCACCGCCACCCCGCCCGGGGTGGACCCGCGGGCGCTGGCCACCCCCGCCGGGCCCGGGCTCGGCTGAGCCGCCCTCAGGCGTAGACCGACGGGTCGAGCGTGCCGATGTAGGGCAGGTCGCGGTAGCGCTCGGCGTAGTCGAGGCCGTAGCCGACGACGAACTCGTTCGGGATGTCGAAGCCGACGTAGCGGACCGGGACGTCGACCTTCACCGCGTCCGGCTTGCGCAGCAGCGTCACGACCTCCAGCGACGCGGGCGAGCGGGTCTGCAGGTTGCCCAGCAGCCAGTTCAGGGTCAGCCCCGAGTCGATGATGTCCTCGACGATCAGCACGTGCCGCCCGGCGATGTCGCGGTCGAGGTCCTTGAGGATCCGCACGACGCCCGACGACGACGTCGACGAGCCGTAGGAGCTGACCGCCATGAACTCCAGCTGGGCCGGGATGGGCAGCGCGCGGGCGAAGTCGGTCATGAACATGACGGCGCCCTTGAGGACGCCGATCAGCACGAGGTCGGACTCGCGGCCGTCACGCACGAGGTCGGCGTAGTCACCGGCGATCTGCTGCGCCAGCTCCGCGGTCTTCTCGCGCACCTGCTCCTCGGTGACCAGCACCGAGGAGATGTCCCCGTCGTACACCCGACCCCCTCGCACGGACCGTGTGTCGGTCCGGTCGACGCCTCCACCGGGTCCGCGGTCACGCCCGGTCACGCGGCCGACTGTGGCGGCGCAGCACGAGCCTGCCACGGGCGCGGGTCAGCACCAAGCCGCCGCCCAGCGCCGGCCCGCCCTGTCCGCGCCACGCCCCGACGAGGTCGTCGGCGGCCCGCAGCTGCGCGTCGGTGAGTGCCCGCGCGCCGGCTCCGGCGAGCCATTCCCGCAGGACCCGGCGTCGTACGGCGGGCTCGGCACCGGCCAGGACCCCGGCGTCGAGGGGGGTGCCGACGGCCTCACCGGCCCCCGCCCCGGGCCCGGCCGGCTCCGTCACGGCGGCACCCGGCGGTGGGCCGTTGTCACCGGAATCACCCGGCCCCGGCTCCCCCGCCCGCGCGGCCCGCTCACCGTCCGTGGCCACGCGGGCCGCGGACAGCAACCGGGCAGCGGCGGCGGAGAGGGCGGCGTCGTCGTCGTGGAGCTGGTCCGCGGTGCGCGCCAGCGCAGCCGCGACCCCGCCGCCCAGCACGTCCTCCAGCAGCGGCAGCACCTCGTGCCGCAGCCGGGAGCGGGCGAAGCGGGGGTCGGCGTTGTGCGGGTCGGCCCACACCTCGACGCCCGCGGCCGCACAGGCCGCGACCGTGTCGGCCCGGCGCACCCCGAGCAGCGGGCGCAGCCACGGCTCGGACCACTCGCGCATCCCGGACAGCGACCGGGCCCCGGAGCCCCGGCCGAGGCCCAGCAGCACGGTCTCGGCCTGGTCGTCGAGGGTGTGTCCGAGCAGCACCGGGGACGACGGCGACGGCCGCGCGGCCCGCAGCGCCGCGTACCGGGCGGTCCGGGCCGCACCCTCGGGGCCGCCCTCGTCACCGACGACGACCGGGCACACCGACGCCGTCACGCCGAGCCCGCGCAGCCACGCCGCGAGCGCGGCCGACCGCCCGGCGGACCCGTCCTGCAGCCCGTGGTCGACGACGACGGCGTGCACCGGCCCCGCGACGACCTCCCGGACCGCGAGCAGCAACGCGGTGGAGTCGGCACCGCCGGAGCAGCCGACCAGCGGCGGGGCGGCGGCCACAGCGGCGGGCAGCCGGGTCAGTGCCGCCCGCACCGCCCGCCGGACCCGGGCCGCCGCGGCGGACTCATGATCCGTCAGGCTACGCGGCGCAGCCACGCGGGCGGGTCGTCCAGCTCGGCGCGGGTCGGGAGCGTCTCCGGCGACTCCCAGGCCCGGTTGATCCCGGCCATCCCGGCCTCGCGCTCGACGGCCCGGCAGAACGCGGCGCCGACGGCGTACTGGCGCATCTTCGCCTCGACCCCGAGCAGCGCGCGCAGGATCCGGTCGATCAGCCCGCCGCCGCGGCGGCGCTCGGTGAACCGGCGCCGGATGAGCGCGACGTCGGGGACCACGTCCGGCCCGACGGCGTCCATGACGTGGTCCGCGTGTCCCTCCAGCAGCGTCGACAGGGCCAGCAGCCGGTCGAGCACGGCCCGCTGCTCGGGGCCCTGCAGCAGCTCGACCAGGGCGAGCACGTCGGCCTTGCGGCCGTCCTCGCCGCGCAGCGCGCGGATCGCGTCGGGCAGCCGGGCGAGCCGCGCGGTGTCGGGCTCCTGCAGCGACAGCAGCTCGGTGACCAGCCCGGCGAAGTGGTCGCGCAGCCAGGGCACCGCGGTGAACTGGAGCCGGTGGGTGGCCTCGTGCAGGCAGACCCAGAGGCCGAACTGGTCGCCGTCGACGTCGAGCGAGCGGGAGGCGGCGTAGACGTTCGGGGCGACGACGACGAGCCGGCCCGCCCCGCCGGGCCCGCCGAACGGGTCGTACTGGCCGAGCACGCGGGCGCCCATGTAGGCGAGCAGCGCGCCGAGCTGGACCCCGGAGCCAGCGGCGGTGACCGTGCGCAGCGGCCACGGTGAGTCGGGCAGCCGGGCGCCGGAGGTCAGCGCCTCCATCCCCCCGACGGCGGCACGTGCCCAGGCGGGCCGGTCCAGCACGTCGGCGGGCAGCAGCGGCAGGTCCGCCCCGAGGCCGGTGACCTCGCGGACGTGCCCCTCGGCGCGGGCTGAGTCGGCGCGCAGGCGCTCCACCAGCGCACCCGCCACCGCGGGGGTGGTGCGGGGCCCGGCGGGCATCAGCGAGGCCGCCGTCGACGCGGCCAGGGACCAGTTCACCGGCAGCCCGGCGCCGGGACGGGCGGGGCTGCGGCCGGTGACCGGGCCGGTCGTGTCGGTCTCCATGCGGCCCACGCTACCCGCGACGACGGGTGCGCGAGACCGGGTCAGCCGCGGCAGCCGCAGCGCGACAGCGTCGCCGCGATGCGGTCCAGCGCGGGCCGGGCGTCGGCCGGCGAGGTGCCGTTGGACAGCAGCGCGAACACCAGCAGCCTGCCGTCGACGTCGGTGACGACCCCGGCGAGGCTGGAGGCGCCGGACAGCGTGCCGGTCTTCGCTCGCACGACGCCGCGCCCGGCGACCGACCGCGGGTCGCCGAACCGGTCGGCGAGCGTGCCGCCACCGCCGGCGACGGGGAGCCCGGTGAGGATCGGGCGCAGGAACTGCACGTCGGTGGGGCTGTCGGACTGGGCCGCGGCCGAGGCCAGCACCGCGCCGAGCAGCCGGGCCGGGATCAGGTTGTCCCGGGACAGGCCGCTGCCGTCGGCGAGCCGGAGCCCGGACACGTCGTAGCCGGCCTGGACCAGGGCCTCGGTGACGGCCTTCGAGGCGCCGTCGAAGGACGCCTCGGCGTCCTTCGACACCGCGACCTGGCGGGCCATCGCCTCGGCGGTGACGTTGTCCGAGGCGGTGAGCATGTACTCGATGAGGCTCGCGACCGGCGGGGAGGACACGCTGCCGAGCACCGGCGCGTTCGCCGCGGCGACGCCCTCGCGGACGTCGGAGGCGCCGAGCGCGCGGGCCAGCGCCCTCCCGGCGGCCGCGGCGGGGTCGGTGCTGCGCGGGCCGTCCTGCTGCAGCGGGTCGGTGCGGCCGCCGTCGAGCATCAGCGCCGACATCGGGGGGACGTAGCCGTCCGCGACGTCGGTGGGCCCCCAGCCCGGGGACTCGGCCGGGCCCTTCCAGAGGCTCGCGTCGGTGTAGACCGTGGTGATCGGCCGGCCGACGGCCTTCTTCACCTGCTCGGCGAGGTCGGCGATCCGTGCGGGCTCCGGGTAGAGCCCGTCCTGGCCGTCGGGCAGCGCGGTCAGCGACGGGTCGCCGGACCCGACGAGGACCACCGAGTCCGGGGTCGGGCCGGGCACGACCCGGGTCGCGAGCCGGTCGGTCGGGTTCAGCGACAGCAGCGCGGCCGCGGCGGTGAGCAGCTTCGTCGTCGAGCCGGGGACCATCCCGCGGTTGCCGTCGCGCTCCCAGATCGGCTTCACCCCGCGCGGGGCCGCGGAGTCCATGACGACCCCGGTGACCTCGCCGAGCTCGGGCGCGTCGAGCTGGGAGGACAGGGCCTGGGTGATCCCGGCGGCGCTCGGCACCGGCGCCGTCGGCGTGAGCGGGCGCAGGGCGGGCATCGGGACCGGCGGGTACTGGGCCGCGGCGGTGCCGAGCCCGAACGAGCTGCGGGCGTCCGGCCCAGCGAGTGCGACGGCACCGAACAGCGAGGCCAGTGCCATCACCGCGACGGCGACCACGGCGAACCGCCGGTAGCTGCGCTCCGGCCGGCGATGCCTGCGTCCCACGGACCCTCCTGTACCTGCTCGTCCGGCGGCCGACCTGCCCGCACGGGGGTGCGACGCGGGCCACATCGGCCCGCTCCGCCCTCACCGGCGTGCACCCGTGCCCACCCGGTCCCTCACACTAGGGGGCAGCACCGACACCGCCGGAGCGGGCGGGCCAGCGGCCCCGCCCCGGATCCGGTGGAGCCGTGACACAAGACCGCTGACCCTCTTCAAGGAGCAACGAACCGTGGACTTCGACGTCACCATCGAAATCCCCAAGGGCGGCCGGAACAAGTACGAGGTCGATCACGAGACCGGACGCATCCGGCTCGACCGCACCCTGTTCACCGCCACCCAGTACCCCGCCGACTACGGGTTCATCGACGACACCCTGGGCGAGGACGGGGATCCGCTGGACGCCCTGGTCCTGGTCCAGGAGCCGACCTTCCCGGGGTGCGTCATCCGCTCCCGCGCGATCGGCATGTTCCGGATGAAGGACGAGAAGGGCGGCGACGACAAGGTCCTCTGCGTCCCCTCGGACGACCCCCGTCAGGAGCACCTGCGCGACATCCACCACCTGGCCGAGTTCGACCGGGCGGAGATCCAGCACTTCTTCGAGATCTACAAGACCCTGGAGCCGGGCAAGAGCGTCGAGGGCGCGTCCTGGGTCGGCCGGGCCGACGCCGAGCGCGAGATCAAGGCGTCCTACGAGCGCGCGAAGAGCGCCGGGCACTGATCGGTCGCCGGGGCGGCCGTCACCGGCCGCCCCGGGCACCGGGTCACACCTTCTCGAACACCGCGGCGAGGCCCTGGCCACCGCCGATGCACATCGTCTCCAGCCCGTAGCGGGCGTCGCGGCGCTGCATCTCGCGGGTGAGGGTCGCCAGGATGCGGCCGCCGGTCGCGCCGACCGGGTGGCCCATCGAGATCCCCGAGCCGTGCACGTTGGTGCGCTCGAAGTCGGCGTCGGTGAACTTCCACTCCCGCGTGCAGGCGAGCACCTGCGCCGCGAACGCCTCGTTCAGCTCGATCAGGTCGATGTCGGCCAGGGTCAGCCCGGCCTCGTCCAGGGCCTTGGCCGTCGCCGGGACCGGGCCGATGCCCATCGTCTTGGGCGGGACCCCGCCCAGGCCCCAGGACACGACCCTCGCCAGCGGGCGCAGCCCCAGCTCGGCGGCCTTCTCCGGGCTGGTCACCACGCAGATCGCGGCGCCGTCGTTCTGGCCCGAGGCGTTGCCCGCGGTCACCGTGGCGTCCGGGTCGTCCTTGCCCAGGATCGGGCGCAGCGTCGCCAGCTTCTCGACCGTCGAGTCGGGGCGGACGTGCTCGTCGCGCTCGACGACGGTGTCGCCCTTGCGGCCCGGCACGGTCACCGGGACGATCTCCTCGCCGAACACCCCGGACTCCTGGGCCGCGGCAGCCCGCCGGTGCGAGCGGACGGCGTACTCGTCCTGCTCGGCGCGCGGGATCGCGTACTCACGGCGCAGGTTCTCCGCGGTCTCCAGCATCCCGCCCGGCACCGGGAAGTTCTTCCCGCCCGCGGTGACGCGGCCGCGGGCCAGCGAGTCGTTCAGCATGACCCCGCCGCCCTTGACCCCCCACCGCATCCCGGTGGAGTAGAACGACGCGCCCGACATCGACTCGGCACCGCCGGCCAGCACGACCTCCGCCGCGCCGGTCCGCACCTGGGCGGCCGCGTAGAGCACCGCCTGCAGACCCGAGCCGCAGCGACGGTCGATCTGGATGCCGCCCGCGGTCACCGGCAGGCCCGCGTCGAGCGCGGCGACCCGACCGATCGCCGGGGCGTCCATCGTCGGGTAGCAGTGGCCCAGCACGACGTCCTCGACCAGGTCGGGGTCCAGCCCGGTCCGGTCCATCACCGCGCGGATCACCGTCGCGGCCAGGGTGTGCGCCGGGACGTCGCGCAGCGCCCCCCCGAACCCGCCGACCGGGGTCCGCAGCGGTTCACAGATCACCGCATCACGCATGGGGTCTCTCCTCCTAGACGAACTGCCGGGTCAGCCACTCGGCGACCAGGGCGGGCTTCTCGGATCCCTCGACCTCGACGGTCACGCCGATGGTGAGCTGGACACCGCCGGGAACGTCGCTGACGTCGGTCAGCTCGACCCTGGCGCGGATCCGGCTGCCCACCGGCAGCGGGCTGGTGAACCGGACCTTGTTCAGGCCGTAGTTCACGCCCATCTTGACCCCGTCCACCTTGTAGACGGACTGGACCAGCTTGGGCAGCAGCGACAGGGACAGGAAGCCGTGGGCGATCGTGGTCCCGAACGGGCCGGACGCGGCCCGCTCGGCGTCGACGTGGATCCACTGGTGGTCGTCCGTGGCGTCGGCGAAGCCGTCGATCCGCTCCTGCGTGACGGTCAGCCAGGGCGAGGTCCCGATCTCGGTCCCCTTGGCCGCCCGCAGCTCGTCCACTCCGTCGAAGACGCGCATCTGTCACTCCGTTCGTGGTGCGTGGTCGGTGATCTGTCTCCCGCTCTCCCTACCGCACCGGGGGCCGTCCGGGGTGCGCCACGTCGTCGAACACACATGCCCCGGACCACACGAGGCGTGCAGCTTGGTTATGGTCACCTCGTCAGGAGCCGCCTGGAGCAGACGGGCACCGCTTCGACGTGGAAGGCCGACCCCCATGACCCCGACCGCCCGCCACCGCCGATGACCAGCACCACCGCCCCGCCTCCCGGCCCGGACGGTCTCGTCCACCGGGCCGTGCCCTACCGGGACCCCGAGCACCAGGCCGTCGCGATCGCCGGGCCGGTGACCGAGGCGCTGGAGACCGGCCGCCGTGCGCTGGTGATCGTCGACCCGCGGTGCGCGGCGGTGCTGCGCCACTCCCTCGGCCACGACGCCGGGGTGGAGTTCCGCTCGCCGGACCGGATGCACTCGGCCCCGCCGTTCACGGTCGCGGGGCGCTGGAGCCGCGCGGTGCGCGAGGCACTGGCCGACGGCGCGTCCGGGGTCTGCACGGTCGGCCAGCCGGTCGAGCTGCCCCATGCGGACCCCGCCTACTGGACCCGCCTCGATCTCGCCCTCTCTCACGCCCTGCGCGCGCTGCCCGTCGAGCTGCTGTGCTGCTTCCCCGACGCCGAGGCCGACCGGGCGCGCGCCGGGGCCCTGCACGACGAGTTCCTCGTCGACGGCGTCCCGGTCCCGAGCGACTGCCGGCGCGACGACCACGAGCTGCTGGCGGAGAACCCGCAGCGCCCGCCGGACGAGCTGGGGCCGCCGATCATGACGCTCCCGGTGACCCTGGACGACCTCGGGTCGATGCGGCGCATCGTCGAGCGGCAGGCCGAGCTGTCCGGGCTGGGGCCCACCCGTGTCTCCGACCTCGTGCTGGCGGTCAACGAGCTGATCAGCAACGGCGTCGAGCACGGGTCGGGCCACCCGGTCCTGCGGATGTGGCGCACCGAGGCGGGGCTGGTCTCGGAGATGAGCGACGCCGCGACGTGCCGGCTCGCGTTCCCCGGGCTGGCCGCGCCGCCGGTCTCCGGGGAGCGTGGCCGCGGGATGTGGCTGGCCTCGGAGCTGTCGGACGTGCTGCAGGTGTGGACCGCGGAGGACGATCCCGGTCAGGTGACGGGCACGGTCGTGCGCGTCACGATGTCGCCCCCGTGAATCCCGGTACGGTCCCGGGGTGACCCGGCACGACCGCGCCGACCCGGTGACCCGCTTCCTGCGGATGGTGACCGGGCCGGAACCGCCGCTCGACGAGGCCGCACTGGCGATCGCCGCCGGCGGCGCCCCGGACCCGGAGGTCGCGGCGCTGTCCACCGCCCGGGCCCGCGCGACGCTCGACGAGCTCGCCGACGGCGTGACCGGGTTCGAGTCGCTGCTGCACCGGCTGTTCACCGAGGCCGGGTTCCGCGGCAACTCCACCGACTACGCCGACCCGCGCAACTCCTTCCTGCCCGACGTCCTCGAACGCCGCACCGGCATCCCGATCACGCTGTCGGTCGTCGCGATCGAGGTCGGCCGCCGGGCCGGGGTGCCGCTGGAGGGCGTCGGCATGCCCGGGCACTTCCTCGTGCGGGTCCCCGGCACCCAGCGCCTCGTCGACACCTTCGACGGCGGCAGACGCCTCGACCCGGCGGGCTGCGAGGAGCTCTTCCGCGCGACGACGGGCGCCGGCCCGGAGGTGCCCTTCGACGCCGGCATGCTGCCGCGCAGCTCGACCCGCCAGATCCTCGCCCGGATGCTGGAGAACCTGCGGGCGACCTACGGCCGCGCCCGTGACCACGACGGCCTGGAGTGGGTGCTCCGGATGCGGCTGGGCCTGCGGCACCAGGGCCCGGAGCTCATCCGCGAGCTCGGCGAGGTGCTCGCCGCGCAGGCCAGGTGGGACGAGGCGGCCCGACTGATGGAGTCCTGGGTGGACGGTCCGGGGCGCGGGTCGCGCTCGGGCGCCGAGGTGCTGGACGAGGTGCGCACCGAGGCGATGCGGCACCGGGCCCACCTGAACTGATCAGGTGTGCGGGGCCCGGGTCGGCGCGCCGGAGTCCTCGCCGAAGCGCCACGGCTGCCCGGTCGACTCCAGCACGGCCATCCACAGGTCGCCGTGCGGGTCGACCTGGTTGCGACGGCTGACGGCCAGGCTCATCGGGATGTGCACGAACCGGCGTCGCACCCGTCCGACGACCATCGCGGTGCGCCCGGACATGGCCGCGTGCACCGCGGCCTGGGACAGCCGGACGGTGTAGACGCTGTCGTAGGGGTTCGCGGGGACGCTGCGGATGATGTAGCTGGGGTCGACGTAGCGGACGGTGGTCTCCATCCCGGCCTCGGCGAAGGAGTCGGCGATGCGCTCCTTGAGCCACGGGCCGACGTCGGAGAGCTTGGCGTTGCCGGAGGCGTCGGTGCGCCCCACCGGCGGCAGCATCTCCTGCCCCGCCCCCTCCGCGACGACGACGACCGCGTGCCCGCGCTGGGACACCCGTCGTCGCAGGTGGTGGAGCAGGCCGGTCTCGCCGTCCAGCTCGAAGGGCACCTCGGGGATCAGGACGGCGTCGGCGTCGGAGCGCACGAGCGATGCATAGCAGGCGATGAAGCCGGAGTGGCGGCCCATGAGCTTGACCAGCCCGACCCCGCCGGGGGTGGACTTGGCCTCCACGGTGACCGACCGGATGGCCTCGCTGGCCTGGGAGAACGCCGTCTGGAAACCGAAGGACTGGTCGATGAACGGGATGTCGTTGTCGATCGTCTTCGGGATCCCGACGACGGCGATCCGCAGTCCCCGCTCCCCCACCACGCGCGCGATCTCCATCGCACCGCGCATGGTGCCGTCGCCGCCGATCACGAACAGCACGTTGAGGTGCATCTGCTCGAGGCAGTCGACGATCTCCTCGGGGTCCTGCGGACCGCGCGAGGTGCCGAGGAAGGTGCCGCCGTCGACCGGGATGTCGCGCACCGACTCCGGGGAGAGCTCGACGACGTCGTGGCCGTAGGAGGAGACGAAGCCGCGGTAGCCGTTGCGGAACCCGACCACCCGGCGCACGCCGTAGTGGTAGGTGAGGGTGCGGACCAGGCCGGAGATGACGTCGTTCAGGCCCGGGCACAGGCCACCGCAGGTGACGATCCCGGCCCGGGTCTTCGACGGGTCGAAGTAGATCTGCCGGCGGGGCCCGCACGGCTCCAGCCCCGGCAGCTCCTCCGGTTCGACGCCCCGGGCGCGGATCCCGGCGGCGGTGTCGTCGAGCAGGACCCGGTCGCCGGCGTCGACGTAGTGCTCGGTGGTGCGGCGGGCGTCGAGCAGCGGCGCCAGAGGTGAGGTGATGCGGGCCGGACCGAGCGTGTCGATGGCCAGGTCCCCGGGGGTGATGCTGCTGTACTCCGAGGTGGTCACGCGCACGCTCCGTCTGGATCGATTCGCCCGGGGGCCGGGCGATCATCGTGACGCACACCGGCCCGCTCGTCGATCCGACCCTCCGGGGACTCCGCGGCGGGACCACCCGCGGGTGCGCCGGATCCGGCCGATCGGACCACCGTCGTCGCCGCAGGGTCATCGGCCGGTGCGCGGACCGCCCACATCGTTGCGTCGAGCATCGTCAGAGGTCACCGGTTTCGCCCACCCGATCGCACACGCGCTGTGAACGGTTCGAGCACCCGGGGTGAACACCGCAGGTCGCATAGGGCAAAATTCGTCCATGCGGAGCAACGACCCCCGTCACACCTGGTCCACCGGATTCGCCCGCACCATCGCCGAGGAGCTGCGTCACGGCGTCGCGACCGGCGCGGTCACCTGGAGCGAGGCCGACGAGCTGCTCAACCGCCTGCGCACGGTCATCGACCAGGCGCTGGACGTGCATCCGCAGCCGCTGTGACGGCGTCGGAGTCCCCGACGGGGACGGCGCGGTAGGACCGGCCGACCCACACCAGCGGACGGCCGCGGCGGCGCAGCCCGAGCAGCTCGACGACCTCGGCCGCGACCAGCAACGACGCGCCGACCTCGGTGACCGACAGGACCCGGCAGCGCAGCGCGGTGCCCACCTCGACCAGCCACGGCTCCCCGGTCGGCAGGGTCACCCACCGGACACCGGAGCCGAACCGCTGCGCGCCCGGGACGGCGAACGCCGCGGCGAGCCCGGTGTCGGCGTCGTCGAGCAGGTGTACGACGACCGTCCCGCCCCCGGCGAGCGCACGGGCCAACCGTGAGTCGCGGGCGGTCGAGAACGACACCGCCGGCGGGTCCACCCCGACCGAGGCGACCGACGAGGCCGTCATCCCGACCGGCCCGTCGGGCCCGGTCGCGGTGAGCACCGCGACCCCGGCGGGGTGCCCGCGGAACGCCGTCCGCAGGCCCCCCGCCGGATCCGCGACGGTCACGCCCGCGCCAGGGCGAAGCGCTGGGCGGCGTCGGCCCAGTTCACGACGTTCCACCAGGCCTTGACGTAGTCGGGCTTCACGTTCTTGTACTGCAGGTAGAAGGCGTGTTCCCACATGTCGAGCAGGACGATCGGGGTCTGTCCGGCGGGGAGCTGGGACTGCTGGTCGTAGAGCTGGTGGATCAGCAGGCGGTCGCCGAGCTGGTCGTAGCCGAGGATGGCCCAGCCGGAGCCCTGGATGGTGGTGGCGGCGGTGAAGTGGGCCTGGAATCCGTCGAAGGAGCCGAAGTCCTCGTCGATGGCGGCGGCGAGGTCGCCGGTGGGCTTGTCGCCGCCGTCGGGGGAGAGGTTGTTCCAGAAGGCGGAGTGGTTGACGTGGCCGCCGAGGTTGAACGCGAGGGTCTTCTCGAGTCCGACGATGGCGCCGAAGTCGTTGCGGTCCCGGGCCTCGGCGAGCTTGTCGAGGGTGGTGTTGAGGCCCTGGACGTAGGTGTTGTGGTGCTTGGAGTGGTGCAGCTCCATGATCTCGGGCGCGATGTGCGGGGCGAGCGCGGAGTAGTCGTAGGGCAGGTCCGGAAACGTGTAGTCGGCCATGCCAGGAGCCTGGTAGCTGAACCCCACTTCAGGTCAAGTGTGACGGCGGCCGCAGCCGTCAGCCGAGCCGTCCCGCGGCGATGATGCGGGCGAGGAACCGGCGGGTGCGCTCCTCGACCGGTTCCCCGAGCACCTGCTCCGGCGGGCCCGACTCCAGGACGACGCCCTCGTCGAGGAAGCAGACCCGGTCCGCGACCTGGCGGGCGAACCCCATCTCGTGGGTGGCCATCAGGATCGTCACCCCGTCCCGGGCGAGCTCGCGCACGATCTCCAGGACCTCACCGACCAGCTCCGGGTCGAGCGCGGAGGTGATCTCGTCGAGCAGCAGCAGCCGCGGCTGCACCGCCAGCGCCCGCGCGATCGCGACCCGCTGCTGCTGACCGCCGGAGAGACGGTCCGGGTACGCGTCCGCGAAGTCGCCGAGCCCGACCCGCTGCAGGAGCTCCCGGGCACGCCCGTCGGCCTCGTCCGACCCGACGCCGTGCACGACGTGCGGGGCCAGCGCGACGTTCTGCAGCGCCGTCATGTGCGGGAACAGGTTGTAGGACTGGAAGACCACCCCCATCCGCCTGCGGGCCGCGGCGTCGTCGGCGCGGGGGTCGGACACGTCGGTGCCGTCGAGCAGGATGCGGCCGTCGTCGATGTCCTCCAGCAGGTCGACGCAGCGCAGCAGGGTGGACTTGCCCGAGCCGGAGGCCCCGATCAGGGTGACCACCTCGTGTTCGGCGACGGTCAGGTCGATGCCGCGGAGCACGACGCGGTCGCCGTAGGTCTTCACCAGACCCGACACCTCGAGCACCGGGGTCACGAGCCGCTCCGGGCGCGGGTGGCGCGGCGGGCGAACGCGTCGGCGATCCGCCCGGTCGGGGCGGCGAGGGCCACGAACAGCAGCGCGGCGACCACGTAGGGGGTGAAGTTGAACGTGCGGGCGGACTCGATCTGGGCGGCCCGGATCGCGTCCACCGCACCGAGCACGGAGATCAGACCCACGTCCTTCTGCAGCGCGACGAAGTCGTTGAGCAGCGGCGGCAGCACGTTGCGCACCGCCTGCGGGAGCACCACCAGACGCAGCGACTGCCGGTGGGTCAGCCCGAGCGAGCGGGCGGCGGCACGCTGGGAGGGGTGCACCGACTCGATGCCGGCGCGGAACACCTCCGCCACGTAGGCGGAGTAGACCAGCACGAGCGTGAGGGTGCCGAGCACGGCGGCGTCGGTGGGGACCCCCTGCAGACGCAGGGCCGGGAGCCCGAACCCGATGAGGTAGAGGGCCACGAGCAGCGGGACACCGCGGAACAGGTCGACGTAGCCGGTCGCGAGCAGCCGCACCGGGAGGAAGACCGGACCGCGCAGGGTCCGCAGCACCGCGATCAGCAGGCCGAGGACGAGCACCCCGATCTCGGCGACGACCAGGACCCGCAGGTTCAGCCACAGACCGGACAGCACGGTGGGCAGCGATTCCCAGGCGATCTGCGGGTCCAGGAAGGTCTCCCGGACCCGTGGCCAGCCGGGTGATCCGGCCACCGCGGCGACGAGCAGTCCCGCGAAGACCAGGGTCGACGCCAGTGCGATCAGCGTGGACCGGCGGGACCGGGAACGGCGGTACGCGGCGCGTTCCCGGGCCAGCGGGCTCGGGGGCGGCGGCCCGGCGGCCGCGGCGGATGCGCTCATCGCAGCTCGGGAGCCGCCCCGTCGGCCTGGATCCACTGCTGCTCCAGCGCCGCGAGGGTGCCCCGTTCGCGGAGCCGGTCGACGGCGGCGGAGACGCACCCGGTCAGCGGGCTGTCCTTGTCCAGCACCGCACCGAACTGCTCGGGGGTCCACCCGGCGGGGAGCTGCCCGACGATCGTCGCCTCGGGCAGGTCACTGCCGACGATCTGGAACGCGGTGGGCAGGTCGACGACGAGCCCGTCGATCTGTCCGTTGGACAGCGCGAGCTTGCCGTCGTCGTTGGTGTTGTAGACCGCGGCCGGGGTGGTCGGGGCGACGGAGGCGTTCAGCTGCTCCAGGCTCGTCGTACCGATCTGGGCGCCGAGCCGGGCGCCCTTCAGCTGGGCGACGGTCGTGGATCGGGCCAGCGGCGAGGTCTTCAGTGCGACGACGGCCTGCCGCACGTCGTAGTACGGGCTGGAGAAGTCGACCGCCCGCCTGCGCTCCTCGGTGATGGAGAACTCGGTGAGGTTCAGGTCGTAGGTCTTGGGGCCCGGTGCGATGGCGGCGTTGAACGGGACGCGCACCCAGGTGACCCGGTCGCGCGGGTACCCGAGATCATCGGCGACGGCGTAGGCCACGGCGGACTCGAAACCGCGGCCGGACGTCGGGTCGTCGTCGAGGTACCACGGTGGGTAGACCGGCTGGTCGGTGCCGATCGTCAGGGTGCCCTGCGCCAGGGTCGGCAGGGCACCGGGCGCGCAGTCCGCCGCGGCGCCTCCACCCGTCGCGGCCGGGTCGGGCTGTGGCGCACACCCGGCGATCGTGGCCGCGAGCAGCGCTGCGAGCAGGATCGTCGTCGTCCGGGCGCGCGTCATCCCCACATCCTTCACAGGGCGGCGGCCCCGGTCTTCGTGAACCGGGTCACGACACGGTGACGTCAGTGGTCGTCGCGCCCGGTGAGCGCGTGCTCCAGCTCGTCGGCGAGGTGGACGACCTGGCGGAACGGGAACTCGAACCCGTCGAGCGCGGCCGGGCCGAGCGGGATGGAGTGCCGGAACACCACGACGCCCTCCTCCGCGGCCAGCCCGCCGACCACCGACGGCCCGGCCAGCTCCAGGGCACGGCCGAGGTCGACCTCGCCGAGCCGGGCGACCGGGGACTCGATCTGCACCCACTCCTGGTCCGGGTCCGCGACGGCGGCCGCCGCGTCGGTGACCTCGACGCCGGGCCGGCCCGCGCCCTCCCGCACCCGCTTCACGACGACGAGCTGGTCCCGGTCCTCGGTCGTCGGCAGCCGGAAGCGCAGCTCGTCCGCACCCTGGCGCACGATCTCGTACCGGACCACGACGTAGGCCTTCAGGTCCTCCCAGGTCGCCACGCCCGTCTCCCCCTCGATCGTCCGACGGGGCCCACCGGACCCCGTCGCCGACCCTAGCGTGATCCGGCCCCCGCACGGCCGGCCTCAGCTTCCCCGGTGGTGCGCCTCGCCCCGGTGGGCCCCCGCCGCACCCGAGGCTGCTCGGCAACTGCACCGAATCGTCCGAGCCCGGACTGATTCCACCGAGACGAACGGCCGGCAGGCCGACGGATCGTCCGTGCTCGGATCACCGGTGCCGAGATGCAGCTCAGCGGGCACTGAAGATCCACAATTCCCGCTGAGCTGCATCTCGGCGGGTGTGGTCGCGGGGTGTGGCGGGACGCGGTGTGGCGGGACGCGGTGTGGCGGGACGCGGTGTGGCGGGGCGCCCGGCCGGCCGGCGACGGAGGCGCGGCACAGCGGGCCCCGGCGTGCAGCCGAGCGGGGCGGGGGCGGGCCACGCGGGACAGGGCGAGCGGGGGCACAGCACCCCGGGGCACGGAGGGGTCGGCGTCCTACCCCGCCAGACCGGTGGTGATCAGCTGGTCCACCGGGGCGCGGTCGTCGGTCAGGACCGGCATCCCCTCGGTGAACGCGGCGGTGCGGGCCGGGTCGAGGACCGCGCCCGCTTCGCCGGAGCGGGCGACGGCGGCGTCGAGCGCGGCCGGGTCGAGCGGCCGGTCCGAGGCGACGACCACGACGTTCCCGCCCCCGCCGGGGGCGAACTCGTCGGGGCGGGCGAGGAGCATCGTCGTCGCGAACCGGGACTCGACGGTCGCGGTGGCGGCCCGGACCAGGTCGAGCGGGTACCGGTCGATCACGTTGAGCACGTACACCCCGCCCGGGCGCAGCACCCGCGCCACCTCGTCGAGGAACTCCGCGGTGGACAGGTGCCAGGGCACCGAGCGGGCACCGAAGGCGTCGCCCACGACGAGGTCGGCGGAGTCGTCGGGCAGCGCGGCGAGGTTCACCCGGGCGTCGCCGGTCCGGACGGTCGTGCCGGGGATCGCGCCGGCTTCGAGCGACCGGACCCCGAGGTCGATCACGCCGGGGTCCAGCTCCAGCACGGTCGAGGTGCTGCCGGGGCGGGTCGCGGCGAGCCAGCGCGGCATGGTCAGCGCGCCGCCGCCGACGTGCACCGCGTCGACCGGGCGCGGCTGCGGGAACGCGGTGTCGATCGCGGCGGCGAACCGCTTCGTGTAGGCGAACTCCAGGTGCGCGGGATCGCCGAGGCGGACGTAGGAGTGACGCAGGTCGTCGAGCACCAGGTAGCGACCGGCCGGGTCCGCGGGGTCGGTCCGGACGGCGGCGCAGTAGTAGGTGGTGTCGGCGTCGCAGCGTCCCGAGAGCGCGACGAGCGCGACGGCCAGCAGGAGCGCCGCGGCGCCGCCCTTCGCGATGTCCGAGCGCCGCCGACGGGGCGCGAGGACGAGCCCGAGCACGAGGCAGGCGGCGGCGGTGACCAGCAGGATCGCGCTCACCGGCAACAGTGCGACCAGCACGAACCCGGTGAGGAAGGTGCCGGCGAGCGACCCGAGGGTGCCCGCGGCAGACAGCCCGCCGACGACCTCGCCGGAGCGGTCCAGCCCGGTCAGCCGGGCCTTGGTGACGGCCGGGGTGACCGCGGCCAGCGCCGTCACCGAGACCAGGGTGGACGCGGCGACGAGCACGACCGCGGCGTACGGCCCGGCGCCGAGCAGCGGCCCGAGGAGCCGGACCACCGGCCGTACGGCCAGGGTGCCCAGCCCGCCGACGACCAGCATCAGCGCGGCGACGGCGACCGGGTCGCGCTCGTCGGCCCACCGCCCGCCGAGCGAGGCCCCCGCCGCGATCCCGGCGAGGGCCACCCCGATCACGGCGGTGGTCGACTCGAGGGTCAGTCCGACGTAGGGCGCGACGAGCCGGGTCGCGAGGGTCTCGACGACGAGGATCGCCGCCCCCGAGACGACGACGGCGGTCCGGGCCATGGCGAGGCGCACCCCGCCATGGTGCCGGTCGGGGTCAGCCCTGCTTCAGCCGGAGCACGAGCTTGCCCGTGTTCTCGCCGCGGAACAGCTTTCCGAAGACCTCCGGGAAGTCGTCGACGGTGCCGTCGACGACGTCCTCGCGGCTGTGCAGGCGGCCCTCGGCGAGCCAGCCGGCGAGCTCCTTGCCGGCCTCGCCCCAGCGGGGGACGTAGTCCCCGACCAGGAAGCCCTCCATCCGGGCCCGGCTGACCAGCAGGTTCATGTAGTTCTTCGGGCCGGTCATGCCGCCCTCGGCGTTGTACTGGCTGATCGCGCCGCAGAGGACGACGCGGGCGTGCATCGCGAGCCTGCCGAGCACGGCGTCGAGGATCTCCCCGCCGACGTTGTCGAAGTAGACGTCCACGCCGTCGGGGGCGAGTTCCTTCAGCCGCTGCGACACGTTCTCCGAGCGGTAGTCGATCGCGGCGTCGAACCCGAGCTCGTCGGTGATCCACGCGCACTTCTCCGGACCGCCCGCGATGCCGATGACCCGGGCGCCCTTGACCTTCGCGAGCTGCCCGACCACCGACCCGACGGCACCGGCCGCACCGGAGACGACGACCGTCTCCCCCTCTGAGAGGGCACCGACGTCGAACAGCCCGAAGTAGGCGGTCATGCCGGTCATGCCGAGCAGCGCGAGGTAGCGCTCCGGCGGCACGTCCGCGGTCGGGGAGACCTTCTGGAGGCCGCGGCCGTCGCTCTCGGTGTACTCCTGGACGCCGAGCACGCCGGTGACGGTGTCGCCGACGGCGAAGTCCGGGTTCTTCGAGGCGACGACCTCACCGAGGCCGAGCGCGCGCATCACCTCGCCGATCCCGACCGGGGGCGCGTACGAGCGACCCTCGTTCATCCAGCCGCGCATCGCCGGGTCCAGCGAGATGTGGCTGACCCGGACGACGATGCGGCCCTCGCCGGGCTCGGGCACCGGCTCGGTGGTGTGGTCCCACACCTCCGGGCCGGGGGTGCCCTGCGGGCGCGCGGCGAGCCGTACCTGGTGGTTGACCTCGTTGCTCATGACACCGGTCTACCCCGGACACGGGCGCGGCACCGCATCACGGTCGTCACGCGCGTGACGGGAATGTCGTTCGGTGACCGAACGGATCGTCGTCACAGGCCCAGGTGGCGCGCGATCAGCATCTTCTGCACCTCGGAGGTGCCCTCGCCGACCTCGAGGATCTTCGCGTCGCGGTAGAACCGCCCGACCGGGTACTCGTTCATGAAGCCGTAGCCGCCGAAGATCTGGGTGGCGTCGCGCGCGTTGTCCATCGCGGCGTTCGACGACACGAGCTTGGCGATCGCCGCCTCCTTCTTGAACGGCGCGCCCGCGACGAGCAGCCGCGCCGCGTGCTGCCAGGCCAGCCGGGCAGTGTGCGCGCGGGCCTCCATCTCGGCGATCTTGAACTGGATCGCCTGGTAGGACCCGATGGTGTTCCCGAACGCCTCGCGCTCACCGGCGTAGCGCACGGACTCGTCGACGCAGCCCTGGGCCAGCCCGGTCGCCAGCGCCGCGATCGCGACCCGGCCCTCGTCGAGGATGGACAGGAACTGGGCGTAGCCGCGACCGCGCTCGCCGAGCAGGTTCGCCTCGGGGACGCGGACGTCGTCGAAGAAGAGCTCGCGGGTGTCGGAGCAGTTCCAGCCGACCTTGGAGTACTTCTCGCTCACCGTGAACCCGGGGGTGCCGGCCGGGACGAGGATCGCCGAGATCTCCTTGCGGCCGTCCGGCTTCTCACCGGTGACGGCGGTGACGGTGACCACCGAGGTGATGTCGGTGCCGGAGTTGGTGATGAAGCACTTCGATCCGTTGATCACCCATTCGCCGCCGTCGAGCCGGGCGGTGGTGCGGGTGGCGCCGGCGTCGGAGCCGCCGCCGGGCTCGGTGAGCCCGAAGGCGCCCAGCGCGCGGCCCGCGGCGAGGTCGGGCAGCCAGCGCGACTTCTGCTCGTCGGTGCCGAACCGCAGGATCGGCATGGCACCGAGCCCGACGCCGGCCTCGACGGTGATCGCGACCGAGGAGTCGACCCGCGCCAGCTCCTCCAGGGCCAGGCAGAGGGCGTGGTAGTCGCCGCCCTGCCCGCCGTACTCCTCCGGGACGGGCAGGCCGAACAGGCCCATCTCGCCCATCTTCGCGGTGATCGCGTACGGGAACTCCTCGCGGATGTAGAGGTCCCCGATGACCGGGGCCACCTCGGTGCGCGCGAACTCCTCGACCGCGGCGCGCAGCGCCTCGTACTCCTCGGCGGTGGTGGTGTCCTGGGCGACGGTCATGCCTGCTCCTCCGATACGGGCTCGACCACGAGCAGCACCGCGTCCTTCGCGACGGTGGCTCCGGCCCGGGCCCTCAGCTCGCGCACCGTCCCGTCGACGGGGGCGGTGAGCACGTGTTCCATCTTCATGGCCTCGACGACGACCAGCTTCTGACCTGCGACGACGGCGTCCCCGTCGGTGACCTCGACGACGGTGACCGTCCCCGGCATCGGCGAGACGACCGGCCCGCCCGCGCCGCCGGCGATCGCGGCGGCCTCCGTCGGCGCCTGCTCCCGCAGGCTCCAGGCGTGCCCGTCGCGGCCGATCCAGACGACCCCGTCGGCACCCTCGGCGACGGCGAACCGGCGGGTGCGCCCGTCCTGGGTGTGCTCCACGACCCCCGGTGCGACGGCGGCGGTGCGGCACCGGACGACGGCCGCGGCGGGTGATACCGACGCCGGGACGGCGATGTCCCCCGGAACCCCGTCCGCCGGCCCGTCCGCGGCGGGCAGCGCCAGGTCGAACCCGGCCGCCCGGCCGCGGGCGCGCACCTCGGCGGCACCGTCGGCGCCCCCGGTGACCAGGCGGCTCACCGTCCAGGCGGGCTCCCCGACCCGCCAGCCACCGGGGACGTCGAAGGGGTCCACCACGGGCCCGGCCGGCTCCCGGCGCAGCAGCCCGAGACCGGCGAGGGCACCGAGGACGTCGGCGGGCACCGTGTCGTCGACGAGTGCGGCGCCGCGCCGGGCGATCAGCCCGGTGTCGAGGCGCCCGGCGCGGACGTCGTCGTCGGCGAGCAGGGCCCGCAGGAACCCGATGTTGGAGTCGAGCCCGAGCAGCACCGTGTCGCGCAGCGCGGCGTCGAGCCGGCGCAGCGCCTCGTCGCGGGTGGCGCCGTGGGCGATCACCTTGGCCAGCATCGGGTCGTAGTCCGACCCGACCACGGTGCCGGTCTCGATCCCGGCGTCGACCCGCACCCCGGGCGGCGGCGTCCAGTCCAGCACCGGCCCGCCGGACGGGAGGAAGGTGAGCGCGTCACCAGAGACCGCGGCGGCCTCGGCGTACACCCGGGCCTCCACCGCGTGCCCGGTGAGGACCACGTCGTCCTGGGTGATCGGCAGCGGCTCTCCGGCGGCGACGCGCAGCTGCAGCTCGACCAGGTCCAGGCCGGTGACCTCCTCGGTGACCGGGTGCTCGACCTGCAGACGGGTGTTCATCTCCAGGAAGAAGAACTCCTCGGGCCGGTCGGAGCTCACGATGAACTCGACGGTGCCCGCGCCGGTGTAGCCGACCGAGCGCGCCGCCTCGCAGGCGGCGCGGCCCATCTCCGCGCGCTGCGCGGGGGTGAGCAGAGCGGACGGCGCCTCCTCGATGATCTTCTGGTGGCGGCGCTGCAGCGAGCACTCGCGCTCGCCGAGGTGCACGACGGTGCCGTGCGCGTCGGCCATCACCTGGATCTCGATGTGCCGCGGCGTGGTGACCAGCCGCTCGACGAGCAGGGTGTCGTCGCCGAAGGAACCGCGGGCCTCGCGACGCGCACCGGCGATCGCGTCGGCCAGCTGATCGGGGGTGTGGACCTCGCGCATGCCCTTGCCACCGCCGCCGGCCGACGGCTTGAGCAGCACCGGGTACCCGATGTCGGCGACGACGGCGGCCAGGTCGTCGTCGGTGAGGCCGGCGCCGTCGGACCCGGGCACGACCGGCACCCCGGCCTTCGCGACGGTCTGCTTGGCGCGGATCTTGTCGCCCATCGCCTCGATCGCCGACGACGGCGGCCCGACGAAGGCGATCCCCGCCCGTTCGCAGGCGGCGGCGAACGCGGTGTTCTCGGACAGGAAGCCGTAACCGGGGTGGATCGCCTGCGCACCGGTCGCCCGGGCGGCGGCGATCACGTTCTCCACCGACAGGTAGGACTCGCCCGCGGCGGCCGGGCCGATCCGGACGGCCTCGTCGGCGGCGCGGACGTGCGGGGCCGCGGCGTCGGCGTCGGAGTACACGGCGACCGACCGGACGCCCAGCGCACGCAGGGTGCGGATGACGCGGACCGCGATCTCACCGCGGTTCGCGACCAGGACGGTGTCGAACAGTGCCGATCCCATGGGGGGCCTCACATCCGGAAGACGCCGAAGGCCGGGTCGGCCAGGGGCGCGTTGGCGGCGACGGACAGCGACAGCCCGAGGACGGTGCGGGTGTCGGCGGGGTCGATGACGCCGTCGTCCCACAGCCGGGCGGTGGAGTAGTAGGGGTGTCCCTGCTCCTCGTACTGGGCGCGGATCGCGTCCGGATCGGCGTTGCCGACGGTGCCGAGCACGGTGGCCGCCTGCTCGCCGCCCATGACCGAGATGCGGGCATTGGGCCACATGAACAGGAACCGGGGCGAGTACGCCCGCCCGCACATCGCGTAGTTGCCGGCGCCGAAGGACCCGCCGATGACGACGGTCAGCTTCGGCACCCGGGTGGAGGCGACGGCGGTGACCATCTTCGCGCCGTTGCGGGCGATGCCGCCCGCCTCGTACTCGCGGCCGACCATGAACCCGGAGATGTTCTGCAGGAACACCAGCGGGATGCCGCGCTGGTCGCACAGCTCGACGAAGTGCGCGCCCTTGGTCGCGGACTCGGAGAACAGGATCCCGTTGTTGGCGACGATCCCGACCGGGTGGCCGTGGATCCGGGCGAACCCGGTCACCAGGGTGGTGCCGTACTCGGACTTGAACTCCGCGAACCGGGAGCCGTCGACGACGCGGGCGATCACCTCGCGCACGTCGTAGGGAGTGCGGGTGTCGGTGGGCACCGCGGCGTAGAGCCCGGCGGGGTCGACGGCGGGCTCCTCGGTGGGGCGCACCTCCCACGGCCGCGGGGCACGCGGGCCGAGCGTCGCGACGATCGCGCGGACCCGGGCGAGCGCGTCCGCGTCGTCGACGGCGAGGTGGTCGGTGACGCCGGAGACCTTCGCGTGCAGGTCCCCGCCGCCCAGCTCCTCGGCGGTGACGACCTCACCGGTCGCGGCCTTCACCAGCGGCGGGCCGCCCAGGAAGATCGTGCCCTGGTTGCGGACGATCACGGCCTCGTCGCTCATCGCGGGGACGTAGGCGCCACCCGCGGTGCAGGACCCGAGGACGGCGGCGATCTGCGGGATGCCCCGGCCCGACATCTGCGCCTGGTTGTAGAAGATGCGGCCGAAGTGCTCGCGGTCGGGGAACACCTCGTCCTGCTCGGGCAGGTACGCGCCCCCGGAGTCGACCAGGTACACACACGGCAGCCGGTTGTGCAGCGCCACCTCCTGCGCGCGCAGGTGCTTCTTGACCGTCATCGGGTAGTAGGTGCCGCCCTTGACGGTCGCGTCGTTGGCGACGACCACGACCTCCCGGCCGGCGACCCGCCCGACCCCGGTGATCATCCCGGCGCCGGGGGCCTGGTCGTCGTACATGCCGTGGGCGGCCAGCGGGGACAACTCCAGGAACGGCGACGACGGGTCGACCAGCGCGTCCACCCGGTCGCGCGGCAGCAGCTTCCCGCGTTCGACGTGCCGGGCCCGCGAGCGCTCCGGCCCGCCGAGCCGGGTCCGCTCCAGCCGGTCGCGCAGGTCGGCGACCAGGGCGCGGTGCGCGGCGTCGTTCTCTACGGCGCGCGGGTCGGCCGGGTCCACCGCCGTGCCGAGCCGCGGGGCCTCCGGGGCCGGCGCGGGTGGGGCCTGCGGTGCCGTCATCGGACCTCCCGGGGAACGCTGTCTGTTAATAACTGTTAACAGGTTAGCGGTTGTTAACACGCGTCGTCCAGGGCGGGCAGCGGCGACCTCTACTCTGGGAGACGTGCGCCTGCTGCTGGTCGAGGACGAGAAGCCGCTCGCCGAACTGGTCCGCCGGGGCCTGACCGGGGAGGGGCACGAGGTGGAGGTCGCACACGACGGCCCCACCGGGCTGCAGCTCGCGCTGACCGGCCGGCACGACGTGGTCATCCTCGACATCATGCTGCCGGGCCTGTCGGGCTACCGGATCCTGCAGCACCTGCGCGACCGGGGCGTGTGGACGCCGGTGCTCATGCTGACCGCCAAGGACGGCGAGTACGACGAGGCCGACGCCTTCGACCTCGGCGCGGACGACTACCTGACCAAGCCGTTCTCGTTCGTCGTGCTGCAGGCCCGGCTGCGCGCGCTGTTGCGCCGGGCCGGGGAGGCCGCACCGACCGTCCTGCGGGTCGGGGACCTCACGCTGGACCCGGGGACCCACCGGGTGCACCGCGGCGAGACCGAGATCCCGCTGACCCCGCGCGAGTTCGGCGTGCTCGAGCACCTGATGCAGAACACCGGGCAGGTCGTGACCAAGACCGACATCCTGCGCTCGGTCTGGGACGCCCACTACGACGGCGAGGTCAACGTCGTCGAGGTCTACGTCGGCTACCTGCGCCGCAAGATCGACGCTCCGTTCGGGACGCACAGCATCGAGACGCTGCGCGGCGTCGGCTACCGGATGTCCGAGCCCGCGCCCGCGACGCCCCGCTGACCTGCGGGGACCCGCTCAGCGACGACGGTCGGACGGCCGCCGCGGCGACGGCGTGACGACCGGCTCGCGCCCGGCCAGGGCGGGCTGGCGCCCGGCGTCCCGGGTGTCACGTGCCTCGCGGGTCGTCTCCCGGCCGGCGACGGCGGTGCCGGCGCGGCCCCGCTGCTCCCGCGGCGTGACGACCGGCAACGGCCGGGTGGCGTTCTCGTCGAACGGGCTGCCGACGGTGTTCGGCCGGATCGGCAGCGGGCCGGTCGGCGGGTCGAGACGACTGTGGGCGGGCGGTGCGGACACGTCGTCCTCCGGGTCGGGCGGGGCCGTCCCCTGAGCGCTGTCCGAGGGCCGACCGTCCGTGCCCGAGCCGTGGGTGACGGCCGGGTCACCGGGCGTGCGCATCATGCCACCCGGACCGGCGGTCCCGCGCGGCGACGCACCCTGCACCGCCCCGGCCTGCACCGCCCCGGCCTGCACCGCGACATGCTCGGGCGCCCCGCGGTCGGCATCGTCCTGCCCGCCGTGCCCCACCCAGGCGTCCGGGCCGAAGTCGGCGGGCTCCTCCTCCCGCGCCCACCGGGACCTGGTGGTCACCCGCGGGATCGGACCGGAGGGCCGGTCGTCGCACAGCTCCGCGGAGGGCCCGGCGTCGGCGCCGGCGTGCTCGGCACCGACCGGCTCGGGGGTCTCCTCCTCGGGCAGCGGCGCCGGCGCGGCGGGCACGGTGACCCGGAACCGGGCCCCGCCCAGCTCCGGCGACGAGGTCGCCTCCACCGTCCCGCCGTGCGCCGCGACCAGTTCGGCGACGATCGCGAGGCCGAGCCCGGAGCCGCCGTCGCCGCGGGCGCGGGCCTCGTCGAGCCGGACGAAGCGCTCGAAGACCCGGGCGCGGTCGGCCTCGGGGACGCCGTTGCCGTCGTCGTCGACCTCGATCACGGCGACGCCGCCCTCGGCGCGGACCGACACCGCGACCATCGACGACGCGTGCCGCTTGGCGTTGTCGACCAGGTTGCGCAGCACCCGGACCAGCTGCCCGCGGTCACCGACCACCCGGACGGGCTCGCTCGTCACCCGGACCGCGACGGCGGTCTCGGCCGACGGACGCTCCCGCTCGGCGTCGGCGATCTCGTCGAGGTCGACCTCCTCGCGGCGCGGAGCGATGCCGCGCTCGTCCGCGCGGGCGAGGAACAGCAGGTTCTCGACCAGGCCGGTCAGCCGGGAGGCCTCCCCGCGCAGCACGTCGACGGTGGCCCGGTCCGCGGAGGACTCCGGCATCCCGGAGCCGAGCAGCTCCAGCCCGGTCGACACGGTCGCGAGCGGGCTGCGCAGCTCGTGGCTGGCGTCGGCGACGAAGCGGTGCTGGGTGGCCTGGGAGGACTCGAGCCGCCCGAGCATCTGGTTCATGGTGCGGGCGAGGCGGCCGACCTCGTCGCGCGCGACGGGTTCGTCGACACGCTGGGACAGATCCTTGTCCCCCATGCCCGCGACCCGGGCGCGCATGTCCTCCACCGGGCGCAGCGCGCGACCGGCGAACAGGTAGGTGAAGCCGCCGGCGACCAGCACCAGCAGCGGCACACCGCCCGCGACGAGCCAGGTGACCAGGTCGACGGCCCGGTGCATCTGGTCGGTCGGCTGGGCGGAGTAGATCGTGATCGGCCGGTCGAAGGCCCGCACACCGAGCCCGACGACCATCATGTCCTCGGTCTCCAGCGGGCCGGACCGGGGGTCGAGCCCCGGGCCCCCGGCGTCGTGGTAGGTGACCGGCACGTCCATCTGGGACCGCGTCTCGTGCGGGGCCAGGACCCAGTCCACCAGCTGCGGCCGGTCGTCCAGCGGCTCGGAGGCGGCGAACACCTCGATGTTGCGCCCCTGGCCGTTCGACCCGACGCGGTCGTCCGGGGCACCGGTCCGGTCGCTCCAGGCGGTCACGACCTGCACGAAGTCGGTCCGGCGGGCGGTGGTGACCACCGCGTTCTCCTTGGCCGGGTCACCGGGGCGGTAGTCGGCGAAGTTCGCCTGGATCCGCTCGGCGACCTGCTGGGCGTTCGCCAGCAGCGCCTCCTCGGTGTTGCGCTTGAGCTGGCCCTCCAGGATCAGCACCAGCGACACACCGGCGACGACGAGCACCATCGCGACCGCCGCGGCCGCCGCCAGGGCGGACGCCGCGCGCACGCCGAGACGCTCACGCATCCGGCGCAGGGTCCTCATCACGCCCACGAGGGTATCGCCGTCGACCTGTGCGCAACCTGAGACGGACCGCACCAGGCGTTAACATCCGTTAACCGACGACGCTACGATCACCCGATGGCCGCAGCAGGAGCCTCTCCCCCGGACGGCGCGGGCACGCGCACGGAGGCCCCGTCGCGGCGCGAGCAGATCCTCACCGAGGCGGCCCGACTGTTCGCCCGGCACGGCTTCCACGGGGTGAGCATCGCCGACCTGGGCGCCGCGGTCGGCGTCAGCGGCCCCGCGCTCTACCGGCACTTCCCCGGCAAGGAGGCGCTGCTCGCGGAGCTGCTCATCGACATCTCCGAGCGGCTGCTCGACGGCGGGCGGGCCCGCGTGCACCACGACGACCCGCGGGCCGCGCTGGCCGACCTCGTCGACTTCCACGTCGCGTTCGCGACCCGCGAGCCGGAGCTGATCGTCGTGCAGGACCGGGACCTCGCGAACCTGCCCGAGGAGCCGCGCCGCACCGTGCGACGGCTGCAGCGCACCTACGTCGAGCTGTGGGTGGACACCCTGCGCCGGGTGCACCCCGACGTCGCCCCGGCCGAGGCCCGCACCGTCGCACACGGGGTGTTCGGCCTGCTCAACTCCACGCCGTACGCACCGCGGGCCGAGCAGCCGTCCGCGCGCGGGGCGGACGCCCGGGCCGCGGTGCTGCGCCGGATGGCGCTGGCCGCGCTGGACGCCGCCCCCGCGTGAGGGGCGGGCCTCAGACGCCGACGCGCTCCCGCTCGACCGGCACGGCCGGCGCGACGGCGGACCGGGCCCGCCGGTCCTCCCGGCGCGCGACGACGAGCAGCCGCAGCCCGTTCAGGCACACCAGCACCGTGGACAGCTCGTGCCCGGCGACGCCGACGACCAGGGGCAACGTCCCCACCAGGTCCCACCCGACCAGGACGACGATCACCGTGGCGGCGAAGGCCAGGTTCGCCCGCGCGATCCGCCGTGCCCGCCGGGCCAGCACCACCAGCGGCGCGAGCGAGCCGAGCGGATCCCGGGTGAGCACGCCGTCGGCGGCCTCCAGGGACAGCGCCCCCGCCCCCTCGGAGACGACGAGCCCGACGTCGGCCGAGGCGAGCAGCGGTGCGTCGTTGATGCCGTCACCCGCGGCGAGCACTCGGCGACCCTTCGCCTGCTCGGCGCGGACGACCTCGACCTTGCCGTCGGGCAGCAGCCCGGCCCGGACCCGGGTCAGGCCGAGCCGGCCGGCGAGCACCCGGGCCGGGCGCTCGGCGTCGCCGGTGAGCACCTGCGGCTCGCCGCCGACCTCCCGGCGCAGCGCGGCCAGCGCGTCCGCGGCACCCGGGCGCGGCTCGTCGGACAGCCCGAGCACCCCGGCGGGCTCGCCGTCCACCAGCACCACGACGGCGGTCCGCCCCGCCTCCTGCAGCGCCGCGACCCCCGGGACCTCGACGTCGCCGGCCAGCTCCGGGCGCCCGACGGCGATGCTCCGCCCGTCGACGACCGCCCGCACCCCCTCGCCCGGGACCGCGGTGAACCCTTCGGCCCGTGGCAGCCGCAGGCCGCGTTCCATGGCGTGCGCGCGGACCGCCCGGCCCAGCACGTGCTCACTGCCGGCCTCGGCGGCCCCGGCCAGGGCGAGCAGCTCGTCGGCGGACCGGGACCCCAGCGGGGTCACCGACACCACCTGCGGGCGGCCGGAGGTCAGCGTGCCGGTCTTGTCCAGCACCACGGTGTCGACCTCGGCGAGCGCCTCCAGCACGGTGACGTCCTTGACCAGCGTTCCGCGCCGGCCGGACACCGCGACCGCGGCGAGCAGCGGCGGCATCGTCGCGAGCACGATCGCGCACGGCGAGGCCACGATCATGAAGACGATCGCGCGGAGCAGTGTCTCGGTGAACGGGGCACCGAGCAGCAGCGGCACGGTGAGCAGCAGCACCGTCCCCGCGACGACCAGCACCGAGTAGCGCTGCTCGACGCGCTCGATGAACAGCTGGCGGCCCGCCTTGGTCTCCGCGGCCCGCTCGACCTGCGCCGCGACCCCCGCGACGACGGTGTCCGCCGCGTCCCGCGAGACCCGCACCCGCAGCACGCCGGTGCCGTTCACGGTGCCAGCGAGCACCGCGTCGCCGGGGCCGGTGCGGGCCGGGACCGGCTCCCCGGTCAGCGCGGAGGTGTCGACCTCCGACACACCGTCGAGCACGGTGCCGTCGCCGGGGATCCGCTCCCCGGGACGGACGACGACGACCTGTCCCGCGACGAGCCCGGCCGCCGGGACGGTGTGCTCGGCACCGTCGTCGTCGACGACGACGGCCTTCTCCGGGGCGAGGTCGAGCAGCGCGTCGATGCTGGCCCGGGTACGGGCGGTCATGACCGACTCCAGCGCCCCGGACGTCGCGAAGATGACGATGAGCAGGCCGCCGTCGAACCACTGTCCGATCGCCGCCGCCGCGACCGCGGCGACGATCATCAGCAGGTCGACGTCGAGCCGCTTCTCCCCGAGCGCACACAGGCCCTCGAGCGCGGGCTCCCAGCCGCCGAGGACGTAGCAGGCCAGGTACAGGCCGACGACCACCGCGGACGGAGCGCCGAGCAGGTCGGCCCCGAGCGCGGCCAGGAAGGCCAGCAGGGCGGCCCCGGCCCAGCGGACCTCGGGAAGGGTGAGAGCGGATCGCATGCGTGGAACCGTATCTGCGCATACACGAAGATACGCAGTCAGCCATCCAGATGCTGAGACGGTGGACCATCCGCGCAGTCACGCAGGTATTCTCGGCGGCGTGCACGAGTCCATTCCCGGCTTCGCGATGCCGCCCGAGGACGAGGTCCGCCGGGTGGCGGACGCGATGCGCATGCTCTCCGACCCGACCCGGGTCAAGATCCTCTGGGCACTGATGCAGGGCGAGTCCTCGGTGGCCTGCCTGGCCGACCTGGTCGGCGCCGCCCCCACCGCGGTGAGCCAGCACCTGTCGAAGCTGCGGCTCTCGGGCCTGGTGGAGAACCGGCGCGAGGGGACCTACGTCTACTACACGGTGGAGGACGCGACGGTCCGCGCCGTGCTGGAGCGCGTGCTCGGGCAGGTCGACACCGTCGAGTGATGACTCCTCGCCGGGGAGGCGTAGGCTTTCGGTTGCACACAACCGATCTCCCAGGGAGGGCCCCATGCCCCAGCTCAGCATCGGCACCGAGAGCGGCAGCCCGCTCGAGCTGCACTACACCGACCAGGGGTCCGGTGCGCCCGTCGTGCTGATCCACGGCTGGCCGCTCTCCGGCCGCTCCTGGGAGAAGCAGGTCCCGGCCCTGGTCGAGGCCGGCCATCGGGTCGTCACCTACGACCGTCGCGGCTTCGGGCAGTCCTCGCAGCCCTGGGACGGCTACGACTACGACACCTTCGCCGACGACCTGCACGCCCTGCTCGTGCACCTCGACCTGCGCGAGGCCACCCTCGTCGGGTTCTCCATGGGCGGCGGCGAGGTCGTCCGCTACATCGCGAAGCACGGCACCGACCGGGTCGCCCGCGCCGTGCTGGCCGCGGCCGTCCCGCCGTACCTGTACAAGTCCGACGACAACCCCGACGGCGGCCTCGACGACGCCACCATCGAGCAGTTCCAGGGTGGTGTGACCGGCGACCGGATCGCCTTCCTGGACGGGTTCACGACGAACTTCTTCGCCGCGGGTGACCGCACCGACCTGATCAGCGAGCCGAGCCGGGTCCACCACCGCACGATCGCCGAGTTCGCGTCGCCGAAGGGCACCCTGGACTGCATCGCCGCGTTCGGGCGCACCGACTTCCGCGGCGACGTGCAGAAGGTCTCCGACGCCGGCATCCCGACCCTGGTCATCCACGGCGACGCCGACGCGATCGTCCCGTTCGAGGTGTCCGGCAAGCGCTCCCACGAGTCGATCAAGGGCGCGCAGCTCGTGCTGATCGAGGGTGGCCCGCACGGCCTCAACGCCACCCACCCCGAGGAGTTCAACGCCGCCCTGCTCGACTTCCTGAAGGCCTGACCGCCCGTCCCCGGGTTCCGCTGTGGGCGGAACCCGGGGACGACGGGGACCGTCCGGCCCTACCGTGCCCCCATGAGCGAACCCCTCTGGCGGCACGCACTCGGCCGCGAGCTGCGACGACGCCGGCACGTCCGCGGCGAGACCCTGCACGCGACGGCCGGGCGCGCCGGGGTGTCACCGCAGTACCTCTCGGAGGTGGAGCGGGGCCGCAAGGAGCCCTCCAGCGAGATGATCGCCGCCGTCGCCGGGGCGCTCGGGACCGACCTGGCCGGGCTGACCCGCGGCGTCGCCGACGGTCTGGCGGCCGCGCCGCGACCCCGCGGGCCGCAGTGCGCCTACGCGCTCGCCGCCTGACCCTCACCGGCGTTCCCGGGTCCGCGGCGGCTGCGGCTCGAGCACCGTGTCGAGCAGGCCGTAGTCGCGCGCCGCAGCCGCGGTGAACACCCGGTCGTGGTCGGTGTCGGCACGCAGCCGTTCCACGGTCTGCCCGGTGTGGCGGGCCAGGATCTCCTCGATGTCGGCGCGGATCCGGACCAGCTCGTCGGCCTGCAGGATGAGGTCCGGGATGGACCCGCGGCCCTGCGCCGCGGGCTGGTGCAGCACGACCCGGGCGTGCGGCAACGCGCCCCGGCGGCCCTCGGTCCCGGCGGCGAGCAGCACCGCGCCCACCGACACGGCCTGGCCGACGCACGTCGTCGCGACCGGGCAGCGGACGTGGCGCAGCGTGTCGTAGATGCCGAGCATCGCGCTGGGGTCCCCGCCCCCGCAGTTGACGTAGAGCTGCACCTCGCGGTCGGGGTCGTCGGCCTCGAGGAACAGCAGCTGGGCGATCAACGCGTTCGCGACGCCCGCGTCGATCTCGGTGCCCAGGTAGACGACACGCTCGGTGAGCAGGTGGGAGTAGACGTCGAGGACCCGCTCGCCGCTCGGGGTGCGGGCGATGACGTTCGGGATCGTGTAGGTGCTCATCGCCGTCACCGCCCCACGCCGAAGCCGGTCGGGACCGCACCACGGCGCGGCACCACCTGGTCGAAGGAGTCCACGACGGCGTCGACGAAGCCGTAGTCGAGCGCCTCGGTCGCCGAGTACCAGCGGTCGTGCAGCGAGTCGGTGAAGATCCGGTCGACCGGCTGTCCGGTGTCCTGAGCGATCAGGCCGAGCACCGTGTCCCGGGTGTGGCGCAGGTCGTCGGCCTGCAGCTCGATGTCGACGGCGGTCCCGCCGATCCCCGACGAGCCCTGGTGCATCAGCACCCGCGAGTGCGGCAGCGCGCGCCGCTTGCCCGGCGTGCCCGCCGAGAGCAGGAACTGCCCGGCGCTGTAGGCGATGCCGAGCACGAGCGTCGACACGTCGCAGGGCACCAGCCGGAACAGGTCCCGCAGCGCCAGCATCGCCGGCACCGACCCGCCGGGCGAGTGGATCCAGAAGGCGATGTCGGCGTCCGGGTCGCGGGCGGCCAGTGCCACGACCTGGGTGGCGAGCAGAGTGCCGTTGTCGTCGTCGAGGGGGCCGTCGAGCACGACGACCCGCTGGTCGTAGAGGTCACGGCGGGCCCGGTCGTCGAAGCGTGGGGTGCGTGGTGAGTCGCTCATGACCCCACCGTGGCCGGAGGACGGCCCGGTCCGCGCCCGGTTCTGCCCTGGGCAGCTCCGCCCAGGGCGAACGGGGACCTCAGCCGTCGAGGGCGGCGACGGCCCGGCGGGCCGCGATCGGGTCGGCCGCGGCGCAGGCCGCCCTGGCCCGCTCCCGGCACTGCTCCACCGTCAGCCCGGCGAGGGTCGCCCCGACCGCGGCGAGCGCCCCCGAGCCCATCGACAGGCTCGCGACGCCGAGCCCCACCAGCACCGCGGCGAGTCCCGGGTCGGCCGCGGCCTCGCCGCACACCCCGACCGGGGTACCGGTGCGCGCCGAGGCCTCGCCGAGCAGCCCGATCAGCCGCAGCAGCGCCGGCTGCCACGGGTCGTTGAGCGCGGCCACCGGACCGGACTGGCGGTCCGCGGCGAACAGGTACTGGGCCAGGTCGTTGGTGCCGACCGAGACGAAGTCGACCTCGGCCATGATCTCGTCGGCGGTGAGCACCGCGGCCGGGATCTCGATCATCACGCCGGCCTGGGTGATCCCGTGCGCCCGGCAGCGCTCCACGAACCAGCGCGCCTCCTCGGCGGTGGCGACCATCGGTGCCATCACCTTGAGCTCGACGTCGGTCTCCTTCGCCGCGGCGGCGAGCGCGGCGAGCTGGCGATCCAGCACGCCGTCGCCGTTGCCGGGGACGCGGGCGATCCGCAGACCACGCACGCCGAGGGCGGGGTTGGGCTCGCCGTCGAGCGACAGGAACGGCAGCGGCTTGTCCGCGCCGGCGTCGAGGGTGCGGGCGGTGACCGGCCTGCCGGCGAACGCGGACAGCACCGCGGTGTAGACCTCGCGCTGGGCGGCCTCGGTCGGCTCGTCGGCCGCGGAGAGGAACGCGAGCTCGGTGCGGAACAGACCGACGCCCTCGGCGCGGGCGTCCGCGGCCTTCACCGCGCCGGGGCCGTCGCCGACGTTGGCCAGGACCGGCACGACCATGCCGTCGGCGGTGCGGCCGACGCCGTCCCACTCGGCAGTGACCGAGGCGGCGGCGGCGAACGCGGTCGCCTCGTCCAGGGTGGCGACCTCGACGACCTCGCCGGTCCCGCCGTCGACGGTCAGTGCGGCGCCCTCGGCGATCCCGGCCGCGCCCGCGCAGCCGACGACCGCGGGGATCCCCAGCGAGCGCGCGAGGATCGCGGTGTGGCTGGTCGGGCCGCCCTGCTCGGTGACCAGGGCGAGCGCGACTCCTGGCTTCAGCCCGGCGGTGTCGGCCGGGGCCAGGTCGGTCGCGACGAGCACGGCGGGCGCGTCCAGGTCGGCCACGCCCGGTGCGGGCAGCCCCAGCAGCTCGGCGACGATGCGGTCCCGCACGTCGTGGATGTCGCGGGCGCGCTCGGCCATGTAGCCGCCCATCGACGACAGCATCTCGGCGAAGGCGTTCGCCGCCTCCCACACCGCACGCGCGGCGGGCCGGCCCTGCCCGGTCACCAGGTTCTCCGCGTTCTCCAGCAACGTGGGGTCCCCGACCATCGACACGGTCGCCTCCAGCACCTCCTTCGCGTCGCCGGTGACGGTCGCGGCGCGTGCGGTCAGGCGCTGCGAGACCAGCTCGACGGCCGGCGCGATCCGCGCGGCCTCGGCGGCGGCGTCGGCCGGGGCGGGACCGGCGGCCGGCTCACCCGGCGGCTCGGCGACGCGGACGACGCGGCCGCCGGCGCGGCCGGGGCTGGCAGGGATTCCGGTGAGGGCGGTCGTGCTCGGCATGGAGTGGCTCCCGGGGTTACGTCGGCGTGACCCGTTGACAAACACAGTAAAACCCACATACTCAGACACAAGCAAGCATCGAAGCGGGAGCGAACAAAGATGTACGCAGCGGAGCGTCAGCAGTGGCTGCTCGACCAGACCCGGGACCGGGGCCGGGTCGACGTGGCCGCCGTCGCCGAGGAGCTCGATGTCACCCCCGAGACGATCCGCCGGGACCTCGGGGCCCTGGAGCGCCAGGGGCTCGTCCGCCGGGTGCACGGCGGGGCGATCCCGTCGGACCTGCTGAACTTCGAGCCCGGGGTCGGCCAGCGCGACAGCCAGTTCGGCGCGGAGAAGGAGCGGATCGCCAAGGCCGCACTCGCCGAACTGGGCACCGCCGCGACCGTCCTGCTCGACGCCGGGACCACGACCTCCCGGCTCGCGAGCACGCTGCCCCGCGAACGCGACGTCACCGTCGTCACCAACTCGCTGCCGATCGCGTCCTCGCTGGCCGGACGTCCGAACGTGGACCTGCGGCTGCTCGGCGGCCGGGTCCGCGGGACGACGCTGGCCACCGTCGACGACTGGGGCACGGAGGTGCTGGCCGGTCTGACGATCGACGTCGCCTTCCTCGGGACCAACGGCTTCTCCGTGGCCCGCGGCCTCACCACACCCGACACGGGCGAGGGCGCGACCAAGCGGGCGATGCTGCGCGCCGCGCGCCGCACCGTCGTCCTCGCCGACGCCAGCAAGTTCGGCTCCGACCAGTTCGTCCGCTTCGGCACGCTGGCCGAGGTCGACACGCTGATCACCGACACCGGCCTCGCCGCGGCGGACGCCGCCGTGCTCGAGGCCGCCGGCCCCAAGGTGGTACGCGCATGACACCCCGTTCCGTCCCCGCTCCGCGGATGTTCGTGACGGTCACCCCGAACCCGAGCCTGGACCGGACCATCGCGCTGCCGCACCTGGTGCGCGGCGAGGTCCACCGGGCCGGATCGGTCCGGATCGACCCCGGTGGCAAGGGCGTCAACGTCGCCCGCGCCCTGGCCTCGGCCGGGCACCGCACGGTGGCCCTGATGCCGTCGGGTGCCACGCCCGGCGAGCGGCTGGCCGCGCTGCTGGAGCCGACCGACGTCACGACCGTCGCGGTGCCGATCACCGAGGCCACCCGGGTGAACATCACCCTGGTCGAGCCGGACGGCGTCACCACGAAGATCAACGAGCGGGGTCCGCACCTGTCCGCCGACGAGGTCGAGGCCCTGATGGACCGGGCCTGCGCGCTCGGCGCGGGCGCGACCTGGCTGGTGGGCTGCGGCTCGCTGCCCTCCGGTGTGCGCGACGACTTCTACGCGGAGCTGGTCCGGCGCTGCCGCCGGCCCGGCCTGCGGATCGCCGTCGACACCTCGGACGCGCCGCTGCACCACGCCGTCACGGCGGCCCCCGACCTCGTGAAGCCCAACCACGCCGAGCTGGCCGAGCTCGTCGGGCGCCCGCTGGGCAGCCTCGGCGACGTGCTGCTGGCCGCCCGCGAGCTGCGTGCCCGCGGGATCGGCGCGGTCCTGGTCAGCCTGGGCGCCGGTGGCGCCCTGCTGGTCGACCGGTCCGGCGAGTACCACGCCCGGACCCCTCCGATCACCGTGCTCAGCACGGTGGGCGCCGGTGACTCCACCCTGGCCGGGTTCCTGGCTGCGGGCGGGGAGGGACCCGACGCCCTGCGCCACGCCGTGGCCTACGGCGCCGCCGCCTGCCGACTGCCCGGCTCCGCCACGCCGGGTCCGGCCGACATCCGAATCGACGACGTCGAACTGGCACCCACGCCGGACGTCACCCTCGCTCTCACCGGAGATGCCGCATGACCGCACTGATCACCGCTGATCTGGTCGACCTCGACGTGCCGTCGGCCGACAGGAAGACCGCCGTCACCGCCCTCGCCGAGCGCCTCGTGCGGGCGGGCCGGGTCACCGACCTGGACACCTTCCTCGCCGACATCGAGGCCCGCGAGGCACAGATGCCGACCGGCCTGGAGGGCGGCATCGGCATCCCGCACTGCCGCTCCGCGGCCGTCACCGAGCCGACCCTGGCCTTCGGCCGGGCTCCGTCGGGTGTCGACTTCGGCGCCGAGGACGGCCCCGCCGACCTCATCTTCATGATCGCCGCCCCGGAGGGCGGGAACACCGACCACATGACGGTGCTCGCCGCGCTGGCCCGTCGCCTGGTCCGTGCCTCGTTCAAGAACGAGCTCCGCAACGCCACCGACCCGGCCGCCGTCGCGACCTTCATCCAGCAGGAGGTGGGAGCATGAAGCTCCTCGCCGTCACCGCGTGCCCGACGGGCATCGCCCACACCTACATGGCCGCCGAAGCCCTCGATGTCGCCGCCGAGGAGGCGGGGCACGAGATCGTCGTCGAGACCCAGGGTTCGGCGGGCTCGACACCCTTCACCCAGGCCCAGCTCGACGAGGCCGAGGCGATCATCCTCGCCGCCGACGTCGAGGTGCGGGACAAGGAGCGCTTCGCGCACCTGCCGACGGTCACCTCCCCGGTCAAGAAGGCCATCGGCGGCGCGCCGGGCCTGATCGAGCAGGCCGTCGCGAAGGCCACCGCGCAGCCGAAGGGCTCGGCCGCGGCCGCCGTCCCGGCCCAGCGCGACGGGTCCGACCTGGACACCAAGAACTTCGGCTCGGGCTTCGGTTCCAAGCTCCGCGGCTGGCTGATGACCGGTGTCTCCTACGTCATCCCGTTCGTCGCGGCCGGCGGTCTGCTGATCGCGCTGGGCTTCGCGCTCGGCGGCTACCAGATCAACGAGGCCCCCGACGTCGTCTCCTTCGACGACAACGGCGTCGCCTCGGTCGTGTTCGACCCGGGTGCGGTGCAGTCCTGGGCCGCGCTGTTCTTCCAGGTCGGCGGCCTGGCGTTCGGCTTCCTCGTCCCGGTCCTGGCCGGCTTCATCGCCTACGCCATCGCCGACCGCCCGGCACTGGTGCCCGGCTTCGTCGGCGGCATGATCGCCGTCCAGACCCATGCCGGGTTCCTCGGCGGCCTGGTCGCCGGCCTGCTCGCCGGTGCGGTCGTCTACGGCCTCAAGCTGTGGCAGCCGCCGCGCGCCCTGGCCGGGATCATGCCGGTGCTGGTGCTGCCGCTGATCGGCACCGCCGTCGTCGGCGCGATCATGTTCCTGGTCGTCGGCACGCCGCTCGCGGCCGCCACGACCGGCCTGACCAACTGGCTCAACGGTCTGTCGGGCACCAACGCGATCCTGCTCGGCGCCCTGCTCGGCCTGATGATGGCCTTCGACATGGGTGGTCCGGTCAACAAGGCCGCCTACGCCTTCGCCGTCGCCGGGCTGTCCACCGGGTCGGAGACCGCGCTGATGATCATGGCCGCGGTGATGGCGGCCGGCATGACCCCGCCGCTGGCGCTGGCCCTGGCCACGACCGTCCGCAAGAACCTGTTCACGAAGGTCGAGCAGGAGAACGGCCGCGCCGCCTGGCTGCTGGGCGCCTCGTTCATCACCGAGGGCGCGATCCCGTTCGCCGCGGGCGACCCGCTGCGGGTCATCCCGTCGCTGATGGCCGGGTCCGCGGTCGCGGGCTCGCTGTCGATGGCCTTCGGCGCGACGCTGCGCGCCCCGCACGGCGGCATCTTCGTGGTCCCGCTGATCGGCAACCCGTTCGCCTACCTGCTGGCGATCGTCGCGGGCACCCTGGTCTCCGCCGCCCTGGTCGTCGGCCTGAAGTCGGCCCGCCGCACCCCGGCCCCGGCCGCCGTCGAGCAGCCCGCCGCCGCCCCGGCCGCCGCGCCGGTCGCCGGCTGACACCCACCACCCACATCGAGAGGAACACCGACATGGCCGAGCGCCGCGTGAAGGTGGGGTCGTCCGTCGGGCTGCACGCCCGCCCCGCCAACCTGTTCGTCACCGCCGCCAAGGAGCAGGGGGTGAAGGTGCAGATCGGGACCGCCGACGGTGAGCGTGGACCGGTCGACGCCGCCTCCATCCTGTCCGTGATGGGCCTGGGCGTGCAGTCCGGCGAGGAGGTCGTGCTGACCTCCTCCGACGACGAGCAGGGCGAGGCCGCCGTCGCCGCCCTGGCCGAGCTGCTGGAGCAGGACCTCGACGCGAGCTGACCCCGCGTCACCTCGTACGACCCGGACGCCCCGCCACGCCTCCCGCGCGGCGGGGCGTCCGGTCGTCCGCGGCCTGCTCCTGCCGCTGACGCTGCCGCCGAGAGGCACGTTTCCGCCCTCCCAGGGGCAGGAACGTGCGGTTCAGTCCCGGAGGACGGTCACCCCGCGCGGAGGCAGGGTTCCGGCCGGGCCGGCGAGCACCTCCGCCGCGCCGAGCGGCCCCAGGTCGACGGGGGCGTCGGTCCGGTTGACGACGAACCGGAACCCCTCGCGGCGGACCAGCTCCACCCGTCCCACCAGCTCGCCGGGCAGCTCGGACCCGATCCCGGCGGCGGCCAGCAGGCGTCGCAGCAGCGGGGCGCGGTCGGCGAGCCGGGTCGGGACGTAGGTCGCCGACCCGTCCCCGACCGGACGACGGGTCACCGCGGGCAGCCCGGCCAGGTCACCCGCGGCCGGGTCGGTGCCACCGCCGGTCCAGCGGGCGAGCACCTCGACGGCCGGGTCCACCACCTGCACGGCCTCGCTCCACAGGTCGCCGGTGGTGCCGTCGTCGAGCTCGACGACGGCGCCCGGGTCGAGCGGGGCGAACTCCTCGACCCGGATGCCCAGCAGGTCGCGCAGCGCGCCCGGGTAGCCGCCGAGGACGGCGTGCGCGTCGTCGTCGACGGTGCCCGAGAAGTAGGTGGCGACCAGGTGCCCGCCGGCCTCGACGTAGGCGGTCAGCGCGGCCGCGCGGTCCGGGCCGACCACGTGCAGCACCGGGGCGACGACCAGCCCGTAGCCGGACAGGTCGGCGTCGGCCGGCACGACGTCGGCGCGGACCCCGGCGTCGAGGAACGCCCGGTACCAGCCGAGCGCCTCGGCCTTGTAGCGCAGCTCGGTGGTCGGGGTGAACGGCTGCTCGGCGGCCCACCACGACGGCCAGTCCCACAGCACCGCGGCCGGCGCCGGGATCCGCCGCGCTCCGGCGACCGGGGCCAGCTCACGCAGTGTCGCCCCGAGCGCGGTGACGTCGCGGAACAGCGCCGAGGCCGGCCCGGCGTGCGGCACCATCGCCGAGTGGAACTTCTCCGCGCCCGCCGCGGACTGGCGCCACTGGAAGAAGCAGAGCGCGTCGGCGCCGTGCGCGAGGTGGGTCAGCGCGTCGCGGGCGAGCTCCCCGGGGCGCTTCGCGCGGTTGACCGGCTGCCAGTTCACCGCCGACGTCGAGTGCTCCATCAGCCACCACGGGTGTCCGCCGGCGAGGTTGCCGGTGAGGTTGGCCGAGAACGACAGCTCGTCGCGGGCCTCCGGGCCGGGGAACACGTAGTGGTCGTTGGCGACGACGTCGACGTGCGGCGCCCACGTCGCGTAGTCCATGCCGTTCGTCTCGCCCATCACCATGAAGTTGGTCGTCACGGGCACATCCGGGGTGAGCTCGCGCAGCAGGTCCCGCTCGGCACGCAGGTGGTCGAGCAGGGCGTCGGAGGAGAAGCGGGCGAAGTCGAGCTGCTGGGTCGGGTTCGGGTGGGTGCCCGGGCCGGTGCGGCGCGGGGTGCCGATCTCGTCCCACTCGCCGTAGTGCTGGGACCAGAACGCGGTGCCCCAGGCCTGGTTGAGCCGGTCGAGGTCGTCGTAGCGGCGCTGCAGCCAGGCCCGGAACGCGCGCTGCGCGTCCTCGGAGTGGTCGTGGACGTCGTGGCAGCCCAGCTCGTTGGACACGTGCCAGGCGGCGAGCGCGGGATGGTCGCCGTAGCGGCGGGCGAGGCGCTGGACCAGGGCGAGTGCGTGGCGGCGGAACACCGGGGAGGTCGGGCGGTGGTGCTGGCGCCCGCCCGGGGCGAGGATCCGGCCATCGGCGTCGACAGCAAGGATCTCCGGGTGCCGGTGGTGCAGCCACGGCGGAGGTGAGGCCGTCGCCGTCGCGAGGTCGACGGCGATCCCGCCCGCGTGCAGCAGGTCCAGCACGTCGTCGAACCAGTCGAGGTCCCAGCGGTCCGGTGCGGGCTGCAGCAGCGCCCAGGAGAAGACGCCGACGGTCACGATCGTCACCCCGGCCTCGCGCATGAGCGCGACGTCGGACTCCCACACCGCGCGCGGCCACTGCTCGGGGTTGTAGTCGGCCCCGAACTCGATGCGAGGACGGGAGGCACCGGGGGTGCGACGCAGCCAGCGGGTCATGCACACAGTGTGTCCGTGGCGATGTGCGATGTCGTGCGGATGTGTCCGACTTCGTGCAGATCAGGTTTCCCCGCGGTTACGGGCGGCGCCAGAGATGGCCCCGCCCCACGACGGCGGGGGACGATGCCGGGGCCCGACCCCCGTTCCCGACGACGCGAGCGGCCCGTCCCGAACCGCGTCACCGCGCGGAGAACCGGAGAGCCTGCGTGAGCCCCTCGGAGACCACCGCACTCGCCCCCGACTCGCTGGCCGCGCACTCGGGCGTCGTCAGCGAGAGTGAGCAGAAGGCGCTGCGCGCCGACATCCGGCGGTTGTCCACGATGCTCGGTCGGACGCTGTCCGACGAGGCCGGTCCCGAGGTCCTGGAGCTGGTCGAGAAGGTGCGACGGGCGGCCCGGGACTCCGCACGCGGCGAGGCGGGGCCGGACGTCGTCGCGGCCCTGCTCGACGGGATCGACACCGGCACCGCGGTGCTGCTGGCGCGGGCGTTCTCCCAGTACTTCCAGCTGGCCAACGTCGCCGAGCAGCTGCACCGGTCACGGGAGCTGCGGGAGCTGCGGCCGGCCGACGCGCGGCCGCTGCGGGCGGTGCTGCGCCGCCTGGCGACCGAGGCCGACCCGGACGAGGTCGCCGACGTGCTGGCCAGGGCCGAGCTGCGCCCGGTGTTCACCGCGCACCCGACCGAGTCGACCCGGCAGTCGGTGCTGGGCATCCTGCGCCGGGTCGTGGACGCGCTCGACGCCCGGGCGCCCGACGAGGAGCTCGCCGCCCTGGTCGACCTGCTGTGGCAGACCGACGACATCCGCCCCGGCAAGCCGATGGTGATCGACGAGGCACGCAACGTCGCCTGGTTCGCGGCCCGGCTCGGCGAGCGGACCGTCCCGGACCTGCTGGGCGAGTTCGCCAGGGAGGCCGCCGACGCCGGGCTGGAGATCCCCGCCGACGCGCGTCCGCTCGTGCTGGGGTCGTGGGTCGGCGGCGACCGCGACGGCAACCCCAACGTCACCCCGGCGGTGACCCGTGAGGTGCTGGAGCTCAACGCCGACCGGGCGATCCGGATCCACACCGCGCTGGTGGAGAAGCTGGTCTTCGAGCTGTCGGTGTCGACGCGGGTGATGGGGGTGTCGGAGGAGCTGCGCGGCTCGCTGGCCCGGGACCGGCGCGCGCTGCCCGCGGTGCACGACCGCTTCATCCGGCTCAACGCGCACGAGCCGTACCGGCTCAAGCTGTCCTACGTCGCGGCCCGGTTGGAGAACACCCGCCGGCGGATCGCGACCGGCGCCGCGCACGAGGCGGGCGTCGACTACCTGGGGTCGGCCGGCTACCTGGAGGACCTGCTGGTCGTGGACCGGTCGCTGCGCGGCCACCACGGGGCCCGGATCGCCGGTGGCACCCTGGCCAGGGCGATCCGCTCGGCCCGCGCGCTGGGCCTGCACCTGGTCGAGCTGGACGTGCGCGAGCACTCGCAGAAGCACCACGACGCGCTCGGAGCGGTGTTCGACGGACTCGGCGAGCTGGACCGGCCCTACGCCGAGCTGACCCGCGACGAGCGGCGGGAGCTCCTGTCGGCGGAGCTGCGGAACAAGCGGCCGCTGTTCCGTCGCCACTACGGCGTGCCCGAGGCCGCCGCACCGGTGCTGGACCTGTTCGACACGGTGCACGCGCTGCAGCACGAGTTCGGCGAGGAGGTCGTGCGGACCTACATCGTCTCGATGGCCCGCGACGTCGACGACCTGCTCGCCGTCGCCGTGCTGGCCCGCGAGGCGTACATGGTCGAGATCGGCGACGACCCGCGCTCCTCGATCGACCTCGTGCCGCTGTTCGAGACGGTCGAGGAGCTGTCCCGGGCCGGGGAGCTGCTGGAGGGGCTGCTGTCGGACCCGGGGTACCGCCAGCAGGTCCGCAACCGCGGTGACCTGCAGGAGATCATGCTGGGGTACTCCGACTCCAACAAGGGCGCAGGGATCACCGCGTCGCAGTGGCAGATCCACCGGGCCCAGCGCCAGCTGCGTGACGTGGCCGCCGAGCACGGGGTGCGGCTGCGGCTGTTCCACGGCCGCGGCGGGTCGGTCGGGCGCGGTGGCGGTCCGGCCGGCGAGGCGATCGCGTCGGCGCCGTTCGGGTCGGTCGACGCCACGATGAAGCTCACCGAGCAGGGCGAGGTCATCTCCGACAAGTACTCGCTGCCCAGCCTGGCGCACGACAACCTGGAGATCCTGCTGGCGTCGATGCTGGACGCGTCGCTGCTGCACCAGGCGTCCCGCTGGCCCGCCGAGACCCTGAAGCGCTGGGACGAGGTCATGGACTGCGTGTCGGAGGCCGCCACCGCCACCTACCGGACCCTCGTCGACGACCCGGCCCTGCCGCTGTTCTTCACCGCGGCGACGCCGGTGGAGGAGCTGGGGCGGCTCAACGTCGGGTCGCGGCCGTCGAAGCGGCCGGGGCAGGGCGAGCCGACGCTCGACGACCTGCGCGCGATCCCGTGGGTGTTCGGCTGGACGCAGACCCGGATGGTGGTGCCCGGCTGGTACGGCCTGGGCTCGGGCCTGCGGGCGGCCCGCGAGGCGGGCTACGCCGAGGAGCTGGCCGAGATGCGGGAGTGGGCGTTCTTCCGGAACCTGATCGGCAACGTGGAGATGACGCTGGCCAAGACCGACCTGCGGATCGCGTCGAACTACGTCGCGACGCTGGTCGACCCGGAGCAGCAGGGACTGTTCGCGCAGATCCGCGCCGAGCACGAGCTGACCCGCCGCGAGCTGCTCGCGGTGACCGGCGAGGACCAGCTGCTCGCCCGGCACCCGGTGCTGCGCGGCACGCTGTCGGTGCGCGACGCCTACCTGGAGCCGCTGCACCACCTGCAGGTCGAGCTGCTCGCCCAGCGCCGGGCCGCGGGGAACGACCCGGACCCCGACCTGGAGCGCGCCCTGCTCCTGACCATCAACGGGATCGCGGCCGGGATGAAGAACACCGGCTGAGCCGCATCCCGCAGCACCGGAGGTGGCCGGGTACGTTCCGGACATGGAGCACGATCGGAACACACCCGGCCCCGAGGGCCCCGCGACCCGCCGGGTGGTGGCGTGGGTGCTGATCATCGCGCTGGCCGGGCTCCCGCTCAGCTACCTGGCCGGGACTGCCGGACCGCAGGTCGTCGGCGCGCTGGTGGTCGTCGCGCTGCTGGTCGGCGGCGTGGCGTTCTGGCTGCACCGCCGCACCCGCTGACCGGCCACCCGCCGGAACCGGTGCGGCCGCGGGCTGCTGGACTTCCCGGGTGCAGTACCGCCACGCCCCGGCCGCGAACCATGCGGCGCTCGACGCGGTGCTGGCGTCGGCACCGGGCCGCCCGACCCTCCCGGTCCGCCTGACCGTCGAGCTCGCCGGTCGCGCCCGCGCCCATCTGCCCGCCGACGCGCCGCTCACCGTGTGGGACCCGTGCTGCGGCGCCGGGGTGACCCTCACCGTGCTGGGCCTGCTCGTGCCCGGCATCACGCGTCTGGTGGGCACCGACGCCGACCCCGAGCCGCTCGACCTGGCCCGCCGCAACCTCGCCCTGCTCGACCCCGGCGGTCTCGCCGCCCGCGCCGCGGACCTCGACGCCCTCGCCGCCCGGCACGACAAGCCGTCCTACGCCGACGCCGCGACCGCCGCCCGGACCCTGGTCCCGGCGAGCACCCCGGCCTGGTCGGTCGCCGTCGCCGACGCCAGGGACACCGCCGCCGTCCGCGGTGTCCTCGCCGAGGCGTCCCCGGACGACGCCGGCCCGGACCTCGTCCTGGCCGACCTGCCGCACGGGATCCGGACGACCTGGGCCGCCGCCCCCACCCGGCCCGCCGGCGCGGCCGCCGACACCCCGGCCCCCGACGCCGGGCCCGCCCGCGCCGCCGCCGCCGACCAGGCCCAGGACCAGGCCCCCGGGGTCGAGTTCCTGCGCGCGGTCGCGACCGTGCTCCGCCCGGACGCCGTGGTCGTGGCCGTCGGACGTGGACGGACGGTGGCGTTGCCGCCGGGGGTCCGTCCTCTCGAACGGGTCCGTGTGGGACACCGGGCCGCCGTCCTGGTGCGGGCGGGCGCGCTGCGGGACGACTGAGCTGGACAGGGGCTGCTCGCCACCCTCGCGCCGGGGCCGGGCCGCACGACAGGGGTGCCGGCGGGGCGACGCGTCTCCGTGCCGGCGCGAACCGGTCCGCCGGCACCCTCCTTTCGAACTCGCTTACCGGGTAAGCGAGTTCGGAGAACCAGCACCCCGCGCGGCGCCGAGCGGGGCCACCGCCCCGCAGGCTCGGAGGCCGCCGGCGCGTGCCCGTCCGGGGCGCGCCCCGGACGGCGGCGGTCCGGGCGTGGCGACCCGATCCCGGTCACACTGGACCCCGACCCGACCCGACCCGAGGACGCATCCGTGAGCACGATCGACCTGAACGCCGACCTCGGCGAGTCCTGGGGCCGGTGGACCCTCGGCGACGACGAGGCGATGCTCGGGCTCGTCACCTCGGCGAACGTCGCGTGCGGGTTCCACGCCGGGGATCCCTCGACGCTGCGGGGCACGACCGCGGGGGCTGCCGGGGCGGGGGTCGTCGTCGGGGCGCAGGTGTCCTATCCGGACCTGCGCGGGTTCGGGCGCCGGTTCCTCGACATCGAGCCCGACGCGCTGACCGACGACGTGCTCTACCAGATCGGCGGGCTCGAGGCGCTGTGCCGGGCCGCGGGCACCCGGGTCCGCTACGTCAAGCCGCACGGCGCGCTCTACAACGCCACGCGGACGCACACCGCGCAGGCTCGCGCGGTCGTCCGGGCGGTGCTGGCGTACGACCCGTCGCTGCCGGTGCTCGGCCTGCCCGGGTCCGCGCTGCTCGCGGAGGCCGAGCGCGCCGGGCTGCGCGCGGTGGGCGAGTTCTTCGTCGACCGCGGCTACACCCCCGAGGGCGGGCTCGTCCCGCGTGGCGAGCCGGGCGCACTGCTCGACGACGCCACGGAGGCGGCCGAACGACTCGTCCGCATGGTCGGGACGGGGACGGTGCGCGCGGTCGACGGCAGCGAGGTCGCCGTCCGCGCCGAGTCCGCCTGCCTGCACGGCGACTCCCCCGGTGCCGTCGCGACCGCCCGGCGGGTCCGTGACGAGCTCGCCCGGACCGGGATCGCCGTCGCACCGTTCGTGTGAGCGATGATCGGGCCATGACGAACGACCCGCACGCCTGGCTCGAGGACGTCACCGGCACCGAGGCCCTGGAGTGGGTGGCCCGGCGCAACGCCCGCACCGAGGCGCGACTGACCGGCACCCCGCTGTTCACCGAGCTGGAGTCGGGGATCCGCGAGGTCCTCGACTCCCGCGACCGGATCCCGTTCGTCACCGCCCGCGGCGGGTACTACTACAACTTCTGGACCGACGAGCAGCACCCGCGCGGCCTGTGGCGGCGCACCACACCGGAGTCCTACCGGAGCGCCGACACCGAGTGGGAGGTGCTGCTCGACGTCGACGCGCTCAACGAGGCCGAGGGCGAGAACTGGGTCTGGCACGGCGCCCGGTTCCTGCGCCCGGACCTCGACCGCGCCCTGGTCGACCTGTCCCGCGGCGGCGCCGACGCCGACGTCACCCGCGAGTTCGACCTGCCGACCCGCACCTTCGTCGAGGACGGGTTCTCCCGCCCCGAGGCGAAGGGCGGGATGAGCTGGATCGACCGCGACACCGTCTACCTGTCCACCGACCTCGGTCCGGGCACCATGACGACGTCGGGCTACCCGCGCACGGTGCGCCGGCTGCGCCGCGGCGAGGCCCTGGAGTCCGCCGAGCTGGTCTACGCCGGCGAGGAGACCGACCTCAGCATCTCGGCGTTCCGCGACCACACCCCGGGCTTCGAGCGGGACTTCCTGCGCCGGGCCCTGGCCTTCTACGCCGACGAGCTGCACCTGATCGGCGCGGACGGGAGCCTCACCAAGATCGACGTCCCGGACTCCGCGACGACCGACGTGCACCGCGAGTGGTGCACCGTCGAGCTGCGCGAGGACTGGGGGTCGTTCACCGCGGGCTCGCTGCTCGCCGCCCGCTTCGACGACGTCCTGACCGGCACCCCGGACTGGGAGGTGCTGTTCGAACCCACCGACTCCTCCTCGCTGGCCGGGTACACCTGGACCCGCCACCACCTCGTGCTCGACGTGCTGGAACACGTCGTCGACCGGCTCGTCGTGCTCACTCCCGGCGAGCAGGGCTGGGAGCGGTCACCGTTCGTCGGGGCGCCGGAGTTCGGGAGCGTCACGGTCGCCGCGGTCGACGCCGACGAGAGCGACGACGTCTGGCTGATCGTCACCGACTACCTGACCCCCTCGACGCTGTCGATCGCCACGGTCGGCGAGGCACCCCGGCCGCTGCGCAGCGCGCCCGCGTTCTTCGACGCGTCCCGCCACGTCATCGAGCAGCACTTCGTGACCAGCGACGACGGCACCCGCGTCCCCTACTTCCTGGTCCGGCCCACGGACCTGCCCTTCGACGGCTCCGCCCCGACCCTGCTCTACGGCTACGGCGGCTTCGAGATCCCCCTGACACCCGGCTACTCCGGCGCGACCGGCCGGTCCTGGCTGGAGCGCGGCGGTGTGTACGCGGTCGCGAACCTGCGCGGCGGCGGCGAGTACGGGCCGCGCTGGCACCGGGCGGCGCTGCGGGAGAAGCGCCCGCGCGCCTACGAGGACATGGCCGCCGTCGCACGGGACCTGATCGACCGCGGCATCACCTCACGCGCGCACCTCGCCGTGCAGGGCGGCAGCAACGGCGGACTGATGGCGGGGAACATGCTGGTCCGCTACCCCGAGCTGTTCGGTGCGGTGGTGATCCAGGTGCCGCTGCTGGACATGAAGCGCTACAGCCACCTGCTCGCCGGCGCCTCCTGGATGGCCGAGTACGGCGATCCGGACACCGACGACTGGGAGTTCATCCGGACGCTCTCGCCGTACCACCTGATCGACCCGGACGCCGACTACCCACCGACGATCCTGCTGACCTCCACCCGCGACGACCGGGTGCACCCCGGCCACGCCCGCAAGTTCACCGCCGCGCTGGAGGCCGCCGGCCACGACGTCACCTACTACGAGAACATCGAGGGCGGGCACGGCGGCGCCGCGGACAACGCGCAGGCCGCGAGGATGGCCGCACTGGCCTACGGATTCCTGTGGGAGAAGCTGGCATGAGCGACGTCGTGATCCGGGTGCGGGGCGAGCACGAGCGGCAGGTCCCCGCCGAGCGGGGTACCGCGCAGGTCGTCGTGGAGGCGCAGGGGCCCGAGGCCGCGGCGGTGCGGTCCGAGGTCGAGCAGGGCACCGCGGCGCTCGTCGCCGACGTGCGCACCCTGCACGACCCCGGCGCGGGTCCGGTCCGGCGCTACGTCGTCGACCAGGCCCGCAGCTGGGTCGAGCAGCCGTCGTTCGAGGGCCGGCCGCAGCCGCCGGTGCACCACGCGTCGGTGTCGGTGTCGGTGGAGTTCGACGACGTCGCCCGGCTCGGCGCCTGGCTGTCCGGGGTGGGCCGGTTCGCCGGCGCGCAGGTGCAGGGGATCTCCTGGGACCTGGCTCGGGAGCACCGCCGCGAGATCGAGCGGTCGGCCCGCCAGGACGCGCTGCGCCAGGCCGTCGAGCGCGCCCAGGACTACGCCGACGCCCTCGACCTGGGCCCCGTCGCGCCGCGCTCGGTCGCCGACACGGGCATGCTCGGCGCGCACCAGCCGGTGGGGGTGAGCTTCAGTGCCCGCGCGATGTCCGCGCCGGGCGGGTTCGCCGAGGCCGACGGTGCTCTCGGCACGCTCCTCGCCCCGGACGACATCACCGTCCGGGCCGAGGTCGAGGCCGAGTTCGTCGTGCGCCGGGAGGGCTGAGCCCCGCTCAGCCCTCCCGGGCCGCGATCTCGCCGTGCTCGGTGCGCAGCTCCCGCTTGAGGATCTTGCCGCTGGGGTTCTTCGGCAGCGCGTCGGCGAACACCACGTACTTGGGCCGCTTGTAGCCGGCGAGCTTCTCGCGGGCGTGCGCGTCGACCTGCTCGCGGGTCAGCGTCACGCCCTGCTTCGGCACCACGACCGCGGTGACGGCCTCGATCCAGTGCGGGTGGCTGACGCCGAACACGGCGACCTCGGCGACACCCTCGAGCAGGTAGAGCGCTTCCTCCACCTCGCGGGAGGCGACGTTCTCCCCACCGGTCTTGATCATGTCCTTCTTGCGGTCGACGACGGACAGGTACCCGTCGGCGGTCATCACGCCCAGGTCACCGGAGTGGAACCAGCCACCGGCGAACGCCTCGGCGGTCTTCTCCTCGTTCTCGTAGTACCCCAACGTCACGTGCGGGCTGCGGTGCACGATCTCGCCGACCTCTCCCGGACCGACCTCGTTGCCCTCGTCGTCGACGACGCGCGTCTCGACGTTCAGCGACGCCCGCCCGGCCGACCCAGCGTGGCTGAGCTGCTCGTCCGGGCCGAGCAGGGTGGCCAGCGGGGAGGTCTCGGTCTGGCCGTAGAAGTTCCACAGCCGCACCTCGGGGAGCCGCCGGGACAGCTCCTGCAGCACCTCGACCGGCATCGCCGCGGCACCGTAGTAGCCCTTGCGCAGGCTCGACAGGTCCCGGGTGTCGAAGTCCGGGTGGCGCAGCAGCGAGATCCAGACCGTCGGCGGGCAGAAGAGCTTGGTGACCTTCTCCCGCTCGATCGTCTCCAGCAGCCGGGCCGGGTCCGGTGCCGGGAGGATGATGCTGGTGGCGCCGAGGTAGACGTCGACGGACAGGAAGCAGTCCAGCTGCGCGCAGTGGTAGAGCGGCAGCGAGTGCAGCTCGACGTCGTCGTGCTCCATGCCGCCGTCGACGACGCACGACACGTACTGGGCGATCAGCGATCGGCTGGGCAGCATGACGCCCTTGGGCCGCGACTCGGTGCCGGAGGTGTACATGAGGCGCAGCGGGTCGTCGTCGGCGATGTGCACGTCCGGCTCGCCGGGGTCGCCGTCACCGTCGATCCAGGCGTCCAGGTCGGCCCAGTCCCCGGTCGGCGCCTGCCCGGACAGCCCGATCCAGGCCCGGACCGACGCCGGCTCCGAGGACTGCGCGAGCGCCTTCTCCCCGGTCGCGGCCAGCGCGTCCTCGACGACGAACGCCGTCGCCCCGGAGTGGTCGAGGATGAACGCGATCTCCTCGGCGTTCAGCATGAAGTTGATCGGCACGAGCACGACGCCGAGCCGCGCGGTGGCGTAGACGAGCACCGCGAACTGGCGGCAGTTGTGCGACAGCAGCGCGAGCCGGTCGCCCTTGACCAGGCCCTGCCCGGCCAGTGCGGCGGCGCAGCGGTTCACCGCGGCGTCGAACTCGGCGAAGGTCCAGCGGGTCTCACCGTCGACGACCGCGGTCTTGCCCGGGTACCGGACGGCCGTCCGGTGCAGCAGGTCCCCGAGCGTGTGCCGGCGCACCCGCCGGATCGACGCCGCGGTCAGCTCACTGAACTCGGTAGCACCGTTGCCCATGGGCGCATCCTGCCCGAGGACACCCCCGTCGTCACCTACGACCGTTCTCCGCGGACCCGACGACGTCGGCGGGGTCCGTGGCTTCCGCGCTGTCTTTGCCGTCCGCGCTGTCTGTGCCGTCCGCGGCGTCCCGATCGTGCCCGGCCGGGACCCAGATCCCGGTCGGCTCGTCCCGCCCGCGCAGCGTCACCGACTCCGATGCCCGCCACCGCGCGGCCTCGCTCCCGGCGGCGTCGACGGCCCGGGCGGCCGCGACGACCCGCCCCGGCACCGACTTCGCCAGCTCGGTGAGCCGCGCCGCCTCGTTCACCGGGTCGCCGATCACGGTGTACTCGAAACGGCGCGGGTCGCCGATGTTGCCGGCCACCGCGTCGCCCGCGGAGACACCGATGCCGGCCTCGATCTCAGGCATCTCCTCGGCGAGGCGGGCGCCCAGGCAGCGGGCGGCGCTGAGCGCGGCGCCGGGGGCGTCGTCGAGGTCGAGCGGGGCGCCGAACACGGCGAGCGCGGCGTCGCCCTCGAACTTGTTGATCCACCCGCCGGCCTGCTCGACGCACTCGACGACCACCCCGAAGAAGCGGTTCAGCACCGCCACGACCTCCTCCGGCGGTCGGCGGGCGGCCATCGTCGTCGAACCGACGAGATCGACGAACAGCACCGCGACTGGCCGCACCTCGCCGCCGAGCCGGATGCCGTCACCGCGCGCCGACGCGGCCTCGGCGACGTCGCGGCCGACGTGGCGGCCGAACAGGTCACGGATCCGCTCCCGCTCGCGCAGCCCCTCGACCATGCTGTTCGTCCCGGCCTGGAGCTGCCCGAGCTCGGTGTTGTCGTAGACGGGCAGGCTCACGTCGAGATCACCGTCCTGCACACGGGCCAGTGCACGGCGCACGGCCAGCACCGGGTCGGCGATGGCGCGGGCGGCCCCGAGCGTCGTGATCAGTCCGACCCCGATCGCCGTGCCCCCCAGCGCGAGCATGGTGACCGCGAGCTGGGTGGGCGAGGAGTCCCCGAACACCAGGGCGACGAGCCCTGCCAGCATGATCCCGGAGATCGGGACCGCGGTGCCGAGCGCCCAGAACCCGACCGAGCGCAGCATGACCCCGGTGATCAGGCGACGCCGCTTCGGCGGCCGCCCGGACAGCACTCGGGCCGCGGCGCGGCGCAGGATCCGCTCGACCAGCAGGTAGGACAGGGCCGAGGTGGTCACGCCGCCGATCAGCACGGTGGCGGTGACCGAGAAGCCCAGCCGCCCGGAGTAGCGCAGGTTGAGGAAGCAGAACAGGACCGCGCCGACCACCCACAGCAGGGCGACCATCGACGAGATGCGGGCGGGTGCCCGCAGCACCAGCTGCCGCTCGTCGGCCTGGGGGTCCCGCGAGGAGCGACGCACGGTCAGCTTCCGGCGGCCGAACCAGATCCCGACCGGGACCGCGACGAGCAGGTAGATCGCGAGCACGACGAGGTTGACCAGCCGGATCTCGACGGCGTCGAGCAGCTGTTCCCGGGGCAGCACGAAGGCCGCGATGACCAGCACCACGGCCGCGCCGATGACGTTCGCCGACGCCACGACGAGGGCCAGCAGCGCTCGTACCGGCAGGCCGACGACCTGGCGGCCCGGCCGCGTCGCGGGTCGCTGCGCATCCATGCGGCGAGTCTAGGCCGATCGAGTGAGCCCGGTCGCCGGAGACGGGAGGACGCCCGCCACCACGGTGCTGCGCAACAGGATGGCCGCCCACCCTCCGCACTCCTCCCACTGGGCCGAACATGCGACATCCCCTCCCCGATCGCGTGCTCCCGCCGGGCCGACGTTGTGGCCCGCACCTCACGGGTACTGGCTCCGGGTAGGACGCACGTCACCGACGGCCCGGCTCGCGCCGGGTCGTCACACAGAGGGGAACACCGGATGACCAGCACGTACGGCAGGACCGCGGGCGGACCGGCGGAGCACGCGGGCGCGGTCGCCCCCGGGCACGCCGACCCCGCGCACACCGACACCCTGCACACCGAGCACCGGCACGAGCACTCGACCGTGGACCCCCGTACGGGCGGTGTCCACCACGCGGGCGGTGTCCCGATCGCCGGCGGCCCGCGGCTGGACCGCATCCGCTGGGGCGCGGTGTGGATCGGCGCGCTGACCACGTTCGCGGTCAACATCGTCCTGCAGCTGCTGTTCTTCGCCTTCGGCTGGCTCACCATCGGTGGCGCCCCCGGCACGACGACGGCGGCCGTGGTCTCGGTGGTGATCGGCCTGCTCGCGTTCTTCCTCGGCGGGATGGCGACCGGCTCGTCGACGGTCTGGGACAACCCGGCCGACGGCGTGGTCAACGCCCTGGCCGTCTGGGTCCTGACCACGATGCTGCTGGTCGGGCTGGCCCTGGCCGGGGGCGGCGCGCTCGCCGGCTACGCCGGTTCGGCGTTCCCCGGCCTCGGCGCGGGTGGCGCGGGTGTCGTCGGCCTCGCCCGTGAGGCCGCGGGCTGGTCGGTCCTGGCGATGGGCGTCTCGGCCGTCGCCGCGGCGATCGGTGGCGCCGTCGGTGCCCGCATGTGGCCGGGCGCCGCGCAGCGGACCGCCCGCGTCTGACCCGCCGGTCGCCCTCCGCGGCGGCCCAGGCACGTCGACCGCCCCCGCCACCGTCGCACCGCGACGGGGACGGGGGCGTCGTCGTGTCCGGGCGGCGAGGTGGAGCCCGGATCTCCACCCGGGGTCGATCCCGGGGTGGATCCGGCGGGGGCCCTCGCGCGGGAGTGTCGGAGAGGTCCGACCCCCGCGACGGCAGGAGCCATCCGATGACCACGACCACTCCCCCGACCGCGCCTGCGCCCGCCGCGGGCCGTGGCACCGTGCTGCGGCAGACGGCGATCTCGCTGCTGGTGGACGCGGGGCTGCCGTACCTGGTCTACGTGGTGCTGACCGGACAGGGCATGTCCGACGTCGCCGCGCTGGCCTGGTCCGCGCTGCCGCCCGCGCTGAACGTCCTGGTGCAGGCGGTGCGGCACCGCCGGCTCAACCCGGTCGGGGTGATCGTGCTAATCACCATCGCGGCCGGGCTGGTGACGTCGCTGCTCAGCGGCGACGCCCGGTTCGCCGTCGCCCGCGACGCGATCCAGAGCGTCGCGTTCGGACTCCTGCTCGCCGGGTCGCTGGTGGTCGGGCGTCGCCCGCTGATGTTCCACGTGTGCCGGTTCTTCGGCGGCGCCCAGCGCCCCGACCTGCCCGCGCTGATGGAGCGCCAGTGGGACGCCAACCCGGTGTTCCGCCGGACGCTGCGCCGCGCGACGGGGGCCGGCGCCCTGGTCATGGCGCTGGAGGCGGCCCTGCGGATCACGCTGGCCTACACACTGGCGCCGGTGGTGGCGCTGCCGATCCTGTCGGTGCAGTCGGTCGTGGTGTGGACGGCGCTGTCGGCGCTGCTGGTCCTCAGCGTGAAGCGGGCGGTGCGGGCGGGTCGCTGACCGGCCGAGCGGGCAGCTCACCGCCGGAGACGGCGGCGCTCACGGCCGGAGCCCCGCGAGCCGCTCGGCGGCCTGCTCCAGCACCTCGTCGCGCTTGCAGAAGGCGAACCGCACGTACGGCCGGTGCGCCGCGGCGGCCTGCGGCGACGGGCAGAACACCGACACCGGGACGGCCGCGACCCCGCACAGGCCGGGGAGCTTCCAGGCCAGGTCGACGCCGTCGTCGTAGCCGAGCGGGCGCGGGTCCGCGGTCACGAAGTAGGTGCCGCGCGGGGTGAGCACGTCGAACCCGGCCGCCCGCAGCCCGTCGGCCAGCAGGTCGCGCTTGCGGGTGAGATCGGCCGCGAGGCCGGTGTAGAAGTCGTCACCGAGGCCGAGGGCGTGCGCGACGGCCGGCTGGAACGGCGCCCCGCCGTGGAAGGTGAGGAACTGCTTGACCGCGCGCGGGGCGGCGACCAGCTCGGACGGGCCGTGCACCCAGCCGACCTTCCAGCCGGTCACCGAGAAGGTCTTCCCGGCCGAGGAGATCGTGAGGGTGCGGTCGGCGAGGCCGGGCAGCGACGCCATCGGGACGTGCTGCGCGTCGTCGAAGACCATGTGCTCGTACACCTCGTCGGTGACGACCACCGCGTCGTGGGCGACCGCGAGCTCCCCTACCCGGGTCAGCTGGTCGCGGGTGAGCACCGCGCCGGTCGGGTTGTGCGGGGTGTTGACCAGCACCACCCGGGTGCGGTCGGAGAACGCGGCGGCCAGCGCGTCGTCGTCGAAGCCGAACCCGGGCGGGAGCAGCGGCACGGTGCGCAGCGTGGCGCCGGCCAGCGCGACGGCCGCGGCGTAGGAGTCGTAGGCCGGCTCGAACGCGACGACCTCGTCGCCGGGTCCGCAGAGTCCGAGCAGGGTCGCGGCGATCGCCTCGGTCGCACCCGTGGTGACGACGACGTCGGCCGGGTCGACCTCGATGCCGTACCAGCGGTGCTGGTGCGCCGCGACGGCCTCGCGCAGCGCGGGTACGCCCGGACCGGGCGGGTACTGGTTGCGGCCGCGCTCGGTGATGTTGGCGGCCGCGTCGGCGAGCAGCGATGCCGGACCGTCGGTGTCCGGGAAGCCCTGGCCGAGGTTGATCGCACCGGTCTCGACCGCGAGGCGGGAGATCTCGGTGAAGATCGTCGAGGTGAACGGGCGCATGCGCTCGACCAGCATGGGCCCGACACTATCCGGGTGTGCGGGTGGCGCAGCTCCTGATCGAGGTTCTGCGCGAACCCGTGCCGGTCCACGGACGCCGGTGGGTTCCACCGCGCCGGGAGGAGCTCCTCCGGTGACCCGGTCGAGTCCGGCTCAGTCGAGTCCGCGGACGATGTGGGACTCGTCGTCGTGCTGCTCGTCGTTCTCGATCGAGATGTCGTCGTTCATCGCATGGCCTCCTCACGGATGTCGGGTGAAGAATGATGGACACACGGGGAGACGTTCGTCATCGGGGAGACGTTGCTGAACCGGCCTGTGGACCGATCCAGAGCCACCCGATCGGGTGAGCAGACCTGCCCACCCGATCGGGTCGTCCCGCGTCGTCGTCCCGCGTCCATGCCTCCGGTCTACCCGCTGATGCGGCCGACCAGGTGCAGCTTTTCCGCGTCCTTGGCGCTGCGCAGCGCCAGACCCCACGCCCCCTTGGCGTCGGACCCGGTCACGAGCTCGACCTTCGCCGGGAGCAGCACCGGCTTGCGGAACACGACGTCGTAGGTGCAGGCGTCGGGGATCCGGCCCTCCAGCGCGGCGACGGCGTGCGCCGCGGTCCACATGCCGTGCGCGATCGCCCGCGGGAAGCCCATCGCCTTCGCGGTGAGCGAGTGCAGGTGGATCGGGTTCACGTCACCGGAGACGGCCGCGTAGCGGCGTCCGATGTCGCCCGGGACCCGCCACAGCGCGTTCGCCGGCCCGGTGGGCACCGGCGGCTCGGCGATGTCCGCCGTGCCGGCCGTGTCGGCCGTGTCGTTGCCGCCCGCCGGGCCGTCCGGGGCCTTCGCCCCGCGGGCCAGATAGGTGCTGCGGCCGGACCAGACGGTCTCCCCGTCCGCGGAGACCTCACCGACCAGGTCGACCTGCGCCCCCTTGGGGTGCCGGGTGAACCGCTGCGCCCACACCCGGACGTCGAGGGTCTCGGTCGGGGCGATCGCCCGGTGCACGGTGATCCGGTTGGCGATGTGCACCAGACCGGGCAGCGGCAGCGGGAACGACCGGCCGGCCATCAGCACGACCTGCAGCGGGAACGTCAGCATGTGCGGGTAGGTCACCGGCAGGGCGTTGCCGACCCGGAACCCGCAGACCCGGGCGTAGTCGGCGAGGTGTCCCTGCTCGACCGTGACGCCGCGGCGGACCAGCTCGGTCGCGGGCAGCGACCGGCCGGAGCCGCCGGGGAGCGCCGCCCGGGCGGCCGCGGAGGCGTAGTACTGCCCCAGCGACGGCGGCCCGGGCAGCTCCGTGACCTTCCGATCCTCGGTCACGGTCATCAGGCCCCCAGCATCGACTGGCCGCAGACCCGCACGGTCTGCCCGTTGAGCCCGCCGGACTCGGCGCGGCCGAACCAGCCGATGGCCTCGGCGACGTCCACCGGCAGCCCGCCCTGCTTGAGGGAGTTGATCCGGCGGCCGCCCTCGCGGGTGGCGACGGGCATCTTCGCGGTCATGTCGGTCTCGATGAACCCGGGTGCGACGGCGTTGATCGTCGCGCCGCGCTCGGCGAAGCGCGGGGCGAGCGCCCGGACCATGCCGATCACACCGGCCTTGGAGGCGGCGTAGTTGGTCTGGCCGCGGTTGCCCGCGATGCCCGACTGCGAGGACACGCAGACCACGCGGCCCGACTCGTGCAGCGGGGAGCCCTCGGCCAGCAGCGCCTCGTTGATCGTCAGCTGGGCGCCCAGGTTGACCGCGAGCACCGAGTTCCAGCGGTCGGCGGTCATGTTCGCGAGCAGCTTGTCGCGGGTGATGCCCGCGTTGTGCACCACGATGTCGACGCCGTCGTGCCGGTCGGCGAGGTGGCCGAGCAGCCGGTCGGCCGCGTCGGGGGCGGTGATGTCCAGCTGCAGCGCGGTGCCGCCGGTGCGGTTCGCGGTGCGGGCCAGTCCCTCACCGGCCGCCGGGATGTCGACGGCGACGATCGTCGCGCCGTCGCGGGCCAGGGTGTCGGCGATGGCCGCGCCGATGCCGCGTGCCGCGCCGGTGACCACCGCGATGCGCCCGGCGAGCGGCTGCTCCTCGGCACGCGGGTCGTCGACCTCGGCCGGCTCCTGCGGGGTCCCGACCGGCGCCGCGACGTGCGCGACCTGGCCGTCGACGTAGGCGGAGCGGGCCGACAGGAAGAACCGGACCGACGAGTCGATCGCGGCCGGGGTCACGTCGGAGGCCACGACGAGCAGGTTCGCCGTCGCGCCGAAGCGCAGCTCCTTGCCGATCGAGCGGACCAGGCCGTCGAGCGCCTGGGCGACGGCGGCCGCCTCCGCACCGGACGCCTCGCCCGGCTCGGCACCGATCAGCAGCACCCGGCCCGACGGGCCGAGCTTCTTCACCGCGGGGGTGAGGATCTGCTGGGCGGCGGCGAGGTCGGCCAGCGTCGTGGCACCGGACAGGTCCAGGACGACCCCGTACAGCCGGTCCTCGCCGGCCGCCGCGAGCGCGGGGACACCGTGGCTCTCGACGAACGCGGTGAGCGCCTTGGCGAACCGGCCCTCGCCGACGGCCGCGACGAGCACCGGGCCGGCCAGCAGCGGGTCCCCGGGGCGGTGCCGGCGCAGCGTCGGCACCGTGGGCAGCCCGAGCTGCTTGGCGATCGGGGTGTTGGACAGGGGCGCGAGCAGGTCGCTCATGCCGTTGCCTCCAGGATCGCGACGACGCCCTGGCCGCCGGCGGCGCAGATCGAGATCAGGCCGCGCTGGTTCTTCTTCTCGGTGTCGGCCTTCTCCCGCAGGAGCTTGGCCAGGGTCGCGACGATCCGGCCGCCGGTCGCGGCGAACGGGTGCCCCGCGGCGAGCGAGGAGCCCGCGACGTTGAGCTTGTCGTCGTCGATCGCGCCCAGCGGCGCGTCGAGGCCCAGGCGCTCCTTGCAGAAGCGGGGGTCCTCCCAGGCCTTGCGCTGCACGAGGACGACCGAGGCGAAGGCCTCGTGGATCTCGTACAGGTCGAAGTCCTGCAGGGACAGCCCGTTGCGCTCCAGCAGCCGCGGCACGGCGAACACCGGCGCGGTGAGCAGCCCGTCCGGGCCGTGGACGTAGTCGACGCCCGCGGTCTCGGCGTCCACGACGTGCGCCAGCACCGGCAGCCTGTGCTCGGCGGCCCACTCGTCGGAGCCGAGCAGGACCAGGGCGGCACCGTCGGTGAGCGGGGTCGAGTTGCCCGCGGTCATCGTGGCGTCGGGGCCCTTGCCGAAGACCGGCTTGAGCTTCGCGAGCTTCTCCACCGAGGAGTCGGCGCGCAGGTTGTTGTCCCGGGTCAGCTTCAGGTACGGCGTGACCAGGTCGTCGAAGAAGCCGCGGTCGTAAGCGGCGGCCAGGTTGTGGTGGCTGCGCACGGTGAGCTCGTCCTGCTCGGTGCGGCCGATGCCCCACTCCAGGGCGGTGCGCGCGGCGTGCTCGCCCATCGACAGGCCGGTGCGCGGCTCGGAGTTCTCCGGGATGTCCGGCACGATCTGCCCCGGGCGCAGCTGCCCCACCAGCTTGAGCCGGTCCACCGTGGTCTTCGCCGCGTTGAGCTTGACCAGCACGCGCCGCAGGTCGTCGTTCAGGGCGATCGGCGCGTCGGACGCGGTGTCCACGCCACCGGCGACACCGGACTCGATCTGGCCGAGCGCGATCTTGTTGGCGACGGCGATGGTCGCCTCCAGACCGGTGCCGCAGGCCTGCTGCACGTCGTAGGCCGCGGTGGCGGGGCTCAGCCGGGAGCCGAGGACCGCCTCGCGGGTCAGGTTGAAGTCGCGGGAGTGCTTGAGCACGGCGCCGGCCACGACCTCACCCAGGCGCTCGCCGGCCAGCCCGAAGCGGGCCACCAGACCGTCGAGCGTCGTGGTGAGCATGTCGAGGTTCGAGGCGCCGGCGTAGGCACCGTTGGCCCGCGCGAACGGGATGCGGTTGCCACCGATGACGGCGGCGCGCCGGGTGCTGGCTGGCATGGGGATCGTCCCTCCTGGGTTCGGGTCCCGCCCCACCCGATCGGGGTGACCACGCTGCGCGCGGGCCCCGGTGGGCGGAGCATCGGGTCGTGGTTCGTCGTTACCACGGGGTAGCCGGTACTCAAGGTACACGGTACTATGGGTTTCGTGAAGGCCGGACGGGACAAGCGCGACAGCCGATGGGACGCCCACCGCGAGCAGCGGCGGGCCGCACTCGTGGGCTCTGCGATCGGTGCCATCCGCCGGCACGGCGCCGGCATCGGGATGGACGAGATCGCCGCGTCCGCCGCCACCAGCAAGACCGTGATCTACCGGCACTTCGGCGACCGGACCGGCCTCTACACCGCGATCTGCGAGTCGGTGGCCGGGGTCCTGCTCGCCGAGGTCCGCCGGGCCACCGCCGCGGCCCTGGCCGACTCCGGCCGTGGGCCGCGCGCCGCCGTCGCCGCCGGCATCGACGCCTACCTGAGACTCATCGAGATCGACCCGGAGCTGTACCGGTTCGTGGTACAGCGCCCGCTGCTCACCCAGGGAACCGCACGCCGCAGCCCCGCCACCGACGGCGGGCACGACCCGGTCAACGACCTCGTGACCGTGATCGGGGACGAGGTGGCCGCGGTCATCGCCGGCCACCTCGGCGACCCGGCCCCCGGGGAGACCGACCGGCGGGCCGCGGCCCGCATCTGGGGCCACGCGATCGTCGGACTGGTGCGCGGCGCCGCCGACGACTGGCTCGCCCGCCCCGACGGCACCCCGCGCGAGCAGCTCGCCACCCATCTCACCGACCTGGCCTGGTCCGGACTCTCCGGCCTGGCATCGCACGTGCAGGAGGTTCACCCGTGAACGCCCAGACCAGCACCCTGCCCACGCCCGACCGGATCCCCGCGGAGACCCTCCGCACGGTCGTCGACGGACGGTGGGCGCACGTCCGGCAGCAGACCCGCGAGCAGCTCGCGGCCAACGCCGACATGCGCGCGGACCCCGACCTGTCCTCGGCCGACTACCGCGGGCGCATCACCGACTCGCTCAAGTTCCTGACCTCCTCCGGCCGCCCACACACCGGCTTCGACCCGTCCGTCGGCGGCGAGGGCGACGTCGGCGGCGTGGTCACCGCGTTCGCCATGCTGGCCTACGGCGACCTGTCGCTGCTGGTCAAGGCCGGTGTCCAGTGGGGACTGTTCGGCGGCGCGGTCCAGGTACTCGGCACCGAGCGCCACCACGAGCAGTACCTCCGCAAGATCATCGACGGGGAGCTGCTCGGCTGCTTCGCGATGACCGAGTCCGGCCACGGCTCGGACGTGCAGCACCTGCACACCACGGCCACCTACGACGCCGCGGCGGGCGAGTTCGTCGTCCACACCCCGTACCCGCAGGCACGCAAGGAGTACATCGGCAACGCCGCGCGCGACGGCCGGATGGCCGTGGTGTTCGCCCAGCTGGTCACCGGCGACGAGAAGCCCGGCGTGCACGCCTTCCTCGTGCCGCTGCGCGACTCCGACGGCAACGCCCTGCCCGGCGTGACCATCGGCGACGACGGGCGCAAGGCCGGCCTGAACGGCGTCGACAACGGGCGGCTGACCTTCGACCACGTGCGCATCCCGCGCGAGAACCTGCTCAACCGCTTCGCCGACGTCGCCCCGGACGGGACGTACTCGTCGTCGATCGAGAACGAGACCGCCCGCTTCTTCACCATGCTCGGCACGCTGGTCCGCGGCCGGATCTCGGTCGCCGGCGGTGCCGGCGGGGCCGCGCAGAAGGCGCTCGCCCTGGCCGTGCGCTTCGGCGAGCGCCGCCGCCAGTTCGCCGACCCGGCGACCGGCGAGGAGATCGCCGTCCTCGACTACCTGGCCCACCAGCAGAAGCTGCTGCCCGCGCTGGCGACCACGTACGCGCTGCACTTCACCCAGGACGACCTGGTGAAGCGGATGCACGACATCCAGGCACCCGGTGCGGGCCCGGTCGGCGCGCGCGAGCAGCGCACCCTGGAGCAGTCCGCGGCGGGCATCAAGGCGATCGCCACCTGGCACGCCACGCACACCATCCAGACCTGCCGCGAGGCCTGCGGCGGCGCGGGCTACCTGGAGGAGAACCTGCTGCCCGCGCTCAAGGCGGACACCGACGTGTTCACCACCTTCGAGGGCGACAACACGGTCCTGCTGCAGCTGCTGGCCAAGGAGCTGCTGTCGGACTACGGCCGCACGATCAAGAAGGGCAACCCTCTCGAGATCGCGCCGCTGCTCGGGCGTCAGCTCGCCGGGGTGCTCGCCGAGCGGACCGGCGCCGCGTCGCTGACCCGGCGGATCCCGTTCCGCGGGATCGACCTGACCGACCGCAGGCGCCGCCGGGAGCTGTTGGAGATCCGCCGCGCGGACACCCTGGCCGCCGCGATCCGCAACCTCGCCCCCGCGATGCGCAAGGGCAACGACGAGTTCACCGTCTTCAACTCCGCGCAGGACCTGCTGCTCGTCGCCGCGCGGGCGCACGTGGACACCCTCGTCGAGCGCTCCTTCGCCGACAAGCTCGCCACGATCGACGACCCGGCGGTGCGGGCGCTGCTGGAGCGGGTCTACGACCTGCACGTGCTGAGCGTGATCGACCGCGAGCGCGCCTGGTACCTGGAGACTGGGCGGCTCACCGCCGCCGAGTCGCGCTCGATCCGGCCGCTGGTCAACGGCCTGTGCCAGGAGCTGCGGCCGTACGCCCGCACGCTGGTCGACGGCTTCGGCATCCCGGACGAGTGGCTGGCCTGCCCGATGCTGGACGACGAGGCCTGGGCCCCGGCCCCCGGGCGACCGGCCGAGCCGCTGACCGAGCAGGTCGAGGCGGGCTGACCCGCCCCCGACCCGACACGACGACGGCCGGCCCCGGTGACCCGGGGCCGGCCGTCCGTCGTCGGGCCTGGGTCAGGCCGCGAGGCCCAGGGCGTCGAGGACCGCGCCGAGGGTCGACGACAGGTCGGCGACGGTGCTGTCGACGACCTCGGCGATCGGGGTGATCTCGGCCGCGCTGGCGGTGCCGGTGAGACCCAGCATCAGCAGCGGGGCGGCGACGGCAGCAGCGGCCAGACCGGCGATACGACGCTTGTCCATGGTGGTTCCTTCCTTCGGGGGGCTTTCGTACGGACCGACTGTGAAAGACCGGTGCACCCGATTTCCAGGTTCGGGCGGTACCTGTAACTGACCGCTTACATCGATGCGTTTGCCGTCATCTGTCGGACACACTCGCCGAGACCATGATCACGTCGATTCCTGGACATCTCATATCCAGGATGTGTAGTGTCCAGATCATGCGGATGGGACAGGGCGTCGAATGGGCGCTGCACTGCTGCCTGAACCTGGCCTGGGTCGGCGACGCGGTGCCCGGCGCCCGGCTCGCCGGGTTCTACGACCTCCCGGCCGCGTACCTGAACAAGCAGCTGCAGACGCTGGTCCGGGCCGGGATCTGCGAGTCCGTCCCGGGCCCGCGCGGCGGCTTCCGGCTCGCCCGACCGACGGAGCAGGTGTCACTGCTCGACGTCGTCGTCGCGGTCGAGGGACCGGAGGACGCGTTCCGCTGCACCTCGATCCTCGGAGCGGCACCGGGCGGCGACCCGGCGCTCGACTACTCCGGCCACTGCGCGATCTCGCTGTCCATGCGCTCGGCCGAGCTGGCCTGGCGCCGGGAGCTGGCCGGCCGCTCGCTCGCCGACGTCGCCGCGGACGTCGTCCGCACCACCCCGGAGGCGCCGCAGCGCGTCCGGGCCGCACTCGCACCGTGACCGCACCGGCCACGGCCACCACCCACCCGGAGGAGACCCTCATGGAACCGCGCATCACCCGGCCCTACCGCCACGTCCCGGACGGCTACCGCGCGCTGCTCGCGCTGGAGTCCTCCACCCGCGACGACACCGTCCTCCCCCGCGCCCTGCAGGAGCTCGTGCGGCTGCGCGCCTCGCAGGTCAACGGCTGCGGGTTCTGCGTGGACATGCACTCCCACGACGCGCTCGACGCCGGGGAGAGCGTGGAGCGCCTGCTCTCCGTCGCCGCCTGGCGGGAGGCCCCGTGGTTCAGCAGGGCCGAGCGCGCCGCGCTCGCCCTGACCGAGGAGCTCACCCGGCTCGCCGACCGCACCGACGCCGTGCCGGACCCGGTGTGGGACGAGGCCGCCGCCGTCTTCGACGAGAAGGCCCTGACCCAGCTGGTCCTCTCCGTCGCGACCATCAACGCCTGGAACCGGATCAGCGTCGCCACCCGGCAGGTGGCGGGGAGCCACCGCCGCGCCGCGGCCGCGGCGCGGCCCTGACCTTTCCCGCGCATCCGCGGACCGGCTGGTCGTCACGTCCCACGGCGGGGCAGCATCGTTTCCCTGCCCCGCCTCCGTGGGTAATCTGGCCCGTTCCGCCGTCGTTGTGTTCCAGATGAGGTGCCCGTGTCCCCCACCCCGGTCAACAGCGCCCCGATCCACCCCCCGGTCGACACCGAGGAGTCCGATCTGCGCGTCTCGGAGCGGAAGACCTCCGCCGCCGGGGCGAAGGCCGTTGCCATCTCCATGAAGCGCTCCCTCGCCGAACAGGGCGTCGTGAAGTCCGCCAAGAACCTGCTCACGATGAACCAGGTCGACGGCTTCGACTGCATGAGCTGCGCCTGGCCGGACCCGGCTCCCGGCGAGCGGCACACCGCCGAGTTCTGCGAGAACGGCGCGAAGGCCGTGGCCTGGGAGGGCGACAACCGTCGCGTCACCCCGGAGTTCTTCGCCGAGCACTCCATCGCCGACCTGCGGGAGCGCAGCGCGCACTGGCTGGAGAGCCAGGGCAGGCTGACCCATCCGATGGTCCGCCGGGCCGGCGGCACGCACTACGAGCCCATCTCGTGGGACGACGCGTTCGACCTGGTGGGGACGCACCTGCGCGGCCTGTCGAGCCCGGACGAGGCGCTGTTCTACACCTCCGGCCGGGCCTCGAACGAGGCCGCGTTCGTCTACCAGCTGTTCGCCCGTGCCTACGGCACGAACAACCTGCCCGACTGCTCGAACATGTGCCACGAGTCGACCTCGGTCGGGCTGGCCGAGGCGATCGGCATCGGGAAGGGCTCGGTCTCGCTGCAGGACCTGCACGACGCCGACCTGATCGTCATCTCCGGGCAGAACCCGGGCACCAACCACCCGCGCATGCTCTCGGCACTGGAGATCGCCAAGAAGAACGGCGCGCGGATCCTCGCCGTCAACCCGCTGCCCGAGGCCGGGCTGTTCAAGTTCGACAACCCGCAGACCGTGCGGGGCATGAGCGGCATCGGCACCCACCTGGCCGACGAGTTCCTGCAGATCCGCTCGGGCGGCGACCTCGCGCTGTGGCAGGCGTTCGGGCACCTGCTCCTCGCCGCCGAGGACCGCAACCCGGGCAGCGTGCTGGACCGCGACTTCATCGAGCGCCACACCCACGGCTTCGAGGCCTACGCCGCGCACGTGAAGGACCTGGACCGCGACGCCGTCGTCGCCGCGACCGGGCTCACCTGGGGCGAGATCGAGAAGGCCGCGGAGATGCTCGCGACCTCGAAGCGGATCGTGAACTGCTGGGCCATGGGCATCACCCAGCACCGCAACGCCGTGGCCACCATCAAGGAGTTGGTGAACGTCGCCCTGCTCCAGGGCATGATCGGCAAGCCGGGCGCGGGCCTGTGCCCGGTCCGCGGCCACTCCAACGTGCAGGGCGACCGCACGATGGGCATCTGGGAACGGGTCGCGGACAGCTTCCTCGACGCGATCCGCGACGAGTTCGGCTTCGAGCCGCCCCGCGAGCACGGCTACGACTCGGTCGCCGCGGTGCAGGCGATGGCGGACGGGCGGGCGAGCGTCTTCGTCGGGCTGGGCGGCAACTTCTCCCAGGCGATGTCGGACACCGGCGTCACCGAGCCCGCGCTGGAGCGCTGCGCGCTGACCGTGCAGATCTCCACCAAGCTGAACCGGTCGCACGTCGTCGCCGGGACCGACGCGCTGATCCTGCCCACCCTCGGCCGCACCGAGAAGGACCTGACCGGCGGCCGGGCGCAGCGGGTCACCGTCGAGGACTCGATGTCGGCGGTGCACGCCTCGCACGGCCGCTCGGAGCCGGCCGGTGAGCTGCTGCGGTCCGAGGTCGACATCCTGTGCGGGATCGCGCGGGCCACCCTCGGCGCGGACCACCTCGTCCCGTGGGCCGACTTCGCCGCCGACTACGACCGCATCCGCGACCGGATCGGCCGGGTCGTCCCGGGCTGCGAGGCCTACACCGAGAAGGTCGCCCGCTCCGGCGGGTTCACCCTCCCCCACCCGCCCCGGGACAGCCGCACCTTCCCGACGGCGTCGGGCAAGGCGGAGTTCACCGTCAGCCCGCTGGAGGTGGTGACCCTGCCCGAGGGCCGCCTGGTCCTGCAGAGCCTGCGCAGCCACGACCAGTTCAACACCACGATCTACGGCCTGGACGACCGCTACCGCGGCATCCACTCCGGTCGCCGGGTCGTGTTCATCTCCGACGCCGACCTGCGCGAGCTGGGCTTCGCCGACGGTGACCGGGTGAACCTGGTCAGCGAGTGGACCGACGGCAGCGAGCGGCGCGCGGACGACTTCCGGCTGGTGTCCTACTCGACGCCGAAGGGCTGCATCGCCGCGTACTACCCGGAGACGAACCCGCTGATCCCGCTGGAGTCCTACGCGGAGTCGTCGCGGTGCCCGACGTCGAAGTGGGTCCAGGTCCGGCTGGAGCCCGCCACCCGGTGATCGACGTGTGAGCGCGCTCACCCGCCCGGTGACGCCCGGGCGGAATCGGCGTCACCCCTCGCGAGGTTGCACCGTGCGGCCACACGAGGGGGGACACACCGGTGACCACGACCGCAGTCACGGCGCCGAGCCGGTTACGGATCGCGCTGATCCTGGGTGCGTTGATCGCACTCGGCCCGCTCACGATCGACACCTACCTGCCCGCACTGCCCGACGTCGGGCGCGACCTCGTCGCGTCCGAGCCGGTCGTGCAGCTGACGCTGACCGGCACGCTCGCCGGGCTGGCGCTCGGCCAGCTGGTGATCGGCCCGCTGTCCGACGCCTACGGCCGCCGCAGGCTCCTGCTTGCCGGCACCGCCGTGCACGTGCTGGCCTCGGCGCTGGTCGCCCTCGCCCCGAGCATCGAGGTGCTGGCGGTGCTGCGGGTCCTGCAGGGCGTCGGCGCCTCGGCCGGCGCGGTGATCGGCCTCGCCGTGGTGCGCGACCTGTTCACCGGCCGGGCCGCGGCGACCATGCTCTCGCGGCTGATCCTGGTGATGGGCGCCTTCCCGGTGCTCGCCCCGACCCTCGGCGCGGCCCTGCTCAACTGGGTCTCCTGGCGCGGGGTGTTCCTGTTCCTGGCCGGCTACGGCCTGGTCATGCTGGCCGTGGTCACCTCGGGGCTGCCCGAGACCCTCCCCGTCTCCCGACGCCGGTCGGCCCGGTTCGGCGCCACCGTGGCGACCTACGGCGGGCTGCTGCGCGACCGGACCTTCGTCGGGCTGGTGCTCGTCGCCGGGCTCGCGATGGGCGCGCTGTTCAGCTACGTCTCCGGCGCCGCGTACGTCTACCAGCAGCAGTTCGGGATGGACCAGCAGACGTTCGGCATCGCCTTCGGCGCCGGTGCGATCTGGCTGGTCGTCGGCACCCAGCTCAACCCGGTGGTGCTGCGCCGGGTCGAGCCCCGCCGGGTGATGTCGATCGCCGTCGCCGCCGGGGTGCTCGTCGGGCTCGTGCTGGCCGTGCTCACCGCGACCGGCACCGGCGGGCTGCCCGCCGTGCTCGCCGGCGTGTGGGCACTGCTGCTGGCCTGCGGCTTCGTCCTGCCGAACGCGCCCGCGCTGGCGCTGGCCCGGCACGGCGAGTCCGCCGGGACGGCGTCGGCACTGCTGGGGTCGCTGCAGTTCGGGATCGGCGCGGCGACGTCCCCGGTCGTCGGGCTGCTCGGCAACGACGCGGCCGCGATGGGCACCGCGATGTTCGGCGCGATCGCGCTCGCCGGGATCGCGCTGGTCGCCGTCGCGCGGCCGTGGACGCTGCCGGACCTGAACGAGGAGCCCGAGCTCGCGACCGCCTGACGGCCGACTCTTGGCCTGAAGTCAGCTTCAGATCATAGCGTCCCGCACCATGGACGCGAGCACCTGGACGGCCCTGCGCACCGCGAGCACCGAACCTGGCAGGCGCACCCGCCCTGCGGGGGAGACGGCCCGCCGGATCCTGGACTTCGCCCGGCCGCACCGGCGGCGGATCGCGGCGTTCCTCGCCGTGAGCACCGCCGCCGCGGTGCTGACGGTGGCGGTGCCGCTGCTCGCCGGGCGGGCCACCGACGCGGTGACCCGCGGCGAGCCGCTGTCGGTGCTCGCGCTGCTGGCCGGTCTGATGGCGGCCGTCGCGCTGGTCGAGGCGGCGCTGTCGATGCTGACCCGCTGGTACTCGGCGAACCTCGGCGAGAGCCTGATCCACCAGCTGCGGACCACCGTGTTCGACCACGTGCAACGGATGCCGGTCGCGTTCTTCACCCGCACCCGCACCGGCGCCCTGGTGGCCCGGCTGAACTCCGACGTCCTCGGGGCGCAGCGGGCGTTCTCCGACACCCTCGCCGGGGTGGTGTCCAACGTCGTCGTGCTGGCGCTGACGCTCGCCGCGATGCTGGTGATCTCCTGGCCGGTGACCCTGCTGGTGACGCTGCTGCTGCCGGCGTTCCTGGTCCCGGCCCGGCTGATGGGACGGCGGCTGGCCGCGCTGGAACGGGCGGCCGCGGACCACAACGCGGCGATGAGCACCCGGATGACCGAGCGGTTCTCCGCGCCCGGCGCCACCCTGATCACGTTGTTCGGCCGCCCGGAGCAGGAGTCCGCGGAGTTCGCCGAGCGGGCCGACCGGGTCCGCGCGATCGGGGTGCGCTCGGCGATGCTGCAGTGGACGTTCGTGACGGCGCTGACGCTCGCGTCGTCGCTGGCCGTGGCCGTCGTCTACGGCGTCGGGGGCGGGTTCGCGCTGGCCGGGGCGCTGTCCGCGGGGAACGTCGTGGCGCTCGCGCTGCTGCTGACCCGGCTCTACCAGCCGCTGACCGCGCTGGCCGGGGCCCGGATGGAGATCATGACGGTGCTCGTGAGCTTCGAGCGGGTGCTCGAGGTCCTCGACCTGGAGCCGATGATCACCGACGCGCCGGGCGCGCGCCCGGTGCCCGACGGGCCGGTCGGCGTCGAGTTCGACCGGGTGTCGTTCGCCTACCCGAGGGCCGACCAGGTGTCGCTGGCGTCGCTGGAGGAGGTCGCGACGCTCGACACCCGCGGCGGTGAGCAGGTGCTGCACGACGTGTCGTTCACCGCGGCACCCGGGGCGATGGTGGCGGTCGTCGGGTCGTCGGGGGCCGGGAAGTCCACCGTCGCCCAGCTGCTCGCCCGGCTCTACGACGTCACCTCCGGGGCGGTCCGGATCGGCGGCGTCGACGTGCGGGAGCTGACCGCGGCGTCGGTGCACCGCGCGGTCGGGTTCGTGACCCAGGACGGGCACCTGCTGCACGACACGGTGGCGGCGAACCTGCGGATCGGGGCACCGGAGGCGACGGACGCCGAGCTGTGGGCGGCGCTGCGCCGGGCCCGGCTCGACGGCCTGGTCGCGTCGCTGCCCGACGGGCTCGCGACGGTCGTCGGGGAGCGGGGGTACCGGCTCTCCGGCGGGGAGCGCCAGCGGATGACGATCGCCCGGGTGCTGCTGGCACGCCCGCGGATCGTGGTGCTGGACGAGGCCACGGCGAGCCTGGACACGACGTCGGAGGCCGCGGTGCAGGCGGCGCTGGCCGAGGCGCTGGACGGGCGGACCGCGCTCGTCATCGCGCACCGGCTGTCCACCGTCCGCGACGCCGACGAGATCCTCGTGCTCGAACAGGGCCGGATCGTCGAGCGCGGGGGCCACACCGCGCTGCTGGCCCGGGGCGGGCGCTACGCCGAGCTGTGGGCCGAGGCGCCGGCATCGGCCGTCCAGGTGTGATGGCCGGGGTTGGACCACCCGGACCGTGGCCGTCCCGGTGACGGCAGGTGGGTCGGGCGGCGGAGGCGGTCGTGGTTCGTCCCGCCCCGGACCGAGCAGCTCACCCGGTGCGGGGAGGCGAGCCCCCCGCAGCCGCCGACCCGACCGCGGACGGGATGGCGGGCAGCACGATCTCGGTCCCGGCGAGGCCGGCGAGCACCTCTTCGAGCGAGTCCGAGGCGGACGGCGCGTAGCCGCGCGACCGGCGCAGATCGTCGCTGATGACGAGCACCTCCAGCGCGAACGCCGCCGTGAGCCGCACCGAGAGGTCGCTCGCGGGACGCCCCATCCGGGTCGCCAGGGCGGCCTCCAGCTGTGTCCGCGCGCTCAGCTGGAAGTCCCAGAGCCGCGCCCGGGGAACCGGGGCCACGTCCACCAGCTGCCGGATCTCCGGTATACGCAGGTCCGGCGCATCGAAGTCGGCCGCGGCCTCGCGCAGCACCGCGGTCAACGCCTCGCCGACCGGCTCGCCGGGGGGCCGTTCCCGCAGGCGCTCCCCGAGGTCCATGCCGCGCACGACCCGGTCGAGCAGCAGCAGGTCCTTGGTCGGGAAGTACCGGTAGAGCGTCGTGGTGCCGACCTCGGCACGCTCGGCGATCTGTTCCATCGTCGTGTCGTCGTAGCCCTGTTCGAGGAACAGCTCCACGGCGACGTCGATCATCCGCTGCCGGGCGCGCGCCGCCTTGATCTCCCGCAGACCCATGGTGCGATCGTACCCGGTTCGACTTCCGATCGGGCTTGACACCTGACAGGGTGTCACCACAATATGGTAGTTACTACCAATCAGTTCTCACTACTCATAGCTCGGCTCTGCACGGGGACTCGCCTGCAGCGAGCAGGCCGGCATGACGGGCCCCCACGAGAGGAAACCCGATGAGCATCCTGTCCGTGTCGTCCTTCAGCCTGCGTGAGCAGCTCGGACCGATCGACCTCACCGTCGTCGCTCCCGAGGGGCGCGAGATCCGGTTCAGCACCGACTTCCCGGCGCTGTTCGACATCGCCGAGTTCCCCCGTCTGGCGGCCGCCCGGTTCGGCGTCGCGGGGGTGGAGACGGTGGCGTTCCAGTTCACCGGCCCGGAGGACCCCCGGCTCGACCGGTTCGCCGCGGAGGCGGCGGCCGCCGGCACGCGGTTGCTCAACGTGGCCGTCGACGTCGGCGACCTGCTCACCGAGGACCCCGTCCGGCGTGCCGACGACGTCGCGACCCTGACGACCTGGATCGACCGGTGCGCGGCACTGGGCTCGACCTTCGTCCGGGTGAACCCCGGCTCGCCGCTGAGCCCGAACCACGGGATCACCCCGCCGGAGCACCTGGTCGACGCGCTGTCCGTGCTCGGCGCCCACGCCCGTGACCGGGGCGTGCGGCTGCTCGTGGAGAACCACGGCGGACCGTCCAGCAACGCCGTCTGGATGACCCGGCTGCTCGACGCCGTCGGGCAGGAGAACCTGGGCCTGCTGCTCGACCTGGGGAACTTCGACGTGATCACGGGGCCGATGACGGCCGCGCTCACCGGTGACCCGGACAGCCCGCCGCTGCCGCTGCGCGGGAGCGCCGCGCTCGAACCCGTGTACCGGGGGATCGAGGCGCTCGCCGGGCGTGCCGAGCTCGTCCACGTCAAGGCCCACGCCGTCGACGACGACGGGTCCGTCGGGCTCGTCGACCTCCCGCGGGCGTTCGCGATCCTCGCCCGGCACGGCTACCGGGGCCCGTTGACGGTCGAGTACGAGGGCACCGGCGGCGACCCGTGGGCCAGGACCCGGCAGGTGCTCGACCTGACCGCCGCGGCGTTCGCCACCACCCGCTGACCCGCACCGGCCCACCCCACCGACCTCGCAGAGGACCGAGATGACCTCCATCGACGCCGACGACCCCCGGGTCGACGTGCTCGTGATCGGGAGCGGCCCTGCCGGCTCCACCTACGCCCGGACCATCGGGGACGCCGTCCCCACGGCTCGGATCCTGATGGTCGAGGTCGGACCGGCCGTCCCCGGCGCCCGCGGCGACCACACCCAGAACATGTCCGACGACGACCGGGCCGCGGCCCAGCTGCTCACCCAGGGCCCGGACACCGGCGTCGAGCGGGCGGCGGCGTTGTCCGACGTCGCCGACGGCATCGACCCCAGCCTGGAGTTCCGGCACACCATCCTGCCGGGCCTGTTCTTCGCCGACCCACGGCCGTCCCCCGCCCCGGGCGAGGTCGGGCTGCCCGCGGCCAGCATGGCCAGCGGGGTCGGGGGGATGGGGATCCACTGGGGCACCTCGAGCCCCCGCCCGCAGCAGTCCGAACGCATCCCGTTCGTGCCCGCCGCCGAGATGGACGCCGCCCTCGACCACGCCGAGCGGCTGCTGGGCGCCACGACCCCGCCGACGCCGGGCCACGGGCTGCCCGAAGCGGTCCGGTCGGCGCTGGCCGAGGAGTTCGACGGGCCAGGGCTGACCCCGACCGGGTTCATGCCGACCGCCACCCATTGGGAGGGCGACACGCTGCGGTTCAGCGGGACCGGCAGCATCCTGGGCGACCTCGAGGCCACGGTGCCCGGCTTCGAGCTGCGGACCGAGACCCTGGCTCGGCGGGTGCTCGTGGAGAACGGCACCGCGGTGGGCGCGGTGCTGGAGGACCGACGGTCGGGACGGACCTACGAGGTCCGGGCCCGGCACGTCGTCGTGTGTGCCGACGGGCTGCGCACGCCGCAGGTCCTGTACGCCTCGGGCATCCGCCCGGCCGCCCTCGGGCGCTACCTCAACGAGCACTTCCAGGTGACCTCGTTCGTGTCCCTGGCCGACGAGTTCGACCCGGCGCTGTTCCCGCCCGAGCCCCGCAACGTCCGCTCGGTGCTGACGCCGTTCTCCGACGCCCGCCCCATGCAGGGCGGGGTGATGCTGCTCGCGAACTCCGCCTACCGGATGAGCCTGGGCGGCGGCGACCCGACCGACGGCGCCGGCGCCTCCGCCCGGCTCGCGGTCCTGGCCTGGTACGGGGCGAAGGACCTCCGCGCCACCGACGCCGTCGAGTTCAGCGACACCGAGACCGACTTCTACGGCATGCCGCGGATGCGGATCCGCTACTCCCACACCGACCGGGACCGGGCGACGATCGAGCAGATGACGACCAACTCGGTCCGCGCGGCACGCCGGATCGGCACGCTGCACGAACCCCCGGCGCTCGCCGCCGGCGGGTCCTCACTGCACTACCAGGGGACCGTCCGGATGGGCGAGGCCGACGACGGCTCGTCGGTCTGCGACCCGTGGCTGCGGGTCTGGGGCGTCGACAACCTCCACGTCGGCGGCAACGGCGTCATCCCCACCTCGACCGCGTCCAACCCGACGCTGACGACGGTGGCGCTGGCGTGGCGGGCCGCGACCGCGATCGCCCGGAGCCTGACCTCGACCCGCAGCGCCACCCCCGCGGCCACGGCGTAGACCGGGCGACCCCGAACCACGAAGGAGCACGTCATGGCCACCCGTACGACACTGGGCGTCGGCATCGTCGGCGCCGGATTCATCGGCCGCTTCCACGTCCGGTCGTGGCAGGGCGTCCGCGACGGCGACGTCGTCGCCACCGCCTCACGCAGCCTCACCTCGGCCGAGGCGCTCGCCCGGGAGGCCGAGGTGCTCGGCGTCGGGTCCGCCGTCACCGCCTACGACGACGTCGCCGCACTCGTCCGGGACCCCCGGGTCGACGCAGTCTGGGTGCTGGTACCCAACCACGCCCGGCTCGAGGTCGTCCGCGCGATCTGCGAGGAGGTGAGCGCGGGGCGGGCGCAGCTGCGTGGGATCGCGATCGAGAAGCCGCTCGGGCGCACGGTGGCCGAGGCAGCCGAGGTGCTGGCGCTCGTGACCGGCGCCGGTCTGCTGCACGGCTACCTGGAGAACCAGGTGTTCGCACCGGCCATCGTCCGCTCGCACGCGCTGGTCTGGGGCCGGGCGGTCCCGGCGGCGGGGACGCCCTACCTGGCACGCGCGGCCGAGGAGCACTCCGGCCCGCACAGCACCTGGTTCTGGAACGGCGAGCAGGAGGGGGGCGGCGTGCTCAGCGACATGATGTGCCACTCCGTCGAGGCCGGCCGCTACCTGCTCACCCCGCCCGGGACCGACCCGGCGACATGGCTCACCCCGGTCTCGGTGTCGGCCTCGATCGCCTCCCTCAAGTGGGGCCGCGCCCGCTACGCCACCGAGCTGCTGGAGCGGTACCCGGGCGTCCCCGACTACCGGCATACGCCGTCGGAGGACTACGCGCACGCCGTCTTCGAGTTCCGCAACGGTGACGGCGAGCCCGTGGTCGTCGAGGCCACCACCTCGTGGAGCTACGTCGGCGCGGGGCTGCGGCTGTCGTTCGAGATGCTCGGCCCCGAGTACTCGATGTCCGCCGACACCCTCGACACCGAGGCCAAGGTCTTCCTGTCCCGCAGGCTGGAGCAGGACCGCGGCGAGGACCTGCTGGAGAAGCAGAACGCTGAGCAGGGTCTCATGCCGATCGTCCCCGACGAGTCGGCGAGCTACGGCTACACCGCGGAGAACGCGACCTTCGCGACGGCGTTCCTGCGCGGCGAGCAGCCCCCGGAGTCCCTCGCCAACGGACTGGAGGTCGTGCGACTGCTGATGGCGGCCTACGCCTCGGCCGAACAGGGCCGCACCGTCTCGCTGGAGGACGACCTCGCGGACTTCGTCCCCGCCGTCGCCCGCGGGGCATGGAACCCGCGGGCCGCCGCGTCCCGGGACGCGGGATCGTGAGCCCGGCCTGGACCGCGAGCTGGACGCAGGCCGTCACCGACGTGGGGGTGGCCGACCTCGAGCTCCGCGACGTGACGGTGCGGATCGTGGTGGAGGCGGGCGTCGGTGGTGACCGGCTTCGGGTGAGCCTGAGCAACCGCTTCGGGACGGCCCCCCTGCACATCGGCCGGGCCGCGGTGCGGGTGGCCGGGCGCGCCGGCCCGATGCGTTTCGGCGGGCAGCCCGCGGTGGAGGTCCCCGCCGGGGAGGACCTCACCTGCGATCCCGTGGATCTCGCGGTCCTCGCCGGCGACACGGTCGAGGTGGACCTGTACCTGCCGGACACCTGGCGGTACGCGACCGCGAACGTGTCCACCGCGACGTGGCGTCCGTCCGCGCCCGGCAACCACGCGGGGGCCGACGAGTTCCCCGGCCGGGACACCCCGGTGCTGGCGCTGCCCGACGGTTCCGAGATGGACCTGCCCGCGCCGTTGCTGCGCGGCGTCGACGTGCTCCGCACCGTCCCCGCACCGGTCGTGGTCTGTCTGGGGGACTCGATCACCGCCGCGGGATGGCCCGAGCGCACGGCACGACGGCTGCGGGACCGGCAGGTCGCGGTCGTCAACCGGGGCATCGCCGGGAACCGGCTCCGGCTCGACGGGGCCGGTCCCTTCGGGCCGCTCTTCGGGGCGGCCGGCCGGACCCGGTTCGACCGGGACGTGCTCGCGACCGCCGGCCGGACCCACCTCGTCGTCGCACTCGGGGTCAACGATCTCGGCCATCCGGGGACGATGGCCCCCGCGGACCAGCTGCCGACCGCCGGGCAGCTGATCCGGGCGCTGGACGGGATCGCGAGCCGCGCCGACGACGCGGGCCTGCCGGTGGTGCTGGCGACACTGACGCCGTTCGACGGCGCCGAGGGTTTCGACCGCCGGCGTGAGCTGTGCCGTGCCGAGGTGAACGCGTGGATCCGTGGCCCCGGCAGCGGGCGCACCGTGGTCGACTTCGACGCCGCACTGAGCGCCGGGCCGGGTTCGGTCGCGCTCGACCCGCGCTTCGACAGCGGGGACCACCTGCACCCCGGCGACGAGGGCCTGGACCGTATGGCGGTGGCCGCGGCCGAGGTACTCGGCCGGCTCGTGTGACGCCCGCCCCGCAGGTGTCGCGCCGCATCGTCACCCGACCACGCGCGCGGTGACGCGCCCTAGCGGAAGTCCTCCGGAGACACCTCGTCGATGAACTCCCGGAACTCCTGCATCTGCTGCTCCGGTGGGGCGTCCGCCGGACCGGCGGTGGCGGCGCGGGCCTGTGCGGCGGCGCCGGTGGTGTCGTCGCCGTCGGGGGGCAGGACGTCGTCGACGGCCTGGCCGACCTCGTCGAGGACGTGCTCGGCCATCCCGATCGGCAGCCCCTCGCGCACGGCCAGCGCCAACGCGTCCGAGGGGCGCACCACCAGCCTGGTGTCGCCGTCGAAGACCAGCTCGGCGGTGTAGACGCCGTCGACGAGGTCGGAGATCTCCACCCGTTCCAGGGTGCGCCCGAGCGCCTCGACGACCGGGAGCAGCACGTCCTGGGTGAGGGGGGTGCCCTCGTCGTCCCGCGGACCGACGGCGATGACCTCGGCCTGCGGCGGCCGCAGGAACACCGGCACGCAGCGGTCGCCGTCGGCCTCGCCGAGCAGCAGCACCGGCTGGCGTGATCTGGCGTGCACGATCAGGCGCAGGACGTGCATCGTCCGGGTCATCTGCCCAGTGTCCCCCGCGACACGGGGTGACGGAAGTCTCAGAACGAGACGATCCTCAGCCGCGGGCGAGCCAGGGCATCGTCGTCGCGGCGATCGTCAGGAACTGCACGTTCGCCTCCAGGGGGAGGCCGGCCATGGAGACCACGGCGTCGGCGACGTGCCGGACGTCGAAGGTGGGCTCGGGCCGGACCGAGCCGTCGGCCTGCTTCGCGCCGGTGGCGATGCCCGCGGTCATCTCGGTGGCCGCGTTGCCGATGTCGATCTGCCCGCAGGCGATGCCGAACGGACGGCCGTCGAGGGAGAGCGACTTGGTCAGCCCGGTGATCGCGTGCTTGGTGGCGGTGTAGGGCGCGCTGCCCGGCCGGGGGACGTGCGCGGAGATCGAGCCGTTGTTGATGATCCGGCCGCCCTGCGGGTCCTGTCCGCGCATCGCCCCGAACGCCGCCCGGGCGCAGAGGAACGAGCCGGTGAGGTTGACCGCGACGGCCGCGTTCCAGTCGTCGACGGAGATCTCGTCGACGGTGCCGCCCGCGCCGAACGTGCCGGCGTTGTTGACCAGCAGGTCGACCCGACCCCAGCGCTCGTGCACCGCCGCGAACAGGGCCTCGACCGACCGGGGGTCGGTGACGTCGGTGGGGACGACGAGCGTCCCGTCGCGGCCCGCCGCGACCTCGGTCAGTGCCTCGCGCCGACGACCGGCCAGCGCGACCCGCCAGCCGGCGTCGAGCAGACCGCGGGTCACCGCCTTGCCGATGCCCGACCCGGCCCCGGTCACCACCGCCACACCGCTCATGGGCCCACCCTGCCACGGCCCCGGCCGGTGCCCCCGGACGCAGATCGTCACGCGGCCGGCTCGGTCGACGGCACCTCGGGCTCTCTCCGGTCGTCTCGCGCCCGCACTAGAGAGCCGCAGACGACCCGAGCGCGCGGGCACACGTAGCGCCCTCTAGCCCTGTCTCGGATCAGTCCGAGAGAAGCGCAGACGAGCACATCGACCGTCGATCCAACTCTGTACCGCTCTCTCGTCCATGAGCTAGACAGCCCCATACGGCGGCATCGACACGCGCACATGCCACCGCATACCGCCGTCTAGGACGGTCGCGAGAGATCCGGATACGAGACGATCGACTCGATGCACTGCTCCTCTCCTGGCGGCGTCGTCGCAGCGTAGCAGGCCTGTGTCGAACGTGTGTGCGAGGGTCCGGGGTCAGGTTCGGAAAGCGGCCAGGGCATCGGCCGTGCCTGCGAGCCCGTGTCGGCGCACCCGTCCGGCGGGTTCCCCCACGACGCGGGCGAAGGCCCGCGCGAACGCCGCCTCGGAGCGGTAGCCGAACCGGTGGGCCGCCTGCGCCACCGTCCCACTCCCCCCTGACAGGAATTCGGCGGCCGCGTGCATCCGCCACCGGGTCACGTAGCTCATCGCGGGCTCGCCGACGAGCTCGGTGAACCGGGCGGAGAACGCCGAGCGCGACATGGCCGCCGTCGCGGCGAGCGCGGCGACGGTCCAGTCCCGCTCCGGCTCGCGGTGCACCGCGGCGAGCGCGCGACCGATCCGGTCGTCGGCGAGCGCCCCGAGCCAGCCGGTGCGGGTGGCCGCGTCGGCCTGCAGCCGGCCGCGCACCGCCTGCAGGACCAGGACGTCGGCCAGCCGGGTGATCACCGCGTCGCTGCCGGGGCCACCGTGCTCGACCTCCGCGGCCAGCAGCCGCAGCGTGTCCTGCACCCGGTCCCCGATCGGCGACGGCTCGACCCGGACGAGGTCGGGCAGGCTCGCGACGAGGTCGCCCGCGGCGGGGTGGGAGAACCGGACCGCGCCGCACACCATCCGGGTCACCGGACCGTCGCCGCCGTGCCGGAGCAGGGCGTAGCGCCCGTCGAGCATCGGGTGCGGGATCGACCGGATGTCCGGAGCGAGCACGCCGGGCGCGCTGCGCAGCGCGTGCCCGGTCCCCCGCGGCACGACGACGAGCTCACCGGGCCGCAGCTCGCGGTCGGTCCCGCCCGCCGTCCCGCCGGCAGCGCCGTCGGCAGCGCCGTCGACGGTCAGCCGGCATCCGCCGGAGGTGACGACGTGGAACCAGAGACAGCCCGGCGTCGCCGGCAGCGTCATCCCCCACGGTTCGCCGAGCTCGGAGCGGCAGTAGAAGACGCCGTCCATGCGCAGCACGTGCAGCGCCTCCCCGAGCGGGTCGGCGGCCGGGAACGGCGGCGCGGTGGACACGGTGCACAGCATGACAGTTCGTCCACAGCTCATCCCCAGCTGTGGACGGATGAGCATCATCTGTGGACACACAGCCATTCTGCGTCCGCTCGTCGGCGGTAATCGTGGACGGACACCGACGAGAGGAGTTCGACATGATCACCGTGCTGGGGGCGACCGGGAACGTGGGAGCACAGGTCGTCCGGGAGCTGACCGCGGCCGGGGTGGACGTCCGTGCCGTCGCCCGCCGCCCGGCCGTCGCCGCGCCGGGGGTGCGGCCGTGGCCGGGCGACCTCGGCGACCGGGCGTTCCTGCGCCGGGCGTTCGACGGAGCGGCCGCCGCCTTCGTGCTGCTGCCCTTCGAGGTCACCGCGCCCGACCACGCCGCCCACCAGGCCCGGCTCGGGGAGTCCGTCGTCGCCGCGCTGCGCGACGCGGCCGTGCCCCGGGTCGTCGCGCTGAGCTCGCTCGGGGCGGAGGTCCCGGGCGGCCCGGACCTCGCCGTGACCGGCTACCTGGGCAGCCTGCACGACCAGGAGGCCCGGGTGGCGACGCTCGACGCCCACGTCACCCGGGTCCGGCCGGGCCTGTTCCTGGAGTCGTTCCTGTGGTCGCTCGCCGCCATGCGGGCGCACGGGGTGCACGCGGACTCCGTGGACCCCGACGTCGCGCTGCCGATGGTCGCCACCCGCGACGTCGGACGGGCCACCGCCGCGGCGCTGCTCGCCCCGGACGCACCGGAGGTCGTCGAAGTGCAGGGCGCGGCGGACCGGACGGTGCCCGAGGTCGTCGCCGCGCTCGGGCCCGCGCTGGGCCTGCCCGACCTGACCTACGTGCGCGTCCCGGACGAGGAGATGGAGCAGCTGCTGCGCGGGGCCGGGATGCCGGCGGACGGGGCGCGGCTGCACGTCGCGATGAACCGGGCGTTCAACCGCGGGGAGATCCGCGCGCACGAGCCGCGGGGCGCCGTCGACGACGTGCTGACCGTCGAGCAGTGGGCGGCGGGGGTGGCGGGATGACCGGGTTCCTCGACGGCGCCGCCGCCACCGGGGCGGGTCTGCTCGGCGGGATCTACCTGGCGTTCTCGGTCGCGGTGCTGCCCGCCCTGCGCCGTCGTCCCGCGGCGGAGGCGGTCGCGGTGATGCGCGGGGTGAACCGGGCGATCGTGAATCCGCTGTTCGGGACACTGTTCGCCGGCACAGCGCTGCTCGCCTGCGCGGTGACGGTGGCCGGGGTGCTCGGCGGGCAGCCGCTGCGGATCGCCGGCGGGGTCGCGGTGCTGGCCGGCTTCGTCGTGACCGCCGCGGTGAACATCCCGCTCAACAACGCCCTGGAGCGCGACGGCGACTGGGCCGCCTTCGCCCCGCGCTGGAGCGCCGCGAACCACCTCCGGGGAGCGGTCTCGACACTCGGCGTGGCCCTGCTGCTGCTCTGAGTCGAACGTGTGTGCGACATCTCGGGGACCCGCCTGGCGCCGGCCGGGGAGGGCGGGGCACGCTGGTCGCCGCGCCCGCTCCCCCGGGTGCGGACCGGCCGTCGTCCGCGACGGCTCCGCGACGACGACCGGGGGAGCATGAACATCCACGAACGACAGCGACTGGCCGCCCTGCGCACCGACCGCGAGACGGTGCTCGCCGCCGCGGCGGCCCTGCGACACGAGGCCGTGCAGGCGCACTACGCCGGGCTCAGCCGTCCCGAGATCGCGTTCGGGCTGGCCTCGGTGCTGGAGAGGCTGGCGCTGCGGATCGCCGACCAGCCCCCGGACATCCGCGCGCACGTCGTGCGGATCGCCCGGGAGATGGCCGGCGACACGATGGACTCACCGACGGTCCGGCGCACCCGTCGTCGGTGACCCACCGGAGTTGTCCACAGGGCTGTGCACAGCTGGGGACGGATCGAACCGGTGTTCGATCAGGACCTAGCGGACGCCCTCCATCAGCACCTTCAGCTTCGGCACGAGCGCGACGACGACGAGGCCGACCACGATCGCCGTCACGCCGGTGATGCCGAAGTAGGCCGCCTCGGCGGCCTCGCTGTAGAGCTCGGCCAGCAGGCCGGAGAGCACCGTGCCCATCGAGACCGACAGGAAGAACAGCGCCACCATCTGGGTCTGGAACGCCTGCGGCGCCAGCTTGGTCGACAGCGACTGCCCGACCGGGGAGGTGAACAGCTCCGCCAGGCAGAACACCAGCAGGATCCCGACGAGCGCGAGCAGCGGCGTGCCGTTCGCCCCGGTGCCCGCGAACGGCACGAACAGCAGGACCGCGAAGCCGATGACGACGGTGCCGATCGCCATCTTCATCGGCGACGACGGCTGGCGCGGCCCGAGCACGGTCCACACCGTCGCGTAGACACCGGCGAGCAGGATCACGAAGACCGGCTCGATCGACTGGGCCCAGGTCACCGGCATCTCCCAGCCGAGGATCGTGCGGTCCAGACGCTTGTCGGCGTAGATGGTGAGCACGGTGAAGATCTGCTGGAAGATCGCCCAGAACATCACCGAGGCGAGCCACATCGGCACGAACGCCAGCACCCTGCGGCGCTCGACGCGGTCCACCTTGGGACTGGTCAGCATCAACGTGAAGTAGGAGACGGTCGCGACCAGGACGATTCCGAACACGATCCACTTCAGCCGGTCGGCGGTGATCACGTCGGTGGCGATCAGGACACCGATGACGACCAGCAGCACGACCGCGCCGATCCCGGCCCGGGTCCGGGTGGCGGCCGGGAGCGGGTTCGGGACGACCCAGCCCGACGCCGGGAGCGCGCGCCGGGTGAACCAGTACTGGACCAGTCCGATCGCCATGCCGATCGCGGCGGCGCCGAAGCCGATGTGGAAGCCCCACGTCGACTGCAGCACGCCGGTGAGCAGCGGCCCGCTGAAGGCGCCAATGTTGACGCCCAGGTAGAAGATCGAGAACCCGGCGTCGCGACGGTCGTCGCCCGGGCCGTAGAGCGAGGCCAGGATCGTCGAGGCGTTCGCCTTGATCCCGCCGCTGCCGAACGCGACCAGCACCAGGCCGACCGCGAGCCCGGCCGCACCGGGGACCAGGACCAGCGCGATGTGTCCCGCCATCACCGAGACGGCGCTGCCGAACAGCACCCGCTCGGGCCCGAAGAGCCGGTCGGCGGACCAGGCCGCGAGGATCGTCGAGAGGTAGACGGTGCCGCCGTAGGCGCCGACGATGCCCGCCGCCACCCCTTCGTCCAGCCCCAGGCCGCCCTGGGTGGCCGAGTAGTACATGTAGATGAGCAGGATCCCCTGCATGCCGTAGAAGGAGAACCGCTCGAACATCTCGACGCCGAAGAGCGTCGCGAGCTGGACGGGGTGGCCGAGAAAGGTCCTCTCCCGGCGCTGGGGGGTGGTCGTGGTGTCGGACACGCCGTTCGGTCTACTCCGCGGCGCAACGATCGTAAAGCGCGTGACCGGTGACCGTCACCGCATCGCGACCCGTCAGAGGGACGCCGGCCCCTCTTCCGGGATCATCCCGATCCGGTCCGCCACGGCGGCCATGACGTCCTGGACGGCGACGGTGTCCGCCAGCGGCATGACCGGGCTCTCCGTCTCCCCCGCCGCGACCCGCCGGGTCACCTCCTCGATCTCGTGGCTGTAGCCACGCCCGGTGGCCGGCAGCACGAGCTCCTCCGGCTCGGCGCCGTGCCGGTGCACCACGATCCGGTCCGGGTGGTGGAACCGCGGCGGCACCTCGATCCAGCCCTCGGTGCCGATCACCCGGGCCGAGCCGGGCATCGCGCACTGCAGGCTGACCTGCAGCGCGGCGCTGCGGCCGTCGGGCCAGCCGAGCAGGATCGACTCCTCCAGGTCCACACCGGACGGGGTGAGCGCGCCGCTCGCGGCGACCGTGCTCGGGCTGCCGAGCATCATCTGGGCGAAGGAGACCACGTAGACGCCGAGGTCGAACAGGGCACCGCCGCCCAGCTCCGGGGAGAAGAAGCGGTCGTCGTCGGCGGTGCGGTTGCGCACCCCGAGGTCGGCCTGCACGGAGCGGACCTCACCGATCGCGCCCTCGGCGACGAGCTCACGCAGCCGGACGACGGCGGGGAAGAACCGCGTCCACATCGCCTCCATCACGAACACCCCCCGGTTGCGGGCGGCCGCGGCGATCTCGCGGGTCGCGACGGAGCTGACGGTGAACGCCTTCTCCACCATCAGCGCCTTGCCCGCCTCGATCGCGGCCAGGGCGATCGCCCGGTGCTGCGGGTGCGGGGTCGCGACGTAGAGGACGTCGACGTCCGGGTCGTCGAGGATCGCCCGGTACCCGGTGTGCACCCGCTCGATCCCGTGCCGGCGGGCGAACTCCGCGCCGCGTTCCGCGGAACGTGACGCGACGGCGACGAGCTCGGCGCCGGGCACGTGCGCGAAGTCCGGCGCGACGGCGTCGGCGATGCGGCCCGGACCGATGATTCCCCACTTCACGCTCATGGCCCCGATCCTGCCCGGCCCCGGCGGGAAGTTCCCGGCGGCCGACCGATGAGTCCGGTCACCGCGCGCGGTCCACCCCTTCGAACGGCACCGGAACCCCCGGAGCCAGATCCACACAGGAGCCCGCGATGCCGAACATGATCTTCGTCAACCTGCCGGTCGCCGACCTCGCCGCGGCGAAGGCCTTCTACTCCGCGCTCGGTTTCGGGCTGAACGAGCAGTTCTCCGACGAGCGCACCGCCTCGTTCGTCGTCAGCGACGCCATCGTCGTGATGGTGATGACCCAGGACCGGTTCCGGGAGTTCACCGAGCAGCCCGGCGTCGCCGACCCGCGGACCGCCCGTGAGGTCATCAACGCCTTCGGCGTGGACAGCCGCGACGAGGTCGACCGGCTGATCGAGGCCGGTCTGGCCGCCGGCGGCACCCTGTCCGGCAAGACCGAGGACCACGGCTTCATGTACGGCCGCGGCATCGACGACCCGGACGGCCACCACCTCGAGTTCGTGTGGATGGACCCGTCGGCCGTCGCCGGGGAGTGAGCCCGGTCGGTCCTCCGCCGCGCGCGGGGTGCGGCGGCAGACCGACCAGCACGAGTCAGACCGCGCGCAGCGGGCGCACCTTGCGGACGAGTCCGTCGATCGCGAGCGCGTAGCCGTCGATGCCGAACCCGACGACGATCCCGGCCGCCACCGGCGAGACGAACGAGTGGTGCCGGAAGGTCTCACGACCGTGCACGTTGGAGATGTGCACCTCGACCGTGGGGAGCTCGGCGCCCTCGATCGCGTCGTGCAGCGCGACCGAGGTGTGGGTGTAGGCGGCGGCGTTGAGGACCAGGCCGATCGCGTCGCCGCGCTTCACCGCGGTACCGGCCTCGTGGATCCAGTCGACGAGGACGCCCTCGTGGTTGGTCTGGCGGAAGTCCAGCTCGAGGTGGTGCGCGGCGGCCGACTCCCGGCACAGCGCCTCGACGTCGGTGAGCACGGTCGTCCCGTACACCTCCGGCTTGCGGGTCCCGAGCAGGTTGAGGTTCGGGCCGTTGAACACGAAGACGGTGGTCACACCCGTGATCCTCTCAGCCGCGCCAGCCGGGGCGGACCAGGCCCGACTCGTAGGCCAGGACGACCAGCTGCGCGCGGTCCCGCGCACCCAGCTTGGTCATCGTGCGGCTGACGTGGGTCTTCGCCGTCGTCGGACTCATGTGCAGGCGGGCGGCGATCTCGTCGTTGGACAGCCCGGCCGCGACCTCGGCGAGGACCTCCCGCTCGCGGTCGGTGAGCTCGTCGAGCCGGACGGTGCCGTCGGGGCCGCCCCGCGAGCGCGCCGCGAACTCGGCGATCAGGGTGCGGGTGACCGCCGGGGCGAGCAGGGCATCCCCGCTGTGGACGACCCGGATGGCGTGGATGAGGTCGGCCGGTTCGGAGTCCTTGACCAGGAAGCCGCTGGCACCGCCGCGGATCGCGTCGAAGACGTAGGAGTCGTCGGTGAACGTGGTCAGGACGACGACCCGGGTGCCGGCGAGGTCCGGGTCGCCGGTGATCTCCCGGGTCGCGGTGATGCCGTCGGTGCCGGGCATCCGGATGTCCATGAGCACGACGTCCGGGTGGTGGTCGCGGACCGCGGCGACGGCCTGCGCGCCGTCGGCGGCCTCGGCGACCACGTCCAGATCGGGCTGGGAGCCGAGCAGCGCGCGGAACCCGGAGCGGACGAGCGCCTGGTCGTCGGCGAGCAGGACACGGATCACCTGTCGGCTCCCGGGGTCGTGGGGTGGTCGGCGGCGGGGCCGGCCGGGGGTGCGGGCAGGTGGGCGTGCACCCGGAACCCCTGCTCCGGGCCCGGCCCCGCCGCCAACGCCCCGCCGACCGAACGCGCACGCTCGCGCATGCCGGTCAGCCCCGTGCCGTCCACTGCGCCGGGGGCGGGGCCGGCACCGTCGTCGTCGACGGTCAGGTCCAGCGCGTCGTCGCCGAACCGCAGCGTGACCACCGCGGTGCCCGCCCCCGCGTGCCGACGCGTGTTGGTCAGCGACTCCTGCACGATCCGGTACGCGGCCAGGTCGACCCCCGTGGGCAACGGCCGCGGGGTCCCCTCGGTGGCGCGCCGCACCGGCAGCCCCGCGGCACGCACCTCGTCGAGCAGCGCGTCGAGCCGGTCCAGACCGGGGGTGGGCGCACGCGGGGCCTGCTCGTCGACCCCACGCAGCACCCCGAGGGTGGAGCGCATCTCGCGCAGCAGGTCGCGGCTGGCCCGCTTGATCTCGGTGAGCGCGGTGCGGGCCTGCTCCGGATCGTCGTCCATCAGGTAGAGCGCGACCCCGGCCTGCACGTTGATCAGGGAGACGTGGTGGCCCAGCACGTCGTGCAGCTCCTGGGCGATGCGCAGCCGTTCGGCGTCGGCGTTGCGCCGACGTTCGGCCTCGGCGGCCCGCCGGGCCTGCGCCGTGCGCTCGCGCCGCACCCGCCACAGGGCACCGGCCGCGACGAGCGCCGCCAGCCAGGCCAGCACCGGGGCGGTCGCCGGCCACGGGATCGGCCGCCCGGTCACGAGCAGCCACCCGGCCAGCACCGCCGCCGCGACGACCACCACCGCGAGGGCCCGATGGTGGTGCCCCGCGGCGACCGCGGACACCAGCGCCACGGCGAACGCGAACCCCAGCGGCCCGATCAGCGGGTACCCCAGACCCAGGTAGACGACGACGGCGGCCGCGCACACCGCGAGCGCCACGACCCGGTCCAGGTGCCGCAACAGCAGCGCGACCGGCCCCGCCGCGAGGAGCACGACGGCGAGCACGTCGAGCGGGAGCGCCGTCGTGCCCGGGTCCGGGTACCGCGCGTTGCGGGCGACGGTGAACGCCGTCCCGCCCGCGGTGAGCAGGCCGACGACCAGGGCAGGGACGAGGACCCGCGCGATCGGACCCCACCTCGGACGTCGGTCGGCGGGCACGCGGGACACCGTAGACCGGGGAACCGACAGCGGGCGTCGTCCGGACGATGACCGGTGCCCTACCCCCGAGGGAGTACGCGGAGGGGCGCTCCTCCCCCTGTGGGGGCAGCGGGATCGGCGACCGCGGGGGGACGCGCGCGCCCCCCGGCACGGCGACGCTGGCCGTCATGACAGCGACTCCGGACACCCGTCCCGCACCCGGACCGGACACCACCCCGGCACCGGCCACACCGCTCCCGGCCACACCGGCCACGCAGGGCCCGGCGACTCCGCTCCGGTCGGACGCCGTGCTCGCCTCCGACTCCGAGCGCGAGCACGTCACCGCCCGGCTGCGGACCGCCGCCGCCGAGGGGCGGCTGACCCTCGCCGAGTCCGACGAGCGGCAGGCCGCCGCCTACGCCGCCCGCACCCGCGACGAGCTCGTCCCGCTGCTCGCCGGGCTGCCCCGCCCGCCGCGGCCGCGGCACCCCCGGCGTGGTCCGCTCACCCCCCGCGCACGGCGCAACCTGCGAATCCACGCCGGGGTGACCGTCGTCGTGCTGCTCCTGCTGGTCCTGGGCGCGGTGCTCGGGCCGGCGCCGCTGTTCGCGCCGATCGGGCCGGCGTTCTGGCTGGGACTGATCCTGTTCGTGCACTCCCGGCGGGCCGAGCGGGAGGTCTCACCGGACGAGGAGCTGCCCGAGGAACTGCGGTGACCGCCGTCGCCGAGCAGGCCGGGCGGGCGGTGCACGTACTGCTCGCGGTCGCCTGGACCGACGACGATTGACAGGCAACCAAATAGTTGCATAATTGGTCGCGTGGCCGACCTGGACGCCGTCTTCCGCGCACTCGCGGACCCGACGCGACGGCGCATCCTCGACCGGTTGCACGAGCAGGGTGAGTCGACGCTCGGCGCGCTGTGCGAGGGGTTGGACATGAGCCGGCAGGCCGTGTCCAAGCACCTCGCGCAGCTGGAGGCCGCCGGACTGGTGACGACCCTGCGGCGCGGCCGGGAGAAGCTCCACCACCTCGACCCGGTCCCCATCCAGGAGATCCACGACCGGTGGATCGGGAAGTTCGAGCGCAGCCGGGTGCAGGCGGTCACCGCCCTGCGCGCGGCGCTGGAGGAGAACGATGAGTGAGCGTCGCTACGTCTACACGACCTACATCCGCAGCACCGCCGAGCAGGTGTTCCGGGCGCTGACCACGCCGGAGTTCACCATGCAGTACTGGGGCGGCGCGGAGCTGACCTCGGACTGGCGCGTCGGGAGCCCGCTGGAGGCGGTCCACCCCGACCACGACGACTTCATCGGCGAGATCCTCGCCGTCGAGCCGCCGCACCGGCTGTCCTACACCTTCACCGGCCGCGCCGAACGGGCCGCGGGGCGGCCGCCGACCGTCGTCGAGTTCGCGCTCTCCCCGTTCGGCGACGAGGCGGTGAAGCTGCAGGTCGTCCACACCGGTTTCACCGACGACGAGCAGGGCGCACGGGACGCCCGCGACGTCGGCGAGGGCTGGCCCGCGATCCTGTCCGCGCTCAAGACGCTGCTGGAGACCGGCCGTCCGCTGGCCTCCCCCGGCCACTTCGCACCACGGACACCGGCGGCGCCTGCCCGGTGAGGCCGCGCCCGGACCTGCTCACCGTCGGCCCGGACCGCCGACCGGGCCCGGCGACGGCCCGGTCCCGGTGGCCGACGGGCGCCGTGAGCGACGGTCTCAGCGGCCGAACAGGCGGGCCCACCAGCCGCGGGACCGTCTTCCGGGCTCCGACCCGGTGCCGGGCCCCACCGTGGCGGGCCGGGCGGCGGCGCGGCGGCGCTCCCGGGCCGCGTGCCACCGCGCGACGACCTCGTCGGCGTCGAGCCTGCGGATCGGGACGCGCGGGCCCATCGGGTGGCGCATGTGGTCGACGACCCGGGAGTTGACCTCCTCGACGTGCTCGCGCACGCGGCGCTCGTCGACGAAGCGGGTGACGGTCTCGTCGATCCGGTCCAGCTCCTTGCGCAGCTGGAGCGACGGCGGGAGCAGCGCGTCACCCGGGACGCCCTCCCGCTCCAGGTAGCCGCGGATCCACCAGTTCTCGTCGACCGGGCCGATCCGTCCCGCGCCGGGCAACGGCTTGCCCTTGCCGGGCAGGTCGTCGAAGTCGCCCCGCTCGACGGCCTCCCGGATCGCCCGGTCGACCGGCGACTCGAACCGCGGGTCCACACCGTTCATGGCTGCACCACCCCACCGCGACGGTACCGGCGGGCACCAATTCCTGTCGGTGCCCGGGTGCACACTCCCGGCCATGACGACGACCTCCTCGACGACACCCACCACCGATCGTTCCCGCGCCCTCGACCTGGCGCGCCACTACCCCGGCCGGCGGGCCGGGCACGTCGCGGCGCAGCAGCGGAGCGCGGGGTTCCCCGACCGCAACTGGCGCCTCGGAGCCGACGGGGAGCAGCGCACCGCGCACCTGCTGACCGCGCTGACCGGGCGGACCCGACGGGACCGGCTGCTCGGCAGGCCCGCGGCGTGGCAGGTCCTGCACTCGGTCCCGCTCGACGGCGGCGCCGCCGATCTCGACCACGTCCTGATCGGACCGCCCGGCATCTGCGTCATCGACACCCGCCACCACCGGGGCCGCTCCCTGCTGCTCGACGGCGAGCGGCTGGTCGTCGCCGGGACGGCCACGGACGCCGTCCCGCGGGCCCGGGCCGAGGCGCAGCGGGTCCGTGAGCTGCTGCTCCCCCGTCTCGGGCCTGCCGCCGCCTCGACGCCGGTCCGCCCGGTGGTCGCGCTGGTCGGGGCGCCGATCCGGGTGCGCCGCTGGCCCGACGACGTCGTGGTCGCCACCGAGGGCGCGCTGGTGCACGCCCTGCGCGGGCTGACACCGGTCCTCGACCCGTGGGAGGTGGACCGGATCCACGCCGTGGCACGGCGCCCGGAGAGCTGGGGGTGAGGCGTGCGCCGGGTCACGGCACCTTCCCCGCGCGGGGGCGGATCAGCATGCTCTCCCGGTGACCTCGACCGCACCGGCCCGGACCGGGCTGCACCGTGTCCCGATCCCGGCGGACGTCGCGCCGTCCGGGGTGGCGGCGGCGGTGCGCCGGCTCGCCCACCGGCCGCGGCTGGTGGCCTTCGGCGGGAGCTGGTCCTGGGGGGCGCTCGTCGCCACCGACCCCGTGCTCACCGCGCCGGCCGGGGCCGACCCGTTCGCCGTGCTCGACGCGCCGCCGCGGTCCGCGAGTCCGCAGGCGACCCCGGGCGCGCCCCGGGACGCGGGGGCGGACACCGGAACCGGCACCGGGACCGACGCAGGGATCGACGCAAGCATCGACACGGCTGTCGGGGGCGGCTGGTTCGGGCTGGTGGACCACGCCCCGCCCGGCGTGCGACCGACGGCGGCGCTGTCCTGGTACCGCGACGTGCTGCGCCACGACGGCGAGCGCTGGTGGTTCGAGGCGCTGGTCGCCTGCGGCGCCCCGCTGCCGGGCCTGCCCGACCACCCGCGCGCGGTGCACCCCGACACCTGCTCGGCCGAGCGCCGGTACGCGCGGCTGTGCGCCGACCTCGCCCGACCGGCGCCGGAACGGACGGCCCGGATCGCGGTCACCCGGTGGCCCGACCGGGACGCGCACCTGGCCGCGGTCGAGCGGTGCGTCACCGAGATCCGGCGCGGCGAGATCTTCCAGGCCAACATCGCGACCCGGCTGGAGGTCCGGCTCGACGGCGACCCGCACGAGGCGTGGGCCCGGCTCGTCGAGCCGGTCGCGCCCGCCCGCGCCGCGCTCGTCGTGACGCCGGAGCGGGCGGCGGTGGGCGCGAGCCCGGAGCTGTTCCTGCGCCGTGCCCGCGGCCGGGTCACCACCGCACCGATCAAGGGCACCCGACCGCGCACCGGCGGCGACGCCGACGACGCCGAACGTGCCCGGCTCGGCGCCTCGGTGAAGGACGCGGCGGAGAACGTCATGATCGTCGACCTGATGCGCAACGACCTCGCCCGGGTGGCGCGGCCCGGCGGGGTGCGGCCGGGGCGGCTGCTCGCCGTCGAACCGCACCCGGGGGTGTGGCACCTGGTGTCGCGGGTGCACGCGACCCTGCGCGAGGACGTCACCGACGCCGACCTGCTCACCGCCACGTTCCCGCCGGGTTCGGTCACCGGGGCGCCGAAGATCCGGGCCTGCGAGGTGATCGCCGACTGCGAGGACGGCGACCGCGGACTGTTCACCGGCGCCGTCGGCGGGGTGAGCCCGCTGGCCGGACTGGAGCTGAACGTCGCGATCCGCACCCTCGACCTCGGCCCCGCCGGGCCCGACGGCAGCCGCACCGGCCGGCTCGGGGTCGGTGGGGGCATCACCGTCGACTCCGACCCGGCGGAGGAGTTCGGCGAGGTCCTGACCAAGGCCGCCCCGGTCCTGGCCGCGCTCGACGGCCCGCCACGGCCGGTCCGGCCGCACGTCGGACGGCCCGCCGACCGGGCCGCGGGCCTGTTCGAGACGCTGGCCTGCGTCGACGGCCGGGCCCACCGGGTCGGCGAGCACGCGGCCCGGCTGCGTCGCTCCTACCTCGCGGTCACCGGCCGCCCCCTCGACGCGCGGGTCGAGGCCGAGGTCGCCGCGGCCGTCGCGGGGGCTGCCGGGCACCACCGGGTCCGGGTCGAGGCGGCGCCGGACGACCCGTCGCGGGTCACGGTGCGCGCGGTCCCCTGGCCCGGGCCGGTCCCGCTCGACGCGCAGGGCGGTGTGGTCGCCGTCGTCGGGCGCAGCGCCGACGGCGAGTCCCACAAGTTCGCCGACCGGCGGTGGCTCGACGCCCACGAGGCCACGACGGCGGGTGGGGACGGCACGCCGCTGCTGTGCGACCCGACGGGGCTGGTGCTGGAGACGACGCGGTCCGCCGTCGCCGCCGTACACCGGGGGCGGCTGTGGGTCCCCCCGCTCGACGGCCGCATCCTCCCGGGCACCGGCCGACGCGCGTTGCTCGACCTGGTGGGCCCCGACGCCGTGCGCATCGCGCGGCTGCCCCTGGCCGCGCTCGCCGAGGCCGACGGGTTCCTGCTGGTCAACGCGCTGCGCGGGGTGCAGTGGGTGCGCCGGGTCGACGGCGACGGCCGCACCGTCGCGCGCTGGGACGGCCCGGACCCGCTGACCCGCCGCCTCGCCGAGGCCCTGCCGGGCTGACCGCCCCGCCCGACCTCGCACGCGTTCCGGACACCTCGTAGCCCCGCGGACCGTGCGAGTCACCACGAGGTGTGCGAGGCCGGCCCGCACCGGCAGGATCGGGTCGTGAGCACCGACCGGATCGCCACCGAGCTGCGCCGCCCCCTGCGCTGGGTCCCGCCGCTCCCGCTGCACCGCCCCCGGTTCCTGCGCCTGCTGCAGCGACTGTCCCGGCGCGGCAGGCCCGCCGCCGTCGACGGGGTCCGGTCGACCACGCATCCGGGCCCGCCGCTGCTGCGCGTGCACGTCCCCGACCACCGCACGACGCCCGCGGCGCTGCTGTGGTTCCACGGCGGCGGCCTCGTGCTGGGCTCCCCCATGATCGACGACGAGCGGTGCGGCGAGCTCGCCGCGGAGCTGGGGATCGTCGTCGTCTCGGTGGACTACCGGCTCGCCCCCGGTGACCCGTTCCCGGCCGCGCTCGACGACTGCCACGCCGGCTGGACCTGGTTGCGCGACGCCGCCGGCCGGCTGGGGATCGACCCGGCGCGGATCGCCGTCGGCGGGGCGAGCGCCGGGGGCTGCCTGGCCGCCGCGCTGGTCCAGCGCCTGCACGACGAGGGCGGCCCGCAGCCGGTCGCGCAGTGGCTGGTCTACCCGATGCTCGACGATCGCACCGCCGCCCGCCGCGAGCTCGACCGGCCCCCGCACCGGGTGTGGAACAACCGCAACAACGAGGTCGGCTGGCACGCCTACCTGGGGCGCCCACCCGGGACCGGCGAGCCCGCCCCGTACGCGGTGCCCGCCCGTCGCCCCGACCTGTCGGGGCTGCCGCCCGGTTGGATCGGCGTCGGCGACGTCGACCTGTTCCACGACGAGGACGTCACCTACGCGCGACGGCTGCGCGAGGCCGGGGTGCCGGTCGAGCTCGACGTCGTCCCCGGCGCCCCGCACGGCTTCGACGGCTGGGGCAAGGGCATCGCGATCGCCGACGACTTCACGGCGCGCTCGGTCGCCTGGCTGCGTGGCGCGCGCGGCGGCTGACCACCCGGCCAGGTCCGGCAGCAGCGCGACCGGCTCGCGGACCGGTTCCGCGGGACCAGACGCCTACCGGCCGAGGAACTCGCCCAGCGCCCGGGCGAACTCCGCAGGACGCTCCATGTTCGGGTAGTGGGCGGTGCCCGGCACCGTCACGAGCCGCCCGTCGGGGACCCGTTCGACGGTGTCGGTGACGATCCGCAGGTGGTCGTCGGAGTCCAGCTCGCCGACGACGCCGAGCAGCGGCACGGCCAGGGCCGGGGCCCGGTCCAGGGCGTCGTCGAGGAAGCCGATCGGCGGCGGCGCGGCCGGGTCCGTGGGCAGGTGGTGGGCGAGCATGTCGACGGCCATCAGCCGGACCTCGGCGAGCACCTCCGGGTCGACCTCGGCCGCCGTCCGGTGCGGTCCGGGCACGAACTCCAGGAAGACCGAGATCCAGCGCTCGGCGTCGAGGTCGAGGCGGGCCTGCTCCCAGCGGGCCAGCCTGTCGAGCATCCAGGGGCCGGTCCAGGTGGGCGCACCGGCACCGGCGCCGCTGAGCACGACCCGGTCGACGAGGTCGGGCCGCTCCAGCGCGGTGTCGAAGGCGGTCCGCGCGCCCATCGAGAGCCCGACCAGCACCACCGGACCGGTACCGAGGTGCTCCACCAGCGCGACGACGTCGTCGTGCGGGCGGTACCCGTCGGGTCCCGGGTCCGACGAGGCGCCGTGCCCGCGCGCGTCCGGGACGACGACCCGGTGCCGGGCCGACAGCGCTTCGCCCTGCCGGGCCCACATGCGGCCGTCGAGCGCTCCGCCGTGCAGCAGGACCAGCGGCGGCCGCCCGTCGGGATGCGGACCGGTGTCGCGGTAGGCGATGCGACCGCCCGGTACGGGCAGGAACCCCGGGACGGTACTCCGGGCGAGAGCGAGGGTCATGACACCTAAGGTGTCATGATTCGGCCGGATTGACAACTAAGGTGTCATACTTGCCGGGTGACCGACATCGACCGGACCGCCGAGAAGCTCGCCGAGGTGTACGTCCTGGTGGGCCCGCTCTACCGGCGGGTGCTGCACGAGGTGGAGGGGATGGCGCCGGAGAACCGGGTGTCCGCCGGGGTGCGGGCGGTCCTCGACCAGCTCCGGCGGCACGGCCCGATGACCGTGCCCGAGATCGGTCGGTCGCAGTCGCTGAGCCGCCAGTTCGTGCAGCGCATGGTGGACGAGGCCCTCGCCGCGGGGCTGGTCGAGCGGATCGACAACCCGCGGCACCGCAGATCCAAGCTCGTCGCCACGACCGCGGCCGGCCGTGCGGTGATCGACGACGTCGTCGGGCGCGAGCACGCCCGACTGCGGGCGGTCGCGGAGCGCCTCCCGGCCGCCGACGTCGACGCCACCCTGCGCGTCCTCGCGACGATGGTCGCCGACCTCGCCGAGGTCGAACCCGGCGGCGGGCATTGACCCCCTCGGCCCCGTGACGCACGATCCGACCGAGATCGACCCCTCACCACTGGCGGTGCCCACGCATGTCCGACACGTTCACCTTCTCCGGCCGCGACGGCACCGCCGTCACCGCCTACCGCTGGCTCCCCGGCGAGGCGGGCGACCCGGTGCGCGGGATCGTCCAGATCACCCACGGCATGGGTGAGCACGCCCTGCGCTACCTCCCCCTGGCCGAGGCGCTGACCGCGCGCGGCTTCGCCGTCTACGCCCAGGACCACCGCGGCCACGGCGCCACCGCGGGCGGGCCCGAGAACTTCGGCCTCCTCGGCGACGACGGCTGGGCCCAGCTCGTCACCGACATCGGGCTGCTGTCCGCGCACGCCCGCACCGAGCACCCCGGCGCCCCGCTGGTGCTGCTCGGCCACAGCATGGGCTCGTTCGCCGTGCAGCAGTTCCTGGTCGCGGACGGGACCCCGCCAGACGCGGTGGTGCTGTCCGGCACCGCGCTGCTCGACCTCATGGAGCAGGGGCTGGACCTGTCGGCGCCGCTGGACCTCTCGTCGTTCAACGCGCCGTTCGAGCAGCGCACCGGCTTCGAGTGGCTCAGCCGCGACCCCGCGCAGGTCGACGCCTACGTGGCCGACGCCCGCTGCGGCTTCGGCATCGACCTGCCCGGCACGCAGGCGATGTTCGCCGCGGGCCGGCCGCTCGGCGACGTCGCCACCCTGAAGCGGATCCCGGGCGGGTTGCCGGTCTACGTCGTCGTCGGGGACGAGGACCCGGTCAACGCCGGGCTGGCCCTGGTGCGGCCGTTGGTCGAGCGCTACGCCGAGGCCGGGCTGCACGACGTCACGCTGAAGGTGTGGCCGGGCGCCCGGCACGAGGTGTTCAACGAGACCAACCGCGACGAGGTCGTCGCGGACCTGCTGTCCTGGCTCGACCGCGTCGTCCCCGGGAAGCGGGACGCCTGAGGTGCGCGTCGACACCACCGGCGGTTTCTCCGCCTCCCCGCTCGAGACCGAGGCGGCCGCGGTCGCCGCGGAGGCCGCGGGCTACGACGCCCTGTCGGTCCCCGAGACCGCGCACGACGCGTTCGTGTCGCTGGCGCTGGCCGCCCGGGCCACCAGCCGGATCCGGCTGCAGTCCGCGATCGCGGTGGCCTTCGCCCGCACTCCGATGACGCTGGCCTACCAGGCCAACGACGTGCAGCTGCTCTCCGGCGGCCGGTTCGATCTCGGGCTGGGCTCGCAGGTCCGCCCGCACATCGAGCGCCGGTTCGGGATGCCGTGGAGCCGGCCCGCCGCCCGGATGGAGGACTTCGTCTCCGCGCTGCGGGCGATCTTCCACGCCTGGGCCACCGGCGACCGGCTGCACCACCGCGGCGAGTTCTACTCCCACACCCTGATGACCGAGTTCTTCTCGCCGGGGCCGAACCCGCACGGGATGCCGCCGGTGATGCTGGCCGCGGTGGGCGAGCGGATGACCGAGGTCGCGGGCCGAGTGACCGACGGTCTGCTGGCGCACTCGCTGACCTCGCCGTCGTACCTGGCGGAGGTGACGCTGCCCGCGCTGCGCCGCGGGCGGGGCCGGGACGACCTCACCGGCTTCGACGTCTGCCTGCCGGTCTTCACCGTCCTGGGCGCCGATGCCGACGCCCGGGCCGTGGCCGAGGCCGGGGTGCGCCGTCAGATCGCCTTCTACGCCTCCACCCCGCCGTACCGCCCGGTGCTGGAGCACCACGGCCGCGGGGCGCTCGCCGACGAGCTCAACGGGCTGTCGCGCCGGCAGGCCTGGGACGAGATGGCCGGCCTCGTCGACGACGACCTGCTGGGCCTGTTCGCCGTCTCCGGGGACCCGGCCACGGTCGTCTCCGGGATCGCGGACCGCTACCGGGACCTCGTCGACCGGGTGTCGCTCAACACCCCCTACGACGCCGACCCCGCCCTGGTGCTCGACGTCGTCACCCGGCTGCGGGCGGCCTGAGCACGCACGACGGCGGCCGGTGACCCAGTCGGGTCACCGGCCGCCGGTCGTGCTGCGTACTACCGCAGGCCCAGCTTCTTGGAGCAGGCCGGCCACGCCTTCCAGCCCTGGGCCTCCAGGACGTTCTCGGCGACGCGGATCTGCTCGGACTTGCTGGCGTTGTGCGCCTTGCCCGACCCACCGAAGGCCTTCCAGGTGGACTGCGTGAACTGCAGGCCGCCGGAGAAGCCGTTGCCGGTGTTGGTGTTCCAGTTCCCGCTGGACTCGCACTCGGCGAGCTTGTCCCACGTCGAGGTGGAGACGGACTGCGTCGGCGCCACGACCGCCGCGGGAGCGACCTGGGCCGAGGTCTCGGGGGCGGCCGTCGCGGGCCCGGCCAGGGCGAGCGGAGCGCCGAACGCCAGGACACCGGCGACGAGAGTTCCGACGAAACGCCCACGGATGGACATGCGAGTGCTGCTCATTGTTGATCACCTGAGGTCCGGACCCACGGCTTTCCGGGCGGGCCGGTCGCGCGGGGAGCGCAGTGCCGGTGTCGACGCGAGGGGACTCGCGGCCCGCGGCCCCGTCCCGGTCCGTGCAGATCGACTGGCCGGGGACCGCGGGACGGGGCCGTGGTGGCGTGGGCGGTTCCGGCGCTTCGGTGCAGCCCGGTCCAACGGACCGGAGCGACCACGAAGGTCGCCGACCGGCCGAGATCAGGTCAAGCGGATGACCGGTGACGTATCACACGACGATAACGGCGCAGCACGTCATCGCAGCTCAGAGGCACTTTCTGCCGATCACGGAACCGACCGGAAAGGCATCGATACTTTCGATCCGGAGATGTTCCACCGGTCTCAACGGCGCTGTACGCCCTCGGCCCGGCGCAGGGTGAACACCGCGATCCGCACGACCATCGCGTCGAGCAGCAGACCGCCGAACGACCACGCGTCGAGCCAGGCGGTCCAGTTCGCCCCCTGCGCGACGGCGAGGAGCCCGGGCACGAGGAACAGCGCGACACCGAGCCCGCCGGCGACGGCACAGGCGAGCAGCGCCGGACCGTCGGTCCGGCGCAGCAGCAGGAGCAGCGACACGACGGCGGCCGCGGCGACGAGCCCGTCGAGCCCGGCCAGGACCGGCCCGGTGGCGCCGAACGCGAGCCGGACGTGCACGGCCGCCGAGAGCACCAGCAGCACGGTCAGGATCCGGCGTCCGGTCACCAGGCCGCGGTCGTCGCTCATGGGGCCATCCTCGCCTACCGCACCCGCAGCACCAGGAGGCGGCAGTCGACCTGCTGCCCTGACCGGTAGGGCGCGACCTCGATCGAGACGGCCTCGAAGACGTCGGCGGCGGCGAGCCGGTCGACCTCGGCACGGTAGCCACCGGACTCCCAGACGTCGTCGAGGACGGTCGCGACCAGGTACCCGCCCGGCCGCACGACCCGGGTGAACTCGGCGAGCGCCGAGGGTCCGACGTGGGCGTGGGTGAGCGTCCCGACGCAGACGACGACGTCGTAGGAGTCGTCGGGCAGTGCCAGCGCGGCGGTCAGGTCGGCCTCGCGCAGGTCCCGGTACGCCCCGGTGGCGCGGGCCCGGTCCAGCATCCCGGGCGACAGGTCGATCCCGTCGACGGTGGTCGCACCGCGCTCGCGCAGGGCGACGCCGACGAGCCCGGTGCCGCAGCCGGCGTCGAGGATCTCGCCGCCGGGGCCCGCGGCCGCGACGACGGCGTCCGCGGTGACCGCGGGCGCGACGTAGCCCTGGGCCTCGCCGGAGAGATCGGCGTCGTAGGTGGGGGCCCACTCGTCGTAGAGCGCCCGGGCGTCGGCCGGGCCGCTCAGCGAGTAGGCGCGTTCCAGATGGGGGTCGCCCCCGGTGCTCGTGGCCATCGCCCGATCATGATGGACGGTCCGTGGGCTGTCATGCGCGCCCGAGCAACCCCCGGCGCGGCGGGTCGGCGGCGAGCAGGGAGAGCGCGCACAGCGCGCCCCAGCCGGCGGCGACCATGGTCGCCTTCTCCCTGGCGTCGCGGTCGGGGAGCTGCGAGCCCAGCACCACGAGGTCGACGACGTCGGCGCCGACCCGCACCGCGATCGCGGCCTTGAGCGGGGTCCCGGCCGGGGCCAGGGCCATGGCCAGGCCGGACGCGAGGTCGCGCCCGCCGACCGCCCGCGCGAGCAGCGTGGTGCCCGCGGACGGGGTCCGGCCGCCGCCGGACAGCTTCGTCGGCGACAGCAGCACCTCCGGCTTCGCGGCGACGGCCGCACCGTAAGCGGCGGTGGCGGCGCCCAGCAGGCGGGGGATCCAGGTCAGGTCACGACGGGGCATGCACCCGGTGTACCCGTTCCGCGGCGGTTCTCGCCCGCCCGCACGGACCGGCGACCGAGCGGCCGGTGAGCGTGCCGAGTGCGAGCAGGGCACCCCACGGCCCGATCACCCAGATCGGCCAGAAGTACCCTCCGCCCCCGCCCAGTGCGACGGCGGCCCAGATCGTCAGGACGATCACCGCGGTCAGCGCCCACGGCCCCCAGGTCGCGGCCAGGACGACCCGGCGCACCCGCCGCTCGCGCTCCGGGTCGACGGGACGCGGCAGCCGGGGCAGGTCCGCCTCGACGGCGGCCAGCTCGGACGCCGTGCGCGCCGCGGCCACCTGCTCGCTGCGGGTGGAGAACTCGGCGAGGTCGAGCCGCCCGTCCCCCACGTGCCTGCCGAGCCGTTCCAGTGCGCGCTCCCGCTCGGCGTCACCGATGCGTACGTCCACCACGACCACCCTCCCAGTCGGATACCGGAACTATCCACTATCCGTTTCGGGACTGCGAGTCAGAGTTCGTCGAGGAAGGCCAGCGCCGCCTCCGCCGAGGTGCGCCGCCAGGCGGCCAGCATCCGGTCGAACTCGTCGCCGCCGTCCCCCGCCGCTGCGGCGCGGTCCTGTTCCGCCCGCAGCGCCGCGACGATCGGGGCCAGCTCGCGGCGCTGGGCCTCGACCAGCGCGGTCGCGTCCCGGCCGTGCCGGTGCAGCACCGCCAGCTTGAGCAGGAACTCCGAGCGCAGGTCCCGCACGTGCGGCACCGGGATGCCCAGCCACGCGTCGACGTGGCCGCGGCCGGCGGGGGTGGCGGCGTAGAGGGTGCGGGGCGGGCCACCCTTGGTCTCGACGGCCTCGGCGGTGATCAGGCCGGCGTCGACCAGCCTGCCGATCGCCCGGTAGACGACCGGGCGCGGGATCTGCCAGACCCGGCCCAGCTCGCCGTCGGCGGCGGTGAGCGCGGCGACGGCGAAACCGTGCACCGGGCGCTCGCCGGCCACGGCCAGCACGACCCACTCGGCGAGCCCGAGCCGTGGAAGCATCGGGCCAGCGTAGGGCCTCAGCGGTGGACGGCCGCCTCGTTCCCCGCATCCCAGGAGAAGCCGCGGTCGTAGAGGAAGCGCAGCTCGGGGTCGCTCTCCAGCACGAGCCGCTGGCCGTCCCCGGTCAGCTCGACCCGGCCGTCGGGCCGGGGCGTCCAGGTCAGCTCGGCGGTCCGGACGGCGGGCTCGACCAGTGAGGTCGCGCCGGACTGCGGCGCGTTCCACTCGACCCGGATCGTCCGGTCCCCGACGGGCCGCCAGGTCCCGCGGACGACGGTGCTGTCGGCGAGCCGCACCGAGATCCCGGCGGAGCCGGTCTGCGGGTAGCCGGGTACCGGGAGCGACGGGCCGACGTAGGTCCACTGCCCCACGGCCACGTGCTGCCAGCGCCGGTCGTCGGCGAGCCGGGCGGCGGGGGCCGTCGGGTCCTCCACGACCCGGTAGACCCCGGCGAGCGCGATGTCGGAGCGCTGGAACGGGGGCTGGAACTGCTGGAACAGCGCGCCCTGCGCGGCGATCAGCACCAGTCCGAGCACCGGGACCAGCCATCGGGTCACCCGGCGGACCCGCGGCCACGGCAGCAGCCGCGGGGACCCCTCGGTCGCCGCCGTCGGACGCCCGGCCAGGAACCGGACCACCCGTGGCAGCTCGGGGGCCGCGACGAGCGCGAACCCGACCGTCAGGGCGAGTGCGAGCTGCTTGACCGGCACGTCGTAGGTCATGTTCAGCAGGAAGACCGTGCCGAGGGCGACGGTCCCGAGCAGGCCGCCGATCCAGGCCGTGCGCCGGAACACCAGCAGCAGCACGACGACGAGCTCGGCGAACCCGGCCAGGAACTGGATCACCGGGGAGTAGGCCATGAACCCCCACAGCAGCCCCATCGGGCTCTTCTCGCCGGTCATGACGAGCGCCTCGGAGTAGTCGGCCCGGCCCATCTGGGTCAAGGTGAGCTTGGACCAGACGTAGGGCTGCATGAGCAGGATCAGGACGAACCGCAGCAGCGCGTGCAGCGCCCACGCCACCCGGTTCCACCACGGTCGCGGCGCCGCCGCCTCCGCCGCCCCGGCCACCGCGGCGCCGTCCACAGCGTCCTCCCGCCGCACCGCGGCGTCCCCCCTCGTCCCGGTCATGGGCCGACGGTAGGGCGCCACGGCACGGTCGCGGATCCCTCGTCCGACCGATCCTCTGCGCCCGGCACTCCTCCGCGGGTGGGAGACGTGACGCACAGCCCGTCGATGCATCGCACACAACGATCAATGGGTAGACACATGGCGATGCGGCCGTACGACCGGCCGCGCATCCCGCCGTGGCATCGGCGCCCGGCCACACCCGAACCACGGCGTCGGTAGCGACGCCACGAGGAGGAACCGTGCCCACGACCGTGTCCGCCATGAAGACCGCAGGTCCGAACAAGCCGTTCGAGCGCGGCACCATCGAGCGCCGCGACCCGCGGCCGCACGACGTCGTCATCGACATCGCGTACGCCGGGATCTGCCACTCCGACATCCACCAGGCCCGCGACGAGTGGGGCGAGGGCATCTACCCGATGGTCCCCGGCCACGAGATCGCCGGAGTCGTCTCCGCCGTCGGCGACCAGGTCTCGCGCTACGCGGTGGGCGACCGCGTCGGCGTCGGCTGCTTCGTGGACTCCTGTCGCGAGTGCGAGAACTGCCTCGCCGGTGAGGAGCAGTACTGCCTCAAGGGCGAGGTGCAGACCTACAACGGCCGGCAGTACGACGGCGAGCCGACCTACGGCGGCTACTCGACGCAGATCGTGGTCGACGAGAACTACGTGCTGCGCATCCCGGACGGCGTGGAGCTCGACGTCGCCGCTCCGCTGCTGTGCGCCGGCATCACCCTGTACTCGCCGCTGCACCACTGGAACGCCGGCCCCGGCAAGCAGGTCGCGATCGTCGGCATGGGCGGCCTCGGCCACATGGGCGTGAAGATCGCCGCCGCGATGGGCGCCGAGGTGACCGTCCTGTCCCGCACGCTGTCCAAGCAGGAGGACGGGAAGCGGCTCGGCGCGGACCACTACTTCGCCACCGAGGACGAGAGCACGTTCAGCGAGCTGGCGGGCCGTTTCGACCTGATCGTCAACACCGTCGCCGCGCAGATCCCGGTCGACGCCTACCTCGGACTGCTCAAGCTCGACGGGACGATGGTCAACGTCGGCGTGCCGGAGGGCCCGCTCTCGTACCACGGCTTCTCCCTCGTCGCGAGCCGCAGGAGCCTGGCCGGTTCGAAGATCGGTGGCATCCGCGAGACCCAGGAGATGCTCGACTTCTGTGCCGAGCACGGCCTGGGCGCCGACATCGAGACGATCTCCTGCGACCAGGTCGACGAGGCCTGGGAGCGGGTCGTGCGGGGCGACGTGCGCTACCGCTTCGTGATCGACACCGCGACGTTCTCCTGAGCGCTGTCAACCCGGTGGGCGTCCCTGATTGAGACGCCCGCACGCCACCGATCCGTGGAACGATCCCCGCGACGTTCCCGACGACCGTGACCGGAGGCTCACATGATCCTCATCGTGCTCAAGGCACAGATCCGCCCGGACAAGCGCGAGGAGTGGCTGACCGGCATCGCGCAGTACACGAAGGACGTGAACTCCGAGCCGGGCAACATCTCCTTCGACTACTACGAGAACTTCGAGAAGCCGAACGAGTTCGTGATCGTGGAGGTCTTCAAGAACAGCGCGGCCGGCGACGCCCACGTGAAGACCGACCACGCGCAGAAGTTCTTCGACTTCATGGGCTCGGTCGTGCCGGAGAAGCCGCTCATCAACTTCCAGAGCGAGGACGGCAAGGACGCCTGGGTCGAGATGGGCGAGGTCACCCCGCACTGACCCGACCCTCCCGACGATGCCGGCGGCCCCACGGGTCGCCGGCATCGTCGTGTCGGGAGCGGAGCGGGCAGGTGGCCCGACCGCACCGGACGGAGGAACCCGGGCGGACCGGACATCGGAACCGAGACGGTCCTTCCGGGTGATCGGGACGGGAGCGCACCGCGTCCGGGCCGGTCGGGAACGGGGTGCAGACTGACCCGGCACGGCCGAACCTTTCGTCACGCAACCTGGGCGTTCCCCACGCGTCTCCCACAGTGACGGAACGATCACGTGGCGTCGCCGCCCCGGGCGACGCGGACGAACAGGAGCACCCCATGGACACCGTCCGGCAGCGGCCCCGCCGCCTCGTCGCACTGGGCCTCGGACTGGCCACCATCGCGGGTGTCGCCGTCGCCGGGACCGCCCTGGCCGCCTCCCCCGCGGCCGAGCAGGCCCGCGCGCAGCCGCTCGTCCCCGGCACCCCCTGCTCGATCACCGCCAAGGCGTGCGTCGACCTGGACTCGCAGCGGTCCTGGCTCATCCAGGACGGCAAGGTCATCCGCGGCCCGATCGGCATCTCCTCCGGCGGCAACGGCCAGGAGACCCCGGTCGGCCACTCGCTGCGCGTCTACCGCAAGGACGCCGAGCACAAGAGCGAGGAGTCGCGCCTGCCCAACGGCGACCCCGCTCCGATGCCGTGGTCGGTCTTCTTCAACGACGGCGGCATCGCCTTCCACAGCGGCGACCCGAACCGCTCCTCCGCGGGCTGCATCCACGTCCCGCCGGCCGACGCCAAGGCGTACTTCGACTACCTGCAGATCGGCGACCAGGTGCAGGTCGTGAAGGCATCCGAGGAGACAGCGGCCCGTAAGGGCTAGCTCGCGGGGAGTCACCGCATCGGGGGCTGCTGGGACGTCCGGCGTAACGCGGAGACGGTCGTGCCGCGACACACCGGACGTATCACCCGCACGTCCCCCGGAGCGCCCGATGGCCGAGAGCCGACCCGTCCGTCGCACGCCGATCGACCACGCCCGGCGGGTCGCCCGGCTCTCCCTCAGCGGCGGCGCGCGGGCCGCCGCGGTCCCGGTGCGCGGCCTGGCCCGGCTCGGCCGCGACGCCCACGACCCCCGCTGGACCGGCCAGACCTGGCTCTGGCAGCCGGGCTGGGGGCGCCGCACGCACGACCGGCCCTACCGCAGCCCTGACCCGTACTCGATCGGGCTGTCGGCCTACGAGCAGCAGAAGTACGGCACCGTCATGGACGCGCTCGCCGGCCGCCGTTTCGACCGGGTGCTGGAGGTCGGCTGCGGCGAGGGCGACCTGTCGGTCCGTCTCGCCGGGCACACCGCGGCTCTGCTCGGGGTGGACATCTGCTCGGCCGCGGTCGAGCGGGCCGCCGCCCGGGTGCCGTCGGGGACCTTCGTCCGTCGCACGCTCCCGCACGAGATGCCCGAGGGCGACTTCGCCCTGATCGTCTGCTCCGACGTCCTCTACTACTGGGAAACGGTCACGCTGCGGGTCGGCCTGACCGCCCTGCTGGACCGCCTGCGGCCGGGCGGGATGCTGCTGGCCTACCACTACCGCGGGGCGTTCGGTCAGGCCGGGACGGCCGACCGGGTGCACGAGACGCTCGTCGCCGCCGCGACCGCCCGCGGACTGACGGTCCGGGCGCACGAGACCGTCGACGGTGTCGGTCCCGACGGCGCCGGGGCCCGCTTCGCCGTCGTCGTCCACCCCGAGGTCGCGGTGCCGTCCCCGCGCCGCCCGGAGCCGGGCGTCGCAGTCCGCGCACGTCGATCCTGAGGGGTCGACTGGGCCGGGTGGCGGTGCGGTCGCTGGACCGTCCGGGCGTTCTCGTCAGGTCGACGTGGACCTGTCGTGACCGGGCGGTTCCTGGTTACCGTCCGGAGCCATGACGGTCGACGCCGACGGACCCGCCGGGATGGCCGACGCACAGCGCGTGGTCACCATCCCCGAGCTGAGCGCACCGAGCTACCTGCAGGCGGTGCTGTCGATCGCCTACCGCGACGAGCGCAACAGCGTCCCGCTCACCGTCGCCACCCCGGCCGGGCTGGTGTTCGGCAACGCCGTGCACCCCTCGGCCTGGCTGCGCGGGCTGGGGGACCAGCTGCGCCGGCTCACCGCCGACGATCCGGGCAACGAGTCCGCGGCGTCGATGGCCGACATGTTCGACGAGATGGCCGGCGGTCGCGGCGACGAGCGCCCCGGCCCGGACGTCCCGACGAAGGACATCCACTGGATCTACTTCACCGACGCGCTCGTGGTCCCGACCGCGGCGGGCGGGCCGAACTACGGCGAACCCGCCTGCTGGCAGGTGGCACTGCGCGACGTCACCGGCTGGACGATCGGCCTGCCGCCCGCCTGACCACCACGTCCGATGAACACCCGAACACGTGATCGCAAACCCGCAGGATCCGGGCCCCGCCACAGCCTCCCTTCGCAGGTCGGACGCTCTCTGCCCAGGTCAGCGACCCATCGGCGGAGCGCAGGTGTGACGACGACCACCCAAATTGGTCCGTGAGGATGCGCCACCCCCGGGACTCCCATGTGTGTCGAGCGGATCGACAGGGCACCACCGGTGCGAACCGGCCCCCGATCCGGCCACTGTGAGGCCCGATACCGGGCCATGACCTGGAGGCACACATGAGCACCACCGAGACCAAGGCGACCAAGGCCCCGGCTGTCACCGGCACCCCGTCGGCCCTGCAGTCCGAGCACGGCAGCACCCGCATCGCCGAGACCGTCGTCTCGAAGATCGCCGGGCTGGCCGCCCGCGAGGTCAGTGGCATCTACGCCCTCGGCGGCGGCGCGGCCCGCGCGTTCGGCGCGTTGCGCGAGCGCATCCCGGGCGGCACCACCAACGCCTCGCAGGGCGTGTCGGTCGAGGTCGGCGAGAAGCAGGCCGCCGTCGACATCAACGTCGTCGTCGAGTACGGCGTCTCCATCGCCGACCTGGCGAAGGCCGTGCGCCGCAACGTCATCTCCGCCCTGGAGCGGATGACCGGGCTCGAGGTCGTCGAGGTCAACATCTCGGTCGACGACGTCCACCTGCCGTCCGAGGACGACGGCAAGGACGAGGAGCCGAAGAAGATCGAGTCCACCTCGCGGGTGGCGTGAGCGCCCGTACCGCCGCGGGTGGCGACGGGATCGTCGCCACGGGTGCGATCGACACCGACCGGATCGCCGACGCGGTGCTGGGCTGCCCCGGCGTCGCGCAGCTGCACGGCGGCCGGTTCGGTGAGGTCGCCACCTACCTGCCCGGACGCCGGGTGAGCGGCATCCGCGTGGACCCCACGGCCCCGGCCGTCGAGGTGCACGTGGTCGGTCGCTACCCGGCCTCCGTGGCCGAGATCGACCACCAGGTCCGCACCGCGCTGCTCCCGGTCGTCGGGGGCGCGCGGGTGGACGTGGTGGTCGGCGACTACGCCGGTCCCACCGAGCCGACGCCCGTCCGGCAGTCGGACTCGGCACCCGCCACCGGCGAGCTCCCGGTCCCTCCCGCGGCCACCCCCTGACCCGCCCGGACGCCCGTCCACATCCCCGGACGTCCGGTACCTCCTCGTCTCGAAGGACGTGACTGTGATGTCCCTGTCCACCAACACCCAGATCGGCCTGATCGCCGGTCTCCTCCTGGCCATCGCCGGCATCGTCGGCGGCTTCGGCGGGTTCGTCCTCGCCCTGATCCTCGGCGCGATCGGGCTCGGCGTCGGCCGCTGGCTCGACGGCGACCTCGACCTGTCCGAGCTCTCCGAGCGGTCGGGGCTGTCCGGACGCGGCCGCGACAAGGTCCGGTGAACCCGGTGAGCACCGTCGAGCCGACGGGGACGGCGACCGGGGACCCGGAGACGATCCGGGCCACCCGTCTCCCCCCGCCCCCGCCGGACGACACCCCGACCCGCTCGATCGACACCGGCACGGGCTCCGCGGACGCCTCCGCCGGGACGGCCCCGGAGGACCGGGGCCGGGTCGACGTCGCCGACCAGGTCGTGCAGAAGATCGCGCTCGGCGCCCTGGAGGAGACCGAGGGCGTCGGCGGGAGCACCGGCACGGTCGGGCGGATGCTCGGCCGCGACGACGCCGACGGCCACCCGCGCGTCGAGGCGACCGTCTCCGGGCAGTGGGCCCGGATCGACGCGCGGATCTCCGTCGCCTACCCGTCCCCGGTCGCCGCGGTCTGCGACCGCGCCCGCGCGCACGTCGTGCGGCAGGTCGAGGCGCTGACCGGGCTGTCCGTCACGCGGGTCGACGTCGTCGTCACCGCGCTCACCATCCCGGGCGCCGCCCGCCCGGCCGGGAGGGAGCTCGAATGATCCGCCGCCCCCGCAAGTCCCTCGCCGCGGGCATCGTGGCGCTGGTCCTGCTCGCGCTCTGCGTCGTCGTCGCCGTCGCGGTCGTGCAGCTGCTCCTCGGGCAGCAGCCGATCCTCGACTTCGGCCTGCTGGGCTCCACCGTCGCCGGGTACACCGGCGCCGACGTGCCCGTGCTCGTCGCGTCCGGCGTCGTCGCGCTGGTCGGGTTGGTGCTCGTCGTGGTCGCGCTGCGGCCGGGCACGCCGACCGTGTTCCCGCTGGCCTCCGCGGACGGGGCCGAGAAGCTCGACTCCGGCATCACCCGGCGCAGCCTGAACCGGGCGCTGGCCGACGCCGCCACCGACGTCGACGGCATCACCAAGGCATCGGTGAAGAACACCGGCCGCCGCGCCGCCGTCACCGCGCACGCCGCGTTCGGCGACCCCAGGGACCTGCGCGACCGGGTCCGCAGCGCGGTCGCGCAGCGGCTCGACGCCGTCGGACCGGCCCGCAGCCCGAAGATCACGGTGTCCGTGACCGGCACGAAGCAGCAGGAGGCGTGATGGCCAGCGCGACCCCACCGTCCCGGCTCAACCGGACCCTGCTGTTCCTGATCGGGCTCGTCCTGCTCGCCGCGGGGGTGTTCGGGCTGCTGTTCGGCACCGGCGTCCTGCGCCAGGTGCTTCCCGGGATCGACCCCTCGGTCCCGCTGCTGCCCGCCGGTCTCACGCTGCCCGCGTGGGCGCCGTGGGTGACCCTCGCCGTCGCGGTCGTGGTCGGGCTGCTGGCCCTGCGCTGGCTGCTCGCCCAGGCTCGTCGCACGCCCCGCACCTCGGCATGGACGCTACCGTCGGCGCAGGTCGCGGGCCGGGACGCCGGGACGACCCGGATCCACTCCGACCACGCCGCGGACGCCCTGGCCGCCGACATCGAGAGCTACGACGGCGTCCAGCGCGCCGCCGCCGCACTCGTGGGCGACCGCCGTCGTCCGGAGATCCACCTGGACGTGACCGCGGACGACGGTGCCGACCTCGCCGCGCTGCGCACCCGGATCACCGACCACGCGCTGCCGCGGCTGCGGTCCGCACTGGACATCGAGTCCGGTCGCGCCGACCTGGTGCTGCGCCTGGCCGAGGAGAAGGCGCACTCGCGGGTGGGCTGAGCGACCGCACACCGACGACGACGGGGCCCCGGATCACCGGGGCCCCGTCGTCGTGTGCGGGCGGGTCAGCGGGACCGGTCGACGAACCCGGCGCCGGCGATCCGCAGGCCGCTGCCGCCCGCCATGCGGAGCAGCCCGGCCATGGCGATGACCAGACCGACCATCTCGAGGGTCTCCTCGGTGCCGGCCAGGACGTTGTAGGTGAAGGACTGCACGTCGCCGGTCTGCTCGAACAGCGCCCCACCGGCCGACTCCAGCCCGACCGCGCCGAGCAGGAACACCGCCGCCCCGGCGACGACGAGCCAGGCCCCCGGCCGGCGCAGCACCATCGGCAGGCACAGCACCGCGACCACCGCGACGAGCGCCACGGCCGGGATGATCCAGGCGTAGGTCAGGAAGCCGCTGGTGCCGAACGTGGTGTGGATGATCCAGCCGACCTGCTCGTGGTTCGCGGCGGTCTCGTCCATCGCGACGACCGCGCAGGACAGGCTGAGCAGGATCCAGCGCCACCGCTCGCGGCGCACCGAGTTCGCCGCGATCAGCGCGAGCAGCGCCGCGTTGGTCAGGTGCAGCGCCGAGCTGAACCAGGTCGAGATGTTCAGCTCGGTGCCCAGCCGGATCGGGGCCGGGATCTCGAAGCCGGGCCGCCCGATGCCGTAGACGGCGGCGCCGTAGTGGGCCAGCGCCAGCACGGCGACGATCGCGGCGGCGGTGCCGACGACCGGCCCGCGACGCACCAGCGCCAGGTGCGGTGCGCCGGGCGCGGCGGCCTGAGCCTGCGGTGACGGCTCCGCGGGGGCCGGGCTCGCGGCCCCGGAGGCCCCCGCGGGCCGCGGACCGGCCCCGGCGTCCTCGGTGACGCGCGGGATGACGACCGTGGCCGGGTCGTCGTCGGCGCTGTGCGCGCCGCCGCCCTGGGCGCCGCGGCCCCGGGCGAGATGGTCCTGGGCGGTCATGTCCCCTCCTCTTCACCGGCGGCCGGGCGGCATCAGCAGGCGACGTCGACTCCGACCGCAAGGTGGCTGGAAGGTAAACGAGCGTATGACCGCCGGGAAACGCCGGGTCAGCTCCAGGGGCGCGCGGAGCGGGTGCGCCAGTAGCTCTCGGCCGGTTCGGCCAGCGCGGCGAGCTCCTCGGCCACGTCCGCCGGCAGCGTGAGCTCCGCGCCCGCGAGGTTCGACGCGAGCTGGTCGGTCCCGACCGGGCCGAGCAGCACCCGCCACGCCCACGGGTTCGCCAGCGCCGCGGCGACGGCGATCCGGTCCAGCCCGATCCCGGTCCGCGCGGCCAGCGCCGCGGCCGCACGGGCGCCCTCGGTGCCGTCCTCACCGCCCGGGGCGAGCCTGCCGTTGGCGAAGACCTCCTTCAGGATCACCCGGGCCCCGGCGTCGGCGGCCTCGGCCAGCGCCGGACCCACCGAGGGTTCGAGCGGGTTCCAGGTGCTCTGGAACGAGGTGAACAGCGGCTCGCCGTCCACCCGGACCTCCAGCGCCCGGCGCACCGCGTCGGCCTGGGCGGGGCCGGAGGTGGAGATCCCGACCCGGATCCCCCGGTCGCGCAGGTGGGCCATCGCGCGGTGGACGCGCTCGTCGTCGAGGACGCCGGTGTCGAGCGTCGCGGAGTGCACGTGGTAGATCCCGAGGTGGTCGCCGAGCAGCTGGTGGCTCATCGCGTACTGCTCGGTGAAGGCGTCGAGCGAGTGGTCCTTGATCTCGTGGGTGTCGGCGTCGGTCCGCCACCCGCCCACGTAGCGGTAGCCCCACTTCGAGCCGATCTCGACGGGGTCCTCGCCGCCGGTCACCCCGGGCCGGTCGGCGAGCCAGCCGGCGAGGAACTCCTCGGCGCGGCCGTAGGAGCGGGCGACGTCGACGTAGCGGACGCCCGCGGCGTACGCGGCGTCGAGCAGGGCACGGGAACGGTCGCGCAGGTCGGCGACGTCGCGGGCGTCGCCGAGCTCGGCGGCGCGGCCGGAGGTGATGTAGGCGGGGCGGGCGATCGCGGCCAGGCCGAGACCGAGACGGTGGGCGGGGGCGGGCATGCCCCCAGCCTGCCCCACCCGACGCCGGCGCCCCACCCGACGAAACACCTGTTGCACGCCGGTGGCGGCCCGGTACCGTCACCCGGCATGACCGACGCGCCGTCAGCCGGCTGGGTCCTGCTGCTCGCGCAGCTGCCCGCCGCGCCCTCGAGCCCACGGGTCACGCTGTGGCGCCGGGCCCGCGCCGCGGGCGCGGTGGGCCTCCAGAACGGCGCGTGGGTGCTGCCCGCGACCGACGAGCACCGCACGTTCCTGGAGGGGCTCGCGACCTACGTCCGCGAGGCCGGCGGCACCGCGTTCGCCCTCGACGTCGCCGCCGGGAGCAGCGACGAGGGCATCGTCGCCCGGATCCGCGCCGAGCACGGCAAGGAGTTCGCCGAGTTCACCGAGCGCGGCGAGGCGCTGCTGGCGGAGCTGGCGAAGGAGTCCTCCCGGGACAACTACTCCTTCGCCGAGCTGGAGGAGAACGAGCAGGACCTGGAGCGGCTCACCCGCTGGCTGGCGACGATCTCGTCGCGGGACTTCTTCCCCGACGAGCGCGGCAAGGACGCCGAGGCCCTGCTCGACCGCTGCCGGCACGCACTCGACGCGTTCACCGCCGCCGTGTACCGCGCCGAGGGCGTGGCCCCCGACCTGCCACCGCGTACGGACTGAGGCCGTGGGCAGCCGGTGAGCACCGGGGCGCACGCCGCGACCGGCGCGGCGGTGGTGGACGACCTCGGCACGGACGCCGTGCGGGGTCTGACCGACGCCGAGGCCACAGCCCGTCACCGGCGGCACGGCCCCAACCGGTGGGTGGTCCCGCGCCGGGTCACCTTCCTGCGGGTAATGGCCGACGAGGTCACCGAGCCGATGATGCTGCTCCTCGCGGCGATCGCGGTGCTCTACGGCGTCTGGGGCAGGTTCGACGACACCGTCGCCGTCGTCGTGATCATCGCGGCGGTCGTCGGGGTCGAGGTGTTCGCCGAGTTCCGGGCGAAGTCGGTCATCGCCTCGCTGGGCGAGCTCACCGCCCCGACGACGCCGGTGGTGCGCGACGGGAGCACCGTCTCGGTCGATGTCACCGACGTCGTGCCCGGCGACCTCGTGCCGCTGGCCGCGGGCTCGCGGGTGCCCGCCGACCTGCGCCTGGTCGAGTCCTGGGGTCTGCGCGTCGACGAGTCGACCCTCACCGGGGAGCCCGTCGCCGCCCCCAAGGACGCCGCCAGGGTGCTGCCCGGCGACGCCGCGCTGGCCGAGCGGACGAACCTGGTGTTCGCGGGGACGACGGTCGTCGCCGGGCGGGCCCGCGGTGTCGTCGTCGCGACGGGGACGGCCACCGAGCTCGGCACGCTGACCGGGCTCGTCGTCGCCGCGCGACCGCCCCGGACCGCGCTGCAGCAGGCCATGCGCGAGCTCGCGGGCAGCCTCGCGACGCTGGCGATCGCGTTCAGCGTGCTCGTCCCACTGATCGGGGTGCTGACCGGTCGGCCGTGGCGGGAGATGGTGCTGACCGGGCTCACCCTGGCCTTCGCGACGGTCCCGGAGGAGCTGCCGATCATCGTCAGTCTGGTGCTCGGGCTCGGCGCGCACCGGCTGTCCCGGCGACGCGGGCTGGTCCGGCGGCTGCGCGCGGCGGAGGCGCTCGGACTGGTGACGGTGCTGGCCACCGACAAGACCGGCACGCTCACCCGCAACCGGATGGCCGTCGCGCGGGTCGAACCGGCTCCGGGCACGGACGGCGACACCGTGGTCGCCCTCGGCGCGGCCTGCACCGAGACCGCCCCCGAGCCCGACGGCGGCTGGTCCGGCGACCCGACCGACGTCGCGTTCCTGGTCGCCGCCCGCGACCGTGGCCTGCCCACGCCCGCCGAGCCGGTCGCCCGGTTCCCGTTCGACCCCGGCCGGGAGACGATGACCGTCGTCCTGCCCGCCGGCGCCTCCGGCACCGCCACCGTGGTGACCACCGGCTCGCCGGAGTCGGTGCTGGCCCGGTGCGCGGCGCCGTCGCCGGAGACCGCGGGCCGGGTCGCGGTGCTCGCCGCCCGCGGCCTGCGCGTGATCGCGGTGGCGAGCAGGCCCGCGCCGCAGGTCCCGGCGACGGTCGGCGCCGCCGAGCGCGACCTCGTCCTCGCCGGGCTCGTGGCGCTGTCCGACCCGCCGCGCCCGGGTGCCGCCGAGGCCGTCGCCGCCGCACGACGGGCCGGGGTGCGGGTGGTGATGCTGACCGGGGACCACCCCGCATGTGCCCGGGCCGTCGCCGCCGAGGTCGGCATCGACCCCGACCCGGTGCTGACCGGCCGCGACCTCGACGGTCTCGACGACGCGACGCTGGCCGCCGCCGTCGCGTCGACGCCGGTGTTCGCCCGGGTCACGCCCGCGCACAAGCTGCGCCTGGTCACGGCGCTGCAGGCCGGCGGGGAGGTGGTGGCGGTGACCGGGGACGGCGTGAACGACGCCCCCGCGCTGGCCCGGGCCGACGTCGGGGTGGCCATGGGCTCGTCGGGCACCGACGTGGCCCGCGAGGCGGCCGGGCTCGTGCTGGCCGACGACGACGTCTCCACCCTCACCCGTGCCCTGCACGAGGGCCGCACGCTGCACGGGAACCTGCGCAAGGGCGTCGCCTACTACCTGGCCTGCAAGGCCGGGCTGGTCGCGACCGTCGCCGCCGGGGTGCTCACCGGGATGGCCGTGCCGTTCACCCCGATCCAGATCGTGGTGCTGGAGATGTTCATGGACATCGCGGGCAGCGCGACCTTCGCCGCGGAACCCGCCGAGCGCGACGCCATGACCCGCCCGCCACGCGACCCGGGCGCACGCTTCCTGGACCGGGCCCTGCTCGGCGACCTCGCCGCGGGGGCCGTGGCGCTGTTCGTCGCCGTCGGCGGGCTGTACCTGGTGACCGCCTCGCAGACGGTGGCGTTCGTGGCGTGGCTGTCCGGGCACCTGGCGCTGGCCTGGGTGATGCGGACCGAGCGGACACCGGTGCTGCGGTCGGGTCTGTTCGCGAACCGGTTCCTGCCCTGGTGGACGGTGGTGACCGCCGCGGCCGTGTGGGTGGCCACGACGGTGCCGGCGCTGCGGGAGACGCTGCGGCTGACCCCGCTGACCGGTCCGCAGTGGATCGCGGCGGTGCTCGTGCCGGTGGCCGCGGTCGCGGTGCTGGAGCTGCGCAAGGCCGGCCGGCGGCGGGCCGCCACGGCACGCCCGGCGGGGTGATCCGTGCTAGACCACCGGTCGTGAACGGATCGGTCCTCTCCCGCCCGGCCCCCGAGCCGCCCCGTGTCGTCGCCGTCGGCGACGACCCCGACCAGGTCATGGACCTGTGGCCGGACGGCGGGCCAGGCCGCCCGCTGGTCGTGCTGGTGCACGGCGGGTTCTGGCGGCCCCGGTTCGACCGGGTGCACCTGCGGTCGACGGCGGGTGCGGTGAACGCGCTGGGGCTGCCCGTCGCGTCCCTGGAGTACCGCCGGGCGCCCGGCGACCCGGACGCGACCGTCGCCGACGTGCTCGCCGGACTGCGGGCCGCCCACGCGATCGCCGGACCGGTCGTCGCGGTGGGGCACTCGGCGGGCGGGCACCTCGTGCTGCACGCCGCGGCCGTCGAGCCGTCGCTGATCAGGGCGACGGTGTCGCTCGCCCCGGTCGCGGACCTGGCGCTGGCCGACGCGGAGAACCTCGGCGACGGCGCGGTCCGCGCCTATCTCGGCGGCCCCGCGGCCGGGCGCACCGACCTGGACCCGGCGGCGGGCCCGACCCCGCCCGGACCGGTGACGATCGTGCACGGCGACGCCGACGAGCGCGTCCCGCCGGCCGTCTCCCGCTCCTACGCCGGCCGGCACCCGTCGGTACGGCTCGTCGAGCTGCCCGGCTGCGACCACTTCGCGGTGGTCGACCCGCTGTCGGCGGCCTGGCGGACGGTGACCCGGGAGATCCTGGCGGCGGCGACGTGAGCGCGCCCGGCGGCCTGCCCCGTCACCAGCTGACGATGACCGTGCTGATGACGCCGGACATGGCGAACTTCTCCGGCAACGTCCACGGTGGCGCGATCCTGAAGCTGCTCGACCAGGTCGCGTTCTCGTGTGCGAGCCGCTGGGCCGAGACCTACGTCGTGACGCTCTCGGTGGACCGGGTCCGCTTCCGCGAGCCCATCTACATCGGCGAGCTCGTGACGTTCCAGGCGTCGGTGAACCACACCGGGCGCAGCTCGATGGAGGTCGGCATCCGGGTCACCACGGAGAACATCACCGAGCGGACCCAACGGCACGCCAACAGCTGCTACTTCACGATGGTCGCGATGGACGAGCACCGGCGTCCGGTCCCGGTCCCGGAGCTGGTCCCGTCGAACGACACCGAGCGCCGTCGCCGGGACGACGCTCGCCGGCGTCGCGAGGTGCGCCGGGCCGGGGGCTGACCCCGGACACGACGGTGCCCCGGGACCACGTCGTCCCGGGGCACGTCGAGGTGCGGAGAGATCAGCCGATCGAGTCGCCCGCGCCGGAGGTCTGGCCGCAGCTGTCGGACTGGTCGGTGGCCGAGTCGCCGGAGACGGCCTTGGCCTTGCCACCCAGGCCGAGGGCCCCGGTGATGCCGCTCAGCAGGTTCGCGTCCTCGACCGGGACCTGCACGCCCAGGACGTTGACCGGGATGTTGTTGTTGCAGAGCTGGATCGGCACGTTGATGTTGTTGCCGCTCAGGCCACCCGCGAGCAGGCCCTTGGCGTCCTTGTCGATGTGGCCCGACTCGTGCTTGCCGTGGTGCTTGGCGGAGTCGCCCGCGTAGTCGCCGGCGAAGGCCAGCGGGGAGACGGCGAGCAGGGACGCGGCGGACGCCGCGACGATGATTCCGGCCTTCTTCAGCACAGTTCTTCTCCTGATGAGGTGTCAGGGCCGTGGTGAAGGCCCCGTTCCATGTCGGCACGCTGACAGAAAGGGGGGAGCCCGTGCCGACTGGCTGCGAATCTAGCGGGGCGGGAGTGCCCGAACAATTCTTCTACCACCATCGGGTGGCCAAATCACTTTCCGTTCGGATACTCCCACGATGGGGTCGGATGTGATCGAGGCGAATCGCCCGGAACGCCACCCGAACCGGCGACGACGACCACGGCGGGTGCCCGCGGGCCCCACTCCGGACACGGACGTGCCCCGGAGCCGCGAAGGCCCCGGGGCACGTCAGCGAGAGGATCCGGTCAGTTGACCGAGTCGCCCGCGCCGGCCTCCTGGCCGCAGTTGTCCGACTGGTCGGTGACGGAGTCGCCCGACTTGGCCTTGCCCTCGCCCAGGATGCCGGCGCCACCGGTGAGGCCGTTGGCCGCAGCCGCGTCCTCGACCGGAACCTGGACACCCAGGACGTTGACCGGGATGTTGTTGTTGCACGCCTGGACCGGAACCTGGGCGTTGTTGCCGTTCAGGCCGGCAACGAGGCCCTTCGCGTCCTTGTCGATGACGCTGTCCGAGCCGGCGAACGCCAGCGGCGACAGGCCGATCAGGGCGACGGCGGACACGGCGGCGACGAAACCGGCCTTCTTCTTCTGCACAGTCTTCTCCTGGTGAGTCACGGATCCATGCGGATCCGGGCACGTGCCGGTCCGACGACAAAGGGGGGAGCTCGAACCGGCTGAGGAGAACGATAGGGGGCGGAAAGCGCACGGATCAACCCGGGAAACACCATCGTGGGGAACAATCACCGAGGGTCAGTTATTCACACGATACGGTTTCGTCGCCGAGTCGGCCGTTCTGCACGACGACGGTACGAAACCCGGCGCCCCGGCCTCCCGGCCGACGCCGACCGGCGGGTCGGGAACCGACGACACGTCCTGGACCCTGACACGGACGGCCGGCCCGTCGACCGTGTCACCGTCACCGTGTCACCGTCACGCGGACGCGACCCGGCCGAGCCTCAGCGCCGACACCAGGAAGAAGACACCACCGAGCAGGGCGTAGCCGGCGACCCCGGTCAGGGACGCCTCGCCGCCCGAGGCCATCAGCACGAACGAAGCGCCCGCGACGACCGAGAGGGACCCGCTCGCGATCATGGCCCCCTGGCCGCCCGCCGCACGACGCCGCAGGGCGACGACGAGCTGGGCGACCCCGGCGACGACGGCCCAGGCACCCCAGACCCGCAGCACCGCCGGCACGCCCGAGCCGAGGACGACGACGAGCCCGACGGCCGCGAACCCGCCCAGGACGATCGTGGCGTACAGGCCCGGAGCCACCCCGGTCGCACGCGAGGAGCGGGCGTCGATCACGGCGGCGGCCACGTCCACCAGCGGGTAGAGCACCAGCAGCGCCGCGGTCAGCGGGCCGACCTCCGCCGCGTTCGGCAGCAGCAGCGCCGCCCAGAGCAGCGCGAACGCGAACCGCGCGAGGTACAGGCGCCGTAGGGCGACGGTGCCGTCGACCGGCCCCGGGCGGGGGGTCCGCACGGTGCGCCGACCGGTGGTGGGCGAGCTCGACATGATGCCTCCTGGAGGGAGAAAGACCGTTCTTCCTATGAACCCGAGCATGCACGCCTGACTCGCCATAAGCAAGACCGATCGTTCTTTCTGCTAACGTGGGGCCGTGGCTGCACCGACACGCACGACGTCCGGGGCCGGGCGCTCCGAGGCCCGCGAGCGGCTGCTCGCGACGGCGAGCGGGCTGTTCTACCGCGAGGGCATCCGGGCGGTCGGTGTGGAGCGGATCCTCGCCGAGACCCCCACCACGCGCGCCACGTTCTACCGGCACTTCCCCTCGAAGGAGGCGCTGGTCGTCGCCTACCTGCGCGGCGTCGACGCCCACACCCGCGCCGCCCTCCAGGACGCCGTCGCCTCGGCCGCCACCCCCGACGACGCCGTCCGCGCCGTCGGCACCGCGCTGGTGGACGACCTGACCGGTGCGGACTTCCGGGGGTGCGCGTTCCTCAAGGCCGCGGCCGAGTTCCCCGACCCGGAGGACCCCGTGCGCCGGGTCGTCGCCGAGCACCGCAGCTGGTACGTCGCCAGCCTCACCGAACTGTTCGCCAGGGTCTTCGGGTCCGCACCGGGGCGCGGGCGACCCGAGCACGCGGCCCAGCACTTCCTGATGATGCGCGACGGGGCCATGGCCGGTGCCGACATCGACGGGGCGGGCCACGTCGGCGCCGCGTTCCGGCGCGGGCTGGAGGGGCTGCTCACGCTGACCCACTGAGGCGGCGATCGCGGGCCTGCTGCACCCCGAAGTCCGTGCACTCCGCCGGGCCGGAAGGACGGCGATCCGACGCCAGGCAGGGCGATGTGCGGCCGCCGGCGCGGCTCGTCGACAGGGCCGGGACGACAGCGCCCCGGCATCACGTGCGCAGAAGTGCCACGAGCGCGTCGGGCCGGTCGAGGGGCACGATGTGCCCGCAGTCGTCGAGCAGGTGCCCGTCGAGGACGTCGGCGACCCCGCGCAGCTGGTTCTCCAGCGCGCGACCGACCGACGCGGCGCCGACCGCGGTCGTGGGCACCGTCAACCGGGCCTCGGCCACCGCCGCGGCGAGCTGCCGTCCCGTCTCGGGCAGCGCCCGGTAGACGGCGAGCGCGCAGCGGAGGGCGTCCGGGCGCGCGAACGCGTCGGCCATCGCGGCCCGCAGCGCCGGACGGATCCCGCGCCCGCGGGTGCCCTGGTCGAGGAACCACCCGGCGTAGGCGGCCTCGTTCCCGCGCAGCACGCTCTCCGCCAGCCCCGGAACCCGGTGGAAACCGAACCACCACGGGGGTCCGCCCTCGAAGAACTCCTCGGCGCCGGGGAGTGTCCCCAGGGTCGACTCGACCAGCACGAGCCGCGCGACGAGGTCCGGGCGGCGCAGGGCGAGCAGGAACGCGGCGGGGACACCGGCGTCGATCGCCACCACGACCGCCGGCGCGGCTCCGAGGGCCACGACCAGCTCCTCGAGGTCGCGCGACAGGGTTCCCGCGTCGAGCCCCTCGGCCGTGCGGGTGCTCGCCCCGAACCCGCGCAGGTCCGGCACGACGACCCGGTGGTCCTCCCGCAGCGCGTCGCGCACCTCGGACCACACCAGGCCGGTGTGCGGGAAGCCGTGCACGAGCACCATCGGCGGCCCCTGCCCCACCTCGTCGACGGCCAGCTCGACCCCGTTGACGGCGACCATCCGCACGACGACCTCCCAGTCGGTAACTTCTGGTGACCAGATCACCTAAGCTCACCGACCATGGAGACGGAAGACGGCACGTCGACGGCACCTGGTGAGCCCGGGGTGACCGACCCCCGTCGCGGGGACCTGTTCTCCCCGGACTGCCCCACCCGTCGCCTGCTCGACCGGCTCGGCACGAAGTGGACCTCGATGGTGGTCGGATCGCTGGCCGACGGCGGAGAGCTGCGGTTCACCGAGCTGCGACGACGCGCACCGGGGATCTCCCAGAAGATGCTGTCCACGACGCTGCAGAACCTCGTGCTCGACGGCCTGGTCGCCCGGCGCGTCGAGGACACCGTCCCGCCACGCGTGCACTACCGGCTCACCGAGCTCGGTGCCTCCCTCGAGATCCCGCTCTCCGCGCTGCGCGAGTGGGCGCAGCAGAACATGGCCCGCATCGACGACCACCGCACACGGACCGAGGCGTCCCGCACGGGCCGATGAGCACGGGCGCCCGCCGTCAGGGACCCGCCGGGACCAGGGACACCGCACAGGAGCGGATCCGGTCGAGGTCGACGTCGTCCGCGAGCGTGACCGGATCCGGTCGACGAGGGAGGGGCGGGCGAACCCCGAGCAGGCAGCTCATCACCTCCGGGTACACGGTCCGTGCCACGAGAGCCCGGGCAGTGGCGTCGGCCGCCTCGGGCGCGAGACCCGTGCGCTGTTCGAGATACGCCGCCAGCCGCGCGGTCGGGATCTCGACCACGGACTCGTAGTCGCGCTGCGCGGCGTCGACGCCCTGTTCTGGCTCATGCCTCCCGACCTCACCGCACCCGATCCCGTCACCGCCTCCCGCGACGCGAGCCGCCCCGGCGCGGAGGCCGTCGCCACACACGGCGTCGGCCACGTCGTCGGGGTCTCCGCCCTCGGTCGTGGCACCCCGCTCGCCCACCGGGCCGGCCACGTCACCGGATCGCTGGCCATGGACGACCTCTTCGCCGCCACCAGCCACTACCGCGCGCTGGCCAACCCCACCTTCATGGACAACACCCTGCGTGCAGCCGGCGCCCTCCACGACACCGCGACACTGACGTCGACCACGGCTCCCGACCACCGGCTGCCCCTCGTCGCGACCCGCGACATCGCCGACGCCGCCGCCCACCTCCTGCTCGACCGCTCCTGGAGCGGGTTCGCCGAGACACCGTTGCTGGGCCCCGAGGACCTCTCCGGCAACGACATGGCAGCCGTGCTCTCCGACGTACTCGCCGACCTCCTCGGTCGACCGGTGCGCTACACGCAGACGGACCCGGAACTCGCCGGCCGCGCGATGCTCGACCACGGCGCATCCCCCGGCATGGCACGTGCCATGGCCGACATGGCCACCGCGAAGAACGAGGGCCTCGACGAAGGCGTCACCCGCACTCCCGCCACGACCACTCCGACCACCTACCGCGACTGGTGCACCGAGAACCTCAGGCCGGTCATCGCCGCCCTCGGGCCCGCCCGGGACGCCCGACAGGAGACGGCATGACCCTCATCTGCATCGAGGAACACGCCCTGCACGGCCCGACCGACACCGCGGCCGGCCCCACGCTCGGGCAGCAGGCTCCGTATATGTCCGGGCAGAGCAGGAGCGACGCGCCCGTGCCCCGCGTCGACGGACGGCATCCCGCCGTCGACATGGACACCGCCCGACGGCTCGGCGCCGACCTCGGGGCCGGCCGCATCGACGACATGGACCGGCACGGCATCGACATGGCCGTCGTGTCCTGGACGAGCCCCACCCAGCTCGCTCCCGGGGACGCCGCGGTAGAGCTGGCCCGCGCGGCCAACGACCGTCTCGCCACCGCGGTCTCCGAGCACCCCGACCGTCTCGCCGGATTCGCGACGCTGCCCTGGCAACGTCCGGCCGAGGCGGTCGCCGAACTCGACCGTGCCGTCGGGGAGCTGGGCCTGCGCGGCGTACTGATCGTCGGACGACCCGGTGCCGGGTTCCTCGACGACCCCGTCCACCGGCCGCTCCTGCGCCGCCTCGCCGACCTCGGCGTGCCGCTCTACCTGCACCCCTTTCCTCCGCTGCTCGAGGTGCAGCAGGCCTACTACTCCGGCTTCAACGACAAGGTCACCGCGGAACTGTCGCTCGGCGGATGGGGCTGGCACCACGAGGCGGGAATCCACGCCCCGCGTCTCGTCCTCGCCGGGATCTTCGACGAGCTCCCCGGCCTGCAGATCATCAGCGGACACTGGGGCGAGATGGTGCCGTTCTTCCTCCCGCGCCTCGACGACGTCCTCTCCCCCGGCGACACCGGACTGTCCAGGACCATCAGCGACACCTACCGGTCCCACGTCTGGGTCACCCCCAGCGGCATGTACCACCGGCCCCAGTTCGACTACGTCCGCGAGGTCGTCGGCATAGACCGCATCATCTGGTCGACCGACTACCCGTTCCTGCACCTCGACGGCACCCAGGAGTTCCTGAGCGGACTCGATCTCTCCCACGGGGAACGCGAGCAGATCACCCACGGCAACGCCGCCCGACTCCTGGGTCTCTGACGACGCGGCGGCGCCGACGGCCCGTGGCGCGGCGGACGGGAACGGTCGGCGGGCCTCGGGGAGGGGCATCGAGGCCGCTCTCCGTCGGACGCCCGTCGCGCTCGGCCACCGGACGCTGTTCGGGCTAGTCGGGCTGTTCGGGCACCAGGAGGTGGACCGCGACGGCGATGCGCCGGCGATAGGCGTCACGGGTCTCCACCTGGTGCTTCACGCCCACCGATGTGCTGATCAGGGTGTCGGCGATGTCGACGGCCCTACGGCGGTCGACCGTCCGGGCGAGTGCGTCGACGATCAGCTGCCGGAACCTGGCGGGCGCGGTCTCGACGATCTCACCGAGCAGGTCCGGGTTGGTGGCGACGACGTCCTCGACGTCGCGCGCGGGGCCGACGTAGCGGCCCGCCCAGTGGTCGAACGCGTCCACGATCCGGTGGCGCAGCGGTTCGGCGGTCGACGCGAGCGAACGTTCCGCGGCTGCGAGGTCGCGGTCCAGAGCGTGGGTCGCCGCGGCGCGGAACAGCTCCTGCTTCGAGGAGAACAGGAAGTAGAGACCGGGCCGGGAGATCTCCGCCGCGCGCGCGACCTCGTCCATGGACGTCTTCCGGTAGCCGAAACGGGCGAAGCTCAGCAGCGCCGACTCCAGCACGCGCTCACGACGGCCGACCGCCTCCGACGCTGTCACGGGCCGAGTCTAGCTGCCGCTGATCGCACTAGGCAGAAAGTGTTCATCTTGTACAGTGTGGGCATGCGTCGCGGCCTCCGCTCCACACCCTTCTCCGCCACCAGCACCGCCGACGACGTCCTGTCGGGGCACGACCTGACCGGCGTGCGCGCCGTCGTGACCGGGGCGTCGTCCGGGCTCGGGGCCGAGTCCGCCCGCGCCCTGGCCGCCGCGGGGGCCGAGGTGACCCTGGCCGTCCGCAACACCGTCGCCGGTGCGGCCGTGGCCGCCGACATCGCCAGGTCGACCGGGAGGCCGGCGCCCGCGGTGGCACCGCTCGACCTCGCCGACCGTTCGTCGGTCGAGGGGTTCGTCGCGGCGTGGCGCGGCCCGCTCCACCTCCTGCTCGCCAACGCCGGGGTGGTCACCGGGGGTCTCGAGCGCACCCCCGAGGGCTGGGAGCTGCAGTTCGCGACCAACCACCTGGGCCACGTCGCCCTGGCGACGGGCCTGCGCCGCGGGCTCGTCGCCGGCGCCGCGGATCAGGGCGGAGCGCGGATCGTCGTGGTGAGCTCGACCGCGCACATGCGAGCGGACGTGGACTTCGACGACCTCCACTTCGACGACCTCCACTTCGACCGCCGCGCCTACGACCCCCAGATCGCCTACGCACAGTCGAAGACCGCGAACTCCCTCTTCGCGGTGGGGGCGACCCGACGATGGGCCCGGGACGGCGTCGTCGCGAACACCGTCAACCCCGGCGGGGTCGCCACCGGGTTGCAGCGGAACTTCACCCGTCGTCAGAAGGACTCCCTGGCCGCCGCGGAAGCAGCAGGAGTGTTCACCTACAAGACCGTCGAGCAGGGAGCGGCGACGAGCATGGTGGCCGCGGTCGACCCGCAGTTCGCGACGTCCGGAGGCCACTACCTCGACGACTGCCAGGAGGCCTACGAGGTCCCGAACGACGCCGACCTCGCCGACCACCCCCACGGCGTGAAGGCCTGGGCGCTCGACCCCGACCGCGCCGACCGGCTGTGGACGGTGTCGGAGCAGCTCCTCCGTCCATGAGCTCGTAGGTGCCCGCTCAGCGTTCTCCCTGCGCAGCTGCGCGGACTCCTCGAGCTCCTCGGTCGTCGAGCGGGCCGGCGCCACGGACGCGGTCCAGCAGCGCGACCGGGTCGTCGGGCGCACTCGCTCCGCGCCACGCCACGTGGCCGTCAGGTCGGACGAGCACCATCGGCGCCGCATAGAGCCGGACGACGGCAGGACGGTCGATGCGCAGCACCCTCAGCGGCACCCCGAGGGCGCTCGCGGCACGGACCATCGGAGCCGGGTCGGCGGTGGCCGTGGCGACCAGCACGAAGCCGTGGCCGAAGTGATCGAGGGTGGAGCTGCCGTCGGGGAGCCAGGCGTGCGGCGCGCGGCACCCGGGCCAGGTCGAGGGAACATAGGCGTCCGGCTCGTCCGGCGGCTCGGGGGTGCCGTCCGGCAGGCAGATCGGCGAGCCGGCGTAGCGGTGGCTGAGCTGCACCCCGATGCTGCGGAACTCACGTCCACGCAGCCGTTGGATGAGATCGCCGGTCACTCTGCGCGCCTGCGCGCCGACGTCGTCCGGGCGATCGAGGAGCGGGTCGGGGGTCAGCCGGGCGTCCGAGGTCCAGTTGCTCGACGCCTCGGAGACGTTGCGCACCGCCACCGGGCGTCGCTCGATCTCGTAGCTGTCCAGCAGGTCGGAGCCGCCCCAGCCGTGCAGCACGGCCGCGAGCTTCCAGCCGAGGTCCACGGCGTCACCGATCCCGGTGTTGGCGCCGAAGCCGCCCTTGGGCCACAGCAGGTGCGCGGCGTCGCCCGCCAGGAACACCCGGCCGTCCCGGTAGCGGTCGGCCACGACCCGGTGCCCGCTCCACGGCTGGGCCCGCAGGATCTCGGTCTCGATCGGCTCTCCGACGGCCTCGTGCACCCAGCGGACGGCGTCCCCGTCGGCCGGCTCGTGGTCGAGGTAGACCGACAGACGCCACTCGTCGACGCCGTCGACGACCGTGATGTAGGGCCGCTTCTCCGAGGCGAGGGTCTGGATCTGTGCCGCCCGCCCGCCGGCGCGCTCGATCAGCAGCTCCCGCAGTCGCGGGGCCCGGAAGTGCACGGCGAAGTTGTGGCCCTGGGCGAAGTCGCCGGCGAGCTCGATCCCGAGCGCGCGCCGGATCCCGCTGCGGCCGCCCTCGCAGCTGACGAGGTAGGCCGCCGCCTCGGTCCGTTCGACGCCGGTGACGACGTCCCGGACGCGGGCGGTCACCCCGTCGGCGTCCTGGGTGAAGTCCTCCAGCCGGTTCCCGTGGGCGATCTCGACGGCCGGCAGTCCGGCCGCGATCCGCTGCAGCAGCGGCAGGAGGGAGAACTTCGAGATGAATGCGGGGCCCTCGGGGGTCACGTCGGCGTACTCGCCGGGGCTGGAGTTGGTGACCCCGTAGTCGAACTCGGTGAGCACGTGCCCGACCACCTGGGTCATGAACAGGATGCGGTGCGGGTGGTCCGGGCCCGGCAGGCACTCGCGACGCGCCTCGGCCGCATGGCCCCATCGCCGCAGGTGCTCCATGGAGCGGGAGAAGATCGCCTCCCCGGCCGGGAAGACCACCGACCCGTCCGTCTCGTCGACGAGCAGCACCGGCACGTTCCGCCAGCCGAGCTCGATGGCCGTGCAGAGGCCCACCGGGCCGCCGCCCACCACGATCACGCGCCCCGGCCCGGTCGTCCGGTGCGCGCTGTCCGCTGCAGGTCGTGTCACTCCGGCACCTCACACGTCGTCGTCGATCGAGCTGGGCACTGCCGCCACCGGGAGCGGCGGGAGCGCCGCCGCCGTGCGTTGACACCCGCCATGGAAGCACTACTCTTGAGTCATACTCAAGAGAGGAGCTGCCCATGGGTCTCATGCTCGACGACGACGTCAGCCAGTGCCGGCAGCACGTGATCGGCTACCACCTCGCGATCGACCGGGGACGGGCCACCACGGGGATCGACGCCTTCACCGACGACGCGGAGTTCGAGATCCGCGGCGAACGGCTCCACGGGCGCGACGCGATCCTCGAGTTCCTGACCCGCCGGGAAGCCATGCCGGACCGGCAGACGGCCCACCTGATCAGCAACGAGCACCTCGTCGAGCGCAGCGCCGACGAGATCACGCTCGGCTGCCTGGTGCTGCTCCACCTGCGCGGTGCCGACGGCACCTACGACCTCGAGAAGATCCTCGACACCACCCACACCCTGCGCCGCACGGCCGAGGGATGGCGCATCGCGCGACGGACCTCGCGTCCGTTGCACGGACCCACCGGAGGTGCGGCATGACCGCCGCGACCGACCGGCCCGCACCGGGGCAGACCTCGACGCGGGCCGTCCCGCTGCAGATGGCGGAGCTGGTGCTGAAGACCGGGCGCTTCGAGCAGATGCACGCCTGGTACTCGCACGTCCTGGGCGCCGGCCCGTTCTTCGAACGCACCCCCGCCCCGGACGCCCCGCCCCGCCCCGCGGGCATGCCCGAGCGCGCGGTGGACGTCCGCCTCGCCTTCTTCCCCGTCCGGGACGGTCAGGTCCTCGCCCTGTTCGGGATCGACTCCCTCGCGGGCGTCGATCCCGCCGGGCCGGGCCTGCACCACTTCCAGTTCGGCGTCGCGTCCCTCGCCGACCTGATCGCCCAGTTCGAGCACCTGCGGGCCGCCGGAACCCATCCGCACCGCGCGGCCAACCACGGTCAGGCCACGAGCTTCTACTTCCGCGATCCGGACGGCAACGTCGTCGAGTTCTCCTGCTCGAACTTCGACACCCCGGAACAGGAACGGGAGTTCATGGCGAGCCCGGAGTTCGCCGCGAACCCGTCCGGACTGGAGCTCGATCCCGACCGGTTCGCCGAGCACTTCCACGCGGGCGATCCGGACATCCTCGACCTCGACAACCAGGCGGTGGCCCGATGAGCGAGCCCGCGAGCGAATCATCGACACAGCGCCTCGCGCAGCGCCGACCGAGCGTCAGCGAGGGAGTGCGATGAGCAGGCTCGTCAGCACCACGAAGGGCATCGGCAGCCACGACGGCGAGACCGTCGCCCTGCTCGACGTCGACGCCCCCGACCTGGGCGAGGCCCTGCGCGCGGGGTACGACGTCGCGGACATCGCCGCGGCCACCGTGCGCGAGCGGATCCCCCTCGCGCAGGTCGAGCTGCTCCCGACGATCCCCAGGCCCTCGAAGATCTGGGCCGTCGGCTTCGCCTACGCCGCGCACCGCAGCGAGGTCGGGCGCACCGAGCACCCGGACGAGCCGCACATCTTCCTGAAGGCGCCCTCGTCGGTCATCGCCTCGGGGCAGGCGATCCGGTTCCCGCGGGTGGCGCCCGAGCACGTGGACTACGAGGGCGAACTGGCCGTCGTCGTCGGGCGGCGCGCCACGGACGTCGAGGTCGGCGACGCGATGAGCCACGTCGCGGGCTACACCATCTGCAACGACGTGAGCGCCCGGGACGTGCAGAAGGGCCTCGTCCCGGGACGCGGCGCGGACGTGAGCGCGGCCAAGAGCTTCGACACCTTCACCCCCATGGGGCCGTGCCTGGCCACCCTGGACGAGTTCGACGATCCCGGAGACCTGCACCTGCAGACCTGGGTCGACGGCGAGCTGCGCCAGGACGCGCGCACCTCCGATCTGATCCACCCGGTCGGACCCCTGATCTCCTACCTGTCACGGCAGACGACGCTGGAGCCCGGCGACGTCGTGATGACCGGGACCCCGGCGGGCGTCGGGCATCCACAGGGGCGCTACCTGCGGTCCGGCTCGGAGGTGCGGATCGCGATCGAGGGGATCGGCACCCTGGTCAACCGCTGCGCCTGATCGACCGCTGCGCCTGATCGACCGCTGCGCCTGATCGACCGCTGCGCCTGATCGACCGCTGCGCCTGATCGACCACTGCGTCTGATCGACCACTGCGCCCGAGTCGCGCGGCCGCCGCGGTCGGGCGGGCTCAGTCCGACGGGACCGGCGCCGGCAGGTCGCGGGCGCGGGCGGAACCCAGGACCGACTCGAGGAGGAACCGCATGAGCTGAGCACCCGGGCGCGGCGGCGCGCCCTCCACGTTGAAGCCCTCGAAGAGGGTGACGGCGGTGTCGGCGACGAGCTCACGATCCACCGACGGGTCGTCGAGGTCGTCGACCATCTTCCGGACGAGGTCACGGATCCAGTCGAGGAAGCGGTCGTGGGCCTCGCGCACGGCTTCGGACTGCAGGAGCCTGCCGTGCATGGCCTGGTGCAGCGGCCGGAACACGCGCATGTCGTTGAGACCCCGGACCAGGTGCGACATCGGGTCGTCGTCCGCGTGGTCCTCGTCGAGGATGCGGATCTCCCGGCTGAGCATGCGGTCCATGACCGCGGCGAAGACGTCGTCCTTGGAGGGGAAGTACCAGTAGACCGCCGCCGGCGCGACGCCGGCGGCGCGGCTGATGTCGGCCATCGTGGTGCCGGCGTACCCGTTGCTGAGGAACAGCTCGGTGGCGACCGCCAGCACCTCGGCCTTCCGCTCCTCGCGCGGGATGTGCTGCCTGTTCCGGGGCACGGCCGATCGCCTCCTTCGGGTGCTCCGCGCGGCGCAGAGGCGGCTCCAGCTTAGCCATCCGCGGCGAGACGGTCGGAGGTACCTCTTGATCGATCCTCATCCTCTTCGCCGAGATGCCGCCGATCCCGCAGCCAACCGCACCACAGCGACATCCTTGACACTGCTCTTGATCGCCATTCATCATTCGTCCCCATCGCAGCGGCACGGCCCGGCGCGTCCCTCCGCCCGCCGGTTTCCCGACCCCACCGTGATCACGCCGAGCACGGCAGGTCTCACGCACGAACACTCACGACAGAGGAGTCCAGTGTTCCCGCAGAGCGAATCCCCACCCGTCCCCGTGAGGTCGGGCACGCGCCACACCCGTCGGGTCGCCACGGCGAGCTTCGTCGGCACCGCGATCGAGATCTACGACTTCAACATCTACGGCCTGACGGCGGCGCTGATCTTCGGTCCGCAGTTCTTCCCGACCTTCTCGCCCGTCGCGGGCACCCTGGCCGCCTTCGTGACCTTCGGCGCCGGGTTCATCGCCCGGCCGCTGGGCAGCGTCGTCCTCAGCCACCTCGGTGACCGGGTCGGCCGCAAGTCCACGCTGGTCGCGTCGCTGGTCATCATGGGTGCGGCCACGTTCCTCACCGGGCTGCTGCCCACCTACGCGGTGATCGGCGTCTGGGCACCCGTCCTGCTGGTCGTGCTGCGCCTGGTGCAGGGCTTCGCGGTCGGCGGGGAGTGGGGCGGTGCGGTGGTGCTGGGGGTCGAGCACGCCCCGACGCACCGGCGCGCCTTCTTCGGTTCGTTCACCCAGATGGGCAACCCGGTCGGCATCGTCCTGGCCTCGCTGACCTTCGTCCTGCTGACGACGTACCTGCCCGCCGACGTGTTCAGCTCCTGGGGCTGGCGGATCCCGTTCCTGGCGAGCATCGTGCTGATCGGCCTCGGCATGTGGGTGCGGCTCGGTGTCGCGGAGAGCCCCGACTTCACCGCCGTGCAGCGCTCCGGCGCCATCAGCCGCTCGCCGGTCCGGGACCTGATCATTGACAACTGGCGGGAGATGCTCCTGGGCGGTCTGTCGTCCACCGCCGCGCCCACCCTGGGCTACCTGATGTTCGTGTACATGCTCGCGTACTCCAGGCAGGCCCTCGGGCTGCCCCCGACGTACGTGCTCTGACTGACCGTCGCCGCCGGTGTGGTGTGGATCCCGCTGGTGCTGGTCACCGCGCGGCTCGCGGACCGCATCGGCCGCAGACCGGTCCTCCTCGGCGGGCTGATCGGCATCGTCGTGTGGGCCCTGCCGTTCTTCGCCCTGGTCAACACCGGGTCACTGGCCGCGATGATCGTCGCCTACCTGGGCGGCGTGATCGCCGTCTCGTTCGCCACCGGCGCACAGGCCGCCTTCATCGCGGAGCTCTTCCCGGCCCCGGTGCGCTACAGCGGGACCTCGATGGCCTATCAGATCGGCTCCATCCTCGGCGGTGGCGTGGCGCCGATCGTCTTCGCCCTGCTCTACGCCAGGAGCGGCTCCTCGACCCCGATCGCCGGCTACCTGCTGGCCACCGCCGCGGTCAGCCTCGTCGCCACCTTCGTGCTGTTCATCAGGGGCAGTGCCCGCAACGGCGGGACCGCGTCGACGCGCCCCGAACCCACACCCGCAGTGGAGGGAACTGCCGATGCGCACTGACCACGATCCGACACCCGCCCCCGACCACCACGACGTCGTGGTGGTCGGGGGCGGCCCGACCGGCCTGAGTGCGGCCATCGGTCTCGGCCGCCTCGGGGTGCGGACGCTGCTCGTCGAACGGCGGGCGACGACCTCGTACCACCCGCGAGGGCACGTGGTGAACGGGCGCTCCCTCGAGATCTTCCGCAGCTGGGGGGTCGCCGAGGAGGTGCTGGCGGCGGGTCTGCCGCGGGAGCGCAACCGCGGCAGCGCATTCGTCACCCGGCTCGCCCACCCCGAGTTCGGCGCGCTGGTCACCCACGGCCACTCCCCCGAGTTCGACCGTGAGGTGGCCGGTTACGCGCCGCACGTCAAGAGCTCCTGCCCGCAGGACGTGTTGGAGCCGATCCTGCTCCGGGCCGCCTCGGCCCTCCCGGCCGTGGACGTCCGGTTCGGCACCACGGTGCTCGGTGTCGATGACATCGACGACGCCGAGGCCGCCGACGACGCCGTCACCGTCCGCCTGTCCGCGGACGGAGGATCCGAGTCGGAGGTCAGGGCCCGGTTCGTGATCGCGGCCGACGGAGCGGCCAGCCCACTGCGCGACCAGCTCGGCGTGCGGCTGGAGGGCCCGGAGCGCCTGGGCGCGCAGATGGGCATCTACTTCCACGCCGACCTGTCGCGCTACGTCGCCGACCGCCCCTACCTGCTGTGGTGGGTCTACAACCCCGAGACCACCGGCGTGCTCATCACCCTCGACGGCCGCCACCGGTGGACCTACAACTTCGCCTACGACCCGGCCACGACCGAACCCGCCTCGTTCACCCCCGAGCGCTGCGTGGAGATCGTCCGCGCCCTCGTCGGCGACCCCGATCTCGACGTCGACGTCCGCAGCGCCCGGCCCTGGCAGATGCAGGCGCGTGTCGCCACCCGGATGCGCGTCGGGAACGTCTTTCTCGCGGGCGACGCCGCGCACCCGCTGCCGCCCACCGGCGGGCAGGGGATGAACACCGGTGTCGGCGACGTGCACAACCTCGCGTGGAAGATCGCCGCGGTGTTGCGGGGGCGGGCCGGCCGGCACCTCCTGGACACCTACGAGGAGGAACGCCGTCCGGTCGCCCGGTTCAACGTCGACCAGAGCCTCGCCAACGCCGAGCGGATGGCGCGCGCCGGGCTCGGCGGGATGCTGGAGAACGACCTCGACTTCGTGGCCCGTGTCGAGACGCTCGACGACGCCGAGCTCGGGCCGGTCCGGGCGGCGATCGCCGAGCAGCGCGAGCACTTCGAGTACTACGGCCAGGTGTTCGGCATCTCCTACGAGTCACCCGGGATCCGGCCGGACGGGACCGAACCCGTCCCCAGCCCCGTCGGCCGCTACCTCCCGGTCGGGCGGCCCGGCGCGCGTGCCCCCCACCTGTGGCTCGACCCCGAGCACACCCGCTCCCTGCAGGACCTGTTCGGCGCCGGTTTCGTGCTGCTCACCACTGCGGCCGGGAAACAGCGGTGGACGGCACCGGACGAGGTCGACGTCGTCGCGGTGGGAGCCGAGGCGCGGCACGCCGGCGTCGAGGACGACTTCCGCACCGTCTACGGCATCGGCGCCGACGGGGCCGTGCTCGTCCGCCCGGACGGGCACATCGCCTGGCGCGCACCCGCGTTCGATCCCGCGATCGACCTGAGCGACGTGCTCGACCACCTGCTGCTCCGCCAGCCCGACCTCATGGAGGCAACCGCATGACCTCGACCGACCAGCACACAGGGGCGGCGCGCACGCTGCCGGACCCGACCGTCGCCCGGCCCCCGGTGGGGCTCGCCCACGTGGTGTTCCGCACCAACGACCTGCCGCGGATGCGGGAGTGGTACTGCACGGTGCTGGGCGCGCACCCGGTCTTCGACAACGGCAAGCTCGCGTTCCTGACCTACGACGAGGAGCACCACCGGGTGGCCCTCATCGCCACCGGGCCGTACCCCGTTCCGAGCGACGAACCACAGGTCGGCTTCTACCACTCCGCCTTCACCCATCCCGATCTCGGCGCGCTCCTGGCCACCTACCGCCGGCTGCGGGACGCGGAGATCCTCCCCGTGCGCGCCATCCGCCACGGTCCGACCGTGTCGCTGTACTACCGGGATCCGGACGGCAACCACGTGGAGCTGCAGGTCGACAGCTTCGCGACCGCCGACGAGGCGACGGAGTGGATGAAGGGGCCGGTGTTCTCGGCGAACCCGATCGGCACCCTGTTCGACCCGGAGGAGATGGTCGCCGACTACGAGCGCGGCGTCCCGTTCGAGGTCCTCGTCCGGCGCGACGACGACCCCGTGCCGACCTCCTGACCGCGTCCAGGGCGCCGGGCCGACGCCAGGCGGCGATGTCGGGGACCGTGGGGAGGAGGTCACCCGCGGCAGGCTCACCGCCCGTCGGGAACGCGAACAGATCACCCGCGGCGATGCCGCACGGCTGCTGGGCCTGCCGGCACGGCTCCCCTGACGACTCGCGTGCGGTGCGCGCGCGGGTCGGCCCCCTCGTAGCGGGCCTGACCGAAGCCGGGAAGCACCCCACCGAGCGCAAGCCTCCCCGCCAGCACCTCCGCGACCCGTCGCAACCGCCGGAACCTCCGTCGGACCGGCGTCGGCAGCGCTCCGGGTCCTCCTCGGCCTGCTCGGCAAGGACCTCGGCGAGTTCCAGCGCTTCGCCCTCCTGCAGGTCGCTCTGGTGGCGCTGGCGATGACCGGCGTCGTGGCCGCGACGGGAGTCGTCTCCTCGTCCTCGTGACGACCGGTGAGCCGGCCGGTTCCTCGTCGCGCCCTCTCCGCGAGCCGGATCGGGCCCGCGTGGCACGAGGCCCGAGTGACGTAACCGGACAGACGCATCGATTTACGCCTCCGCAACGCCGCGCGCCTATCTTCGCATCCGAGCTTGGATCCAAACTCGGATGCAAACAGCGCAGAGCGTGAAGGAGGAGAACGCACATGGTCGAACCGACTGCTCCTGGCATCCACATCGCGGGCCTCGGCAAATCGTTCCGCGTCGGCCGCGGGGAGGTGACCGCCCTCGACGGCGTCGACCTGCAGTCCCGTGCGGGCGAGTTCGTCACCCTGCTCGGCCCCTCGGGCTGCGGGAAGAGCACGATCCTCCGGATCCTCGCGGGTCTCGAACACCAGTCCACCGGGGTCGCCCTCGTCCACGGTGAGACCCCCGCGGACATGCGCCGTCACCACCATCTCGGGATCGCCTTCCAGGAGCCGGCTCTGTTGCCGTGGCGGACGGTGCGCACCAACATCGGCCTCCCGTTCGAGCTGACGCGGCGTCCGACCGACGATGCCCTCGTCGATGACCTGATCGAGCTCGTCGGGTTGACGGGGTTCGAGGACGCCAGGCCCGCGCAGCTGTCGGGCGGGATGCGGCAGCGCGTCGCGATCGCCCGCGCGCTCGTGGTCGAGCCGCGGGTGCTGTTGCTCGACGAGCCCTTCGGCGCCTTGGACGACATGACGCGGCAGAACCTCAACGTCGAGCTCCTGCGCATCTGGACCGAGCGGCCGGCGACCACGCTGATGGTCACGCACGGCATCTCCGAGGCGGTGTTCCTGTCCGACACCGTCGTGGTGATGAGCGCCCGCCCGGGACGGGTCCAGCAGGTGGTGCCGATCGACCTGCCGCGGCCACGGACCCCGGAGCTGCTGCGCACGCCCGAGTTCCACTCCTACGTCGACCGGCTGTCGTCGCTGCTGTTCGGACTCGACACCCCCGGTCAGGACCTGATCGGCGCGGCGACGAGGGAGACCGAGCGATGAGAAGCCGTGCCCTGGGCACCGCCGGGACCGTGGCCGTGTTGCTGGTGTGGCAGCTCGTCGGCATGACCGGGCTCCTCGGCCCGGCGATCGCCCCGCCACTGGAGATCGTCGCGGGTATCGTCGACGACGGGGTCGCGTTCTACGCCCTGCACGTCCCGGTGACGCTCGCCTCCGCTGTCGTCGGCTACCTCTGGGGCAACCTGGCAGCGATCTGCTGCGCCGCGGTGGTGATGACCGTCCCGGCCGTCGAACGGTTCGTGCTGCAGATCGGCATCGCGTCGGCCTGCATCCCCCTCGTGGCCATCGCCCCGATCCTCGCCGCGTGCTTCAACGGACCGGTCACCTCAGCCGTGATGGCCGCCGTGTCGGTGTTCTTCACGACGCTGGTCGGCACGATCAACGGCCTGCGCCGGACCGATCCGGCTGCTCTCGACCTGGTCCGCGCCTACGGCGGGGGCCGGTACCTCGTCCTCCGCAAGGTCCAGCTCCGCTCCGCGCTGCCCGGCGTCCTGACCGCGCTGAAGATCGCGGTCCCGGCCGCGCTCCTCGGCACCGTCATCGGCGAGTTCATGGGACAGGAACGCGGTCTCGGAGCAGCCCTGGTCGTGGCGCAGCAGTCCAGCGACGTCGTTCGCACCAGCGGCATCACCCTCGTCACCGGCGTGATCGCCGGTCTCGCCTTCGCCGTCGTCGGCTGGATCGAACGGGCGACGACGCCGTGGGCCCCCAGCACCGCGGGAGCCTCCGCATGACCGCGACCAGCGCCCCCGCGCGCTCCTGGGCCCGGGTCGGCACCGGCACCCCCGACACCCGCACACGGCGCGCCCTGGTCGCCGGTCTCGCCCGGACGACGTCGACGCTGGTCGGAGCGACCGTCGCGATCCTGGTGGTCTGGACGGCCTTCGTCAGCCTCGTCGACGTGAGCCCGTTCGTGGCCAAGACCCCGCTCGACGTCTGGCGCTACCTGTTCACCGACCCCACGGCCGCGGCGAGCCGGGCCGGCATCGGCGCAGCGCTCGTCGTCACCCTCGGCGACGCCGCCCTCGGGTTCGGACTCGGTCTGGTCCTCGCCGCCGCCGTGACCGTGCTGTTCCACTTCTTCCGCACGGCCGAGAAGATGCTCACGCCCACGATCTCGGCGCTGCATGCCATCCCGATGGTCACCGTCGCACCGATCCTCGTCCTGATCTTCGGACGCGGACCGTTCGGGGTCGCGGTCATCGGCGCCGCCATCGTGTTCGTGCCGGCGATGCTCACGATGCTGCAGGGCATCCGCTCCGCACCCCGGACCGACCTCGACATGTGCGCGGCCTTCGGGGGATCCAGCTGGTCCGCGTTCGCCCGGGTCGCCCTGCCCCACGCCGTGCCGACCTGGTTCGCCGCCGCCCGTGTGGCCGTGACCAGCTCGGTGGTGGGTGCGCTCCTGGCCGAGTGGCTCGCCAGCGGCGAAGGCCTCGGCGGACAGATGCTCCGCGACGCGAACGAGTTCGAGTTCGCCCGGCTCTGGGCGTCGGTCGTCGTCCTCACCGTGGTCTGCGTCCTGATCTACCAGCTCGTCGGTCTGCTCGAGACGTTCGTGACCGCACAGATGGGGGTCACCCGGTGAACCCCTCCCACCCCATCAGGAATGGATCCCTCATGTCCTCCCAGCTCGGCCGCCGTGCATTCCTCCGTCACGGTCTCACCGTCGGAGGACTGGCCCTCGCCGCTCCCGCCGTCCTCACCGCCTGCGTCTCCGGTGGCGACGGCGACGGCTCCCGCTTCGGAATCGCCTCGCAGCGCCTCGCCTGGGTCAAGAACACCCAGTTCGCCGGCAGCTATCTCGCCGACCGCAACGGCTACTACGTGCAGGAAGGCTTCTCCGGCGCCGATCTGGTGTCCGGTGGCCCGACCGCGCCGCCCATCGAGTCGGACGTGCTGAGCCGCACCTTCACCGGGGTGTCCCAGGTCCCCATCGTCGGGTCCGCGGTTGCCAAGGGTGCCCCGCTGAAGATCATCGGCGCGGTCTACGCCCGGAACGCGAACTGCATCATGTCGATGGGAGCCAGCCCGATCGAGACCCCGCAGGACCTCTACGGAAGGACCATCGGCTGCTCCTCGTCGAGCGAACCGGTCTGGCGCAACTTCGTCGCCGCGCTCGGTCTCGACGCCTCACGCATCACCACCGTCCCCGTGCAGGGCGATCCCATCGGGATGACGACCGGGGAGATCGACGGCTACGTCGGGTTCGTCAACAACCAGGTCGTCGACCTGCGGGGCAAGGGTTTCGACATCCACGCGATGCTGCTCGCCGACGTGGGGTTCCCGCTCGTCGGCCAGACCTACATCACCACCCAGGACGTACTCGACAACGACCGGGAGAAGGTCAAGGCCTTCCTGCGCGCCGAGGTCCGCGGCTGGAAGGACGTCCTCGCCGACCCTCAGCACGCCACCGACCTGACCGTGAACGACTACGGCCGGACCCTCGGCCTGGACCCGAGGACCACCCTCGATGCCTGCATCGCCGGCAACGAGCTCATCCGCACCGGCGAGCCCGGCCAGCGCGTCATCGACATCTCCGACGCCACCGTCGAGGCGAACGTGCGGGCCATCGCCGCGGGCGGGCTCGATCTGAGCCCCGACACCCTGTTCGACCTCGGTCCGATCCGCGAGGTCCACCAGGAGGACCCCGCTCTCGCCCTCGCCTGACCCACCCGAGAAGGAGATCAGCACATGTCTGTGCCCCACGACCTGGTCGTCACCGGTGGGACCGTCGTCCACCACGACGGCCGCCACCGCCACGACGTCGCCGTGCGCGACGGCCGCATCGTCGCCGTCGGCACCGACCTCGACACCACCGGCGCCACCGTCGTCGACGCCCGCGGCCTGCTCGTGCTGCCCGGCCTGATCGACATGCACGTGCACCTGCGCGAGCCGGGTATGACGGAGAAGGAGGACTTCGCCAGCGGCACCAGTGCCGCCGCCGCCGGGGGCGTCACCACCGTGGTCGACATGCCCAACACCTTCCCGCCCGTCGCGACCGCCCAGCGCTACCGCGACAAGCTCGACCTGGTGCGCGGCAAGGCCTACGTCGACTTCGGGCTGTACGGCATGATCGACCACGACAACGCGGGTGAGATCGCCGGTATGGCCGAGCTCGGTGCCATGGGGCTCAAGCTGTTCATGGGACAGACGACCGGCGACAACCGCTGCCCGGACGACGCCGCCATCTTCCGCGGGCTCGAGGCCGCCGCCGCCGCCGACCTGGTCGTCGGTGTGCACGCCGAGAACGACCACCTCCTACGGCTGTTCGGCGAGCGGCTCCGCGAGTCCGGCCGTACCGACCCCCGCGCCCACCTGGAGTCCCGGCCCGCGTTCATCGAGGTCGAGGCGATCACCCGCATCGTCACCATGGCCACCGAGGCCCGCACCAAGCTGCACATCCACCACCTCTCGACCCGCGCCGGCCTGCAACGGATCGTCGACCTGCGCGCCGAGGGCCACCGCGTCACCGTCGAGAGCCTCGTCTCACACCTGGTGCTCGACGACGGCGCCTACGACACCCACGGCAACCTGGTGAAGCTCAACCCCCCGATCCGGCCCGCCGCCGACGTCGAGGCGCTCTGGGCCGGCATCACCCGCGGCGACATCGACATCATCGCCACCGACCACGCCCCGCACACCGCAGCCGAGCAGGCCGAGACCGACGTGTGGAAGGCCTACGGGGGCTTCATCGGTGTCGAGACCATGCTCCCGCTGCTGCTCACCGCCACCACGCGGGGAGCCCTCGACGTCGAGGACATCGTGCGTCTGTGCGCGTACACCCCGGCCCAGCGCTGGTCGATCCCGTACAAGGGGCAGATCGCCCCCGGCTTCGACGCCGACCTCGTCCTCGTCGACCCGACCGAGGAGAAGCCCCTCGACGGGGCGAGCCTGCACTCCCGGCATCCCGTGACCCCCTACGACGGGTGGGTCCTCACCGGCTCCGTCGTCGCCACCTACCTGCGTGGCGGACTCGTCCACGACCGGGGAGAGGTCGTCGGCCCGCCGAGCGGACGCCAGGTCGTGCCCCGCCGGGGGTCCGGCCTGCGGCCGGTGGACGCCCCGGTCCCCGCCCTGGGCACAATGCTCACCGTGCCGACCCGGGAGCTGGTGTGACGTCCCCGCCGATCACGCTGCTGGGCCACGACGGTGCCGCGACCCTGCGGGCCACCGTCGCGCACTGTCTCGACGAGAGCCCCACGCCCCACCGGCCGCCGGGCCCCGTCACGATCGCCGGTATCGGCACCACCGCACCGCACGCCCTGCAGGGCCGGCTGCTCCTCGACGCCCTCGCGGCCCGCGGACTCGTCGTCTCCGCCACCACCCCCGTCGACGGCCCACAGTCCCTGCTCACTGCCCCGGGCTGGGATCTCGCCCTCGTACTCAGCCCGTGGAAGCGCGACGTGGCCACGGCGGTAGCTGCACTGAGCCCGTCGGCCGAGGCCACCGGCGTCGTGGACACCGTCGTACGCGGCGGCGCGGGCGAGGCACTGGGGGTCAACACCAACAGCTGGGCCGCCCAGGCCGCGATGGAGACCGTGACCGGCGGGGCCGTCCCCCGGACGGTCCTGGTGCTCGGCTCCGGCGGGTCCACGCACTCGGTCGCGCTGGGGGTGCGGCGGGCGTGGCCCGGGACCCGACTCGTCGGTACCGCCCGCCGCCCCGAGGCCCTCACCGGGTGGGCCACACAGTTCGACGCCGAGGTCCTCGCCCCGGCCCGGCTCCGGACGGCGTTCGCGGACGACGCGCCGACCCTGGTCGTCAACACCACCACCTGGGGCGAGACCGACGCCTCCGAGAAGGACCCCTTCGCGTTCCCGTTCGCCGAGCTCCTCGCCCCCGGCAACGCCTTCTTCGACCTCAACAACCGGGTCTCGACACTGCAGACCGACGCCCTCCGGGCCGGGATGAGCGTGATGTCGGGGACCTTCATGCAGCGCGCCACCAACTCGTGCCGGGCCGCACTCCTCGCCGGGGCCACACCATGACCGGCGCGCACCGGAACAGCAGCGCTCCGAGCGCCCGCGAGCGCGTGTACCTCTACCTGCGCCAGCAGATCACCACGGGCGAGTACGGGCCCGGCATCCGCCTCGTCGAGGAGCAGATCGCCGAGGAGCTCGGCGTGAGTCGGACCCCCATCCGGGAAGCACTGCAGCGCCTCACCAGCGAGGGCCTCGTCGAACGGGTCCGTCGGGGCCAGCTCGTCGTCGTCCGGATCGACGACACCGCCCGCGCCGAGCTGCACGAGCTGCGCATCGCCTTCGACCAGGTCGCCGCGAGCCTGCTCACGCAGAAGGTCGGCAGCGTCGACTGGGAGAGCCTGCACGCGCTGCTCGACCCCCTCGGCCACGCCGCCCGCGAGTACGGCATCGGCAGCCCGCAGTACGGCATCGCCCACCTGGACCTGCACGTCGCGATCAACCGGGCCGCATTCTCCCCGGTCACCTCGGCCTTCCTCGAACGACAGGCCTTCCTCCACCCGACCGACGACTACGTGCAGCAGAGCGGCCACGAACCGGTCGCCCAGCACCGCGACCTGCTCGACGACCTCGCCAGTGGTGACCTCGACAGGGCGCAGACCGCGATGCGCGTCCACGCACTGCGCGGCCACGGCAACACCACGCTCTCCTGAGCGCCCCGCACCGTCGAAAGGCACCTCCATGTCCGACAGCGTCCGCATGTTCGTCAACGGCCAGGCCATGAGTGGTGGCCCGCTGCACGACGCCCTCGCCGGCGCCCACTTCCTGGGCCCCGTCCGCACCGCCCCCGACTACCGCTTCTTCTCCTTCGACGACGTGTTCCCCGGTATCGCGCCCGTCCCCGACGGTGGCTGGTCGGTCCCCGGCGAGATCTACGAGATCTCCTACACCCAGCTCCGCCGAGACCTGCTACCCCGCGAACCGGCCGAGCTGGAGCTGTCCGTGATCGAGCTGGAGGACGGGACCGGCTCCCTGAGCATGGTCTGCCGCACCCTGCCCGGCGCCACCGACGCCGTCGAGATCACCGCGGCCGGTGGGTGGCGGGAGCACCTCGGCGCCGTGTCCACCGCGCGCTGACCGCGATGCTCGTCGCCGGGGCCGATCCCGGCCTGGCCACCCACTCCCTGTGGTGCACCCCGGACACCGTCACCTCGACCCCGTGGGCGCCGAAGTGGCCCGCCGACGGGGACACGATCGCTTCGAGAAGGCGATGCTCCGAAGCCAGAGCGACCGGGAGGTCACACACCGCGTTCAGGGAGTTCAGAGGACTTGTCAGATGCCGGACCGGGCCCCTGACCTGTGGAGCCGCCTTGGGGAGTCGAACCCCAGACCTACGCATTACGAGTGCGTCGCTCTAACCGACTGAGCTAAGGCGGCGTGGTGCATACCCAGTGTACCGATCGGCCCCCGACGCTCCCGCAGCCCCCCGGGTCACCCCGAGAAGGGGAACCGGGGCCCCGGGTCCCACGGCCCACCGTCGTAGCGCCACAGCGCCACGCCGGGGACGCCGGCGTCCCACGGTTCGAATCCGGCGACCAGGTCGTCGTACAGCGCGCGGGCCGCGATCGGGTCGACCTTGTTCTGGACGGTGACGTGCAGGTCGGACTTCCCGGCGTCCTGCCGGGTGAGACGGGATCGCCACCGCTCGGCGACATCGCGGCGCAGCGACGTCAGCTCGGGGCAGTCGAGGGTGAACGCGACACCGCGGCCGAGCAGGCGCAGCCCGGTGACACGGGCGGTCATCGGGGGACGGTCGGTCGCGGCGATCAGGTCCGCGGTCAGCTCGACGACGGCGTCGCCGGGCAGGGCGTGGAACAGCGTCAGGTGCGCGGCCAGGTGGTTGCGTCCGGCCGGGAAGTGCCGTTCCCGCAGGTCGTCGAAGCGGGTCCGGGTGGTGTCGTCGAGCTGGGCCGTGAGGATCAGCGGCCGGTCATCCACGGTGCAGCGCGGTCATCATCGCCTCGACGGCGATCCGCGGCTTCACGTTCTGCTCCAGCGCGTCGCGGCAGGCGAGCACCGCCTCCAGCCGGCGCAGGCTCGACTCCGGGCCCCACTCGGCGGCGGCCACCCGGATCTCGCGGTCGCGGTCCGGGTTGGTCAGCGGCACCGTCGCACCGGTCGCGGCGACGATCGCGTCCCGGTAGAAGCCGGCGAGGTCGACCAGGGCCCGGTCGAGCGCGTCCCGCTGCGTACGGGTGGCGCGGCTCTTCTGCCGCTTCTCCAGATCCCGCTCGGCCGCCTTCGCCGAGCGGGCCGCCGCGGCGGCGCCCTTGCCGGTGCCGCCGGCCCCCATCGCGACCGCGAGCTCCTCGCGCTCGGACTCGTCGCGGGAGGAGCGCAGCTCGTCGGCCTCGGCCTCGGCCGCGCGGATCAGCACGTCGGCGTGGAAGAACGCGTCGCCGAGGCGACGGAGCTTCGTCGGTACGCCGAGGATCTCCTCGCGACGGGCACGGGCCTGCGGGTCGCGGGCGAGGCGCCGCGCCCGGCCGACGTGGCCGCCGCACACCGACGCGGCCCACCGGGCCTGCTCGGGATCGATGCCGTCGCGGTCGCGCAGCACCCCGGCGACGGCGTCGGGCGCCGGGCTGCGCAGGTGCACCATCCGGCAGCGCGACCGGATCGTGACGGGCACGTCGTCGGGATGGTCGGACGGCGCGCAGAGCAGGAACACCGTCTCCGGGGCCGGCTCCTCGACCGCCTTGAGCAGCGCGTTCGACGCGCCCTCGGTGAGCCGGTCGGCGTCGGCGATGATCACGATCTGCCATGTCCCGGTGGCGGGCTTGCGTGCGGCGAGCTGCACGAGCGAGCGCATCTCGGCGACCGAGATGGACAGTCCCTCGGGGACGATCTCCCGGACGTCGGAGTGCGTGCCCGCCATGACGGTCCGGCAGGCCGCGCACTCGCCGCAGCCGTGGTAGCGGCACTGCAGGGCGGCCGCGAAGGCGCGCGCGGCGTTGGACCGGCCGGAGCCGGGCGGGCCGGTGAACAGCCAGGCGTGGGTCATCGCCGACGGGTCGGATGCCGCCGCGTCCAGCTCGGCGACGGCGGCGGGCTGGCCCACCACGTCGTCCCACACACTCACGACGATCCCTCCTCCGTCATCTGCCGGCGCGCGACGACGCCGACCGCCGCCGCCAGGACGCCCGCTCCGGCGAGCACGAACCGCGTGCCGTCGACCAGCAGCGCGGTGTCGCCGACGGTGACCGTCCGGGTCGCGACGACGCCGACGACGACCGGCACCACCGACATCGCCCCCAGCAGCACCAGCCGGACCAGGGACTGCACGAACGCGTTGACCCGGCCGCGGATCCCGTCGGCGACCTCGGTGCCGATGATCGTGAGCCCGGTCAGGAAGGCGATCCCGGCGAACGCGCCGACGACCAGCACCGCGGCGATCGCCATGAACAGGTGCACCGCCACTGCCACGACGACGAGCGACACCCCGGCCCCGACGATCGCGCTGCCGAACAGCCGCCGGTGCGGCACCTGCCGGGCCAGCACCGGGCCGACGGCCATGCCCGCGGCGAGTCCGGCGAAGACCGACGCGAACAGGATCGAGTACGCCGCGTCCCCGCCGCCGAGGCTCGACGCGTAGAGCTTGGCCGTCGCGATCACGGTGCCGCCCGCGGTGAACGCGCCGACGACCCCGACGACCAGCCCACGCACGAGCGGGGTGCGGACGACATAGGTGTAGCCGTCGCGCAGCAGGTACAGCAGCGACGGCGGGGCCTGCTGCCGCTCGGCCTCGGTGGCCCGGCCGGAGATCTCGGGGATCGCGAAGTACACGACCAGCGCCGAGAGCAGGAACGCGAACCCGTTGAGGCACAGCGCCGCGTAGACGGTGGTCTCCTGGTCCGCCCCGAACATCGGGCCGGCCTTGCTGACCAGCGCGAACAGCCCCGCACCGCCGACGACCGCGACGCCGTAGGTCACCAGCAGGCCCAGCTGCGCGGCGCTCTCCATCTGCGCCGGGCTGCGCAGCAGGTTCGGGACGGCCGCGTCCTTCGCCGGGATCCAGAACATGGTGCACAGCTCGAGTAGCAGGGTCACGACCAGCAGCCACCACAGCTGCCCGACGAACGGGATCGACAGCAGCAGCACGAACTTCGCGAGATCGCAGGTCACCATGACCTTGCGCCGGTCGAAGCGGTCGGCGAGCACGCCGGCGAGCGGCCCGAACAGCAGCGACGGCACCAGCTTGGTCGCGACGACCCCGCCGAGCGCGAAGCTCTGCGCGGTGAACCCGGCGCCCGCGGTGAGGTGGGTCGCCAGCGAGGTGAGTGCCAGCAGCGCCAACCACTCGCCGGTCGCGGTGACCGCGGTGACCGACCAGAGCCTGCGGAAGGCGGGGATCGCGAGGACCGACGTCAGGCGGTGCGACGACGTCGACGACGGGGTCGTGATCGCGGCTCACCTCCTCGCCCGGTGCGGCGTGCGGATCTTCAGGCTAGACGGGGCCACCGACGGCGACCGCGGGACCTCAGACGATCGTCGACAGTGTCTGGACCAGGATCACCAGGTAGATCAGCACGAAGACGATCGTGAACACCCGCGCTCCGACCCGGCCGCGGGTGAGCCGGGAGAAGCCGAGCAGGCCCTCGTCGAGGTCGACCGGGGGCCGGGCGGACACCGCGGGCGGCCGGTAGACCGTCCCGACGGGTTCCTCGCCGCCGGAACGGGGTCGGCGCGGTGCGGGCAGCCGGGGCACCGGGCCGGTCGGGGACCGCCGGGGCACGGGCGGGACCGGCGACGACGGGGCGGGCGTCACCGGGCGGCGGGGCCCGGGGACCGAGTCGTCCGCGTCCTCGTCCGGGGTGGGGATGGCGGCGGGGCCCGGCCTGCGGCGCCGGACCGCGGTCAGGGTCCGCCGGGTGGGGCCGTCGATGTCGGGTCCGCCCGCAGCGGGCTGCTCACCGTCCGAGGACGGGTCGGGGTCCGGCCGGTCCGCGGGCGCGTCCTGCGCCGCCCCGGCGGGGCCCGCGGGGTGGGCACCTTGCTCCCGGGCCCGCCGGTCCGCCTCGCGCTCGGCGACCAGCCGCGCCACGCCCCAACGCCCGTCGTCGGCGGGGGCCGGCGCGGGGCGGCTGTTCCTCCACCGCACGGCCATGACGGCATGCTAGGCCGCGACCAGCGGTGACGCCTGCTTCCGACGGGGTATGGCGCGCGGTGCCGCCCGGCCGGGTGACCCGGCCGGGCGGAGCGTCACCCGCCGTCGGGCGGGCGGTTCCCCTCGTCCGGCCGGCCCGGCGGCGGGCCGGAGTCCGGCGCGGGCGCCGGAGCCGGGCTGCCCGGGGGCGGCGGCGGAGCGGGCACCGACCCGCTGCTGACCTGCAGGGTCACCTGCTCACCCGGGAGCGCGGCACCGCGGGGCTCCTGCCCGACGACCGTCCCCTCGGGAGCGTTGTTGTCGACGGTGCGGGTGGTGACCTGCCATCCGGCGCCCTCCAGCTCACCGCGGGCGTCGCTCACCGACCGGCCGACGACGTCCGGGATGCGCGACTCGGCGCCGCCGTCGAGGTAGCGCGGGTCGGTCGGCGGCAACGGGGTCGGCGGGGTGTTCGCGACGAGCGGGCCCACCGCGCCGTACCAGGTGCGGGCCGGGGTCTTGCCGCCGAAGATGTTGCCGTTCCCGCAGGCGAAGGGGGCGCCGCCGCCGTCGCAGAGGGGTCGCGGCCGGTTGGAGTTGTCGAAGGTGATGACCGCGCCGGCCATCTCTGGGATCGCACCCATGAACGCGGCCGACTTGTGCTGCTGGGTCGTCCCCGTCTTGCCCGCCATCGGCCGGGTCCAGCCCGCGGCCCTCGCCGCGGCGGCGGAGGTGCCGGCGACGTCGTCCTTGCTCAGGCCGGTGACCAGGGTGTTCGCCAGCGCGGGATCGACGGCCTGCTGGCAGGGCTCCTCGGTGATCGGGACGGGCTTGCCCTCGGCGTCGGTGATCGAGTCGATCGGCGTCGGCGGGCACCACTTGCCCTGGGAGAACAGGGTGGCGCCGACGTTGGCCAGCTCCAGCACCGACGTCGGGGTGACGCCGAGCGTGAACGACGCGAGCCGCTGGTCCTTGATCACCTCGGCGATCGAGCGGTCGGTGCGCTTGCCGGTGCCCGGGTCGACGAACGGCGTCGTGGCCAGCGACTTCATGCCGAGCCGGACGGCCATGTCGACCACGTCCGGCACCCCGGTGAACTCCTCGAGCTTGATGAACGCGGTGTTCGGCGACTGCGCGAGCGCATCGGTGAGGCTCATCCGGCCGGGGTAGTTGCCGGCGTTCGCGACGGGGACGGGGCGGCCGCTGCCGTCGACGTAGATCGGGGAGGCGTAGCCCGAGGGCGGCACCTGCATCGAGTAGTTGATGCCGAGGCCCTTCTCCAGCGCGGTGGCCGCGGTGAAGATCTTGTACGTCGACCCGGCACCGAGGTTGACCGGCTGGTACGGCAGGCCGTAGCTGGTCTCCTCGGCGTCGGCGTTCAGGCCGAACGTGCGGCTCGACCCCATCGCGAGCACCCGGTGCTTGTCCTGGCCGGGCTGCACCAGCGACATCACGTTCGCGACGTTGGGGGTGTCCGGCGGCACCTCCTTGTCCAGGGAGCGCTTGACCTCGGTCATCGCGCGGCGGTCCAGGGTGGTGCGGATGGTGTAGCCGCCGCGCTGGATCTGCTCCTCGGTGAAGCCGGCCTCGGTCAGGTACTGCGTCACGTACTTGCAGAAGAAGCCCATGTCGCCGGCACCGATGCAGCCGTTCGGCACCCGCACCAGCGGGTTCGCGACGCCGAGCGGAGCGGCCATGGCCTGCTTCGCCTGGGCGTCGTCGATCATCTGCTGCTGGCGCATCTGGTCGATCACGACGTTGCGCCGCTGCAGCGCGGTCTGCGGGTTCTGCACCGGGTCGAACTGGGTGGTCGAGCGGACCATCCCGGCGAGCATCGCGGCCTGCGGGACGGTCAGCTTGTCCGGCGTGGTGTTGAAGTACGTGCGCGCCCCGGCGGCGACGCCGTAGGAGCCGTTGCCCAGGAAGACGATGTTGAGGTAGCGGTTGAGGATCTCGTCCTTGGACAGCTGGCGTTCCAGCTGCAGGGCGATCCGCGCCTCCTTGAGCTTGCGGGCCGGTGTCTGCTCGGTGGCCTTGAGCCGCTCGGCCTCGCTCGTCGCGTCGACGTAGAGCATGTAGTTCTTGACGTACTGCTGGGTGATCGTCGAGGCACCCTGGACGACGTCGCCGGACGCCGAGTTCGCGACGACCGCGCGCAGCGTGCCCTGCCAGTCGACGCCGTCGTGCTCGTAGAACCGGCGGTCCTCGATGGCCAGCATCGCGCCCTTCATCGCGGTCGAGATCTGGTCGTTCGTGACCTCGGTGCGGTTCTGGTCGAACAGGTAGGCGATCGGGCGGCCGTCGGAGTCGGTGAGCGTCGTCGTCAGCGGCGGGCGGGTGCCGACCAGGTCCGCCGAGCTCGAGGTGACGCTGTCACCCGCCTCGTTGGACAGCATGCCGAGGCCGCCGACCAGTGGGAAGGCCATGCCCGCCGTGATCACACCGAGCAGGACGCACAGGCCGGCGAGGACGCCGAGCGGGCGGAGCAGACGCCGGGGGAACCTCACGGGACCAGCCTACGGGCCACGGCGTCAGGAACCGGTCAGGCCGACACCCCCCGGGTTGCGTAGTTTTGCGCGCTGACCCGGACACCCTCCGCGGTCGAGGATCGACGCATCACGTCGCGGGCCACCGGGCCCGCACCGGCCCGAGAGGCGACCCGATGCTCGACACCCTGCGTCCCGTCACCGGCAGGCCCCGCCTGCGCCCCGCCGTCGTCGTCCGCGCCTGCACCGCGGTCTGGAACTGGCGGTCGGCCGCACGCTGCCGCACCGAGGACGCCGAGAACCTGTTCGTCACCGGCGCCGACCAGCGCGAGGCACGCGAGTTCTGCCTGTCCTGCCCGGTCCGCACCGAGTGCCTCGCGCACGCACTGGACCACCAGGTCGAGTTCGGTGTGTGGGGCGGGATGACCGAGCGGGAGCGCCGGGCGCTCCTGCGGCGGCGCCCGGACGTGCGCGACTGGGCCGCGCTGCTCGGACGCGCGCGCTCCGACCACTACGCCGGACGCAGCAGGAGCGCCTGACCCGATAGCGTCAGCGGCGTGCTGGAGTTCCTGGCCGGTCTCTACCGGACGCACGCCGACGATCTCGCCGCGGTGATCGACCAGCAGCGGGGGCTCCTCGCCGGCGGCACGATCACTCCGCAGCTCGACGACGTCGAGGCCGAGCTGACCTACCTGCTGCTGCGCCACCACCGGCCGTCGCAGGTGGTGGAGGTCGGCACCTACTACGGCTGGTCCACCACCTGGATCCTGTCCGCGCTGCGCGACAACGGGGCGGGTCACCTGCAGTCGTTCGACCTGGTCGACCACGTGTGCGGCACCGTGCCCGAGGAGCTGTCTGCCGGGCGCTGGACGTTCCACCGCGGGGACCTGCGCGAGACCGTCGAGAAGGTCCCTGCCGGCACCGGCTACCTGTTCGTCGACGCCGACCACGGACGCCGCTTCGCCCGCTGGTACCTGGAGCACCTGTTCGGGCGGATCGCGACGGGCACCCCGACCAGCGTGCACGACGTGTTCCACCTGCCCCGGGCACGGCCGTTCACCGAGGGGGCCGAGGTGCTGCGGCACCTGGCGCGCAGCGGCACCGGCTGGTTCACCCCCTCGCGGGCCGCGGCACCGCGGAACCTGCGTGCGCTCGACGCCGTCCGGGCCGAGCTGGGGATCACCGGGGCACGCGGGACCTCGCGCAACCCGATGATCTTCTTCTCGATGCCCTGAGCTCAGCGGGCGGGATCGCGCAGCCCCTCGACGACGCCCTCCAGCACCGTCGCGAACCGGTCGGCCTCGGCCCGGTCCAGCCCGGACAGCAGGCGTTCCAGACGCGCGTCGAGCCGTCCACGGGTGCGGTCCACCGCGGCTCGGCCCGCGTCGGTGAGCGCGACGGCGACCGCCCGACGGTCGGTCCCGTGCGGACGGCGGAGCAGCAGTCCGTGCGCCTCGAGGGTGCTGACGTGCCGGCTGGCGACACTGCGCTCCAGTCCGACGGCGGCGGCCAGCTCGGTGGTGCTGACCCCGTCGCCGAGCCGGGCCAGCCCGGACAGCACCGGGTAGGTGGTCGCGTCGAGACCGTCGATGCCGCCGGTCAGTGCCGCGTGCAGCCCGGTGCGGGTGTCACGCAGCAGTAGCCGGCCGAGGGCGTCCGCACAGCGTCGTTCGGGGGTCACACCGCCCCACGATACGTGCAGCTTGCACGCTCCCCACCGGCCGGCGTACCGTCCGAATGCGTGCACAGTGCACGCTCATGGAGGGAGTGGTCATGACCGGAGCGGTGGATCCCGAGGACGTCCTGCCGGACGGGGTCGAGTACGCGGAGCTGGGCGGGACGCCGGTGCGCAAGGGCACGGTCGCCGCGTTCGTCGCGACGGCGCGGTCCCTGGAGGCGCTGCCCGCGGGCGACCCGGCCGAGGCCGGTCTGGCTGCGCACCTGCGTGACCTGCTGCCGGGCCTGCGCGCGGTCGGGGTGCTGGAGGTGTTCGCGCCCCGCTCGGCCCGGCTGCGGGCCGCGCTCGGCGTGTCCTGAGCTCACCCCGCCGACGCCGCGGCGCCGGACTCGGTCTCGCCGGCCAGCAGCGCGCCGACCCGACGCAGCCCGTCGAGGTCGGCGATGTCACCGGCCAGCGCGGGCACCCGCGTCACCGCCACGCCGGGGTGCGCGGCGGAGAACCGGGTGAGCAGGTGCTCCTCCCGTTCGTGCAGGTCGACGCGGTCGGCGTGCAGCCGCAGCACCGCGGCCGCGATCTGCGACCCCGGTCCGCCGACCTGCTCGGCCGCGGCCCGCGCGCGGGCCGCGGAGACCGGCGCGAGCACCGGGTGGGTCCGGTTCAGCACGAGCCCGGCCAGCGGCATGTCCTCCGACGACAGCCGCTCGGTGAAGTACGCCGCCTCGCGCAGCGCGTCCGGCTCCGGTGCGGCGACGACGAGGAACGCCGTGCCCTCCGAGCGCAGCAACGCGTAGGTCTTGTCGGCCCGCTCGGCGAAGCCGCCGAACAGGGTGTCGAAGGCCTGCACGAACGCCGACGCGTCCTGCAGCATCTGCCCGCCGATGATCGAGCCGACGGCCTTGGCGAACAGCCCGAACCCGGCCTCGACGATCCGACGCAGCCCGCGGCCGCCCGCCCGGGCGGGCGCGGCGAGCAGCTTGATCATGCGGCCGTCGAGGAAGCGGGACATGCGCTGCGGGGCGTCGAGGAAGTCCAGCGCCGAGCGCGAGGGCGGCGTGTCGACGACGACGAGGTCCCACGTCCCGGCGCCGGCGAGCTGACCCAGCTTCTCCATCGCCATGTACTCCTGCGTCCCGGAGAACGAGGAGGAGACCGTCTGGTAGAAGGGGTTCTCGATGATCTTCTGGGCCCGCTCGGGCGGGGCGTGCGACTCCACCATCTCGTCGAAGGTGCGCCGCATGTCCAGCATCATCGCGGCGAGCTCGCCGTCGACCGCCTTCACCGGGGCGGGGTCGTTCGACAGCTCGTCCACCCCGAGTGCCTGGGCCAGGCGCCGCGCCGGGTCGATGGTGAGCACGACGACCTGACGGCCGCGATCGGCGGCGCGCACCGCGAGCGCCGCGGAGGTGGTCGTCTTCCCGACGCCCCCCGAGCCGCAGCACACGATGACCCGGGTGGCCGGGTCGTCGATCAGGGCGTCGACGTCCAGCACCCCGTCCGGCGCCGGGTCGGTCCTGCTGGTCATCGGCGGGCCTCCAGGTGCACTCCCTGCGCGGTCATCGACTCGGCGAGCTCGTAGAGCGAGCCGAGGTCCACACCGCCCAGCAGCGCGGGCAGGGTGATCCGCGGCAGCGGTGGGGTCGGCTCGGTCTCCAGCCGGCGCAGCGCGGCGGTCTCCCCCTCGACGGCGACGGCGTGCTCCACGGTCTCGGCGACCAGGCCGTCGATCTCGGCGGGGGCCAGCTCGATCCCGGCGCTCTGCAGGCCGTTGCGGATCCGGGTCGCGTCGACCCGGCCGCCCGCGGCGGCGGTGACCGAGCGGTCGGGCAGCCACTGCTCGCGCATCCGGTTCACCACGACCGAGCCCAGCGGGATCCCGGCGGCGTCGAGCTCGGCGACGGCGTCGAGCGTCTCGGTGACCGGCAGGTCCGACAGCAGCGTGACCAGGTGCACCGCGGTGAGCGGGGAGTGGATCAGCGCCTCGACGCCCTTGGCCTGCCCGTGGATCGGCCCGACCTTGGCCAGGTCCGCCATCGCCCTGGTGACGTCGAGGAACGACACGAGACGACCGGTGGGCGGCGCGTCGAGGACCACCGCGTCGTAGGCGGGGAGGCCGTCGGACTCCGTGCGGGTGACGCACTCCTTGGCCTTGCCGGTGAGCAGCACGTCACGCAGGCCGGGGGCGAGCGTGGTCGCGAACTCGATCGCGCCCATCCGGCGCAGGGTCCGCCCGGCCACGCCCAGCCGGTAGAACATCTCGAAGTACTCCAGCAGCGCGGCCTCGGCGTCGACGGCCAGCGCCCGCACCTCGCCCCCGCCGGGCGCGACGGCGATCCGCCGCTCCTCGTACGGCAACGGCGCGGTGTCGAAGACCTGGGCGATGCCCTGGCGGCCCTCGACCTCGACGAGCAGCACCCGCTTCCCACCGCCGGCCAGGGCCAGCGCGAGGGCGGCGGCCACGGTGGTCTTGCCGGTTCCCCCCTTGCCGGACACCACGTGGAACCGCACGCAGGAGAGCGCATCGGGCCACGGATCGGGGCGGGTTCCGGGCTCGGGCCGGACGGTCGTGCTCACGACGACCAGCGTACGAGCGCCCACCGACAGCGGCCCGTCGGCGAGGTGCGTCCCACAACGGACGGGCGCGTCCCACGCTCCGGCGGTGGGCGTCCGTCGCAGCGGGACGGCCATCCGTCGCGCCACGGCGGTTCGGTGTCGGGTGCCCGGGTTACAGTCCCGCCCATGAGCTCCCCGGTCGTGAAGTGGGAATACCTGACCGCCCCCCTGCTGATCCACAACACCAAGGCGATCCTGGACAACTTCGGCCGCGACGGCTGGGAACTGGTCACGGTGACCAGCGGCGCGAACGCCGAGCAGCTGGTGGCGTTCTTCAAGCGGCCGGTGCAGCAGTGAGCGCACTCGCCCGGCTGACGGAACTGGGGTTGACCCTGCCTGCCGTGGCCGCACCGGCCGGCGCCTACATCCCGGCCCGGCGCAGCGGGAACCTGGTGTTCACCGCGGGCCAGGTCCCGTTCGTGGACGGCAAGGTCGCCGCGACCGGCAAGGTCGGCGGCACCGTCACCCCCGAGCAGGCCTACGACCTGGCCCGGATCTGCACGCTGAACGCGCTCGCCGCGATCGACGGGCTGGTCGGCCTCGACAGCGTCACCGGCGTGGTGAAGGTCGTCGGGTTCGTCGCGTCGGACCCGTCGTTCACCGGCCAGCCCGGCGTGATCAACGGTGCGTCGGACCTGCTCGGTGAGGTGTTCGGCGAGGCCGGGGCGCACGCCCGGTCGGCCGTCGGCGTCGCGGTGCTGCCGCTGGACGTACCGGTCGAGGTGGAACTGACCGTGGAGATCAAGGACTGAGGTCGGGTCGACATGGGTGTGTCCGTCGGGGTCCCGGCCGGTCACGAGCTGCTGCTGCGGCTCGCCGGCCGGGTTCCCGACGAGCTGCTCTGGCGGCTGCGCGACTGGCTGGCCGCCGGGGACACCACGGCGCTCGGCGCGGTCCTGCCGCGCACACTGCTGCGGCACCGGATCGGGCTGACCGGGCACGAGCGCACCCTGCTGGCCGAGGTCGTCGGGCCGGACGCGCCGTCGCGGCGCCTGGTCGACGCGGTGCTGCCCGGCACACCCCCCGCCCCGCCCACGTTCACGGCGGGCGAGCCGGACCTGGCCGCGTGGTCGGCCCTGTCGGTGGTGCGCGACGAGGCGTCCGCGCTGCTGCTGGCCGTGCGTGACGACGGAGCCCGCGTACTGCTCGTGCGTGACGCGCAGCGGCCGCACCTGCTCGCCGCCGCGGTCGCGCGGCTGCTGCGTGTCCACGGTGACCGTGTCCCGCGCGTCGAGGCCCTCACCGGCGACGCCCCGACCGAGTACCACGAGGCCGCGTGCACCGCGGCGGCGTCGTTGTGGAGCCGCGAGCCGGTCCCCACCGGCTGACGCGGACCGCGAAGGAGGCCCCATGTCCGACCCCACGTACCGCCTGCTGCGGGAACTGGCCGGCCGGGTGGACGACGACCTGCTCGCCACCGGACGTGAGCTCGTCGCCGTCGGCGAGGAGGGGCACGCGCTGGAGCTGCTGGTCGCCGAGCTCGTCGCGGGGCGGGCGGTGCTGCCGCACGCGGTGCGCTCCGAGCTGGTCACCGAGGCGGCCGCCCGCCGGGTGCAGCCCGACGCCGACGCCTGCCTGCCGCCCGCCGCGGACGTCGCCGCGGGTCCGCACCGGTTCGACGGCGACGGTCCGCCCGGTGCCGCGGAGGCGGTGGCCGCCGCACTTGCCGGCGTCCCGGACCCGGAGTCGGGCTGGACGCTGGCCTGGCGCACGACGCCCGCCGGTGCCGCCCCCGGCCCGCTGCCGCAGCCGGTGCTGCTGGCCCGCACCGGACCGCACGACGCACCTGAGGTCCTGACCTACCAGGCGCAGGCGGCGCTGGCCCGCGCCGGGCTGGTCGTGTCGGTCGAGGTCGGCGACGACAGCCCGGATCCCGACTACCACCGCGCCGCCCGCGAGGTCGCGCGGCCGCTCCCCGCCGCTGCACCGCTCCCCGCCGCGCCACCACCCGCGGCACCACTCACCGCCGCACCACTCTCCGCCGCACCGCCGCTCCCCGCGGCCGCCTCCTCTGCGCCGTCCCACGACACTCCGTCCCACGACGCCCCGTCCCGTGACGACGTGTCGGCGGAGGGCGCCCTGCCCACCGGCGACCGGCCGGCCCCACCCACCTCGGCCCACTCGTCCGACCGGGCTCTCGGCGACCGTCCCGACGACCGGCCGTCCCACCGGGCCGGACTCGTGTCCGCGGCGGCCCCCCCCCGGACCCGCGGCCCGACCGGGACGCGCCCTCCATCGACCCGGACCCCGAGCCCGGCGCACTCGGCGGCCTGGACAGCGACGCGGCGCTGGCGTTCGATGCCGTACCGGCCCGGGACCGCGCCGACGGCTCCCCCGTCCGCCCCGCCGTCGATGCGGAGGTCCCCGACCCGGGGCGATCGCCCGCACCGATCCCCGACGACCGCCCCGCGCCCCGCACCGACGGCCCCTCCACGCAGGTTCCGGAACCGGCGGACCGACCCGGCCACGTCGATCCGGTGTCGACGAGGAGGACCACCACCTCGCCGGGAACGAGCGGGCCCGGCGACCGGCCGGTCCGGTCCTCCGACGCTGCCGCCTCCCGCACCGGCGCGGACCCGGGCACCCCCGCGACCGGCTCCGCGACGAGCCCGTCCGACGCGACCGGTCCGGGCCCGGACACCGGCACCTCGGCCGGCACCGCACACGGTCCGGAGACGGCCACCGCCGACCCGGCCGTTCACGGCCCGGAGGCGGGCACCGCCGATCCGACCGGCACGACAGTGCGCCCTGCGACCCGCGGCCCGCGGGCCGGCACCCCCGACAGCGCCGATCCAGGTTCGGCCGGGTCGCGCGGCCCCGCGGCCCGACCGGTCGCGGTACCCGCCGAGGGCGAGGACACCGCGCATCCGGCACCGCGGCCGTCGCCGCCGATCCGGGCGTTGCGGCAGGCCACCGGGGGCGACTGGTTCGACTCGCCCCCGGAGGCCGGCAGCCCGAACCCGACGCCGGCGAGCGGCGTCGGCGAGGTCTCCGACGTCCCCCGGCACCGCTTCGTCGCCGAATCCGCCGGTCCCGGCAACGGCCACTCCCCGGACCACAACGGGGCACACCCCGCGACCGCGGACCGCGGGCCCGTGGCGGGGCCGCCGGAGCGTCCGGTCGCGCCCGACACGTCGCCGTCCGGCCGGCCACCGCGCCCCTCCGACGGACCGCCGACACCACCGGTCAACCGGGCACGTCCCGGGCCCCCGGCGTATCCGACTGCGCCGGAGACCCGGACCACGCCGGATACCCCGACCACGCCTGAGTCCCCGACCACGCCCGTTCCACCGGTCGCCGCCGCGGATCCGTCCCCGGTCGGCCGCCGGTCGACCCGGCGTGACCTCGACGTACCGCCCCACGGGGCGGCCGGGCGGGCGCCCGCGGGTGACGGGCCCGCCCCGGTCGTCGTGCGTCCGCCCGTCGGAGCACCCGCGGCGCCGGGCCCCGACGAGGCGTCCTGGCTCGCGGACTGGGCCTCGGGCGCCTGGGTCGGGGAGATCGGGCCGCCGGAGGAGCCGGCGCGGACCGACCGGACCGATGTCGACCGGACCGTTCCGGGCACGCCGCGCGTCGTCCCCGCTGTGAACGGCACCGCGCCGGCCTCGCGGGAGACCCCGGCGGACGCAGACCACGCCGTCCCCGCCCCGCACTCACGCGCCGGACTGCCCGACACCGGTCCGGCCCCGGACGAGGCAGGGACCGACCCCGTCGACGAGGCGCCCACCCCACCTCCGGGCGCCCCGATCCGGCGCGCCCCGGCTCCCCCGGCGCCGGCCGACCGGGACCGCCGCCCCCGCCACCTTCTGCTCACCGACGACGAGCCGGACGAGCCGCGGGAGCCGGACGAGCCCGTCGCGGACGCCACCGAACCGGCCGACGTCGTGGGGCCCGCACCGGCGACGGACCAGCTCGCGCCGCGCCCGCCGGAGGAGACGGCGACGGGTCTCGCGGCAGGGCCCGCGGAGGCACCCGCCCCGAGGCCTCGACCGCGACCACGTCCCGCCGGGGGCCTGGCCGACCGGCTCACCCCCACCGAACAGGACCTGCTGCAACGGCTGCACGAGGAGCTCGCGGCCCGCGAGAACGGCGGCGAACCGACCCCCCGCAACGGCACCGCCCGCACCGACCGGGGCTGATCCGGCCGGGTTCCGGGGGACCGTCACCCGCGAACTCGCTTACCCGGTAAGCGAGTTCGCGGAACAGCGTCCCCCCGGCGAGAGCGGGAACTCGGCCAGGCGGGGCGGGAACACTCCGCCAGGCGGGGCGTGAACTCAGCCAGGCGGCGGGAACTCGGCCGAGCGGGAGCCGGAGCGCAGCAGCCGGGCCGGAGCAGGAGCGCAGCAGCCGGGCGGGAGCCGGAACTCAGCCGGGCCGGAGCAGCAGCTCGGCCGCTCCGGAGCGGGCACTCAACCGACCGCGCGCACGATCCGGTCGATCACCCGCTGCAGGTGCAGCGCCCGGGCGGCGTCCACCGGGAGGTCTGCGCCCGAGCCGATCGCGTCCGCGAGGTCGTCGAGCAGCGCGCCGAAGCAGGCGACCGCGTCGGCCGGGCGTCGGTCGAGCACGTACCGGCCGCGGCCGTCCGCCCCGAGCCCCCCGACCAGCGCCACCTCGAACTCGGTCGGGTCCACCGGGACGCGCAGCGACAGCACCACCGAGCTGCGGGCGCCGCCGTCGTGGACGAGGCCGATCCGCCACAGGTCGGGCTCGTCGCGGTGGGCGTGGTCGACGTCGACGACCGGGCCCACCGCCGCGTCCAGCAGGTCCACGACGTGCGGGCCGACGTCGAGCAGCGCCCCGTGCTCGGCCCGCCACGACGACGCCGCGAACGGCCCGCCCAGCAGAGCCCCGGACAGCCAGCGCGCGGTCGCGGTCGTCCCCGGTCCGCCGGCGCCGGTCGGGACCGCGTCGAGCCAGGCCCGGATCGCCGGGTCGAACCGCAGGGTCAGCATCGTCGCCGACCGGACGCCCGACGCCGCGACCGCGGCCGCGGCCCGTTCGGCGGCGGGCAGGTCCGCGGCCAGCGGCTTCTCCAGCACCACGTGCTTTCCGGCGGCCACGACCCGCTCCAGCAGGTCGGCCTGGACGGCGGGCGGGACGGCGAACGCGACGGCGTCGCACGCGTCGAGCAGGTCCTCGACCGACGCGTGCACGGGACCGCCGGAGACCGCGGCGATCTCGGCGGCCGCCTCCGGTCGTCGCGCCCACACCCCGGCCGCCGACCAGCGGGGATGCGCCGCGATGGCGGGGGCGTGCACCTGTCGCGCCCACGGCCCGGCGCCGAGCAGTCCGATACGCATGCGGGCATTCTCACCGCCGACCGGCCCCGATCATGACCTAGGGTCGGCGGCCATGAGCGATGATCCGGCGACGCAGCCGGTCGAGCCGAGGGCCGCCGCGACCGTCCTGCTGGTCCGCGACGAGCCTGCCGGCGGTGACCTGCAGGTCTTCCTGCAGCGACGAGTGGCCGGGATGGCGTTCGCCGGCGGCATGACCGTGTTCCCCGGCGGCGGTGTCTCCCCCGGGGACGAGCCGGACCCCGGCCGCTGGCGCGGCCCGGACCCGGCCCTCTTTGGCGCCCGGCTCGCCCAGCCGGCGGTCCTGGCCGCCGCGCTGGTGACCGCAGCCGTCCGCGAGACGTTCGAGGAGTGCGGCGTGCTGCTGGCCGCCCCCACCGGCTCCGACCCCGGCCCGCTGGAGGCCGCCGCGGCCTGGCGGGACGACCTCGTCGCCCACCGCACCACGCTGCCGGAGCTGCTGGCGGCCCACGACCTGGAGCTGCGCGCGGACCTGCTGGTCCCGTGGGCCCGCTGGATCACCCCACCACGCAACCCGAAGCGCTACGACACCGCGTTCCTCGTCGCACGGGTGCCGGACGGCCAGGTCGCCGACGACGCCACCACCGAGGCCGTCGAGGCGCGCTGGTGGACCCCGGCCGAGGCGCTGGCCGGCTACGACGACGGCGATCTCAAGCTGATGCCGCCCACCCTGCGGACCCTGCAGGAGCTGGACCGCCACGCCACCGCCGCCGACGTCCTCGCCGCGGCGGCCGAGCGCGACATCGAGCCGATCACGCCCGAGGTGCGGCGCGAGGGCAGGGTCGTCACGATCACCCTGCCCGGCGATCCCGACTGGATCTACGAGGAGGCGCTCCGGTGAGCCACCCGCTCTACGGAACCCTGCGCACCGCGCACCCGCTGGCGTCGGTGCTGCTGCAGCACAACCCAGGCCCGATGACGCTGGAGGGCACCAACACCTGGGTGCTGGCGGCCCCGGACGCGCACGACCGGATCGTCGTCGACCCGGGCGAGGACGACGGCACGCACCTGGAGGCGCTGGCCGACGGCCCACCGGTCGCCGCGGTCGTCCTGACCCACCGCCACCACGACCACGCCGGCGGGATCGGCCGGTTCGTCGAGCTGACCGGCGCACCCGTGTACGCCGCGGACCCCTCGCTTACGTCGGGGACCACCCCGCTGCTCGACGGCGCCGTCGTCACCGGTGGCGGGGTCGAGCTGGAGGTGCTGAGCACCCCCGGTCACACCTCGGACTCGGTGTCGCTGCTGCTGCGCGGCCCCGGCTCCGACGGCGTCGCGCTGCTCTCCGGCGACACCGTGCTCGGCCGCGGCACCACCGTCATCGCCCATCCCGACGGCACCCTCGGCCCCTATCTGGACTCGCTGCGCCGGATCGCGGAGCTCCCCGCGGGCACCCCGGTCCTCCCCGGGCACGGGCCGGAGCTCCCGGACGCCGCCGAGACGGCGCGCCACTACCTCGCCCACCGCGAGCAGCGGCTGGAACAGGTCCGGGCGGCGCTGGAGCGGCTCGGGCCGGACGCGTCGGCCCGCGACGTCGTCGAGGTCGTCTACGCCGATGTCGACACCTCGCTGTGGGACGCCGCCGAACTGTCGGTCCGGGCACAGCTGGATCACCTGCGTGGATGAACGGGGCTCCGCGGAGCGTTGGACCGGCGAGGCCCGATCGGCCTAAGGTCCCCGCATCCGCGGGGGCGTCGCGATCCGTCCGCCCCGTTCCGCCCGAAGGAGACCCCGTGCGTCGCACGATCCTGGCCCTGGCCGCCGCGCTGCTGGCCCTCACCACCCTCGTCGGCTGCAGCAGCGGTGGGTCCGACACGCTGCGCGTCGGCACCGAGGGGACCTACAGCCCGTTCAGCTTCCAGGGCCCCGACGGGCAGCTGACCGGCTACGACGTCGAGGTCGCCCGTGCGGTCGGCGCCAAGCTGGGCAAGGAGGTCGAGTTCGTCCAGACCCCCTGGGACTCGATCTTCGCCGCGCTCGAGTCGCAGCGGATCGACCTCGTCGCCAACCAGGTCACGATCAACGACGAGCGGAAGGCGAAGTACGACCTCTCGACGCCCTACACCGTGTCCGAGGGCGTGATCGTCACCCGCGCCGACGACACCGCGATCCGGAGCCTGGCCGACCTGCGGGGCCGCACCACCGCCCAGTCGGCGACCAGCAACTGGGCCGAGGTCGCCCGCGGCGCCGGGGCGAACGTCGAGGCCGTCGAGGGCTTCGTGCAGGCCGTCCAGCTGCTCAAGGACGGCCGCATCGACGCGACGGTCAACGACACCCTGGCCGTCGGCGAGTACGAGAAGTCGACCGGGGACAAGGGCGTCAAGGTCGCCGCCACCACCGGGGACACCAGCGAGCAGGCCTTCGCCGCCCGCAAGGACAGCGGCCTGATGCCCGACGTGGACCGGGCACTGGCCGAGCTGCGGGCCGACGGCACCCTGGCGCAGCTGTCCGAGAAGTACTTCGGCAGCGACGTCAGCGGGAAGTAGATGGATCCCGCCACCTGGGAGCTGATCGGCCGCAACCTGTGGCCGATGCTGAAGGCGACGGTCACGATGACCATCCCGCTGACGGCGATCAGCTTCGTGATCGGGCTGGCGCTGGCCCTGCTGCTGGCGCTGGCCCGGATCTCGTCGATCGCGGCGTTGTCCTGGCTGGCCCGCGCCTACATCTCGGTCGTGCGCGGCACGCCGCTGCTGGTCCAGCTGTTCATCGTGTTCTACGCGCTGCCACAGCTCGGGCTGGTGATCGACCCGTTCCCGTCGGCGGTGATCGCGTTCAGCCTCAACGTCGGCGGCTACGCGGCCGAGATCATCCGGGCGGCGATCCTGTCCATCCCGAAGGGGCAGTGGGAGGCCGCGCAGACCATCGGCATGGGGTACGCGACGACGCTGCGCCGGGTGATCCTCCCGCAGGCCGCGCGGACCGCCGTCCCGCCGCTGTCGAACACGCTGATCTCCCTGGTCAAGGACACGTCGCTGGCCTCGACCATCCTGGTGACCGAGCTGCTGCGGGTCGCCCAGCTGGCCGCGGCGCCGACGTTCGACTTCTTCGCCCTCTACGGCGTGGCCGCGGTGTACTACTGGATCGTCTGCCTGATCCTCTCGTCCGTGCAGGTGCGGGTGGAGGCGCGGCTGGAGAGGTACGTGGCGCGATGAGCGACCTGCTGACCGTCCGGGGCCTGCGCAAGTCCTTCGGGACGCTGGAGGTCCTGCGTGACATCGGGTTCGACGTCCCCGCCGGGACCGTGACCGCCGTGATCGGGCCGTCCGGCTCGGGCAAGACGACGGTGCTGCGCACCCTGAACGCGCTGGACCGGGCCGACGCCGGGGTGATCACCATCGGCGATCTCGCGGTCGACTTCGGCGCCCCCGTCGACCGGGCCACGCTGGCCCGGTTCCGGTCCCGGACCGCGATGGTGTTCCAGTCGCACAACCTGTTCCCGCACCGCACCGTCCTGGAGAACGTGATCGAGGGCCCGGTGATCGTGCAGAAGCGGCCCCGGGCCGAGGCGACCGCGGACGCCCGGCGGCTGCTGGACCAGGTGGGGCTGGCCGAGAAGGCCGACCAGTACCCGTACCAGCTCTCCGGCGGCCAGCAGCAGCGCGTCGGGATCGCCCGTGCGCTGGCTCTCGACCCGCAGCTGATGCTGTTCGACGAGCCCACCTCGGCGCTGGACCCCGAGCTCGTCGGCGACGTCCTGCGGGTGATCAAGGACCTCGCGACGGCGGGCCGGACGATGGTCATCGTCACCCACGAGATCCGCTTCGCCCAGCAGGTCGCCGACCAGGTCCTCTTCGTCGACGGCGGGGTGGTGGCGGAGTCCGGTCCGCCGTCGCAGGTGCTGGTCGAGCCGGCGCAGCCCCGCACCCGGCAGTTCCTGAAGCGGATCCTGGACCCGCTCTAGACCTCGGGCGGGGCGCCGCCTTCGTCGCCGTGGACCTCGATCCACTCCTCGCGGAACCGGCGCAGGAACTCCACCAGGGCCGCGTGCCGCCGCTCGCCCATCTCCCGGCCGGCGGCGGTACGCAGCTCGCCGCGCAGCCGGAGCAGCTTCTCGTGGAAGTGGGCGACGACCGAGCCGGTCGGCCCGGACCGGTAGCCACCGCTCGCGACGCCCGCCCCCGGGTCCCACAGGGGCTCGCCGATCGCGCCGCCGTAGGCGAACGCGCGGGCGATGCCGGTGGCGCCCATCGCGTCGAGCATGTCGGCGTCGTGCAGGCAGGCGGCGATCCGGTCCGCGGTGGGCGCCGTGGCCGCCTCGGAGAACGAGTAGCGGCCGGTGGCCTCGACGGCGTCGAGCACCGGGTCCCACAGCTGCTCGGCGACCCCGCCGCGGCGCAGTGCGTCCCGGGCGTCGTCGCGGACCTCCGCGGGCGCGACGACCCGGCCGAGCCGGGCCTCGGCCGCCCGGTGGTGGTCGTGCACGTACGCGGCGACGGCGGCGACGAACCCGTCGAGCCCCTCCCGCACCGCCAGCCGGGCCGACAGCCCGGCGACCCGGTCGAGGTGTCCGAGGTCGTGCGCGACGTCCGCACCGGCCATGTCACCGGCGACGACGTCGCGCAGCCGCCGCAGCTCCCCGGCGCCGCTCACGCCGGGCTCCCGGCCGCGACGGCGCGGGGCTCGGTGTCGGCGACCGAGCCGCGACGCAGCCACAGCAACCCGGCGACCAGCAGCCCCAGGGCGCCGCCCGCCGCGTACCCGCCCGGCCCGACGAGGTCGATCATGACGCCGGACAGCGCCTGCCCGACCGAGACACCGAGCACCGCGGCCATCACCATCCAGTTGAACGCCTCGGTCGCCGCCCCGGCCGGAGCGGTCTGCTCGACGCCGAGGGAGTGCGCGGTCACCTGCGGGGTGATCAGCGCGCCTGCCGCCATCATCACCACGGCCAGCAGCACCAGCGAACCGAGCGGGGAGACGAGCCCCATCGCCGTCACCAGGACGGCGAAGCCGGCGAGCAGGACCGGCAGCCGCAGGTGCAGCGGCCGCGGCCAGGGCCGCATCCCGTAGAGCACCCCGGTCAGCACCGAGACCACCGACCAGAGCGAGAGCAGGAGCCCGCCGGCGGCGGGCGAACCGGCGAACGCGGTCGCGGCGATCACGCCGACCTCCGCGGTCCCCGCCACCAGCCCGAACCCGAGCGACGCCAGCGCCACCGTCCGCAGCCCGGGCCGCCGGAACACCCCGAGCAGCCCGGCCTCGACCGGCAGCGACCCGTCGGCGCGCTCGGCGCGGATGCGGGCCGAGCGGCGGCGTACGGCGGCGGTGAGCGCGAACCAGGTGGTGCCGACGATCTCCGCGGTCGCCGCGGCGACGAGCGCGGTGCCCGGCCACGGCGTCGCCACCACCAGCACAGCGGCCAGCGCGGGCCCCATGATGAAGAAGATCTCGAGGCTGATCGCCTCGTAGGTGTAGGCGGCCTCGCGGCGCGGCCCGGGCGGGGTCAGGTCCGACCACAGCGCCCGTGACGACCCCTCGAACGCCGGCGTGACGAGCCCGGTGACGACCGCGACCGCCACGGCGAGCGGCAGCGCCGCCCGGAACTCGATGCTCAGCACCAGCCCGGTGACGCACAGCAGGTACACCCCGACGAGCACCAGCATCGGCCGGGTCGGGCCCAGCCGGTCCAGCACCCTCCCCTGCACGACCGTGCCGACGGCGGTCCCGACGAGCAGCGCCGCGGAGACCGCTCCGGCGACGGCGTAGGAGCCGTGGACCTCGCGGACGTAGAGCAACGTGGCGAGGCTGTGCATCGCGATCGGGAACCGACCGAGGACGGAGGCGCAGACCGGCGCGGCCGCCCCGGGGGTCCCCAGGGCGGCGCGGTAGTCGGAGAGGGCGGCGGGCACGCCCCAGGATCACATGTTCTGGGACGTCCGTACCAGAGAATTCAGCGAGCGCGTCGCGCGAGCCGCTCCGGCTCCAGGATCAGCACGCTCTTGCCCTCCAGCCGCAGCCAGCCGCGGTGCGCGAAGTCGGCGAGCGCCTTGTTCACGGTCTCGCGGGAGGCGCCGACGAGCTGGGCGATCTCCTCCTGCGTGAGGTCGTGGGTGACCCGCAGCAGACCCGACTCCTGGGAGCCGAACTGGCGCGCGAGCTGCAGCAGCGACTTCGCCACCCGGCCCGGCACGTCGGTGAAGATCAGGTCGGCGAGCATGTTGTTGGTGCGGCGCAGGCGGCGGGCCAGCACGCGCAGCAGCTGCTCGGCGATCTCCGGCCGCTTGCCGATCCACTCGCGCAGCGCGCTGCGGTCCATGGTGTAGCAGCGCACCTCGGTGACCGCGGTCGCCGAGGACGTGCGCGGGCCCGGGTCGAAGATCGACAGCTCGCCGAACATGTCCGACGGACCGGCCACCATGAGCAGGTTCTCCCGGCCGTCGGGGGACTTCCGGCCGAGCTTCACCTTCCCGCCCGACACGATGTAGAGGCGGTCACCGGGCTCTCCCTCGGAGAAGATGACCTGCCCGCGGGAGAACTCGGCAGTCTCCAGAGCTTCCGCCAGCGCCTCGGCGGCCTGGGGCTCCACACCTTGGAAGATCCCTGCCCGGATCAGAACCTCGTCCACTGCAATGCTCCTCGTTCACCGGCCGTGTCGTCACGGCGGGTCGTCGGCGCGTCAGTGTAGAGGTCTTCGCCACACACGTGGGCACCACTGGCCCGATCGGATTGACATCCGATCGGGTCCGACTCGTCGCGGGGCGCTGTAGCGCCTCCTGCACCCGATCTTGTCAGGCCGACGGGACCTGGCTCCGACGAGCCCCCCGACGGCGCCGGTTGCGCAGCCGGAACAGCTCCAGCGCGCGGCCCGTGCCGGACCGGAACAGGGCACGGACCTCGTCCGGCCGGGGCTGTTCGAGCATCTCGTCCAGCTCGTCCTGGCGCACGGTGGACTCCCGCATGCGGGACTCCACGCGCTCCATGCCGAGCGCGAAGAACATCACGAGCAGCGGGACGAGAACGCTCAACCAGGCAGTCATGGCGGCTCCGATCCTCTCGTACGGGTTCGGAGCCCGGCCGGTCGGGGGTGGTCGCGTCGGGGGCTTCGTGACGCGTTCGTGACCTCGTAGCCCGTTCGGCGCACACTCGACCAGGGGCGGGCACCGCTCGTCGGACGCGTCGCCGCGCCGGACGGTCGACCACGCTCCGACGCGAACCGGACCGCGCGCGGCGACGAGCGGTGCACGGCGCGACACCGTGACACGACTGTCGGTGCCCACCCGTACGCTCGGTCACGTGAGCACCTCCGCCGGACGGACGTCGCGGGCGTCGCGGCCCACCCCCCGCGCCGCAGCCGGTCTGGCCGCGCGCGTCGCGGCCGGGGAGAGCCCGATCGGGCGAGCACGCCGGGTCAACCGCACCCTGCGGGCGTTGGCCGAGGCCTACCCGCACGCGCACTGCGAGCTGGACTTCACCACCCCGCTCGATCTCGCCGTCGCGACGATCCTGTCCGCGCAGTGCACCGACGAGCGGGTCAACCAGGTCACCCCGGCACTGTTCGCCCGGTACCCCACCGCCGCGGACTACGCCGGCGCCGACCGGACCGAGCTCGAGGAGCTGATCCGCTCCACCGGCTTCTACCGGAACAAGGCGACGTCGCTGATCGGGCTGGGGGCCGCCGTCGTCGAGCGGCACGGCGGGGAGCTGCCGTCGACGCTGGACGAGCTGGTGAAGCTGCCGGGCATCGGGCGCAAGACCGCGAACGTCATCCTCGGCAACGCGTTCGGCGTCCCCGGGATCACCGTCGACACCCACTTCGGACGTCTGGTGCGCCGCTGGGGCTGGACGACCGAGGAGGACCCGGTCAAGGTCGAGCACGCCATCGGCGAGCTCGTCCCGCGCCGGGACTGGACGATCGTGTCCCACCACGTGATCTTCCACGGGCGCCGGGTCTGCCACTCCCGCAAACCGGCCTGCGGCGCCTGCACGCTCGCGGCGGACTGCCCCGCCTTCGGCCTCGGCCCCACCGATCCGGGCGAGGCCGCGGCGCTGGTCAAGGGGCCGGAACGGGACCATCTGCTCGCACTCGCGGGGATCGCGGGGCCCTCCGGGGACGGCCGGTGACCAGGACAGGCGCCTCCCGCTCCGAGATCGTGTCGACCGCGGTCGTCGTCGTCCTGGTGGCGATCGCTGTCTGGGCGCTGTGGCCCTCGGGATCCACCACGGGCGGGGGCGCCGGCAGTGGCCCCGCGGCGAGCGCGGCCCCGGCCGACCGGCCCGAGACCGACCTGGCCGCCGCGGACCCCCAGGCGCTGGCCACCGCGCGTGCCTCGGCCCGGCTGGCCCCCTGCCCGGTCCCGTCCGGCGCGGCGCCGGCCGGTCCGCTCGCCGGGATCACCGTGCCGTGCCTGGGCGCCGACGGCCGCACCGACCTGGGCGCGGCCCTGGCCGGGCGTCCGACGCTGGTCAACTTCTGGGCGTCGTGGTGCGTGCCGTGCCGCGAGGAGCTGCCCGCACTGCAGGCCTACGCGCAGCGGCCCGGCGCACTGCCGGTGCTCACCGTCGACGTGCAGGACGACCCGGTGGCCGCGCTGACCCTGTCCGCGCAGCTGGGGGTCACCCTGCCGGCCGTGACCGACCCGCAGCGGGCCGTGCGCCGCGCCCTGGACACCCCGCCGCTGCTGCCGGTCAGCTACGTGACCCGCGCCGACGGCGGCGTCGCGATGGTGGACCCGCCCGTCCCGTTCCGGACCGCCGACGACGTCGCGGCCGCCGTGGAGCGGTTCCGGTGACCGCGCACGCGGACATTCCGCGGGTGCCCGAGCCCGACCCCTCGGCGACGCCGGCGTCGCTGCGCCCGCTCGTCGACGGGGCGCTGGGCCTGGACCCGGCCTGGTTCGGGTGGCGACGCCTGCCGCCCGACAGCGGCGAACCGCGCCGGGCCTCGGTGCTGATGCTGTTCACCGACGCGGAGTCCGGGGGACCGGACGTGCTGCTCACCGAGCGCGCGGCGACGCTGCGCTCGCACGCCGGGCAGGTCGCCTTCCCCGGCGGCAGGCTCGACCCGACCGACACCGGCCCGGTGCACGCCGCCCTGCGGGAGGCCCGGGAGGAGACCGGGCTGGACCCGTCGGGGGTCGTGCCGCTGGCCGTCCTGCCGGACCTGTTCATCCCGCCCACCGGCTTCCTGGTGACCCCGGTGCTGGCGCACTGGGCGTCGCCGTCGCCGGTGCGGGTGGTCGACGCCGCCGAGGTCGCCCGGGTCGTCCGGGTCCCGGTGGCGGTCCTGACCGACCCGGCGAACCGGTTCACCGTGCGCGGCCCCAGGGGGCACACCGGCCCCGCCTTCGACGCCGCGGGCCTGATGGTCTGGGGTTTCACCGCGGGCCTGCTGTCCGCGCTGCTGCAGCGGTCCGGTTGGGAGCGTCCGTGGGACGCCGGCCGGGTCCTCGATCTCGACGACGCCTGGGCCCGGGCCCGGCGGCACGAACCGGAAGGAGTCCGGGTGGACGACCACGGCGTGGTGGACCGGTGAGCATCAGCTGGGTCGACGTCGTCGTCGTGATCCTCGCTCTGCTGGCCGCGGCGTCCGGCTGGCGGCACGGGGTCGCGGTGGCACTGCTGTCGTTCGCCGGTGTGCTGACCGGCGCGGTGCTGGGGCTGCGGCTCGCCCCGTTGCTGGCCGGGCAGGTGGAGTCCCAGCAGGGGAAGGTGCTGCTCGGGATCGGTGTGGTGGTGCTGCTCGTCGCGCTCGGTGAGGCGACGGGCGTCTACCTCGGACGGTTCATCCGCGACCGGATCCGCGGCGAGGGCACCCTGAAGGTCGACTCCACGCTGGGCGCCGGCGTGCAGGCGGTCGCGGTGGTGGTGGCGGCCTGGCTGATCGCGCTGCCGCTGTCCTCGACGAGCTTCTCCACCCTGACCAGCGGCCTGCGCGACTCGCGAGTGCTCGCCGGGGTGGACGACGTGATGCCGGACGCGGCACGCAAGCTCCCCGCCGAGCTGCGCCAGCTCCTCGACGACTCCGGCTTCCCCGACGTCGTCAGCCCGTTCTCGCGGACACCGGTCGCCGCGGTCGGCCCGCCGGACTCCGCGCTCGCGCAGTCCCCGGTGGTCACCGAGGTCCGCGACTGGGTGCTGAAGGTGCGCGGGCGCGCACCGTCCTGCCGTCGCGCGCTGGAGGGGACCGGGTTCGTCGTCGCCCCGCAGCGGGTGATGACCAACGCGCACGTCGTCGCCGGGACCTCCAGCACCACCGTCGAGGTGACGACGTCCAGCGGACGGACCCGCCAGCTCGACGCCCAGGTCGTCTACTACGACCCCGAGGTCGACGTGGCCGTGCTCGACGTGCCCGACCTCGACGAGCAGCCGCTGCAGTTCAGCCCGGACCCGGCCGCCGTCGGCGACGACGTGATCATCCTGGGCTACCCGCTGGACGGCCCGTACACGGTCACCCCCGGCAAGATCCGGGAGCGGATCCGGCTGCGCGGACCGGACATCTACGAGCAGGGCAGCGTGCTGCGCGACGTCTACACCGTCCGCGCGGTGGTGCGCTCCGGGAACTCCGGCGGCCCGATGATCACGCCCGACGGACGGGTGGTCGGCGTCGTGTTCGGCGCCGCGCTGGACGACACCGAGACCGGTTTCGTACTGACCGCCGAGCAGGTCGGGCAGGCGTTGAACGTGGCGGCGAGCGGCGCCTCGTCCCCCGCCGACACCGGGAACTGCGCCTCCTGACCCCACCGCACGTCGTCCCACGATCCGGGAACGAATGGCCGGATCGTGGGACGAATGCTTAGCGTGGGTACATGACCTCCGTCGACGTGACCCGGACCCGGCGTCGCTGGCTGGTGCTCACGGTGGGGGTGTTCGCGCAGACGGCGGCCTGCTCGTTCGTCTACGGGCTGCCGTTCGTGGTGCCGCTGCTGCGCGACTCGGCCGGGCTGACGCTGGCGCAGGCCGGTGCCTACGTCGGGGCCCCGACGGTGGGCCTGCTGTGCACCCTCGTCCTGTGGGGGGCGGCCGCGGACCGGTCCGGCGAACGCGGCGTGATGACGATCGGGCTCGTGCTGTGCGCGCTGGCCATCGGGGCGGCCGCGCTGCTCCCGCTCGGGCCGGGCCCGGCGCTGCTGGTGCTGCTCGGGCTCGGCGGCGCGGGGGCCGCGTCGGTGTTCGCCGCCAGCGGCCGGATGGTGATGGGGTGGTTCGCCGTCCACGAGCGCGGGACCGCGATGGGCATCCGGCAGACCTCGCAGCCGCTGGGGGTCGCGGTGGCGGGCCTGACGCTGCCGACGCTCGGCGCAGCCGTCGGGCCGTTCCGGGCGCTGGCGCTGCCCGCGCTGCTGTGCCTGGTCGCGGCGGTGCTGGTGCTGACGCTGGCCCCGGATCCGCCCCGACCGCAGCGGCCTGCCGGTGCGGAGCCGGAGCGTTCCCCGTACCGGACGTCCGTACTGTGGCGGGTGCACGGCGCCAGCGCGCTGCTGGTCGTCTCGCAGTTCGCGGTGTCGGCGTTCGGCACCGAGTACCTGGTCCGGGAGCAGGGCTGGCACGCCGCCGCGGCGGGCGCCTTCGTCGCGTGCGGCCAGGTCGCCGGCGCGGCCGGGCGGATCGCGACCGGGGTCTGGTCGGACCGGGTCGGGTCGCGGCTGCGCCCGATGCGCCAGGTCGCGGTGGCCGCGACCCTGGTACTGCTGCTGTTCGCCCTCGGCGACGCCGTCGCCGGGTGGCTGGCGGTGACGATGCTGGCCGTCGGGGCGGTCGTCACCGTCGCCCCGAACGGCCTGGCGTTCACCAGCACCGCCGAGATCGCCGGCCCGGCCTGGTCCGGGCGTGCGCTGGGGGTGCAGAACACGGGGCAGAACGCCGTCGCCTCGGTCGTGCCGGCGGCCCTGGGGCTGCTGGTCGGCACGGCCGGCTACGCGGCGGCCTTCGCGATCGCCGCGGTCGCGCCGCTGGCCGCGGTGCTGGTCACCCCGGTCCGCGAGGAGCGACGGCGTCAGGGCGACGGCGTGTAGGCGAAACCGTCCCCGGCCCGGCGGACACGGCCGGGGGTGAAGTGCGACGGCAGCAGCAGCCCGCCGGAGCGGGCGAGGCGCTCGCACAGGTCGCGTCGGGTACGGGCAGCACGGGCCGGGTCGGCGTCGCCCGCCTGCGCGAGGTCGAGGTCGTCGAACTGCAGCGGGTGGTGCAGGACGTCGCCCCCGATCACCACCTCCGGCCCGTCGGGCGGCCCGATCTCGACGACGAGGTGGCCGGGGGTGTGCCCGGGCGCGGCACGCAGCCGCACCCCGTGACCGAGATCGACATCGACATTGACGCCGTCGCCGTCGCCGTCGCCGACCGGGTCGACCAGACCCGCGTCCAGGACCGGCGCGACGCTGTCCTCCCAGGTCCGGGCCAGTCCCTCGGCGACGCCGGAGCCGGGGGCCGAGCGGTGCACCGCACCCAGCCACGCCAGCTCGGCCCGGGACACCAGGTGCCGCGCCCCGGGGAAGGCCGGGCGGGCGTCGGCGGTGGTCAGCCCGCCGCAGTGGTCCGGGTGCAGGTGGGAGCAGACGACGACATCGATCTCCTCGGGCGCGACCCGTGCGGCGAGCCGGGCCGCGTACCCGGCGTCGAGCAGATGGTGGGCGGGCAGTCCGGGGCGGTGCCGGCCGTCACCGTTGCCGGCATCGACGAGGACGGTCAGGTCCGGGGTGCGGACGAGGTGGGTGGCGATCACCAGGGAGATCGGCCCGTCCGAGGGGTGGGCCGGGAACATCTCGCGGACGCCGAAGGGCCAGTCGTCGAGCTCGGTGATCCGCTCGACCGTCACGGGTCCGCGCAGCTGGATGGTCACGCCGTGATCGTCGGTGCCTCCGGCGCGATGCGGGAGTCCCCGGCCCGGGGTATCCCGCGCAGGGAGTGGCTCGGGTCGCTCCGGTGCGGACAATGGGGTCGTGACGGCTCTCGGCGAGTTCCTGGCGGCGCGACGGGCACGGCTCGATCCCGACGCGTTCGGGCTGCCGACGACCGGCGCGCGGCGGGTCCCCGGGCTCCGCCGGGAGGAGCTGGCCGGTCTCGCCGGGGTCAGCCCGTCGTACTACACGCGGCTCGAACAGGGACACTCCCGCGGTGCCTCCCCCGCGGTGCTCGACGCCATCGCCCGGGTGCTGGCCCTGGACGAGGGCGAGCGGGCCCACCTGCACCGGATCGCCGCGACGGCGGCCCGCCCCGTCTCGCTGCGCAGCGCACCGCCCGAGTGCGTCGACGCCCGTACCGCCGACCTGCTGGCCGCCATGCCGGACGTGCCCGCGCTCGTCCTCGGCCGGTCCGGGGACGTCCTGGCCTGGAACCCGCTCGGGCACGCGCTGCTCGCGGCGCACCTGGATCCGCTCTCCCCGGCCTGCCCGCGGCACCGCCCGAACCTGGTCGCGATGGCGGTGCTGGACCCGCACGTGCGGGCCCTCTACGCCGATCCGGTCGCCCGCACCCGCGCCCTGGTGGCCGCCCTGCGCCTGGCGGCCGGGCGCCGCCCCGACGACGCGCGGCTGTCCGCGCTGGTCGGGGACCTGTCCGTGCGCAGCGACGAGTTCGCCCGGCTGTGGGCCGACCATCGGGCGCACCCCTGCGCACAGGAACGGCACACGCTGCGACATCCGCTGGTCGGCGAGCTGACGCTCGACCACCAGGTGCTCGACGTCGGCCGGACGCCCGACCGGACGGTGCTGGTGCTGACCGCACCGCCCGGCAGCCCGGACCGCGACGCGCTCGGGCTGCTGGCGCGGCAGGTCAGCGGGTGATCGTCTGGTCCCGCCCGGGGCCGACGCCGATCGCGGACACCGGCGCGCCGGTGAGCTCCTCGATCCGCGCCACGTAGGCCTGGGCGGTGGCCGGCAGGTCCTCCCAGGTGCGGGCGGCGGACAGGTCCTCGACCCAGCCGGGCATCTCCTCGTAGACCGGGACGGCGTGGTGGAAGCCGGTCTGGGTCATCGGCATCTCGTCGACGCGGTGGCCGTCGACCTCGTAGCCGACGCAGATCGGCACCGACTCCAGCCCGGACAGCACGTCCAGCTTGGTCAGGAAGAGGTCGGTGATGCCGTTGACCCGCACCGCGTAGCGCCCGATGACGGCGTCGAACCAGCCGCAGCGCCGCGCACGGCCGGTGTTCACACCGACCTCGCCGCCGGTCTTGCGGAGGAACTCGCCCATCTCGTCGTGCAGCTCGGTCGGGAACGGGCCGGAGCCGACGCGGGTGGTGTAGGCCTTCAGGATCCCGATCACGCGGGTGATCTTGTTCGGGCCGATGCCGGACCCGACCGACGCGCCGCCCGCGGTCGGGTTCGAGCTGGTCACGAAGGGGTAGGTGCCGTGGTCGACGTCGAGCAGGGTGCCCTGCGACCCCTCCAGCAGCAGCGTCTCGCCGCGCTCCAGGGCCTCGTTCAGGAGCAGCCGGGTGTCGACGATCTTGTCGGCGAACTCCTTCGACTGCTCCAGGACGGTGTCGACGACCTCGTTGAAGTCCAGCGCGCGCCGGTTGTAGACCTTGACCAGGATCTGGTTCTTCAGCTCGAGGGCGGCCTCGACCTTCTGGTGCAGGATCTTCTCGTCGAGCAGGTCCGCGGCGCGGACGCCGACCCGGGCGACCTTGTCCTGGTACGCCGGGCCGATGCCGCGACCGGTGGTGCCGATCTTGGCCTTGCCCAGGTAGCGCTCGGTGACGCGGTCGATCGCCACGTGGTACGGCATGATCAGGTGCGAGTCGGCCGAGATCAGCAGGCCGGAGGTGTCGACGCCGCGCCGCTCCAGGCCCGCCTTCTCCTCGATCAGCGCCTCGGGGTTCACGACGACCCCGTTGCCGATCACGTTCTTCACGCCCGGGGACAGGATCCCGGACGGGATGAGCTTCAGCGCGAAGTCGCGACCGTCCGGCGTGACGACGGTGTGGCCGGCGTTGTTGCCGCCCTGGTAGCGGACGACCCAGCCGAACTGTCCGCCCAGCAGGTCCGTCGCCTTGCCCTTGCCCTCGTCGCCCCACTGGGCGCCGATCAACACGATTGCGGGCATGTAAGAGACTCCAGTTCACACACGCTCGTCACGGTCGCGGACCCGGGCGTGATTTCCGGTTTCCGCGGCGAGGAGGGTACTCGATCAGTGGTTCCGACCGATCCCGAAGCGGTGCTCCTCGACTGCCTGCCGCAGCGGCGTCACCGTCTTCCCTTCCACGGTATCCGGCCCGGCGCGCGGCGGGAACGCCCACCGTCGTCGCTGGTGTCCGATCCCGCGGTGCGTTCGGTCACCGTGGGTCCGCGCCCCGGGAAGGCGGAGGTCGACGCCCTCCTCCCGGCGCGGCGGCTCATCGTGCACGGTGACGACGCCGACCTCGCCGCCGTGCTTGTCCGGTTGCTGCGTCGCGACGCCCTCGACACCGAGGTCGCCTACCTGCCGGTGTCGCGCCGGTCCCGCGCCGCCGCGAACTGGGGACTCCCGACCCGGTTCGACGACGCCGTCGCCCTGGCCCGGTCCGGCGCCGCCCGCGAGATGCCGCTGGTGCGCGACGACAACGGCGGTGTCCTCGCCGGCCGCGGGGAGATCCCCGACCTCTACGGCGAGGCCTACTGCGATGCGACGCGGGTGCTGCACGGCCGCGTGAAGACGCTCGTCGTCGACGCAGGGCCGGAGGGAGTCCAGGTGCGTGCGGGGCGTGGGGTGACCGGAGCGACCGGGCGGGCGATCCAGATCGGGACGACGGGTGCGACGCCCGTCCGGGACGGCGTCCCGCACCCGCGGGAGATCAAGCGCTGGGCCTGGTACAAGCACACCGAGCCGTGGCGACCGGTGCTGCCGGGCTGATCAGCGGCCGGGGTCCTCGGGGGCGAGGACGGCGTCGGTCGCGGTGACACCGACGTCGAACACCTCGTCGGTGGGGACGACGTAGCGGTTGCGGTGGTCCTGCCCGTCCGCACGACCTCCCGGGACGCCACCGGTCATCGGGCCGTAGCCGGCGGCGCCACCCCGTGCCTCCGACGCCCGGGTGCCGGTCCACGGTTCGGCCGCACCGCCGCTCCGCGGGCCGGTGGTACGGGGCTCGGTACCCCACGCCGTCCCGGACCCCACACGGCTCCCCGGCGAGTGCGGCTCGGCCGAGCCCCCCGGCAGCCGCGCGGTGCCGCGGGACTCGCCGAACGGGGAGCCGTAGCCGCCCCGGCCCGCACCGGTGCCGCCACCGTAGGAGCCGGTCCCGCCGGGGCGGGGCTCCGCGACGGGCCGGACGAGCTGCTGCCGCCGGGCCTGGTCACCGAACCGGCGTGCGAGGTCCTCGCGGGTACGGGCGGCATCCGGCACCGGGGCCCGGGGCGGGATCCGCGTGCGGTCCGGAGCGGGCGGGGTGCGGAAACCCGGGGCCGGGACACCCCCTCCACCGGTGCTCGACGCCGGTCCGTTCGCCAGCGGAACGACGGGCGAGGGCCCGCCACCGGATCCGGCCGCGGGTCCGGCCGCCGGTCCGGGACTGCCACCCGGCCCTCCCCCGAGGGCTCCGCCTGCCCCGCCGACCGCCGGGCCGGGGGGCGCCGAACCGCCCGGGGGAAGCCCGATCCCGGCCGGTCCCGGCACCGCGGCGGAGCCGCTGTCCGGAGGGACGGGGACGTTCGCGCCGACGGACACGCCGGGCTGCGGCCCCGATGCCCCGCCGCCCCCGGACGTCGCATCCGGGGTCGAGCCGGCCGGGGGCGCGGCGGCGGCCTCGGTGGTGAAGCGGTCGTCGATGGCCGAGGTCTCGGACTCGTACTGCTGGAGCGCGCGGTTCGCGATCTCGTCGTTGATCTGGTTGTGCTCGGCGATGGTGACGTGGTCCGTGCCCCGGCCCTGGAGGGACTGCCAGGCCTCGCTGATGTTGTCGCCCGCGCGCTGGATCCAGGAGAACTCGGCCGGGTCCATGAACCGGACCTGACCGCGCATGCGCTCGAACGCGCTGCCGTGGTCGAGCATGCGGTCGGCGCCGTTCTGGGCGACGGTCGCGGTGCCGTCGACGCCGGTCGCGGTGCGGTCCAGGGATTCCTGGGCCGCCTGTGCGGCGGGGCCCTGCCACGAGATGCCGAGGTCGGCCATGCCCCGGTCGAGGGTCTGCTTGGTCGCCGCCATGTCGTCGACGAGGGAACGCAGGCTGTCCGCCGTCTGCCGGGTCGCCTCGGCGCCCGGTTTGCCGAGGATCCATGCCGACTTCGTGGCAATGTCGAAGGCTTCGTAGTTGTAGCAGCGAGGAAGGGGCACGGTCGGGTCCCTAACGCTCGAGCAGCGGGCCGGTGGACGGGGGAGCGGTGGACTTCAGGGCCGCCGTGTTCTCGTCCTCGATCAGGCCGTACTCCTGGGCGGCCTGCTTGAGTCGGTCACGCGCCTCCTGAACCTCGTCCATGTAGTCGACATGAGCACTCGTGATCGAATCGATCTTCGGCTGGAAGACGGCAACGGCATCGAGCGAAACCGGGTCTGCCCCACACGGCGGAACGTTCTTCAGATTGGCCACCTGTTGCCGACTCTTCTGCATTGCCCTGAACTGCTCATCCATTCGCCGATATACGCCCATGATGTTGCCCGGATCAATCTGCAACATGAGCGAATCACTGGCCGACCCCCGCGGTTCTTGAGCAGACCTCTTCATACGGTGAAGAGTAGGCCGATCAACGTGCGGCGAGGCGACATCGGCCACGAACGTTCGCAACCGCAAATCTGATCAGCGCGATCGGGCAGCATCCAGGTAGCTCTGAGCCAACGCTTCAGCTCGGGCACAGACATCGTCCATCGATCCGCGAGTCTGCTCGTCGTACCCGAAGTCCTGAACCTGAACTCGGACGCTGGCGGTGTCTGCCGCGTCCAGGTAGAGGCTGCACAACGGCGCCGAGTCCTCACTCTCAACCATCCGCACGGCCCCGAAACCACCGACGACAGTGACCGTGGCGCCCTGTGCCGTCACGATCTTCGATGCTGCGGTCTGAATCGTCTGGACGCTGTAGTTCTCCACGGTGTCGTAATTGCCCCACCCGCACACACGACTGGGACCGTCCGCGAGGGCAACAACCGAGGGCTCATCGCCCTCGACACCGAAGCGTTGTCGAAGCTCGGGGGTCATCGCCACACAGGGATCAATGTTCGCCACGTCGATCTCCGCCGGCCGCGGCGGAAACGGCCCCTCCGGCTCCGCAGCCCCACACCCCACGACCACCCCGCACACCACCAGCAGGACGAGAACGAGTCGGACCACCAGCGACGCTCCCCCCGACAGGAACAGGACCGCAGCAGGCTAGCCCGCCGCCGTCGTCCCCGGGCCCGTTCCGGTCAGGCCGCGGCCGCCGAGTCGTCCGGACGCCGGTGGTAGCTGTCCACATAGGTCTGCTCCGACAGGTCCGCGATGGCGTCCATGATCTCGTCGGTGACCGCGCGCCGGATCGCCGGCGCGCCCTCCAGCCCGTCGTAGCGGCTGAACTCCAACGGCCGCCCGAAGCGGATCTCGACGCGGGCCAGGCGCGGGAACAGCCGTCCGATCGGCTGCACGCGCTCGGTCCCGATCAGGCCGACGGGCACGACGACGGCTCCCGTCGACAGGGCCAGCGACGCGACGCCGGTGTGCCCGCGGTGCAGCTTGCCGTCGAGGGAGCGGGTGCCCTCCGGGTAGATGCCGAACGCACCGCCGCGCTCCAGGACCTCGCGTCCGGCCGCGAGTGCGGCGAGACCGGCACGAGCGTTGGCCCGGTCGACCGGGATGTAGCCGAGCGCTCCCAGGAACGCCGCCATCAGGCGTCCGCGCAGGCCACGACCGGTGAAGTACTCGGCCTTGCCGAGGAAGGCGACCTTGCGCGGGGCGACGAGCGGGATGAACGCCGTGTCGACAGCCGCGCGGTGGTTCGCTGCGAGGATCACCGGCCCGGTGGCCGGGATGCGGTCCGCCCCGCGCACACAGGGCCGCCACACGAGCCGGACGACTGGCGCGAGGACGTAGCGGATGAACAGCTGCACCGTGAACCCCGATCGATGAGCGACGTCCACAACTCCGTGCAGGGGGACCCGACGTCCCGGCGCCGAACGACGCCCGATTCTGCTCCGTGACCGACCGGTGACGGAAGCCCCGCAGCCCGTTCAGTCCACGTCAGGATCGGCGAACTGGGCCCGCAGCGCCCGCAACGCCTCGCTGCGGGTCATCCCGGTCGCCTGCAGCAGGTCGATCGCGATCGAGCGGACCTGCGCGACGAGCACCGCCGCCGACCCCGCGGGCGCCGTCTGACCCTCCGCCGGCCGCACGACGACCGCACCCGGGTCGGCGAGGACCGGCGCGTGCTGCACGGCCTCCAGGATCGGGCCGCGGGCCTTCTCCCGGTCGCCGTCCTGCCCGAGCTCCCCGATCAGCGCCTCGACGGCGGCGGCCAGCTCGGTGATGGCGTCCGGCAGACCGGGCGGGACCGGTTCGCCGTCCTCGATCGCGGTCATCGCGCGCCGGGCGAGCACCCGGGCGTTGCGGTGGGCATAGTCGGCCCGTTCGGCGAGGGTCCGGTAGCGGCGCAGCATGGCCCGGCGCGGCCGGTGCATCGGCGAGACCGTCACGACCTCGCCCGCGCGAGCTGACGGCGGTGCGCAGCTCGTCGATGACGGCCTGGGTGTCGCGGGCCCGGGCCAGCGCCCGCGACGCGTTCTCCCGGTCGCCCTCGCGCAGCGCCGTCGCGGTCTCGGTGAGCACGGTGACGAGGTCGTCGAGCACCCGGCGGGCGACCCGGCGGACGATCCGGACCGGGTGCGCGGGGATGACCGCGGCCACCAGGATCCCGGCGAGGCCGCCGATCAGTGCGTCGATGCAGCGGTCGATCCCGCCGGTCTCGGTGGGCGGGAGCAGCGTCGTCACCAGCACCGCGGAGACCGCGGCCTGGTTGACGAACAACGTGCCGCCGTCGGTGAAGACCGCGACGACCAGCGCGAGCGCGACGACGAGCACCAGCTGCCAGAGGCCGCTGCCGATCCGCGCGATCAGCAGGTCACCGACCAGCACCCCGATGCTGACCCCGACGACGAGCTCGGCGGTGCGGCGCAGCCGCGAGTTGAGCGACATGCCCAGGCTGAGCACGGCCGCGATCGGCGCGAAGAACGGCCGCGTGTGACCGACCAGGTCACCGGCCACCCAGAGGGCGAGCCCGGCGGCCATGGAGCACTGCAGGATCGGCAGCCACGACGCGCGGACGCGCCGGGCGCCGGCCCGGCCACGTGAGCGGATCCGGTCCCACGCGGCCACGGGCGTCAGGACACGCCGAGGGCGGCGAGCGCCTCCGGGTCCGAGTCGGAGATCAGCGTGCGCAGCCGCTCGACCTCGGGGGCCTCCCCGATCGCCGTGGCGGCGCGCAGCAGCGCCCCGCAGGACCGCAGGAAGCCCTGGTTCGGCTCGTGCGACCACGGGACCGGGCCGAAGCCCTTCCAGCCGTTGCGGCGCAGCTGGTCCAGGCCACGGTGGTAACCGGTGCGGGCGTAGGCGTACGCGGCCACGGTCTCGCCGGCGTCGAGGGCGCGCTCGGCGAGCACCGCCCAGGCAATCGACGACGACGGCGACCCCGCCGCCACCTCCGACGGGTCCTTGCCCGCCGCCAGGTCCGCCGCCGCGGGGTCGACCGGGAGGCGCGTGTCGTCGGGCTCGAGCAGGTTGCCGTGCAGACTCATGGCGCCATCCTGGCGCGTGCCCACCGGTCGTCGCCAACCGGTGGGCACGCGAGGAGGATCCGGACCAGGGCTCAGAGGGCCTTGCCGGCCGACTTCAGGGACTCGCAGGCCTCGATGACGCGCTCGCTCATCCCGACCTCGGCCTTCTTCAGGTACGACCGCGGGTCGTAGACCTTCTTGTTGCCGACCTCGCCGTCGATCTTGAGCACGCCGTCGTAGTTCTCGAACATGTGCGACACGATCGGCCGGGTGAAGGCGTACTGGGTGTCGGTGTCGACGTTCATCTTCACGACGCCGTAGGTCAGCGCCTCGTGGATCTCCTCGAGCAGCGAGCCGGAGCCGCCGTGGAAGACCAGGTCGAACGGCTTGGCGCCGGCGTCGAGACCCAGCTTCTGCACGGCCACCTCCTGGCCCTGCTTGAGGATCTCCGGGCGGAGCTTCACGTTGCCCGGCTTGTAGACGCCGTGCACGTTGCCGAAGGTCGCGGCCAGCAGGTAGCGGCCCTTGTCGCCGGCACCGAGGACGTCGACGGTGCGCTCGTAGTCGCCGGGGGCGGTGTAGAGCTTGTCGTTGATGTCGTTCGCGACGCCGTCCTCCTCACCGCCGACGACGCCGATCTCGACCTCGAGGATGATCTTCGCCTTGGCCGCCTGCTCCAGGAGCTCGGCCGCGATCTTCAGGTTCTCCTCGAGCTCGACCGCGGAGCCGTCCCACATGTGCGACTGGAACAGCGGGTTCTGCCCCTTGTCCACGCGCTCCTGGCTGATCGCGATCAGCGGACGCACGAACGAGTCCAGCTTGTCCTTGGGGCAGTGGTCGGTGTGCAGCGCGATGTTGACCGGGTACTTGTCCGCGACGACGTGCGCGAACTCGGCGAGCCCGACCGAACCGGTGACCATGTCCTTCACCCGGGTGCCGGACAGGAACTCCGCACCACCGGTCGAGACCTGCACGATGCCGTCGGAGCCCGCCTCCGCGAACCCGCGCAGCGCCGCGTTGAGGGTCTCGGTGCTGGTCACGTTGATCGCCGGGTAGGCGAACTCGCCGCTCTTGGCGTTGTCCAGCATCTGGTTGTAGATCTCGGGCGTGGCGATGGGCACGGGGCCTGCCTCCTCGTCGTCGGCGGTCGCTGCTCCGCGCAGCGCTCCTTGTCTCCGGGTGAGTATCACGTACCCACGGCGAAGGGGGAGCCATCGTCGGTGATGGGCCTGGTCTCACCGCGGACGACGTCGCCGACCGCCGCAACGGGTGACACTGCTGCGTGAGACTGCTGCACCGGGCAATGCTGCGAAGGCTGTCGGTGGTGGTCGCTAGGGTGGTGGTCGTGGAGGAGGAGCGCGCCGAGAACGCCGTCGACCGGACGCTGGGCCGGTTGCGCGCCATCGACAGCCGACCGGCGCCCGAGGGCACCGGGCCGCATCAGTTCGCCCCGGGCACGGCGTCCGACCCGGTCGACGGGCCGGGTGGATCCGGGGCCCGGCAGGGACCGGACACGCCGCTGACCCTGGCCGACCTCTACCGCGACCACCGGCTGCGGCTCATGCGCCTCGCGATGCTGCTGGTGGACATCCCGGCCACCGCGGAGGACGTGGTGCAGGAGGCGTTCACCGGCCTGCACCGGCACTGGTCCGGGCTGCGGGACGAGACCGCCGCCGTCGCCTACCTGCGCGCGGCCGTGGTGAACGGGTCGCGCTCGGTGCTGCGGCGCCGTCGCACGGCGCGCGAGTACGTGCCCCCGCACGCGGCGAACGCCCGCTCGGCGGAGTCGCTGGCCATGCTGTCGGCCGAGCACCAGTCGGTCGTCGACGCGCTGGCCCAGCTCCCGCCGCGCCAGCGCGAGGTCCTCGTCCTGCGCTACTACGGCGGGCTGACCGAGTCCGAGATCTCCGAGGCCGCAGGGATGAGCCGCGGCACGGTGAAGTCCACCGCCAGCCGCGCGCTCGACGCCGTCGCCCGGATCATGGCCGAGCGCGCCGGGACCGAGGCCGTCCGGCGCCCGGGAGAGCTGCGATGACCGGCCCCCAGCCGCCGCAGCCCGGCCGCGACGACGCCGCCCGCCGGATCGGCGAGGCGCTCCAGGCCCAGGCCCGCGGGCGCCCGATGCCGCAGCGTCCCGCAGCGGGCCCGGCCCCCGTGCCACCGCGCGTTCCCGGCCGGATCCCGCCACCGGTCCCGCGTCCCGCGCCGCCCCCGCAGCGCCGGCCGCAGCAGGCCCCGGCGCCGGCGCCCGCCCGTTCGGCGACCGGCCAGATCGTCTGGGCCGCCGTGATCGCGCTGCTCCTCGGTGCCCTGCTCGGCGGGGGTCTCGCGCTGGTCTCGGTGCTCCTGCCGGGTGCGCTGCCCGCCCTCGGCTGAACCGCTCACAGCACCTCCACAGCGACGGCCGCGTCGGTCCCCGTCACCCGGCCGGTACCGTTTCTCGACGTGACGGTTCTCGCCGCGACGCAGACGCTCGCCCTCGGTCCCGACTGGCTCGACCCGGCGGTGATCATCGAGTCCCTGGGACCGTGGGCCCTGGTGGGCGTCGCCGCGATCATCTTCGCGGAGTGCGGGCTCCTGCTCGGGTTCTTCCTCCCGGGCGACTCGCTGCTGTTCACCGCGGGCCTGTTCGTGGCGCAGGGCGCGATCGACGTCCCGCTGTGGCTGGTCAGCCTGGTGCTGGTGGTGTCGGCCTTCGCCGGCAACGCCGTCGGCTACGGGATCGGCTACCGCGCCGGCCCGGCGATCTTCGACAAGCCCAAGTCGAAGCTGTTCAACCCCAAGCACGTCGAGAAGACCCACGAGTTCTTCGAGAAGTACGGCAACCGGGCCATCGTCCTGGGCCGGTTCGTGCCGATCGTGCGGACCTTCATCACCGTCAGCGCGGGCGTCGCGCGGATGGACCCGAAGCGGTACCTGACGTACTCGCTGATCGGCGGCGTCGCCTGGGCGGCGGGCGTGACGGTGCTGGGCTACTTCCTCGGCCAGTTCACCTTCGTCCGTGAGCACATCGACCTGATCCTGATCGCGATCGTGCTGGTCTCGGTGCTGCCGATCGTGTTCGAGGTGCTGCGGGCGCGGGCCACGTCGAAGCGCGGGGGTCCCGCCGGCCCGGTCGACGGCGTCGCGGGCGCCGCGGCCGGTGCTGCCGCCGCCACCGTCACCGGCCACAGCGCCGACGACGACCCGGCCGCGGTCACCATGCAGATGCCCGCCGTCGGGAACGGCCCGGCGCCGCAGCACGGGCAGCCCCGGGACGGTCGGGCCCCGCACGCACCGCAGCCCGGTCGCGCACCGCAGTCCGGTTACGCCCCGCAGAGTGGTCACGCCCCGCAGCACGGCGGGCCCGCGCCCCGGCCCGGCGCCGGGCCCCGTCCCCAGGACGGCACCGAGCCGCCGTACCGCCACACCACCGGCCGTCCCGCGATGCCGCCCCGCGCGGGCGGCTGAGCGTCGACCGGCACGTTTCCGCCCCCGGCGGGGCGGAAACGTGCTGATCACCAGGCGTCGGACAGGTCCGCGTGCTCGCGGATCCAGCTGTGCATCACGATGCCGGACGCCACGCCGGCGTTGACCGAGCGCGTCGAGCCGAACTGGGCGATCGACACGACCAGGTCCGCGGCGTCACACAGCTCCGGGGAGAGTCCCGGACCCTCGGCGCCGAACACCAGCACGCAGTCCCGCGGCAGCGACGTCCGCTCCAGCCGGGCCGCCCCCGCGACGTTGTCCACCGCGACCACGGCCAGACCGTGCTCCCTGGCGAACGCGACGAGCCCGCCGGCGTCGGCGTGGTGGTGCAGCCGCAGGTAGCGGTCGGTGACCATCGCGCCGCGCCGGTTCCACCGCCGTCGTCCGACGATGTGCACGCCGGCGACGCCGAAGGCGTTCGCCGTGCGCACCACCGTGCCGATGTTGTGGTCGTGGCCGAGGTTCTCGATCGCCACGTGGAACGGGTGCGCCCGGCGCGCCAGGTCCGCCGCGACCGCCTCGCGGCGCCAGTAGCGGTAGCGGTCGACGACGTTGCGCCGGTCCCCCTGCTCCAGCAGCTCCGGGTCCCAGTGGTCGCCGTCGGACCACGGCCCGGCCCACGGGCCCACCCCGACCTGGCCGGGGACCGACCACTCGCTGGGCCCTGGCTCGCTCATCCCAGCTGCAGGTCCGCCAGCCCCAGCAGCGCGCGGTACGGCACGCCCTCGGCCTCGACCGCCTCCCGGGCGCCGGTGTCGCGGTCGACGACCGTGCACACGCCGACGACGTCGGCGCCGGCCGCCAGCACCGATCGGACCGCGGTCAGGACCGAGCCGCCGGTGGTGGAGGTGTCCTCGACGACCAGCACCGGGAGACCGGCGATGTCCGGGCCCTCGATGAGCCGCTGCATACCGTGCTTCTTGGTCTCCTTGCGGACGACGAACGCGTCGACCGGGTCGGTGTCCGGCTCGGCCGCCGCCGCGTGCAGCACCGCCGTCGCGACCGGGTCCGCGCCGAGTGTCAGCCCACCCACCGACCGGTAGGTCCAGTCCGCGGTGAGCTCGCGCAGCAGCCGCCCGATCAGCGGGGCCGCCTCATGGTGCAGCGTGACGCGGCGCAGGTCGATGTAGTAGTCGGCCTCCGCGCCGGAGGAGAGCGTGACCCGCTCGTGGACGACGGCGATCTCCCGGACCAGCGCGGCCAGCCGGGAACGGTCGGTGTGTGCGGAACTCATGTGCGATCCCTGTCGAACGTCGCCGTGATGCGTCGCAGCAGGCCCCGGGGCAGCACCCCGGTCGCCCCCACGATCGCCTTGTACTGCCGGGAGGGCACCGAGACGACCCGGCCCCGGCCGAGGTCGGCGAGCGCCTCGTCGACGACCTGGGAGGCCTCCAGCCACAGCGGGCCGCGGCGGGCGCCGACGTCGATGCCGGCACGCTCGTGGAACTCGGTGCGCACGTAGCCGGGACACAGCACCATCGCGCGCACCCCGGTGCCCTGCAGCGACGCGGCGACGCCCTCGGTGAAGGAGATGACCCACGCCTTGTCGGCCGCGTAGGTGGAGCCGCGCCCGGCCAGGAAGCCCGCGACGCTGGCGACGTTCAGCACCGCGCCGGTGCCGCGGTCGACCATTCCGGGCAGCACGGCCCGGGTCAGCTCCAGCACGGCGGCCACGTTGACCTGCAGCTGCCGGGCCAGGTCGGCGGCGTCGTTGTCCAGGAACGACGAGCCCAGCGCGAGCCCGGCGTTGTTGACGAGCAGGTCGACCGGGGCGAGGTCGGGATCGGCGAGGCGGCGCACGACGCGGGCCCGCTGGTCCGGTTCCGACAGGTCGGCGGGCAGCACCTCGACGACCACGCCGAGGTCGCGGTAGCGCTGCGCGGCGGCCTGGAGGCGGTCGGCGTCGCGCGCCACGAGCACGAGGTCGCGGCCGTCGGCGGCGAGCCGATCGGCGAACGCGGCACCGATCCCCGACGACGCGCCCGTGATCATGACGGAGGGCACGCGGAGAGCCTAGTGCGTCCGCACCCGACCGGCGCAGGCGCGACGGTGGCCGACGGGCCCGGTGTGACCCGCACGACACGGGTGTCCGGCGACCTGCGTGAGACCGGCCGCTCTCGCGTGCCGGTGCACCACGAAGCCTTTACCGTCGAGGCCATGACGTCCGAGGCGCTGCCGATCCAGCGGCCGGTCGATCCCGCCGCTCCCCCCGGCTCCTGCGACGGACCGCACGGCCCGTCACCCCGTCATTCGAGGGTCGCGGTCGTGGGGGCCGGGTTCACCGGACTCGCCGTGGGCCTGGCCCTGCTACGGCGGGGTGTGCACGACTTCGTCCTGCTGGAGCGGGCCGACGACGTCGGCGGCGTGTGGCGCGACAACACCTATCCCGGGGTCGGCGTCGACACGCCGTCGCCGCTGTACCAGCTGCGGGCCATGACCAACCCGGACTGGAGCGACCTCTACGCACCCGGCCACGAGGTGCAGGACTACGCACGGCGCCTGGCCCGCTCGACCGGTCTGCTCGACCACGTCCGCTTCGACGCCGACGTGCTGTCCGCGCGCTGGGACCCCGCGGACGCCCGCTGGCGGATCGCGACCCCGTCCGGCGAGTTCACCGCGGACGTGCTGGTCAGCGCGGCGGGGCTGGTCGCGGACCCGAAGCTGCCCGACGTCGAAGGCCTCGCGGACTTCCCCGGACCGGTGTTCCACTCGGCCCGCTGGGACCACGACGCGGACCTGACCGGCTCGCGCGTCGCGGTCGTCGGGACCGGGGCGACGGCGGTCCAGCTCGTCCCCGAGCTGCAGCCGCGCGTCGCCGAGCTGCACGTCCTGCAGCGCACCCCGGCCTGGATCCTCCCCAAGCCCGAGCGGCCCGTCGGTGAGCGCACCCGTCGCACGCTGGCGGCGAACCCGCTGCTGTGCCGGATGCAGTTCGACGTCATGTACGTCGGCGCCGAGCTGCTCGCCGCCACCCGCCGGTCGCGGCTGCTGCGCGAGGCGCTCACCCGGGTCGGCCGCCGGCACCTCGCCGCCCAGACACCCGACCCGCAGCTGCGTGCCCGGCTGACCCCCGACTTCGACTACGCCTGCAAGCGGCCGCTGGTCTCGAACGACTACCTGCCCGCGATGAGCGCGCCGAACACGACGCTGCACACCGGAGGACTCACCCGGGTCGAGGGGCGGACCGTCGTCTCCGGCGACGGCAGCCGCGCCGAGGTCGACGCGATCGTGCTGACCACCGGGTTCGAGGTCGGCGCGACCGCCCCGATCGCGCGCCGCATCCACGACGCGCACGGCCGCTCGCTGCACGACCACTGGGGTTCCTACCCGCGCGCCTACCTGGGGATGAGCTACCCCGGTTTCCCGAACCTGTTCCTGATGCAGGGTCCGAACGCGACCAGCGGGGCCAGTTCGACACTGCTGTTCTCCGAGGCCCAGGCCCGCTACGTCGCCGACGCCGTGTGCCGGATGGCGGCCGAGGGCATCCGCGCGCTCGACGTGAAGCCCGCCGTCGAGGAGCGCTGGACGCGGCGGATCCGGCGCCGGTCGGCCCGCACCGTGTACGAGACCGGCGGCTGCTCCAGCTACTACCAGAACGACGAGGGCGTCAACGTCGTGATGTGGCCGGCCAACACCGCGGAGTACCAGCTGCGGACCCGCCGGTTCCGGCTGTCGCCGTTCGACGTCGAGCGGGGCCGGACCGGTGCCGGGCGCCCGCTGCACCCGTTGCGCCCGGTCCGGCTCGCCGCGACGGCCTGACCGTAAGATCGGCCGGTGCCCACCGGAGGCGACCGCACACCCGAGCCCGCATCGCCGGACCTGGTCGGCTCCTTCTCCGACGCCTGCGAGGCCGTCTACCGGCGGATGCACCGTAACCGGGCCCGTGCGTCGGCGTTACGGGCCGACGGTGCGTCCCTGTCCGATGCCGAGTTCGCAGTGATCACCCCGCTGACCGAGGCCCCGGGACTGACCGTGGGCAGGCTCGCGGCCGAGGTCGGGGTCAGCTCGCCGACGCTGAGCCGGTCCTTGTCCAGGCTGGAGGACGGCGGGCTCGTGGTGCGCGAACGGGTGGGTCCGTCCGGGCACCGGGTCGAGGTGCGGGTGACCGACGCCGGGCTCCGGGCGTGGGCGCAGGCACGCGACCGGACCATGGCCCGCCAGCGGCAGGCGCTGGAGATGCTGCCGCCCGGGCGGCGCGACGCCGTCGTCGTCGCGCTGCGGGAGCTGGCCGCAGCGATCGACGCGGCGGACGCCGCGGGGCCGGACGGCACGGCGCCCGGCACCCCGGTCCGCCCGGCCTGAGCGCTCAGAGCCCGAGCAGCCGTTCGGCATTGCCGTGCGCGATCCGGGCCAGGTCGGCGTCGTTGAGCTCGAGGCGGTCGAACCAGGTGGCCGCCTCGCGCATGTCCTCGAAGGGGTGGTCGGCGGAGAACAGCACCCGGTCCGCGCCGATCTCCTGCAGCGTGTTGAGCAGCGCCGGGGTGCGGAAGTTGCCGCTCGTCGTGACGTGGAAGTTGGTCCGCAGGTAGTGGCCGAAGCCGTGCCGGACGTCGAGGCCGCGCGGTGCGACGGCGAGGCGGTGCTCGACCCGCCAGATCACCCACGGGAGCACCTCGCCGAGGTGCCCGAGGATCACCTGCAGGCCGGGGTGGCGGTCGAACAGACCGCTGCCCATCAGCCGCAGCGCGTGCGTGGCGGTCTCGACGGTGAACGCCCACGCCGAGCCGTAGAGCCACGGGTGGCCGTCGTACTGCGGGCTCGTCGACTCCAGCGGGTCGCGGGGGTGCAGGTAGAGCGGCACGCCCAGCTCCTCCAGCGTCGCCCAGAACCCCGCGTAGCGCGGGTCGTCGAGGTAGACGACGGTCTCGGCGTCGCCGACCTGGGAGAAGCCGTTCACGAGCGCACCGACCAGTCCGAGGTCCTGCACCGCACGACGGAGCTCGGCGGTCGCCGCGTCGGGGTCCTGCATCGGCAGGGCGGCGAACGCGGCGAACCGGTCCGGCCGCTCGGCGACCCGGGCGGCCGCGTAGTCGTTGAGCCGGCGGGCCCAGTCGACGGCCCGGGGTGCGTCGTGCAGGGACTGGATGCCGGGGGAGAGCAGCGACAGCACCGACTTCTCGATGGCGCACTCGTCCATCAGCGCGAGGCGCTCGTCATGGATGTCGAGCAACATCGCCCGGTGCCGGGGCCACTCCTGCGGGGTGAAGTGGGTCTCGGACTGCTCGACGATGTCCGGTTCGGTGGCGCCGAAGTGCTCCTCCAGCGCGATCTTGCGGATTGGGGTGGTCATGGTCGCCTCCAAGTCGTTAGCTAACTAGATAGTAGCTAGCTAACGACTTGTCGACGAGAGGTGTGACTGGTCCGTCAGCGCCAGGCGTGCACCTCGGCGAGCAGCCGCTCCGTCGCCGCGTCGTCGAGGAACGACGAGCTGAACGAGTTCGCAGCCAGCGTGCGGAGCTGGTCGTCGGTGAAGCCGAGGCCCTCGCGGACGGCGGCGTAGTTCGCGTCGGCGTAGCCGCCGAAGTAGGCCGGGTCGTCGGAGTGCACCGACACGTTCAGCCCGGCCGCGAGCATCTCCGGCAGCGGGTGCAGCCCGATCCCGGGGACGCAGGCGAGCCGGACATTGGACAGCGGGCACACCGTCAGCGGGGTGCGGTCGCGGACCAGGCGGGCGACCAGCGCGTCGTCCTCGATGGCGCGGATGCCGTGGTCGACGCGCAGCACGCCCAGCTCGTCGAGGGCCTCGGTGACGTAGCCGGCCGGACCCTCCTCCCCGGCGTGCGCGACCGGCTTGAGCCCCAGCTCGCGGGCGCGGTCGAACACGGCGGTGAACTTCGACGGCGGGTGGCCCACCTCGGCCGAGTCGAGCCCGACCCCGACGATCCGGTCCAGGTACGGCTCGGCGGCCCGCAGGGTCTCCTCCGCCTCGGCCGCCGAGCGGTCGCGCAGGAAGCACAGGATCAGCCCGGCCGACACGTCGCCGGCGTGGGCCTCGACCGCGTCGGTCAGGCCGCCGATCACGTCACCGATCGCCACGCCGCGAGTGGTGTGGGCCTGCGGGTCGAAGAACATCTCGACGTGCCGCACGCCCTGCTCCGGGCAGGTCCGCAGGTACGCCGACGCGAGCTCGGCGAAGTCGTCACGGGTCCGGAGGACGGCCATGTTGGCGTAGTAGACGTCGAGGAAGGACTGCAGGTCGGTGAAGTCGTAGGCGGCCCGCAGGTCCTCCACCGAGGCGTAGGGCAGCGCGATGTCGTGCCGCCTGGCCAGCTCGAACACGGTCTCGGGTTCGAGCGTGCCCTCGATGTGCAGGTGCAGCTCGGCCTTCGGCAGCGGCGGGGTCCCGGTGGTCGTCACCGCGACATCATCCCGCGCCGTCCCGGACGGTCAGGAGCTGGTGACCGTCGACGTCATGTAGGCCGAGATCCGGTGGCCACGGGAGCGGTCGCGGGCCGCGGCGCTCGCCCGGGCCCGCTGCGCGGCGGTCCGCACCGGACCGGCCGCCCAGTGCCGCCCGCAGTCCCCGGCCGCGACGACGGCGCGTCCCGCACCCGGGCGGGACGGCAGGTCCGGCAGCCGGGCCGGCTCCCGGTACCCGGCACCGCCGAGCAGCTCCTCGGGCGTGGCCGGCCGGGCCTGCGCGGCCGGGCTCGCGACGGCCGGGGCGGCAGCGTCCGGGGCGGCAGCGGCTGCGGGGCCGGTGGGCTGCCAGGTCGCGTCGGCGAACAGCTCGACGGCGCGCCGGGCCACCCGGACCCCCGCGGCGACGGCGCGCCGGGCCGGGTCCGGACGGGCCGGTGCGGTCTGCGGGGCGCTCACGACGACGCCGGCGTCGAGATCGTCGAGCACCGCGTCGGCGGCGTCGGCGGTCCACTCCGGCCGGTCGTCGCCCCGGACGGCGACGACGTGCACCTCGCCGGTCAGGGTCGGGGCGAGTGCGGTGACGAACGAGACCGCCCACGCAGCCGACTGCTCGTCCCCGCTGATCGCGACGACCCCACCGGCGCCGCGGCGCAGCATGCCGGGCAACGCGGCGTGGGTGAGACGCATCGTCGCGGTCGTGCCGAGGTCGACGCCCACCTGTCCGGCGTCCGACGCGGCGGCCGCGTCGGCGAGTGCGTCGTGCACGAGGATGTCGACGGCCGGGGCCTCCGGGCCGGCGAGGTGGGCCTCGAGCCGGAACAGGCCGTGCCGGGTGCCGAGGTCCGCGACGAGGACGTCGGCACGCACCCCGTACCGGGCGGCGAGCTCCCGGGCGCTGGGGGCGACCCGCTCGGGGTCGCGGGTGACGAGCAGGAGGTCGTGTCCGCGCGCGGCCAGTCGGTCGGCCAGAGCCGCGCCGAGTCCCGTACCGCCGCCGGTGATGAGAGCCAGAGCCACACGATCAGGCTAGCGGTACCCGTTCGGCTTAACGCGTTCGGGTGGTCACATCGCGTTGTGATCAGTCAACGCTGCGTAGATGTCGCAGGTCAGGAATCGATCGTGGGACGCCGGGCGTGCAGCCCCTCCTCCAGAGCGGTGGCGACCTCGGCCAGGTCGGCGAGCAGGTCCTGCATCCGATCGGCGGAGATCCCGACGGGCGCGGCGGCCAGCACCCAGGCGTCCTCGGCCCAGAGCAGCTCGACGTCCTCGCCGACCGCGTCGCTGGCGTCGGCGACCCGCGGGGTCAGCAGCGGACGGACGGCGTCGGCGTCGCTGACGAAGGCGTAGCGCTCACCGACCGGCTCGAGCAGGTCGAGGCCTGCGTCGTCGGGCAGCGGGGCCGAGGGCAGCCGCAGCTCGACGGCGGCGGGCAGCGACTCGTGCACCTGCACGGCGCAGAGCACCGAGCTGATCCGGCCGGCCTGCTCGTGGTCGAACGCGTAGGCCTTGCGCGGGCCGTCCGGGGTGGGGACGTCGCCCGAGACCAGGTTGCGGGCCACGCCGGGGCCGCCCTGGTGGATCGTCCCGTAGCGCCAGCGGCTGGGCAGGACGGGATCGGACTCGAGGTACTCCCACTCCCGCATGGAGGCCCAGCGGCGGCGGTCCCGCGTCGCACCCCCGCGGAACCGGTCGAACAGCAGCAGACCGACGCCGAGGACGATCGCGACGAGGGCGATGACGAACCAGACCGACATGCCGGGGAGCGTAGTCCCGACCGGGCTCGTGGAGTGGTAACGCCACGACACGGACGTGCACGTTCGGCGCGGTCGGGGTCTCAGCCGGATGCCTCCTCGTCCCACTCGGCCGCCGTGGCCCGGCGCGCCGCGTCGTTCTTGCCGTACTCCAGCACCGTGTCCTGCCCGAGGGTCACGGTCTCCTCGACGGCTTTCCGCGCCGCCGGGTCCGCGATCCCGGGCAGCAGCCCGGTCCGCATCGTGTCCTCCAGCCGGCGTGCCACCGCGGCGGACTCCTCCAGCAGCCCGATGACCTCTTCGACCCGGCGGACGATCGTGCGCGCCAGGTCGACGGCGTCGAGGACGAGGACCGCGATGCCGACCGGCGCGGCGACCCCCACCGTCACCACGGCGCCCGCGGCCCACGCGAGCAGCTTCGGAATGAGCCGCACGACGAACTCGGCGATGATGTCGCGTACGACCGCGCGCTCGGTACCGACGATCGAGGCCGAGGTCAGCACGACGTCGGCCACCTCGTGGGCGGTCTCGGACAGGCGTCGCGCGGCCTCGACGCGTGTCGCGGCGGCACCGTGGAACGCGTCCCCGGCCGTGCCGGTCCAGGCGCCGGGGGCGGCGAGGACGGTCTCGATCTCCGGGACGAGGGCGGCCAGTTCGCGGGAGATCTGCTGCCAGTCCTTCGCCCGGGCCTCGATCTGCTTCGCGTCACCGCAGAGCCAGTCCAGCGGTTCGCGCAGGAAGTCGACGTGCTCGATGGCCCAGCCGACACCGGCCGCCCCGAGCTCCTTCAGCGGGTCGGCGACCACGCTCAGCGTGTCGAGCCCGGCGACGGCCGTGGCCGTGACGATGCCGCCGGTGTCCTGCTCCCCGACCGCCTTCCCGACGTCCTCGAACGAGGAGAACACCCCTGCACCCTCGAGCGGGCCGGGCCCCTCCACCTCGACCGGCGCCGTCACCGGTCCGCCCCGACCGGTGACGGGGCCGTCGGGACGTCGACGCCGAGCAGGCCGTCGACCACCCGGCTCTCCACCTCGAGATACGCGGTGACGGACTCCCGTGCCGCGGTCGCCAGCTCGTGCAGCTCCGAGGCGAGGCGGTCCACGGCCTCGACCCCGGCCCGCATGGCCGAGGTGGCCTGGGCGGAGAAGAAGTCGCCGATGACCCCGTAGGCGTCGGAGTCGAGCTCGGCGAGCGACGGGCGCATCCCGGTGACGGTGGAGCCGGCGTCGTCGAGAACCCCGGCATGGGTCGAGACCGTGTCGGTGTCGACCGAGAAGCCGGGGCCCGTCACCGCCCGCCGCCCGTCGTCAGCGGCTCCACGATGGCCGCCACCTGCGCGGCGGCGTCGGCGGCGGCCTCCCGGCTCAGCCGCAGGACCGTCTCGGCGAGCCGGGCCCGCGGCAGCTCCTCGGCCCGTACGCCGAGCTGCAGGTCGGTCAGCGTCCCGGACGCGTCGACGGTGACGACGACCGCGCCGTCGCGGGTGCGCGCGGTCGCCGTCACCGTCGCCACCCGGTCCCGGGCCTCCTCGGCCCGGAGCCGGATCGTGTCGATGCGGGTGCGGTACTCGTCCAGCCAGGTCCGCCCGGCGGAGGGCTGCTCGGCGGTGAAGGACTCCATGGGCCCCGACGATGACGTGCACCGTCGGGGCCCACGGGCGAACCGGTGGATCAGTTCGCGATCGCGACCGGCTCCAGTGCCTTGCCGACGACCAGGGCACCGGTCCCGCCGTCGGCCGAGGGGTCCAGGTCCACCCGGACCGTGTCGCCCTCGCGGACGCCGCCGGACAGCAGCTCGCGGGCGAGCTGGTCGCCGATCGCGGACTGCACCAGCCGGCGCAGCGGACGCGCGCCGTAGACCGGGTCGAACCCGTTGAGGGCGAGCCACTCGCGGGCCGCGTCGGTGACCTCCAGCGAGAGCCGCCGCTTCGCGAGCCGCCGCGCCAGCACGCCGACCTGGATGTCGACGATGTGGGTCAGCTCCTCGGTCGACAGCGCGTGGAAGACCACGACGTCGTCGAGCCGGTTGAGGAACTCCGGCTTGAAGTGCGACCGGACGACCGACATGACGGCGTCCTTGCGCCCCTTGTCGTCCAGCGAGGGGTCGGCGATGGCCTGGCTGCCCAGGTTGGACGTCAGCACCAGGATCGTGCTGCGGAAGTCCACCGTGCGGCCCTGGCCGTCGGTGAGCCGGCCGTCGTCGAGCACCTGCAGGAGCGTGTCGAAGACGTCCGGGTGGGCCTTCTCGACCTCGTCGAGCAGCACGACGCTGTAGGGACGCCGCCGCACCGCCTCGGTGAGCTGACCGCCCTGGTCGTACCCGACGTAGCCGGGAGGGGCACCGACGAGGCGGGCCACCGAGTGCTTCTCGGAGTACTCGCTCATGTCGATGCGGATCATCGCCCGCTCGTCGTCGAACAGGAACTCGGCCAGCGCCTTGGCCAGCTCGGTCTTGCCGACGCCGGTGGGCCCGAGGAACAGGAACGACCCGGTGGGCCGGTTCTCGTCCGCGACGCCGGCACGTGTCCGGCGCACCGCGTCGGACACCACGCGCACGGCCTCGGCCTGGCCGACCACGCGCCGGCCCAGCTCGTCCTCCATGCGCAGGAGCTTGGCGGTCTCGCCCTCCAGCATCCGGCCGGCGGGCACGCCGGTCCAGGAGCTGACGACGTCGGCGACGTCGTCCGGGCCGACCTCCTCCTTGAGCATCACGTCCTCGTGCTTCTCGACGACGGCGGTCTTCTCCGCGAGCTCCTTCTCCAGCGCCGGGATGCGGCCGTAGCGCAGCTCCGCGGCCCGGCCCAGGTCGCCGTCGCGCTCGGCCCGCTCGGACTCGCCGCGCAGCTGCTCCAGCTGCTCCTTGAGCTCGCGGGTCGCCTCGATGGCGCCCTTCTCGTTCTGCCAGCGCGCGGTCAGCGCGGCCAGCTCCTCGCGCTTCTCGGCCAGCTCGGCGCGCAGCGCGACGAGCCGGTCGGCCGAGGCCGCGTCGGACTCCTTCTCCAGCGCCATCTCCTCGATCTCGAGGCGACGGACGGCCCGCTCCACGGTGTCGATCTCCACCGGGCGCGAGTCGATCTCCATCCGGAGCCGGGACGCGGCCTCGTCGACCAGGTCGATGGCCTTGTCCGGCAGGAACCGGGCGGTGATGTAGCGGTCGGACAGGGTGGCGGCGGCGACGAGCGCGGCGTCGGTGATCCGGACGCCGTGGTGCACCTCGTAGCGCTCCTTGAGCCCGCGCAGGATGCCGACGGTGTCCTCGACCGACGGCTCCCCGACGAGCACCTGCTGGAAGCGGCGCTCCAGCGCCGGGTCCTTCTCGATGTGCTGGCGGTACTCGTCGAGCGTGGTCGCGCCGACCATCCGCAGCTCACCGCGGGCGAGCATCGGCTTGATCATGTTGCCGGCGTCCATCGCACCCTCACCGGACGCGCCCGCACCGACGATCGTGTGCAGCTCGTCGATGAAGGTGATGACCTCGCCCGCGGAGTCGGTGATCTCCTTAAGGACGGCCTTGAGCCGCTCCTCGAACTCGCCGCGGTACTTCGCGCCGGCCACCATCGACCCCAGGTCGAGGGCGACGACCCGCTTGCCGCGCAGCGACTCGGGCACGTCACCGGCCACGATCCGCTGGGCCAGGCCCTCGACGATCGCGGTCTTGCCGACGCCCGGCTCACCGATCAGCACCGGGTTGTTCTTGGTGCGCCGCGACAGCACCTGTACGACGCGGCGGATCTCGGTGTCCCGGCCGATGACCGGGTCGAGCTCACCCTCGCGCGCGCGGGCGGTGAGGTCCTGGCCGTACTTCTCCAGGGCCTGGTAGCTGCCCTCGGGGTCGGGGCTGGTCACCCGGGCGGAGCCGCGGACCTTGCCGAACGCCTCGCGCAGCGCGTCCGGCGTGGCGCCGTGGCGCTGCAGGAGCTGGGCGACCGGGCCGCCGGACCGCGCGAGCCCGACGAGCAGGTGCTCGGTGGAGACGTACTCGTCACCCATCTCGGTGGCGAGCTGCTGGGCCGCGGTGATGGCGGCCAGCGCGTCACGGGACAGCTGCGGCGCGCTCACCGACGAGCCCGAGGCCGACGGCAGCCGGTTGCCCAGCGCGGTCAGCTCGGATCGGACGGCGTCCGCGTCCGCCCCGACGGCAGCCAGCAGCGGCGCGGCGATGCCGTCGCCCTGGGCCAGCAGGGCACCCAGCAGGTGGGTGGGCCCGACATCGGGGTTCCCGGCCAGCGTCGCGGCCTGGGCGGCTGCGGAGATGGCCTGCTGGGTACGGGTGGTGGGGTTGAAGGAGTCCATGCTCCGCGTTCCTCCCGGTCCTTCTGTGCCGACGGTCTGTGCATGGGGAGCGGCACCCCGGGCCACTGCTCTCACAGTGTGCCGGAGGGTACGCCTCTCGACAGGTTCAACAGCAGGAAAGTTGAGTCTGTTCCACTCAGGGTGGGGGAGTTCGGAGGAACGACCGCGGCCCGCCCGGAAGGATCCGGACGGGCCGCGGGGTGGAACGGTGGCGCAGGGCGCGCTCAGCGGTGGTTGTCGCCGAGCACCGCGATCTGGGTGCCGTTCAGGTTGTCCTTGACGTCGACGACGTCGTTCAGGAAGTCGCTGCAGTTGCCGATGTTGGCAATCTGGTTGCCCGCGATCGGGGCGAGGACGTTGAGGCCGGCGAGACCACCCTCGGCACCGCCGCGGGCGGACGCGTCGCCACCCTCGAAGGCGCAGTTCTTGTCGCCGCCACCGTGGTGGTGACCCTTGTCGTTCCCGTAGTCGCCCGCGAAGGCGAACGGTGCGGCGGCGGCGAGGGCGGCGGCGGAGCCGGCCACGACCATGCCCAGCTTCTTCTTCGACAGCATTCCTGCTTCTCCTGTGTATCCGATTCAGGACGGGTGGTCGCGGCTCCCGGAGCCCGTGGGAGCCGCAACCCGTCCGATCGCCCGGATTCGACCAGATGTGCCCGGCCGGTGACGATCTGCAGCGATCAACGAGGCCGCGCCTCGGAAGTGACGGTCCGAACGTCACCTAATCGGCTCACTGTCGCGCCATCCTCGTCACCGCAGGTCAGCGACGGGTGGTACGACCGCGCAACGAACGTGATGCGCCCGACACCAGATGGGTCGTGCTCGGGAACCGCCGACGCGGCGGTCGCGGCACGCGCGGCGCCGTCCCCCGCGCACCGAAGAAGTCGCCGCCCTTGCGGGCCGGGTCGTCGGTGCCCCAGGCCCGCCGCTGCGTCACCCGCTCCATCCGCGGGATGTGCTTGCGGCAGTGGATGTAGGCCTCCTCGACGTCCACCACCACCCAGCGCTCGACGCGGCGGCCCGCGGCGTGGTCGTCACGCGCGCGCCCGGGGTGGACGGCGCGGAAGGCGTCGTCGTCCATGATCCGGGCGCGGCCGTTGACGTGCAGCCCGATCAGGGACTCGGTGAAGTCGACCATCAGCAGCCCGATGTGCGGGTTCTCCATCAGGTTGCCGAGGCTCGCGTAGACGCCGTTGCCCCGGTACTCGGGGTAGGCCAGCGTGTGCGGGTCCAGCACGTGCAGGAACCCGGGCGGGCCCGCCCGCAGCGAGCTGTCGCACTCGCCGTGCGCGTCGGACGTCGCGACGAAGGCCATCTCCATCCGTCCGACGAACTCGATCATCCGGGGCAGCAGCCGGTCGCGGAGCTGGTCGTCGTAGAACCGGTCGGCGCGGGCGGAGCTGCCCACCTCGGCCTGCACCGCGTGCTCACCCGCGGAGCCGGGCCGGTGCGGTCCGTCCGGGACCTCCCGGACATCGGAGGACGGGCCCCGCTCCGAGGGCGCGGGGACGACGACCCGCGGCACGGCCGGACGGCCCCGTCCGGGCAGGACGACGGCGGGGATTCGCAACGGCACAGGACAACCGTGCCATCCGGCACGGCCAGGACCAAACGATCACCATTCCGACCGGCCGGGCCACCGCCACGTCGGCTTTCCGCACGATGGGCGCTATCCTGAGCCCGGCGCCCCCCACGCCATGACGAGTGACCGCCGTCCCCGAACGGATGATGAGTGACGATGCGTACCCGCTCACCACACCTTGGTGAGCCGGTCGGCGTACGCCGTACCGGCGGACGGAGTCTCTCGCGTACCCTAACCGGCGGAACGCGGGCGTCGACGCCCGGTGTCACCGCGGCACGGAGCACGACCGAGGAGAGTGTCCGCCAGGCATGACTGCTGACCAGCTGATCGCCGGCGACGTCGCCCCGCCGCGACGCCCCGCCTCGGAGGCGGATCGCACCGTCGAGCTCATCCGGACCAGCTTCGCCCTCGTCGAGCCGCAGGCCGAGGAGATCGGCAAGCACTTCTACGCCACGCTGTTCAGCAAGGCACCCGAGACGCGTGACCTGTTCCCCGTGAACATGGAGGTGCAGCGCAGCCGGCTGCTGCACGCCCTCGTGCACGTGGTGCAGATGGTCGACCAGCCCGACGACCTCGTCCCGTTCCTGCAGCAGCTCGGCCGCGACCACCGCAAGTTCGGCGTGCTGTCCCAGCACTACGACGCGGTCGGCGCGGCGCTGCTGTCGGCGATCGCCACGTTCGCGGGCGAGAACTGGACCCCGGAGATCGAGAAGGCCTGGGTCGGCGCGTACGGGATCGTCGCGGACGCGATGCAGCAGGCCGCCGCGGCCGAGCGCGGGCCGGCGTCCTGGCTGGGCCGGGTCGTCGAGCACCGCCGGATCGGCTGGGACCTGGCCGTGGTCACCGTCGCGACCGACCAGCCGGTGCCGTACCAGGCCGGCCAGTACGTCTCGGTGGAGACGCCGCACCGCCCGCGGCTGTGGCGCTACCTGTCCCCCGCCAACGCGCCGCGTCGCGACGGGACCATCCAGTTCCACGTCCGCGCGGTCGAGGGCGGCTGGGTCAGCCGCGCGATCGTCGCGCACAGCCGGGTCGGCGAGACCTGGCGGATCGGCCCGCCGATGGGCCGGATGGCCGTCCCGCAGAACACCCGGCGCGAGCTGCTGATGGTGGCGGGCGGCACCGGCGTCGCGCCGATGAAGGCCCTGCTCGACGAGGTCGGCCGGCGCCCCCAGCCGCCGCGCACCCAGGTCTTCGTCGGCGGCCGGACGTGGGACGACCTGTACGACTTCACCTCGCTGCGCAAGCTGTCCTACAACTACCCGTGGCTCGATGTCATCCCGGTCGTGGAGTACGAGGACGAGCCCTCCGGCGCCGAGACCGGCACCCTGGCCGACGTCGTGACCCGGTTCGGCGCCTGGAGCGACCACGACGTCCTGGTCTGCGGGTCGCCGGCGATGATCCGGTCCACGGTGTCGCGGATGCTGGTCGCGGGCACGCCGCTCGACCGCATCACCTACGACCCGTTCACGATGGACTGAGCGATGGACTGAGCGGCTCCGTACGTCACGACGGCCGCCCTCCCGCACCGGGAGGGCGGCCGTTTGCGTCGGGGGGTGGGGCTCAGAACGCCTCGGTCGTCCGCACCGAGAGCACGTGCAGCTCCCGGGTGCCGGTGAACGCGTCCCGGCCGTGCAGGAAGCGGTAGTTGTCCAGGACCAGCAGGTCGCCGCTCTCCAGCCGGAACCGCGGCGCCGCGTCGAACGCGGTGGCGAGCACGTCGGCGTAGGACTCGATGTGCGCGAGGTGGGCGTCCCAGTACGGCTCGCGCGGCACCGGCAGCACGTAGTCGCTCGCCCGGACCGCGCGCCGACCACCCCGGGTGTGCTCGATCATCCGGCGCAGCAGCGGCGTCAGCGGGACCCCGCGCGGCGGGTTCGTGCGGCTGCCGAAGAAGTCGACGTCGCTGCCGGTCAGGAACCCGTACAGCGACGGGTGCTCCGCGGCGAGCCGGTCGGCCAGCGCGTAGCCGTCGACGAGCACCGAGTCGCCCCCGGACGGCGCCGGCGACGTGCAGTGCATGAACAGGAAGTCCTCGTCGGGGTCGCGCAGCCGCACGGTGCGGCCGTGCACGTCGGCCTCCAGGTAGGCGCCGTCGTTGTGCAGACCCAGGACCGGGGAGTCGGTACCGCCCTGAGGCCGGATGCCGAACAGCTCGCGCAGCCGTCCGCCGAGCAGGGTGGCCGCGGCGACGACCATCGCCTCCGGGTCCGGACCGGCGCCGGGGATGTGGACGACGCCCTCGCGGGCCAGCACCTCCCGGGCCTCGCCGAGCTCCGCCGCGCGGGGCACCACCCCGGTCTCGTCCACCAGGCTCTTGAGCTCCGGGCGCGCCTCACCCGTGCGCCGCCCGTCGATTCCGATCCTCGCCACGACGTACCTCCTGCCGTTCACCCGTACTCGCAGCAGTCTGGCAGGAACGAAGCGATGTCAGAACTGTCCGGTCGGACCGGTCGTCCACCGGCGTTCCAGCCCGCGGCCGAGTGCGGTGACGAGCAGCGCCGTCCCGACGACGGCCAGCGCGGGCAGCAGGACGAGCTGCGGGGCGTTGAACAGGAACTGCCGGCCGTCGGCGAGCATCGCCCCCCACTCCGGGGTGGGCGGCTGCGGCCCGAGCCCGAGGAAGGACAGCCCGGCCACGGTCAGCAGGACGTTCGCGAACCGCAGGCACAGGTGCGACAGCAGCGGCCGGGCGAGGTTCGGCAGCACGTGCCGGAACGCGATCCGCAGCGGCCCCGCGCCGACGGCGACGGCGCCCTCGACGTACTCGCGGGCGCGTTCGCGCACCACGAGCTGGTAGGTGAGCCGGGCGAACGGCGTCCACCCGGCGACGACGATCGCCACCAGCAGCGACCACACCCCCGGGGCCCCGCCGGACGCGGCGACCACCACCAGCCCGATCAGCACCGCCGGGATCGCGACGAGCACGTCGATGGTGCGCTGGAACAGCTGGCCGACCGCCCGTCCGCACCAGGCGGCGAGCACGCCCAGCACCGTCCCGATCCCCGCGCACAACGCGAGCGCGACCAGGGTGACCCCGACCGAGAGCCGAGCGCCGACGGCCAGCCGCGCCAGCACGTCCCGGCCGAGCTGGTCGGTGCCGAGCGGGTGCGCGGCCGACGGCCCGGCGAAGCGGTGGGACAGGTCGTTGGCGACCGGGTCGAGCGGCAGCAGGGCGAACAGCACCAGCACACCGAGCAGGACCAGCGCCCCGACCTGCAGGACCGCCGCGCGCCGGGTGGTGCGCGCGGCGGCGCCCGCGGGGCGGGCCAGCACCGAGGCGGTCACCGGACGGCGCTCCGGGCCACCGGGTCCAGCGCGAGCGCGAGCAGCTCGGCGAGGATCCCGGCGACGGCGGCGATCAGCACGATCGCGAGCAGCCCGGCCTGCACGACCGGCAGGTCCTGGCCGAGGACGGCGTCGTAGAGCAGGCGGCCCAGGCCGGGGATCGCGAACAGCACCTCGACCACGACCGAGCCGCCGAGCAACCCGCCGAGGAACAGCCCGGACAGCGAGGTGACCGAGGTCAGGGCCAGGCGGCCGCCGTGGCGCCACAGGACCCGCCCGTCGCTGATGCCCTTGGACCGCGCGACGGCGACGTGCGGGCGGGCCAGCGCGTCGACGGTCTCGGCGCGCACCAGCTGGGCGGCGAGCGCGGCCGGGAACGCGGCCAGGGTGACCACCGGCAGCACCGCCTGGTCCACGTCGCCCCAGCCGGTCGCGGGCAGCACCGGCACGGTGACGGCGAAGGCGAGCACCAGCGCCGTCCCGAGCACGAACTCGGGGATCGCGACGCCCAGCACCGATCCGGTGGTCAGGGCCCGGTCGAGCCGGCCACCGGGGCGACGCGCGGCGCGCACCCCGAGCGGGATCCCGACCAGGGCCGCGAGTACCAGCGCGGCGACGGTGAGGGTCAGCGACACCCCGAGCGCGGGCCAGAGCAGGCCCGAGACCGGGGTGCGGCTGGTCCAGGAGATCCCGAGGTCGCCGCGCAGCAGCGCGCCGGCCCAGCCGGTGAACTGGTCCCACCAGGTGCCGTCGAGGCCGTACTGCTCGCGCAGCGCGGCCAGGACCGACGGGTCCGGGTCGGACTCCCCGGTCCGGCTGCGCAGGATCGCGAGCGCGGTGTCCTGTCCGGAGAACCGCGGGAGCAGGAACACCAGCACCGCCGCGGCCACGGCGACCAGCGGCAGCGCCAGCAGCCTGCGTGCGACAAGTGCGGTCACTCCGTGGTCGCCAGCCCGGGGACGACGAGCGACTTGGCCAGCGGGTCGACGGTGTAGCCGGTGACCCGGTGCCCGACGCCGTTGGCGTTGGTGTGCACCAGCGGGACTCCGACGACGTCGGCGTTCAGCTTCGCCGCGGCCTCGGTGAAGACCTTCTGTCGTGCGGCCGGGTCGGTCTCGTTGGCCAGCGGGGCGAGCAGGGCGTCGAACTGGGGCGAGCAGTAGTGGTTGAGGTTGTAGGAGCCCTGGCAGGTGTAGTCGGTGGCCAGCGTGGCGCCGGCGTCCGGCACGTCGACCAGGTAGCTGCGCGAGAGCAGGTACATGTCGAAGTCACCGGCGAGCAGCTGCGGCTCGCGGGCGTCGTAGTCGCCGATGCGCACGGTGACCTCGATGCCGGCCCCGCGGAGCATCTCCTGGACGGCGGTGACCAGCGTCGGGAGCTCGGGGCGGGCGCCGTAGGACCCCAGCTCGATGCGCAGCGGGTTGCCAGGGCCGTAGCCGGCCTCGGCCAGCAGCTGCCGGGCGCGCGCGGGGTCGGCCGGCGGCGGGGCGTCCTGCGAGCCCCACGCCACGGCCGGGCCGAACAGCTCCGAGGCCGGGATCGCCGACCCGGCGAGCGCCTGCTCACCGAGCGCGGTGCGGTCCACGGCGGCCGCGACGGCCTGCCGCACCCGGATGTCGGCGAAGGGCCTGCGGGACTGGTTGAGGACCAGCGACGCGGTCCGGGGCGCGGCGACGGTCTGGTTCACGTACTCGTCGCCGGTGAACTCCAGCGCGCTGGACTCGGGGAGCTCCTGGGCGATGTCGGCGTCGCCGGCCCGCAGGGCCAGTGCGCGGGCGGCCGGGTCGGGCACGAAGTTCGCGGTGACACCGGCCAGCTGCGGGCGCTCACCCCAGTAGCGGTCGTTGCGGGCGAGGGTCACCGACTGGGTGCCGTTCGTCCGGGTGATCGTCATCGGGCCGGTGCCGGTCTGCTGGACCGACGGCGGCGTGGCCCGGTACGCCGACGGCGCCAGGATCGCTGTGTTCACGCTGGACAGCCGCAGCGGCAGGATCGGGTCGGGCTTCGCCGTCGTGACGCGCACGGCAGCCGCGCCGTCCGCGGCGGCCTGCAGGCCGATCCCGCGCACCGCGCGCGGCGGCGCGGCGACGCCGGCCACCCAGTTCAGGGCGGTCGCGGCGGCCTGCCCGGTGAGCGGCTCGCCGTTCTGGAAGGTCACGCCGGGACGCAGCTCGAACCGCCAGGTCCGCGGGTCGGACTGCTGGGCCCACGCCGTCGCCAGTGCGGGTCGGGGCTGCCCGTCCGGGCCGGACGCCACCAGGGACTCGGTCACCCCGAGCTGGGAGAGGACGAACGCGTCGTCGGTGTCCACGCCGTAACCGGCCGACGGGCCGAAGGCCATCGCGATCGTGGCCTGCCCGTCCGGCACGACCCGACCGCTCCCGCCACCGGTGCCGCCGCACGCGGTGAGGACCGCGGCGCTCACCACCAGGGCGGCGGCGACCCGCAAGCGGGAACGACGGGGTGCTACGACGGCGCGCACGGCGGCGGGCATCACGACCTGGCCTCTCCGGCGCCCTCGACCGTGTGTCACCCGGCGCCCGGGAGATCTTCGGTAAGCCTGTACATACGGTCAAGCATCTTCACGCATGCGCATATGTCGTTGTTGCCATCGAGTCGCGACTGCCGACGGCGACCTGGTACCACTTCGTGGTGCTCCGCAGCCTGCTCCGCCGACCCGCCGATCCCGAGTCGGACCCGCGTCCCCCGACGCCGCTCCGACCGGGCCGGTGGGCCCAGTTCCGCGGGCTCCCCCCGGTCATGAAGCTGCTGATCAGCACCCAGATGGCCTTCAACGTGGGCTTTTACATGGTGCTGCCCTACCTGGCGACGCACCTGGCCGAGGACCTCGGGCTCGCCGCGGCGGCCGTCGGGCTGGTGCTGGGGCTGCGGACGTTCAGCCAGCAGGGACTGTTCGTGATCGGCGGGACCCTGACCGACCGGTTCGGTGCGAAGCCGGTCGTGCTCGTCGGGTGCTCGCTGCGCGTGATCGGTTTCATCCTCCTCGGCGCGGCCGGATCGCTGCCCGCGGTCATCGGTGGGGCGCTGCTGACCGGGTTCGCGGCGGCCCTGTTCTCGCCGGCGGTCGAGTCGTCGCTGGCGCGGGAGGCCGGGGAGCGGGAGCGCGCCGGTGAGGGCCCGGCGCGGACCGAGGTGTTCTCGATGTTCGCCGTCGCCGGTCAGGTCGGGACCGTCACCGGGCCGCTGGTCGGCACCGCGCTCATGGTGGTCGACTTCCAGCTCGCCTGCCTGGTCGCCGCCGCCGGCTTCGTGCTGGTGGGTCTGGCGCACTGGCGGTGGCTGCCGTGGCGCGAGCCCGAGCAGGCCGGGCAGCCGATGCTCGCCGGCTGGGGCGAGGTGCTGGGGAACCGACGCTTCCTGCTGTTCGCGGTCGGCTACTCGGGTTGGCTGCTCTGCTACAACCAGCTCTACCTGGCCCTGCCCGACGAGCTGGAGCGCGTCGGGCGCACCGCCGCGCTCGGCTTCCTGTTCGTGATGATGTCCGTGCTGGTGATCTGTCTGCAGATGCGGGTGACGGCCTGGGGGAGCCGGATGGGGGCGGGCCGCGCGGTGGTGCTGGGGTTCTGCCTGATGGCCGCGTCGTTCACCGTCGTCGCGGTGGCGCGGCTGCTGCCGGACCTGCCGGGGTGGTGGGCGCTCACACCCGCGGTGCTGATGGTGCTGCTGCTGACCTTCGGCGAGATGTTCGCCGTGCCGGTCGCGCAGGATCTCGTCCCGCGGCTGGCCGGGGAACGCAGGCTGGGCGCCCACTTCGGGGTGCTCGCCTCGTTCGGCGGGCTGATGGTGCTCGTCGGCTCGACGGGGGTCGGGGCGCTGCTCGACCCCGCGTTCCCACCCGCCCTGCCGTTCCTGGTCCTGGCGGCGGTGCCGCTGGCCGGAGCCGTGATGCTGGGCCTGCTGGCCCGGCGCGGAGCGCTGACGGCCGCCTGACCGGCTCGTGGCCCGGGCACGACGGTCGTCGCCGCGCGAGGCCCGGTCCCGCACCCCGGTTCCGACGGAGGACGCCGGGGTGCGCGACGGAGCGGGTTCAGCCGTCGTCGGCCGGGCGCCAGCGCACGACGGCCTGACGCCGGTCCACCGGCACGAGGTCGCGCCGGTAGGAGCGGTGCACCGCCGCGGTGGCCTGCGCAGCGGCGGCGCGGACCGCGTCCAGCTCGGCGGTCACCTCCTCGAGGCGCGCCGAGAGCTGGTCGACCATCTGCTCCAGTTCGATGATCCGCTTGACGCCCGCGAGGTTCACGCCCTCCTCCTGGGAGAGCCGCTGCACCTCGCGGAGCAGGGCGATGTCGCGCTGGGAGTAGCGACGTCCGCCGCCCGCGGACCGGCCCGGGCTGACCAGGCCGATCCGGTCGTAGCTGCGCAGGGTCTGGGCGTGCAGGCCGGACAGCTGCGCGGCGACCGAGATGACGAACACCGGGCTGTCGTGTGCCACGTCGACCGTCGGCGGTTCCTCCCCGTCACGGGGGGTGCGTCGTCCGGACACCGCCATCACCTCCTGGCGCTACCGAGCAGGTCGGCCCGCGGGTCGAACGACGACGTCGCCTCGGCGTAGGCCTCCAGCGCGCTCCTCGCCGCCTCGTCCAGCTTCTGCGGCACCGCCACCTCGACGGTGACCAGCAGGTTGCCCTTCTTCCCGTTCTTGCGTTCGACCCCACGCCCCGACACCCGGAACGTGCGGCCGCTGGTGGTGCCCGGCGGGATCCGCAGCGAGACGGTGCCGTCGAGTGTGGGCACCGTCAGGGTCGCGCCCAGAGCGAGCTCGGGGAAGGTCACCGGCACGGTGAGGGTCAGGTCGTCGGGGTTCTTCGACGACCGCCCGAAGATCCGGTGCGGGGTCACGCTCACGGTCACGTAGAGATCCCCGGCGGGGGCCCCGCCGCGCCCGGGCTCGCCCTGTCCGGGGAGCCGGATCTTCTGACCGTCGTCGACGCCCGCGGGGACCCGGATGGACAGCGACCGGGTCCGGGTGGACACGCCGTCGCCGTGGCACTCGGGGCACGGGTCGTCGATGATGCGCCCGGTCCCGCGGCAGTCGCGGCACGGCTCGGAGAACGAGAACGCGCCCTGGCTGCGGTTCACCAGGCCCTGACCGGCGCAGGTGGGGCAGGTGCGAGGGGTGCTGCCGGGCCGGGACCCGGTGCCGCCGCAGCGCTCGCACCGCCCGGGCGAGGACAGCTTGATGGGCACCGTCGCGCCGCGCACCGCGTCCTCGAAGGAGATGGTCAGGCTGCTCTCGACGTCCTGGCCGCGGCGGGCACCGGCCGTGCCGTACCCGCCCGCACCGCCGGCGCTGTTGCGCGCGGCGCGGCCGAAGATGTCGCCCAGGATGTCGCTGAAGTCGCCCGCACCGGCCCCGGCACCGCCCGCGCGGCCGGCCTGGCCGAACAGGTCGTTGATGTCGAAGCCACCCTGGCCGGCGCCACCGGGTCGCGCGCCGCCGGGGAAGCCACCACCGGTGCCGAACCCACCGAAGCCGCCGCCACCGGCGAACATCGCGCGGGTCTCGTCGTACTCCTTGCGCTTGGACTCGTCGCCCAGCACGCCGTAGGCCTCGGAGACCGCCTTGAAGCGGGCCTCGGCCTTCTCGTCGCCGGGGTTCGCGTCCGGGTGCAGCTCGCGGGCGAGCTTTCGGTACGCCTTCTTGATCTCGTCCTGGGACGCCGTCGAGGAGACGCCCAGCTCGCGGTAGTAGTCCTTCTCGATCCAGTCGCGCTGGGTCACTCCGCCTCCTTTCCGTTCACGCCCGCGACGCGGCGGGAGACCGGTCGTCTCCCGCCGCACCGCGTGGTCACGTCCCTACCCGTCCTGGTCAGGCCGGGTTCTGCGGCTCGCCGTCGCCGGCGTCCGCGCCGCCCGCGGCGTCGGTCTCGGCCTGTGCCTCGGCCTCTACCTCGGGGCGGTCCTGCACGGTCACCATCGCCGGCCGGAGGACCCGGTCGGAGATGCGGTAGCCACGACGCAGCACCGTCGACAGCACGGTGACCGTGGGGCCGGAGCCCTCGGCCGGCTCGTGCTGCACGGCCTCGTGGAGCTGCGGGTCGAAGGGCTCGCCCTCGGTCCCGAACGGCTCGAGACCGAGCTTCGTCAGCACCGCGGTGACCTTGTCCGCAGCGGCCTTGAAGGGTCCCGTGAGGTCGCCGTGCTGGGCGGCGCGCTCGAAGTCGTCGAGCACGACCAGCAGGTCGTTCGCGAAGGAGACCTTCGCGTCCACCTTCGTCTGCTCACGGTCGCGGTCGGCTCGACGCCGGTAGTTGGCGTACTCGGCGCTGACCCGCTGCAGGTCCGCGGTGCGCTCGGCGACCTCGGCCCGCAGCTTCTCGACCTCCGGGTCCTCCCCGTCGGCCGGGCCCGCGACCTGCTCGCCGTCCCCGGCCGGGGCCGCCGTGTCGGCGGCCCCGGTCGCGTCGGCGTCGGGACGGACCTCGCCGGTCTCCGGGTCCACCTTGCGGCGGTCCCGGAACGTCACCGGCTCCTCCTGCTTCTGTTCGTCTGCCATGTCGACCGTCCTGTCGTCCCGTGGATGGCCGCCGGCCGTCACTTGCTGCCCTTGGCGTCCTTGTCGTCGTCCACGATCTCGGCGTCGACGACGTCGTCCTGCGCGTCGGAGGCACCGGTCGCGCCGGCACCACCCTCGGCACCGGCACCCGCGGCGCCCTCGGCACCGGGCTGCGAGTACAGGGCGGACCCCATCTTCTGGGACTCGGTGGCGAGCTTCTCCATCGAGGACTTGATCGCCTCGTGGTCGGTGCCCTTCAGCGCCTCCTGGGTCTCACCCAGGGCGGCGTTGACCGAGTCCTTGACGTCGGAGGGGAGCTTGTCGTCGTTCTCCTTGACGAACTTCTCCGTCTGGTAGACGAGGGTCTCCGCCTGGTTGCGGGTCTCCGCCTCCTCGCGACGCTTGGCGTCTTCCTCGGCGTGCGCCTCGGCCTCCTTGACCATGCGGTCGATGTCGTCCTTGGACAGCGCCGACCCGCCGGTGATCGTCATCTCCTGGCTCTTGCCGGTGCCCATGTCCTTGGCGGACACGTTGACGATGCCGTTGGCGTCGATGTCGAAGGAGACCTCGATCTGCGGGACGCCGCGCGGGGCCGGCGCGATGCCGGTCAGCTCGAACATGCCGAGCTTCTTGTTGTACGCGGCGATCTCGCGCTCGCCCTGGTAGACCTGGATCTGCACCGACGGCTGGTTGTCATCCGCGGTGGAGAAGATCTCCGAGCGCTTGGTCGGGATCGTGGTGTTCTTCTCGATCAGCTTGGTCATGACGCCGCCCTTGGTCTCGATGCCCAGGGACAGCGGGGTGACGTCCAGCAGCAGGACGTCCTTGACCTCACCGCGGAGCACACCGGCCTGCAGCGCGGCACCGGCGGCGACGACCTCGTCCGGGTTGACGCCCTTGTTGGGCTCCTTGCCGCCGGTCAGCTCCTTGACGAGCTCGGTGACGGCGGGCATCCGGGTGGAGCCACCGACGAGCACGACGTGGTCGATCTGGTTCACCGAGATGCCGGCGTCCTTGATGACCTGGTTGAACGGCTGACGGGTGCGGTCCAGGAGGTCCTGGGTGATCCGCTGGAACTCCGCGCGGGACAGCGTCTCGTCCAGGAACAGCGGGTTCTTCTCGGAGTCGACCGTGATGTAGGGCAGGTTGATGCTGGTCGAGGACGAGCTGGACAGCTCGATCTTCGCCTTCTCCGCGGCCTCGCGGAGCCGCTGCATCGCCATCTTGTCCTTGGTCAGGTCGATGCCCTGGGAGGACTTGAACTTGTCGACGAGCCAGGTGACGATCCGCTCGTCCCAGTCGTCACCACCGAGGTGGTTGTCGCCGTTGGTCGCCTTGACCTCGACGACGCCCTCGGCGATCTCCAGCAGGGACACGTCGAACGTGCCGCCACCCAGGTCGAAGACCAGGATGGTCTGCTCCTTGTCGCCCTTGTCCAGGCCGTAGGCCAGCGCGGCCGCGGTCGGCTCGTTGACGATGCGGAGCACGTTCAGGCCGGCGATCTGACCGGCCTCCTTGGTCGCCTGGCGCTGCGCGTCCTCGAAGTAGGCCGGCACCGTGATGACGGCGTCGGTGACCTCGTCGCCCAGGTAGGACTCGGCGTCCCGCTTGAGCTTCTGCAGGACGCGGGCGCTGATCTCCTGCGCCGCGTAGGTCTTGCCGTCGATCTCCGGCGTCTTCCAGTCGGTGCCGATGTGGCGCTTGACCGAGCGGAAGGTGCGGTCGGAGTTGGTGACGGCCTGGTTCTTCGCCGACTGGCCGACGAGGACCTCACCGTTGCGCGCGAACGCGACGATCGACGGAGTGGTGCGGGCACCCTCCGAGTTCGCGATCACCGTCGGCTCGCCACCCTCGAGGACGGCGACGACGGAGTTGGTGGTCCCGAGGTCGATACCGACCGTACGAGCCATGGTGACTGCCTCCGAGATGTGTGGGGTATGAGTGCGTCCGGCTCAAGTTGTACCAAACCGGGGAGCAGCTCGCGCATCGCCCTTGAGTGGGCTCTGCTCAACTTGCTCTCGTGGGGGTCAACGGACCACCCGAGAGACTTGTTCCCGGGGGACTCAACTTTTATCCGCGACGTTCACGTGTGCAGGTCCGTGGGGCGGGCTAGCCTGTGGCCGGTCGATCGTCGACGGAGGATCACGTGCTCGTACCGGCTGCGCGTCGGCTCGTACTGGGGTCGTTGGCCGCCGTCCTCACCGCCACGGCCACCGCCTGCGGCTCGGGCGCCACGCCTCCGGGGCCGGACCGGCCACCAGCGGCCGGACCGAGTCCGATCGACGTCACGAACAAGCATCCCTGCGATCTCCTGTCCGCACAGATGCTCGGGGCGCTCGAACTCCGCGACCCCCGGAAGAACGACGCGGCGATACGCGGGACGCGGGCCCCGTCATGCGGCTACTTCGGGACCGGGAACCCGCGGATCGACATCAACCTGCAGTTCCTTCCCATCCCCGCAGCAGATCTCCGGTCGGCGGGTTCCTCCTCCGGTCAGGCCCGGGGATATGACGTGATCGAGAACGACCGGTCCACTTCCCGGCTGACCGTGTGCGAAGCCGTGGCCGACAGCGGCCCCTCGACGTCCGTGCGAGCTCAGGCCTCGGTACCCACCGACGAACTGCGCCAAGCCGGTAGTGCCGTACGCGCACCCTGCGACAGGGCGCACGAGGTCCTCGACGAGGCTCTCGCAGTGCTGGCACCGAGCTGACCCTCGCGATTCACGACCGCGAAGCAGTCGCTCGGACGACCCACGTTCGCCCGGATCGCCGACTACTTTGCCCGCTCATGAGTCCGTCGGCTGCACCGAGCTTGAACAACCTGATCAGTCAGGTGTCTCCCGACAACGTCCTCAGCGTCGGACGCTCACTCGCGCAGCAGGCTGAGGCCATTCGCGCCGCCCTCCAGAACGCGCTCGGCTGCACGGTCGGCCCGTGCGGCGAGGACCCGATCTCAGGGATGGCGACACCTGTGTTCGACGAGAAGTTCGCGGCGATCATCGATCGTCATATGGCCCACCGGGCCGAGCTGGAACAGGCCGTCACGTCGCTGCGTGCTGTTGCCTCGTCGTACCGGATCGACGAGGCCGCGATCGAGAGGTCCTTCCGGATCTGACCGTCGCTCCACCCATCACGAGGACACGGGAATGGCGTTCCACCAGGGCTTCAACTTCGCTGCCAAGTCCCTCCAGGAGAAGTACGCCTGGGTGGTCGGCAAACCCGGCTCGTCCGCGGTCGTCGACGCCGCGTCCGCGCTCCGGACCGCGGACACCGAACTCCGTGCCGCGGCCGACGAGGCCAGGAAGCGCATGACCGAGCTCGGCGTCTCCTGGCAGGGCCCCGCCGCGGCCGCCGCCCAGCAGTCCCTCGACGGCATCACCACCTCGATGACGTGCACCGCCCCCGTCACCGCGAACGGCGCGACCCAGCTGGACGCCTACGGACAGTCGTTCGACCGCACCCAGGCCGCCATCGCCGCCCTGGACCCCACCCCGCCCGGCATCTTCACCAGCGGCGTCCGCAACGCCCACCTGCTGGCGGGCGCCCCGTTGACCGGTCTGGGCGCCACCGTCGCCGACTACGTGACCTCGCTCGAACGCGACCAGCGGCACAGCGAGGAGGCCGACCGTGTGCTGCAGGAGCACCTCGCCACCGCGTCGGCGATCGACGACCGCTTCCTCACCGTCGACCCGGCCTCGGCCGCGGCGCCCACCGGTGCCGGAGGTCCGCCGCCGAGCTCGGACGGGGCCGGCGGGTTCGGCCCGGCCGCCGTCGGGGACGGCGGCGGAGCCGCCCGTGTCGGCGGCGGAGGACCGGGCGGCGTCGCACCGGGTCCGCCGGGCGCCGGGCCCCGGCCCGGACCGGGCGGCGTCGAGGCTCCCGGCGGGCGGGGAGTCGGCGGGCGGGGGAGCGGTGGGTCGGGAGGTTCGGGTCCCGGCACGCCGGACGTCGGGCGACCCGCTGGCCCCGACGGGCCCGGGACCAGCGGGGACGGCACCGACCGGGACCACACCGGGCTGCCCGGACCGGCCGACGTCGTCGCACCCCAGCGCCTCGACCCACCGACCACGCCCGCCCCGGACCCGTACCGGCTCGCGCCACCCCAGGGCGCGTACCCCACGTCGACGGCACCGGGCCCCGATCCGTTCGGCACCCGCGTCGACCTCGGGCGCCAGTTCGGCGAGCGGACCCGGGCGCAGCCACTCCTCCCGCCATCGGCCCGCGGCCCCGGGTACGGCGAGCGCCTCCCCGGCGGGACGGGGTCCGGTGGCGGACGGCCGTTCGAGCCGTTCGGCCCCGGCAACCGGTCCACCGACCCGGCCTGGTCCGCCCGCCCCGGCGAGACCACCGGACGGGGCACCGGCCCGAGCGGCTACGGCCCGATGGCCGGCGGCGCGGGCGGCCGCGACGCCCAGGACCACCGCAACCGCTACGTCGTCCCCACCGACGAGGTGTTCGACATCGAGATCGCCGCGACCGACGCCGTCCTGGCACCCGAGGAGCCCCACCGATGATCGACTGGAACCGCGCCACCGTCCTCACCGCCGCCGAGTTCGACGTCGCCCGGGACCTCCTCGACCTCGGTCGCAACCCCGCGGTCCTGGAGCTCCTCAGTCCCGGGTTCACCGACGTCGAGCGGGCCCGCCTCGTACGGGGGTGCCTCGACACCCTGGCGGCGCGGGGCCTGTTCACCGGCACCGTGTTCGAGCCGAACCTGGTCGACGACCTGCGCACGGTCGTCGCACCGGAGTTCCAGCACGACCTCGTGGTCGCACCCCCGTCGTGGCAGCGTGCGCTGGTCGCGCGGCGGGCCGGGCGCGCGGTGCTGGCCACCCGGATCGACGACGACGTCGCGCTCGTGCGCGTCCGGCCCGACGACGCGTCCACCGTCCTGGTCGAGCTGCTCGGCGAGGTCGTCCCGGGCCCCGGTGTCGGGGTGCAGATTCCCGTCGCGGTGCTGGGGGACGCCGTCGAGCGCGCCGACGGCGACGCCGACCGGCTCGTCCACGAGCTCCTCCGGCGGGGCTGCACCGCGGCCGAGGCCGAAGTGCCGCGGCGGATGGGACGGACCGAGGGCGTCGCCCAGCTCGGTGCCGGGCGCAAGGGACCCGACCCGTGCCGCGCGCCGGGTGTCCTGCTGGTGCACGCCACCCCGGACGGCTGCTACGTCCAACGGCGCCCGACCCCGGACGTCGTCGGCGGCCCGCTGCCCGACGACGCCGTCGTGCACGCCGGACCGGCCGACGCGACGTACCTGGTCCGTGAGCTGGACCGGCTCGCCGACGCGGCCCGGCGCCGTCGCGCACCGGTCGGGGCGCACCGGACATGGTGACGGGCAGCCCGGAACTCGCTTACCGGGTAAGCGAATTCCGCAGGGGAGGTATCCCTGTCGCACCGCGAGATGCAGCTCAGCGGGCCGTGGGGATCGACGATTCCCGCTGAGGTGCATCTCGCCGTCGCCCGGCCACGGAGCGCGCAGATCCCCGGAACCGACCGGCGCGAGCAGCATGATCGGCTCAGCAGCATGATCGGCTCAGCGGCGTGAGCGCAGCGGGGTCCCGTGAAGTCAGCGCAGGACGACGGTCCCCCGCGGCACCTGCCCCGCCGACGCCGGCGGCACCGTGTCCGGCACCTCCACCCGGACCGGCAGCGACCCCGGGACCACACGGTCGTCGACGTCGCGGTACTCGAGATCCCCGTCGGGACCCAGCTCGGTGACGTAGCCGTGTGTCGCGAGCTGGGCGTCGTCGAGCTCGGTCAGGGGCTCGGCGCGCACCGCGGACACCGCGTACTCGGGCCAGACGACGTCGGGGTAGGCCTCGTGCAGGTCGGTGAGCAGCCCGACGAAGACCTGCTGCCAGCGCAGCGGCATCGACTGGGCCAGTGAGCGCGGCACGACGAGGTGGTCCGGGCAGGCACCGGGCACCGCGGAGTCGAGGTAGTCCGAGAGCGGGGAGCGCATGCCGCCCATGATGGCGCCTCGACCCCGTTCAGGCCGGGTTCGGCGTGGTCCCCGGCCGGGTGGCGAGCGGCACGAGGTCGGCGAAGTCCCACGGGACCGGCTGCACCCGGACGGGGAAATTGCGGTTGGGCGCCTCGACCATCTTCCCGTCGCCGATGTACATCGTGACGTGGTAGATCGTGCTCGGATCCGACGGGTCGTGGGCGTAGAACAGGAAGTCGCCCGGCGCGACGTCGCGCACCGGCAGGTGCCCGCCGGACTTGTACTGGTCGCGCGAGACCCGCGGGATCGTGAGCCCGGCGGCCTCGTAGGCACGCATGAGCAGGCCGGAGCAGTCGTAGGCGTCCGGGCCGGTCGCGCCCCACACGTAGGGCTTGCCGAGCTCGCCGAGCGCAAACCCGATCGCTGCGCCGGCGACGCCCGGGGGCAGCGCGCCGGTCGTGCCGGGGGCGCAGCCGGTCGGGTTGGCGACGTCGCCGATGTTCTGGACCAGCGACGCGGCCAGGCCCTCCCACTTGGCATAGGCGTCGGGGAAACCGGAGCGCTGGACTCTCTGAGCTGCCACTGTCACCGGCAGCGAGTCCCAGCCGGGCACCTCCATCAGCCGCTCGTAGAAGATCCGGCTGCTGTAGGCGGGGTCGGTGACCTGCGCGGGGGTCCCCCACCCCTGCGACGGACGCTGCTGGAACAGCCCGAGCGAGTCCCGGTCCCCGTAGTTGATGTTGCGGAGCGTCGACTCCTGCATCGCCGTGGCCAGCGCGATGAGCCAGGCCTTCGGCGGGAGCTGCATGTCCTTGGCGACCGAGATGATCGCGGCGGCGTTCTGCTTCTGCTCGTCGGACAGCGTCTCGAAGGTGGCTCCTCCGCCACCGCGGCCGACCGTCGCCGTCGAGATGCCGGTGTCGCACCAGGCCGCGTTCGACCGACCGCCGCCGAGGTTGGGGCTGAACGCGAGGAAGCCGACCGTGAGGAACAGCACCAGCGCCATCCCGATCGCGACGAACGGCAGCAGCAGCCGCAACGGCCGCAGCGCACGCGTCAGCGGGGTGCTCATGCCCGGTCGTAGCGGGACACCTTCCAGCCCGCCTCGGTGTCGACGATCAGGATCCGCAGGGTCAGCGTGTCGGTCGGCACGGTGACCTCGATGCTCTTCGGCGCGACCCGGGTCGGGGTGGCCGGCCCGGTGACCCGGGAGGCGGGCACGTTCGACGGGTCGACGCTCGCGAGCACGCCGAGGAACTCGTCGGTCGTGTACGGCCGCAGCCCGGCGACCCACTGCTGGGAGGTCATCCCGTCGGGGTGGTTCACCCAGGCCGACGCCCACACCCGGGCCGTCTCCAGGGCCTGCTGCGGTGCCTGCGACACCGGCAGCGCCTCGGGGGTCAGCTCGGGGACCGGCGGCAGCAGGGTCGGGGTGGGCGTCGCGGAGACCCCGGACGAGCCGCTGTCCCACCGGTTGCCGCCGGAGCCTCCCCCGGCGACGAGCCCCCCGGACGCCGCACCGCCGGAACCTCCGAGCGAGACCAGCCCGAACACGAGTCCGCCCAGGACCACCACCGTCACGGCGAGCCGGACGGGGGAGCGCAGCGGCCACTGCCACACCGCGCGGTAGGCGCCGGCACGGCCGCGGGAGGACCTAATCGGCACGGTCACCGCCGGTGTGGGCCGCCCGCGGTCGGTAGATCTTGTAGACGGGCACGCCGTCGACGAGCTCCGGGGTCACCGGGGCCGGGTCGCCGGGGCGACGGGGGCCCGTGTCGTCGCGGCGGTAGATGGAGCGGTCGTCGACCTCGCCGGGGTCGACCCGCGTCGCGAACCCGGTGTCGGGCCGCCCGGACACCCCGACCGGCAGCGCCCCGCGGCGTGGCTCGGCAATCCGGGCCGCCTGGGGGGAGGGCACGTCCGTCGCCGCGCGACGACGGACCCGGGCCCCCGGCCCGGCAGCGGTCTCGGCCTCCGGGCGCACCGCGCCCGGGTCGCCGGACCCGCCGTGGCCGCCGCGCTCGGACCACCAGCGGGACTGGCGCTCGTCGGCGTCGTTCGGGCCCCGCATCCGGTTCCAGACGCGCGACACCGGGCCGCCGTTGATGCCGGGGACGATCCCGCCGAACTGCTCGCGGGTGAGCGTCACCATCGACACCAGCCGCCGGAACGGTCGCGCGACGGCCCACAGCACGAGCGTGACCACACCGGTGACCAGCAGCGCGAGCCACAGATCGACCCCGGATCCGGGTGCGAACAGCGACACGACCAGCAGCGCGTGCAGCCCGGCCAGCGCCCCGACGACCAGCGTGTTCACGATCGCCGCGCCGCCGACGCGCAGGATCGCCGGGATGACGTCCGGTTTCAGCAACGCGACGACGGCGATCGCCGGCGCCGTCACCACCATCAGCCGGATGATCAGCAACGCGACCAGCACCAGGACCTTGGACAGCAGCTGAAACAGCGCGATGCACGCGGCCTGGATCAGCGCGAGCGTCCCGGCTCCGATCCGGCTGCCGGACGCCCCGGTGAAGTACGGGTAGCGGTCGCCCATGCGGTCGGCGATCGCGGCGTACTCGCTCTTCTTGCGCTCGGCCGTCTCGCTGGTGTCCTCGCCGCGGTCGATCTCGTCGATGGTGAACGCCTGGGCCCGCAGCAGGTCCCGGCCCAGCTCCTGGGCCTGCGGGACGTCCGGTGCGCCGAACGTCCCGCGCAGCCAGTTCTGGTAGGCCACCTGGTCGACGAGCACCGTGGGGAGGGTGTCGCGGGTGCCGAGCCCGACCTGCCCGAGGAAGCCCTCCTGCATCTGCGTGACGCCGTCGAGCAGCAGGTTGTCCGCCGCGCGGGACCAGTCGACCGGTGCCAGATAGGCGGCGGAGCCGATCATCAGCGCCAGCACCGCGATGCCGGTGCGCTGGGCCTGGCGCGCGAGCTCGCCGCGCATCGCCAGCAGCAACACGATGATCGCGAACCCGAGCAGGCCGAGGCCCACCCAGGTGGTGAACACCGTCTCGTACATCGCCCGGGTCGCGGTGGTGATGACCTGGTCGAGCGGCTCGAACAGCGACCCGCCGTCGGCGATCAGGTAGTGCGCCCAGTTCACCCCGCCGACGGTCAGCTTCGCCAGGTTGAAGACCTGGTTTCCCAGCCAGGTGTCGGTGGTGACCGAGGGGTTCAGCACGCCCGACGCGGCGCAGCCCAGGTCGTAGTTGTGCCAGACGAGACCGGCATAGCCGACCTCCTCGTAGACGCTGCCTGCCTCCCCGTGCAGCGCCGAGGGCCGGTCGAGCGAGCCGACCAGCCCGGTGCCGGGGCGGTCCGGCTCCGGCGGGGTCTTGCAGTCCAGCGCCTGCGCCATCGCGGGCGAGCCGAGCAGGAGTGTGCCGCCGGCGATCGCGGTGACCACGAGGATCGCCGTCCGACGGCGACGGCGCCGGGTGGTCCCCGGGGTGTCCGGCCGGCGTGCGCGGCGCGTCCTGCGCACCGACACGACGACGGCCGCGAGCAGCACACCCAGGACGACCCAGATCCCTGCGCCGCCGGACGGGTCGAGCCCCGCCGTCACCGTCCGTCCCCGTCGGGGGGCGTGGGCGGGGTGTGGCCGTTCGTGCGAGCAGCCCCGTCCGAGGGCGCGCCGTGCGGGGCCGTGCCGTTCGGGGCACCACCGTTCGGGGGCGTCCCGTTCGAGGGCGCCGCGTTCGGGGGCGTCGCGGCGGGCTCGTCGACGATCCAGTCGTCGTCGAGCTCGTCGAGCAGGTCGAGCTGCTCGTCGTCGTAGAGCTCCGCACGTCCGACGGCGGCGTCGGTCGCGGCGACCGACACGACCTGTACCCCACCGGCGCGGATCCCGCCGGCCAGGACGGGGTCGGCGTCGCCGGGGCCGATCCGGGTGTCGGTGATCAGGTCGATCTCGTCGCCGTCGAGGTCGGGCACCGCCACCGGGGCCGGGGCGCGGCGCGCGGGCAGCGGGCTCGGCTCGTCGGGCGCGGTCATCTCGGGGCTCCCCGGCCCGGTGAGCGCCGGCCCGCCGGGCGGACGCGGGGCGACGACCCGGGCGGCGTCGGGGTTGGTGTCGAGCGCCTCGCGGACGTGCTCCAGGTGCGGCGCCTCCAAGTCGATGCGCACCTTCTCCACACCGCCGTGGCCGTCGGCGAACACGAACTGGCGGGGCGCGTCGTCGGGCCGGTCGTCGTGGCGGGGGCGCGGGGACAGCGTCCCGAGCATCTCCTCGTAGCCGACACCGGTGGGCACGCGCAGCAGCCGCAGCGCCTCGGACTGGGCCTCCTCGTCGTCGGTCCGGCCGACGAACACCGCGTTGACCAGCGACGCGAAGCCCGACACCCGCAGCAGGTCGCCGGCCAGCTGGGAGGCGAACAGGGCGCGGACGTTGAACTTGCGGGAGTCGCGGGCGAGCCGGTCGATGAGGACCTTGCCGGTCGGCACCTGGGACAGGAAGTGCGTCTCGTCGAGCGCGACGCCCTTGCGGAGGTTGCGGTCGGCGTCGTAGATCGTGCGCTGGGTCAGCCAGGAGGCCAGGTTCAGCAGCTCGACGCCGAGCGACTCGTTGTCGGTCCACTCCTCGCGCGGGCTGCCCGGACGAGGCAGCGACAGGCCCTGCATCGTCAGCACGGTGAGCCGGTAGTCGCGGTCGGCCTGCCAGGGGTCCGCCCGGGTCTCGTCGGGGAACAGCAGCGCGGCCTGCGGCAGCTCGCGCCGCTCGTCGAGGAAGTCCGCGACGACGCCGGCGTGGTCCTCACCCTCGGTGGCGTGCCTGCGCAGCGCGTCGATGACCATGCCGGGGTGCCGGTCGGGCGAGCCGCCGACCTCGCGCACCGCCCGGAGCAGCACGATCCGGGTGTGCGGCTGGCGGGCGATCTCGTAGGGCAGCAGGCCCGACAGCACGTCGAGCACCAGGCGGCGACGGGTGGCCGCGGCCAGCGACCGCTCCCGCTTCCAGGCGCGCTCGGGGTCGTCGTCGTCGAGGAAGTGGTCCGGGCGCGGCTCGGCCACCACCCGGTAGGGGTTGAGGATGCCGGGGTCGGCGCGGAGCAGGTTGATGTGCCGGGAGAACGGCGCCAGCTCCGGCAGCCGGGTCAGCTCCGCGAGCGGGCCGGACGGGTCGAGCACCGTCCAGCGGGCCCCGGCACGCAGGGTCTTGTAGACGACCAGACCGGTGAGGAACGACTTGCCCGATCCCAGACCACCGACGATCGCGGTCAGGCCGGACGCGCGGCGGACCTCCTGGGCCAGCCACGGGTCCCAGGCCACCGGGCGCCGGGTCGCGGTGCACGTCTCGCCGAGCATGATCCCGCGCCGGTCGCCCACGCTGGCCGTCGCGGCCGGGACCGCGGCCGCCGCCCAGGTGACCGACCCGCGTCGCCGGTAGGCCGTCGCGGCCAGCGGCTCGCCGGGGATGAACTCGCGGGCGTAGCGGTACTGCGCCTCGGGGTGCTCGATCTGGACCTTCGGCCGGTACAGGTCCACGACCTGCTGGGCGCGGGTGGTGGCCTCGGCCTCGTCGCGACCGGAGACCGCGATCCGCCACCAGCCGTAGAGGCGGGTGTTGAGCTGGGTCAGCCCGGTGGTGAGCTCGTCCTCCACCTCGAGGACCCGGTCGGCCTGGCGGGCCAGCGACATCGGCGGGTCGAGGTCGTGGTCGTGGGTGTAGTGCCGGATCTGGCTGCGCACCTTGCCCATCTGGCGCTGCAGCTCGCCGGTGACGTCCTCCGGGCGGCGCACGTAGATCCGCGCGGACCACTCCACCGGGAACGGCAGCCGGTCGGAGTGCTGCATCCACGGGTCGTCGATCTCGGGGATGCGCAGGCCCTCCATCAGCCCGACCGAGAGCACCGCGACGTTGCGGGTGACGGTCTGGCTGCGCATCCGCCCGACGACCTGCACGGTCGGCGCGTAGGGCTCCTGGTGCAGGTCGACGCCCTCGGTGAACGCGGCGAGGTCCTCCGGCTCCCAGGTCGAGACCCCGCGCGGCACCGACGACAGCCCGCGCGGCGCGGGCAGCCCGAGCGCGACCGAACGGTGCATCAGCCAGGCCATGTCCTCCGCACCTGCGGGGACGGCGTCGAGCCCGGACCCGGCGACGAGCACGTCGAGATGGTTGATCTCGGTCTCCAGCGCGGCGAGCTCGGCCTTGACCGCGGACGGCACGAGCCGGTCCAGGACGGGTGCGGCGTGCTCCACCCAGCGGTCGAACAGCCCGCGGCCGGACACCTCGATGCCGAGGAAGACCTCCTTGTCGGCCATCGACAGGCCCATCAGGTGTCGCTGCTCGCCCTCCAGGAAGCCGTCCCAGCCGAGTGCGCCGGGGACGTCGGGCATCCGGCCGATCGCGTTCTGGTCGAACGACTCGGCCCACATGTGCACGGGGTAGGGCCGGGTCGTGACCCGCAGGTGCAGCCAGCGCCCCTGCAGCTCGCCGAGCTGCGCGGCGATCTGGCGGATCAGCACCTCGCGCTGGTTGTCGCTGCGGAAGCTCCACGCCTGCGCCGCGAGCCGGTACCAGGCCATGACCTGGCCGTTGGTGCGGGTGATGTGACCGTCGATCGAGCGCAGCGCGATCGACGGGGTGTAGTCCGAACCGCCCTCGCCGGCACGGGCCCGGCCACGCCGAGCCCTCCGGCGGGGGGTCCGCTCAGGTGCGGCCACGGTGGCCACTCCGGCGCCACGGGTCGGGACGGCCGGTGCGCGCGGGGAGGCTCGCCCCACGACCGCTGCCGCTGCCGCGGGCCCGGCGGAAACGGCCGCGCCGCGGCGCGCTCCCCGGCTCCGGCAACGGCGGGACCACGCGCGTGGGTGCCGCAACCGGGGCCTCGAACCCCGGGACCACCGGGCCGGCGGTGTCGGGGACCGACTCCACGAGGGTGCCGGACGCGGGGCGCGGCGTGGCGTCCGCCGCGCTCAACGAGGAGCGGCGGGGGGCACCGAGTGCGCGGGCCCGTCCGCCCGAGGAGGGGGTGCCCGGGTGGGCACGGGTGGTGTGGACACGCACGTGGGACGCGCGCACCGAGCCGCCCGCGGCCTTGCGCCCGGCCCGCGGACCGGTCACCTCGGCCCAGAACTGGGCGAGCACCTGGCCCAGCGGCCGCTCGTAGTCGATCTTCTTGCCGAGCAGGCGGGTGATCGCGATCGTGCCGACGAGCGCCCAGGCCACGGAGAAGAAGTCCAGCCCGATGCCGAGCCGGCGCTGGACGAACATGATCAGCATCATGACGAGGAGACCCACGCCGTAGCTGACGTAGCGGGCGCGCCAGGGGAACGTGGCACGCGGCGGCCCGAGCCAGACGGCGTCGACGCGGTAGACCTCGTCGTCCGTGCGAACGAGCACGGGTCAGCCCGGGGTCACGAGCAGGTTGGCCAGCGCCTGTCCGATGGCCGGACCGCTGCCGGTCACGGCGATGCCCAGTGCGATCAGACCCACCAGCAGTCCGATGCTCCGCCGGGCCACGCCGGCGTTGTCACCACGACCACCGATCCACAGCAGGATGACGGCGATCGCGAGCAGGATCAGCGGCACGATGTTGTTCGTGATCCAGTCGCGGAGGTTGACCGTGGTCAGCTGTCCGCCCTGGGCGAGTACCAGCTGGATCGCCTCGTACGAGGTCTTCACAGCTCCTCCTTGCGGCAGTCCATTTGTCCCGGTCGCTCCCGCAGGCGAGTAGACCACGAGACCCGTACGTGATCCTAGGGGCTGAGCCACCCGGCCCACGCGTGCGCCACGCTGCGCGATCGGGTCGACACGGTCGGAGCAGTGTCGATCGGGCGTGACTCGTATCTCCCCGGCACCCCGCCCCCGGCCCGAGATGTCATGGTCGGCTTTGTCTACTGTTCGGTAACAAGTATGGCCCGACCGTGACGGGGTCGGGCGACCCACGGCCGGGCGCACTACCCTTCGCCCGACCGTCGTCGCACCCCACCACACCAGTGCGACGACGAGGTCCGAGGAGGCACTGCGATGACGAGGCCCGTCCGGTCCCGGCGGCACGGTACGCCGTGCGCGCACGACCGCACCCCCGCCTCCGCACGCCCCAGGACCGGTTCACCGTTTCCCGTCCCGATCCGTCACGGCAGCACCACGCTCCGGCAGGGACCGCTGGGTGTTCTACAGGGAGGTTCCTCCAGATGACCTGGGTGCAGTACACGCTCGGCATCATCACGGTGCTGTCGGCAGTGGTCGCCGTCGCGCTCGTGTCCATGACCGTGACCCGGATGGTCCGGATCATCCGGCTCGGTCAGTCCGACCCGACGCGCAACGGCCCGTTCGGGCCGCGGCTCGTGACCATGCTCAAGGAGACCCTGGGCCACACCAGGATGCTCAAGTGGACCAAGATCGGCATCCTGCACTGGCTGGTCATGGTGGGCTTCCTGGGCCTGATCCTGGCGTTGGTCGAGGCGTTCGTGGAGGTCTGGAACCCGACCTTCCACCTGCCGCTGATCGGCGTGTGGTCGGTGTACTCGATCTACGTCGAGTTCCTCGGCGTCGCCACGGTCGTGGGCATCGCCGCGCTGATCGTCATCCGGCAGCTGAACAACCCGCGCTCGCAGGGCCGGATGTCGCGGTTCTACGGGTCGAACATGGGCCGGGCGTACTTCGTCGAGGGCGTCGTGTTCCTCGAGGGCCTGGGCATCCTGGTGGTGCGGGCCGCGAAGATCTCGCTGAACGCCTTCGACGTGCCGGTGTGGTCGGCTCCGGTGTCCTACGCCCTGTCGACGATCCTGCCCGCCTCCACCGCGCTGGTCAGCGTGTTCGCCGCGGTGAAGGTCCTGTCGGCGATGATCTGGCTGATCGTGATCGCGGCCAAGCCCACCATGGGTGTGGCCTGGCACCGGTTCACCGCGTTCCCGAACATCTACTTCAAGCGCAACGACGACGGCTACAAGGCCCTCGGCGCGACCCGGCCGATGATGAGCCAGGGCAAGGCGCTGGACCTGGAGGAGGCCGACCCCGACACCGACACGTTCGGCGTCGGCAAGGTCGAGGACTTCACCTGGAAGGGCCTGCTCGACTTCACCACCTGCACCGAGTGCGGCCGCTGCCAGTCCCAGTGCCCGGCCTGGAACACCGAGAAGCCGCTGTCGCCGAAGCTCCTGGTCAACGCCCTGCGCGACCACGCGTACGAGAAGGCCCCCTACCTGCTCGCCGGCGGCAGCCGTGACATGGCCGGCGACGAGGTCGGCATCACCGGCGAGGGCGCCGAGGAGCGCCTGGCGGCCATTCCGGTCGACGCGCTGGAGGCCGCGGGCCGCCCGCTGATCGGCGGCGAGGACGTGAACGGCGTCATCGACCCCGACATCCTCTGGTCCTGCACCACCTGCGGCGCCTGCGTCGAGCAGTGCCCGGTCGACATCGAGCACGTCGACCACATCATCGACATGCGCCGCTACCAGGTCCTGATCGAGACCGAGTTCCCCACCGAGCTCAACTCTCTTTTCAAGAACCTGGAGAACAAGGGCAACCCCTGGGGCCAGAACGCCAAGGACCGCCTGGAGTGGACGAAGGGCCTGGACTTCGAGGTCCCCGTCGTGGAGGGCGAGCTCGACGCCGACACCGAGTACCTGTTCTGGGTCGGCTGCGCCGGCGCGTTCGACGACGGCCAGAAGAAGACCGTCCGCGCCACCGCGGAGCTGCTGCACCGGGCCGGGGTGAACTTCGCCGTCCTCGGATCGGGCGAGACCTGCACCGGTGACCCGGCGCGCCGCTCGGGCAACGAGTTCGTGTTCCAGATGCTCGCGCAGCAGAACGTCGAGGTCCTCAACACGGTCTTCGAGGGCCGTGAGACCGGGACCCGCAAGATCGTGACGACCTGCCCGCACTGCCTCAACACCCTGGGCCGGGAGTACCCCCAGCTCGACGGGCACTACGAGGTCGTGCACCACACGCAGCTGCTCAACAAGCTGGTGCGGGAGAAGAAGCTGGTCCCCGTCTCGGCCCCCGCCGCCGACGCCGCCCCGGTGACCTACCACGACCCCTGCTACCTGGGCCGGCACAACGAGGTCTACGAGGACCCGCGTGCCCTGGTCAGCGCGGCCGGAGCGACCCTGTCGGAGATGCCGCGCCACGGTGACCGGTCGATGTGCTGCGGTGCCGGTGGCGCCCGGATGTGGATGGAGGAGCGCATCGGCAAGCGCATCAACTTCACCCGCGCCGAGGAGGCCGCCGAGACCCTCACGAAGGCCGGTGGCGGCTCGGAGCCGTCCGGGACGCTGGCGGTCGGCTGCCCGTTCTGCCGCACGATGATGACCGACGGCGTGAACCAGACCGCCGGTGAGGCCGTGCAGGTCCAGGACGTCTCGCAGATGCTGCTCGCCGCGGTCAAGCGGGGCGACCCGGCTCCGGAGCCGGAGCCCGTCGCGGCCGGGACCACCGCCGAGACCACCCCCGAGACCACCGCCGAGGACGCGCCGACGACGGAGACCCCCGCCGTCGCCACCCCGGAGGCGGAGGTCGCCGAGGAGGCCGCGGCGCAGGACCCGGCCACCCCGGCCGGCTCGGACGGGGCGTCGAGCACCGGCACCCCGGCGTCGTCGGGCAACGGGAACGGCAACGGCTCGACCAACGGCTCGTCGCCGGAGCAGGCCGAGCAGCAACGCTCGAACGAGAACTGACCCACCACCGACGACGGCCGGGCACCCCGCACGGGGGCCCGGCCGTCGTCGTGTGTGCGGGGGTCAGCAGGGTGCGAAGGAGCTGACCTGGAACGTCGACGGCGTGGTCCGGGTGAGCACGACCCGGCCCAGCTGGGGCGCGGCGGCGCCCCAGGCCGAGCGGCAGGCGTCGACGGTGGTGGTGGCGCCGACCGCCACCACCGGGTCGGGGCGGCGGTCCGGCTCGGTGACCCCGGCTCCCGCCGGCACCCGGCCGTGCAGCACGGCGACGGCGTCCTCGCAGGTGGGCGCCCCGGTGGCGGCCCGCACCTGGTCCAGCGCCGCGGGCTGCACGAGCCGGCAGACCCGGGCCGGGTTCGGCGAGGCGACACCGGTGTCCAGCGAGACGAGCGCGAGCTGTGGACGGGCGACGCCGAGATCGGTGCGGAACTGGGTGCCGGCCTGGGCGTCGATCCGGGCCTGGTCCTGGCGGATCTCCGCGGAGCGGAACAAGTAGCCGACCCCGGACACGACCAGCAGGACCACGCCCAGGGCGAGCACCTTCCAGCGGGGCAGCAGCAGCGCCCCGGCGACGATCACCCCGACCGACAGGGCCAGCCCCCACGCCCACGGGTTCTCGCGTGTCCCGTTGACCAGGGCCGCGACGAGCACGACCCCGGCGACGTGCGGTGCCCAGCCCTGCAGCAGCCGGTCCAGCCGCAGCAGGGCGAGCAGGACCAGGGTGCCGAAGCCGAGTCCGACCGGGACCCACCAGCGGTCCGGGTCGTCGAGGAAGGGCAGGAGCAGCAGCGCTGCGCCGGCCAGGCCCAGCGCGGTGGCACCGCGGAGGCTGCGGGGTCGCAGCTTCCGCCACGGGGCCCAGGGGTCGTCGGGCCCCGACCCGGGTGGGTCGTCGGCACCCGGCCCGGGTCCGGAGCCTCCCGTCGCGGGCCCGTCCGGGAGGGTGAGGGCACGCGGGTCGGCCTCCGGCGGCGTCCGGGGCTGCTCCGGGGTCGGCACGACGAGCTCGGTCCCGGGCACCGGCGGGTGCACCGTGCCGCGGTCCGCGGCATAGCCCTGTCCGGTGGGACGGTCCGCAGCGTCGCCCGGCCCGGCGGGACGGTCCGCGGCGGCGCGGGCTGGCGGATCGGGGGCGTCCGGCCGGCGGGCGGCGGGGCGGACACCGCGGTCGGGTCGTCCGCTGCGGCGACGGCCGGTGGCCCACGGGTCCGGGGAGCTGCGGTCGGCGTCCATCACCTCCCAGCGTAGCGAGGCGGGAGCCCGCTCAAGCGCCGAAGAACGCGTTCATGCCCGGCTCGTCGGACAGGAAGGTCTCGATCTCGACGATCCGGCCGTCCCCGATCCGGCAGACGGTGGCGAGGTGCTCGTCGAGCACCCGGTCCCCGCGGCGGGCCGTGTTGTGCAGACCGAGCGCGACGTTGTCGGCGCTCACCAGGACGTGCTCGAGCGCGAAGTCCACCCCGTAGGAGGCGATCAGCGCCGCACGGTCGAGTACCGCCTCAGCACCGTCGACCCGGCCGGAGACCGCGTTGTTCCCGGGCAGGGTCCAGGTGACGGCCGGGTCGAGAACCGCTCGCAGCCGGTCCTTGTCCCCGGTGGTGAGGGCGGAGTGGAACTCGGTGGCGATGTGGTGACGGACGTCCATGGCTCCTCCAACTGTTCGATTTGATTCGAACCGTAGCCCTCGAACCCGGCCGTCTTCCAGATGACCGCCGCCACATCAGTTCGAACGCAGTCGTACCATCGGGGCATGCAGGACGATCCGAGCCGCGATGAGCTGAGCATCGAGACCGTGATCGCGGCACTCGACCATCCGGTGCGGATGCGGGTCGTCCGCACCCTGGCCGCCCTCGGCGAGGACGAGACGCTCACCTGCCAGGAGATCCTCCCCGACATGACCAAGAGCAGCGCGAGCCATCACTGGCGGACGCTGCGGGAGTCGGGCGTGATCGAGCAGCGGCGCGACGGCAGGGTGCTGCGGACCCGGCTGCGGCGCGTCGATCTCGACGCGCGGTTCCCCGGGCTCGTGGCGGCCGTCGTCGACGGGTGAGCTCAGCTCCGCCGGGTGTCGGTGCGGTGGAAGCTGCGGAACGCGCGCGACGGGGTCGGCCCCCGCTGCCCCTGGTAGCGCGACCCGACACCCTCGGTGCCGTAGGGCCGTTCGGCCGGGCTGGACAGCCGGAACAGGCACAGCTGCCCGATCTTCATCCCCGGCCACAGGGTGATCGGCAGGTTCGCGACGTTGGACAGCTCCAGCGTGATGTGCCCGGTGAAGCCCGGGTCGATGAACCCGGCGGTGGAGTGGGTCAGCAGACCCAAGCGCCCGAGCGAGCTCTTGCCCTCCAGCCGACCGGCCAGGTCATCGGGCAGACCGACCCGCTCGAACGTCGACCCCAGCACGAACTCGCCGGGGTGCAGCACGAACGACTCGCCGTCCGGCGTCTCCACCGGGGTCGTCAGCTCGTCCTGCTGCTGGGCGGGGTCGATGTGGGTGTAGCGCGAGTTCTGGAAGACGCGGAAGAACCGGTCCAGCCGGACGTCGACGCTGGACGGCTGGAGCATCTCGACGTCCCACGGGTCGAGCACGAGCCGGCCGGACTCGATGTCCTTGCGCAGGTCGCGGTCGGAGAGCAGCACGCCGACAGCCTATCCAGGACCGACGGTCACGCTTCGGAGGACTCCTCGGAGTCCGACTCCACCTCGCCGGAACCGTGCCGGCCGCCGCCCACGAGGTCGTCGGGCAGCTGCGGCGAGCGGGTCAGCCCGAACATCCAGGCGATGGCCTGCTCGGCCCGGGCGGCCTCGAAACCGTCCGACGCAGCGGCGCGACGCCCGTGGTCACCGTCGAGCACCTGCGCGACGGCGGCGGCCGTGTCGTGGGCGGCGATGCTGCGGATCGAGTCGCCGGGCTGCGGCACGTTCGGCCCGTCGACCAGCACCGCCAGGGTGCCGAGGCCGGGCGCGTCGACGACGAGCTCGTGATCGTCGCTGACCAGGACGGTCGCTGCGGCGAGCACGGCCAGCTGGTCGGGCAGCGGGGGCTCGGGCACGGCCGTCACCCGGGGGTGAGTGCCGAGCGATCGGGCCGTCTCCCCGGCGGCGAGCGCACCGAAGAGCACGATCTCGATCCGCGGGTAGCGCTCCAGCAGGTCCGCGACGCCGCGCAGCACCGGCGACGACGAGGCCCGCGCCAGGTCGACGACGATCAGCCTGCGGCGCTCGTCGTGCACCCGCTCCAGCGCGTCGACACAGCCCTGGTGCTGCGGACCGGGCAGCGAGTTGATCGTGTCGCCGATGGTCAGCACGTTCGGGCCGAGGGGGCTGCCCAGCGCGGAACCGCTGGTGGTGAGGAACAGCGACGCGAGCTGGCCGATGACCCGCCGGTGCGCCTCCTGCGGGAACGGGCACAGCAGGTCGTCGGTGCCCATCCCGGCCTGCATGTGCACAATCGGGATCCGCCGCCAGAACGCGACCGTCGCCGCGACCTCGGCGGCCAGCCCGCCGCCGTGCACCAGCACCGCGGACGGGTCCTGGTCGACGAGCAGCTGGTCGAGCCGGGTGAACAGCGCCGCGGCGACGTCGGCCATGCCGGGCCCGGTGTCCAGCGGCAGCAGGATCGTGATGTCGGTGGGGACACCGAGCGCCTCGAACGCCTCGTGGACGGCCATCGGGTCCGGCCCGGTGGCGACGGTGATCCCCCGGATGCGGTCCGCCGCCGCGACGGCCCCGGCGACCGGGGCGAGCCGTGCGACCTCGGGACGGCTACCGGCGATGAGCAGGACGTCGTGCTCGTGGTCCGGGGGGAACCCGGACGCATCGACCGACATCGGGTCGAACACCGTCATCGCAGTCACCTTCCGGCCGAGGCGTGACCGACGGTGCCGAGTGTGCGCGGAGCGGGTGGCCCGGTCGAGACGTGCGCGCCCGGTGGTCGGTTCGTGCGGTGGCCGGGGCGGGGAGGTCCATGACAGGTCTGCGGATCGTGGTGCTAGGGTGATCTCGCGACATGCGGATGTAGTTCAATGGTAGAACATCAGCTTCCCAAGCTGAATACGCGGGTTCGATTCCCGTCATCCGCTCCACACACGAACGGGCAGGTCAGCGGCACATAGCCGGACCTGCCCGTCCGTGTTTCGGTCGCCGTCGCCGGACCCGCCAGCAACAGCACAGCAACTAGCCGGTGGGAACGAGGGCGCCGGTCGGCCCGTCCTCGTCGCCCGACGGTCGATGCTCGTCGAGTAACGACGACAGCCGGTCCGCGATGAGACGATCAGCCTCGCTGGTGGCGCGCTGGCAGATCAACGCGGCCCGCATGTCGTCATGGCCCGTTCGCTCCATGAAGTCCCGCGCACTGAACGGGTCTGAGCCGCACAGACGGTCCCGACGCGCCGGAGGTCGTGGAAGTGCATCCCCGGTACGCCGACCTGACCACCAGCTCCGCCCACTAAACCCGCTGGCTAAATTTGCTCCGGCGCATCGCCTTGCGCTTCTGTACAGACCAAAGCAGCAATCCGCTGACGCAGATCACTACGAAGCTTTCAGAACTAGTCAACTCCACAGCCCAAACGATCGACACGCTGAGCTTCTGTGTCGCAAACCTGGCAGGTCGGGTGCCCTGTGCATGACTTACGATGATCCTGACCTCATGCCAGCAGACCTACGGGATGTGCGAAAACGACTTCTTGCCATCAACTCAGACGAGCCCACTTGCAGCCTCCAGTACAATATTGCCCTCAGCGACCCAGACACTCAAACTATTGCTAACCCACTTGGCATGCTCGTGTCTAGCCTGATCGGCTAGCTGGCGCACGAGGATTTCAGCATCCAGCATCCGGCCCCATGTCTCAGTACTTCTTTGCAGCTCGCATGGGAGGGAGCGAGGGCGCGCCAGTTGCGTCGGAAACGTTTCCCATCCTTGCCCAGATGCGGCCAGAGACTACGGCGCTTTTGCCGGCACCGCCTGCTTGACGGATCCGACACAGGGAAGTGGCCGATGGCCGTCAACGGCTAGCGCGCATCGGGGAAGCATCGACTAATTAGAGACACTCAACTAATAAGCGACGCCACCCCCGTATGGCGCATTCTCTCGCGATGTGACACAATCTAGCCGTGCTTACGATTTCAGGCGGTCTAGTAGGGGCCGGCTACGAGGGCCGATCCCTGGAGCAGTTTATCGACGAGCTAAACGCACAAGAAGTGCGAGCCGTCGTTGATGTGCGCCTGAATGCGATTTCACGTAAAGTTGGCTTCAGCAAGCGGGCCCTTAGTTCGAATCTGAGCCTAGCTGGAATCGATTACATGCACCTCCCAGCGCTAGGAAATCCGCGAGACAATCGCGCTGGATTCTCCGGAGACTGGCAGGAGTTGGAGCAAGCAAGAAGCACGTACAGAGAGATACTTGGCGAACGCCACTCAATCGAAGCCTTGTCTCTGGTCATAGACATCATGACAAAGGGAACCGTAGCGCTTATGTGCTTCGAGGCGAATCAGGAGCGATGCCATAGACAAGTCACCATTCAGGAGATTATCGAGACTCAATCTCGTCGATCCGGATAAAATACACCCAGGACGCTAAATGTTTGCGCCCACTTCGCCTGATTTCCAACATAGAAGGCCGAATCCTTCCTCGCTGCACACATCTGCCCTAAGAACTTCGCTTGAATCTGCTCGATTGCTTGCACATCGCTGAAACCGCGAAGATTCCTCTGCAGTGCAACTAACTCCCAGTCGAGAAGACCTTGCCTGTGTCCTCGACACGTCAATTCGCCGCACGTGTAGCGATAGTAGGCCCGAAATCTCGGAGCTTCCAGAGGACTCCGATTGGTTCGCTCCTGATCGAAAAGGTCAGGCTGGTTCGAATATGCTTCTAGCTTCCTTCTCTCGGCGTCACTCCAGCCAGGATGCGGCTCGATATCAAGCCCTTTTACTTCACGTGGGCGCACCAGTGCAAGGGACTGCGCTGAATGTGACTCTCGCGTGCCGGCAACGATTCGGCACATAGAGTTCTCGACATGAGGAGCAAGCCAGGAAGCACGTTTCCGCCAGCCATCAACAGGAGAGATGTCTGCCTCGATCTTTAGAGAATCCATCAGCGGACGCCAGCTTTCTCGCCTGGAGTCCTGCCTTGCCGGGAGCGCTTCAAGTCTCACGACACTGTACTTCCGAAAAGCGCTATCAGATTCCAGGTCCCGAAAGTTGATTGGATACAATCGAACCCAGCCAGTTGCATCCGGATCGATGCGCAGGCCCGCAACACAGACCGTCTCCCATACTTCTCAGAGGGATTCGGCGCGGCTTTAACAGTGACCAGAACCCGCATCTTTACAGGACGGTCGCCAGCTGGCTTAGAAGGTGGCTCCCGATCTTCCGGGGTGAACAAGTCCAGCTGATCGTTCAAATCACGGCCCCCGCGTTCGCTGGACGTCCGAGTCTGCTGCCTATAGCAATACCAGATCACTGCGCCGAGGCACAGAGCGCCGCCAACAAGCGGAGCGATTCAGCGAGCCGATCGGGGCCGACGAGGGGAACACCGAACCTGCGGATGGTGGCAGCGGGTGCGTCGGACCAGTCGTAGGTCAGACGCACCTGCGTCCCATCACCGGTCGGCGCGAGGTCGTATCGCCACGTCCAGCCGAGCGGCGAGCCACCGTGAACGGCCGTGGTCCACGCGATGGTTCGATTCAGGTCGAACATCGTCAGGATGTTGTCGGACAGATAGTGCTCAACGGTGTCGCCGTCGATGTAGGTCATGTTCATTGTGAAGACCTGACCGACGCCGGACAGGATCTCGGCGGTGGTCGGCTCTCCGACCACCGCCGACCCGTCGAAGTGCCGATGCATCGCCGGGTCGCGCAACAGCTCGAATGCTGCCGATGCCGGCGCGTCCATGACGGTGGCGGCGGCGTGGGCTGTGGACACCACCGTGATACTGCCGCATCTGCACCTTTCGGTGCCCTCCCTCCGCTCCCCCTGGACGGGGACGACGGGGTCAGAGCGCGGGCGGCACGTCGCGGCGGGCGACCCACCAGGTCACCATCCCGGCCCCGGTGAGCAGCGGGACGAGCACGAGCACCGCGGGACCCGCGAACACCGCGACCACACCCAGGGTGATCGCCGCGATCCCGGCGCCGAGGCCGCTGGCCACGGCCAGCACCGTGGCCCGCTCGCCGATCGGCTCCCCGGCCACCCAGGACAGGGTGCGGGCCACCCCTGCGACCACCACCGCCAGCACGATCCCCGCGACCACCGCGGCCAGTGGCAGCGCGGCACCCGCCGCGAGCGCGACCGGGATCGCGAGCGCGGTGAGAACGGCAAACAGCAGGGCGCGCAGGGACCGCCGCAGCGGCGGGACGGGGGGTGTCACGTCTCCCCATTGTGCAGGGGTTGACCTGGGGTTTCGATGTAACCTGCGCGACCCTCAGTAGAGTCGGGCCGCGTAGCCGGCGCCGTAGTACTCCTCGATCTTCTCCAGCGGCTCGTCGGGGCGGGCGAGCCGCTTGGCGAGCTGCGCGGTGGAGGGCAGCGCGTCCGGCGCGGGCCAGCTCTCCGTCGCCCACAGCTCGGAGCGCAGGAACGCCTTGGGGCAGTGGAAGTAGATCTGCTCGATCGCGACCTCGCAGGCGAGCAGCGGCCGTCGGCCCTTCACGGCGAGCTCGTCGAAGTAGGGCGCGTCGCGGACGAGGCGGGCCCGGCCGTTGATGCGCAACGTGTCGTTGCGCCCCGGCACCAGCAGGATGACGCCGACGTGCGGGTTCTCCAGGACGTTGCGCCAGCCGTCGACACGACCGTTGCCGGGACGCTCGGGGATCGCGACCGTGCGGTCGTCGACGACGTGCACGAACCCGGCCGGGTCGCCCTTCGGCGAGACGTCGCAGGTGCCGTCCCGGCCCGACGTCGCCAGCAGCAGGAACCGGGACGCCGCCAGCCAGGCGCGGTGCACGTCCACGAGGTGGTCGCGTTCCTTCGCCAGGGCGGGTGCGATCGGCTGCCCGGTGATCTGCTGCAGCTCGGCGAGGGTGCGGATCTCGGTTCCGTGCGCGTCGGACGTCATGGGTCGACGGTAGGCGCGGACGGGCGCGGGGCCGAGAGAATTCCCGGTCACGGGCGTGGGGACGACCGGCATCACCTGCTAGCCCAGGACGGGCGTCATGCCCGGCTCCCGCCCGGTGGCGGCCAGCGCGAGCGCCGTGTCGTCCTCCCACCCCGCGACGGCGGCGTCCCCGGCCAGGCGCAGCACCGTCTCCCGCACCACCGCGAGCCCGGACGCCGGCGGCGTGGGCGCGTCCGGCAGCACGACGGTCATGTCGAGGTGGTGCACCACGACCTCCACCACCCAGGTCGCGACGAAGTCGCCGACGTCGAGGACGACCCCCTGGAACTCCAGCCGGTAGGGCCGCTCGAGGTCGGCGACGAGCCGGCGCAGCCCGCGCACGGTCGTCGCGACGTGGGCGACCTGACCGGTCGGGCGGGCGTAGGCCGCGGCGACGGCGCGGGCGAAGCGCTCGTGCGCCCAGCCCGGCTGCTCGGACCCGGGCGGCGGTGCGGTCCAGTAGGTCGCGAGGTCGGCGTCGGCGGGACGGTCGGTGCGGGCGGGGAACCCGGCGAGCATCTCGACCAGGCCCAGGTGCAGGTGCGCGAGGACGTCGGCGGCGAGCCAGCCGTGACAGCGGCTGCGAGCGTGCAGGTCGGTGTCGTCGACGTGGTCGAGCAGCGCGGACAGCCCGTCGAGCGTGTCGAGGAACGCGGGCCGCGCCACGTCGAGCGGATAGGCCGTCACAGCAGATCGGCCCCGGACCGCGAGGCCGGCTGCTCCCCGGCCGCGGCCATCTCCTCGGCCACCCGCATCAGCTCGGTGTTGACCGGGGTCGCGATCCGGTGCGCCGCGCCCAGGGCCACGATCTCGCCGTTGAGGTACCGGGCCTCGATGGAACCGGAACCGCGCCGGAGGCTCTGCCACGACGACGAGCCCCGCCGCGTCGCACCCGCGACCGGCCGCTCGGTGATGATGCCCTCCCGGCGGACGCGGTCGTCGTCGCCGGTCCTGGCGGTGATCCCGGCCGCGGCGAGCACGGCGTGGCCCTCCGCGGTCGCGGCCTCGACGAGGCGGGGGGCGTCCGGGTCGTCGAGCCCGCAGATCGCGTCGACCGCGTTGGCCAGGTTCGTGAGCAGCTTGCCGTACTTCGCGGCCATCACGTCCGGGTCGGCGCGGGAGGAGAACCCGGCCGCGGTGAGGTCGGCGACGATCGCTTCGGTGGTGGCGTCGACCCCGGAGGGGAACCGGCCGACGTCGAGCACACCCGGGACCGGCGACGACGACGCGACGACGACACCCGGTTCGTAGTGCTCGGCGGGCAGGATCACCAGCATCGCCTGCACCCGGTCGGTGCGACGCGCGGCGAGGCGCTCGTTGGCGACGCCGTTCTGCGCGCACGCCACGGTGATCCCGGGGGCCGCCTTGAGCAGCGCGGCCAGCGGCGGCGGGGTGTCCTGCGACTTGACGGCGAGGATCGCGACGTCGTCGGGGGTGGGGCGGGCCTCGGCGACCGTGCTCACGGCCTCCACCGGATGGGTGGTCGACCCGTCCGGGGTGTCCAGGCGCAGCCCGTGCTCGCGGATCGCGTCGAGGTGCGCGCCCCGGGCGACGGCGACGACCTCCCGCCCCGCCGCGTGCAGCCGCGCCGCGATCGTCCCGCCGACCGCCCCTGCCCCGATCACCACGTAACGCACGACGACGATCCTGACTCAACCGTCGTGCCGGCGCACCACCGACGGCGGGGCAGTGGGTGCCCGCCGTCGTGGAGGAATCAGACCAGGTGGGTGGCGAGGAACCGGTCGACGGCGGCGCGGCCGTCGGCGACGTGCGGCTCGACCTTCCACTGCTCCACCAGCTCCGCGCCCGGTGCGAGCTCGGCGAGCCGGCGCGACACCGGCTCCGGGTGGAAGGCGTCGGTCCCCATGAGCACCAGCCACGGCGTCGTGACGTGGGCGAGCGCCTCGTCGGGAACGGAGTACAGCATCCCGCCGCCGCCCCACATGTTCGTGCGGAACGCGGCCCAGTCGTCGTCGGGGACCCCGGGGTGGTCGGCCTCGATCCCGGCGCGCCAGCTCTCGAAGCTCTTCTCGAACAGGTGCTGGTTGTCGGCACGGCCGATGGGCTGCAGCGCGACCGCGGCCCGGATCCGCTGCGGCTCGGTGACCAGCAGGTTCGCGATGTAGGCGCCGCCGATGCACATGCCGAGCACCGCGCACTCGGAGACGCCGAGGTGGTCCAGCAGGGCCAGCTGGTCGGCGGTGTAGGTGTCCCAGCCGTCGTCGCCGTGGATGTCGGCGACCGAGGACCCGGCGTTGCGCTGGTCCATCGCGATGACGCGGTACCGCTGGGCGAGGTGGGTGACCGGGTTCCAGGGAGCGTTGTCCCAGGCCGCGATCGTCGAGTTCATGCCGCCCGGGGCGAGCAGCAGGACCGGGAAGCCCGTGCCGTGCTCCTCGTAGTGCAGTGTCACGCCGGGGCGCTCGAAGGAGGGCATGAGCCGAAACTAGGCCACCCGCGGAGGAGTCCGCTTCTCCGGACGGCGTCGCGCCAGGATCGAGGTGCCGTAGACGACGAGCGCCAGCCCGAGCAGCAGCAGCCACCACAGACCGGGGCGGACGGTGTCGTCGAGCAGCGTGATGCCGACCAGACCGGGCACGACGACCTGGGTGACCATGTAGAGCGCGGTCACCGTGGAGACGTCGCCGAGCTGCAGCGCGCGGGCGTAGTTGTACAGGCCGGTCAGCGCCATGCCGACCAGGATGTAGACCAGCGGCTCGCGCAGCAGACCGGCCAGGTCGACCCCCTCGGACACGTGCATCGCGCGGATGCAGACCGAGCCGCCGCCCAGCCCGAGCCCGGCGAGCACCGCCGACGGCCACGGCTTGGTCGAGTTGGTGACCGCCAGCGTCGCCCCCATGAACACCACGAGCGCCGCGATCAGGACGGCCACGGTCGTGCCGTGGCCGGTCAGTGCCTGCTTGCGCTCGGTCCCCGCGCTGCCGGCGACGAACGCGAGCCCGAGGATGCTGGCGCCGATCGCCAGCCGGTGCACCGGCCGCAGCCACTCGCCGCGGAAGTAGCGGGCGTACAGGGCCGTCATCGCGATGGCCCCGGCGAGCGTGGCCTGCACCGCGAAGATGGGGATGTACTGCAGCGCCACGACCATGCAGAGCCAGGTCACGAGGTCCATCCCGATCCCGCCGACGAACCGGGGCCGGGCCAGGACCGCGCTGGTGCGCCCGCCCTGGTTGGCCGCGTCGGCCTGGAGGATGGCGGCGACGGTGCTGCAGAGCATCGCGAGCACCGCGAAGAACATCCCGATCAGCACGGGCGGGCCCGGGTCAGGTCACGGGCGGCACGCGGGAAGATCGGCACCGGCCGATTGTGACGTACTGCTACCGGGTGCCGGCCGGGCGGGCGTCCGACGGGGCGGGCCGCTGCTCGGGCAGCGCCGCGGGCATCTCGAAGAAGCCGCTCATCAGCCCGCGGCCGGGCTGCTCGTCACGCGTGTCGGCGGCGGCCTGCCAGGGAGACGTGCCTGCCTGGACGGCCCGGCGCTGCGCCAGCACGGCCCGCGGGCGCTCGGTGAGGACCAGGACGCCGACCATCAGGGCCACCCCCACCAGCAGCGGCCCGCCGACCACCAGGATCGGCCAGCCCACCACGACATAGGCGAGCACCAACGCACCCGCTGCCATGCCGATGACCGCCCCCGCCAACCGCGTCACCACGCGCCCCTCTCACCCGTGCCCCCGAACCGTGACGACCACGGTTTTACCACGTCGGAGGGGGTGGAGACGGGCGGCGCGACGCGGTCGCGCTCACACCTTCGGGCGCGGCCGTATCGCATTCCCGCATGGGGCCGAGCCGGCGTGGGGGCTCCCGTGTCCACGCCGGCCCGGCGGTCCGAATCATCCCGCCCCGGGGTCCGGGCGGGACGGGGTGGGGGTCACTCCGCGCTGTCGTCGCAGCGCACAGCGTGATCGGTGATCGATTTCCTTGTCCCCCAGGATGATCACGCGGCTGCCGGAGCGACGCTCGACGACGGCGCGGGAGCCGTCGTGGTCGGGCCCGGGGCCGGGGTGGTCGGGGCGGTGGCGGGCGGGGTGGTGACCGGCGGGGTGGCCGGATCGGACGTGCCCTCCGCCGGCGTGTTCGGGCTCGTGCTGGTCGCCGGCGGCGACGTGGCCGGCGGGGGCGACACCACTGGGGCGGACGGCACGGCCGGAGCCGGAGCAGCCGGGGCAGGCGCGGCCGGAGCCGGGGCGCCGGGCGCGGCCGGCGCAGCGGCACCCGCGGCGGGGCGGGCCGCGACGCCCCCGGTGGCCGCGCCACCCGAGGCGCCGGCGCGCGTCCCACCCACGGGGGCGCCCGCGACCGGGCCGGACGCGGCGCCGGGCGCCGGGGCGGCCCCCGGAGCGACCGGAGCCGGTGCGACGGCCGGTGAGCTCAGCACGGGGGCCGCGCTCAGCTCACCGATCCCCGGGCTCGTCGTGGGCCAGAACAGCAGCGCACCCGCGATGGCGGCGGCACCGGCGAGGCCACCGGCACCGACCATCAGGCGCTGCCGGGTGACCACGCCGCGGCGGGCCGCGCCGGCGGGGGCGTCCCGGGTGACCAGGGTGTCCGGCGCGGGACGCTCCGGGCGGGCGATGGCCGGGGCGGTCACCCGTCCGGCCCCGAGGACCGACGGCCGTGCGGGGGCGGGGGGCTGGGCCGTACGGGTGCGGGGGACCGCGGTCAGCGGGCCGGTCGGCGGCTCCGGGTCGAGCAGGGCGACGGCCGTGCGGTCCGCGGCGGGCGCCTCGGTCCGTGCGGTCCGCTCCCGCTCACCGCGGGTCGGCCACGCCGGGGTGGTCCGGTCGGTGCGGTCGGTGCTGCCGGCGCGATCGACGGTGTCCGGCCCGGGCCGGTCCCAGGGGCTGCGCCCGGCCGGGTCGACGGGCTCGCGGGGAGTGGGGACACCGGCCAGCGGCACCATCCGCACACCGGGCCAAGAGGTCCCGGCGCCCGGCGCGACGGCCAGCGCGGCGCCCCGGGCGGCGTCGGCCACCGGGTCCGCGACGACGGCGACCGGGCGGCCCAGTGCCGCCGAGACCGCCTGCACCACGACCGGCATCCGTGCGGCGCCGCCGGCGAGCAGCACCTCGGCGTCCGGGGCGGCGGCCACGACGTCCTGCACCAGGTCGGTGACCGGCTCGAGCAGCGGGCGGGTGAGCTCGTCGAGGTCGGAGCGGTGGATGCGGACCGCGGTTCGCAGGCCGGGCAGCTCCACCGGGACGGTCGCGACCGTGTCCCGGGACAGCAGCTGCTTGGCGGCGCGGCACTCGTCGCGCAGGGAGGTCAGAGCGGCCACGGTCCGCGGGTCGTCGGGGTCGAGCGCGTCGAACGCGGCGGCCGTGGCCGGGGAGGAGGACTGGACGAAGGCGAACACCGCGTCGTCGACGTCGGCGCCACCGGTCCGGCAGGTCAGCGTGCGGCCGACGGCGTCGGGCAGCACCCCGGGTGCGGCCGCGGCCAGCACGGTCGCGGTGGTCCCGTTGCCCCCCAGGTCGACGACGGCGAGCGGCCCCCCGGCCGGCACGACGGTGCGGTGGGCGAGCGCGACGGCCTGCGGCGCGGTCACCAGCGAGACGGTCAGCCCGCGGCGGCGCAGGGCGGCGGCCAGCAGGTCCCGCTTGTGCCGGCCCCAGCCCACCGGGCAGGTGACGCCGATCCGGGACGGCGGGCCACCGTGCCGGGTGGACACCTCGTCGACCAGGACGCGCACCAGCCGGGCGCACAGGTCCTCGGCCGCGTAGGCGAAGCCGCCCAGCGACAGCGGTGTCGGGTCCCCGACCCGGTCGAGGAAGCCGCGTGCGACACGGTCCGGCTCGGCCGGGGCCCGGCGACGGGCGGGCTCACCACAGAGCAGGTCGCCCCCGGGCGTCGCGACGAGCACCGCGGGGAGCACGTCGCTCCCGTCGCGGCCGCCCAGCCGGACGGACTCCGCGGCACCACCCGTGCGCAGCACGGCCGCGGTCACCGAGGTGGCCCCCAGATCGATCCCGAGCAGGTACGACACCACTGCTCCCCCCTCGTCGAACCGGCACGCCGGCGTGGTCCTCTCCCCGACCCATCGGCGGGGGCCGCTCCGGCGTTAGCCGGTGCCGCGCAGCGGAACGAAGTGGGGGACCGATCCCCTAACGGCCCCCCGACGGACCCGGAGCGATCCCCGATGGCCGGGCGGCCCGGCACCCCTAGCTTTCGTCGTCAACACCGGTCGTCGCCGACGGACCGGTCACCCCCCCGAGCGACTCCGGAGGCCGACATGGCTGCACACGACATCTCGCTGATCGACTTCATCAAGCTCCTGCTCGGCAGCGGCTCCGAGAGCATCCAGGTCCGCGACTGGTTCAACGACAACCCGAACGCGGTCCTGCAGCACTACGGCCTCGCCGACCTGTCCCCGGAGGACGTCCGCGACGCGCTGGTCATCGCGCAGGACAACGACACCGTGTCCTTCGACCGCCACTACGACACCGGCTTCAACTGGGGCGGCGACAAGGGCGGCTGGAGCGAGGGCAAGGGCGACCACGGCCACAAGGCCGCCGCCTCCCACGAGAACGTGCACGTCAAGGACGTCTGGCACACCGAGAACATCGACGACCGCGACACCATCGTCGACAACTCCGTGAACCAGCACATCAACACCCACGGCGGCGACTTCGACCAGGACATCGACATCCGGTCGACCACCGCCTCCGGTGACGGCGCGGTGGCCGCCGGCGGTGACATCGACGGCTCCACCATCACGACCGGCAACGGCAACGTCGTGGGCGACGGCAACAACGTGGTCAAGGGCGACGGCAACACCTCCGCCTTCGGTTCCGGCTCGGCCACCAAGACCGGCGACATCTCCGCCGACAAGGGCGGCGCGGTCTCCATCGGCGGCAACGCGACCGGCTCGCACGACGCGACCGACTCGTTCAACAAGACCTGGACCGAGACCCACGAGAACACCGAGATCCACGACTCCGGGAACCTCGACGCCAGCACCGAGACCCACACGTCGATCGACGACCACAGCCACACCGACATCGCGTCGCACAACGGCATCGACCTCGCCGTCGGCTGACCCACCGCACCGCCCGGTGACCGGGCCGGGACGCCCCCGACCCCGGCCCGGTCACCACCTCCCTCACCACCCGAACCCTCCGCCGAGCGCGCGAGCCCGGCGGCACCCGCAGAGGAGATCGCCATGTCCGTCGAGAAGTCGCTGATCCAGTTCATCCTGGACCTGCTGAAGGACCCCAAGGCCCTGGCCGAGTTCAAGGAGGACCCGCACGGTGTCCTCGCCCAGTGCGGCCTCTCCGAGGTCTCCGCCGACGACGTCCGCGACGCGCTGGTCCTGGCCCAGGACAACGACGACGTGTCCTTCGACCGCGACTACAACACCGGCGGCGGCCACGGCGGCCACCACCACACCCCGCCCCCGCCGCCCGTGCACCACGGCGAGGACCCGGTCAAGTACATCGACAAGTACGTGACCAACAACCACTACACCTACAACGTCGACGACCGCGACACCATCGTCGACAACTCGGTGAACCAGAACATCGACACCGGCGGCGGCGACTTCAAGCAGTCGATCGACACCAAGTCGGTCGTCGCGTCCGGCGACGGCTCGGTGGCCGCCGGCGACGACATCCGCGACTCGACCGTCACCACCGGCCACGACAACATCGTGGGCGACGACAACAACGTGGTGAAGGGCGACGACAACACCTCCGCCTTCGGTTCCGGCTCGGCCACCAAGACCGGCGACATCTCCGCCGACCACGGTGGCGCCGCGGCCGTCGGTGGCACCGCCACGGGCTCGAACGACGCGACCGACTCGTTCAACAAGACCCACACCGAGACGCACACCTCGACCGACATCGACGACTCGTTCAACACCGACGCGAGCCAGCACACCGACACCGATGTGGACAACCACAGCCACACCGACGTGCTGTCGCACAACGACGTCTCCACCGACGTCCACGTGGGCCTCTGACCCACCGCTGACCCACCGCACTGCTCCGGGCGGAGGAGCAGGTTCGACCGCCCGGACCGACGGCCCCGGCCACCCACCCCGTGGGTGACCGGGGCCGTCACCGTTCGTGTATCCATGACGAGGACGTGACGGATGCCGCCGGGCACCGTCCGCGACGTATCTGGGGGGAGCGGTCGTGGCAGTGCCGGAGGCGGTCGCGCTCGTCGACCTCGCCCTCAAGGCGGTCACTGCCTAGGACCGCCCCGACCTGGCGCCGCGGCTGCGGCAGACGAAGGCGCGGCTGACCGACCCGGTCGTGCGGGTGCTGGTCGTCGGCGAGTTCAAGCAGGGCAAGAGCCAGCTGGTGAACGCGCTGGTCAACGCCACCGTGTGCCCCGTCGACGACGACATCGCCACCGCCGTGCCGACGCTCGTGCGCTTCGGCGAGGAGACGTCGGTGACCCTCGTGCGCGAGGCCCCCGGGCCCGACGGCGTGGCGACCGAGAAGGCCGAGCGGACCGTCGTCGGGCTCGACCAGCTCGCCGAGCACGTCTCCGAGGCCGGCAACCCCGGCAACCGGGCCCGGCTCACCCGCGCCGAGGTCACGCTGCCCCGCAAGCTCCTGCAGAGCGGGCTGGCCCTGGTCGACACCCCCGGCGTCGGCGGGCTCGGGTCCGCGCACGGCGCCGCGACGATGTCGGCGCTGCCCACCGCGGACGCGGTGCTGCTGGTCTCCGACGCCAGCCAGGAGTACACCGCCCCCGAGCTGGAGTTCCTGCAGGCCGCGCGCAAGCTGTGCCCGAACGTCGCCTGCATCGTCACCAAGACCGACCTGTACCCGCACTGGCGGCGGATCGTCGAGCTCGACGAGCGTCACCTGCGCACCGCCCGGATCGATGCCGAGCTGCTGCCGGTCTCCTCCGCGCTGCGGCTGCACGCGGCCCGCACCCAGGACCTCGACCTCATCGCCGAGTCCGGCTTCCAGGCGCTCACCAGCTTCCTGCTGCGCAAGGTCGTCGGTGCCGCGGACGACCTGGACCGCCGCTCCACCAGCCAGGACGTCCTCGTCACCTGCCAGGCCCTGGAAGCCACGATGCGGGCCGAGCTGATGTCGCAGAACGACCCGGAGAAGGCCGGTCAGCTCGCCCGCGAGCTGGAGGCCGCGCGGTCGCGCGTCGACGGGCTGCGCCAGCGCTCCGCGCGCTGGCAGACCACGCTGACCGACGGCGTCGCCGACCTCATCGCCGACATCGAGTACGACCTGCGCGACCGGCTGCGCGCGGTCTCCCGCGACGCCGAGCAGCTCCTGGAGGACGCCGACCCGGCCGACATCTGGGACCAGTTCGCCGAGTGGTTCCACAAGCAGGTGGCCCACGCCGTCGCACAGAACTTCGTGTGGACGACCGAGCGGGCACGCTGGCTGGCCGAGCAGGTGGCCGAGCACTTCGCCGAGGCCGTCGACGTGACCCTGCCCGAGCTGCGGGTCGCGGGCGGCTCGGTGGCCGGGCTCGTCGACCCGCTGGAGATGCCCGCGGACGAGAAGTTCGGCATCGGGCAGAAGCTGTTCGTCGGCGCCCGCGGCGGTTACGGCGGCATGCTGATGTTCGGTCTCGCCTCCACCTTCGCCGGGATCGCCCTGCTCAACCCGCTCTCGGTCGGTGCGGGTCTGCTGTTCGGCGCCAAGACCGTGCGCGACGAGAAGAAGCGCTTGAAGCAGCGCCGCCAGGCCGAGTCGAAGAACGCCGTGCGCCGGCACATCGACGAGGTCACCTTCCAGGTCGGCAAGGACTCCCGGGACAACCTGCGCCGCATCCAGCGCGACCTGCGCGACCACTTCACCACCGTCGCCGACGAGCTGTCCGAGGCGCTGAAGGAGTCGGTCGCGGCCGCGCAGACCGCCCTGAAGGACGACGCCGAGCGTCAGCAGCGCGTCGCGGACCTGGAGGCCGAGCTGGAGCGGGTGACCGGCCTCGCCGAGCGGGCCAGGGCGCTGGCCGCGGCCGTGGGCTCCGGTGGTCCGGCGTGAGCGCGCTGACCGAGCAGACCCGCGCGCTGCTGCGCCGGACCCTGGACGCCTACGGCGACTCCCCGCAGGCCGCGGGCTGGCTGCGCCACCACCTGGACCGGTTCGACGAGCCGCTGCGCGTCGCGATCGCCGGGAAGGTCAAGGCCGGCAAGTCCACCCTGCTCAACGCCCTGGTCGGCGAGCGGATCGCACCCACCGACGCGGGCGAGTGCACCCGCATCGTCACCTGGTACGCCGACGCCCCCGCCCCGGGCGTGCGGATGCACCTGCGCTCCGGCGCCGACCGTCCGCTCACCCTGGCCCGCCGCGACGGCGCACTGCAGATCGATCTGCAGGGCGCCCGGGTGGAGGACGTCGACCGGCTGCACGTCGACTGGCCGTCGCAGCACCTGCGCCGCACCAACCTGATCGACACCCCCGGCATCGGGTCGCTGACCGCCGACGCGGCCGGCCGGGCCGGGGAGTTCCTCACGCCGGAGGACACCCCGTCGCCCGCCGACGCCGTCGTCTACCTGATGCGTCACCTGCACGCCGGTGACGTGCGGTTCCTGGAGGCCTTCCACGACCGCGGCGTCGCCCGCGCGACCCCGGTGAACACCATCGCGGTGCTCTCGCGCGCCGACGAGATCGGCGTCGGCCGGCTCGACGCGCTGATCTCGGCGCGCCGGATCGCGCGGCGCTACCGCGGCGACGACAAGCTGCGGGGGCTGTGCCAGACCGTCGTCGCCGTCGCCGGGCTGCTCGCCGAGACCGCCCGCACCATGCGGCAGGACGAGTACGTCGCGCTCACCGAGCTCGCCGCGCTCCCGCGTGGCGACGTGGAGGCGCTGCTGCTGTCGGCCGACCGGTTCGGACGCACCGACCTCGACCGGCCCGACGCCGCCACTCGGATCGCGCTACTGGAGCGGTTCGGCCTGTTCGGCGTCCGGCTCGGGACCACGCTGATCCGCCAGGGCGTGAAGGACCCGACCGCGCTGGCCGACGACCTGGTACGCCGCTCCGGACTCGACGAGCTGCGCTCGGTGCTCGACACCCAGTTCTCCGAGCGCCGCGACCTGCTCAAGGCCCGCTCCGCGCTGCTCGCCGTCGACCTCGTGCTGACCCGTGAGCCCCGCCCGGCGACGGCCGCGCTGCGTGCCGAGGTGGAGCGGATCCTGGCCGGGGCGCACGAGTTCGTGGAGCTGCGGGCCCTGGCCGACCTGCGCGCCGGGAAGATCGTGTTCCCGCCGGAGGCGCTCGCCGACGCCGAACGGCTGCTCGGCGGCGAGGGCAGCTCGGCGTCGGCCCGGCTGGGGCTCGACGGCGCCGCGGGCCCGCGCGAGGTCCACGACGCCGCCTCCGAGGCGCTGCGCCGCTGGCGGCGACGGGCGGAGAGCCCGCTGACCGGGCGGGCCTCTGCGGAGGCCGCGCGGATCGTGGTGCGCTCCTGCGAGGGGCTGCTCGCCGAGGCGTCCCGCCCGCACGCACACCAGTAGGCAGCGGTCAGGGCGTCGCGTCCAGGGCGTGCAACGCCGCGACCAGCGGCGCCAGCTCGGGTCGCGTCGCCGCGTCGGCCAGTGCCCGTTCCAGCGCCCGGTCGTGGCCCGGGCGGGCGCTCTCCAGGAGCAGACGCCCCTGTTCGGTGAGCTCGGTGTAGATGCCGCGCCGGTCGGTGGGGCACAGGTACCGCTGCAGCAGCCCCCGGTCCTCCAGCCTGCCGACCAGCCGGGTCGTCGCCGACTGGCTCAGCGCCACCACCGACGACAGCTGGGCCATCCGCAGGTGGTACCCGTCCTGGCGGGCCAGCGCGTCGAGCACGGTGTACTCCACCACCGACAGCCCGTACGAGCGCTGCAGCGCCCGCTCCAGGTCGTCCTCCAGCCGGGCGTGCAGGGCGGCCAGGGTGCGCCACCCCCGCGCCCGCGTCTCGACCGCGTCGTCGTCGAGCGACATGGCGTGCCTCCCCTTCGGGTGTCGGTGCTACCTTGGCGGCGTCAGCAATAACCAGCGTGTGCAACTACCGGCGTACGCCGACTGTTGCACGTGCCGTCCCCACGATACGAGACGGCCGCCCCGACTCCTGGAGAGACAGCCATGCACCTCGACCTGACCGGCCGGACCGCCCTCGTGACGGGCTCCACCCAGGGCATCGGACTCGCCATCGCCGTCGGCCTGGCCCGCGCGGGCGCCCGGGTCGCGGTCAACGGCCGTACCGCGGACCGGGTCGACGCGGCCGTCGCCCGGGTCCGGGACGAGTCCGACGGAGAGGTCGTCGGTGTGGCGGCCGACGTCACCACCGACGACGGCACCGCGACCCTGGTGGCGGCGCTGCCCGACGTCGACGTCCTGGTCAACAACCTGGGCGTCTTCGGCGCCCAGGAGGCCCTCACCATCACCGACGACGACTGGCGTCGCTACTTCGAGGTCAACGTCCTGACCGCCGCCCGGCTGATCCGGACCTACCTGCCCGGCATGCGGGATCGCGGCTGGGGCCGCGTCCAGAACATCGCCAGCGACTCCGCGATCGTCATCCCGGCCGAGATGATCCACTACGGCGTGTCCAAGACGGCGCTGCTGGCGCTGTCCCGGGGGTTCGCCAAGGAGGCGGCCGGCAGTGGGGTCACCGTCAACTCGGTGATCGCCGGGCCGACGCACACCGCGGGCGTCGAGGACTTCGTGTACCAGCTGGTCGATCCGGCCCTGCCCTGGGACGAGGCCCAGCGCGAGTTCATGCGCACCCACCGGCCGCAGTCGCTGATCCAGCGGCTGATCGAGCCCGAGGAGATCGCCCACATGGTGACCTACCTGGCCTCCCCGCAGGCCTCGGCCACGACCGGGGCCGCGGTCCGGGTGGACGGCGGTTACGTCGACTCGATCCTGCCCTGACCGGGCGGGGTCAGCCGCGGTCGCCCAGGATCCGGCGGAGCTCGTCGAGCAGCTCGCTGCGGCTGCCCACCCCGAGGCGCTGGCGCATCCGGGCCACGTGGTGTTCGACGGTCTTCGCCGAGATGAACAGCGCCTCACCGATCTCACGCTGGGTGCGCCCTTGCACGACGAGCTCGGCGACCTCCAGCTCACGCTCGGACAGCAGTCCCGACGCGGCCGGCTCCGGGGCGGCCTCGACGGGCTCCGGAGCCGCGACGGTGGGCTCCTCGGCCACCGGGCGGGGCTCCTCCGCCGGCGGTGGGACGGTCCCCTGACGCAGGTCCGTGCCCGCGGCCTGCAGGGCCCGCGCGCAGGCCAGCAACGCCGACACCGCGCGCCGGTCCCCGGTCCGCAACGCCGCCTGCCCGGCGAGGCGGCCGCCGTCGAAGGACAGGCCGACGGCGTGCAGCCCGCGGGCGGCGGCCTCGACCTCGGCCGCGTCGACCCGGTCCTCCAGCACCCCCACCCAGTGCGGGGCCGCCGTCGCCATGGCGTGGGCGAAGCGGCTGCCGCAGGCCGCGCGCTGGAGCTCGTCGGAGCGGGCGCGGGCGGCCTCGACGTCGTCGGTGAGGACCGCGGCCTGCAGCCGTGCCCAGTGCAGCGGGGCGGCCCACAGCGCGGGCCGGCCGAGCCGGTCGAGCAGCGCGTCGGCCTCGGCGAGGTGCGGGGCCACCCAGCTCTCCTCCCGCAGCCGCGACGCCGCGGTCACCAGCTCCCCGAGCGGCTGCAGCACGTAGAGGTCGACCGGGTGGCGGACGATCGCCTGCCGGGCCCGCGTCCAGGACCGCATCAGGGCGCCGAGGTCGGACTGGCGGCGGGCGATCGCCACCTGTAGTGCCGCGGCGAGGAACTCGTCGCGCGGTTCGAGGGGGTCGTCGCCCTCGTCGACGGCGGCGAGCCGCTCCGACGCCGGGCCGGTCGCGCCGCGCAGCAGCGCGATCCAGCCGAGCAGCAGCCGGTGCCGGGCCCGGGCGGGTGCCCCGCCGAGCCCGGTCCGCAGGGCACGGTCCAGTACGGACGCGGCGACGTCGAACTCCCCGGTGTGCACGGCCACCAGCGCGGCCAGCGCGGCCGGGGTGTCGGGCAGCAGCGCGGCGCCGTGCGCGGCCTCCAGGAGCCCGGCGGCGCGGGCCAGGCCGGACAGTGCTGCCGTCGGGGAGCCCTCGACCGAGTCGAGCATGCCGCGGGCGGTCAGATCGTCGGCGCCGTCGACCAGGGTGGGCGCACGGCCGGCGACGAACCCGGAACCGCCGCCGTCGCCCCCGACGACGGCGCGGGCCTCCTCCAGTGCCCCGGTCCCGATCAGGACGGGCACGGCCGCAGCGGGCAGGTGCTCCCCGGACACCGCGGCGGTCCACCGGTACAGCTCGGCACTGCGCGCCAGCAGACCCCGCCGGGCGAGGACGGCGGCCGCGACCGACCCGGCCCGGACGGCGTCGGTGGCCTCGACGGCGTCGGTCGCCGACAGCACCGAGTCGGCGTGCCCGAGCGCACCGTCGAGGTCCCCCGCTACGAGGTGGGCCTGCGCGCGGTGCGCGGCGACGGTCAGCGGGGGTGTCCCCGCGGCGACGGCCTCGGCGTAGAACCGGACCGCGTCCGGGCTCTCCGCGCGGGCCGCCTCGGCCGCGGCGGCCCGGAACACCGTGGCGGCACGCTCCCCGGAGGCCCCGGACCCGCGCAGGGTGCGGGCGACGGCGAGCACGCTCCCGCCGCGGTCGAGCTCGATCTCGGCGGGGTGGCGGCGCAGCTCGGCCCGCCGGGCGGGCGCGACCCTGGCTCGGATCGACTCGGCGACCAGCGGGACGACCCGCCCGTCGGGGGTGCAGAGCCCCGCGGCGACGGCCCGTCCGGACAGCTCGTCGAGCTCGGCGATCTCGGCGCCGACGCCGATGCCGGCCGCGTCGGAGATCCCGAGCAGCGGGACGAGCACCTCGCCGTCGACGGGGGCACCGAGCGCGAGCGCGGTGACCAGCTCGACCACCCGTGGGTCCTCGGCGTCGACGGCGTAGCCGATCTGCTCGGCGAGCTGCGGCGGCACCGGCCCGCCGACCCGCCCGTGGGCGAGCAGCCGGTCGACCAGCATCGGGGCCCCGGCGGTGCGCTCGGCGACGACCCGGACGGCCTCGTCGGAGATCCGGACCCCGGCGACGCGGGCGGCCCGCGCGGCGATCCCGGCCGCATCCAGGGAGCCCAGGACCAGCGGCGGCGCGGCGGCGGCCAGCGTCGCGCCGAGCCGGGCCAGCGCACGGCTGCGCGGCCACGGTCGGAACGCGACGACCAGGCGGGCGTCCGGGCGGCCCGCGTACCCGCGCAGGTCGGCGAGCGCGTCGTCGCCGAGCTCGTGGGCGTCGTCGACGACCGTCACGTCCTGCTCGGCACCGGCCTCGGTCCACACCCGGACGAGCTCGCGCAGCAGGGTCGACTTGCCCGCACCGGCCGGACCGGTGACGGCCACCAGGCGCGGCGCGGCCGGGTCCTCGGCGACCTCCCGGACCAGCGCGATCGACGCGGGGGACCCGGCGAGCGGGCCGGTCGACGGCGCGGCAGGGGTGGGAGACGTCGTCGGTGCCGCCATCCTCGTCCGCCCTCCGGGTCACCCGATCGGGTCGCCCGATCGGGGACGACCGAGGCTATCGGGTGCGGTGTCCGGTTCCCCCGGCGGTCCCGGCAGGATCACCGGAGTGCGGGACCACGTGTGGGCGATCGTGCTGGCGGGCGGCCGGGGGCTGCGCTACGGCCGGTTGAAACAGCTCGACGAGCTGGCAGGGCACCGGCTGGTCGACCACACCGTCGCCGCCGCCCGGCGCACCTGCGACCGGGTCGCGCTGGTGCTGCCGTCCGGTGTGGACTGGGACGGCGAGCCGGTCGACGCGCTCGCCGTCGGCGGCGACCACCAGTCCGAGTCACTGCGTGCCGGGCTCGCGGTCGTGCCCGGCGACGCCGGGATCCTGGTGCTCGCCGACCCGGCACACCCGCTCGCCGCGGACCGGATCTTCACCGACGTCGTCGACGCCGTGCGTGCCGGAGCGGACGGGGCGGTGCCGGTCGTCCCGCTGCTGGAGGTGGTGCAGCGGGTGGTCGACGGCGTCGTCGTCGAGACCCTCCCGAAGCAGGACGCGGTGATCACCCAGTCACCGCAGGCGTTCCGGGCGGACGTGCTGCGGGCCGCGCACGCCGACGCGCCCCGGCCGGTGGAGAACTCCGGGATGCTCGCCGCGCTGGGCCACCGCGTGGTGACGGTGCCGGGGGACCCGGCGAACCTGCACGTGGCGAGCCCGGAGGACCTGGCCGTCGTCCGGCGGCTGGTCAGATGAGCGTGCCGACGTCCTGGGCGATCAGGTCGTCGGTGGCGCGCTCGACGACGGCCGCGATCGTCATCGACGGGTTGCAGGCCGCCGTGGTGCCCGGCATCAGCGACCCGTCGAGCACGTAGAGCCCGCGCTGGCCCTGCACCCGGCCCGCGACGTCGCAGACCGTGCCGATGCACGCACCGCCGAGCGGGTGCCAGGTCGTCGGCACGGCGTAGGTGGTGTCGACGAAGGTGCCGCGCACGCCGGTGATGCGGGCCATCCGCTCGTGGATGCGCGAGGTGAGGGGCGCGTCGCCGTCGAGCGGCCACTGCACGACGCCCTCCTGGCGCACCGGGTCCCAGGTGACGCGGCCGCGGCCGGCGCTGACGCCGTAGCCGACGATCATCGTGATGGTGCGGCCGAGCCCGAGCGGCAGCGGCGGCAGCGACGCCTGGATGACCGTGTTCGCCGATGCCGGGTCCGCCCAGTCCTTCGTCCCGAACACCACCGGCCCGCCCTGCACCGGGCCGAAGTCCTCGACGGGGGAGACCCAGGTGCAGATCCGGTCGCCGTTGGTGCCCCAGTTCTCGCCGAGGGCGTCGGGCAGGTCCGGGATCGTGTCGTGCGCGCGGGCGCGCAGCAGCAGCCGGTTGGTGTTCTGCGTCCCCGCGGCGAGCACCAGCGCCGGAGTCGTGATGATCTTCTTCTCCTGGATGGTGCCGGTCTCGTCGATCCGGTCGACGTGCACCTCCCAGCGCCCGTCGGCCGCCCGGATGACGTCGGTGACCTGGTGCAGCGTCGCGACGGTGACCCGGCCGGTCGCCTCGGCCTCGGCGAGGTAGGTGACGTCGACGGTGTGCTTGCCGCCGTTGTTGACGCCGAACGACGCGTCGCCGTTGGTGTAGGCGGGCTTCATCTCCCCGCGCAGCTCGGCAAGCGCGTAGTCCCAGTCGATCGGCATCGGGATCTTCTCGACCTCGTAGCCGGCGGCCTCGGCGCGGTCCCGGAACACCCGCGACGAGCGGTAGGTGGGGGAGTTGATCAGCTCATCGGGTGCGGTTTCCAGGCGCAGCATCCGGGCGACCCGCGGGTAGTGCTCGCGGGCGAGCACGTCGTAGTCGAGCTCACGCGGCATGGTCGCGGCGAACACCTCGGCGGTCGGCTGCAGCGTCATGCCCTGGTAGAGCAACGACCCGCCACCGACGCCCGCCGCGCAGAACACGTCCATGCCGTTGCCGCCGACCCGCTCCAGCAGACCGGTGTAGCGGCCGGGGGACAGCGGGACCGCGCCCGGGGTGCTCCGGGTCGGCCGCCCGAGCAGCACCGACAGCGGGTTCGGCGGCCCGTCCAGCGGGTCGACGACGGTGTCGAGCCAGAACAGCCTGCGGTCGGGATTGGTCAGGACCCGCGGGAAGGTCTCCGCGTTCGGGCCGGTGACCCAGCGCCGACCGCGCTCCAGCACGAGCACCGGCACCCCGGCCTGCGCCAGGCGCAGCGCGGTGACCCCGCCGCCGAAGCCGGACCCGACGACGACCACCCGGTGCTCCTCGCGGGTGACCGCGATCCGGCCGGGCGCCGCGGCGGCGACCCCGCTGCCCAGCAGCCCGAGTCCTGCGGCACCTGCCGCGCCGGCGAGGACGGTCCTGCGGCTGATCGTGCGCACGTGAGCCTCCCGTGGGCCGGATGGACACCTGTCCATCGGGTGCGGTGACCGTAGCGCAGTTCCCGCGACCCTCGGTACCGGGTTCGGTACGTCGGGGCGCGCACTACCCTGGAGCCGGTGGACGAGGCGATCCTCCGGCCCAGCGAGGTCGCACCGGCGACGCGTGCCCGGCTGCTCGACGCGGGTGGCGCGGAGCTCGCCGAGCACGGTGCCGACGTGCTCACCGTGCGCCGGGTGGCCCGCCGGGCCGGGGTCTCCCCGGCGACCGCGTACAAGGTGTTCGGTTCGAAGGAGCACCTGCTCGCCGCGGTGTTCGTGACCCACCTGCGCGCCGCGCCCGGTGAGGAGCCGGACGACCGGCTGCCGGTGGAGGAGCGTGTCGCCGGCTACGTCGACGGTCTGGTCGCCGCCCTGGCCGGGAACAGCGCACTGGACAGCGCACTGCGCGTGGTGTTCTTCGGGCACGACCCGGCAGCCCGCCGGATCCGGGACTCGGTGATCGACGACTTCCAGGACCGGTTCGACCGCGTCTGCGGTGACGACCTGTCCGGCCCGGCCCGGCGCACCGCGCGGCTGCTGCTCGCCGGGGCGTTGGTGCTCACCGGGATCGGCCTCGACGACCCCGCCGACGCCCGCGCCGAGCTCGCCCGCGCGGTGCGCGAGCTGCGCGACGCGGACCGGTGAGCGGGGCTCAGACCGCGAGCAGCTCCGTCGACCCGAGCCCCAGCTCGTCGAGCGTGGCCCGCACCTCGCCGGTGTAGACCGGGTTCATCAGCAGCACCGACCGCGGCGGGGAGTCCAGCAGGTCCTTCGGCGCGCGGATCGGCAGCCCGAGCCCGCCCATGAAGCGGCCCTGCAGGCCGGGGTTGATGTCGACGACCGCGCCGACCGCGCCGGTCCCCTCCGCCCTGCCCTCGACGACGTTGAGGAAGGTCAGCCCCTTCGCCCCGCCGCCCCAGACGACCACCTCGTCGCCGGTCGCGGCCCGGCCGCCCAGCCACTCCCGCCAGCGTCCGACCTGGTCCGACACCCGGGTCGCGAAGTCCAGGCAGGCGCCGCGCAGCGCGTCGCGCAGGTGCGGCTCCAGCGCGGGCGCGCCCGGGGTCCCGTCCGGCCCCGCCTCGGCGACGACGTACTGGTCGGCATAGGTCAGCCGCACCTGCGGGTCGGAGAAGCCGACCCCGGCCAGGAACGTCCGCATGGTCGCCGGCGTGAAGTAGGAGCAGTGCTCGTACTGCAGGTCCCAGAAGGCGCCCTCGTCGAGGATCCGGCCCAGGTCGGGCACCTCGGCGAGCAGCGCCCGACCACCGCCGCGACGCAGCCCGGCGTACAGCTCCGCGCCGAAGACGGCGAGGTCGGGGATGTGCTCCAGGGTGTGCCGGCAGACCAGGGCCGCGGTGTCCGGCTCGACCTGGTCACGGGCGAACTCCGCGGGGACGGCGGTGAGCCGGTCCGCGAGCTCGGGCCGGACCCGCTGCGGCACGAAGTGCGGGTCGATCCCGGTGACCCGGCCGACGCCGGCGCCGAGCAGCTCGGCGGCGAAGTCACCCGACCCGCAGCCCACCTCGACGACGTGCCGTCCGGCCAGGCCGAACCGCGCCACCCAGTCCGCGGTGATCTCCGCGGCGTAGGCGGCGAAGCGGGGGGAGTGGTGCTGGGACTCCTCGTGGTCGCCGGTGTAGTCGAGCAGCCCCGGGTCGAAGTCGCGGTTGAACACCAGCCCGCAGCGCTCGCAGAGCACGAGCACCTGGTCACCGGTGGCCACCGACCGCGCCGAGACCGGGTCGGGGAGCACCGCGGTGCCGTGCACCGGCAGCCCGGTCACCGAGAAGAACGGATCGCTCGCGGGCGCGTCGCACGCGGGGCAGCGGTTCAGCACCGGGCGAGACTAGCGGCAGTCCGTCACCCGTCCGTGCGGGTGCTCTCCGCCCGCACGGGGCCCGCGCGTGGCCCTCAGCGGTTCAGCACGCCCTGCGGGTCGTGCGCGTCCGGGACGGGACTGCCGGAGGTCCCGAGCAGCTTCTGCCACTGCGGGTGGTCGACGACGTCGGGCACGCTCTCCACCCGTCGCGCCGCCGCGAGCACCTCGACCGCACGGGCGGCGTCGCCCTCGGCGCCCGCGCGCACCGTGCGGGCCAGCTCCGGCCAGGTCTCCCCGCCGAGCAGGCCGTTGACGTCGTCGGCGCGGTGCGCGCGCTGGAACTCGCTCACCGCGGCCGCGGTGCGGTCGTCGAACCGTCCGTCGGGCTTCCCGGTCAGCGACCCGGCGTCGCGCAGCAGGTACTGGGCCGCCTCGACGATCGGTCCGCGGTCGCCGGTGCGCAGCAGCGGCCAGCTCGCCTTGGTCGCCTCGGTGCGGGAGAGCCGCCTGCCCAGCAGCCCCGCCACCTCACGACGCAGCCGGGGCAGCGCGGCGTAGAGACGGTCGCCGGGGCAGAGGGTGTTGCGGTAGTCGCGGTGGCCGTAGAGCTCGGTCGGGGCGATGCCGTAGCGCAGGCAGATGTAGGCGCAGGTGATGCGCAGCGAGTTCCACAGTGCCGGCGTCGGGTCGACGCCCATGTAGGTGCCCTCGTTCTCGATGCCGATCGCGATGACGTTCTGGCCCGGCGAGTGCGCCCCCTCGACGACGCGGCGGCCCCCGTTGAGCTCACCGAGGCTCCAGAGCCTGCCCTCCAGCACGTGCCCGCCGCGCGAGATGGTGAAGTGCTGCCCGGAGTCGAGCCAGCCGTTCCGGTCCATGTGGTAGTTCTGGATCGCCCTCGCCATCCGGTGCGCGGCGCCGACGCTGTAGTCGGTCGTGTTCGCCCCGGCCGTGTGGTGGACCAGGATCCGGATCGGACGCCGGTCCCAGATCTTCGGCGCGGACTTGGGCTTGCGCGCACCCCACTCGAAGCAGCGCGCGATGAACGGGATCGGCACGCCCTCCACGAGGGGGCCGGCACCGGCCGGTCCGGGCATGCCGTCCGGCCCCGGGACCGCCGACGGACCGGGCACCGGGTCGGTGGCGGGCGGGGCGGGGTCGGTGGCCGGCGGCGGCCCGGCGAACGCCCGGCCGGGCAGGACCAGGCCCGCGCCGACGACCGCGCCACCGACCAGCAGCCCGCGGCGACTCCAGCTCTGCCCCGGCTCGCCCATCGCTGCTGCCCCCCATCGGCCGCACCGAGCCGGTACCGCCTTCGTCACACACGCCACATCCGTCCCGTGCGACTCCGCATTCTCTCGGTTCACGGGAGAAGTACGGCGCGGGCGCGCCGGTCGAGCGCGTCACACGGGTGAGCGGTCCCGACCCGCACCTGCGCCCTTGCCTGGGTTACCCGTCGGTAATACTCTGGAGTCAGTTACCGGCCGGTAAGTCGATCGGCCCTGGCACGAACGGCGGTGAAGGACGGATGGGCCACTACAAGAGCAACGTGCGCGACCTCGAGTTCAACCTCTTCGAGGTGTTCGAGGTACAGAACCACCTCGGGACGGGGCCGTTCACCGACGTCGACGTCGACACCGCCAAGGGCGTGCTGTCGGAGCTGTCGACCGTCTGCACCGGACCGCTCGCGGAGCACTACGCCACGATCGACCGCAACCCGCCGGTCTTCCACCCCGAGGACCACACGGTCACCACCCCGCAGGAGCTCAAGGACGCCTACAAGGTCCTCTGGGACGGCGAGTGGTGGCGCCTCGGCCTGCCGAACGAGCTGGGCGGCATGGGCATCCCGCCGTCGGTGCAGTGGGCCGCCGCCGAGCTGATGTGCGGCTCCAACCCGGCCATCTTCATGTACATGGCCGGCCCGAACTTCGCCTCGATCCTCCACAAGAACGGGAACGAGGAGCAGAAGCGCTGGGCCCAGCTGATGATCGACCGGGGCTGGGGCGCCACGATGGTGCTGACCGAGCCGGACGCGGGCTCGGACGTCGGAGCCGGCCGGACCAAGGCGATCCAGCAGGACGACGGCACCTGGCACATCGAGGGTGTGAAGCGCTTCATCACCTCGGCCGAGCAGGACTTCACCGAGAACATCATGCACCTGGTGCTGGCTCGCCCCGAGGGCGCGAAGCCGGGCACCAAGGGCCTGTCGCTGTTCCTCGTTCCGAAGTTCCACTTCGACACCGAGACCGGTGAGCCGGGCGAGCGCAACGGTGCCTTCGTGACCAACGTCGAGCACAAGATGGGCCTCAAGGCCTCCACGACCTGCGAGCTGACCTTCGGGGCGCACGGCACCCCGGCCGTCGGCTGGCTGCTCGGTGACGTGCACGACGGCATCGCCCAGATGTTCCAGGTCATCGAGTACGCCCGGATGATGGTCGGCACCAAGGCCATCGGCACCCTGTCGACGGGGTACCTCAACGCGCTCGAGTTCGCCAAGGAGCGCGTGCAGGGCGCCGACCTGACGAAGATGACGGACAAGACCGCGCCGCGCGTCACGATCACCCACCACCCGGACGTCCGCCGCAGCCTGATGCTGCAGAAGGCGTACGCCGAGGGCCTGCGCTCGGTCTACATCTACACCTCGACCTTCCAGGACAGGGTGCGCCTCGGCGACGAGGGCAGCGGGATCAGCACCGAGCTGGCGGAGAAGGTCAACGACCTGCTGCTGCCGATCGTCAAGGGTGTCGGCTCCGAGCGCGCCACCGAGCAGCTCGTGCAGTCGCTGCAGACCCTCGGCGGGTCCGGCTTCCTCCAGGACTACCCGATCGAGCAGTACATCCGGGACGCCAAGATCGACTCCCTCTACGAGGGCACCACCGCGATCCAGTCCCAGGACTTCCTGTTCCGCAAGATCGTCCGGGACAACGGCCAGGCGCTCGCGCACGTCGCGGGCGAGATCCAGGCGTTCATCGACTCCGAGGCGGGCAACGGCCGGCTCAAGGAGGAGCGCGAGCTCCTGCGCACCGCGCTCACCGACGTGCAGGGGATGCTCGGCACGCTGACCGGCTACCTCTACGCCTCCACCAAGGACGCCACCGAGCTGTACAAGGTCGGCCAGCACACCGTGCGGCTGCTCATGGCGGTCGGCGACCTGCTCGTCGGCTGGCTGCTGCTGCGTCAGGCGACCGTCGCGCTCGCCGCACTGGGCACCGACGGCGTCCCGGCGAAGGACCGGGCCTTCTACGAGGGCAAGGTCGGCGTCGCGACGTTCTTCGCGAAGTCCGTGCTGCCCCGTCTGACCTCGGAGAAGGCGATCATCGCGAACGCCGACAACGCGCTCATGGAGCTCGACGAGGCCTCGTTCTGATCTGGTTCCCATGACGAAGGGCCCCGGGTGCGGACTCCCCGCCCGGGGCCCTTCCTCGTCGCGCCGCTACTGCGCGATGTAGCTCTCCAGCTGCTCGCGCTCCTGCTCGAGCATGTCCATCCGGGCCTTGACCAGGTCGCCGATGGACACGATCCCGGCCAGCGCCCCGTCGACGACGACCGGCAGGTGCCGCACCCGGCGGTCGGTCATGACCCGGGCGAGGTCACCGACGCCGTCGCCGGGCGAGCAGGTGACCACCTCGGTGGTCATCACCTCGGCCACCCGCGCGTCGAGCAGCGCGGCGCCGTGGCTGTGCAACCGGCGCACCACGTCCCGCTCCGAGACGATGCCGACCAGCCGGTCGCCGTCGACGACCGGCAGTGCGCCGAGGTTCCGCTCGGCGATCGCCCGGAGCACCTCGACCACCGGGGCGTCCGGTGCCACGGTGCTCACCGCGCTGCCCTTGCTCCTCAGAACGTCCGCGATGCGCATTGGGGGTACCCCGATCCCTCGCTGTCCGACGGCTGGAGGGATCAGGGTACGAATGTGACGTGGGTTACGTCATCCCCCGGACTGGACCATCACCGGATCAGCCGCCGCACTGCACGATCGGCTGCGGGTTGTACTTGACCGTGCGGGTCTTGCTCGTCGTCTCCCCGGTCTGGACGTTGCGCATGGTCCGGGTGTCGGTCGCGGTGAAGCCGGGCGAGCCCTTGCTGGGGCTGCACGGCTGACCGGCCGGGATGTTGACGACCTGCGGCTGGGTCGGGTTGGTCCGCGGCCCGGTCGTCGAGGTGACGTCGTACATCTTCTGGCCGACGAACGAGACGGTGACGTTGCTGGGCGTCCACGCCGTGCGGATCAGCACCGGAGTGGGGCCGTCGTTGCGGAACTTGACGTCGATGAGGTCGTCGAAGACCGTCGCCTCACGGGCCACCGGGTAGCGGCTGATGTAGTAGCTGTGTTCCTTGTGCTCGATGTCGGTCATGCCGGCGAAGTACGACGCGTTGTACAGCGTCGTCGCGAGCTGGGAGACACCGCCGCCGACGCCGCGCGCCGGGTGGCCGTCCTCGATGATGCCGGCCTCGACGTAGCCGTTGGCGGCGTTGCGGGGGTTGCTGACGGCGTTGAGGCTGAACGTCTCGCCGGGCTGCACGATCTGGCCGTTGATGGCCTCGGCGGCACGCTTGATGTTCTGCCCCGAGTCGGCGGCGAACCCGCCGGTGGTGAACGTCGAGATCTCGGTCGCGTTGCCCAGCGACTGCAGGTCGGCGGTGGTGATCTCGGCCGGCTTGTTCGCGTAGACCGCGGCGACGGTGCGCTCGCCCTGGCCGGTGAGGATCGGCAGCACGTTCGCGAAGGTCGCGTCGTAGTCGATGCCGCGCCCGTCCTGCGACGGGACGACCCGCGGCGGGGTCGCGGCGAAGTCGAGCTGGGCGTCGACGCCGGGCTTCTCGGTGCTCGCCAGCTGCGGCGCCGCGATGTCCTCGAGGGTCTTGTTCGCGATCACCGGCTTCAGCTTCACCGGGCCCTGCGGGTCCGCGGTGAAGCTGAGCGCGGTGGTGATGTCCTCGGGGGTGATGGTCGCGTTCGCGCCCTCACCGGTGATCGTCAGCGGACCGGCGACGGCGGGCTTGGCGACCTCGTCGATGGCCTTCTGCACGTCGGCCGGGGTGGTGATCGCCTGCTCGACGATCAGCGGCAGCTGCACCGGCTCGCCGGAGGCCCACTGCTCCTCGACGACGCCGACGGCCGCGTCGACGTCGAGCTGCTGGCCCGGCTCCGGCGCGACCGGCATCGGGGTGACGCCCTGCCACTGGACCGAGCCCTCCTTGGGCTCCTTCATGACCAGCGGGGCCATCTGTTCGAGCGCGGTGCGCACGGCGCGGTCGTCGGCGGAGTTGACCACCCCGACCTCGCGGGTGGTGAAGAACGAGGAGATCCGGGTGATCGGGTTCAGCGGCTGCTCGCCCGCCTCGTCGAGGGTGCGCGCGTAGTCGACCTGCAGGCCCGCGGCCTTCGGATCGATCTCCGAGCGGACCTCACCGGCCTGGACCGGCACCGGCGCGCCGGCACGCGGCTCGATCGCCGCCTGCAGCGTCTCGGTGGCCTGGGCCCGCGACATGCCCCCGATCTGCTGACCGGCGACGACGACGCCGCGCGGCACGCTGCCGGAGCTGAGCACGAGGTCGCCGACGTAACCGAGGGCGAGCACACCGAGCGCTGCGGCCGCGACGATCAGGCCGACGGGGCGCTTGCGCTGCGGGCCGTCACCGCTCTCGCCGTCACCACCCTCGTCGCCGCCGCCGGGACCACCGGGGCCGCCCGGCCCACCCGGACCGGTCGCGGCCGCGGGGCCCGCGGCACCGAACGCGCCGGCGCCGAGGACCGCGGTGCCCGCGCCAGGGCCGCCGGTGTGGATGCGGGCGGTCTGCTCGCCAGCGCCGCCCGCGGGCGCCGCCGCGGACGCGGCGGGGGTGACCCGGGGCAGGACCTGGGTGCGCTGCTCGCTGAGCGGGGGGACGCGGACGGTGTCCTGATCCCGGCCATCGGGGGCGGCGGGGACCGGGCGGGTCGGGTCCTGTCCACCGGAGGTCCGGGGGCCGGGCTCCGACGCGGCGGGCGCCGGGGCACCACCGGCCTGCGGTGCGGTCGTACCGGGATCCTGCCGCGGCGCCGGGCCGGGCTGCGGGGCACCGGTGCCCGGGCGCTGCGGGGACGGCTGGTGCCCGGCGGGCGACGGCGCGGCCGGGTCCTCGGCGGTGGTGGCCTGCCCGACGACGGTGCGGGCCGCGGGGGACTCCGGCGGCGCCTGCTCGGCGGCCTCGGCCGGATCGGCGGGCCCGGACGCGTCGGCAGCCGGAGTCTCGGCGCTCCGGGTCTCAGCGGCCCGGGTCTCGGCGGCCGGGGCCTCGGCGGCGCCCTGCGGCGCGTTGGTCCCCTGCGCGGCGGCGGAGGCGGCTGTGGCGGGGGCGGCTGTGGCGGGAGCGGCTGCCGCGGGACCGGGCGAGGGACGGCGGGCGGGCATCACGGGGCGACCGGCACCGGCGGCGTCGCCGTTCGGCTGGTCTCCCGGCTCCGGCGCGGCCGTCACCGGCTGCTCGTCCGCGTCGTCGGACGAGGGAGGGCGCTCGGGCATGACGTGGGACTTCCTTTCCGCACTGCCATCGACTCTGTCATCGAGGCCGACGTCGCCGCCTGCGTCGACACCGCCGTCGAACCGGGTGGGCCGCGGGTCCGTGCGGACCGGCGCGACCCGGGGGGGGGATCAGAGGTAGAGACCGGTCCCGTGCTGGGTGGCCTCGGAGGCCACCGCGTGCAGATCCCGCTCGCGCATGACCAGGTGCCCGACGCCAGCGATCTCGACCTCGTACTGGTCCTCCGGGGCGAGCAGGACGCGGTCGCCGGCCTTCACCGTGCGCACGTGCTGTCCCACCCCTACCACCTCTCCCCAGACCAGACGCTTGGCGACCTGTGCGGTTGCCGGGATCACGATTCCGGCCGAGCTCCGTCGCTCGCCGGAACCCTCGACCCTCTTGATCATGACTCGGTCATGGAGCATCTGGATCTCGAGTTTGGGCTCGGCCACCGGGCCGATGCTACGGGTGGCCCCTGACGCCCCCGGCAGCGCCCGGGGCGGGCGACAGCCTGCCCCGAACGTGGAACGCCCCGCGGCGCTACCGAGTCGGGGGTCGGGTGGCGCCGCGGGGCTCAGCAGGGGTTTCGCACTGCCACGACGACCCGTTACACCGCAAACAGTTTTCACTCGTCCGGAGCAGCGGGGCTCAGGTGTTGGCGAGCAGGTACCGCCCGAAGTGCGGCACGGTGAAGGCGATCTGCCCGCGCTGGGCCGAGAACACCAGGCCCTTCTTGAGCAGGCTGTCGCGCGCGGGGGACAGCGACGACGCCCGCCGGTCCAGGTGCTTGGCGACCAGCGACGTCTCGACGGGGTGGTCCTCCCCGTCGGTCAGCTCGGCCATCGCCCGCAGGTACTCCCGCTCGGCGGGCGTCGCCCGCTCGAAGCGGGAGCCGAAGAAGCCGACCGCGAGCTCGGCATCGGCCTCGGGGGCGGCCATCTCGACGTCCTTCGCACCGATCGGGCTGGTCGGCGCGGCGTCCCAGGCGGCCTTGCCGTAGGCCTGCACGAAGTACGGGTAGCCGCCCGAGCGGACGTAGAGGTCGTCGAGGGCCTCCTGGTCGAAGGTCGCGTCCTCCCGCTCGGCGGGGGCGATCAGCGCGAAGTCGGCGTCCTTACGGTCCAGCCGGTCGATCCGCGAGTACTTGAACAGCCGTTCCGAGTAGGACTTCGACGCCGACAGCACCGCGGGCAGGTGCGGCAGCCCCGCCCCGACGACGAGGGGCACCCGGGCCTGGGACAGCTCGTGGCAGGCGGCGCAGAGCGCCGAGACGTCCTCGGGCCGCAGGTCCTGCATCTCGTCGATCAGCAGGGCGATGCCGGATCCGACGTCCTGGGCGAGCTCGGCGACCTCGGTGAACAGCTCGACCAGGTCGATCTCGATGTCGCCCGAGTCCGCGCGCCCGTTCTTCACCGGCACGTCGATGCCGGGCTGCCAGCGCTCCCGCAGCTTCGTCCCCTCCGGCGACGACCGGAGCGCGAACGCCTTGAGCACCCCCAGCACCTCGTCGATGCGCTCGGGGGCACGGTGCCGGACGGCGAGGTCGCGGATCGCGCGGTGCAGCGCCGCGGACAGCGGACGTCGCAGGTCGGCGTCCGGCCGGGCCTCGATCTTCCCGGCGCCCCAGCCGGCGTGCATCGCCATCGAGCGCAGCTCGCCGAGCAGGACCGTCTTGCCGACGCCGCGCAGCCCGGTGAGCACCAGGCTCCGCTCCGGGCGACCGCGGGCGACCCGTTCCAGGACGATCTCGAAGGCGTCCACCTCGCGGTCCCGACCGGCCAGCTCGGGCGGGCGCTGACCCGCGCCGGGGGCGAACGGGTTGCGCACCGGATCCATGCGACGACGGTATCCGCCGATCTTCGGAATTCCGTAGACGACGGCGGCGTGTCGCCTGCCCGCCACCCGGGCGGCCCAGCGACGCCGATAATCACTCAGCGTGGTCACACTGCCCGTCCGGGCCGGTTCCGACATCGCCCGTGGGGTCCGTCGCGAACGCACCGTGCGAGTGCGGCCGGTGAATGCCCGCGTCGTCGTCACGATCCGGTGGCCCATACCCCGCGACCTTCCGCGACCGCTGCTGACCAGCAACACTCTGCTGTGTGCACCACCCTGTCGCACGTGACTACGCCCGGGAGGAGAGCGCCGTGGGTCGACACCGAGGACGGCACCGCGCCGACCGGATGCATCACTCCACGCTGCGGATGAAGCCGATCACGCTGCGTCGCCGGAGGCTGGAGAGCCTGCGCACTCTGCTCGCAGGAGCGCGCCCCGGCTGGTGAGAGGGACGGCGGGGACGCCCCCGAACGTCCCCGCCGTCCACCACCCCGGCCCGAGGCGTGCCGCGCCCGGCCGTCGCACCCCTGGTGCCGCCGTCGCACCCGCCGCACGGGGTGCGGAGACCGCGTGCGGGGTGCGCCGGGCGACCACGGGCCCGGTGACGGGTCAGGTGCGGTCGGGACCGTCCACGACCTCGCCCTCGACGACCGGGCCGGCGCCCGCGGCGGGACCCGCGATGCGCGGGTACACGGTCGCCGTGCGCGGCTCGGTGACGGTCTCCCCCTCCACCACGGTGGCGCCGTAGCGGATCCGCGCGGTGCGCAGACCCGGTGCGGCCCGCTCGGCGGCGCTCACCATGCGACGCCGGACCAGGGCCCGGGTCGGGGGGAACACCAGGGCGAGGCCGAGCACGTCGGTGATCAGGCCCGGCAGGAAGATGAGGATGCCGCCGACGGCGACGAGCAGCCCGTCGGTCGCCTCCTCGTGCGCCAGCTTCCCGCGCTGCACCGCGGTGGCGAGCGCGCGGGCGGCGCGGACGCCCTCCCGACGGGCGAGCAGGAGCCCGAGCACGGACCCGGCGAGCAGGACCAGCAGGGTCCAGCCCAGCCCGATCCACGCGATCAGCCCGGCGAGCGCGACGATCTCGAGCACGACGTAGAGCAGCACGAACGGCATGCCCGTACAACGCACGGGCACGCCGTTCTGCTCCCGGATCGCCCGAATTCCCCGGATCGATCTCCGGGGGCACTCGGATGATCTCCCCAGGTCACCAGGTGAGGGCGACCCCGGGGTCGTGCAGCAGCGCGCCGACGTCGGCGAGGAACCGCGAGCCCTCGGCCCCGTCGACGAGGCGGTGGTCGAACGACAACGCCAGCCGGCACACGGTACGCACGACCAGCTCGCCGTCGACGACCCACGGGGCGGGCTTGATCGACCCGACGGCGAGGATCGCGGCCTCGCCGGGGTTGATGATCGGCGTCCCGATGTCGACGCCGAGCACGCCGACGTTGGTGATGGTGAACGTGCCCCCGACCAGGTCGGCCGGGGCGGTCCGGCCCGCCCGTGCGGTGTCGGTGAGCGTCGTGAGCGCGTCGGCCATGCCGCGCAGGGTGAGGGTGTCCGCGTCGCGGATCTTGGGGACGACGAGCCCGCGCGGCGTCGCGGCGGCGATGCCGAGCTGGACGCGGGCGTAGTAGACGATCTCGCCGGCCCGCTCGTCCCAGCTGGCGTTGATCGCCGGGGTCCGCGCGGCGGCCAGGCAGGCGGCCTTCGCGACGAACGCCAGCGGGGTCAGCTTGACCCCGGCGAACTCGCGCGAGGCCCGCAGCCGGTCGCGCAGGGCCATCGTCTCGGTGACGTCGACGTCGAGGAACTCGGTGACGTGCGGCGCCGTGAACGCGCTCGCGACCATCGCCGCGGCGGTGGCCTTGCGGACGCCGCGGATGGGCTCGCGGCGGTCCTCGGTGGGTCGGGTGGTGGTGGCGCTCGCGCCCGGCCCGGCCGGAGCCCCCGCCGACTCCCCGGCGCCCTGGCCGGCGACCCCACCCTGGGCGGCGGCAGTCTGACCGGCAGCGGTCCGGCCGGCGGCACCCGGGGCAGCGGCGCCCGCGACAGCGGCTCCGGTGACACCTCCGGCGGCCCCCGCCGCGACGGGGCCCCCGGCGACCGACGCCCCGGCAGCGGACGTCCCGGCAGCGAATGCCCCGTCCTCGGATGCCCCGACATCGGATGTCCCGGCGGCGGATGTCCCGGCGGCGCGGCCGTCGACCGCAGCGTCGTTCCCGGCGTCCGTGAGCCCGGCACCCGTCGCGGCGGCGTGCACGTCCTCACGGGTGATCCGGTCGTCGCGCCCGGTCCCCGTCACGGTCCGCAGGTCGACGCCCAGCTCTCGCGCGAGCAGGCGGACCGGTGGTGGGGCGAGGGGGACCTGCGCGGCCTGCGGCCCGACGGCGTCACCCCCGGCCCCCGTGTCGCTGCCCTCCGGCAGACCGGTGGACGTCACGGGAGCGGCCTGCTCGGGCGACCCGAGCGACTGCTGGGGCGACGGGACCGGGGACGCGCCCGACCCCGATCCACCCGGCCCCGATCCACCCGGGCGCCCGGAGCCACCGGAGTCTGCCCCGACGGAGCCGTTCGCCGCGACGGACCCGGCGGACGGCTCGGCGGAGGCTGTGGGCGCGACGGGTGCAGCGGAACCGGTGGACGCGGCCGAGGCGGCGGGATCGCGCCGGGGCCGTCGCCGCGCGGAGCCCTGCCGCGGCCCGTACCCGACGAGCGTCGCGATCCGCCCGTCCTTGCCCGCCTCGCCGATCTTGGCGCCGGCATCGGCGTCGGGGTCGGAGTCGTGCGCGGACCCAGCGGTGTCGATCGCGATGATCGGCGTCCCCACCGCGACGGTCGCGCCCGGCTCGACCAGCAGCTCACCGACCGTCCCGGCCCACGGCGAGGGCAGCTCCACGGCCGCCTTCGCCGTCTCGATCTCCACGATGACGTCGTTGACCGCGACCGTGTCCCCGGGCGCCACCCGCCAGGTGACGATCTCGGCCTCGGTCAGCCCCTCGCCGACGTCGGGCAGCTTGAAGTGCTCACGCATGTGCTCGTCCTCACCAGGCCAGGGAACGGTCGACGGCGTCGAGGACCCGGTCCAGGTCCGGCAGGTACTCCTCCTCCAGCCGCGACGGCGGGTAGGGCGTGTCGAAGCCGGTCACGCGCAGCACCGGCGCCTCCAGCGAGAAGAAGCACTCCTGCTGGATCCGGGCGGCGACCTCCGAGGTCACCGACGCCTCCGGGGGCGCCTCGGACACCACGACCAGCCGTCCGGTGCGCCGCACCGACTCCGCGACCGGGCCGAGGTCGAGCGGGGACAGCGACCGCAGGTCGATCACCTCGAGGTCGCGGCCCTCCTCGGCGGCCGCCCCGGCGGCGTCGAGGCAGGTCCGCACCATCGGCCCGTAGGTGGCCACGGTCAGCGTCGAGCCCGGCCGCACCACGCGCGAGGCGTGCAGTGGGAAGGCCGAGCCCAGGTCGGTGGCGGCGTCGAGCTCGCCCTTCTCCCAGTACCGGCGCTTCGGCTCGAAGAAGATCACCGGGTCGTCGGAGACGATCGCCTGCTGGATCATCCAGTGCGCGTCGGCCGGGTTCGAGCAGGTGACCACCTTGAGGCCCGCGACGTGCGCGAACAGCGACTCGGGCGACTCGGAGTGGTGCTCGACGGCACCGATCCCGCCGCCGTAGGGGATCCGGACGACGACCGGCACCGGCACCCGGCCCTGCGTCCGGTACCGCAGCTTCGCCAGCTGGGACACGATCTGGTCGTAGCCGGGGAAGACGAACCCGTCGAACTGGATCTCGCAGACCGGGCGGAACCCGCGCACCGCGAGTCCGATCGCGGCGCCGATGATCCCGGACTCCGACAGCGGGGTGTCGAGCACGCGCTGCTCGCCGAAGTCCTTCTGCAGACCGTCGGTGATGCGGAAGACGCCGCCGAGCCGGCCGACGTCCTCGCCCATGACGAGCACCTTGGGGTCGCGCTCCATCGCGGCACGCAGCCCGTCGTTCAGTGCCTTGGCCATCGTGGTCGGCACGGATCAGCCCTCCTGGTCGGCGAACGACGCGTGGTAGGCCAGGAACTCCTCGCGCTGGCGCTCCACCGTCGGCGACGGCTCGGCGTAGACCTGGGAGAACATCCGCTCCGGGCCGGGTTGGGGCATCGCCCGGCAGAAGGCCCGCATCCGCTCGCCCAGCGCGTCGGCCTCGGCATCGACGGCGTCGAAGAAGTCGGCGCCGACGCCGTGCCGCCGGGCCAGGTGCACCCGCACCCGCTCGATCGGGTCCTTGAGCTTCCACAGCTCGACCTCGTCGGCGAGCCGGTAGCGGGTCGCGTCGTCGGAGGTGGTGTGGGAGTCCATCCGGTAGGTGAACGCCTCGATCAGCACCGGGCCGTTGCCGGTGCGGCACTCGTCGAGCGCCCAGCGGGTGACGGCGAGGCAAGCCAGCACGTCGTTGCCGTCCACCCGGACTCCGGGGAAGCCGTAGCCGCGGGCGCGCTGGTAGAGCGGCACCCGGGTCTGGCGCTCCGCGGGCACCGAGATCGCCCACTGGTTGTTCTGGCAGAAGAAGACCAGTGGCGCGTCGTAGGCGGCGGCCCAGACGAAGCCCTCGTGCACGTCGCCCTGGCTGGTGGCGCCGTCGCCGAAGTAGCAGATGGTGGCCTCACCCGTATCACCGTCGGCGGTGCCGACACCAGCGACACCGTCGGCGGTGCCGACACCAGCGACACCGTCGGCGGTGCCGACACCAGCGACACCGTCGGCGGTGCCGACACCAGCGACACTGCCGCCCACCTTGGACTCGAAGCGCTGGCCCATCGCGTAGCCGGCGGCGTTGAGGCACTGGTTGCCGATGACGATCGTGTACGGGTGGAACCGGGTCGCGACCGGGTCCCAGGTGCCGTGGTCGGTCCCCCGGAAGATGCCGAGCAGCTCGGTCGGGTCGACCCCGCGGCACCAGGCGACGCCGTGCTCGCGGTAGCTGGGGAAGCACATGTCCTCGGGCGCGAGCGCGCGGCCGGACCCGACCTGCGCGGCCTCCTGGCCGAGCAGCGGCACCCAGAGGCCGAGCTCTCCCTGACGCTGCAGGGAGTTGCCCTCGCGGTCGGCGCGCCGTACCAGGACGAGGTCGCGGTAGAGCGACCGCAGGTCCTCGGCGGTGATGTCGGCGGCGTAGCGGTCGAACCGCTCGTCCGGCACCCGCTCACCCTCGGGGGTGAGCAGCTGGACGAGCTCGGGCCCGCCCTCGTCGACGCCCTTCAGCCCCGCGACGACCTGGTCGTGGCTGGGCCGCGACCGCGGATCGGTCGGTATCCACGCCTGGGGTTCGTCCACGGCAGACCTCCTCGGTCGCACCGGGCGGGGTCGCGCCCGGGAGCGTCGGCTCCGGGCCCGCGCGGGTGGTGCGGCCCCGGGACGCGCAGGCGCGTCACCGCCGATCCTGGCACGTCACCGGCCCCGAGGAGAACCGGTGCCCCGCAGGTCGACGCCTGGACGACGGACCGTCGGACGTCCACATACGACGGTCCCGGCGCCCGGCCGGGACCGTCGTGGAAGGAGGTCAGGCGCCGTGCGGACGCTCCGGGTTCGGCGGCGGGAACGCCGGGGGCTGCTGCGGGGTGCGCTGCGTCGGAGCGTCGGCACCGCCCGCCGGGTACGGCGGGTTCCCGGCGGCCGCGCGGGGCGGGGCGGGCGGGGTGGTGCCCGGCGAGCCGAAGCCGTAGCCGGGCTGCGGGATGCCCGCGGCGTCCTTCGCCTTGCGGGCGGCGCCGGCGATCTGGTTCGTGTACTTGCCCTTGGTCTGCTTGTCGACGAACTGGGCGGCGGAGTCGAGGGCCTTGCCCGCCTGGTCCGGGTGGGACCGGGCGTAGCGGCGGGCGGCCTCCACCGCGCCGGCCAGGACGGTGAGCCTGCGGAACAACGACATCGTCGAGGACCTCCGTGACGGTGGGGCGCCGCGTCGGTGCCGCGACGCCCGGTCGTCGCACCAACAGTAGGCGAACGTGCGCGGACCGGCGCGGGCTCGCGGCGTCATGGGACGAGCACGTAACGGATCGGCCGCCAGGCGGCGGGAACCACTCCCCAAGTGGCAGGATCCCCGCCGTTCGACCCGGCATCATCTGGAAGGCAACCGCATGACGACCGCGAGGACCCGCAGTGTCCGCTCCCTGACCGGGATCGCACTGATCGCACTGACCGCATTGGTCCTGGCCGGCTGTGGTGCCGGCGGCGACGGCAGCGGGGGAGGCGGCTCCGCCGGAGCAACCGGTACCGACGCCCCGATCCCGGCCGTCGCCAAGGACGACCGGCTCGCCGCCCTCGTCCCCGACGAGGTCAAGCGGGACGGCACGTGGGTCGTCGGCACCGACCCGACCTACCCGCCGAACGAGTTCACCGCGCCCGACGGCACGACGATCATCGGCATGGACGTCGACCTGGGCACCGCGGTCGCCCAGAAGCTCGGCCTGACCGCGAGGTTCGAGCAGAGCCAGTTCTCCGGGATCATCCCGGGCATCACCGGCGGCCGCTACGAGGCGGGCATCTCCTCGTTCACCGTCAACTCCGAGCGCACCCAGGTCCTCGACATGGTCAGCTACTTCTCCGCGGGCACCAGCCTGGCGACCCGCAAGGGCAACCCGGACGGGATCGACCCGAACGACCTCTGCGGCAAGGCGATCGGCGTCCAGCAGGGCACCGTGCAGGTCGAGGACGTGCAGGCCCGCACCAAGAAGTGCACCGACGAGGGCAAGCCGGCCATCCAGATCACCGAGCTGCAGGCACAGACCGACGTGACGCTCGCGCTGAACTCGAACCGGATCGTCGCGATGCTCGCCGACTCCCCGGTCGCCGCCTACGCGCAGACCACCACCAACGGTGCGGTCGAGGTCGTCGGGCAGCCCTACGACACCGCGCCGTACGGCATCGCGCTGAAGAAGAACGACGGCCAGTACGCCCAGGCCGTGCAGGGCGCGGTCCAGTCGCTGATCGACGACGGCACCTACAAGCGGATCCTCGACAAGTGGAACGTCGGCAACGGCGCGATCCCCACGTCCTCGGTGAACGGTGGCTGAGCCGGCGACCACCGGCGCCCGACCCGAGCCCCGCGACGCGATCGGGGTCCGGCACCCCGGACGGTGGATCGCGATCGCGGTGCTCGCGGTCCTGGGCGCGATGCTGGTCAACTCGCTGCTGACCAACGAGAACTTCGGCTGGCCGGTGGTCGCGCAGTACCTGTTCGCCGGCCCGGTGCTGAACGGACTCGCGAACACCCTGGTCCTGACCGTGCTGTCGATGCTGATCGGCATCGTCGGCGGGATCGGGCTGGCGGTCATGCGGCTGTCGCCGAACCCGGTGCTGTCCGGGGTGTCCGGGGTCTACCTGTGGCTGTTCCGCGGCACCCCGCTGATCGCCCAGCTGCTGTTCTGGAGCTTCCTGTCCTCGCTCTACCCGAACCTGTCGCTCGGCATCCCGTTCGGCCCCGAGTTCGTCGTGTTCGACACGAACTCGCTGATCACGCCGTTCCTGGCGTGTCTGCTGGGCCTCGGGCTGAACGAGGCCGCCTACATGGCCGAGATCGTGCGCGGTGGCATCCAGTCGGTCGACCAGGGCCAGAGCGAGGCCGCCGGAGCACTCGGCATGACCCGCGCGCAGACCCTGCGCCGGGTCGTCCTCCCGCAGGCGATGCGGGTGATCATCCCGCCGACCGGCAACGAGACGATCGGCATGCTGAAGACGACGTCGCTGGTCGTCGTCATCGGCTACACCGACCTGCTCACCTCGGTGCAGCGGATCTACTCGACGAACTTCCAGACCATCCCGCTGCTCATCGTGGCCGCGGCCTGGTACCTGCTGCTGACCTCGCTGCTCACCGCCGGTCAGCGCGTCGTCGAACGCCGCTACGGCCGCGGTGTGGCCGGTGCGGTCACCGAGGCGACCCCGCTGGTGCGGCTGTTCTCGTTCCGGACCGGAGGGAAGACCTCGTGACCCCGATGGTGCGAGCCGAGTCGGTCGGCAAGAGCTTCGGCGACGTCGAGGTGCTGCGCGGGGTCGACCTCGTCGTCGAGCCGGGGCAGGTGTGCTGCGTGATCGGGCCGTCCGGCTCGGGCAAGTCGACCCTGCTGCGGTGCATCAACCACCTGGAGACCATCGACACCGGACGGCTGTGGGTCGACGGCGAGCTGATGGGGCTGCGCGAGGAGAACGGGAAGCTCTACCGGCTCCGCGACTCCGCGCTCGGCCGCCAGCGCCGCGAGGTCGGCATGGTGTTCCAGCGGTTCAACCTGTTCCCGCACCGCACCGCGGCGGAGAACGTGATGGAGGCGCCGGTCGTCGTGCGCCGCGAGTCCCGGGCGGCCGCGCGCGAGCGGGCGGTCGAGCTGCTCACCCGGGTCGGGCTCGGCGACCGCGCCGACGCCTACCCCGCGCAGCTGTCCGGCGGGCAGCAACAGCGGGTGGCGATCGCCAGGGCGCTGGCGATGCGGCCGAAGCTGATGCTGTTCGACGAGCCGACCTCGGCACTGGACCCGGAGCTGGTCGGTGAGGTGCTCGACGTGATGCGCGAGCTGGCCCGGGAGGGCATGACGATGGTCGTCGTGACCCACGAGATGGGCTTCGCCCGCGAGGTCGGCGACGCGCTGGTCTTCATGGACGACGGCCGGATCGTCGAGTCCGGTGACCCGCGCGCGGTGCTGTCGGACCCGAAGGAGGAGCGCACCCGCGCGTTCCTGTCGAAGGTGCTCTAACCGCGGGGGATGCGTCCCATCAGGAAGAACTCCGGGTTGGGGCGCAGCGCGGTCAGGTGCGCGAGCCGGTTCGACATCGCGAACAGGGCGGTGATCGCGCCGACGTCCCAGATCTCGTCGGAGGTCAGGCCGGCGGCGCGGGCGTCGTCGAGATCGGCCTCGGTCAGCGACTCCGAGCTCCGTGCGACCAGCAGGGCCAGGTCGACGATCGCGCGCTCGCGCTCCGACAGCTCGACCGCGTAGGGGTTGGTCGCGACGCGGTCGGCGATCTCCGGGTCCTTGTACCGGATCCGGAGGATCGCCCCGTGCGCGACGACGCAGTAGGTGCAGTTGTTGGCCCCCGAGGTGGCGACGACGACCAGCTCGCGTTCGGCCTTGGACAGTCCGTCGTCGGAGTCCATCAACGCGTCGTGGTAGTCCAGGAACGCCCGCAGCTCCCGCGGGCGCCGGCCCAGAGCGCGGAACACGTTGGGGACGAACCCGGAGCGCTCGGCGATCGCGCCGATCCGCTCCGCCAGGTCCGGCGGGAGCCCGTCGAGGTCGACGTGCCCGAACCTGCTCACCTCGTGCTGTGCCATGTCCCGGACGCTAGTCGGGATCGGGCGCCGCGACCCCCGTCCGATAGGCCCACACGACGGTCTGCAGCCGGTCCCGGGTGCCGATCTTCGCCATCGCCCGGCCCAGGTGCGACTTCACCGTCGACGTCTCGACGACCAGCTCCTCGGCGATCTCGGCGTTGGAGAGCCCGCGGGCCAGCATCCGCACGATCTCGGTCTCCCGCGGCGTCAGCGGGGCGACCCCGCCGTCGGGCGCGGTGTCCGGGGCGGGGCGGCGCCGCGCGAACTCGGCGATCACCCGGCGGGTGACGGCCCGGTCGATCAGCCCGTCGCCGCGGGCGAGACGGCGGACGGAGTCGACGAGGTCGTCGGGGTGGGTGTCCTTGAGGACGAACCCGCTCGCGCCCGCCTCCAGCGCGCCGAACACGTAGTCGTCGAGGTCGAAGGTGGTGACGACGAGGACCGCGGGGACCGGGTCGTCGAGGCCGGTGATCTCCCGGGTCGCGACGAGCCCGTTCCCGCCGGGCATCCGGACGTCCATGCAGACCACGTCGGGCCGGTGCGCGCGCGCCAGCGCGACCGCCTCCGGCCCGCTCGCCGCCTCGCCGACGACCTCGACGTCGCCGGCCAGCTCCAGGAACATCCGGAACCCGGCCCGGACGACGGCCTGGTCGTCGGCCAGCAGCACCCTGATCACGCGCGTCCTCCTCCGGTCTCCGGGCCGGGGTCGTGCGGGACGACCAGGCGGACCTGCCAGCCGCCGTCGTCGGTCCGGACCGCGGAGAACGTCCCGCCGACCAGCTGCGCGCGCTCGCGCATCCCGGCCAGCCCGAACCCGCGGGTGCCCGGGGCGTCGGCGGAGGGCGCCGGGGTGCCGCGCGCCGGCCCGTTCACGACCTCGACCGCGACCCGGTCGTCGGCGTGGGTCACCGTCACCCGGACCGGGGCGCCGGGGGCGTGCTCACGGGCGTTTGCCAGCGCCTCCTGCACCACCCGGTAGCAGGTGACGTCGGCGACCGGGGACGGCTCGCCCGGGTCCCCGCGCCGGACCAGCTCCACCGGACCGCCCAGCTCACGGGCCTGCTCCACGAGCCCGTCGAGCTCGGCGAGGCCGGGCACCGGGGTGTCGGCCTCGGCACCGCCCGCCCCCGGCTCCCGCAGCGCCCCGACGACCAGACGCAGGTCGTGCAGGGTGCGGCGACCCTGCTCCCGCAGCCGGGACGCCGTCCGCCGCGCCTCGTCCGGGTCCCGGTCCACCAGCCGCTCGACCACCGCGGCCTGCACCACCATCGCCGACAGGTGGTGCGCGGCGACGTCGTGCAGCTCGCGTGCCATCCGGGCCCGCTCCCGGGCGACGGCGGCGTCCGCCCGTTCCCGGTACGCCGCGACGACACCGGCGGTGTGCACCCGGTCCAGCTCGGCGTAGCGCCGCCGGGTCCGCAGGTACACACCGAGCAGCAGCGGGCCGCCGTAGACCAGGACCGCCGACAGCACCTGCGAGGCGGCCAGTCCGCCCGCGCCGAGCAGCGCGTCGCCGGACGGGCGTACCGCGATCCCGGTGAGCACCACGGCCGTCTCGACGACCGCCGCTGCGCCGACCAGGGCCCCGGCCCGGCGCGCCGGGAGCCGCGACCCGCAGGTGCCGGCCGCGATCGCCGTCGCCGGGCCGCGCAGCGCAGCACCCACCGGCATCAGGACGACGTTCACCAGCCCCAGCCCGACCGTCAGCGCCAGACAGAGCGCGGGGGCGGTGCGGCGCAGCGTCAGCAGCAGGTTCTGCACGGTCACCACCCCGAGTGCCAGCGCCACCGTGCCCGGCGCGAGACCCAGCTCCGCGGCCGGGCCCGGTGCCAGCACCACCGGGGTGACCACCGCGAGCGTCCCGGCCGCGACGAGCACCGCCAGCGCGGCGTCGCGGCGTCGCGGTCCGGCCAGGCCGAGCGCGGTGAGCCGGGCGTCGAGCCGTTCCGCGACCGTGCGGGGTGGCGGTTCGGGGTGCGGGTGCATGGGGTCTCCGGCCTCGGGTGGGGTGATCGTAGGGCTCAGTAGGTGAGGCTCGGCAGCAGCAGGCCCGCCACGACCGCCACCACCGCGATGCCGGCCAGGGCGAGCAGCAGCACCACCCGGCCGGTCACCGACCATGCGCCGGCCCTGGCGCGCAGTGCGGTGACCACCCCGGCCGCCGCGACGGGCACGCCCAGCACCCCGATCCACTGGAGCACCTGGAGCCCGCGCAGCACAGGGAGCGGCACCTCGCCCAGCGACGCGATCGTGAGCACCGAGACCACCCAGCCCGTGAGCGCGACGAGCGCCGCGAGCGCCGCGGCCCGGGTGAGACCGTGGGCGACCCGGTCGGCCCGCGGCCGGGTCGCGACGACCACGCCGTACCGGCGGCGCCACAGGGCCCCCGCCGGCCGGGCGACGAGCGCACCGAGGAGCACCGCGACCGAGCCGGCCAGCACCGTGCCGAGCAGCGTCGCGTCACGCAGCGGGCCGACCGGCAGCTCGGTGAACGCCGCATCGTGGCCCAGCGCGGTGACCCGGCCGTCGGCGTCAGTGCGCACGGTCAGCAGCCGCTGCCCGCCCACCTCCCGCCACAGCCCGGGCCGGACCTCGGCGTAGGCGGCGGGGCGGACGTCGTTCGGGGCGGGCGAGACCAGCAGCGTGCCGTCCGGCCGAGCCGCCACGCGCATCTGGGCCAGCAGGTTCATCGCCCCCATGAAGGTGCTCTCCGACCGCCGGGCCGACTCGTAGGTCCCCGCGATCGCGGCGGCCCTGGCCGGGGTGCCCGCGTCCGGAGCCGGTGCCGGGCCCGCCGGACCGGGGAGGTAGCGGTCGGTGAACCCCTCGGTCACCGCCCGCCGCAGATCCAGGGTGTCCGCGCCGCCGCGACCGCTGCTGTTCGTCGTGACGAACACGCCGATCCGCTCGGCCGGGTACAGCTGCAGGTGCGAGTGGAACCACTGGGTGTCGCCGCCGTGGCCGAGGACGAGGTGGCCGTTGCGGCTCTCGTCGAACAGCCCGAGTGCCATCCGCGGGCCGTCGGCGAGCGCGCCGAGGGTGTCCGGGCCCAGCGCCGGGCGCTGCATGAGTGCCCACGCGGCGGGGGAGAGCAGCGGGGTCGAACCGGGTGCGCCGAGCAGGGCCGAGGCGAACCGGCCCATGTCGGCGGCCGACGCGCTCAGCGACCCCGCCGGGGCCGGGCTGACGAACTCGAACGGCATCGGCGGGGCGTCGACGCTGGTGTGGCCGTCCGACATCGTCGCGGCGGCGGCCGCGGGCAGCGGCTGGTCGAAGGTCGCGGTCGTCATCCCGGCGCGGTCGAGCACCTCGCGCTGCACGTACCGTTCGAAGGGCTCGCCGGTGACCCGCTCGACGACGTGCCCGGCCAGGCCGTAGCCGTAGTTGGAGTACGACGGCACGGTGCCGGGGGTGCTGACCTGCTCGGGCGGGTCGGTGGCGAGGAACTCCCGCAGCGACGGGCCACCCGGCCCGGTGCGGATGAGCCCGCGGATCTGCTCCTCGAAGCCCGCGGTGTGGCTCAGTAGGTTCCGCAGGGTCACCGGGCCGCGGGGCATCGGCACGTCGATGTCGAGATGGCGGCGGACGTCGGCGTCGAGGTCGACGAGGCCGCGGTCGGCGAGCTGCAGCACGGCGACCGCGGTGGCCACCTTCGACACCGACCCGACCCGGAACAGCGTCCGGCCGGGATCGACCGGCGTGCCCGGTCCGGCCGAGCCGTAGCCGCGGGCGGCGAGCACATGCCCGTCCCGTACGACGGTGACCGCGGCCCCGGCGATCCCGCTCCGGTCGAGCGCGGCGGGGACGAGGCCGTCCAGCCAGGCGCCGACGTCGGCGGCGGTGAGCGGGGCGGTCGGGACGGCCGTCCGCGGAGCCGGGTCGGGGGCCGGTGCGGCCGGGGCCGCACAGCCACCGACCAGGGCCGCGACCAGGAGGACGAGCAGGGCGACGGTGGCGGCGCTGCGGCGGGGCGGGCCGCCGGTCCGGCGTGCGGTGATCATGTCGTCGAGCCTCGCCGGAACGGGCCCCCGGCACATCGGGCGCAGGTCGGCACTGCGGCCTACGACCTCCGACGGAGACGGCTCTTCCGCACCCGCGGCCCGATCCGGGACCATGTCGCGCCATGGGAGTCCCGGAGCAGGTCCGCACGCAGCTCGCGACCTGGTGCACCGAGCAGGTACCCGACGGCGAGAGCGACCGGCGCCGGATCGCCTACACCACCGCCGGCAACACCGTCACGATCCTCGACCGGCGGCCGCCCGCGTTCCCGGAGCTGGGTGCGGCATGGTCGTCGACGGCACTGGCGCAGCTGCGGGTCGACGACCCCGGGCCGGGCAGCTGGACGCTGTACCGCGTCGCCGACCCCGGCTCGGGGCAGCGCTGGCAGCCGGCGGGGCCGCCGGACACCGACCCGTTCGTGCTGCTCGCGCGGGTCGCCGAGACGCTCCGCGCGAGCAGCTGACGCTCAGTCGTCCCGGCCGCCCGTGACCGCCGGGCGCGGGCCCGGTGCCATGGCCGACGGCGTCGACGGGCGGGACGGCTCGTCGTCGTGCGGGGTCGTGTCCGACCCGCGCGGGGCCGGGCGCGGCGCGGGCACCGACGGGTCGACGGTCTCGTGGGCGCCTGCCTGTCCGGCCTGCACCGGGACGGTGACCGGGACCTCCGGTGCCTCCGCGGCCGTCCGGGCGGCGGGGACCGACGGCAGCGGCGGCACGACCGGGGCCCCGGGGCCCGGCCGCGCGGCGGCGGTGCGGTCCCCGGTGCCGCGCAGGAACCGCGCCGAGGCCTGGTTCAGCACCTCGAGCAGGGTCGTCCCGGACGAGGCGGCCCGCGGCTCGTCCCCGACGACGGCGAGCATCCGCGGCGCCGCCGCGGTCAGCAGCAGCCCGTCGGCCTGCATCGCGCCCGCACCCAGCACGACCACCAGGTCGGCGGTGTCCGCCGGGGGCAGCGCGCCGAGGACGTCGTCGAGGGGCTCGCAGACGACCAGGCCGAAGCCGGGGACGCCACGGCCGGCGTCGGCCGCCCAGGTCTCGGCGAGCTGCGGGTGGGTCCGGGCGAGCTCGCCGAGCAGCCGGTCCAGCTCGTCGCGGTCGGCGACCTCGCGCCGGGCACGGTCGAGCTCTTCGAGCGCGTCGGCGTAGGCCTGCGGGTCGTGTGCCCGCAGCGCGTCCACGACGGCGTCGTGCTCCGGCGCCCGTGCCCCGTAGGGCACCCGGTCGGCGCAGGTGGCGGCCAGGCGTTCCAGCTCGTCGGCGGCCTCGGCGGGGTCGCCGTGCTCGTCGTAGTCGACGATCGCGCGGGCGACCCGCTCGGCGGCGGCCAGGTCCGGCACCGAGACCGGGGAGTCCTGCTGCAGGAACAGCACGTCGTGGCGCAGCGCGCCGACCGACCGGGCGGTCGCCGCCACCCGGTCCAGGGTGTCGGTGAGCGCGGGCAGCTCGGAGGGGTCCCGCGGGATCGGCAGGCCCAGCACCGCGCACAGCCGCGCGATCTCGTCGTCGCGGCGCGCCAGGTCGAGGTGCCGGACGATCGCGACCACGTGGTCGTAGGTCTGCGGGGCCTCCCCGCCGACACGGAAGCGGCGCAGGTGCGGCTCGGCGTCCTTCTGCTCCTGCGGGCGGAAGTAGGACCGGGTCCGGCCGCCGGAGTCGAGGAAGTCCAGGTAGCGGCGGACGACGTCGGCGCCGCCCTGGGGCAGCGGCTCCACGATCTCGACCGTGGGACCGGCGGCGTGCCGGGCGCGGTCGTCGCGCTGGCGGGCCGCGTGCCCCTGCAGCGCCTCGAACTCGGCGCGCAGTCCCTGGTGGACCAGCCGACCGACGACCTCGCGCAGCCGGTCGGCGTCCGGGGCCGCGGCGATGGCCTCCAGCGAGCCCAGGACGCACCGGGAGACCTGGGTGACGGCCCCGCGCCGGGCGGCGTCGAGGTCGCGCAGCAGACCGGGAACGATCCGGGCCTCGCCGGTCTCGGCGCCGGCCACGACCCGTGCGGCCCGCTCGCAGCAGCCCGCTACGTCGGCCGGGTCGGGCATGCCGTCGGAGTCGGGGAGGCGCTGGCCGCGCCGGGCGGTGCGGTCCGCGCCGACCCGGGCCAGCAGGCGGCGCAGCCGCTGCAGCTCGCGGACCGGCAGCTCCGGGAACGAGGTGGCGACCCGGCCCTCCACGCTCACCGGCAGCGAGTCGTGCACCGCGGCGACCCGCTCGGCGGACGCACCGGTCAGCAGGACGCGCATGCCGTAGCCGGTCAGCTCGGCCAGCGCCCTGGCGAGCTCGCCGGGGCTGCTGTCGGAGAGCACGACGAGCGGCTCCTCGGCCACCACGCCGAGCAGTGTCGACGGGTGGGCGGGGTCCTCCTCGGAGCGCGGCGGGGCCGCGGCCCCCAGCGCGGTCGACAGGGTCCGCAGACCGGCCGGCACCCGGCCGGCGCGCAGTTCGGCGGTGATCCGCGCCGCCGCCGCCCGCGGTGCCCCTCCGCCGCGGCCGGCCGACGCCAGCCCTTCGACGAACGCGACGAGCGCGTCGATGTCCGTGTCCTCGGACACCCGGACGTCCAGCATCTCGTCTCACACCTCCGCCGTACCCGTGTCGTCGCCCCGGGGACGACGTTCACGGTGTGTATCGCCGTGGACGGCCCGGTGTTCCGCCTCCGCCGTGATCGTCCGGCCGGGACCGGCCGGCCGCCGTCACGAGGAGCGACGGAGCCGTGTCCCGTTCGGGGTACACGGCGGGTGCGGGATCGCCGTTCGGACGTCCCCGATTTCCCGCGAAAGGCTACCGGTCAGGGCTCTACGCTGGGCCGATCTCGTCGAGACCGGGCAACGTCGCCCCTTTCGGCGTCCTTCGCTGTCCACACTGAGCGACCGAGGCAGTTCAAACACTGCCCCATCGGAGTGAATTTAGAGGTCGCGCGGATTGATCACAGCTGGGTCGCGGCCGGGTGTCGATGGTGAGGGGCGGGCACGGGCCTGTCGATCATGAAGTTGTTGACTCTTCGTGATCGTCTGGAGGCCGCGTGCCCGCCCTGCCATCATGGTTGACCGAGCCGTTGTGGGACCAGTTCGCCGCGCTGCTGCCGCCCCGGGTCGAGTTCGATCCCACTCATCCGTGGGGCTGTCACCGCCGCCGGATCGCGGATCGGGTCGTGTTCGACAAGCTCCTGCAGGTGCTGCGGTTCGGCTGCCCGTATCAGGGCGTCTCCGACAGCACCTGCTCGGCGACCACCATCCGCGATCGCCGTGACGAGTGGATCCGGCTCGGGGTCTTCGCCCAGCTACGCCGGATCGCCCTGGACGCCTACGACCGCATCGTCGGCCTGTTGCTTGACGACGTTGCCGTCGACGGCGCCATCACCAAGGCCCCCGGCGGCGGTGAGGTCGCCGGACCGTCACCGGTTGACCGGCGTAAACAGGGCATGAAGCGATCGGTGCTCGTCGAGGGCCATGGCATCCCACTGGGCCGGGTCCTGGCCGGGGCACACCGCCACGACTCCCCGCTACTGGGCCCCACTCTCGACCACCTCGACGCTCTCGGCCCGCTGCCCGACGACATCACCGTGCACCTCGACGCCGGCTATGACTCCGGTAAGACCCGCGACACACTCACCGAACGGGGCCTGCACAGCGAGATCGCGCGCAAGGGCGAGAAAGCACCGATCCAGGCCACCCAACGCTGGCACATCGAGCGCACCAACGCCTGGCACAACAGCTTCAACCGGCTGCAGCGCTGCTACGAACGCCGCGAAACCGTCGTCGACGCGTTCTTCGACCTCGCCGACACCATCATCACACTCCGTAGCCTGATCCGGCAGGCCTGGACCACGCACCGCTGGGACAGCCGACCACACCGCCGCCCATGATCATCCATCAATCCGCGCGACCTCTTACCCGATCAGCAACAGCGGGCGGAGGGAACACGGTCCTGGCGGTCGGTCCGCTCCCGCCAGAACTCGCGCTCGCCCAGCACCGGCGCACCGGGGTGGTGGGCCGCCCGATGGGCCAGGTACCGCTCGTAGTCGCGCTCCCCGGCGAGCTCGCGCACGAACGTCCAGAACGCCCGGAGCCGGCTCATCCGGAGTCCCCGGCCCTGGCGAGCGCGCGTTCGGAGCGGGTGGGGATCAGCCCGGCAGGGGCCTGGATCCGGGACTCGACGTACGGGTCCTCGGAGCCGCCGGGCAGCGGGCGTCCGCGCAGCGCGGCGACCCACACCCGGACCGAGTCGGCCAGGACGATCACGATGAGCAGCGCGAACAGGGCGGTGAGCACGGTGTCGACGGTCGTGTTCACCACCACCTTCTGCATGGCCTCGACGGTCCTGGCGGTGCCCAGGCTCGTCTTCCCGGCGTCGAGCGCGGCCTGGTACTGGTCGCGCTGGGCCCAGAACCCGAGCTTGGGGTTGTCGGAGAAGATCTTCTGGTAGCTCGCGGTCAGGGTGACGACGGCGTCGAACACCAGCGGGACCAGCGTGATCGGTGCGTAGCGGGCACGGCCGGAGCGGATCAGCAGCGTGGTGCAGACGGCCAGTGCGACGGCGGCGAGCAGCTGGTTGGCGATGCCGAACAGCGGGAAGAGCTGGTAGATGCCGCCCAGCGGGTCGTTGACGCCGGCGTAGAGCAGGTAGCCCCAGGCCCCGACGATGACGGCGCTGCAGATCCAGGCGCCCGGCCGCCAGCTGGTGTCGCGGAAGCGCGGCACCACGTTGCCGATCGTGTCCTGCAGGATGAAACGTCCGACGCGGGTGCCTGCGTCCACCGTGGTGAGGATGAACAGCGCCTCGAACATGATCGCGAAGTGGTACCAGAAGGCGCGCATCGCGTCGCCGCCGAGCACCTGGGAGAACACCGTCGACAGCCCGACGGCCAGGGTCGGCGCCCCGCCGGAGCGGCCGACCAGTGTGTGCTCCTCCACGGCCTGCGCGGCCGCGGTGAGGTCGGCCGGGGAGATGGTGAACCCGATCTGCGCCACCGCGGCGGAGGCGGTCTCGACGGTCGGCCCGAGCACCGTCGCGGGCATGTTCATCGCGAAGTAGAGGCCGGGGTCGAGGATGCAGGCCGCGGCCAGCGCCATGATCGCGACGAAGGACTCGGTGAGCATCGCGCCGTAGCCGATGACCCGGATCTGGGACTCCTTCTGGATCAGCTTCGGCGTCGTGCCCGAGGCCACCAGGGCGTGGAACCCGGACAGGGCACCACAGGCGATGGTGATGAAGACGAACGGGAACAGCGAGCCCGCCGCGACCGGGCCCTGCCCGTCGGAGGCGAACCGGGTCAGCGCGTCCATCTGCAGCGACGGCCAGGCCAGCAGGATCGAGGCGGCGAGCAGCACGACCACGCCGACCTTCATGAACGACGACAGGTAGTCGCGCGGCGCGAGCAGCATCCAGACCGGCAGCACCGAGGCGGCGAAGCCGTAGACCACCAGCGCGAGGGTCAGCTGGTTCGCGGTCAGGTGGAAGACCTCGCCCCAGGACGAGTTCTGCACCCAGCCGCCGCCGACGATGGCCAGCAGCATCAGCGCGACGCCGAGCACCGAGACCTCGATGATCTTCCCCGGGCGCAGGTAGCGCAGGTAGAAGCCCATGAACAGGGCGATCGGGATCGTCATCGCGAGCGAGAACGTGCCCCACGGCGAGTCGGCCAGGGCCTGGACGACGACCAGCGCCAGCACCGCCAGCAGGATCACCATGATGGCGAGGACGGCGACGATGGCCGCCGTCCCGCCGACCGGCCCGATCTCCTCGCGGGCCATCTGGCCGAGGCTGCGCCCGCTGCGGCGGGTGGAGAAGAACAGCGTGACCATGTCCTGGACCGCGCCCGCGAACACGACCCCGACGATGATCCAGATCGTGCCGGGCAGGTAGCCCATCTGTGCCGCGAGCACCGGGCCGACCAGCGGGCCCGCGCCGGCGATGGCCGCGAAGTGGTGACCGAACAGCACCCGCCGGTCGGTGGGCTGGAAGTCCTGCCCGTCGTCGAGTCGTTCGGCCGGTGTGGCGCGGGTGTCGTCCACGCGCAACGCGCGGTGGGCGATGAAGCGGGAGTAGAAGCGGTAGGCGATCGCGTAGGACGCGACGGCGGCGAACACCAGCCAGGCCGCGGAGATCTCCTCGCCGCGGGCGAACGCGACGATCGACCAGGCGATCGCGCCCACCACCGCCACCGCGACCCAGATCGCGATCTGCCTCGGGTCGCGACGACGGGTCGTGCCCGTCCCCCCGGTCCCCGGTTCTCCCGGTCGCTCCGTCGTGACCATGCCGTCCCCCGCTCGTGCACCGTGCGCGACCGACGCCGTCGTGGGGCCGGCCCGATCGGGAACGTTACGTCGGGCAACGTTGCCTGTCACCGGTCCGGGGACACCGTTACCGAGTCTCGACCGGCCGCGTCCTCCCCGATCCGGGGACACCCACCTCACGTACCCGCGCAGGGACAGCACGGAGCCCCCGCACACGACGGTGTGCGGGGGCTCCGTGGGTCTCGCGCGGCCGGGGCCGCGGTGGGTCAGGCGCCGAGGCGCTGCTTCAGGGCCTCGAACTCGTCGCGGATCGAGGTCGGGAGGTTGTCGTCGCCGATCTTGGCGAACCACTCCTCGATCAGCGGGATCTCGGCCTTCCACTCCTCGACGTCGACCGCCAGGGCCTCCTCGACGTCGGCGCGCTCGGCGTCGACACCCTCGATGTCGATCTGGTCCACGGTGGGCACGAAGCCGATGGGGGTGTCGACGGCGGCCGCCGTGCCCTCCATGCGCTGGATGCACCACTTGAGGACGCGGCTGTTCTCACCGAAGCCGGGCCACAGGAAGCGACCGTCCTCGCCGCGGCGGAACCAGTTGACGTAGAAGATCTTCGGGAGCTTCTCGGCGTCGGCGCTCTTGCCGAGGTTCACCCAGTGCGCGAAGTAGTCGCCGACGTTGTAGCCGAGGAACGGCAGCATCGCCATCGGGTCGCGGCGGACCTGGCCGAGGCCGCCGGCCGCGGCCGCGGTCTTCTCCGAGGACATGGTGGCGCCCATGAAGGTGCCGTGCTGCCAGCTGCGGGCCTCGGTGACCAGCGGGATCGTGGTCTTGCGGCGGCCGCCGAACAGGATGGCCGAGATCGGCACGCCGTTCGGGTCCTGCCACTCCGGCGCGACGACCGGGCACTGTGCGATCGGCACGGTGTAGCGCGAGTTCGGGTGCGCGGCGTCGGTGCCGGACTCGGGGGTCCAGTCGTTGCCCTTCCAGTCGGTGAGGTGCTGGGGGTCGCCCTCCAGGCCCTCCCACCAGACGTCGCCGTCGTCGGTCAGCGCGACGTTGGTGAAGAGCGCGTTGCCCTCCTCGATGGTGCGCATCGCGTTGGGGTTGGTCTTCCAGTTGGTGCCCGGCGCGACACCGAAGAAGCCGAACTCCGGGTTGATGGCGTAGAGCCGGCCGTCCTCACCGAAGCGCATCCAGGCGATGTCGTCACCGACGGTCTCGGCGCGCCAGCCGGGGATGGTCGGCTGCAGCATCGCCAGGTTGGTCTTGCCGCAGGCGCTCGGGAAGGCCGCCGCGACGTAGTAGGCCTTCTCCTCCGGGCTGATGAGCTTGAGGATCAGCATGTGCTCGGCGAGCCAGCCCTCGTCGTGGGCCATCGCCGAGGCGATGCGCAGCGCGTAGCACTTCTTGCCGAGCAGGGCGTTGCCGCCGTAGCCGGAGCCGTAGCTCCAGATCTCCCAGGTCTCGGGGAAGTGGCTGATGTACTTGGTCTCGTTGCACGGCCACGGCACGTCGGCCTGTCCATCGGCGAGCGGGGCGCCGATCGAGTGCAGCGCCTTGACCCACCGGTCACCCGCGACGTCGAGCAGCGGGACGACCTGCGCACCCATCCGGGTCATGATCTTCATGGAGATCACGACGTACTCGGAGTCGGTGATCTCGATGCCGATCTTCGGGTCGTCCGAGTCGGTCGGCCCCATGCAGAACGGGACGACGTACATCGTCCGGCCCTTCATCGAGCCGCGGTACAGCTCGGTCATGGTCCGCTTCATCTCGGCCGGGTCGGCCCAGTTGTTGGTCGGGCCCGCGCCGCGCTCGGTCTCGGTACAGATGAAGGTCCGCTCCTCGACCCGCGCGACGTCGTCGGGGTCGGAGGCGGCGTAGAAGGAGTTGGGTTTCTTCTCCAGGCGCGTGAGGGTCCCCGCCTCGACCAGCTGGTCGGTGAGCCGGGTCCACTCCTCGTCCGAACCGTCGCACCACACGACGCGATCCGGGGTGGCCAGCTCGGCGATCTCCTGGACCCAGGCCGCGACGCCCTGGTTGGTGGTCGGTGCCTTGTCGGTGCCCGGAACGGTCGCTGCAGTCATGTCGTCCTGTTCTCCTCGCCGGCCCCGGCCCGCCACCGGGGGAACTACGACGAGCCCGCGACCGGAGTCGGTGACGGGCCCAGACGGGAAAAGGTGGTTTCCGAGGCTACCTGCGAAATAGTGCGCCACCCACGGGTGGAGTTGAGAGGTCAGGCACAGCACCGATCATGTAAATCGATCCAGTACGCGCTGGACGACGGCGATGTCCGCCCAGGTGACAGCCATGTCACACGAACGCAACCTGTTCCCGGTGACAGATTCGCCGACGGTCCGTGACATCGGCACGCACATTCTCGGAGAAACGTCGCCGAAATTCACCCGCAGACCGGAAGCGACCGCTTCAACGCGTTCTCGGAACGCACTTAGGGCTTTCGAGAACGGAAGGGGTCAGCGCACGGTTGCGACGGAGCGCGAGCTCCGGGACCATGATCGGCAGCCGGTGGGCGGTCACCTGCCAGTACCGGGCGCCGGGGTCACCGGCCCGCCAGGCGTCGGCGAGCCGCACGACGGCGTCCGGGTCGATCACCCGGCGCGGCCGGGGCCGCATCCCGCAGCGCTCGCGGACGCCGGCGTCGAGCGCGCGCCAGGCGTCCTCGGCGGTGGTGTGGATCGAGACCTCCGGACGACCCGCGACGGCACCCCCGGCATCCGGGTCCCCGGGGTCGGGTTCCACGACGTCGCCGGGGTGTTCCCCGAGCACCAGGGTGTAGGCGCTGACCACCTCGTACGGCACGGCTGTCTCCCGTGTGGAGTCGGCACCGACGACCGGCACCGATCGTCGGTGCCGGTCGTCGCGGACGAGCCGTAGTGAACCAGCCGGTGCACACCGGATCCGCCGAACGAGCGTCCGACGGGGCCGCGCGTCGCCGGAACCACCCGTCCGGGCGGCCGGACGGTCACCCGTGACCGTCACGGGTGGTCACTCGTCGCTCACACCCCGCGACGAGCGGTCAGTGGCGGGCGCCCGCGGGCTCGGCGTCGGCGTCCACCGCGGAGGCACCGGCCGCCAGGACGTCCCGGTGCGCGCGGCGCAGGCCGAGCCCGGCCGTCACCAGCACCACGGCGACGACGACCGCCGCCGTCCCGGACGCGACGTCCACCCCGTGCACGAACGCCTCCCGTGCGGAGGCCAGCAGGGCCGCGGCGGCGTCGGCGGGCATCGTCGTGGCGACGTCCGCCGCCCCGCCGAGGGTCTCCCCGGCCGAGGACGGAGTCCCGTCGGGGAGCACGACGCCCGCCCGGTACACCGCGGACAGCACCCCGCCGATCAGTGCGGTGCCGAGCACCGCACCGACCTCGTAGGCGGTCTCGGAGACCGCGGCCGCGGCACCGGCCTTCTCCGGCGGGGCGGCCGCCAGGATCGCGTCGTTGGTGACGGTCTCGGACAGCCCGATCCCCGCGCCGATCAGCACCGCGGCCGACATCAGCAGCACGACGGCCGAGTCCACCTGCAGGAACAGGCAGGCCACGTAGCCGGTCAGGACGAGCGCGAGCCCGGTCGCGACGAGCTGGTGCAGCGCGAACCGGCGGGCCAGCCGCGCGGCGGCGAGCCCGGCCACGACCGTCACCACGAAGCCCGGCAGCAGGAGCAGGCCCGCCTGCAGCGGCGAGTACCCGACGACCAGCTGGAGGTACTGGGCGGAGAAGAACAGCAGCCCGGTGAGGCCGAACATGGTGGTGGCGTTGGCCAGCGCGCTGTGCCGCAGCACCGGGCGGGCGAACAGCTCCAGGTCGATCAGCGGGTCCAGGCCGCGCCGCACGCGCCGCCGGTAGTGGGCGAGGAACGCGGTGCCCGCGCCGACACCCACCAGCACCGACGCGACGACGGCGGGGGTCACCCCGCCCGCGGACCCGGCCAGCTTCAGCGCCAGGACCAGCGGTCCCATCGTCAGCAGCGACAGCACCACGCCGACCAGGTCCAGCCGGCCCGGCTCGGTCTCCCGCGACTCCGGCACCACCAGCGGCGCGACGACGAGCAGCAGCGCCATCGGCGGCACGCTCATCACGAAGATCGAGCCCCACCAGAAGTGCTCGAGCAGCAGCCCGCCGACGATCGGGCCGAGCGCCGCGCCCGCGGCGAACCCGGTCGCCCAGATCGCCAGCGCGAGCCTGCGGTGGGTCCGGTCGAGGAACACCGACCGCAGTAGCGCCAGCGTGGAGGGCATCAGCATCGCGCCGAACACGCCGAGCAGGGCGCGCGCCGCGACGAGCTGGGCGGCCGAGGTCGCGAACGCGGCGAGCAGCGAGACCACGCCGAAGCCGGCGACGCCGATCATCAGCAGCCGGCGGCGGCCGATCCGGTCACCGAGGGTTCCCATCGTGACCAGCAGCCCGGCCAGCACCAGCGGGTAGACGTCGACGACCCACAGCAGCGTCGCCGCGTCCGGGCGGAGCGCGGCGGAGAGCTCCGGCAGTGCCACGCCGAGCACCGTGTTGTCGATCGACACCAGCAGCGTGGGGATGGCGAGCACCGCGAGTGCGAGCCAGGCGCGCAGCCCGGGCAGCGGCACCACGTCCGGCCCGCCCCTGTCCCTCGCCGCGCCCCGTGCGCCGACCTCCGGCCGTGACATCGCCGTTCTCCCTTGCACTCGTCGTTCCGTCGGGCCCTGATCCGGACGCGTCTTTACCGTCCAGACGGTACATCTTTATACCGTCCAGACGGTACAGTCCATTCCCGGCCGGGACTGTGAGGCGGGGCACTGGCACTAGGCTTCGCCCATGGCGTCCCAGTCCGAACGACGGAACGCGGGGACACGGGGACCGGGCTCGACCCGCGACCGGGTCCTCGACGCGTACGAGACGCTGCTGATCGAGCAGGGCCCCGGCGGCGCGACCCTCGACGCGGTGGCGGCGGCGGCCGAGGTGTCCAAGGGCGGGCTGCTCTACCACTTCAGCTCCAAGGAGGCGCTGGTCAGCGGCCTGCTGGCGCGACTGCGCGAACGCAGCGCCCGCGACGCGGAGCTCATGCGGTCCGACGCCGCCGGCACCGTGGCCTACTACCTGCGCACCTCGGTGCCGGGCCACGAGTCGCCGGTCGGACTGACCCGCACCTACCTCGCGACCCTGCGCGTCGCCGACGGCAGCACCTCAGGGGAGGCCGCCCGGACCGCACTGGCCGACGTCGACGCCGACGGGCTCGCCGCGCTGTCCGAGGAGATCGACGACCCGGTCCTGGCCTGGCTGGTACAGCTCGTCGGGGACGGCCTCTACCTGCGCACCCTGACCGGCGCGCCGCTCACCGGCGGGGTCTCGACCGAGGAGCTCCTCGACACCCTGCGGACGCTGCTGGCAGCCCGTTCCCGGCCCGGGTGATCCCGTCGTGCACAGAACGCGTGGAACCGGTCGCGCGGGGTAGTCTCCTGTCCTGTACTCGCACGGGGAGGGGCCCACTGTGGAGGGAACCGGCGGCTATCTCGCGCTGGTCGTGGTCGGTGTCGCGATCACGGTCGGGGTCGGTCAGATCCTGCTGCGCACCGGGCAGCCGTTCCTGGAGGACGTCTTCCAGAGCAAGGAGACGTCGCACTCCATCAACCGGCTGCTCGTGGTGCTGTTCCATCTGCTGACTCTCGGCGTGCTGGGGATGATCTCGGTCATCGACATCGACAGCATCACCGGCGTCCAGCAGATCGTGTTCAAGATCGGCGTCGTGCTGCTGGTCGTCGGGATCGCCTACGGCATCTCGATGCTCGTCCTGCTCCGCATCCGCGAGCGGCGGCGCCAGCAGAAGGTGTCGGCCGACATCGACCGCTCGATCGCCGAGCAGCGCCGCGGCGTCGGCCGGTTCCGGCGCGACGCGAACACCGACAGCGAGGGCCGCACCCCGGCCGAGCAGCCCGAGGACTGACCCCGGGCCCCCGGGACTCAACCGGGGGAGCCGGGCAGACCGGTCACCACGTCGGCGAGACCGTCGCCGTCGAGGTCGGTCCAGAACTCCGGGCCCCGCTCCGTCTCGACGACGAGGGTCTCCGCGACGCCGTCGCCGTCGCCGTCCCGGGCGGCCGGCCCGGACACCGGGACCGACCCCGCGACACCGGACCGGGCCCGGGGCACCCGCACCCACCAGGGGACGGGCAGCGATGCCGCGACAACCGCGCCCGCCAGCACCGTGCTCCCGACCGGCGTCCTGCTCCCGACCGGCGCCGTACTCCCGACCCGCGCCGTACTCCCGACCCGCGCCGTGTTCCCGACCGGCACCGGCAGCTCAGTGCGCACGGGCCGGCTCCCCGGGGCGGCACGACGCCCGCCGCGACACGGCCGGGCCCGTCGACGCCCACTCCGCGGCCGCGATCCACGCCGCCAGCTCGCGGTCCGCGGCGGTCAGCACCGCGTCGCGCACCCGCCGGGCCAGCGCGCGGTCGCGGGCCGAGCGCACCGCCCGCACCCGGGCCGCGACGAGTGCTCCCGCCAGCAGGACGAACCCGGCCAGGGCGAGCGGCGCGCCGGGGCCCGCGACCGGGAGCAGGCGCCCGACCGCCAGGAGGATCGAGAGCACCGACACCGCCGACCCGGACAGGACCGCCCCGGACCATGCCCCGCGCTCCCGGCCCGGTGCGACGGCGAGCGCCCGGGCCGCCGCGGCGGTGAGAGCCCGACCACCCGACAGTGACGCACCGTGAGTGATGTGAATCACTCCAACGCCCTGATGTCGTAGCGCGGTTGCGACTGCACGGCGGCGCAGGACCGGTCCGCTGCGGCGCGCCCAGGCGTCGTCGAGGGTGCGGGCAGGACCGTCGAGCGCGACCGTCCACCACCGGAGGTCGCCGGCCCGGCCCGCGCGCCGGACCGCGTGCGCCGCCAGGCCGTCGACCTGCACCGACAGTGTCGCGAGAAGATCGACACGGGCCTGGTCGAGCGCGGTGCGCAGCGGCGGCCCGATGCTGCCCGAGGGTGGTTCCCGGTCCATGCCCGCCAGTGTCGGGTGGACCGCTCCGGGGCGGATCCGTAGGACTGCGCAGCGGACCCGGGTGATCGCCGTCCCCTTTCATGGGCAAGGGTGAACCGCAGCGTGGACACGGACGAATCAGCCGACCGGGGCAACCCCACGGGCCCGAGGGACGTCCACTGATCGGGCAATACCCAAGACGCCCGACACCAGAACCGCAACCGGACCGTGATCGCGTCGTTGGACGAGTAAGCGGACCTGTATGGAGGAAGTGTGAGCGCCGTTACGCCCGCCCGCCAGACCGTCACGCCCGATGCGAGCGCCCCCGCGCGCCCCGGGCGTCAGAACGGTGCCGGTGCCGGACAGTCGCCGTTCCCGGCGAGCCCTGCCCGACCCGGCGGGCGCGCTCCGCTGGCGTCGCAGCCGGAGGGACCCGAGGGCTTCCGTCGCCCGCGGCCCCGCCCGGCTCCGCGCCGCAGCGCGAACCCGGCGGTGTCGGTGATCGTGCCGACCCGCAACGAGGCCCGGAACCTGGAGATCGTGCTGCCGGCCATCGCCGCGGTGCGGCCGGCCGTGCACGAGGTCATCGTCGTCGACGGCAACTCGACCGACAACACGGTCGCCGTCGCGCGGCGCACGCTGCCCTGGGCGCGCGTCATCACCCAGACCCGCAAGGGCAAGGGCAACGCGATGGCCTGCGGTTTCACCGCCGCGACCGGTGACGTCATCGTCATGTTCGACGCCGACGGCTCGGCCGACCCGAACGAGATCCCGGCCTTCGTGAACGCGCTGGTCAAGGGCGCCGACTTCGCCAAGGGCAGCCGGTTCTGCAAGGGCGGCGGCTCGGACGACATCACGCTGCTGCGCAAGTCCGGCAACGCCGGGCTGAACACCGTCGCGAACCGGCTGTTCGGCACCAAGTACTCCGACCTCTGCTACGGCTACAACGCCTTCTGGGCCGACCTGCTGCCGCAGCTCGAGCTCCCGGACCCGGCGGCGCCGCAGCCCGAGGACGGCTCGATGCTCTGGGGCGACGGTTTCGAGATCGAGACCGTGCTGAACTGCCGCGTCGCCGCGGCCGACCTGACGATCACCGAGGTGCCGTCGGTCGAGCGGGAGCGCATGTTCGGCGAGACCAACCTGCGGACCTTCGCCGACGGCACCCGGGTGCTGCGTACCCTGATGGCCGAGCACCGTCGCATGGAGCAGCGCCGCAAGGCGTCCGGCTACGCCCGCTGACGCTGCTCGTACCGGCCGCCCCCGCCGGTCCGCAGCACCATGAGGAGCGATTGCACGTGAGCGCCCTGCCGACCGCCACCGTGGTCGTCTGCGTCTACACCGAGAAGCGCTGGTTCGACATCAAGGCCGCCGTCGACTCGGTTCTCGACCAGGACGTGACCCCGCTGGAGACGATCGTCGTCGTCGACCACAACGAGCGCCTGCGGGAGCGGGCCGAGCGCGAGTTCGGGCCGCTCGGGGTGGTGGTCGTCGCGAACGAGAAGAAGCAGGGCCTGTCCGGCGCCCGCAACACCGCGGTCGAGCTGGCCTCCGGCGAGGTCGTCGTCTTCCTCGACGACGACGCCGCGGCCCGCCCCGGCTGGCTGCGCGCGCTCCTCGCCCCGTACGAGGACCCGGACGTCATCGGCGTCGGCGGGATCGCCCACCCGAAGTGGCCCGACGGGCGACCGCGGACCCTGCCCGGTGCCGCCCCCGGGGACCCGAACGCCACCGGCGAGCTCGACTGGGTCGTCGGCTGCACCTACACCGGCCAGCCCACCGAGCGCGCGGAGATGCGCAACCTCATGGGCTGCAACATGTCCCTGCGCGCCGAGGTGTTCACCCGCGTCGGCGGGTTCGCCGAGGACATGGGCCGGATCGGCAAGAACCCGCTGGGCTGCGAGGAGACCGAGCTCTGCATCCGGGCCCGGCAGGCCTACGTCGCCGACGGCCGGAACCCGCGCATCCTGTTCGAGCCGCGCGCCGCCGTCGACCACCGGGTGTCCGACGACCGGGTCTCCTGGCGCTACCTGCTGCGCCGCGGCTGGGCCGAGGGCATCTCCAAGGCCGCCGTCTCCAAGGTCGTCGGGACCGGGGACTCGCTGTCCGCCGAGAGCAGCTACACGATGAAGGTGCTGCCCGCGGGCGTGATCCGCGAGGCGAAGGAGCGCAACGCCGCCTCCGCCGTCGCGATCGTCGCCTGCCTCGGCGTCACCACCGCGGGCTACGTCCGCGGCCGGCTGCCCGGCGCCACCGCCCACGTGCGGCTGCCCGCGGGCCGGAACACCGGTGCCTGACCGGGCCACCGCCCCGGAGGCCCCGCACCCGCACGACACCCGGATCCGCTCCTACGTCCACCAGCGCGTCCGGCTCTCCGAGGGTCAGCAGTCCGCCTGGGACCGGCTGTGGTCGACGTGGGGCGCCGAGGTCGACGACGTCGTGGCCGCCGGGGTCTGGGACCCGGCCGCGATGTTCGGCCGGACCGCTCCGGTCGTGCTGGAGATCGGGTCCGGCATGGGCGAGACGACCGCGGCGCTCGCGACGGCCGAGCCGGAGATCGACCACGTCGCCGTCGAGGTCTTCGAGCCGGGCCTGGCCCAGCTGCTCATGCGGATCGAGCAGGGCGGCCTGACCAACCAGCGGCTGCTGCGCGGCGACGCCGTGGAGCTGCTCACCCGGGTCGTGCCGCCGGCCTCGCTGGACGGACTGCGCATCTTCTTCCCCGACCCGTGGCCCAAGCGGCGACACCACAAGCGCCGGTTGATCCAGCCGGACTTCGCCGCGCTGGCCGCGTCGCGGCTGCGCCCCGGCGGCCTGCTGCACCTGGCGACCGACTGGCCGCACTACGCCGAGCAGATGCGCCGGGTGGTCTCCGCGGAGCCGTCGCTGCGCCCGGACGACCGCTTCCCGCTCCGGTCGGACGGCTGGCAGGACCGCCCGTCGTGGCGTCCGGTCACGAAGTTCGAGGACCGGGCCCGGCTGGACGGACGACCGGTTCGTGACCTGCTGTACATCGCCGACCACACCCATGGTGCCGGTGACACACGGAGAGTGACCGACTACGGTCAGGAGCACCCCCGACCCGGATCCCCACCCGAGTGACCCCCGAAGGACGCCCGTGACGACGGTGGAGCACGGCAAGAACTCGCACCCCGCTCCCGCGGCACCGAAGCGGCCGGTCGACCGACCGGCCGGGTTCCGGCCGAGCCCGACGCCCCGCCCGATGACGGGCCCGCCGTCGGGCGCTCCGTCGGGTCCGGGTCAGGGCCCCGGCCAGGCGCCGGAGGAGTCCGCCGTGGAGCGGTCCGGACGGTCGGTGTCGATGGTCCCGCTGGTCGGGCCGGTCGAGGGTCCCGTGCAGGCGACCACCGCGCTGGCGCGGACGGGGGTGGAGGCGACGACGGTCGTCGACCGGCCCTGGATGCCCCCGACGGCGCCGTGGGAACGGGGTCCGGCCCGTGAGCAGGGGCCGCCCGAGTCCGCGCAGCGCCCGACCGCGGGAGGCCGCGAGCACCTCCTCACCCGGGTCGACGGCCCGGGCGCCGCGACCACGGTCGTCCGTGTCACGCCGCCGGCGGAGAACCGGGTCGCATCCCCGGCGGAGGCCACCGGCGGCTGCCCGGTCACCGGGCACGGCCGCTCCGGCGGCCATCCGCCGCCCCCCGGCGTCGCCGACGAGCGGGATCCCGCCCCGGTCGACCCGGCCGCGGCCGAGGAGTTCCTGCGCCAGGTGTACGCGGAGACCGAGCCGGGTGTCCCGCTGGCGGACCGGCTGCGCCAGGTCCGTGCCGAGATCGACCGGTCCGGCACCTACACCCACACCATGCACGAGCTGGTGTTCGGCGCCCGGGTGGCGTGGCGGAACTCCGCGCGCTGCATCGGGCGCCTGTACTGGCAGTCGCTGCAGGTCCGCGACCTGCGCCACCTGCACGACCCGGCCGACGTCGCGCAGGAGAGCGTCGGGCACCTGCGCGCCGCCACCCGCGGCGGGAAGATCCGCTCGACGATGACGGTGTTCGCGCCGGACGCCCCGGGGCGTCCCGGCCCGCGGATCCGCAACGACCAGCTCGTCCGCTACGCCGGGCACCGCAACCCCGACGGCACCGTCACCGGGGACCCCGGCCAGGCCGACTTCACCGACCACGTCGTCGGGATGGGGTGGCCGCAGCCGCAGCCGGCGGGCCGGTTCGACGTGCTGCCGCTGCTGATCACCGGCCCGGACGGGCGGTCCCGGCTGTTCGACGTGCCGCCGGACGCCGTGCACGAGGTCCCGCTGCGCCACCCGGAGCACCCGTGGTTCGCCCGGCTCGGGCTGCGCTGGCACTCGGTGCCCGCCATCAGCAACATGCCGCTGGAGATCGGCGGGGTCGTGTACCCGGCCGCCCCGTTCAACGGCTGGTACCTCGACACCGAGGTCGGCGCCCGCAACCTCGCCGACACCGACCGGTACGACCTGCTGCCCGAGATCGCGAAGCGGCTCGGGCTCGACACCCGGTCGGTGCGCACGATGTGGCGGGACCGGGCGATGGTCGAGCTGGTCCGCGCGGTCACCCACTCCTTCGACGCCGACGGCGTCACCATGGCCGACCACCACAGCGAGGCCGAGCGCTTCATGACCTTTCTGGCGAAGGAGGAGGCCGCGGGACGGCGCTGCCCGGCCGACTGGAGCTGGATCGTGCCGCCGATGTCGGGCTCGCAGACCCCGGTCTTCCACCGCTACTACGACGAGCCCGACCCGGAGCTGCGGCCGGCGTTCCTGGAGCCGCACGGCCTGCGGCCCCGCGACGACCAGGGCTGATCCAGGCTGGTCAGGGCTGATCGGGCCGGGCGGTGACCGGGCTCAGACCCGGTACCTGCCGGGTGCGGCCCCGGAACTCGGCGACGACCGTCCCGTCGGCGGTGCGGACGGTGACGTCGTAGAGCCCGGACCGGCCGCTCGCGGCGCGCTCGACGGCCTCGGCGGTGAGGGCGTCACCCTCGCGCGCCGGGCGCAGGAACGCGATGTCGGCGCCGCTGGCCAGCGCGGAAACGCCGTGGGAGTTGCTGGCGTAGGCCATCGCGGTGTCGGCGAGCAGGAACAGGTAGCCGCCGTGGCAGACGCCGTGCCCGTTGACCTGGTCGGGGCGGACGGTCATTCGCGCCGTCGCCCGCCCGGGAGCGACCGCGACGACGTCGACGCCCGCCGAACGGCTCGCCCGGTCGCCGTCGCGCATGATCGCGGCGGTCCGGGCGGCGACCTGCTCCGGCTCGGCCGGTGGGTTCTCCATGGGGACAGTCTCACCCGCGTGGGCGCCGGGCCGGGCCGGCGGGGCGGCGACGGCTAGGCTCCCCGGCATGAGCAGCGGGACGGGGCAACACGGACGCGGCGTTCCGACGGGTCCGCAGGAGCGCGTGCTGCTGGTGTGGGACGCGCCGAACATGGACATGAGCCTCGGTTCGCTGCTCGGTGCCCGCCCCACCTCGGCCTACCGCCCCCGTTTCGACGCCGTCGGACGCTGGCTCCTGGACCTCGCCGGCCCCGAGGCCGAGGCCGAGGCGTGCGTGTTCACCAACGTCGCCCCGGGCAGCATCGACATCGTCCGGCCCTGGGTCGAGGCCCTGCGCAACGTGGGTTTCGCCGTCTTCGCCAAGCCGAAGACCAGCGACGACTCCGACGTCGACGACGACATGCTCGCCCACATCGGCATGCGCTCGGCCGAGGGCAGGCTGCGCCACGTCGTCGTCGCCTCGGGGGACGGGCGGGCGTTCCGGGAGCCGCTGGAGAAGCTCATCGAGGGCGGCACCGACGTCACGGTGATCGGCTTCCGCGAGTACGCCGGGTTCGCGCTGGCCTCGGAGACGCTGTCGTTCCTCGACATCGAGGACATCGACGGCGTGTTCCGCGAGCCGCTGCCGCGCGTCTCGCTGGAGACCCTGCCCGACGAGGGCGCCTGGCTGCCGCCGTTCCGGTCGCTGCGCTCGCTGCTCGACCGCCGCTGACCCGGCACGACGACATGACGGTCCTCCAGCGGCTCACCGCGCCGGTCGCGCTGCCCTGCACGCCCGGCTTCCCGGTCGTCCGGGACGCCGTCCTCGACGTCGACGACACCGGCCGGATCGCGTTCTTCGGCGCGGCCGCGGACGCGCCGGCGACCGACGCCGTCGTTCGGCCGCTGCCCGGGCTGCTGCTGCCCGGCCTGGTCAACACGCACTGCCACACCCCGATGTCGCTGCTGCGCGGGATGGGCGGCGACCTACCGCTGATGCGGTGGCTGACCGAGGTCATGTGGCCCGCGGAGGGCCTGCTGACCGAGGACGACGTGCACGCCGGGATGCTCGCGGGCTGCCTGGACCTGCTGCGGACCGGCTGCACCACCAGCGTCGAGATGTACTTCTTCACCGACGCGCTGGCCGACGCCGTCCGCACCGCGGGGTCGCGGGCGGTGCTCACCCCGGGGATCATCGCCGCGCCCGGCTGGGACCGGCTCGGGACCTGGGAGCAGATGCGCGACGACGTCTCCGCCCGGATCGACGCGCACGGCCTCGTCCCCGACGACGACGGCCGGATCGAGCTCGGCTACGGCCCGCACTCGGCGTACACGCTGCCGCCCGGCGCCCTGGAGTCGGTCGCCGCGGCCGCCCGCGAGCGCGGGGCGCTGCTGCACACCCACGTCGCGGAGTCCCGCGGCGAGGACGCCCACGTCCGCGAGGCCCACGGCTCGGTGCCGGCGATGCTCGACGCCGGCGGCGCGCTCGGCGGGCGGGTGCTGGCCGCGCACTCGGTGCACCTGTCCGACGACGACATCGCCGTCTACGCCCGGCACGGCGTCGCCGTCGCGCACTGTCCCGGCTCGAACGCGAAGCTCGCGGCGGGCACCGCCCGGCTGCTGGACCTGCGCCGGGCCGGGGTCCGGGTGGGGCTGGGCACCGACGGCCCCGCCTCCTGCGACGACCTGGACCTCTGGCACCAGGCGCGGCTGGCCGGGCTGCTGGCGCGGGTCGGGGCCGACGACGCCGCCGCCCTCACCGCCGCCGACGTGCTGCTCATGGGCACCGCGGACGCCGCGCACGCGATCGGCCGCGACGACCTCGGCGCGCTGGAGGCCGGGCGGTGGGCGGACGTGGTCCACATCGACACCGACGACTCCGCGTTCGTCGCGCCCACCGACGACGCCCAGCTCGTGTCGAACCTGGTGTGGGCGGGCGGCTCCCGCCTCGTCCGCGACGTGTGGGTGGGCGGCGAGCAGGTCGTCGACGCGGGCGAGCCGACCCTGGCCGACCGCCGCGCGTCGCTCGCCGCGGTGCGGTCGATCTCGGCGCGGCTGCGCGAGCAACTCTGAGCGGTACCGCCGCCGTCAGCGGCCGAGTACCGCCGCGAGGTGCGGGTCGGTGAACCGGCGGTCGGGGTCGAACCGGTCGCGGACGGCCCGGAACGCCTCCCACCCCGGGTAGGCGACGGCGAGCTCGTCCGGTCCCCAGGCGTGCCGGGTGGTCCAGCACGGCCGCCCGTCGGCGTCCTCGCAGACCGCACCGGCGAGCCGGCGGACCGGCTCCTCCGCGGGTCCGCGGGTCCGCAGCCGCAGGTAGGCGGTGTCCCGGCCGGACGCCGGGTGCAGCAGGCCGGTCTCGGCCCGGCCGGTGCGCACCCGCACCGGCCGCAGCTCCCGCCCCCGCGCGGCGACGGCGGCCCCCAGCTCGCGCAGGACGGTCCCGAGGGCGGCACGCGGCACGGCCCACTCGGACAGGTCCGGGTCCCACGGCTGCGGGTCCGGCAGGACCTCGTGCGGCGGCCCCGCCGTACCGGGCGCCCAGCGCTGCGGCGGCGGCCACCCGGACCGCAGCCCCACCCCGGAGGACCACCACGACGACGCCAGCCGCGACACCGCCTGTCCCCAGCCGGCGCGCTCGACCGGACCGGTCGCCTCGGGCTCCGGCTCGGCCCAGCGCAGCACCGTGGACCCGGCGTGCGCCGACGGGCCGATCGCGATGTCGCACTCGGTCCAGGCGTGCTCGACGAGCAGGTCCTCGCCGAGCACCTCGTCGATGCCGACGGCGCGCTCGTGCACCTGCAGCCGGGTGAGCGGGACGGTGCGGAGCTCCACCGCGGTCGCGATGCCGAGCGCACCGAGCCCGCAGCGGGCGGCGTCGAGGTCGGGCCCGGTGACGTCGCGGACGATGCCGCGGCCGTCGACCAGGCGGACGGCGCGGACCTGGTCGGACAGCGAGCCCTCGGCGTGGGCGCCGCCGTACATGCCCAGCCCGGTGGCGCCGCCGATGGTGGCGCGGGGCGCGTCGGGCACGGTGGCCAGTGCCCGGCCGGCGGCGGCGAGGGCGACGCAGAGGTCCGCGACGGTCTCCCCGGCCCGCACCCGCACGGTGTCCTCGCCGATCTCGACGACGCCGGTCAGCGCGGACACGTCGAGCAGCACGTCCTCGGTGCGGACGAGGGGGCCCGGGGCGCGCCCACCGGCCCCGGTGGGCCGGACGGTGGCGCCTCGTTCCGCGGCCCGTCGCACGGCCGTCACGACGCTGGCCTCGTCGAGCGGGCGGTCGGTGCGCCGGGGGCCGGTCGCGGCGGGATCGGTGCTCATCCTTCGCAGGGTAGAACGCCGGGGGGTCACCGTGCGGAACGATTCGTGCACGCGTCGCGGTGCGTCGTACGACCGTCCGGTGGGGCGATGGTGAACGTGGTGACGGGTGTGCCGGATGGGACGATGGAAGCTGCGGCGAATGCCCTCTTGTGACCCGGACGGCCGCCCGATACGGTCACACTCCGTGGTGATCATTTCGCCACGCGAGTCCGGGACGAGGGTGTCCTGCGCTCGGCCCCGTCGTCCTGCCCGGAACCGCGCTCCCCACGGCTCCGGTCGGCTCGACGGCGTCACCGGTGTCGCGCGCGCCGCGCCGGTGGCCTCCGCACGCGCGAGGGCCGGGTCGGTGGTCGGCTCCCTCCGACCATCGCCCCGGCCCTCGCCTTGCGTGCTGACGACCCAGCTCCCCAGCCGGTCGTCACCTCATCCCGCGGTCCCAAGGTGCGTCCGCGGAATGTTCTGGTGCGTCCTCGGCGCTCCCGGTCCCCACCGGTCCTGCCGTGCGGCCGCACGCCCGTGGCGTGCGACTACTCCCCGGGACGCGCCGGGGGTGTCGTGGTTGCCTCGCGTGCCGATCCGACCCCGATCCGGTGCCGAACGGCCGTACCGCGCTGCCCGTACCGGCGGAACGGCCGGGCCGGACGGCCCGCGGTCCGCCGCTCGGGCTGCTCAGGCCGAGCGGGTCAGCCGGTGCCGCCCGGCACCGCCCAGCAGGTCGGCGATCGCCGCCCGGTCCGCGGCACGCTCGATGTCGCGACGGCGGCGCAGCATCGCCATGGCGGCGTCACCCGGTGCGTTCCAGGCGCCGTCGCCCTGCTCCCGGGCCGCGTGGCCGGCCGGCTGCGCCGGGACCGGTGCGGGCTCGGAGTGGAACGCGGCGACCGTGTCGCCGGTCGGCCGGACCGCGCCACCGCGGCGGGTCGTGCGGACGGTGTCGCGGTGCACGCGACGCACGGCGTTGCCGGCGTCCCCGCTCCGCCGGCCGTCCCGCCAGCCCCCGACCGTGAGGGCGTGGAAGATCGGGGTCTCCTCCTGGATCTCCTCGTGCGACTCGTGCCGGCCGGGGAACGGCCAGCTCTCCTGCGCGGCGCGTCGCGCCCGGATCGACGACTCGAGGCCACCCGCAGCGTTGTCGAACTCGTACACCCGCCGTACCTCCTGCTCGCCTGAGATGTGAGGACCCACGGCCTGGTCCGTATCGCGTACATCTCGTACCGCCGTTCAGCCCACTCACCCGGTCAACGGGTGACACCTGAGTGGGGAAACAGGGGTGACAGTTCTCGTGGCGATGTCCCCTCGTACGAGTGGCGCGACCCGTCGGAGACTCTCCGTGTTGTCTACGGAGAGTGTTCATCCGGACTCCTCCTGGAGCAGTCGGTAGCCACGGTCCAGGTTTCGGGGCGTCGGCGGATGTCGGCGACGGACTCTCGCAATAGGCCCGGTGGCCACGATTCGGCACGTCGCGGCCACCACGCGGCGGTGAGTGACCATCTCACCACTCCGTCGTGCCGAGTCCGGTCCGCGGTGTGTCGACTACACGGGTGTAGTTCGACGGAGAGTGACAGAGCGGCGAGCGCGCTGCTCCGTCCGATCCGATGCTGGACCGACCGGGGTGGGGTGCGCGGAGGGCCGGGCCGTCACCGGTGCGTGCACCGAGCCGCACCGGCCGGTCCGCCGTACCGTCCGTGCCATGACGGAGCGGACCGGGCGGCCCGCCGCTCCTGCCGGGGGCGGCATCCCGCGCCCACGGCACGACGACGACCCTGCCCATCGCACACCTCACGACGACACCGTGGACCTCCAGGGTCCCGGTGCGTCCCGGACCCACGACGCCACGGCCCACTCCGACGACACGCACCCCGACGACACCGCCGAGCACCACCGCGCCGCCCTCCCCGACTCCGGGGCCGGGTCGCACCTCGCGGACCCGGTGGCGCGGGCCGCCGGACCACGCCACCGCCCCACGCCGCCGGCGGAGATCCCGCGCCCGCTGCGGATCGCCTCCGAGGCCGTCGCCCGGATGCTCGTCATCGCCGCCGGGCTCGCGCTGCTGGTGTTCCTGGTGATCGAGCTGCGGGTGATCGTCGTCCCGATGGCGATAGCGGTGCTGCTGACCGCGCTGCTCGCCCCGCTGGTCCGGTGGCTGCACGAACGGCGGGTGCCCCGCGGCATCGCGACGGCGCTGGTCATGGTCGGCGGCCTGGCCGCGCTCGGCGGGCTGCTGACCGCCGTCGTCAGCACCCTGGTCGACGGCACCGCGCAGGTCGTCGCGGAGGTCACCGACAACGTCGGCTCCCTACAGGGGCTCGCCGACGCGACGCCGTTCCGGATCGACGTCGGCGTGCTCGGCGACCAGGTGCTGCAGGCGGTGCGCGACAACCAGCAGACGCTGACCTCCGGCGCGGTGACGACCGCCGCGACCGTCGGGGAGATCCTCGCCGGGTTCGCGCTCTGCCTGTTCGCGCTGATCTTCATGCTCTACGACGGCCGCCGCATCTGGGGCTTCGTCCGGCTGCTCGCCCCGCGGGCCCGCCGGTCGCGGGTCGACGTCGCGGCCCGGCGGGGGTTCGCCTCGCTCGTCGGCTACGTGCGGGCGACGGTGCTGGTCGCCGTCGTCGACGCCCTCGGGATCGGCCTGGGCCTGTGGGCGACGGGGGTGCCGTTCGTGCTGCCGCTGGCCGCGCTGGTGTTCCTCGGCGCGTTCGTGCCGGTCATCGGGGCGGTGCTGACCGGCGCCGTCGCCGTGCTGGTCGCGCTGGCGACCGAGGGGCCGGTGACCGCACTGATCGTGCTCGGTGTCGTGCTGGCCGTGCAGCAGCTGGAGAGCCATGTGCTGCAGCCGCTGCTGATGGGCCGGGCGGTCCGTCTGCACCCGCTGGCGGTGGCGCTCGGCGTCGCGGTCGGGGTGGTCGTCGCCGGGATCGCCGGCGCGCTGCTCGCCGTCCCGCTGCTGGCCGTGCTCACCGCCGCGGTGCGGTCCCTGGTCGCGTCGCGCGAGGTCGCGCCGCGGGCGGTGGACCCGTTGCGCCCCCGCGAGGCGAACCCACCGCCCGCCCTGCCCGGCTGAGCGGCACGCCCTGCCGCACAGGGCCTGCGGTGGGATGATCGCGACGTGCGCTATCTCGTGCCGGGTGCGACCGGCTACATCGGTGGGCGGCTCGCGCCCCGGCTGCTGGGCCGCGGTCCCGAGCCCGACCTCGTCCCGGACCCGTCCGCGGGCCCGGTCCACGTGCGCTGCCTGGTCCGCAACCCGGACAAGCTCGCCGACGTGCCGTGGGCCGCCGACGCGGAGATCGTGCAGGGCGACCTGCTCGACCCGGACAGCGTCCGCGCGGCCTGCGAGGACGTCGACGTCGTCTACTTCCTCGTGCACTCGCTGTCGGACTCCGACTTCGCGGCGACCGACCGGCGCGCCGCGCTCATCCTCGGTGAGGCGGCGCGGGCGGCCGGCGTGCGACGGATCGTCTACCTGGGCGGACTGCACCCGGACACGCCGCCCGGCGGGCTGTCGGCGCACCTGGCGTCGCGGGTGGAGGTCGGCGAGACGCTGCTGCGCTCCGGGGTGCCGACGGTCGTGCTGCAGGCCGCGGTGATCCTCGGCTCCGGGTCGGCCAGCTTCGAGATGCTGCGCTACCTCACCGAACGACTGCCGCTGATGATCACGCCGCGCTGGGTGCGGAACCGGGTCCAGCCGATCGCGGTGCGCGACGTGTTGCGGTACCTCATCCGGGTCGCCGAGATCGACGCCCCGGACGCCGAGCTGAACCGCACGTTCGACATCGGCGGCCCGGAGATCCTCACCTACTACGACATGATGCAGCGCTACGCCCGCGTCGCCGGGTTGCCGCGACGCCGGGTGGTCCCGGTGCCGGTGCTGACGCCGTCGCTGTCGGCGCACTGGATCAACGTCGTCACCCCCGTGCCGAAGTCGATCGCCACGCCGCTCATCGAGTCGCTGGTGCACGAGGTCGTCTGCACCGAGGACGACCTCAAGCGCTGGGTGCCGGACCCGCCGGAGGGCCTGATCGGCTACGACCGGGCCGTCGAGCTGGCTCTGTCCCGCATCACCGACGGCGAGGTGGAGACCCGCTGGTCCGGCGCGACCGTGGAGAACGTGCCGTCCGACCCGCTGCCGAGCGATCCGGACTGGGCCGGCGGCGACGTCTACCTCGACGAGCGCGAGCAACCCTGCAACGCGACCCCGGAACGGCTGTGGACGGTCATCGAGGGCATCGGCGGCGAGCGCGGCTGGTACTCGTTCCCGCTGGCCTGGTCGGTGCGCGGCTGGATGGACCGCGCGGTCGGCGGTGTCGGGCTGTCCCGCGGCCGTCGCGACCCACACGACCTGCGCACCGGCGACGCACTGGACTGGTGGCGGGTGGAACGGATGATCGAGCCCGGCGGGCCCCGCCCGGCCGGCAGCGACTGCGGCCCCGAGGAGGGGCTGCTGCGGCTGCGCGCGGAGATGAAGGTGCCCGGCCGGGCCTGGCTGGAGATGTCGGTGCGCCCGCGTCCGGGCGGGTCGGTCTACCACCAGCGCGCGGTGTTCATCCCGCACGGCCTGGCCGGTTACCTGTACTGGTGGTCGGTCGCGCCGTTCCACGGGATCGTGTTCGGCGGGATGGTCCGCAACATCACCCGCACCGCCGAGCGCGACGACGACGGCCCCGCCCCGGCGAGCCGCCGTCCGGCCTGGCTGCGGTCCCGCCCGCAGCGCGACCGGGCGGCCTGACCCGCTCCGGTCCGGGACCCCGACGCCGCCGGCCCCGGTCCGGACCGGACCGGTTCGGCCCCGGGAGGGCGGTGTCGGCCGCACTCGCTCCGCAGGGCGATGTCGGCCGCGATCGGGGGCCGGGGGCGGTGTCAGCCGCGGTCGGGGCTCTGGAGGGCGGCGCGCAGCACGGCGGACTCGCGCTCGGTCACCGAGCGCGCGAAGTGCAGGAGGACCGCCTCGGTGTCGCCCGGACCGTCGAGCAGGTCGCGCAGGGCACGCGCGGTCTCCTCCTCGCGGCTCGCGGCCGGCGTGTAGAGGTAGGCGCGACCCTCCAGCTCACGTCGCACCCAGCCCTTGCGGTGCAGGTTGTCGAGCACCGTCATGACGGTCGTGTACGCCAGCGGACGGGCCGGGGCCAGACGGGCGCGGACGTCGCGCACCCGGCACGGGCCCACACCGCTCCACAACACGTCCATCACGGCGGCCTCGAGCTCGCCGAGTCGACCACGCATGTCCCCTCCCCGGTCCGAGGGTAACCGCAACCCCCCATGCTCCCCCGATCGGTGACCGCGCCTCGGCGGTCGGACGCTGTGTACACGGGTCCACCAACGCGTACACGGCGCGGCCCCGGGCCGAGCACGACCGTGCCCACGCAGCGCAACGGTCTCGGCACCACGTACCCCGCGGCGGGTACTCGCCCGGCACATTCGCTCGTCGCGGGCGTACCGGTAGCGGTAACAGGTACGGCGCCCGACTGCCCGCTGTGCACTCGATCGGAGCAACGCGGACTCGCGCTGCGTCACCGGGACCGGGGCCGCTCGTTGTCACCTCCGGTACCGCAACCGCAGCCCACCGCGCGCCCGTCGCACGCGGTGACCGGACCCGAGGGAGGTCGAGTGGACGTCGTACGGACCGTGGTGCCCGGCGCGCTGCTGCTCGACCCGACCGCGACCGGCGCCTCCGGACCGGACCTCGCCCCCTTCACCGTGCGACGACGGCGCCGCCCCGCCCAGGACGCCGTGCTCGGCCTGTTCGGCCACCCCGGCGACGCGATGCTGCTCGGCGTCCCCCGTGGCAGCGGCTACGCCGTCGTCATCGACGCCCGGCCGGACGGCGGCACCTTCGGCAGGCTCGCCGTCGCCCTGCTCGAGGGCCCGCAGCGGCTGCTCGTCCCGCCGGGCTGCCTCTACGGCGTCCAGTCCGTCGCGAGCGGGACCGTCGTCGAGCTCCGCAGTGTCACCCGTCTCCCGCGGCGGGAGCGCTTCGACGTCGACCCGGACGACCCGGACCTCGCGGTCCGCTGGCTGCGCCCCCGACCGTCCCGGACACCGGGAACCGCACGCTCCTGGGCCGCCCTGATCGCCCGCCTCGGCGCCCCCGCAGGCCCCCGCCGGGACCGCGTCTCCCTCTGGTGACCCCGGGCGCCGCCCCCCGGTGTGAGGACGGGCGCATGTGAGCCGGTCGGCCCGGTCGCCGAGATCACGAATCGGTCACGTAACGTCGGTACCAGGCCGGATCGACGACGCCCCGTGCCGGACGGCGGCACGACCGTGTCTGCCGGGACACGGACGCGAGGGGTTGCCGCGGTGCTGAGCGAGCGTGAGAACCGTCGGCTGCACGAGATCGAGGTGCAGCTGCGCCGGACCGACCCGCAACTGGTCCGCCGGATCTCCGCGCTGAACACCGCGCTGCACGCCCCGGCCCGGCACGGCGGACGGCTGCTCGCCGGGTTCGCCCGCGACCGGCGCACCGTGCACGGCTCGGGGCCGTTCCCGACGATGCTGCTGGGGATCGCGCTGGTCGTGCTGCTGCTCGGCGCCGTGCTGGTGAGCGTGCCGGTCGTCGTCGCGGGGATCGTCGTGGCCGCCCTCGCGCTGGCCGTCGCGGCCACCACCGGTCCGCAGGCGCGGCCCGGCACCGCCTGACCGGCCATCCGTACACCGGCCCACCCGCACGCCGGCACGCACCGGGCCCGGGACGCACGGCGCGTCCGGCCCGGCCTCAGCCGTGGGCGAGGTCGGAGAACCGGCTGTAGTGCAGCTGGTGGGCGACGGTGATCGTCGTGGTGGGGCCGTTACGGTGCTTGGCCAGGATCAGGTCGGCCTCACCGGCACGCGGGTCGTCCTGTTCGAACGCGTCGGGACGGTGCAGCAGCACCACCATGTCCGCGTCCTGCTCGATCGAACCGGACTCACGCAGGTCCGACAGCATCGGCCGCTTGTCCGTGCGCTGCTCGGGACCACGGTTCAGCTGGCTCATCGCCACCACCGGCACCTCGAGCTCCTTGGCCAGCAGCTTGATCTGCCGGGAGAACTCCGAGACCTCCTGCTGACGTGACTCGACCTTGCGGCCCGAGGTCATCAGCTGCAGGTAGTCCAGGATGATCAGCTTCAGGTCGTAGCGCTGCTTCATCCGGCGCGCCTTGGCCCGGATCTCCATGAGCGTCAGGTTCGGCGAGTCGTCGATGTAGAGCGGCGCCTCGGAGATCTCCGACATCCGCCGCGCCATCCGCGTCCAGTCCTCGTCCGACATCCGGCCGGCGCGCATGTCGGCCAGCCGGATCCGGGCCTCCGCCGAGAGCAGACGCATGACGATCTCGGACTTGCTCATCTCCAGCGAGAAGAACGCGCTGGTCATGCCGTTCTTGATGGAGCAGGAGCGGGCGAAGTCCAGCCCCAGGGTCGACTTGCCCAGACCCGGACGGGCCGCGACGACGACCATCTGGCCCGGGTGCAGACCGTTGGTGACCTGGTCGAGGTCGGCGAAGCCGGTCGGCACGCCCGTGGACTGGCCGCCCCGGGAGGCGATCGCGTCGATCTCGTCCATGGTGGGCTGGAGCAGCTCCTCCAGCACCGTGTAGTCCTCGGTGGTGGTGCGCTCGGTGACCTCGTAGACCGCGGCCTGGGCCCGGTCCACCGCGTCGTCGACGTCGCCGCCGTCGGCGCCGTGGTAGCCGAGCTGCACGATCCGGGTGCCCGCCTCGACCAGCCGACGCAGGACCGCCTTCTCGCCGACGATCTCGGCGTAGTACGCCGCGTTCGCCGCGGTGGGCACGGTGGCGATGAGGGTGTGCAGGTAGGGCGCGCCGCCGAGGCGGACCAGCTCACCGCGCCGCTGCAGCTCCGCCGAGACGGTCACCGCGTCCGCGGGCTCGCCACGGCTGTAGAGGTCCAGGATCGTCTCGTAGACGGTCTGGTGGGCTGGCCGGTAGAAGTCCTCCGGCTGCAGCACCTCCACGACGTCGGCGATCGCGTCCTTGCTCAGCAGCATGCCGCCGAGCACCGACTGTTCGGCCGTGAGGTCCTGCGGCGGCTGACGGTCGAACGTCGCGCTCTCGCCGGATCCGGACGCCTTCTCGCCGTCACGGACCGCACGGGGCTTGTTGCCGGGACGATCGTCCGTCAGAGCCATACGCAGCGTCACCCCCGGTGGACACAGTACCGAACGCACGTTCGACGCGCGAGTGGTGCTTACCGCCCACTCGCGACCGTCGTCGGTGATCTGCCGGCCGGCGTGGTGCCCGACGGACCGCGGCGGGCGCGACCCGGGGAGCACGGCGCTCGCGTACCGGCACGACCGACAGTAGGTCGGCCGCAGGGCCCGTGGCGAACCGGCCTGGTGATCGAATTGGGGATGAACTGTGCACGGATGCCGCCCGTCCCGGGACCGTGCTGGGGACAACCTGGGGACAGCATCCCGGAACGGGCCGTATCCGCAGGTCAGAGGCATACTCACAGCTGTGGACAACTTTGCTCTGGCGTGTCGTCGCACGCCGCGTACGGGCGTGTCGGAGCGCCCGGCGGGCCGTTCACCGCCCGGCGCGTCCACAGGCCCGCCCGACGAGTGGATCGTCACCGGGCGGCGTGTCGGCTGCGTGACAAGGCATCCCGGTGCGGGGTCATTCGATCGGTGTCGATCGTCCACCCGGGACTGCGCACCGTGTCCGTGGCGCCCGTACGGCCGACTCCGGACACGCGAAAGGGCGGGGTCCGGAGCACATGGCTCCGAACCCCGCCCTGATCACGCTCGGTGGTCGTACGACCACCGAGCCGCTCAGCTCGCGACGACCGCGATCGGCAGCTCGGTGGTGACCTCCGGGTGCAGGCGGACCTGCACCTGGTGCTTGCCCAGGGTCTTGAGGTGACCCGGGACGTCGATGCTGCGCTTGTCCAGCAGCGGACCGCCGGCCGCCTTGACGGCGTCGACGACCTGGGCCGGGGTGATCGAGCCGAACAGGCGGCCCGTGTCGCCGGCCTTGGCCGCGACGGTCACGTTGATGTTGCGCAGCTGCGAGTCGACCTGCTGGGCGTGGCCCAGGTCGCGGATCTCGCGGGACTTCTGGGCCCGGCGGATCTGCTCGACCTGCTTCTCGGCGCCACGGGTGGCGACGACCGCGAGCTTGCGCGGCAGCAGGTAGTTGCGGCCGTAGCCGTCCTTGACCTCGACGATGTCACCCGGGGCACCCAGGTTCGGGACGTCGGCGTTGAGGATGAGCTTCATGTGTCTCCCCTTCCTCAGCGAGCGGTCGAGGTGTACGGCAGCAGGGCCACCTCGCGGGAGTTCTTGACCGCGACGGCGACGTCCCGCTGGTGCTGCCGGCAGTTGCCGGAGACCCGACGGGCACGGATCTTCCCGCGGTCGGAGATGAACTTCCGCAGCAGACCGGTGTCCTTGTAGTCGATCAGCTGGGCCTTGTCCTTGCAGAAAGCGCAGACCTTCTTCTTCGGCTTGCGCACGATGGCCTTGGCCATGGTGGTGCTCCTGGAGATCGTCCTCCGCCCGTCACGGGCGGAGAGGTACGTGGATCAGAAGGGGGGCTCGTCGTCGGACGCGGCGCCACTGCCCGCGGGCGGGGCCGAACCCCAGGGGTCGTCATAGCCGCCGCCGGAGTTGCCTCCGCCGCCGGAACCGCCACCCTGTCGGGCGCCACCGCCGTCGTAGCCACCGCCGCCGCCACCGAAGCCACCGGAGCCTCCGCCCCGGTTGACCTTGTTGACCTTGGCGGTCGCGTAGCGCAGGGACGGGCCGACCTCGTCGACCTCCATCTCCACGACGGTCCGCTTCTCGCCTTCCTTGGTCTCGAACGACCGCTGGCGCAGACGACCCTGGACCACGACGCGCGCGCCGCGGGTCAGGGACTCGGCGACGTTCTCCGCCGCCTGGCGCCAGATGTTGCAGCGCAGGAAGAGCGCCTCGCCGTCCTTCCACTCTCCGGACTGGCGGTCGAAGGTGCGCGGGGTGGACGCCACGGTGAAGTTGGCGACCGCGGCGCCGGACGGGGTGAACCGCAGCTCGGGATCCGCCGTCAGGTTGCCCACGACGGTGATAACGGTCTCGCCGGCCATGACGGCTCCAATCAGCCGGCGGCGGGCGCCGGCGTGCGGGTGACGTCCTTGCGCAGGACCTTGGTGCGCAGCACGGACTCGTTCAGACCCAGCTGGCGGTCCAGCTCGGCGACGGTGGCGGGCTCCGCGGTGATGTCGAGGACCGCGTAGATGGCCTCGCTCTGCTTCTTGATCTCGTAGGCCAGGCGGCGCTTGCCCCAGACCTCGATCTTCTCGACCGATCCGCCGTCGTTCTTCACGACGGTGAGGAACTGCTCCAGGGACGGCTGCACAGTGCGCTCGTCCAGGCCGCCGTCGAGGATGACCATGACCTCGTAGTGACGCATGAGAACCACTCACCTCCTATGGACTCGAAACGGTCACGGCCCGGACGGCCGTGACAGGAGGTTCTCAGTGCACCCCGACAGTTTCCGGCGGAATGCACGGGACCTGCGGGGATGCCGGTACAGGCTAGCAACGGCCGGTCCGGCCCCGACCTGCGGGTACGGGGATCGCCGTGGCGGGTCCGGGTCGTGCCCGCGGGGGCGCCGGTCGCCGTACGGGTGCCCGGTCCGCGGCCTCCCGCGGGGGAGCGCCGCGGCGGACCCCACCGGCGGCCGAGGACCGTCGGGGGTCCTCGCTACCGTGCCCGCATGCAGATCGGAGCACACGTCCGCGACGCCGAGGACCCCCTGGCCGCGGCCGCCGAGGTCGGGGCCGAGGTGATCCAGCTCTTCCTGTCCGACCCGCAGGGCTGGAAGAAGCCGCCGCCGCACCCGCGGGCCGCGGAGCTGGCCGCCTCGGACGTCGCGGTGGTGGTGCACGCGCCCTACACCGCGAACGTCGCGTCCACGAACAACCGGATCCGCATCCCCAGCCGCACGATCGTCCAGCACCACCTGGCCGGGGCCGCCGAGGTCGGCGCGTTCGGGCTGGTCGTGCACGGCGGCCACGTCACGAAGGACGACGACCCGGCGGTCGGCGTCGACAACTGGCGCAAGTTCGTCGAGCGCCAGGCCGGTGAGCACGGCTTCGACGTGCCCGTCCTGATCGAGAACACCGCGGGCGGGGACAACGCGATGGCCCGCCGGTTCGACGCGCTGGGCCGGCTGTGGGACGCCGTGGGCGAGTTCGGCGTCGGATTCTGCCTGGACACCTGCCACGCCTTCGCCGGCGGCGAGGAGCTGGCCGGGATCGTCGACCGGGTCCGGGGGATCACCGGGCGGATCGACCTGATCCACCTGAACAACTCGCGCGACGCGTTCGACTCGGCCCGCGACCGGCACGCCAACATCGACGACGGCACGATCCCGCCGGACGAGCTGGCCGCCGTCGTCGCGGCGGCGGGGGCGCCGGTCGTGGTGGAGACCCCGGCCGAGGGGCAGGCCCGCGACATCGCGTTCCTGCGGGAGCACACCTGAGGCGGGCTCGGGCGGTACCCGCGAGCCGGCGTGAGCCCCGGGGCGCCTCAGCGCCAGGCGAAGACCGGCTGCTCCAGGTGTGCGACCCGGGTGGGGCGCCCGTGCAGGACGACCTCGCGGAACTGGTGGAGCACCGCGCCGGTGGGGGCGTGGACGAAGCGGCCGAACAGCGGCACCTGGATCGCCGGGGCGTCGGACTCGGGGATCGTGAGGAACCGCGGCTCGTGGTCGATCTCGGCCAGCGGCGGGCGGTACAGCTCGGCCACCTCGTCCGGGTTCGGCGTCGGCTCGCCCGCACCGCCGGCCCACAGCACGACCGGGGTGATGACGTAGCCGGATCGGGTCGGGTAGTCGTCGAGCAGGCCGAGCACGCGGTCCGGACCGAGCTCGAGTCCGATCTCCTCCCACGGGATCGCGCCGGGGGCGGGCCGCCCGGGACGGCCACGGCTGGGGTGCGGCCGCGCGAGTTGCCCGGCCGGAGCCGGTGGACCGGGTCGCGCCGTCCGGACCGGTGGCGCCGGGTCCGCCGCCGTCCCCGCTCCGGCGCCGCCCGCTCCGTGCGGGCACGGCCCCGGCGGACGCGGCGGCGGGCACTGGGGGCGCTGCAGCCCGGGAGGAACGTGGGCCGACCGGCCACACTGGCTCCGGGTCCCGGCCCGGGTCGGTGCCGGGCCGCAGGATCTGCCGGACGACGAGCACGCACAGGGCGACGACCACGGCGTCGCGGACCAGCACCGTCACCAGGAAGGGCTCGGGGGGCAGCCCCTTGTTCGCGACGCCGAGGTACTGGTACATCCGCGGCACCCACACCAGCGCGTCGACGGTCATCCACGCCAGCAGCAGCCGCCAGCGCGGCAGGGCGAGCACCGCGAGCGGGACCAGCCAGAGCGAGTACTGCGGGCTCCACACCTTGTTCAGGAGCAGGAACGCCGCGACCGTCAGGAAGGCCAGCTCGGCGACCGCGGGCGGCCGCGGAGCGCGCAGCGCCAGAGCGGCGATCGCGACGAACGCCAGCGCCATGAGCACCGCGGTGACGGTGTTGAGCACGGTGGGGGACTGCCCGTCACCGAGCGGGCCGTCGAAGCCGGACCAGCCGGTGAACCAGTACAGCGAGTACCAGACCGAGTCCGGGTCGGCCGGGCGCGTGCGGTTGAGCAGGAAGAACTCGGCCCAGCCGCGGGGCCAGGCCAGCGCGACCGGGAGGTTCACCGCCACCCAGGCGAGGACCGCCGCCCCGATCGTCCAGGCGGCACGCGGGAGACCGCCGTCGTCGCGGCGTCGCCAGCCGACGAGCAGCACCGGCAGCAGGAGCAGCAGCGGGTAGAGCTTCGCCGCGCCGCCGATCCCGAGCAGCACCCCGGCCCAGACCGGCCGGTCCCGGCGCAGCGCGAGCAGCGCGCCGGTCGCGAGCGCGACGGTGAGCGTGTCGAAGTTGGTGAACGCGTGCACCACCACCAGCGGCGACAGCGCGACCAGCGCGGCGTCCCACGGGCGTTCCGGGCGGAGCATCAGCACCGCCCACACGACCACCAGCCAGGCCATGGCCAGCCAGATCGCGGTGACGTCGAAGTAGACGACGACGTCGAGCGCGGACGGCAGCGGCAGCCGCTCCGCCAGCCACTGCCAGCCGTCGGTCAGCTGCGCGTTGAGGTACTGGAACATCCCGGTGACGACCGGGTACTCCATGTACCGGGCGGTGCGGGAGCCGTCGGCGGCGGTCTCGAACCAGGCGTCGCGGTAGGGCACGGCGTCGTCGGCGAGACCCTCCAGCCCGTAGAGCGGGACGGTGTCGGAGTAGCACATCGCGACGTACTGGCGGTCGTTGCGCCAGTCCAGCGCGAGCGCACCGTCCGGGGTGCGGTACTCCTGCAGGCAGGCCGCCTTGCCCAGCCAGCCCAGCACCAGCACGACGACGGCGAACAGCAGCACCACCCGCAGCGGCGTCCACCACCGGGACCGTCCGACGAGTGCGTGCCGGCCCATCGGGCCGCCGACGACCCGACTGGCGGCGCGCGCCAACGGCTCGGTCCAGGTCGGGATGTCCCGGTCCCGGACGCCCGCCCCCGGCGCCTCGCGGGGGGCGGGCGGTGCGGCTCCGGGCCGGGCGCCTGCGGTCAGTTGTCGCCCCCGCGGCCCGGACGGTCCCGGCCCGCGTCGGAGCCCGGCTGACCGTCGCCGCCGCCCCCATCGCCCCCGTCGCCGTTGCCGCCGTCGCCGCTGTTGCCGTCGCCGGACGCGTCGCCCGAGCCGTCGCCCGAGGAGTCACCCCGGTCCGCGCGGTCACCCCGGTCGCCGTTGTCGCCGTTGTCACGGCCGTCGCCGGGCTCCTGGGTGGTGGTGGTCTGCTGCGCGTCGCCCTGCCCCGAGTCGTTCGAGACGGCACGCGCCGGGGCCTGACCGATCGGCTCGAAGTCGGAGAACTGCTCCACCGGGGTCCCCCGCAGCACGTCGGTCATGAACGACTGCCAGATCGAGCCGGGCAGCATCCGCCCGTAGACCGGACGTCCCGCGGAGTTCTTGATCGGGGAGTTGTCGTCGGTGCCGACCCACACCGCGGTGGACACCGACGGGGTGTAGCCGACGGTCCAGGCGTCGTTGTTCTGACCCTCGACGCTGCTCTGCACGGTGCCGGTCTTCGCGGCGACCGGACGCCCGTCCAGCCCGATCCGCGACGAGCTCGCGACGTCGGTCATGGACTCGGTGACGTTGCGGGCGACCTCGGCCGGCATGACCTGCTGACCGTTGTCGGTGCTGCCGCGGTCGTAGATGACCCGGCCGTCGCTGGCGGTGACCTTCGCGACCAGGAACGGGTCGCGCCGCATGCCGTCGGCCGCGAACGTGGCGTAGGCCGCGGCCATGTCCTCGGGGTGGACCTCGCGGTCACCCAGCGAGATGCCGCCGGTGGGGTTCGGCAGCAGGTCGGCGGGGATGCCCGCCTGGTGCGCGGCGTCGGCCACGCGCTGCGGGCCGACGTCGAGGCCCATCCGATAGAAGACCGTGTTGATCGACTTGGTCATGGCCTCCTTCACCGAGCACTGGCCGCAGCTCACGCCCTCGGAGTTGGTGACCGTGGTGCCGGCGAGCTCCTGGGGGGAGGAGCCGTCGTAGATCGTGCCGAGGCCGACCGGCGGGTTCGCCTGCAGCGCCGCCGCGAGCACGAACGGCTTGAACGACGAGCCGGGCTGCTTGAGCACCGAGGCGTAGTCGAGACCGACGCCGTTCTCCCCGCCGAAGTAGGCGATGACCGCGCCGGTCTTCGGGTTCACCGACACCAGCGAGGACCGCAGGTTGGCGGGCTGGCCCTCCATCACCTTCTGGACGGCCTTCGCCGCGTCCTCCTGGGCCTTCGGGTCGATCGTCGTGGTGACCGTCAGGCCCTGGGTGTTGATCTCGGTCTCGGAGATCCCGAGCTTCTCCAGCTCGGCGCGGGCCGCGTTGTAGATGTGGCCCTTGTCGTCACCGGGGATGCCCCCGCCCTCGGCCGCGGAGGCCTCGCGCCACTGCGGGAACCTCTGCTGCGCCCGGTCGGCCGGGCTCATCCAGCCCTGGGCGACCATGCCGTCGAGCACGAAGTTCCACCGCTGCTGGGACATCTCGAGGTTCTTCGCCGGGTCCCAGCGCGACGGCGACTGGATCAGCCCGGCGATCATCGCACCCTCGGAGGCGTTCAGGTCCTGGACGTTCTTCCCGAAGTACGCCTGGCTGGCGGCCTGGATGCCGTAGGCGCCGCGACCCAGGTAGATCGCGTTCAGGTAGTTGCCGAGGATCTGCTCCTTGGTCATCTCCTTGGACATCTTCGCGGCCAGCACGACCTCGCGGAACTTGCGGAACAGCGAGTACTGGTCGTTGCCGGTGGTCACCTTGATGTACTGCTGGGTGATCGTCGAGCCGCCGCCGATCCCGCCGGAGAGCTGGTTGATCACCGCCCGCGCGATGCCGGTGATGTCGAAACCGGGGTTGGAGAAGAACGTGCGGTCCTCGGCGGACAGCACGGCCTGCTGGACCGGCACCGGCACCTGGGACAGGTCGACGCTGGTCCGGTTGACGTTGTCCGGCCGCACGGTGGCCAGCGGGGCGCCGTCGGCGTAGGTGAAGGTCGCGACCTGGGTGACGGCGATGTCGTCGGCGGCGGGGACCGGGAAGACCAGCCAGCCGATCGCGAAGGCGACCAGCGGGCCGATCACCGCGACCGCGGCGAGCCCGATCAGCCAGCGCCGGAGCCGGCGACGACGGCCGGGCTTCTTCTTCCCGTCGCCGCCGTCGCCGGGACCGCGACCGTCGGAACGACCGGGCGGGCCGGGCGGCCGGCCGCCCCCGGCCCCACGACGGGGGGCCGTGGCCGGTGCCGCCGCGGCCGCCGCCGCACCGGCCGGCGGACGGCCGGTGCGCTGCGGGGCGGCCGTGCGCGGGCCGGCCTGGGCCGGCCGGACGACCGGGTCGAAGTGGCCGACCCCCGAGTCGTCATGGGTCAGCAGCGGCGGAGGGGGCTGGGGGACCGGGCGCGGCGGCGGTCCCGCGGGCGCGGGACGGCCACCCACCGGCGGACGGCCGGGGGGCGGCGGGGGCATCGGGGGACGGGCGCCCGCGCCCGGCCGGGGTGGCGGCGGGGGCATCGGGGGGCGGGACCGCGGGGGACCGGGGGGCGGGGGCGGCGGCGGGGTGCGCCGGGGGTCACGCTCGTCGTTCACCGGGCGGCTCCGTGGGATGCGGTGGACCGGATCCGCAGCAACCCGGGCCGGGGGTGCCCGGGGCCGAGGGGATCCGGCGTCGGACCGGCGCGGTGCACGCGGTCCGGGTGGTCGTGCTCGTCGGGCAGGGCGCCATCGGACTCAGCCACCCGCACTCCGCCGGCCACGGCGGGGGCGGCCGGTGCCGAGGACGAACGAGCGGACCAGGTGGTTCCAGCGGCACTCGGTGCACACCTCGACGACGTGCACCGAGAAGTCGGGCACCTGCGCCGCGAGCTGCTCGAGGTCCGCCGCGGAGCGGGCCGAGCCGGAGACGTGACGCAGACTCTCGCCGAACACCCAGGAGACCTGGGCGAGCTCGTCGTGCCGGCAGACCGGACAGGCCCGGTCGGCGGGGGCGCCGTGGAAGCGCGCGGCGCGGAGCAGGTAGGCACCCGCATCACACACCTCCTCACGGCCGACCCGACCGGCCCGGACGTCGGCCAGCAGAGCACGGCGCTGCAGGGCGTAGTCCACCACCTGTCGCGGGCTGAGCACCCGTCCAGGGTACGCGGGACGGACCCGCGGACCCATCGCCGTCCCGCACGGGGCCCTGCGGGCACGACCGTTCCGTACCTGGTCGGGGGACTCGTCCGGTCCGCGGTCGCCTGTGATCACGATCATCACACGGGCGGATCGATGTATCGGACCGATAGGGTGACCGGTCGGCGGTCCGCACGGAGGAGGTCGCGATGCTGGACTTCGCGGTCCTCGGCCTGCTCCAGGACGGTCCGCTGCACGGGTACGAGCTGCGCAAGCAGCTCGGTCGCCGGCTCGGCGGCTTCCGCGCGTTCTCCTACGGCTCGTTGTACCCGGCCCTGCGCCGGCTGCTCCGGGCCGGGTCGATCGCGGAGACCACCGACGAGGCGGGTGATCAGTACGGACGCACTCCGGGACGGCTGCGACGGGGCAGGCGGGTCTACCGCATCACCCCGGCGGGCCGGGACCGGTTCGCTGCCATGCTCGCCGAGGCCGGCCCCCAGGCCTGGGAGGACGGAAGCTTCGACGTGCACCTGGCGTTCTTCGCGCGGACACCGGCGGAGACCAGGATCCGGATCCTGGAGGGCCGCAGACGGGCCGTCGAGGAACGCCGGGACGGCCTGCGCACCGCGCTCGGCAGACCCTGCGAGGGCGTCGACCGCTACACCCGCGAGCTGCACCGGCTCGGGCTGGAGTGCTCCGAGCGCGAGGTGTGCTGGCTGAACGAGCTGATCGCGACCGAACGGGCCGAGCAGGATGCCACGGACGGCCGTGACGAGAGGACCTTCCCCGGCGGCGGGCCATCCCGGCCCGCGACCGGCGGGGTACGACAGGACGAGACAACAGGAGGAGCCTGACATGAGCCAGGTTCGGGTGGCGGTCGTCGGCGTGGGCAACTGCGCGGCATCGCTGGTCCAGGGGGTTCACTACTACGCGGACGCCGATCCGTCGACCCAGGTCCCCGGCCTGATGCACGTCGACTTCGGCGGGTACCACGTCCGGGACGTGACCTTCGTGGCCGCGTTCGACGTCGACGCGAAGAAGGTCGGTCAGGATCTCGCCGACGCGATCTCGGCCAGTGAGAACAACACGGTCAAGATCGCGGACGTGCCGCCGCTCGGGGTGACCGTGCAGCGCGGGCCGACCCTCGACGGTCTCGGCCGCTTCTACCGGGAGACCATCACCGAGGCCGACGGCGAGCCCGTCGACGTCGCGGCGGTGCTGCGCGACACCGAGGCCGACGTGCTGGTGTCCTACCTGCCGGTGGGCAGCGAGGACGCCGACCGGTTCTACGCACAGGCCGCGCTGGACGCGGGTGTCGCCTTCGTCAACGCGCTGCCGGTGTTCATCGCCTCGGACCCGGAGTGGGCGGAGAAGTTCCGCGCGGCCGGCGTCCCGATCGTCGGCGACGACATCAAGTCCCAGGTCGGGGCGACCATCACCCACCGGGTGCTGGCGAAGCTGTTCGAGGACCGCGGCGTGCAGCTGGACCGCACGATGCAGCTCAACGTGGGCGGGAACATGGACTTCCTGAACATGAAGGAGCTCGAGCGGCTGGAGTCCAAGAAGGTCTCCAAGACCCAGGCCGTCACCTCGCAGGTGGACCGGGACATGGGCAAGGGCAACGTGCACATCGGCCCGTCGGACTACGTGTCCTGGCTGGACGACCGCAAGTGGGCCTACGTCCGGCTCGAGGGCCGCGCGTTCGGTGACGTCCCGCTGAACCTGGAGTACAAGCTCGAGGTCTGGGACTCCCCGAACTCCGCGGGCATCATCATCGACGCGGTGCGGGCGGCCAAGATCGCCAAGGACCGCGGCATCGGCGGACCGATCCTGTCGGCGTCGAGCTACTTCATGAAGTCGCCGCCGGAGCAGTACCGCGACTCCGAGGCACGCGACAAGGTCGAGGCGTTCATCCGGGGCGAGATCGACAACTGATCGGTTTCTCGGTACAACGGCCCGGGGACGACCGCGCAGGTCATCCCCGGGCCGTTCCCGTACCGGAGACGTTCCGGAATCTGAAATTACCGATCCGGAATGTTCTCGTTATTCGTCGTGATCGCAGTCATGCAATGAATGTGTTCTGCGTCATTTAATCGAGCGATATCTGTTCGTAATGTGCGGTCCGGCCTTGCGCGACCACCGCCCATCCGGGGTGAGGGGTGCAGGGTCACCGCCGGGCGACGACGCGGGCGGGTCGTGAGCGCTGTCCGGTCTCCCCACCGGAACTCCCCCTTCGTACCGGCGTCCACGGGTCCCGCCCCGACCGCTCCTCCGGTGGTGCAACATCCCGAGGACCCCACCGTGCCCCAGCGTCATTCCGCTCCGGCGCTCCGCGTCGCCGTCGTGGCCACCACTGCCGCCGCGGCCGCAGTTCTGTCCGTGCTCCCCACCGCCACCGCGGCACCCACGGGCACCACCGCTTCCGCGGCACCCACCGCGGAGACCGTGACCCGTGCCGTCGCCCCGGCCGCGAACGTGCTGCCGACGCGCGGCGCGAACCCGGCCGCGCTCTCGGTCTCCTCCGCGGCGCAGGCCGCGGCCCCGGCCGCGCAGGCCGCCGCCGCACGCAGCGGCGCGATGTCGACCGCGCTGGCCCAGCTCGGCAAGCCCTACCGCTGGGGCGCCACCGGCCCGAGCGCGTTCGACTGCTCCGGCCTGGTCCGCTACGCCTTCGCCAAGGCGGGCAAGGACCTGCCCCGCACGAGCCGTGCCCAGGCCCAGGTGGGCACCCCGGTGTCGAAGTCGAACCTCAAGCCCGGTGACCTGGTCTTCTTCTACAGCCCGGTCAGCCACGTCGGCATCTACATCGGCGGCGGCCAGATCGTGCACGCCTCCACGAGCGGTCAGCCGGTGAAGATCTCCGACGTCGACCGGATGCCGTTCAACTCGGCCCGCCGGGTCTGAGAGAAGCGTGCGGCACGAAGCTCAGCGTCTGAGAGAAGCGTGCGGAACGAAGCTCAGCTCTGAACGCACCCGCTCCCCGGTACGACCGGCCCCGTCCGCGCGCAGGACGGGGCCGGTCGTCGTAGGTTCACCGGGTGACCGCTCCCCGCCGCCCGCTCGCCCTGATCACCGGTGCCTCCCAGGGCATCGGCGCCGCCACCGCCCGGCTGCTCGCGCCGCGCTACGACCTGGTCCTCGGCGGCCGGGACGAGAAGCGGCTGGAGGCCCTCGCCGATGAGCTGACCGAGGCGGGCCCGGTCGCGGTCCGCACCATGGCCGTCGAGCTCACCGACGACGACGCGCTGGCCACCGCCCTCGACGGCATCGACCGGCTCGACGCGCTGGTCCACTCGGCCGGGGTCGGGGAGCTGGGCACCGTCCAGGAGACCACCGCGCAGACCTGGCGCCACCAGTTCGACGTCAACGTCGTCGCGGTCGCCGAGACGACCCGGCTGCTGCTGCCCGCGCTGCGCGCGGCCGGGACGGACACCGGGGCCGACGTCGTGCTCGTCAACTCCGGCGCCGGGCTCACCGCCCGCCCGGGCTGGGGTTCCTACGCGGCCAGCAAGTTCGCGCTGCGCGCCTTCGGCGAGGCGCTGCGCGCCGAGGAGGCCGGCAACGGCATCCGGGTCACCTCCGTGCACCCGGGCCGGGTGGACACCGCGATGCAGGAGCGGGTCGTGGCCCAGGAGGCGGCCGCAGCCGGGACGGCGGACGGCGGGTACGACGGCTCGAAGTTCCTGCGCCCCGAGTCGGTCGGCGCCGCGATCCTGGCCGCGCTGACCGCGACCCGCGACGCCCACCTCACCGAGATCATGGTGCGCCCGCAGGGCTGAGGGCGGACTGCGCGCGCAGCTCGTCGAGCGCCGCCAGCAGCGGTGGCGCGGCAGCGGCGGCGTCCCGGACCACCGCGAGGATCGTCCGCACCGGCGTGGGGCGCACGACCGGCACCGCGCAGGTCCCGGCCGGCAGGTCGACGGCCCCGAGCCGGGGGAGCACGGTGACTCCGATGCCGGCGGCGACGAAGGCCAGCGCCGTGCGGTAGTCGTGGGCCTCGACGTGGAACGGCGGGCGGAACCCGGCGGCGGCGCAGGCCTCGACCAGGTTGCGCCGGCACCACCCGCGGGCGAAGTCGTTGTCCACCCATCGCTGCCCGGCCAGGTCTGTCAGGTCGACCTGCTCCGCCCCGGCCAGCGGGTGATCGTCGGGCAGCACCACGACGTAGGGGTCGTCGAGCAGGTGGTGTACCGAGAACCCGGGCCAGGCCTCGTAATCCGGTCGCTCGACGGCGATCTGCAGGTCCGAGCGGTCGGCCGGGTCGTCGGGCAGCCACTCGCGCAGGGCCAGGTCGAGTCGGACGCCCGGGAAGCCACCGGTCAGCCTGCGCACGACCCGCGGCATCCAGGCGGACCCGACGGAGGCGAAGTAGGCCACGGACAGCGACCCGGTGCGCCCGGTGCGCAGGTCCTCGACGAGCACCTGGGCCTCCCCGAGCCGGGCCAGCACCGCGTCGGCCTGTTCGGCCAGCAGCAGCCCGGCCGCGGTCGGCCGCAGCCCGCGGCCCACCCGCTCGAACAGCACCAGACCGGTCTCGCGGGCGAGCGCGGTGACGTGCTGGCTCACCGCCGACGGCGTGTACCCCAGGTTGGCGGCGGCGGACTGCACCGACCCACCGGCCACGACCGACCGGAAGATCATCAGGCGATGGGTGTCGAGCACCACCCGACCGTACAGCAGAACTGAATCCAAGAACAGAACATGTCGCTGGTGCTGAACCGTGGGCGGTCCGACGATGTCCTCATGACCACCGCGCACCTGGGGCTGCTCGCCCTCACCACGCCCGCCGTCCTCGCCGCGCTGTACCGGTCGTTCCGGGACCGACCGCGACGGTTGCCCGTCCGCACCGGCTACGACACCCGCCGGCCCACCCTGTGAGCCCCGCGACCCGGTCCCGCCTGCTGCCGCTCGCCGCCGCGGCCACCACCGTCGTGCTGTGGGCGTCGGCGTTCGTGGCCATCCGCGCCGTCGGTCACGACCTGTCCCCGGGTGCGCTGGCCCTGGGGCGGATGCTGCTCGGGGCCCTGACCCTGACCGCGATCCTGAGCGTCGTCCGCGCCCGGAGACGCACCTCCGGCCCACCGCTGCCCCGCGGACGCCTGCTGGCCGCGGTGGCAATCTGGGGTGCGGCCTGGTTCGGCGTCTACAACCTCGCGCTGAACGCGGCCGAGCGGCACCTCGACGCCGGCACCACCGCGCTGCTGGTGAACGTGGCGCCGGTGGTCGTCGCCGTCCTGGCCGGGCTGCTGCTCGGGGAGGGCTTCCCCGCGCGGCTGCTGGCCGGGATGGGCGTCGCGTTCGCCGGGGTGGTGCTGATCGCGGCCGCCTCCTCCGCCGGGGGCGTCGACCTGTCCGGGGTGCTGCTGGGGCTGCTCGCCGCGCTGGTCTACGCGGGTGCGGCCGTCGCGCAGAAGCGGCTGCTGCCCCGGGTGGACGCCCTGACGATGACCTGGACCGGCGCGGTCGCCGGTGCCGTCGCGCTGCTGCCGTTCCTGCCGTCGCTGGTCGCCGAGCTCGCCACCGCACCGGCGACGGCCGTCGCCGGCGTCGTCTACCTGGGGGTGTTCCCGACCGGCGTCGCGTTCCTGACCTGGGGGTACGCCCTCACCCGCACCACAGCGGGCAAGCTGGCCGCGACCACGTACGCGATCCCGCCGCTGGTGGTCGGACTGTCCTGGGCGCTGCTCGGGGAGGTGCCCGCACCGGCCGCGCTCGCCGGCGGCCTCCTCTGCCTGGTCGGCGTCGCCGTCGCCACCCGTCCGGCCGGGTCCCGGGGTCGGGGATCCTCCGAACGACCGACCCCGGTGACCGGCTCGGTCACTACGCTCGACGGGCATGGGGGAGTCCAGGGACGACGAGCGGTCCGTGCTGCGGGTGTCGGACGCCGAACGGAATGAGGTCGCGGAACGGCTGACGCTGGCGCACGACGAAGGCCGGCTGTCCCTGACCGAGTACGACGAGCGGTTGCAGCAGGCCTACGCGGCGACCGTCCGCGCGGATCTCGACCGGCTGGTCGCCGACCTGCCCGCGGTGGAGCGCACGGCCCTGCCGTCGGTGCGCGCCGAGACCGCGGAGGTGGAGAAGGCCGAGGCGAGGCGTGAGCACCTCACCGAGTGGCGGTCGTGGGCCGGCACCGCGGTCATCCTGACCGGCATCTGGGTGGTGACCGCGATCTCGTCGGTCTCCGACGGGGAAGGACCCCCGTTCTTCTGGCCGATGGTGCCGATGGGGATCTGGGCCGCGGTCCTCGTCGCACAGTTCTTCTTCGGCTCCGATGACGACGACGACGAGGACGACGACGAGGACGACAAGGACTGACGACGAGGACCGACGCGAGGACCGAGGCCCCGCGACGGCTGCCACGCGCCCCGGACCGGGCATAGAGTCGCCCCCGTGCTCGACCCCGCCCGCCTCGATCTGTCCGCGCTCGCGGACGCGCTCGAGGACCGCACGCCGGAGGTCACCTGGTACCTCGACCCGGCCGACGCCGAGGTGCACGGCGTGTCCGGCGGCACCCGGCCCGATCCGGACTGGGTGGAGATCCGGCCGGTGACCAGCCGGGAGTCCTATCGGGACATGTCCGACTTCACCGCGGGCGTGCAGCACCGCCGGGCCGCGGCGCTGCTGGACCGCGCGATCGACGGCCGGGGCGCGTTCCGCCGGTTCAAGAACACGCTGTTCGAGTTCCCCGAGGTCCGTGACCAGTGGTACCGCTTCCGCGACGCCCGTGCCCGGCGCCGGGCGGCGGACTGGCTGGTCGCAGCCGGCCTGATCGGTGCCGAGGACGGCGAGCGGATCAAGGCCCGCCACCCCGATCCGGACCCGTCCAACGACGACGTGCCCGCCGCCGTCGCCGACGACCTGGCCCTGCTCTACGGCCCCCGGCTGCGCCAGGTGCTGCTGTTCGGGTCCTGGGCCAGCGGGGAGGGCTCGGTCGAGTCCGCGATCGACCTGCTCGTGGTGCTCGACGACGACGGGGTCCCGATCCTGCCCTGGGAGGAGGTCCGCGCGATGGACGACGTGCTGTGGCAGCACACCCGGCGGACCGGGCTGACGATCAGCGTGCTGCCGGTCGGGCAGGGCGAGCTCGTCCGTGCCGCCGACCCGACGGTCGTGCGGGCCCGCGCCGAGGCGGTGCGGGTCCGGTGACCCGGCGGGTGCACGGCGGGCTCGCCCGGGCCCGGGTCGAGCTGGGCGGGGCCCGGGTGCTGGCGGAGAACGGCTTCGGCGACGCCGCGGTCTCCCGCGCGTTCCACGCCGCGTTCCGGGCCGCCGAGATCGCGCTGCTGGTGCTGGGGGAGACCCGCGCCGAGCACTCCGAGGTGGTCAGCGCGTTCGTGCGCCGGGTCGTGCGGGAACGGTCGCTGGACCCGCGCGCCGGTCGGCTGCTGCGGTCGCTCTACAACCGGCGGGCGCTGGCCGACCACTCCGACGCGACCGCCCCCGCCGCCGAGGCGCGCGCCGCTCTCGACGACGCCGCGTTCGTCCTCGACGCCGTGGAGGCCTGGCTCGCCGAGCCTGCCCTGTCCACGCCCCCGGCACCGGAGAACGGGGCGACCCGGCGGCCGGAGAAGCCGGTCAGGCGCGGGTCCCGGGCCTGACCGTCCGCAGCAGCGGCCGGCATCACGCGGGTCAGAAGAAGTCCCCGCCGAAGTCGGAGTCGTTGTCGAACAGGCCCCCGCCGTCGAAGCCACCGTCGGAGCCCGGGTCGGCTTCGTCGACCCCGCCGTCGAAGCCCGGGTCGTCGAGGGCGGCGCCGTCGGCGAACCCGTCGGCGTAGGCGGCCTGGTCGGCGCCGGCCATCCCGCTGAACAGCGAGGTGAACAGCAGCGCCGAGCCGACGCCCCAGGCCCCGGCGACGAGTGCGGGCTTCCACCAGGGCTCGGAGTACCAGCCGCGCGGCACCGGGCGCCCGGCGACGGTCCCGCCGGGGTAGTAGTGGCTGTTGCGGTCGGTCGGTCGCGGCGACGCGCCCAGGCTGCGTCCCTCCACCTCGACCTCGCGGTCCTCGGTGACCTCACCGGCGCGGGACTGGCCGGGCAACGGCGGCAGCTCGGGTCCGGGGTCCATGCCCATCGCTGTGCGTGCTGCACGGACGTAGTAGAGGCCCTCGTAGGCGGTCTCGGTGACCTGCCGGCACTGGGCGGGGGTCCGCGCCTGCTCCATCTGCGAGCCGGCCGCGGTGTAGCGCTCGGCCGCGTCGGCGAGCGCCTGACGGCTCGCCTCGTCGGTCCCGGTCAGGGCCAGGACCTGGCCGCCGAGCCGTTCCACCCAGCGCCGGGACTCGGCCTGGGCGTCGGCCAGGGCGGCGGCGGAGTCCGCGTTGTGCCGCCGCACCAGCCAGACGACGGCCGCGACGACGGCCAGCACCACGATCAGGGTCAGGACTGTGCTCATGACGGACCTCCTGCCCGCCTCAACGGGCAGGAGGTCGCCCGCGTTCCCTACCGGACGACGTTGACCAGGCGCCCCGGGACGACGATGACCTTCTTCGGCTCGGCCCCGTCCAGCGCGGCGACGACCTTCTCGTCGGCCAGCGCGGCCGCCCGGATGTCGTCCTGGCCGGCGTCGGCGGCGACGACGACCCGGGAACGGACCTTGCCGTTGACCTGGATCGGGTACTCGACGGTGTCCGCGACCAGGTAGCGCTCGTCGGCGACCGGGAACGGCGCGTAGGCCAGCGTGTCGTCGTGGCCCAGCTTCTGCCACAGCTCCTCGGCGATGTGCGGGGCCAGCGGTGCCAGCATCAGCACCAGCGCCTCCGCGACCTCGCGCTCGACCGGCGTGCCCCGCTTGGTCAGGGCGTTGTTCAGCTCGATCAGCTTCGCGGCGGCGGTGTTGTAGTGCAGCGCGGGGTAGTCGGCGCGGACGCCGGCGATCGCCTTGTGCACGGACCGCAGGATCTCCTCCGACGGCGCCGTGTCGACGACGGTGACCTCACCGGTCGTCTCGTCGACCAGGTTGCGCCACACCCGCTGCAGGAACCGCTGCGGGCCGACGACGTCGCGCGTCGACCACGGGCGGGAGGCGTCCATCGGACCGGTGTACATCTCGTACAGCCGGAAGGTGTCCGCGCCGTAGCGGTCGCACATGTCGTCGGGCGTCACGACGTTCTTCAGCGACTTGCCCATCTTCCCGTACTCCCGGGTGACGGGCTGCCCGTTCCACGTGAAACCGGCGGTGCCGTCCGCCCCCACGACCTCGACGACCTCCTCGGCCGGCACGTAGGTGCCGCGGGCGTCGGTGTAGGCCCAGGCCTGGATGTAGCCCTGGTTGAACAGCTTCCGGAACGGCTCCTCGCTGCTCACGTGGCCCAGGTCGAACAGGACCTTGTGCCAGAACCGCGAGTACAGCAGGTGCAGCACGGCGTGCTCGACCCCGCCGACGTACAGGTCGACGCCGCCCGGGTCGGCGACCGACCGCGCCGTGTCCTTGCCGATCCAGTACTTCTCGGCCTCGGCGGAGACGAACCGCTCGGTGTTCTCCGGGTCCAGGTAGCGCAGGTAGTACCAGCACGACCCGGCCCACTGCGGCATCGTGTTCGTCTCGCGGCGGTACTGCTTCGGGCCGTCGCCCAGGTCCAGCTCGACGGCCACCCACTCGTGCGCCCGGGACAGCGGCGGCTCCGGCTCGGAGTTCGCGTCGTCCGGGGCATAGGTCTTGGGCGAGTAGTCGTCGACGTCGGGCAGGACGACGGGCAGCTGGTCCTCGGGCAGCGCGATCGGACCGTGCTCGTCCCAGACGACCGGGAACGGCTCGCCCCAGTAGCGCTGCCGGGAGAACAGCCAGTCGCGCAGCTTGTACTGCACGACGCCCTCGCCCGCCCCCTTCGCGGCCAGCCAGTCGATGATCGTGCGCTTGGCCTCGTCGACGCCCAGCCCGTTCAGGCTGATCTCGTCGTTCGCGGAGTTGATGGTCGGGCCGTCGCCGGTGTAGGCGCCACCGTCCCAATCCGACGGCGGCGCCACCGTGCGCACGTGCGGCAGCCCGAACGCGGCGGCGAAGTCCCAGTCGCGGGTGTCCTCGGCGGGCACCGCCATGATCGCGCCGGTGCCGTAGCCCATCAGCACGTAGTCGGCGACGAACACCGGGACGGCCGCGCCGTTCACCGGGTTGGTGGCGTACGCGCCGGTGAACACACCGGTCTTGTCCTTGTTCTCCTGCCGGTCCAGCTCCGACTTGCGCGCGGCCTCGGCGCGGTACGCGGCGACGGCCTCGGCGGGCGTCGCGGCGCCACCGGTCCAGCGGGGATCGGTGCCGTCCGGCCACTGCGCCGGGACCAGCGAGGACACCAGCGGGTGCTCGGGCGCCAGCACCATGTAGGTGGCGCCGAACAGGGTGTCCGGGCGGGTCGTGAAGACCTCGACGGCGTCGTCGGAACCGACCACGGGGAACCGGACGCGGGCCCCCTCGGAGCGGCCGATCCAGTTGCGCTGCATCGCCTTGACCGACTCCGGCCAGTCGACCCGGTCGAGGTCGTCGGCCAGCCGGTCGGCGTAGGCGGTGATCCGCATCATCCACTGCTTCAGGTTGCGGCGGAAGACGGGGAAGTTGCCACGCTCGGAGCGGCCGTCGGGGGTGACCTCCTCGTTCGCCAGCACGGTGCCCAGGCCGGGGCACCAGTTGACCGGGGCCTCGGAGATGTAGGCCAGCCGGTGGCCGTCGATCGCCGCGCGCCGCTCGCCCTCGGACAGCTCGGCCCACGGACGGCCGTCCGGGGTCGGGCGGGTACCGGCCTCGAACTCGGCACGCAGCTCGGAGATCGGGCGGGCGCGGTCGGCGTCGGTGTCGTACCAGGACTCGAAGATCTCGCGGAAGATCCACTGGGTCCAGCGGTAGAACTCGACGTCGGTGGTGGACACCGAGCGGCGCGGGTCGTGGCCCAGGCCCAGCTGGCGCAGCTGCTGCCGGTAGCGGGCGATGTTGGTCTCGGTCGTCGTCCGCGGGTGCGTCCCGGTCTGCACGGCGTACTGCTCGGCGGGCAGCCCGAAGGCGTCGAAGCCCATCGGGTGCAGCACGTTGTGGCCGTTCATCCGCAGGTAGCGGCCCAGCACGTCGGTGCCGATGAAGCCCAGCGGGTGCCCGACGTGCAACCCCGCCCCGGAGGGGTAGGGGAACATGTCCATCAGGTAGACCTTCGGCTTCTCCGAGCCGGGCTGCCCCGGGTCGGGGGCGTGGAAGGTCTGCTCGGTCTCCCAGAAGTCCTGCCACTTCCGCTCGATGCGGGCGGCCATCTCGGCGTCGTAGCGGTACGCCGGTCGGTCCGCACGCTGCTCGGACGCGGTCGTGGTCTCGGTGCTCATGTCCGTCTCACCTCGGGGATGCCTGTCGTGACGGCCCGACTCGGGGCCCGGAACACGTCGCGGCCCCTCGTGCGCATCACGCAGGAGGGGCCGTCGCGGCGCCGTGTTGTGGCTACGACGCCGCGCCGGGAAGTCGGCGGGCCGTGCACATGTGACCAGGGTAGCCGGGGCGGGCGCCCCCGTTCCTCCGGGTTCTACCCTGGTCACGTGCCCACGACGCTCCGCCTGCTCCTCGCCGCCCTGCTCCTGCTGGCCGGGGTGGTCCTCGTCGTCCTCGCCGTGCTGGGAGCGACCGGCCGGCTGCCGCGCAACCGCTTCGTCGGTGTCCGCACCGCGGACAGCCTGCGGACCGCCGACGCGTTCGCGGTCGCCAACCGGGTGGCCGCGCCGCCGGTCGGGGCCGCCGGGGTGATCGCCCTGGTCGGCGGGACGGTGCTGCTGGCCCTGGACCGCCCCGGCGCCGCCCCGTGGGTGCTCGGCGCGATCGCGCTGGTCGGGACGGTCGTGCTCGCCGGACTCGGTGGCGCGGTCGGGGCGCGGGCCGCCGCCGCGGCGATCGCCGCGCAGGCCGCGGCCCCGAGCTGCGGCGGGGTCTGCGCCGGCTGCGACCTGGTGGCCGGCTGCCGCGACGCGACCGGCACCGAGCCGGGCTCCGAGCCCGGGGCCCGCACCGGCCTGTCCCACGAGGCCTGACCGGGCCCACCGGCCGCGGAAACCCGGCCCGCCGGTGAACGGGCCGACGAGCTCGTCGGTGACCCGGCCCCCGTAGAACCCGCCGGGCTGCGGGCGAACCGTCTCCCCGTCGAGGGTGATCCGCTCGAACGGCGCCACGTGCACCGCGACGCGGTCGGCCGCGTCAGTTCCAGGCCGGATCCCGCGGGAACGTGGCGAGCAGCGCCAGCGGGACGCCCTGACGGCGCAGCACCCGTTCCCACAGCTGGTCGTAGACGGTGGTCAGCAGGTCGTCGGGCAGGCCGGGGACGACGTACCAGTCACCCCGGGCGATCTCGCCACCCAACTGACCCGCGTCCCAGCCGGAGTAGCCGGCGAAGATCCGCAGGCCGCGCAGCCGCCGCGCGAGCGGGGCCGGGTCGGAGTCGAGGTCGACCAGCTGCACCGGCGGCCGGACCGGCATCAGCCCGCCGATCCCGCTGCCGGTCTCCCCGGTCCGAAGGGCGGCCAGGCAGAGCGCGGTGCGGGCCTCCACCGGCCCGCCGACGAACATGGTCCCGGGGTCGCTGGTGAGCCCGGCCCAGCGCGGGAGCACGTCCCGCACGGCGGCCTGGCCCGGCCGGTTGAGCACGACCCCGAGGCTGCCCTGCGGACGGTGCTCGATCATGTAGACGACCGTCCGGGAGAAGTTCGGGTCGCCCAGACCGGGGGCGGCGACGAGCAGACTCCCCGGCGTGACCGGGGGAAGAGCGGCGCCTCGCGTGGCGCGGTGTTCCCGCACAGGTCCATGTTCGCACCTAAGACGCGGACGCGGTTCTGCCACCCGTTCGCCGTAGCGTCGTACTCCAGACATGATAGTTCATACGTTCGTGTAGGACGTACGTCCACCGATGTGTACGTCCGTACAGGACGTACGTCCGGGTCAGAGGTTCTCGGCCGCCCAGGCCCGCAGCGCGGCCTCGGCCTGCTCGGCGTCCATCGGGCCCTGCTCCATCCGCCGCGCCAGCATGTGCCGGTAGGCCTTCCCGACCGCCGGCCCCGGCGGGATGCCCAGCAGCTCCATGATCCGGTTGCCGTCCAGGTCGGGGCGGATCGCGTCGAGCTCCTCCTGCTTGCGCAGCTCGGCGATCCGGTTCTCCAGGCCGTCGTAGTTGCGCTGCAGGGCCGCGGCCCGGCGCCGGTTCCGCGTCGTGCAGTCCGAGCGGACCAGCTGGTGCAGCCGCTCCAGCAGCGGCCCGGCGTCGGCGACGTAGCGGCGCACGGCCGAGTCGGTCCACTCGCCCTTGCCGTAGCCGTGGAACCGCAGGTGCAGGTAGACGAGCTGACACACGTCGTCGACCAGGGCCTTCGGGTACCTGAGCGCCCGCAGTCGCTTGCGGGCCATCTTCGCCCCCACCACCTCGTGGTGGTGGAACGAGACCCGCCCGTCCGGCTCCTTGCGCCGGGTCGCCGGCTTGCCGATGTCGTGCAGCAGCGCGGCCAGGCGCAGCGTGAGGTCCGGCCCGTCGGTCTCGCGCTCGATCGCCTGCTCCATCACGACGAGCGAGTGGGTGTAGACGTCCTTGTGCTGCATGTGCTCGTCGGTCTCCAGCTGCATCGCCGGGACCTCGGGGACGACGTGCCGGGCCAGACCGGTGTCGCAGAGCAGCTCCAGACCCCGCCGGGGGTGCTCGCCGAGCATCAGCTTGGTGAACTCGGCCTGCACCCGCTCGGCGGTGATCCGGGTCAGCTCGTCGGCCATCGCCGTCATCGCGGTGGTGACCCGCGCGGCGGGGGAGAAGCCGAGCTGGGAGACGAACCGGGCGGCGCGCAGCATCCGCAGCGGGTCGTCGGAGAAGGAGCGCTCCGGGGTGTCCGGGGTGTCCAGGACCCCCTGGGCGAGCGCGGCGAACCCGCCGTGCGGGTCGACGAAGCGGCGCTGCGGCCCGGTCAGCTCGACCGCCATGGCGTTGACCGTGAAGTCGCGGCGCACGAGGTCGCCCTCGACGGTGTCGCCGAAGCGGACCTCGGGGTTGCGGGAGGTGCCGTCGTAGGTGTCGGCGCGGAAGGTCGTCACCTCGAGGGTCTGCCCGTCGCGACGCAGTCCGACGGTCCCGAACGCGATCCCGGTGTCCCAGACCGCCTCGGCCCAGCCGCGGACGATCGCGAGGATCTGCTCGGGGCGGGCGTCGGTGGTGAAGTCGAGGTCGCCGGAGTCCCGGGTCGACGCGCCGGTGCCGCGCAGCACCGCGTCGCGGACGCTGCCGCCGACGAGGTAGAGCAGGTGCCCGCGGGCGGCGAACCGGGCGGCCAGCTCGTCGACGACGGCCGGGACGTCGAGCAGTGCGACCACGGCGTTCTCCTGTGCTCGCTGCAGCTCGTCCGGGTCCGGGGCGGATCCGGCCGGGGGCCGGGTCACCTGTCGGGCGGTGGAGGACGGGGACGACGAGGACACGACGGGCCAGTCTAGGCAACGCGCCCGGCCGCCGGGCACGGGTCCTCCGGTCGTCCCGCACCGTCCGACCGGTGATCGACGACGGGGCGACCGGGTGACGCCGCGGCCGCGGGCGGCTCGTCGACCCCCCTTCGGGCCACCTCCTCGTTACCATCGCCACATGTCCCCCTCCCGCGGCCGCTCCTCGGCAGGGCGCGGCGCGGAACCCGGCCGTGAGAGCCGGAGCGCACGCGCCGGCCGTGCCGGGCGCTCCGACCGGTCCCCGGACGGTCGTCGCCGGCTGCGCACGGTGGACGAGACGTCCGCCGGTGGGCTCGTCGTGCACCCCGAGACCGGCGCCGCCGCGCTGATCGGCCGGCTGGACCGCCGGGGCCGGTTGCTGTGGTCGCTGCCCAAGGGCCACATCGAGGCCGGTGAGACCGCGGAGCAGGCCGCGGTGCGCGAGGTGCAGGAGGAGACCGGCATCATCGGTGAGGTGCTGGCTCCCCTGGGCACCATCGACTTCTGGTTCGTCGCCGAGGACCGGCGCGTCCACAAGACGGTCCACCACTACCTGATGCGCGCCCTCGGCGGCGAGCTCTGCGACGAGGACGTCGAGGTCTCCGAGGTGGCCTGGGTTCCGCTCGACGAGCTCGAGGGCCGTCTCGCCTACGCCGACGAGCGCCGGCTGATCCGGCATGCGGCCGACCTGCTGGAGGAGACGGCGTGAGCCGGGTCGCGGCCCTGGTCGCGATCGTGCTCACCGCGGTGGTGGCGCTGTTCCTCCCCGCGGCGTTCCCGGCGGGCGCCCCGCAGGCGGCCGCCCGGGACAGTCCGGTGCAGCAACCGCTGCGGCAACCGGCCCAGCAGCCCGCCGCCCCGGTCCGGCTCGACGTCGCCACGATGACCCCGCGGGTGGTGACGTCGGCGGGGCCGGGCGAGCTCGTCGTCACCGGCACCGTCACCAACACCGGCCCGGGGACCGTCGACGACCTGTCCGTCCGGGTGCAGCGCGGGCCGGCGCTCACCGGTGAGGCGGCGCTGCGGACCGCGCTGGCCGGGGAGGCCGCGGTCGACGACGCGACGCCGCTGTTCGCCGACCTCGGCCCGCTCCCGTCGGGTGCGTCGGTCCCGTTCCGCTACGCCGTCCCGCTCACCGGGCCCCCGCAGTCGACGCTGGCGCTGCCCGGCCCGGGCACCTACCCGCTGCTGGTGAACCTCAACGGGACCGTCGACGGCGCGCCGTCGCGGCTGGCCGGGGTCCGCACGTTGCTGCCGGTGTCGTCGCTCCCGGGGGCCGCGTCGCCGCCGGCGCCGGGGGCCGCCGCGCCGGTGACGATGCTGTACCCGATCACCGACCCCCCGCGCCGGGTCCCGCCGCTGCCCGGCGAACCGCCGCTGCTGACCGACGACGACCTCGCGGTCTCCTTCGCCGAGGGCGGGCGGCTGCGCGGCCTGGTCGAGGCGCTGGGCTCCGCGGCGCCCGCCGGGTCCCCGACCCGGTCCGCGCTCTGCCTGGCGATCGACCCCGAGCTCGTCGCCACCGCGGCGGCCATGCGCGACGGCTACGACGTCGTCACCGGCCCCGACGAGTCCGAGCCGGGGCGCGGCGCGGAGGCGGCGGGCCAGTGGCTCGCGGCGCTGACCGCGGCCGCGCGCGGGACCTGCGTGATCGCCCTGCCGCCGTCGGACGCCGACCTGGTCGCCCTGGTCCGCGGCGGTCAGGCCGACCTCGCCCGGACCGCGCTGGACAGCGGCCGCCGGACCCTGTCCGCCGAGCTCGGGACCACGGTCCTCGACGGCGTCGTGTGGCCCGTCGACGGCGTCGTCGACGAGGCGACGCTGGACGCGCTCGGCGGTGGGACCCGGCTGCTGCTCACCGCCGACGGGGTCACCGGCGCGACGGCGTCGGGCCGGGTGAGGGTGGGCGGCTCCGGCGGCGCCGGCCGGGACGGCGACGAGTCCGCGCTGCTCACCGACCCGCTGCTCACCGAGGCCGCGACCGGACCCGCCGGTGTCGAGGTGCAGCAGGGGGCCGCGGGCGGGCTCGCCGGCCAGGACCTCGCCGGGGCGCTCGCGCTGCGCGCCGGGGAGGCCGACGGGCCGCTGGTCGTCGCGCCGCCGCACCGCTGGGCCGCGGACGGACCGGCCGCCGCCGGAGTGCTGACCGCCCTGACCTCGCTGATCGAGGACGGCCGGATCGCCCCGACCGGCCTGCCCACCCTCACCGGGGGCGAGATCCGGACCGGCGGGACACAGCTGTTCTACCCACCGCAGGCCGGCGGCGCGGAGATCCCGGGGAGCGTCGTGTCCGGGGTGGCCGACCAGGTCAGGACGATCGAGGCGCTGCGCGCCGCGGCCGAGGCCCGCACCGGGGTCGGGGCGAGCCCCGCCGACGTGTTCGACCCGCTGGTGACCGGCACCCTGCGGGCGGTGTCGTCGTGGTGGCGGGGCGACCCGGCGCGCGCCGAGCAGGAGCAGACCGTCGTCGCCGACCGGGTGGCCCAGATCCGTGCCTCGGTGCGGGTGGTCGAGCCGCCCAGCCCGTACTCGCTCGGGACCAGCGACGCACCGCTGCTGATCACCGTCGCCAACGGGCTGCCGGTGACGATGAACGTGCGGGTGGTGCTGTCGAGCACCACCGGTCTGCGGGTCGCCCCGATCGAGGTGCAGGCGGTACCGCCGCGCGGCCGCGTCCAGGTGCGGGTCAGCGCCCAGGTCACCCGCTCCGGGGTGTTCAGCGTGGACGCCGGTCTGCTCACCCCGGACGGCGTCGCGCTCGGGCCGGACACCCGGCTGCGGGTCCGGTCGACCGTCTACGGGACGGTCACCGTCTGGCTGACCGCGATCGCGGGCGGCGTCCTCGTGGTCCTGGTGGTCCGACGGGTGCTGCGCAGGCTGCGTCCGGCCGCCGCACCCGGTCCGTCCGGTGGCCCGGGACCCGGCCCCGGACCGGGCCCGCCCCCCGACGCCCCCGTGCCACCGGGGCCTGCGCCGTCCGGACGCGCCCACCGCTCCTGAGCCCGGGACGGACGTCGGGGAGACATCGGGGGAGGGATCGGGGGAGACAAGGAACACCGACGTCGTTCGCCGTACGGTATTGACCGCTCGTCGCATCACCCCTGCTTCCGGGCGAATCGCGAGGATGGGTGGGCAAACCGATCGGCACCCGCCGCCGAAGACAGGGGAGACGGGTCCGGGGGCGTGTTCTCGGCTCGTCCGCATCCGACCGAGTGCCGTAGGCTGACGCCGGACACGACACCGAGCGCCAGGGGAGGGCGAGGCCGTTGAGCGGGCAGATCGGCGAGCGCACTGCCCGGACCGGCCCCCACCCCGTCGAGGACGACGTGGCACCTCGTCCGCACCCGTCGCTCGACCCCGTCGACGCCGCGGCGACCGCCGACGCGCCCGGGACCGCCGGGGCGCCCGCGGACGAACAGCCGACGGCCGCCGTTCCCGCCGTTCCGGCCCAGGCCCGGCCCACCGAGCGCATCCCGGCCGTCCGCGAGACCGCGAGCACGACGGCGGGTTCGCCGCTCACCGAGCGCTACGTGCTCCGCCAGCGGATCGGGTCCGACCCGGCCGCCGGGGCGGAGTTCTGGCGCGCCGAGGACACCGTGCTGCGCCGTCCCGTCGGCGTCACGCTGCTGCGCAGGCTGCCCGCAGACGACCGTTCCGACGACCCCGAGGGCACCGCCCGCGCCGGCGAGATGATCGTGCGCGCCCTGCGCTCGGGCTGCTTCGAGCACTCCGGCAGTGCCCGGCTGCTCGACGTCCTGGCCCCGGGCACGCACGGCCTGCCGGCCGACGTCCTGGGCGCCGCCGTCGCCGAGTGGGTGCCCGGGCGGTCGCTGGCCGAGACCGTGGCCGAGGGCCCGGTCCGCGCGCAGCGGGCCGCGAAGGCCGTCGAGACCCTGTCGGCCGCCGCCACCGAGGCCCACCAGCAGGGCCTGGTCCTCGGCTGCGACCACCCGCAGCGGGTCCGGATCACCCCGGACGGCCGCGCCATGCTGGCCTTCCTGCTCCCCCGCCCGTCGGTGTCCGCCGCCGACGACGTCCGCGGGCTCGGCGGGATCCTCTACTGCCTGCTCACCCGGCGCTGGCCGCTGTCGGTGTCCGACGCCGCCCGGGCCGGGCTCGTCGCCGCCGACCGCACGCCCGCGGGCCGGCTGCGCCCGGCGTCGCAGCTGCGCCCCGGGGTGCCGCTGGAGCTGGACACGCTGTGCAGCGGAGCGCTCGGCCAGGGCGACGGCGTCAGCCGGGTGCACACCGCCGCGGCGATGCACCGGATGCTGGCGGACGTCGTCGCGGAGGACGCCGACCAGGCGTTCTTCCCGCCGGTGCACGACGGCGCCCCCGCCGAGCCGGACGACGTGTGGCAGGACTCCGACCGGCTGCCCGACACCCGCAACGACCCCCGGCGCCGCCGCAACCTGCGGATCGGTCTCGGAGTGCTCGCCGTCGGTGTGCTGGCCCTGCTCGGGTGGGTGGCCGTGCAGCTGGGCATGTTGTTCGGTGGCGGTGGCACCCCGCCGGTCGTGATCCCGCCCGCGGCGAGCGCACCGGTGCAGCAGCAGGTGCCCGCCCCGCAGGGCCCGGCCGCGACGTCGGGGACGGGCGTCGCGGTGCAGGGCGTGTCGGCGACGGTGTTCGACCCGGTCGGCGACGCGGACAACGCCGGCACCGTCGGCAACGTCGTCGACGGCGACCCCTCCACCGTGTGGAGCACGAGCCGCTACTTCCAGCCCTTCCCGGCGCTCAAGCCCGGGATCGGTGTGCTGGCCTCGTTCGGCGCCGCCGAACCGCTCACCGGGCTCACCATCGACTCGCCGACCGCGGGCGCGGTCGTGCAGGTCCGCTCGGCCCCGTCCGCCGCGCCGACGCTGGCGGACACGACGCTGCTCGACACCGTCACCCTGTCCACGGGACGGACGACGGTGGAGCTCGACCCGAGCCGCCCCACCCAGCACGTGCTGCTGTGGATCACGAACCTGGGTCCGAACAACCAGACCCAGATCGACGACGTCACCTTCCGCCGCACCGCCCCCTGAGCCGACCCGTTCGCGATCGCGACGGACCGGCCCGGCAACGCCCGTGGGCACTCCGTCGCGCTGCCTACCGTGCGCGGGTGACGACCGTCGACCGGATCCCGGACCGGGCCCAGCCCGATCTGGACGAGATGTTCCGGAGGTATGCCGACCGGCTCTGGTCGGTGGCCCTGCGGATGCTCGGCGACCGGGCCGAGGCCGAGGACGCGGTGCAGGAGGCGTTCCTGTCCGCGCTCCGCTCGCCCGGGTTCCGTGGTGATGCGGCGACGGGGACGTGGCTGCACCGGATCCTCGTGAACGACTGCGTCGACCGGCTCCGCGCGGCCGGACGGCGGAGGGACCGGCTGCGGACGCTGGAGGCCGTCGTCGCGGCCCGGGACCACGCGGGCGGGCTCGTGGTGCGGCTCGCCGTCTCCGACGCGCTGGCCCTGCTGCCGGCGGACCAGCGGGCGGCCCTGGTGCTCGTGGACGGCCTCGGCTACGGCGTCGCGGAGGCGGCGGAGATGCTGGCCGTGGCGCCCGGGACGGTGAAGAGCCGCCGGGCCCGCGCACGGGCCCGGCTGGCCCCTGTGTTGCGGGAGGACGAGGGATGAGTAGTTCTCACCGGTTCGACGACAATGAGGGCCGCGCCAATCGTCAGAACGACGACAACCACGCAGCACCTGCTTCGTGTCATGTCGACGAGGAAGACCTCGTCGAGGTCGGAGCCCGGGTGGCCCGGGAGCTCGGCCCGGTGGCGATGCCGGACGACGTGGCGGCGCGGATGCGGGCACGGCTCGTCGCGGAGGCGTCGGGGAGCGCCACCGGACCGCACTCCCACGCGCTCCCGGTAGGCGGGAGCGGCCCGCTGAGGACCGCCGGACGCAGCGCCGCCCACAGCCTCCGGGGCACCCCCTGGCGGGCGCTCGCCGTCGCCGCGGCGGCGGTCGTCGTCTCCGTCGCCGGTGCGGCCGCGCTCGCCCCCACGGTCCCGGAGGTCGTCCCGGTCGCCGGGACCGCGCCGGAGGAGCTCCGGTCCGCCGCCGCGGGCGCGGCGGCACCCGTCGGTGCGCTCGACGACCCCGCCCGGGTCCGCGCCTGCCTCACCGCTGCCGGCGCCGCCCGGCCGGACGCGCCGTTCCTGGCGGCCCGCCCGCACGCCGTGGACGGCCGTCCGGCGGTCCTGCTGGTCCTCGGCGCACCGGAACGGGGCCGCTACCGGCTCGTCGTCGTACCACCGGACTGCGGGCCGGGCTCCGCACGGGTGCTCGCCGAGACCACCACCGGCTGACCCGGCAGGGCACCGGCGACGCCCGCGTCACCCTGGCCACGTTCGGCGGGACCGACGGGCGGGAATGCCCCTGTCTAGGATCGCGTTCGAGCCATACGGCAGCCACGACGCAGGAGCCGGCCAGCAGGGCCGGCACCCGCAGGCCCCGTCATCGCGCCCGTCTCGCGGGCGCGCCAGGAGGGATCGGTACCGGTGACCACCGACGACACGGTGCACAACCTGATCATCATCGGGTCCGGGCCGGCCGGCTACACCGCCGCGGTGTACGCCGCGCGGGCCCAGCTCGCCCCGCTCGTGTTCGAGGGCAGCCAGTTCGGCGGCGCCCTGATGATCACGACCGAGGTGGAGAACTACCCGGGCTTCACCGAGGGGATCATGGGCCCCGAGCTCATGCAGCAGATGCGCGGCCAGGCGGAGCGCTTCGGCGCCGACCTGCGCCCGCAGGACGTCGACGAGGTCCGCCTCGACGGCGACGTCAAGGAGGTGCGGGTCGGGAAGGAGACCTTCCGGGCCCGTGCGGTGATCCTCGCGATGGGTGCCGCCCCCCGCTACCTGCACGTCCCCGGCGAGCAGGAGCTCCTCGGCCGCGGTGTCAGCTCGTGCGCCACCTGCGACGGCTTCTTCTTCCGCGACCAGAACATCGCCGTCATCGGCGGTGGCGACTCGGCGATGGAGGAGGCCACCTTCCTCACCCGCTTCGCCGAGACCGTCACGGTCATCCACCGTCGCGACGAGTTCCGTGCCTCGAAGATCATGTACGAGCGCGCGAAGAACGACCCGAAGATGCGCTGGCGTACCAACTCCGAGGTCACCGCGGTGACCGGCGAGGGCTCGGTCAAGCAGCTGCAGCTGCGCGACACCGTGACCGGTGAGACCAGCACGCTCGACGTCACCGGCATGTTCGTCGCGATCGGCCACGACCCGCGCAGCGCGCTGGTCGCGGGCCAGGTCGACGTCGACGACGAGGGGTACGTGAAGGTGGACGGACGTACCACCTACACGAACGTCCCGGGCGTCTTCGCCTGTGGCGACCTCGTCGACCACACCTACCGCCAGGCGATCACCGCCGCCGGCTCCGGCTGCTCGGCCGCGATCGACGCCGAGCGCTGGCTGGCCGGCCACGAGGTCAGCTCCGAGCTGGTCGGTGGCAGCTACGGCTCGGAGGAGACCGCCCCGGCGGCCGCCGTCGCCGACGCCGCGCACTGACCGCCCACCGGCACCCACCAGACCCGCATCCGCGACCGAAGGAGAACCCCATGGGCAACAACACCGTCGACGTCACCAGCAGCTCGTTCGACCAGGACGTCCTGAAGAGCGACAAGCCCGTCCTGGTCGACTTCTGGGCCACCTGGTGCGGCCCGTGCAAGATGGTCGCCCCGGTGCTGGACGAGATCGCCGGCGAGAACTCCGAGAAGCTGACCGTCGCCAAGCTCGACATCGACGCCAACCCGGAGGTCGCTCGCGACTACCAGGTCATGTCGGTCCCGACGATGATCCTGTTCTCCGGCGGCAAGCCGGTGAAGCAGATCGTGGGCGCGAAGCCGAAGGCGGCGCTGCTCGCCGATCTCGCCGACCACATCTGATCACACTCCGTGCGCCGTATAGCGCACAGACATCACGCTGCGTGTCCCGGTTGATCACAACCGGGACACGCGCGTATCCGCCCCGCTGCACTCCTCCGGGGGTCGGGCAGGGCACAATGAGTCCGGCACGCGTCCGGTCACCGGGCGAAACCGACCCATCACGGGCGTCGCACGGCGCCTCACGACTGCGAGCGAGGGGTGCATGCAGCTGCTCCGGCGCGGGGACTGCGGTCCGGCCGTACGCGAGATCCGGACGACGCTGGGACAGCTCGGTCTGCTCCCGGCGGTGCCGCCGGGCTCGCGCGCCCAGGACATGTTCGACGACGGCGTGGACCGCGCCGTCCGCATGTTCCAGCAGGGCCGTGGCCTGATCACCGACGGCATCGTCGGCCCGGACACCGCCCGCGCGCTGCGGGAGGCGGGATGGAGCCTGGGCGACCGGATGCTGTCGTTCACGCTCTCCACCCCCACCACCGGCGACGACGTCGCTCACCTGCAGGAACGCCTGCTCGAGCTCGGGTACAACCCGGGCCGGCCGAGCGGGCTGTTCGACCAGCAGACCGAGCAGGCCCTGATCCGCTTCCAGCGGGACTACGGCATGACCCCCGACGGTGTCTGCGGGCCGGAGACGCTGCGCGCACTGCGCCAGCTCGGCCGCAAGGTCACCGGCGGTCGTCCGCACCTGCTGCGTGAGCAGGAGCTGCTGCGCCGTGCCGGGCCGCGGATGCGTGGCAAGCGGATCGTCATCGACCCGGGCCACGGCGGACACGACCGCGGCGTCGACGTCGGCGGGGTCACCGAGGCCGACCTGATGTGGGACCTCGCCCGCCGGGTCGTCGGCCGCATGTCGGCCACCGGGATGGAGGCCCTGCTCTCCCGCCCGGAGAACGGCAACCCGCCGGACAGCGAGCGCGCGCAGTTCGCCAACGACGTCGGCGCGGACCTGGTCGTGTCGCTGCACACCGACGCGAGCTTCAGCCCGCACGCGCAGGGTCTGGCGACCTACTACTTCGGCAACGGGTCGGGCACCACGTCCAATGTCGGCGAGGCGCTCGCCGGGCTGATCCAGCGCGAGCTGCTCACCCGGACCTCGATGCTCGACTGCCGTAGCCAGACGTGCACCTGGGAGCTGGTGCGCCGGACCCGGATGCCGGCCGTCCGCGTCGAGGTCGGGTACCTGACGCATCTCGGGGACCGCCGCAAGCTGCTCGACCCCGGCTTCCGTGACGTCGTCGCCGAGGGCATCCTCGTCGCCGTCAAGCGGCTCTACCTGCTCGGGCAGGACGACCAGCCCACCGGCACGTTCACCTTCAACGACGTGCTGGCCCGTGAGTACACCCGGGACGAGATCCGGGCCGTCTGAGGCCCGCCACGACCTGCAGAACCCGGCTCGGCCCCGTCCACTCGGGGCCGAGCCCGGCAGGCCGCTCACGGCCCGCTCAGAGCGCCCTCAGATCGTCCCTGTGGGTGGCGTGAACGACAGTCGGCAGGACCCCGCACGGGCCGGTGTCGCCGTCGGACGCGGCGCCGCGCTCTGCATCGGGATGGTCACCGTGTTGAACAGCTGTTCGAGCGCGGCCTCGACGTCGGACTTCCACTCCAGCCCCGAGCGCAGCTCCATCCGCAGCCGCGGCCAGCGGTGGTGCGGGCGGACGGTCTTGAAACCGACCGAGCGCAGGAAGTCCGCGGGGACGACGCAGTCGGACTCGGTGCCGGGGCGGGCGTCGCCGAACGCCTCCACGGCCTTCACCCCGCGCCGGGTCAGGTCCTTCACGACGGCCTGGGCGAGCGCCCGGCCCAGCCCCTCGCCGGAGAACTCCGGAGCCACCTGCATCGTGGTCAGCAGGACGGCGTCGGCGCTGACCGGGCCGGTCGGCATCTCGGTGGCGCGGGGGACCGACGCCGGCGGCGCGAACAGCACGTACCCCGCCGGGGCACCGCCGACGTAGACGACCCGGCCGCAGGAACCCCACTCGAGGAGCACCTCGGACAGCCAGGCCTCCTTCTCCAGGTCGGTCGTGCCGTACCCCTCGGCCTGCTCCGCCAGCTGGGGCGAGAGCTCCCAGTAGACGCAGTTCCGACACCGCTTCGGCAGATCGCCGAGGTTGTCGAGGTTGAGCGCGGCAACATGCCAGGACACGGAAACCGACCTCCGGATGTCGTCGTCACGCGCTGCACGCGCTGCTGCGCGGTCCGGCCCGTCCGGGGCGTGGTCCCGACCCCGGCGCCGGAGCGGCCGTCCCCCCTGGCCACCCCCGGGTCCGGTGACCCGCGCAGCCCGAGAGTAGGTGGATTTCCGCGATCCCGTCACCCCGAGAGTGCTCACCGGTACGAACGTCACGACGAAGGGCGGGCCGATCACCCGTCGCGGTTACACTCGGCGGGTCCTTCCCTTCGCAGAGGAGCACGCGATGACCCTGCCCGACCGCCCGCAGCAGCCCGACGTCCGCCGTCCCGCGGCCGCGGCAGCAGCGGCGGCAGGGGAGGGGGCCGTGGTCCCGCTCGCCCCCACCGAGCGTTTCGCGACCCGCACCGCCGGGATGACGGCGTCGGAGATCCGGGCGCTGTTCGCCGTCGCGAGCCGCCCCGAGGTCGTCTCGCTGGCCGGCGGCATGCCGAACCTGGCGGCGCTGCCCCTGCAGTCCCTCGCCCGCGAGGTGGCCGAGCTGGTCGACGTGGACGGCATGTCCGCGCTGCAGTACGGCTCCGCCCAGGGCGTCCCGCAGCTGCGCGAGCAGATCTGCGAGGTCATGCGCGAGGAGGGCATCGAGGCCGACCCGAACGACGTCGTCGTCACCGTCGGCTCGCAGATGGCCCTCGACCTGCTGACCCGGATCTTCGTCGACCCGGGTGACGTCGTCCTGGCCGAGGGGCCGTCCTACGTCGGCGCGCTGGGCAGCTTCGCCGCCTACCAGGCGCGGGTCGTGCACGTCGCGATGGACGAGCACGGGCTGGTCCCGGAGCTGCTGCACGAGGCGCTGGAGTCCCTGGCCCGGCAGGGCGTCGTCCCGAAGTTCCTCTACACGATCCCGAACTTCCACAACCCGGCCGGCGTGACGCTCGCGCACGAGCGCAGGCCGCGGATCCTGGAGCTGTGCCGCCGCTACGGCGTCATGGTCGTCGAGGACAACCCGTACGGGATGCTCGGCTTCGACGGCGAGGTGCACCCGGCGCTGCGTTCCTACGACCCGGACGTGCTGTACCTGGGGTCGTTCTCGAAGACGTTCGCGTCCGGGCTGCGGGTCGGCTGGGCGCTGGTGCCGCCGCTGGTGCGGGACCGGCTGGTGCTGGCCGCGGAGTCGGCGACGCTGTGCCCGCCGTCGTTCACGCAGATGCTGGTGTCGCGCTACCTGTCGCACCACGACTGGCGCAGCCAGATCAAGACGTTCAGCGAGAACTACCGCGAGCGCCGCGACGCGATGTTGGCCGCGCTGGAGACGTACCTGCCCGAGGGCTGCACCTGGAACGTCCCCGACGGCGGGTTCTTCGTGTGGCTGACCGTGCCGGAGGGCGTCGACACGAAGGCGATGCTGCCCCGCGCGGTGACCGCGCGGGTCGCGTACGCGTCCGGCACCGGCTTCTACGCCGACGGGTTCGGCAGCCGGCAGCTGCGGCTGTCGTTCTGCTTCCCGACGCCCGAGCGCATCACCGAGGGAGTGCGGCGGCTCGCGGCGGTCCTGGAGGCCGAGATGGAGGTCGTGCGGACCTTCGGGACGCCGGTCCGCCCCGAGCTGAGCCGGGGCACCCAGAGCCCGTCGCCGGACACCACCTGACGCCGTCCCACGACGGCGATGTTTCACGTGGAACGCCCCGGACCGGCTCCCGGTCCGGGGCGTTCCCGTTGATGGCGCAGAATGCCCGCGTGAGCGATCGAACGGTGGCCGTGCTGGCCGGAGGCCTGTCCCACGAGCGTGAGGTGTCCCTGCGATCCGGTCGTCGACTGGCGGGCGCGCTGCGCGCGAACGGTGTCGACGTCCGCGAGTGGGACGTCGACGCGCGCCTGCTGGAGCGGTTGTCGACCGACCGGCCGGACGCGGTCGCCGTCGCACTGCACGGCGGCGAGGGGGAGAACGGCGCGGTGCAGCAGGTGCTGGAGCTGCTGGGCATCCCGTTCGTCGGGACTCCGTCCGGGGCGTGCCGGCGGGCGTGGGACAAGCCGAGCGTGAAGGCCGAGCTCGTCCGAGCGGGCCTGTCCACGCCCGACTGGGTCGCCCTGCCGCACTCGACCTTCCGGGAGCTGGGCGCCCAGGGTGTGCTCGGCGCGATCGTCGACCGGCTGGGGCTACCGCTGGTGCTGAAGCCGGACCAGGGCGGCTCGGCGCTCGGCGTGCAGGTGGTCCGGAACGCGGCGGACCTCCCGGCCGCGATGGTCAGCTGCTTCGCCTACGCGGAGACGGTGCTCGTGGAGCAGTTCGTCGCCGGGACCGAGGTCGCGGTGTCGGTCGTCCACGACCGCGAGGAACCCCGCGCGCTGCCCACGGTGGAGGTGGAGGTGCAGTCCGGGTTCTACGACTACACGTCCCGCTACACGCCCGGTGCGGCCACGTTCCACTGCCCGGCACGGCTGCAGTCGGACATCCTCGACACGCTGGCCGACACTGCCCTGGCCGCACATCGACTGCTGGGCATGCGTGACGTGTCGCGCACCGATGCGATCGTCGACGCCGACGGTCATGTGCACGTCCTGGAGATGAACGTGTCGCCGGGCCTGACCGACACCTCGCTCCTCCCGACCGCGGTGGCCGCGGACGGTTCCGATCTCGCGACGGTCTACCTGGCGCTCGTCGAGCGCGCGGCGGCCCGACAGGGCTGAGCGATGTTCCACGTGGAACCACAGCCGTGTGGTTTCCCGTGGAACATCGGCCGAGCACGCCGGCGACAGGACCGGTCGCCCGGAGCGGGACCCGCAAGACGGCGGCGTCGGTCACGGTCGCGTCGACGCTCGGGGCTCCACCGGCCCGATGCCCTTCGCGCCGTGCACCGGAGGGATCGTCGTCCACTCGCCGCGGGGCTCGATCGCGCTCACCGGGGGAGCCGTGGGTGGCGTCGAGCTGCCAGGCAGCACGCATCACCGTGACGGAGTCGCCCAGCGGGTGGATCCGTCCCGCCCACCCGGGCACGGCCGAAGCCGGCGTGCAGCAGGGGCCGTCGCATCGGTGTCGGGCGGGCATCCCCGGAGGACCGCCGAGCGATCCCGGAGGAGGACGGGTCTCGGGCGACGCCGGGACGCACGGCGCGCACCACCGAGTGCCGGTGTCCGACGCCCACCGGCAGACCGCGATCTCGCACCGCTGCTGCACTTTCTGTGCCGGCGCGTCGAGGCCGGGGGAGGACCGGTCGGATGCGCACCACGACCGGTTCCGCTCCAGCAGGACGACGACCGAGAACCGGCCTCGTGGGACGTGGGCGCGTCCGGCGGTCGCCGAGGTCACGCTCAGCCGGCACCGCGGGGCGACGGCATGCGCGCCGCGGGCGGGCGGTTCGGCGCCGGTGGGCACCCGACCGTCCGCACGGTGTTCCACGTGAAACACGCGCGCACGGAGCCGGGTGCCGGTCGATCTGATCTGCCTCACTCGGGGCGCGGCTGGGCTTCTGCGGCGGCGTACCGGCTCGTTCCCACCGCGCCACCCCGTCCCGCCCCGTAGGGCCCGTGCACACGCAGGCTGGCCCGGCCTCGCCAGGTTCTACATCGCCGGGTTCTGTATCGCCGGGGATCCGCGCTGCCAGGTTCGGTGGCGCCGGGGTTCGGGCATGACGGCGCGGCCCGCGCTGTCGCCGCCCACGGTGTCGGTAGGTTCGGTGTCCCCGCGGTTCAGCGCCCTGGTTCCGGCGGCCCTGGGTTCGGCGGCCCTGGGGTCCAGCGACCCGTGCCTCAGCGCTCCCCGGTTCAGCGCTCCGCGGCTCGGCACACCGGGGGGTTCAGCGCCCCGCGGCTCGGTGGCCCCGCGGCTCGGTGGCACCGGGGTTCGGCGCCCCGGGGGTCGACACCCTGGGGTTCGGCACCTCCGGAGTTCGGCACCGCCAGGTTCCGCACTGCCCGGGCTAGCCGGATCCGCTCACGCAGCCCACTCGATCCCGCAGTGCCACCCCATCCCTTCAACTCCAGCCCCACAGCACCCGGTCCCACAGCACCCGGTTCCACTCACGTCACCTGACCCCTGAGCGCCACCCGGTCCAGAAGCAATCGAGACCGCGCCGACCAGTCCCGCATCCCGCGCCAGGCCGGCGGTCGAGCTGCGCGAGGGCGCAGTGCAGAACCACCCCGGAACACCACACCCCGGGCCGACGGACACAGGGCGGCCGTGTCCGACACCGTCGCCGATCATCGGCACGAACCCGGTGACGCAGCAGTGCCGACGCCCCACCAGAAGCTTCCTCCGAGGCACAGCCCGGACCGCGGGACCACGCGTCGGTGTCGCGCCTGCCCACCGCACGGCCCGAAGTCGATGACGGGCCCGTGGTGTGAGGCGCCGTCCTGAGCACCGCACTGCCGACGACTCGCACGAGGTCCCACCGCTGGCCCCGCGCAGACCGACACACGGCCCCGCCCCCGTCGATGTTCCACGTGAAACAACCGCTCCACGGGAAACTGCCGCATCGCTCCACCCGCGGTCCGGGTCACGCCCCGAACCGACGGTCGACACCGCCACCGGGAGCAGCGACCCCACCCCACTCCGGTCACGCACGCCCACGGCAGGCGCCGCCCCGACCACCATCCCGTCCCGGCACCACCCGAACCCGTCACCGCCGCCCCGTGAAGCACCGATCCGCCTCCAGCGACCGTCGACACGGCCGGATGTAGACGTACGTACGACAGATCGGGTCGCACTGCGGGCCTTTCGCCCCAGCCGACAGCGAGATGACCAGACAGCGGACGAATCGGGCATCATCCGTGCCTCAGCGACCCCCTGCGCCTCCTGAAACCCCCCTCGGCCTCCCCACAAGCAGGATGTCCGAACGACATCTCAGAGACCGTCTCAGGGCGCCCTCAGATCCGCTCCACGGCTCGATACCTCACGTCCGAACAGGAACCCGGAAACGCCGACGGCCGCCGTCCACGGGGACGACGGCCGTCGGGGCAGGGGACAGGTGTGCCTATCAGTCGCGGTCGCTGATGCCCATCAGCCCGGTGATCCGGTCCAGATCCTCGACCGACCCGAACTCGACGACGATGCGGCCCTTGCGCTGACCCATCTCGACCTTCACCCGGGTGTCGAACATGTCGGCCAGCCGGTCGGCACGCTCGACGAACTCCGGACGCTGCTCGCCGCGACGACGGGCCCGGCGTTCCCGTGGGGGCCCCTCCTGCCGCGCGAGCACGACGGCCTCCTCGGTCGCGCGGACCGACATGCCCTCGGCGACGATCCGGGTGGCGAGGTCCTCCTGCTGCCCGGCGTCCTCGAGGCCGAGCAGGGCGCGCGCGTGCCCGGCCGACAGCACCCCGGCGGCGACCCGGCGCTGCACCGACACCGGCAGCTTCAGCAGCCGGATCATGTTGGTGACGACGGGCCGGCTGCGACCGAGCCGGTCGGCGAGCTCGGAGTGCGTCACGCCGAACTCGGCGAGCAGCTGCTCGTAGGCGGCCGCCTCCTCGAGAGGGTTGAGCTGGACGCGGTGGATGTTCTCCAGGAGCGCGTCGCGGAGCATCACGTCGTCGGCGGTGTGCCGGACGATCGCGGGCAAGGTCTCCAGCCCGGCACGCTGGGCGGCGCGCCACCGGCGCTCACCCATGATCAGCTCGTAGTCGACACCGGCGCGCCGGACGACGATCGGCTGCAGCAGCCCGAACTCACGGATCGAGTGCTCCAGCTCGGCGAGCTGGTCCTCGTCGAACTGGGTCCGCGGCTGCTTGGGGTTGGGGACGATCCGCGGCAGCGGGATCTCGCGGTATTCCGCCCCGCCGTCGACGACCGGGGTCTCGGGATCGTGGTCGTCGCGTCGGACGGCCGGGCCCGGGCGGTGCAGCGGCGCACCGGGTCCGTTGCCCCCGGGCCGGTCACCGGCCTCCGTCGGGCCGGTGGGAATGAGCGCGGCGAGGCCGCGGCCCAGCCCACCCTTGCGCTCGGCCATCTCAGCGACCGTCCTGGCGGTAGGCGCCACTCGCCCCGTGCTCGGCGATCTCACGGGCCGCGTCGATGTAGCTCATCGCGCCGCGCGAGCCGGGGTCGTAGGCGAGCACGGTCTGGCTGTAGCCGGGGGCCTCGGAGACCTTCACGCTGCGCGGGATGACCGTGCGCAGGGCCGTCGGGCCGAAGTGCTGGCGGACCTCGGAGGTCACCTGGTCGGCGAGCTTGGTGCGGCCGTCGTACATGGTCAGCAGGATGGTCGACACGTGCAGCGAGGTGTTCAGGTGCGAGCGGACGAGGTCGATGTTGGACAGCAGCTGCCCGAGCCCCTCCAGCGCGTAGTACTCGCACTGGATCGGGATGAGCACCTCGGACGCCGCGACCAACGCGTTGACCGTCAGCAGCCCCAGCGACGGCGGGCAGTCGATGAGCACGTAGTCGACGTCGAGCCGGGACAGCGTCTCGTCGTTGAGCGCCTGGGCCAGCCGGGACTCCCGGGCGACCATGCTGACGAGCTCGATCTCGGCGCCGGCCAGGTCGATCGTGGCGGGCAGGCAGAGCAGGTTCGGCGACGCGGTGCTGACCGCGACGGCTTCCTCGAGCGGGATCTCGCCGAGCATCACCTCGTACACCGACGGCGTGCCGGTGCGGTGCTCGACGCCGAGCGCGGTGGACGCGTTGCCCTGCGGGTCGAGATCGATCACCAGCACCCGGATGCCGTGCAGGGCCAGCCCCGCGGCCAGGTTGACCGTGCTCGTGGTCTTCCCGACCCCGCCCTTCTGGTTCGCGACGCTCATGATGCGGCGCGCGGCCGGGCGGGGCATGCCGTGCCGGTCGGGGTGCAGGACGCGTGCGGCCCGCTCGGCCTCGTCCGCGATGGGGGTCCATCCGGCACTCATGCGCGACCCTCGCTTCCTGGACGGTTCGTGCCCGGTCGGTGTTTCACGTGAAACGGCGCTCCGGCACCCATCATCGCCGTTCCTTCCTCGGGATGCGGCGGGGCGCGCCGGTCCGCGGGATCTCGACCACCGTGGTCAGCGGATCGACCACACCGGCTCCGGTCTCGTGGATCCGGGGCTCGCCCCCTCCGAGCGCACGGACCGCCGCGGCGTCGCGGGCGATCTCGTCCGGGGCGGAGGCCCCCTTCAGCACCAGCATCGCACCCCCCTGCCGCAGCAGGGGCAGGCAGATGCCCGCGAGCCGGGCCAGCGGTCCGACGGCCCGGGCGGTGACGACGTCGGCCCCCTCCCATCGTCGCAGAACGGGCCGCTCCTCGGCACGCCCCCGTTCGACGGCGATGTCCAGGCCGAGATCGGTCAGCACCTCGCCGAGCCACTCCACCCGTCGGGCGAGCGGCTCGATCAGCACGATCCGCAGGTCCGGGCGGGCCAGGGCGAGCGGGATCCCGGGGAGCCCGGCCCCGGAGCCGACGTCGGCGACCCGGGCGTCGGCGGGCACGACCTCACCGAGGACCGCGCAGTTCAGCACGTGCCGGTCCCACAACCGGTCCCGCTCGCGCGGGCCGATCAGGCCGCGCTCGATCCCGGAGGTCGCGAGGTGCTCGACGTAGCGGACGGCCAGCCCGGTCCGGTCGCCGAAGACCTTCTCCGCGACCTCCGGGGTCGGGATGGGGGAGGTGGTCACTTCTTGTGGACCACGACCTGGCGACGCGGCTCCTCGCCCTCGCTCTCGGAGACGACACCCTTCACGGTGGCGACGGCGTCGTGCACGACCTTGCGCTCGAACGGCGTCATCGGCCGCAGCCGCGCGGACTCGCCGCTGGCCTTGACCTCCTGGGCGGTCTCCAGACCGAGTGCGGTGAGCTCGTCGCGGCGGTGCCGTCGCCAGCCCGCGATGTCGAGCATCAGCCGGCTGCGGCTGCCCAGCTGCTGCTGGACGGCGAGGCGGGCCAGCTCCTGCAGGCTCTCCAGCACCGAGCCCTTGTCACCGACGAGCTTCTGCAGGTCGGGGTCGTCCTCGGCGCCCTCGATGCTGACGATGGCGCGGCCGCCCTCGACGTCGAGGTCGATGTCGCCGTCGTAGTCCAGGATGTCCAGCAGGCGCTCCAGGTAGTCACCTGCGACGTCGCCCTCCTGGATCAGCAGGCTCTCGCCGGACGGCTTGTCCTGCACGTCCGGACCCTCGGCGGGCTCCTTGGCGGTGGTGGGCACGCGCTACTCCTCTCGTCAACGGTTCGCGGTCCGTCGCGTCCGGGCCCGCGCGGCGGTGGGGTCCGCCGGGGCCGGCGGGGCGCGCCGGGGTCTGTGGGGTCGTGCCTGTGGGGTCGTGCAGGGGTCGTGCGGTGGGGTCGTCAGCGACGCTTGCCGCGCCGGGCCTTGGCCCCCGGGCGCTTCTGCACCGGCTTGGCCCCGGGCTTCTTCTGGCCGTTCCCGTTCCCGTTCCCGTTGCGGGCCGCGCCGTTGCGCTGCCCGTCGGAGGTGGTGCCGGTGTCGGCGGAGGCACCGTCGGACCCGGTGGCGCGGGCCTGCGACGCCGCCTCGGCGGCCTTCTCCTCGGCGGGGCCGATCGGCTCGTCGGCGATCTCGCGGACCTCCTCCGCGGTGCCGCGACGGGCGTCGCGGATCGGCTTCTGGCCGGGGCGCGGGGCGCGGGCCTTCGCGGACTCGGTGGCCTTCTCGGCCTTGTCCGACTCCTCGGCGTCGATCTTGCGGTAGACGACGTACTGCTGGCCGAGGGTCCACAGGTTGTTGGCGACCCAGTAGAAGAGGACCGCGAGCGGCAGGAACGGCGCACCGACGACGACACCGATCGGGAACACGTAGAGCATCAGCTTCTGCATGATCTCGGCCTGCGGGTTCGCCGCGACGGTGCCGGCGGCGATCTGCGCCTGCTGGCGGGCGACCGAGTGGCGCGCGGTGATGTGGGTGAAGATGCCGGCCGCGATCATCAGCGGGATCATCACGATCCACTGCGAGACGAGGTTGCCGCCGAGCTCGGCGACCGACGCGGTGTTCTGCAGCGGCCACACGGCCGAGCCCAGCTTGGCGCCGAACAGGCTGGAGTCGACGAACGAGGCGTTCTCCGCCGCGTTGAAGACGTAGTTCTCGGTCTTGCCCGGCTTGAACTCGCGGAGCACGTGGAACAGGCCGATGAAGACCGGGATCTGCACCAGGATGGGCAGGCAGCCCATCAGCGGGTTGGCGCCGTTCTGCTGCTGGAGCTTCTGCATCTCCGTGGCGAGCTTCTGGCGGTCGTTCGCGTACTTCTTCCGGAGCTTCTGCATCTCCGGGGCCATCTCCTGCATCTTGCGCATGGAGCGGACCTGGACCACGAACGGCTTGTAGAGCAGCACGCGCAGCGTGAAGACGAGGAAGACGACCGACAGCGCCCAGGCGAACCCGTTGTCGTCACCGAGGACGAAGCCGAAGACCTTGTGCCAGACCCACATGATCCAGCTGACGGGGTAGTAGATGAAGTCCAGCACTGCTGCGTTGCTCCTCGTGGTCTCGGGCGGGGCCCGCGGGTCAGCGGTCCGTACCGCGTGAGAGGCCTTCGGTCCGGGGCGGGTCGGTGGACGTCTGCTCCGGCCCGGGATCGGGTTCGGTGCCGCTGCGCGGGACCCCGTCGCTGCGCCGCCGGCGCGGCGGGACCGGGTCCCACCCGCCAGGGTGCCACGGGGCACACCTCAGCAACCGCCACACGGTGAGGCCGAGACCGCGCACGAAGCCGTGCTCGCGGAACGCCTCGACCGAGTAGGCGCTGCAGCTCGGGTGGAACCGGCAGCTCGGCATCAGGTTCGGGGAGATCCACACCTGGTACCAGCGCACCGCGGCCATCGCGGCCCGCGCGCCGACGCCGGGACGGGCGCCGGGGAGCCCTCCGTCGTCCATCGGAGCCTCCTCACCCGTCGGAGCCGCGTCGTGTGCCGGACTCATCGCGCGTCGTCCGTGGCCGGGCGCGGACGGCGCGGTCGCTGCGCCGCCCGCAGTGCGGAGTCGAGGTCGGCCGCCAGCTCGGCGGACGAGGCGTCACCGGCGGGCGGCAACGCACGGACGACGAGCGCGGCACCTGCGGGCAGCGCCTCCAGCCGGTCCGCGACCAGGTGCCGCAGACGCCGGGCGACCCGGTGCCGGACCACGGCGTTGCCGACGGCCTTGCTCACGACGAAACCCGCCCTCGGCGAGGCGTGCTCGGGCACGCCGCCGGGGCGGGTCAGGTCGAGGTGCACCACCAGCCTCGACCGGCCGGCGCGTCGTCCGCGCCTGATCGTCGAGGCGAACTCGGGCCGGCGGGTGAGCCGGGCGTGTGCCGGCAGCACGGCGCGGGCCGGTGGGGGCGCCGGCCGTCAGGCCGAGAGGTTGCCGCGCCCCTTGCGACGGCGCGCGGCGAGGATCGCGCGGCCGGCGCGGGTGCGCATGCGCAGCCGGAAGCCGTGCGTCTTGGCCCGGCGGCGGTTGTTCGGCTGGAAAGTACGCTTGCTCACGGTCGGCTCCTGGTCGGCGGTTCGCAGGCGTCCTGCGACGCCGAGATGTCTACGGTCACTGGCTCGGGTTCGCGGGCCACCGGCCACACGACACACCGCAGGAATGCGGGACGTCGCGTTCGACGGGCGCGACACGCCCATCCGACCAGGTGTCCGGTCGTCAAGGGTACGCAGCGCGTTTCGAGGGGGTCAAACCGCCCCCACCGGGCGCCGTGACCCCGCCGGCCGGCCGCCGCGACGGCTGCTGCTAGCGTCGCCGCCCCCGCCCGGGACCGGCGCGGGACCAACGACCTCGCGCACCCCGACCGAGACCTCCACACGGCCGACGACCGACGCCCCGATGCGCGCCGGCCGAGGCCTGCTGCGTACCTTTACGCACAAGTGTGGACAACTCTGGGGATACATCGCCCCAGAGGTCGAGTCCGCGCGTCCGGACGGCTCACCGCCAGTGCTCCGGGGGGAGCAGACCGCCGACAGCGGCCGATCGGGAGGGGGAAACGCGGATGACCGACCAGCCGGGCGACCTCGGCGCGGTCTGGAACCGGGTCATCGCCGATCTCTCCGGCGCGTCGGCCGAGTCCGGTACGCCCACCCTCTCCCCGCAGCAGCGCGCGTTCCTGCGCCTGACCCGCCCCCTCGGCCTGCTCGACGGCACGGCGCTGCTCGCCGCGCCGAGCGAGTTCGCGAAGGACGCCATCGAGCGGATCCTGCGCAGACCGATCAGCGACGCCCTCGGCCGCCACCTCGGCGTGGCGGTCAACCTCGCGGTCGTCGTCGACGCCTCCGCGGCGTCCGGCGGCACCGAGGTCCCCGACCCGCCCGGGTTCGGCATGCACCGCGGCGTCACCGCCGGGGACAGCGTCCGTGACACCGGCACCGGCGACCGCGCGGGCGACGCCCCGGCTGCGGTGACCACCGGGGACCACGGCGCCGGTCCCGCACCCGAGCACGTCGCGCACGAGCACGTCGACGGCGCGGGCCCGGACACCGGGCCGCAGCCCGCCGTCGACGGCGGGTACGGCAACGGCTTCGCCGGCGGGTCCCGCCGCGACGACGCCGGCCCCTCCGGCACGGACCGCGGCTGGTCGGCCGAGCAGCCGCCGTCGTCGTCCGGGGGGTGGGCGCCGCAGCCCGGAGGTCGCCCCGAGCCGGGCTCGCGCGACGGGCAGACCTCGTGGCCTGCCTACACCGCGCCGCAGGCGGGCGACCCGGTCGCGCCGCGGTCGCAGACCCGGCTCAACGAGCGCTACACCTTCGACACCTTCGTCATCGGTGCGTCGAACCGGTTCAGCCACGCCGCCGCGGTCGCTGTGGCCGAGGCGCCGGCGCGGGCGTACAACCCACTGTTCATCTGGGGCGAGTCCGGGCTGGGCAAGACCCACCTGCTGCACGCCGTCGGGCACTACGCCCAGCGGCTGTTCCCCGGGATGCGGGTCCGGTACGTCAGTACCGAGGAGTTCACGAACGACTTCATCAACTCCCTGCGCGACGACCGCAAGGTCGCCTTCCAGCGCCGCTACCGCGATGTCGACGTGCTGCTGGTCGACGACATCCAGTTCCTGGAGGGCAAGGAGGGGACGCAGGAGGAGTTCTTCCACACCTTCAACACCCTCCACAACGCGAACAAGCAGATCGTCGTCTCCTCCGACCGTCCGCCCAAGCGCCTCGAGACCCTCGAGGACCGGATGCGGACGCGGTTCGAGTGGGGGCTGATCACCGACATCCAGCCGCCCGAGCTGGAGACGCGGATCGCGATCCTGCGGAAGAAGGCCGCCCAGGACCGGCTCGCCGTCCCCGGTGAGGTCCTGGAGTTCATCGCGGAGCGGATCGAGCGCAACATCCGCGAGCTCGAGGGCGCGCTGATCCGGGTGACGGCGTTCGCGTCGCTGAACCGGCAGGCCGTCGACACCCAGCTCGCCGAGATCGTGCTGCGCGACCTCATCCCGGACTCCGCGGCCTCCGAGATCACCGCCCCGACGATCATGGCGGTCACCGCCGAGTTCTTCGGCCTCACGCTGGACGAGCTGTCCGGGCCGGGCAAGACGAAGGCGCTCGCCCAGGCCCGTCAGATCGCCATGTACCTGTGCCGCGAGCTGACCGACCTGTCGCTGCCGCGTATCGGGCAGACCTTCGGCGGACGGGACCACACCACCGTCATGCACGCCGACAAGAAGATCCGTAACGAGATCTCGCTCCGGCGGAAGACCTTCGAGCAGGTGCAGGAGCTGACCGCGCGGATCAAGCTGCGCGCTCGGCACTGACCTCCGCCGGGGCCCGCCGAGGCGGGTTGTCCACCGGTCGCACTGCTTCTCCACAGCCCGACCGGCTCCGCCGTGACCTGGCAGGACGCGTTCGCGGCGGTCACCGCGCGCACCGGGACCGATCCCGTGCAACCCACAGGGGCCACAGCCCCCCAGATCGCCGCTGCGGCGCGTTCGGCGCCCTCCCGGGGCGATCGGCACCCCCGCCGTCGCGGACGTCCGGGGCGCCCGGCCCGGTCGACGCGATACCGATCGGGTCCGGCGTGGCGCCACCCGCGTGTCGGTCCCACTCCTCCCGTTCGTCGTCCGGTAGAGGGCACTCGGCGCTTCGTCACTCGCCCCGGTGATCGCTTGCGCCCACCCGCCGGTCACGCTGCGTCGACAACCCTGTGACGAGTGAGACGTCTGTGGGTTCTTCGCGCAACGCGGGAGTGCCGAACTGTCTGTGCCCCCGGTCACCCAGGGTCCACGATCCACCACGTTTTCACCCACATCTGGGGACAACTCTGTGGTTGGATCGTCTCCGGCCCGTGGACGGATGGCCCGGGATCCGTGGACAACTCTGTGGTGAACCCGGGATGAACCGGGGACGGATGGGCGTCGACGCGGTCGGACCACCGCTCCACGGACCTGTCAACGGGTGCCCCCACCCCCGCGTCCCCAGCCGACGCGGCCTGCTGACCAGCACGGATGCGCTCCATCCACACTGTGCACAGGACTTAGTACTACTGCGGTTGTTCTCTCTCTATCTCTTCTTCCCAAGAACACCTGTGTGGACCGACCCCCGGACGGGGGTCACGGACGGGGACACCCGACGGGCACCGGGGTGGCGTGGAAACTGTCGGGGCGAGGCTCTACCGTGAGCGTCCCGGCGAACCCCGGCTTCCGATCCGTCCCGGCCACTCCGCTCCGCAGCCCCTCCGGGCCACGGGGCCGGCCGGACCCGGAGGCCGAACCGGTCCGCCGCAGCACCGTCGTCCCGTCGACGACCCGGCCCCGCGCCGTGGTCGGAGTCGGGCGCTACCGGGGAAGGTCTCCAGATGAAGTTCCGGGTCGAACGCGACGTCCTCGCGGATGCGGCTGCCTGGGTGGCGCGCAGCCTCCCGGCTCGTCCGCCGGTGCCCGTGCTCGGCGGGGTCCTCATCCAGTCCGACGGCGAGTCCGGCGAGAAGCTGACGGTCTCCGGCTTCGACTACGAGACCTCGGCCCGCGTCGAGCTCGACGCGACGGTCGGGGAGCCGGGCCGCACGCTCGTCTCCGGGCGGCTGCTGGCCGACATCACCCGCGCGCTGCCGTCCAAGCCGGTCGACCTGACCGTCGACGGCTCCCGCGCCACGATCAACTGCGGCAACTCCCGGTTCAGCCTCCCGACGATGCCGGTCGAGGACTACCCGCAGCTGCCCGACATGCCGCAGCGCGCCGGGTCGGTCGCCGCCGACGCGCTGGCTGCCGCCGTCGCCCAGGTCGCCGTCGCGTCCGGCCGGGACGACACGCTGCCGATGCTGACCGGCATCCGGCTCGAGATCGAGGGCTCGCAGCTGACGCTCGCGGCCACCGACCGGTTCCGGCTCGCCGTCCGCGAGCTCGAGTGGTCCCCGGAGGACGCCTCGATCTCGACCGCGGTGCTGATCCCGGCCAAGACCCTCGCCGAGGTCGCCAAGACCCTTGCCGGGTCCGGCACCGTGGAGATCGCGCTGTCGGCCGGGGACGGGATGCTCGGCCTCACCGGTGGCGGCCGTCGCTCCACCAGCCGGCTGCTCGACGCCGAGTTCCCGCGCTTCCGCCAGCTGATCCCGGCCGAGCACACCACCGCCGTCGAGCTCGACGTCGCGCTGCTGGTCGAGGCGATCAAGCGTGTCTCGCTCGTCGCGGACCGGGTCGCCCAGATCCGGATGGAGTTCGGCGAGGACGGCCTGCGGCTGGCCGCCGGCGGCGACGACGTCGGGTCCGCCGAGGAGGAGCTGCCCTGCGCGCTCGACGGCAGCCCGCTGACGATCGCGTTCAACCCGGGCTACCTGCTCGACGCGCTCGGCGCGCTGCACACCGACCGCGCGCAGCTGACGTTCACCACACCGAACCGGCCCGCACTGGTCCGCCCGGTGCCCAAGCCCGCCACCGACGACGCGGGCGAGGCGCCGTCGCCGGAGAAGTCGGGCTACCTGCACCTGCTGATGCCGGTGCGGCTGCCGGGCTGACCCCGACCGGGTCGGCCCGCCGGTGCCGACCCCCGCCGGGCGGACGTCCCGGCGAGGGGGAAGACTCCTCCCCGGTGTGATCGACGAGGGCCACCGGTGCCCTGTGGGGCATGCCGGCGGCACGGACGTGAAGGGGGCCTCTGCCGTGCAGATCGGCATGATCGGACTCGGCCGCATGGGCGGCAACATGCGGGAGCGGCTGCGGGCCGCCGGGCACGAGGTGGTCGGCTACGACCCCCGCCCGGAGGTCAGCGACGTGGCCTCGCTCGCCGAACTCGCGGGTGCGCTGGCCGCACCGCGCGTCGTGTGGGTCATGGTTCCCTCCGGTGAGCCGACCCGGAACACCGTCGCCACGCTGGCGACCACGCTCGAGGCCGGTGACCTGGTCATCGACGGCGGCAACTCCCGCTACACCGACGACCAGCCCAACGCCGCCCTGCTCGACGCGCACGGCATCGGCTACATCGACTGCGGCGTCTCCGGCGGGATCTGGGGCAAGGACAACGGCTACGGCCTGATGGCCGGTGGCGAGCCGGAGCACATCGCGCGCGCCATGCCGATCTTCGACGCGCTGCGTCCGGAGGGTGTGCGCGAGGAGGGCTTCGCGCACGCCGGTCCGGTCGGCGCGGGCCACTTCGCGAAGATGGTCCACAACGGGATCGAGTACGGCCTGATGCAGGCCTACGCCGAGGGCTTCGAGCTCATGGAGGCCAGCGAGCTGATCACCGACGTACCCGGGGTGATCCAGGCCTGGTCGCGTGGCACGGTCGTCCGCTCCTGGCTGCTCGACCTGCTGGTCGACGCGCTCAAGGACGACCCGCGCCTCGAGCAGCTCGAGGGGTACGTGGACGACTCCGGGGAGGGTCGTTGGACGATCGAGGAGGCCATCGCGCACGCGGTGCCGTTGCCGGTCATCTCCGCGGCCCTGTTCGCCCGGTTCTCCTCCCGGCAGGCCGAGTCGCCGGCGATGAAGGCCGTCGCCGCGCTGCGCCAGCAGTTCGGCGGGCACGCGGTGAAGAAGTCCGGGCCCGCCGGGTCCCCGGGGGACAAGGCGGGACCGTCGTCCGGCGGCGGTTCGACGCAGCAGTGACCCGGCGCCGAGCCGGACGGGAAGGGTGACCAGGCGGTGTACCTCAGGCGGTTCTCGGTCACCGACTTCCGGTCCTGGCCGGAGGCCGAGCTGGAGCTCGACCCCGGTGTGACCGTGCTGGTCGGGGCCAACGGCGTCGGCAAGACCAACCTGGTCGAGGGGATCGGCTACCTCGCCACCCTCGGCTCGCACCGGGTGTCCTCCGACGCGCCGCTGATCCGGCGCGGGGCCGAGCAGGCCGTCGTCCGCGGCGAGGTGCACCACCACGGCCGGAAGCTCGGCGTCGAGCTGGAGATCAACAACGGGAAGCAGAACCGGGCACGGGTCAACCGCTCACCGGTCTCGCGGCCGCGCGAGGTCCTGGGGATCCTGCGCAGCGTGCTGTTCGCGCCGGAGGACCTGGCGCTCGTGCGGGGCGACCCGTCGGAGCGCAGGCGCTTCCTCGACGAGCTGCTCGTCGCGCGGTTCCCGCGCTACGCCGGCGTCCGCGCCGACTACGACAAGGTCCTGCGCCAGCGCTCGGCCCTGCTGAAGTCCGCGAAACCCGCGCTGCGCGGGGCCCGCGGCCGGTCCCGGTCGCCGGTCGCCGCGGACCCGGACCTTCCCGACGACCTGGCGACGCTGGAGGTCTGGGACGGGCACCTCGCCCGTACCGGCGCGGCACTGCTGGCCGGGCGGCGCGAGCTCGTCGTCGCGCTGGCGCCCTACGCCCGGGAGGCGTTCGCGGCGATCGCGCCGTCGTCGGACCCGATCGGCCTGGACTACCGGTCCAGCCTCGGGACGGCGGGGGTGGCGGAGCTGCCGTCCTCGACCGGGGAACTGGAGACGCTGCTGCTCGACCGGCTGGCGCAGGTGCGGTCCCAGGAGATCGAACGCGGGGTCTGCCTGGTCGGCCCGCACCGCGACGAGCTGGACCTCGCCCTGGGCGAGGGACCGGCGAAGGGCTACGCCAGCCACGGCGAGTCCTGGGCGTTCGCGCTGGCGCTGCGGCTGGCGTCCTACCGCCTGCTGCACGCCGACGACGTCGAGCCGGTCCTCGTGTTGGACGACGTCTTCGCCGAGCTGGACTCGGCCCGGCGCCGCGCGCTGGCCGATCTCGTGGCCGACGCGGAGCAGGTACTGGTGACCGCCGCGGTGGCCGAGGACGTGCCCGCGGAGCTCGACGGGGCCCGGTTCGCCGTCGGCGACCGGAGGGTGAGCCGCGACGGCGAGGTGCCCGCATGATCGCCCCGACAGGTCTCGAACGCGTCACGGCATTCTGGGGACAAGGCTGTGGATACTGTGGATAACTCAGGCGAACCGGGGGACGGACGCCGTTCCGGAACCGGAAACCGGAGGACAGGGCGTCGGGGAACGGGCACCGACGGCACCGCCCCTGGGGACGGACGCGACACCGGACCGGGTCACGACGCGGTCACGGGCGCGGACGTCCCGGGCGCGGGGGTCCCGGGAGAGCAGGGGGACCTGCTCTCCGGCGACCGCGCGAACCTGCGCGGTGCCGACCTCGCCCGCGAGGCGTTGCGCGCGGCCCGTGAGGCGTCGGCCCGCAAGGCCGAGGAGCGGGCCCAGGCCGACCGGCCCAAGCTGCGCGTGGTCTCCGGGCGGGGGCGTCGCCGTCGCTGGTCGGGGGCTGGGCCCGACGACCGGGACCCGCAGCCGTTCGGACGCCTGGTGTCGCGGGTGTCGGTGGACCGCGGCTGGTCGAACCGGCTGACCGACGCGACCGTGCTCGGCCGGTGGCCGCAGCTGGTCGGACCGGACGTCGCCGACCACTGCACACCGGTCTCGCTGCGCGACGGCGAGCTGACCCTGCAGGCCGAGTCGACGGCGTGGGCCACCCAGCTGCGGACGCTGCAGCGTCAGCTGCTGACCCGGCTCGCGGCCGCGGTCGGGCCGGACGTCGTGCGCCGGATCCGGGTGGTCGGGCCGAGCGGCCCGAGCTGGCGGCACGGTCCGCGGCACGTCCGCGGTCGCGGCCCTCGCGACACCTACGGCTGAGCCCCGCTCCACCCGCACACGGACCGCCGACCGGGTGGTGCGAGCCCGGTCGCTCACGTTGCGGACGCGTCACGACGCCAGGGGCGCGTACGGGGGCCCGGATCGGGTGGGGAGCTGCACCGGAGTGCACGGGCCGCTCTCGTCGGCGGTGAGCGCGGGATGACACGGCCGCCGGTCCGCTCGGCCCGGCAGGGGCACGTTCGACCCCGTACCGGACGCCGTTCGCCCGTCTGTGGCGCTTCTGGGCGGGTCCTATCCGCCTTCCCGGGCGTTCCGCCGGGTAGGATCGACAGGTGTTCCCCGGGTGGCTCCCCAATGACATGACCAGAGCGCCCGGTCGGTGGAACCGCTCCGTCGTCGTCGCACCGGTGGTGCGCGCGTCGCGCGGGTGGTTCACGTGGCGAGGAGAAGCAGCTACCCGTGGCTTCCGACAAGGCAGCGAACAACGCCTACGGCGCGTCGTCCATCACGGTCCTCAAGGGCCTGGAGGCGGTCCGCAAGCGGCCCGGCATGTACATCGGCTCGACCGGTGAGCGGGGTCTGCACCACCTGATCTGGGAGGTGGTGGACAACTCGGTCGACGAGGCGATGGCCGGTCACGCCACGAAGGTCGTCGTGACCCTGCAGGCCGACGGCGGCATCCGCGTCGAGGACGACGGTCGTGGCATTCCCGTCGAGATGCACCCGGTGGAGAAGAAGCCGACCCTCGAGGTCGTCCTCACCAGCCTGCACGCCGGCGGCAAGTTCGACGACAAGTCCTACGCCGTGTCCGGTGGTCTGCACGGCGTCGGCGTCTCGGTCGTGAACGCGCTGTCCACCGCGCTCGACGTCGAGGTCCGCCGGGACGGCAAGATCTGGCGCCAGCACTACGAGTACGCCGTGCCCGGCGAGCTCGTCGAGGCAGGCACCACGAAGAAGTCCGACACCGGCACCACGATCACCTACTGGGCCGACCCGAAGATCTTCGAGACGACCACCTACACGCTGGAGACGATCCGTCGCCGGCTGCAGGAGCAGACGTTCCTGAACAAGGGCCTCACCATGGTCCTGCGTGACGAGCGCAGGCCGGAGAAGCCGGCGGGCGTGCCGTCGTCGGACGCGGTCGACGAGGACGGGAACCCGGTCGAGGCACCGGTCACGGAGATCGACACGGACTCCGAGCCCGACGCCGAGGGCTACGTCGCCAAGCCCAAGGAGTACGTCTTCCACTACCCGAACGGGCTGGAGGACTTCGTCGCGCACCTGAACAAGTCCAAGGACCCGATCCACCGCAAGATCGTCAGCTACACCGGCGAGGGCCCCGGCCACCAGGTCGAGGTCGCGATGCAGTGGAACTCGGGCTACTCCGAGTCGGTCTACACCTTCGCGAACACGATCAACACGCACGAGGGCGGCACCCACGAGGAGGGCTTCCGCCACGCGCTGACCGCCACGGTCAACAAGTACGCGCGCGACAAGAAGCTCATCAAGGAGAAGGACCCGGCGCTGTCCGGCGACGACATCCGCGAGGGCCTCGCCGCGATCGTCTCGGTCAAGGTCTCCGAGCCGCAGTTCGAGGGCCAGACCAAGACCAAGCTCGGCAACACCGAGGTCAAGTCGTTCGTCCAGCGCGTGTCGAACGAGTGGCTCGCCGACTGGTTCGAGCGCAACCCCACCGAGGCCAAGACGATCGTCACCAAGGCGGTCTCCTCGGCCCAGGCCCGCCTGGCCGCGCGTCGTGCACGCGAGCTCGTGCGCCGCAAGAGCGCCGGTGACATCGGCGGCCTGCCCGGCAAGCTGTCGGACTGCCGCTCCCGCGACCCGGAGAGCTGCGAGCTCTACATCGTGGAGGGTGACTCCGCCGGCGGCTCGGCGAAGGCCGGCCGCGACTCGATGCACCAGGCGATCCTGCCGATCCGCGGCAAGATCATCAACGTCGAGAAGGCCCGGATCGACCGCGTCCTCAAGAACACCGAGGTCCAGTCGATCATCACCGCGATGGGCACCGGCATCCACGACGACTTCGACCTGTCGAAGCTGCGCTACCACAAGCTCGTGCTGATGGCCGACGCCGACGTCGACGGCCAGCACATCCGCACGCTGCTGCTCACGCTGCTGTTCCGCTTCATGCGCCCGCTGATCGAGAACGGGCACGTGTTCCTGGCGCAGCCGCCGCTGTACAAGCTCAAGTGGGCCGGTCGCGGGGCCGAGCCGGAGTACGCCTACACCGACCGCGAGCGCGACGGCCTGATCGAGGCCGGCCGTGCCGCGGGCAAGAAGCTCCCCAAGGACCAGGGCGTGCAGCGCTACAAGGGTCTCGGCGAGATGGACGCCAAGGAGCTGTGGGAGACCACCATGGACCCGACGAACCGGCTGCTGCTCCAGGTGAGCCTGGACGACGCCGCCACCGCCGACGAGCTGTTCTCGGTGCTGATGGGTGAGGACGTCGAGTCCCGCCGCTCCTTCATCACCCGCAACGCCAAGGACGTGCGCTTCCTGGACGTCTGATCCACACATCTGATCCAGACGAACGTATGAACACGCACGAGGAGACTTCGTGACGGACACGATCGACCCCGCCGCGCCCACGGGCGGCGGCGGAGAGGGTGGGGGCCGGGTCGAACCGGTCGACATCCAGCAGGAGATGCAGCGCTCGTACATCGACTACGCGATGAGCGTGATCGTCGGGCGGGCGCTGCCGCTGGTGGAGGACGGGCTCAAGCCGGTCCACCGCCGAGTCCTCTACTCGATGGGGGAGAACGGCTTCCGGCCCGACCGTGCCCCGGTCAAGTGCGCCCGCGTCGTCGGCGACGTGATGGGCAACTACCACCCGCACGGCGACTCGGCGATCTACGACGCCCTCGTGCGGCTGGCCCAGCCCTGGTCGATGCGCTACCCGCTGATCCAGGGGCAGGGCAACTTCGGCTCGCGCGGCAACGACCCGGCCGCGGCCATGCGGTACACCGAGTGCCGGCTCTCGCCGCTGGCGATGGCGATGCTCCAGGACATCGACGAGGAGACCGTCGACTTCCTGGACAACTACGACGGCAAGACCCAGGAGCCGGTCGTCCTGCCGTCGCGGGTGCCGAACCTGCTCATCAACGGCAGCTCCGGCATCGCGGTCGGCATGGCGACCAACATCCCGCCGCACAACCTGCGCGAGGTCGGCGCCGGCGTCGCCTGGTGCCTGGAGAACCCGGACGCCACCGACGACGAGCTCCTCGAAGCGGCGATGGAGCGGATCAAGGGGCCGGACTTCCCGACCTACGGCCTCATCGTCGGTCGCGACGGCATCGAGTCGGCCTACCGGACCGGGCGCGGCTCGGTGCGGATGCGCGCCGTCGTCGAGGTCGAGGAGGACACCAAGGGCCGCACCACCCTGGTGGTCACCGAGCTGCCCTACCTGGTGAACCCGGACAACCTCATCGAGTCGATCGCGGCCATGGTCCGCGACGGCAAGATCGCCGGGATCTCCGAGATCGTCGACGAGTCCTCCGACCGCATCGGCATGCGGATCGTCGTCACGCTCAAGCGCGACGCCGTCGCCAAGGTCGTGCTGAACAACCTGTACAAGCACACCCAGCTGCAGCACAGCTTCGGTGTGAACATGCTGTCGATCGTCGACGGCGTGCCGCGCACCCTGCGCCTCGACCAGATGATCCGGCACTACGTCCGGCACCAGATCGAGGTCATCGTCCGGCGGACCCGCTACCGGCTGCGCAAGGCCGAGGAGCGGGCCCACATCCTGCGTGGTCTGGTCAAGGCGCTCGACGCGCTCGACGAGGTCATCGCGCTGATCCGGGCGTCGGCCACGGTCGACGTCGCCAGGGCCGGCCTGATCGACCTGCTCGACGTCGACGACATCCAGGCCCAGGCGATCCTGGACATGCAGCTGCGACGGCTCGCCGCGCTGGAGCGCCAGAAGATCGTCGACGAGCTGGCCGAGATCGAGCGCGAGATCGCCGACTACCAGGACATCCTGGCCCGGCCCGAGCGGCAGCGGCAGATCGTCCGCGACGAGCTCGCCGAGCTCGTCGAGGCCCACGGCGACGACCGCCGCACCCGGATCGTCGGCTTCGACGGCGACGTCACCGACGAGGACCTGATCGCGGTCGAGGACGTCGTCGTCACGATCACCCGCACCGGCTACGCCAAGCGCACGAAGACCGACCTGTACCGCGCCCAGAAGCGCGGCGGGAAGGGCGTGCAGGGGGCGCAGCTGAAGCAGGACGACATCGTCAACCACTTCTTCGTCTGCTCCACGCACGACTGGATGCTGTTCTTCACCAATCGCGGGCGGGTCTACCGGCTCAAGGCCTACGAGCTGCCCGAGGCGAACCGCACCGCGCGCGGCCAGCACCTGGCGAACCTCCTGGCCCTGCAGCCGGAGGAGGAGATCGCCCAGGTCATGCAGATCAAGGACTACTCGGCGCGGCCGTACCTGGTGCTGGCCACCCGCAACGGCCTGGTGAAGAAGTCGCGCCTGACCGACTTCGACTCCAACCGGGCCGGCGGCCTCATCGGCATCAACCTGCGCGACGACGACGAGCTGGTCGGCGCCGTCCTCTGTTCGGGTGATGACGATCTGCTCCTCGTGTCCGCCGAAGGCCAGTCCATCCGGTTCACCGCGTCCGACGACGCGCTGCGCCCGATGGGCCGCGCGACCTCCGGCGTGCTGGGGATGCGGTTCAACGAGGGCGACAAGCTGCTGGCCCTCGGCGTGATCCGCCCCGACACCTACCTGCTCGTCGCCACCACCGGTGGCTACGCGAAGCGCACCCCGATCGAGGACTACCCCGTTCAGGGCCGTGGCGGGAAGGGAGTGTTGACCCTCCAGTACGACCGTCGGCGTGGCACGCTGGTCGGTGCGCTCATCGTCGGCATCGACGACGAGCTGTACGCGATCACCTCCACCGGCGGGGTCATCCGGACCTCCGCCCGCGAGGTGCGGAAGGCCGGCCGGCAGACGAAGGGAGTCCGCCTGATGAACCTGGGCGAGACCTCCACGCTGCTGGCCGTCGCCCGCAACGCGGAGGAGACCGAGGAGGACCCGGGCCAGCAGGCGTAGTGCCACGTCGGGTGGCCGGCCCGTGAGGGCCAGCCACCCGGCACACGCCGTGGGGCCGGGGTAGTACCGAGCGACGACCAGCGAGGAGAGCTCCCACTCGTGAGCACCGACGACCGCACCCCGTCGCAGGACGAGGCCCGCACCGTCGCCACCGACGCCGACCACGACCCGTCGACGGCGGCGGCCGACCACGTCCCCGGCCCGCGCGACGACGCCGCGGCCGAGCCGGCCGCGGCCTCGCCGCCCCCGTGGCGGCGGGTACCCGACATCCATGACGACCGCGACGGCGGCACCGTCGCGGACTCGCTGCTCAGCGAGGCCCCGACCGCGTTCATGACCGCACCCGGACCGAGTGCGGCCACCGGTGCGACGACCGCCGTCCGCGATCCGGAGCTGCACGAGAACGGCACGGGCCCGGCGGACCCGCCGCGCGCGTCGGTCCGCAACCGGCCCCCGCGCCAGGCGCTGCTGCAGCTCAAGCGGCTCGACCCGTGGTCGGTGCTCAAGATGGCCCTGGCGCTGGCCGTCGTGCTGTGGCTGGTCTGGATGGTCGCCGCGGGCGTCCTGTACGGCGTACTCGGCGGGATGGGCGTCTGGGACCGGCTCAACGGCACCTACGCCGACCTCGTCACCTCGCAGCAGGAGACCGGGGGGTCGCTGATCAGCGTCGGCCGGGTCTTCGGGCTCGCGGCCGTCGTCGGTGCGGTCAACAGCCTGCTGTTCGCGGTGGCCATCACCGTGGTCGCGTTCGTCTACAACGTGGCCGCTGACCTGGTCGGCGGCATCGAGGTCACGCTCTCCGAGCGGGACTGACCGGAGCGTCGTCGCGCACACCGCACGGGGCCGAGCGGCGGGGGACCCCCTCGTAACCCGCTCGACCCCGTGCGGTAGTGTTTCTCCTGTTGCACGGGCCTATAGCTCAGTTGGTTAGAGCGCATCGCTGATAACGATGAGGTCGCTGGTTCAAATCCAGCTAGGCCCACACCTTCCCCCTCCGACAGTCACTCGCGAGGAGACCTGCGATGAAGAAGCTGTTCGTGCTGGCCGTCGCTGCCGGTGCCGCGTACTTCGGCTGGTCCCGCCTCCGCGGTGTCGGGTCCGACGACCTGTGGCACGAGGCCACCACCCGCTGACTCCGCCTCCCGGGGTACCGTGGTCGGGACCCACCAGGGGACATAGCTCAATTGGCAGAGCACCGCCTTTGCAAGGCGGGGGTTAGGGGTTCGATTCCCCTTGTCTCCACCAGCAGAAACACACCTTCTCAGGTCTCCTCGTCCCCCTCGTGGGGCACATCCGGGGCACATGCCGCCGAGTCCATCCGGTCGGCGAGGTCGTCGAGCCGGTCCGGGAACAGGTGCCCGTAGAGGTCGAGCGTCATCGTCGCCGTCTTGTGCCCCAGCATCATCTGGACGACCTTGACGTCCGCTCCCGACGCGATCGCCAGCGACGCCGCGGTGTGCCGCAGCTCGTGCGGGTGGAAGCCGTCCGGCCCGACGCGGTCGACGGCAGGGTCGAAGACCGCTCACCTGCAGGACGCACTCGTGCGGGGACTCAACAGCAGCACATCGGGCGCCCGGTCTCCAGCGAGCGGCGCCGGCTCGCCGGAGACCTGCGCTTAGGTCACTGCCTCGGCGATGTTGCCCCGAATGTCCTGCACGGGGGCCGACGACTGGTGCTCGTCGACCCCCGCGAGATGAACGGTGAAACCGCGTACGACATCGCCGTACCTGCACTCGAGCTGAACTGCGACGACCTCGACACTGCCCGCGCTGCCAGCATCGTCCTGGGCAACGGAGACGACCCCGACCGCCCCGCGGCGTGGGCTGTCGTCGCCGACGCTTCGACCGCCTAACTGCGGGTCGTATCGCGACGGAGAACGACGACGTCCACAGCAGCGGTCAGTCCCAGGGTGTCCGGCAGCTCTTGCAGGACGCGGTCACGGTGGTCTGAGTCGATGTGATGGGCGCTGGGCCCCATGTCGACGAGCGCGCGCACCTGGTCGCGGCTCAGGGCGAGCCGCCACCTCACCGCTTGCCGAGCAACCTCGGTGAAGCCCTCGAAGGCGTGCCGGAGCCGGTCCGCCTTGCGGGGGTCGACGCCGATCGTGCCGAGGCGGCTGCGCAGCTCGCGCAGATGCTCCGCGCCCGCCGTCGCCATGATCAGGACCCCGTCGCTGCTCAGCACACGGTCGATCTCGCCCGGTGTCCGCGGGCCGAAGACGTTCAGCACGACATCGGCTGACCGCGACGCGAGTGGCAGTGGTTGCCACATGTCTGCTCCGACAGCGGCAGCTCTGGGATGAGCGCGGCTCGCACGCCGCAGTGCTGCGGCTGACAGATCCAGGGTCGCGCCCCACGCTGCAGGAAGTGCGTCGAGGGTTGAGGCGAGGTAGAAGCCGGTACCTCCGGCGAGGTCGGCGACGAGCCCGGTCTGTCGTGGGGCGTGCTCGACGGCGAATGCTGTGATCGTCGAGCGCACCGCCTCGAAGTGGCCTTTGCCCAGGAACGATTCTCGGGCCGTCACCATGTCCGCGGTGTCTCCACGGTGGCGGCGCCGGCCGGACAGCAACGTGAGGTAGCCAGGCCGGGCGATGTCGAAGGAATGGCCCGCCCGGCAACGGACCGTCCTGCCGTCTCGGCACAGCACGGCGGCATGGCACAACGGGCACCGCAGCCGTCCGAGCACGGCGTCCAGCGGGGTCGGGTATGAGGAAGCGCCGTCAGCGTGGCAGCCGACGGCCGGAGTGGTCTCCACAGTCGCGTGGTCCCTGTACGTGGAAGCGGGAACGCGGCGGTGGCACGTCTACACGACGAGCCCATGTCGGCACGGGTGAGAGGCCGTCGGACCTAGCAGGGTCGGACGGCGGGGTGCACCGCCTCAGGCGGTGCGGGGGCGCTTCGCGAGCGGGAGCCACATGCTCCTGAGCCTACCTACCTGGCCGATGACCAACGTCAAGCATCAGCCGGGACACGACAGCGCCGCCAGCGCTCTGTCGGGTCTCACCTGATGCTTGACGTTCCTGTCCCGGGTGATGGTTGACGTTCGGGCTAGGAAACTGTGCGGTCTGTCTGGGCCTTGAGATTACGGATCGCGCCGGTGCTGGTGCGGGTGACGGTGCGGTGGGCGCCGTCGGCGAGGTCGACGGTGATGGTGTGTTCGGCGACGTGGGCGGTGACCAGGGTCCGGGCCTGATCACGTCCGAGCGCGATGAGTTGGCGGGCGATCATGATGGTGCCGGTGGTCGAGACCCGGCGGGTGACAGTCACCGGTTCGACCGACGGGCGTGGTGGTGGTCCGGCGGGGCGGGCGCCGCGCAGGTGGCGGGCCTGGTCGTAGGTCAGCGGGTTCGGCCTGGTCCGGAGAAGTTCACGGGTTTCGGGGTCGAAGATCAGCAGGACGTGGTCCTCGATGCGGATGGTGACCCGGCGGCCGCCGAGGATCTCCGCGGCGAGGTTCCAGCGTCCACCGAAGCTGATCAGGCCCTGGGCGGAGACGGTGCGGTCGACCTCGATCGCGGTCCCGTCGGGCTCGACCGGTGGTAGCGGTGGCGGGCCGGCGGGCCGGCCTCCGGTCGCGGCGAGGGTGGCGAGCTGGTCCTCGGTGTAGGGGGAACGGACGGTCTTGATCCGGGCCCCGCCGGCGGTGAGGTGGATGACCTGGGTGTCGGCCCAGAACGTGACGGTGACCCCGGCCCGGAGCGGACCGAGCCAGAACTGTTTGCCGAGAACGGCGAGGTTTCCCGAGGCGGGGACGACCCGTTCGAACTCCACCGGTCCGCCCCGATAGACCTCGATCTCGGTGCTCGGCTCGTCGTCCGGGGCCGGGGCGGGGTGCTCGGAATGTGGGGTCGGGGCGGGCGCGGTGGTGAGTCGGGCGGGCAGCCGCAGCGGGAGCAGGTCCTCGTCGCCGCGCTGGTGCTGGCTGGGAGCGAAGCGGTCGACCGGGCAGGCCATGTCGATGGCCTGGTGCGGGCGGGTGCAGTTGTAGGTGGTGATCCAGGAGTCCAACGCCGCCTGCGCCGCGGTCAGGGTGTCGAAGGGATCGGTGTGGTCGAGCAGCTCCCGGCGCAGGGTCTGGTGGAACCGCTCGACCTTCCCGGTCGTGGTCGGGGTCGCGGGCTGGGTGAGGCGGTGGGTGATGGCGTTGTCACGGCAGATCCGGTCGAACAGGACCTCGCCGCCGCGGCCGAAGCGGGCGGTGAACTGTTTGCCGTTGTCGGTCAGGACCTCGTCGGGGATGCCGTAGCGGCGCAGCGCGTCGGCGAAGGCCAGACAGACCGCGCGGCCGGTGGCCCGGACCATGACGGTGGCGATGACGGCGAAGCGGGAATGGTCATCGACCCCGGTCACAATCTTGGCCTCGGTCACGGTGCCGTCGGGCTGGCGGAGGTGGATGCCGCCGACGATGTCGAGCTGCCACAGCTGCATCGGGGCGGGGCGTTCCCAGCGGCGATAGTCCGAGCGGCGTCTGCGTCGGCGGCGGGGTTCGACCAGGCCGTTGCGGTGCAGGATCCTCGCCACCGTGCTGCGCGAGGGGGCCTGGGCGCCGAAGCGGGGGCCGAGTTCATGGGCGATGCGTCGGGGCCCCCAGCGGGGGTTGCCGCGGCGCATCTCGCAGACCGCGACCTCCACCTGCTCGGATGCCTGGTGAGGGCAGGAGTCCGGGCGGTGTGAGCGCGAGGCGAGGCCGGCCAGGCCTTCGGCGCGGTAGCGGGTGATCCAGGTGTGCAGGGTCTGTCGGGAGACGCCGAACTGAGCCGCGACCTGGTAGCGCGGTTCGCCTTGCTCGACGGCCAGCACGGCGCGGTAGCGCTGCTCGACCACGGTCATGTCCACCAGGGCCAATCCCGGCCTCCCACCACCCGCTGACCAGCACGGACAGCGGACAGGAAAGCCGATCAGGCCCGAACGTCAAGCATCAGGTGAGACCGGAACGTCAAGCATCAGCCGGGACACGACAGCGCCGCCAGCGCTCGCCGTGTCTAGACCTTCCGTTCGGTATCAAGCGGCGCCTCCGGCGCCGCGCGGAGCATGCGGCCTCCGGCCGGTCACCGCGCGGCGGGCGGTTCCCGATACATGAAAACCAATGGTGTGACTCAGGGCCATACGGGTGAAGTTGTTGTGACTCTGGGGGTGGGGACTCCGAACCAGCGCAAGGCTCTGAGCGGGAAAACCAGGACCTGTCCACAGAAGTATCCATAGATGCATCCCCAAGACGGGGGACGTGATGGACGCGGAGCGCGCTGGTGTCGTCGGAGGTGCCCGCTACAGTTAGAGAACGCCTCGGGGAACCGCTCCGCGGCGGCCGCCCGAGGCGTTGTCTGTGTACCTGTGGCAAGGACACGGTAACTCCTCACGCTGAACCGCGCGACAGTGGGGCGGACGTGTCTGTGCGCGCATTTGGAGTAACCGTGTCCACTGACGACACCATGCAGGCTAGGGGCCTGGGCGTTTTCGCCGACTACGTCAACTCTGTCGGTTCTGGCCGGATGAAGATCATCGAGGACCAGTGGAAGCGGTTCAACGACCCTGACAGCGGGGCCAAGCAGGCGTACGGTCCGGCGCTGGCCGGGCTCCGCCACGCGGTCCGAAGCGGTGACGACCTGGAGCTGCGCCGGATGATCTTCCGAGCCAGCCGGACGATGGTCCGCTCCTACGAGGAGTTGGCTGCGGGGATGCAGGGTTTCCTGGCCAGGTCGCGTCCCGAGTGGGTCTCGACGAACAACGCCACCTGGACGTGGGCAACCCTGCCGATCAACGTCAACCAGCATGTCGGGATGCGCCTCAGCGGGGTGGAGACCGTCGTGCACCTCTACCTCAAGCAGACGCCTCTGACGGCACAGGGCGCGACCAAGGTCATCTGGCGCACACTCCAGCTCACCGTCGACCAGACTCGTCCGCATGCGGCGGTGGCTGTTCTGGACGTTCGGCGCGGCAAGCTGTGGAAGCCGACGCCGATCAAGAAGATCCGGGCTCTCGACGCGTGGATTGAGTCGGAGGCGTTGGGCTACATCGAGCACTGGCGGCGCAGCGCGGCTTGACGGTCCTGGTTCCTGGGGTGGTCGGGCGAGTCCTGATCACCCCAGGAACGTGGTGCGCCCGTAGGCATATGGCGTTGCACTAAGAGGTCGCGCGGATTGATCACAGCTGGGTCGCGGCCGGGTGTCGATGGTGAGGGGCGGGCACGGGCCTGTCGATCATGAAGTTGTTGACTCTTCGTGATCGTCTGGAGGCCGCGTGCCCGCCCTGCCATCATGGTTGACCGAGCCGTTGTGGGACCAGTTCGCCGCGCTGCTGCCGCCCCGGGTCGAGTTCGATCCCACTCATCCGTGGGGCTGTCACCGCCGCCGGATCGCGGATCGGGTCGTGTTCGACAAGCTCCTGCAGGTGCTGCGGTTCGGCTGCCCGTATCAGGGCGTCTCCGACAGCACCTGCTCGGCGACCACCATCCGCGATCGCCGTGACGAGTGGATCCGGCTCGGGGTCTTCGCCCAGCTACGCCGGATCGCCCTGGACGCCTACGACCGCATCGTCGGCCTGTTGCTTGACGACGTTGCCGTCGACGGCGCCATCACCAAGGCCCCCGGCGGCGGTGAGGTCGCCGGACCGTCACCGGTTGACCGGCGTAAACAGGGCATGAAGCGATCGGTGCTCGTCGAGGGCCATGGCATCCCACTGGGCCGGGTCCTGGCCGGGGCACACCGCCACGACTCCCCGCTACTGGGCCCCACTCTCGACCACCTCGACGCTCTCGGCCCGCTGCCCGACGACATCACCGTGCACCTCGACGCCGGCTATGACTCCGGTAAGACCCGCGACACACTCACCGAACGGGGCCTGCACAGCGAGATCGCGCGCAAGGGCGAGAAAGCACCGATCCAGGCCACCCAACGCTGGCACATCGAGCGCACCAACGCCTGGCACAACAGCTTCAACCGGCTGCAGCGCTGCTACGAACGCCGCGAAACCGTCGTCGACGCGTTCTTCGACCTCGCCGACACCATCATCACACTCCGTAGCCTGATCCGGCAGGCCTGGACCACGCACCGCTGGGACAGCCGACCACACCGCCGCCCATGATCATCCATCAATCCGCGCGACCTCTAAAGCAGCTCCAGGTGGACTCCCGGCACCGCCAGTCCGTCTAGGCTCAACTGACGGGTGGCCGCATTGCTTGATCCCGAGCAGCCCTCGCCGGGCGGGCAAGTCTCCGGAATGGCACTCAGCAAGCACAGGGGGAGCGGCTGGCGCCGGGGCACATCGGGGGCACATCCGCCCCGGAACGGCCCGATACCCGCTGACACGACGTGGCAGCGGGTGGGCTGGTGATCGGGGCCGCCGAGCAGGACGCACAGGCAGGCGGCGAGCTTGGTTCGCGTTTGCAAGGCGGTGTCCGCGTCGGGCGGCGACGCTGAGCTGTGAGGTCACCCGGGCCCGACCGGCGCGGCGCAGCGGCATCAGGTACACCACGAGAGCGACGTGGCCGAGGTAGTTGGTGCCGAACTGCCGCTCGAACCCGTCGACGGTCGTGGTCCGCCGGGGAGGGGACATGACGCCGGCGATGTCGCGGGTGCGAGACACGATGTCTCCCTGATGGGTGAGGCCTGCGAGGGACGAGCCGGATGCGTGGCGGGTCAGGTCCCATCGGCACCGCGGGAGCTGACCGCGCGACGTGCGGCGACGAGCGTGACCGCGGCGAGCGCTGCGAAGACCGGAGCGGCCCCGACGCTGAGCGCGGCGAGGACGGCGGGCTGGTCCGCCAGGTAGGCCAGGGCGCGCAGGGTGAGGTTGAGCGCGTGGAGCACGACGCCGACCAGCGTGGTGACGGTGTAGATGCGCATCAGCCGGGAGTGGTCGCGCCAGTCGTCGGGGCCGCCGACCAGGCGGTTGAACAACGTCCCGGTCACCGGCCGACGGACGAGGACCGAGCCGAGGAACAGCACGCCGAGCGCGGCGGGGATCAGGGTGGGCAGCAGGAAGAACGCCCGTGCCTCCCCGGAGAATCCGGCGACGGCTGCGCACACCGCGGCGACCGCCAGACCGACGACGGCCGCCCGCAGTGATTCCCGGCGGGCCAGGCGCACCCCGAACGTCACCGGCGCCGCCACGGCGAGTGCGACGAAGGCCCAGGTCAGACCGCCCACCGCGTCGGCGACCACGAAGGCGACGGTCGGTACGGCGGCGAGGAGGATGCCGAGCCCGCCACCGGATCGCTCCAGGCTGGTGCGCATCGCGGCGCCGAGCGTCGCGGCCGGGGCCTGCCCGTCCGAGCGGCGGTCCTCCGGGCGATCCGATGGGACGGTCGCGGTCGGGTCGAGCGACACGAGTTCGTTCGGCACGGTGGGCTCCTCGGCTCGGCGGGGGGGGGTGTGCCGACCACGTTCGTCGCTGTGCAGGTCGGTAGCCACGGCCTGACGATCCGTGGCTGAGCGGTCCGACCCGGAGCCGGTGGGGAGGATCGGCAGTCCGTGGCTACGCCCCGCGCGTCGCGGTAGGAACGAATCGGTGAGCGACCGAGAGGCGGCGCGGATGATCGACCGGACGGGCCTGGCGCAGTTCCTGCGCCGGCGTCGTGAGGTGCTCCAACCGGAGGACGTCGGACTGCCGCGGGGGCAGCGGCGCCGCACCAGCGGGCTGCGCCGGGAGGAAGCCGCGGCCCTGTGCCACATGTCGACCGACTACTACGCGCGCCTCGAACGGGAGCGCGGCCCGCGGCCGTCGGAGCAGATGATCGCCGCGATCGCCCAGGGCCTGCACCTGTCGCTCGACGAGCGCGACCACCTGTTCCGGCTCGCCGGCCAGCACCCACCAGCCCGCGGAACGGGCGGCGACCACATCGGACCCGGGCTGCTGCGCATCCTCGACCGGCTCGTCGACACCCCCGCCGAGATCGTCACCGAGCTCGGGGAGACGCTGCGCCAGACGTCACTGGGGGTCGCGCTCACCGGCGACACGACCGGGTTCACCGGGCCGAGGCGGAGCGTCGGCTACCGCTGGTTCACCGAGCCCGCAGCCCGCAGGCGCCACCCACCGGAGGACCACGCGCTGCTGTCGCGGCGCTACGTCTCGGGCCTGCGCGCGGTCGCGGCCCGGCGCGGACCGGACTCCCGCGCGGCCCGGCTCGCCGAGCTCCTCCACCCGCACAACGAGGAGTTCCGCACGCTGTGGGACGCCCACGAGATCGGCGTCCGGTCCGACGACCTCAAACGGCTCGTCCACCCCGAGGTCGGCGCGCTGGAACTGCACTGCCAGACGTTGCTCGATCCCGAGCAGTCCCACCTGCTGCTGGTCTACACCGCCGTACCGGGCAGCGAGACGCACGAGAAGCTGCAGCTCCTCTCGGTCATCGGCGCACCGTCCCCCGCCTGGCACGGTGAGCCGGCCGGGCCGTGACCCGCGACGCCAGGGTGGTCAGCGCGGCCCGGCGCCGATCCCGCGCACCAGCCCGGACAGCAACACCTTCGACAGTCCCTTGGCCAGCAACGCCTCCCCGACGGGCAGCCGCTTGTCGGCCTCCACGGCGTAGGTGATCTCGGTGCCGGCGCCGACCGGTCGCAGCGTGACCTCGCCCCGGTAGTTCTTCAGCGGCACCCCGGCGATCGCGCGGTAGCCCAGCCGTCGCCCCGGCTCGAACGCGGTGACCTCCTCGACGATCGGCCCCGGTGACCCGATCCCGACCTTGCGCACCGTCCCGACCCCGTTCGGCTCCGGCTCGCCCGCCCGGGTGATCTCCACCTTCAGGCCCGGCGCCCAGGTCGACATGCCCTCGTGGTCGGACAGCACCGACCACACCGCCTCGGGCGTCGCGGACACGGTGCGGACGGACGTCGCTCTGATCATGTGCGGAACTTACTGACGGGTAGAAGAAAAATCGAGCGGCGGTGTCGAGAACGTGCGTCCGGTTCCGTCCCCGGGGTGAACGCGGCCAGGATGGGCCGCGACGAGCACCGAGGAGATCCACCATGGCCAAGTACCTGCTGCTCAAGCACTACCGCGGAGCCCCGGCCCCGAAGAACGACGTGCCGATGGACCGCTGGGCGCCCGAGGAGGTCACCGCGCACATCCGCTTCATGCAGGACCTCGCGGAGGACCTGAAGCGCTCCGGGGAGTTCGTCGACGCCCAGGCGCTCGCTCCCGAGGGCACCTTCGTCCGCTACGACGGCGAGGGCCGCCCGCCCGTCACCGACGGTCCGTTCGCCGAGACCAAGGACCTCGTCGCCGGCTGGATGATCATCGACGTCGACAGCTACGAGCGGGCCGTCGAGGTGACCGGTGTGCTGTCGGCGGCGCCCGGTGCCGGTGGGGAGCCGATCCACGAGTGGATCGAGCTGCGCCCGTTCCTCGAGGCCCCGCCGACCGTCACGGAGTGAGCATGGACGCCGCGCTGCTGCGCGGTCTCGTACCGGAGGTCCTCGGGATCCTCGGCCGTCGCGGGGTGGGCTTCGCGGCGGCCGAGGACGCCGTGCAGGACGCCCTGGTCGAGGCCCTGCGGACCTGGCCGGCCGACCCGCCCCGGGACCCGAAGGGCTGGCTGGTGGCGGTGGCCTGGCGCCGCTTCCTCGACGCCACCCGGTCGGAGACCGCGCGTCGTGGCCGGGAGGAGCGGGCCGAGGCCGAGCCGGTGCCGGGTCCGGCGTCGGACCACGACGACGCGCTCGAGCTGTACTTCCTCTGCGCGCACCCGTCGCTGTCGCCGTCGTCGGCGGTCGCGCTCACCCTGCGGGCCGTCGGCGGGCTCACCACCCGCCAGATCGCCGCGGCCTACCTGGTGCCCGAGGCGACGATGGCGCAGCGGATCAGCCGCGCCAAGCGCACCGTCGCGGGGGAGCGGCTCGACCGACCCGGCGACGTCGCGACCGTCCTCAGGACGCTCTACCTGGTGTTCAACGAGGGCTACTCCGGCGACGTCGACCTCGCCGCGGAGGCGATCCGGCTGACCCGGCGTCTCGCGGCGTCGGTCGACCATCCCGAGGTCGCCGGCCTGCTCGCGCTGATGCTGCTGCACCACGCCCGCCGCGCCGCCCGGACCGGTCCGGCCGGCGAGCTGGTGCCGCTGGCCGAGCAGGACCGTGGCCGCTGGGACACCGCGCTGATCACCGAGGGCGTGGCGGTGCTGCAGGCCGCGCTGGCCCGTGACCGGCTGGGGGAGTTCCAGGCCCAGGCGGCCGTCGCCGCCCTGCACGCCGACGCGCCGGCGGCCGAGGAGACCGACTGGCCCCAGATCGTCGAGTGGTACGACGAGCTGGTCCGGCTCACCGGCAGCCCGGTCGCCCGGCTGAACCGCGCCGTCGCGGTCGGGGAGGCCGACGGGCCACGGGCAGGCCTGGCGGCACTCGCCGACCTCGACCCGACGCTGCCCCGCTGGACCGCGGTCAGCGCCCACCTCCACGAACGCGCGGGGGAGCGGGCCACGGCCGCACGTCTCTACGCCGAGGCCGCGGCGCTGGCGTCCTCCACCGCCGAACGGGACCACCTGACCCGGTGTGCCGCCCGGCTCCACTCCGGATCGGCGAGCTGAACCGCATCGTCACAACTGACGATCGCCTGGATTCCTCGGCACACCGACGGGACGCCGACGCGATGCGGTGCGAGGATCACGTGAATGAGCCTGGTGTCGGATCCCGTCGCGGTCACGGTCGCGGCACCGTCGCCGCTGGAATCGCCTGCCCGGCTGGCCGCGGTCCGCGCCACCCGGCTGCTCGACACCGGGCCGGAGGAGGCGTTCAACCGGCTGACCAGGCTGGTCTCGGTGGTCCTCGGGACCCCGGCGGTCATGCTGACCGTCGTCGACGAGGTCCGGACCTTCCTCAAGGGCACGCCCGAACCGGCACGGATCGTCGGGCCGGACGGAGTCTGGTCGGCGCCCGTCGAGGACAGTGGGTGCAAGGTCGTCGTCGAGTCCGACGGGGAGATCTGCGCCGGAGACGTGCAGGCCGAGCCGCGGCTGCGCGACCTGAGCCTGATCACCGAGTTCGGGGCGGCCGCCTGGCTCGGGGTACCGGTGCGCGACCCCGCGGGCCAGGTCGTGGGCAATCTCTGCGCGATGGACGTCGTCGCCCGGGAGTGGACCCCGCTGCACCGCGAGACCATCCGGACCCTGGCCGACGCCGTCGAGGGCGAGATCGCGCTGCGCCTGGCCCTGCGCGAGACCGAGCGGCAGGCGCTCGCGGCCGCCCGCCACGCCGCCGAGGCCGAGACGCTGGCCCGGACGCTGCAGGAGTCGCTGCTGCCCGCACGGCCCCCGCGGCTGCCCGGGATCGACATCGCGGCCCGTTTCCTGCCGGGCGGTTCCGGTGTGGAGGTCATGGGCGACTTCTACGACGCGGTCCCCACCCCGGACGGCGTCGCCGTGGTGATCGGCGACGTCCAGGGCAAGGGCTCCGCCGCCGCCCGGACGACCGCGCTGGCCCGCTCGGCCACGCGTACCGCCGCACACGTCGAGGACGACCCGGTCGCCGTGCTCCGCACCGTCAACGACGTCCTGCACGTCTGGTTCGACGGCCGCATCAGCTTCGTCACCGCCGCGCTCGCGTCGCTGCGTCGCGGTCCCTCCGGCACCTGGCACGCCGACCTCGCCTCGGCCGGCCACCCACCCGTCCTCGTCCGACGGGCCGACGGCACCGCCGAGTTCCACGGCGGCGGCGGGCTGGTGCTCGGTATCGGCACCACGCCGATGGTGGCCCACGAGACGGTCACCCTCGCGCCGGGCGACAGCCTCGTGCTCTACACCGACGGCATCACCGAGGCGCACGTGCGCGGGCACTGGGAACAGCTGGAGGAGGAGGGTGCCCGGCGCACGCTGGCCTCGCTCGTCCCGGGCGCCGACGCCGACACGATCGCGCGCGCCCTCACCGGCGCCGCCCTCGCACACTGCGGCGGCCACCTCAGCGACGACGCCGGTGTCGTCGTCGTGCAGGTCGAGGAGCCCGCCGCCGTCGACGCCGACCGGGTCGTCACCGAGCACGTCCCGCACGCCGGGGTCGGCCGGGAGACGCGGCGTTCCGCGGAACGCGTCCTGACCGGCTGGGACCTCGCCCCGGGCAGCCTCGCCGACGCAATGCTGGTCGTCGAGGAGCTGGTCGCGAACGTCGTCGACCACGCCCGCACCCCGTTCCGCCTGACCCTGGTCCGGACCGGGGACGCCCTGCGGATCGAGGTCGAGGACGAGGACTCCGGCAGCCCGCTGCTCCAGCCGCTCGACGTGCGGGCGGCGCGCGGGCGCGGCCTGCAGCTCGTCGACGCCGTCGCGCAGTCGTGGGGCTGCGACACCCGCGGCGGCGGCAAGCGGGTGTGGGCCGAGCTCCCCACGCGCTGACCCCGTCCCCGGAGGCGTTCTCTCCTCGGGCATTGCGTGTCGATCTGAGACAGGTCGGTCCGGCGGCGTCGGGGATCGGCCACGCTGGGCCTGTGGAGGACGAGCACGACGTCGTGGTCGTCGGCGCCGGGGTCGCGGGGCTGTACGCGCTGCACCTGCTGCGACGGCGTGGTCTGCGGGTCACCTGTGTCGACGCCGCCCCCGAGCTCGGCGGCGTCTGGCACCACCAGCGGTTCCCGGGTGCCCGCATCGACACCGAGGGCGCGGCGTACCAGTACCTGTTCTCCGACGACCTGTACCGCGACTGGGGCTGGAGCGAGCGCTTCCCGGCCGGGTACGAGGTGCTGCGCTGGCTGCGGTTCGTCGCCGACCGGCTCGATCTGCACCGCGACCTGCGACTGTCCACACCGGTCACCGCCGCCCGCTGGGACGGCGGGCGCTGGCGGGTGCGCACCGGCGACGGCGAGCTGTCGGCACGGTTCCTGGTCCGCTGCACGGGCGCGTTCACCGCGCCCCGCACCGACGCCGTCCCCGGCCGGTCGGACTTCGCCGGGCCGGTCGTCCACACCGGAGCGTGGCCCGCCCGCGGGCCCGAGTTCGACGGGCTGCGGGTGGGTGTCGTCGGCTGCGGGCCGAGCGCGGTCCAGCTGGTCCCGGCGCTGGCCGGCCGGGTCGGCGGGGTCACCGTCCTGGCCCGGACCCCGCGTTTCGTGCTGCCCGCGGCCAACCCGATGTACGGCTGGCCGGAGCGCGCGGCCTACCGCGACCGCCTGCCCGCGATGCGCGAGGCGGTCCGGTCCACGGTGTCGGGCACCGTGCACCCATCTGTCCACAGAGGACTACACAGCCTGGGGACCGCCTACGACGAGGACCCGCTGTCGCTGCACCCGACCCGGCTCGCCGGGTTCGCGTCGGACCCGGCGCTGCGGGCCGCGGCGGCCGCCGTCGTCCGCGACCGGATGCGGGCGCGACTGGGCGACGACCGTCTCGCGGCGGCGCTGGTCCCGGACGGCGACGACTACGGCCTGCGCCCCGTCGCCACCGACCAGGGCTGGCTGGAGACCTTCCACCGCGACGACGTCGAGGTGGTCCCCGTCGGGCGGAACCCGGTCGTACGGATCCGGCCGGAGGGGGTCGAGCTGGCCGACGGGACCGTCGTCGGGCTGGACGCGATCGTGCTGGCCACCGGGTTCGACCCGACCGCGACCCGCGCCGGGATCGACGTCGTCGGACGCGACGGGCGGCTGCTCGGCACCGGGCCGGGCCTGCTCGGTCTCGCGCACCCCGGCTTCCCGAACCTGTTCGCGCCGCTGGCGCCGACCCTCGGGTACGGCAACGACGCGGCCTGCCTGCAGAGACAGGTCGAGTGGGTGGACCGGGCGATCGGCGACCTCGACGCCGGCGGCCTGTCGACGATCGAGGCGCTGTCGTGCCCGGCGGAGCCGGTCGCGCCGTACGCGGTGCCCGGCGGGGTCGCGGGCGTGCTGCGGGCCTGCGACGACGAGGGCGTCGCGGGCTACCCCTCGTTCGAGCGGCGCTGACCGTTCAGCCGCACGTCCGGCTCCGGTACGCCGAACAGCATGTTCCGGGACGGGACCGGCTCCTCGGGGATCCGGTCGACGACGTCGAACAGGTCCATCGCGCCGGTCACCTGGAGGGCGCGCCGCGCGGGCCGGCTCGACCCGCAGTGCACCCGCAGTCGCTTGCCCTCGGCACCCATCATGTCGCGCGACTGGAGCAGCGAGTTCAGCCCCGCCGTCCCCAGGAAGTCCACGCGGGACAGGTCGAGGATCAGTTCGGGGCCCGCCTCGGACCAGATGCCCATCTCGACCCAGAGATCGGGCGAGGTGTCGTCGTCGATGGCGCCGATCGCGTGCAGCACGGTGGCGCCCGCCGGGTGGCTGGACTGCTCGAACCGCAACGTCGGCCCGGGAACGGCGGCGTGCGCGGCATCCGGAGCGGAGCGGTCGTCGTCCGCCATGGTCGGCCCCTTTCCGCCCCCGGGATCTCCGGGGCGTCCGACCAGCATCGCAGCGGGTGGCCGTCGCCGCATGTGCTGATCGGGGGCGGCCCGGGCGCGTAGCCTTCGCATCCGACCGCCGACCACCCGCGGGGGCGATCCTCCCGCCGGGACCCGAAGGACCACCGTGAGCGCTACGACCCTCTCCGCCGCCGCGATCGCCGGGATGATCGACCACGCGATCCTCAAGCCCGAGCTGACCCGCACCGAGGTCGACGCCCAGCTCGACGTCGCCGCCCGCTACCGCATCTTCTCCGTCTGCGTGCGCCCGTCCGACGTCGCGCACGCCGTCGCCCGGCTCGCGGGGACCGGCGTCGCCGTCGGCACCGTGATCGGGTTCCCGCACGGCACGACCAGCACCGCGGCCAAGGTCGCCGAGGCGCGGCAGGCGATCGCCGACGGTGCCGTCGAGCTCGACATGGTGCTGAACATCGGCCGGCTGCGCAGCGGCCTGACCGACGACGTCGAGGCCGACATCCGGGCCGTCGTCGAGGCCGCCGACGGCCGCGTCGTGAAGGTGATCCTGGAGACCGCCCTGCTGTCCGACGACGAGGTGGTCGCCGGCTGCCGGGCCGCCGAGTCGGCGGGCGCCGCCTTCGTGAAGACCTCCACCGGTTTCGCCGGCGGGGGTGCCACGCCCGAGCACCTCGCGCTCATGCGCGCCACCGTCGGACCGCAGGTGCAGGTCAAGGCCTCCGGCGGGGTCCGCGACCTCGACACCGTGCTCGCCTTCCACGCCGCGGGCGTCACCCGCTTCGGTACCAGCGGCACCGCCACGATCCTCGACGACGCGGCGGCCCGCGACGCCGGCGGCGACGCGGCGGCCCGGGTGGACGACGCGTCCTACTGAGAGGGCTGCCGCGCGGCACCCCGGGTCGCCGGATCTGCGAAGCTGGTCCGAGCACGTTCCCGTGAGCCGGAGGAGACCCATGGCGAAGCAGCCCCTCCCGAGCTCCTGGTCGCCCGCGGGCGTCACCGGGACGCTGATCGGCGCCGCCCTCGGCACGGTCGGCGCCGCCGTGGAGATCGGTCGACGGCTGCCCGGCTGGCTGGCCGAGGCCCCGCGTGCGGTCGAGGCCATGCCGTCGGTGGCGGCCGAGGTCGCCGCGCTCCCGCGGCGCATCGCCGGTGTCGACGCCGCGCTGACCGGTCTGGCCCCGGTGCTCGACGACGTGCTCGGCCGGGTCGTGACACTGTGGGATGACCCGGTGACCGTCGAGCGGATCGACCGGCTGACCGCGGCCGTGGTCGAGCTGGCCGGAGCCGCCGGACCGCTGCGCGAGCTGGCCGGCGCCCGCGACGACCTGCACCAGCTCGCCGGGCTGCGGGAGGACCTGCACCACCTGGCGAGCGTGCGGGAGGACCTGCGGGAGCTCGCCGCCGTCCGCAGCGACCTGCACGAGCTGGCCGCCGCGGTCGGGCCGCTGCGCGAGCTCGGCGCGGCGGTGGCCTCGCTGCGGGAGCTGGCGGGGGCCGTCGGGCCGCTGTCGGAGCTGGCGGGCGCGGTCGACGCGCTGCGTGAGCTCGCCACTGCCGTCGGGCCGCTGGCCGAGCTGGGCACGGCGGTGGAGTCGCTGCGCGAGCTGAGCGCGGCGGTCGGACCGCTGACCGAGCTGGCCGCGGTCCGCGAGGATCTGCACGAGCTGGCCGGCGCCGCGGCACCGCTGCGGGAGCTGGCACCGGCCGCGGGTGACCTCGCCGCGCTCGCCGGGGCCGTCACGTCGCTGCAGCGCCTCGCCGACGCCGTCGCCCCGCTCCAGGAGCTCGCCGCCACCCGCGCCGACCTGGCGCAGCTGGCCGGCGCGGTGGAGCCGCTGCGGGAGCTGGCCGCGGCGCGCGAGCACCTGGAGAGCCTCACCGGCGCCGTCCCCGCGGTGCACGAGCTGGCGGCGACCCGGGCCGACCTCGCACGTCTGGCCGAGGCGGTCGGACCGTTGCAGGAGCTCGCCCGCACCCCCGGTGACCTCGCGGCCCTCGCCGGGGCGGTCGAGCCGCTGCGGGCGCTGGCGACGGTACGCGAGGACCTCGCGACACTGGCCGCGGCCACCGGAGACCAGGGCGCCGTCCGGCGGATCGCGGCGGCCGTCGCCGACGCCGATGCCGACGGGACCCCGCGGCTGGCCGCCCTGGACGTCAACCTCGCGCAGGCCGCGAGCCAGCTGACCGCCGTCGCCCCGGACCTGCGCTCGGTCGCGGCCCGCATCGACGCGCTCGACCGGCAGATCGGCATGCTGGCCGACGCGCTCGCGCCGCTGCAGGGCACCACCGAGCGGATCGGCCGCATCGTCGACCGGCTGCCGGACCGCACCCGGCGACTCGTGACGCGGCCGGCGACGGAGGGCTGACCGCACGGTGGCGCCGGCGGCTCACCCGCGCAGGCGTTCCAGTCCCGGCCAGACCAGGGTCATCAACGTCGAGGCGAGGTCGTCGGGGTCCGCGCCGTCGCCCGCCCAGTCGGCCAGTCCCTCGGCCGCGCCCGCCAGCGCCGCCGCGAGCGGGGCGGTGACCGTCGCCGGGTCCACGCCCGCGGGGACGGCCAGCTCGGCCGCCAGCAGCCGCGCCACCCGGTCGACGATCCGGGTGCGTGCCGCGTGCACCTCGTCCGCGAGCGCGCCGGTGCGGGCCTGGCGGTAGAGCACCGACCAGCCGTCGCGGTGGGTGGTCACGCTGGCGAAGAACGCCCGGAGACCGCGGTGCAGGCGCACCTCGGCGTCGACCGGCGCCCCGGCCGCGGCTCCGGAGACCGACTCCAGCAGTCGGTCGGCCTCGCGGCGGATGCACCGCCGCAGCAGCTCCTCCTTCGAGCCCCCGCCGTGCGTGTAGACCATCGGCTTCGACAGCCCCGCCTCGTCGGCGACGCCGTCCATCGACGCGTCGTGGAACCCGTCCCGGGAGAACACGCGCACCGCCGCGTCGAGGACCTGCTTCTCGCGCTGCGCGGGCGGGAGCCTGCGACGGGGTGCAGATGCCATCTCGACAGCTTAGCTACTGCTGCGTAAAGTACGCCTCGTCCCGAGCCGGTACGGCGAGTACCGGACACTTGTGTGAACCACGGCGAGGTGGAACGAGCGATGGCCGACACGGTCGACATCAACGAGCTGGGTCGCAGCGTCGACCCGAAGTCCCTGTCCGACGAGCAGCTGATCGCGACGCTCGGGACGGCTCTGCGCGACGGGAACGCGAAGAACGTCGACCCGTCGCTGTTCGCCCGCCTGGTCAAGACCGCGTCGAAGCAGCAGCTGGCGACCGTGATGTCGTCCGAGGTCCGCCGACCGGTGCTCGAGGCGATCTTCGGCCGGATGAGCGAGTTCTACTCGTCCAAGGGCGCGACCGGGAACCGGCAGGTCGTGCACTGGCACATCAAGGACGGCTCGACGGTCGACAGCTTCCAGACCGTGATGCAGAACGGCACCTGCACGGTCACCGAGGGCACCGACGAGGACCCCCGCACCGCGCTGACCATGCCCGGCACCGAGTTCCTCAAGGTCGCGACGAACAACGCCAACCCGGTGACCCTGTTCATGACGCGCAAGCTCAAGGTCTCCGGCGACGTCGGCTTCGCGACCGCCCTGTAGAAGATGTTCCAGATCCCGTCTGCCTGACGAGAACCGCGACCGACCAGCGGAGAGCTGAGATGACTTCCTTCGAACTGTCCGAGGAGCACCGCGAGCTGCAGGAGTGGGTGCACGGCTTCGCCGCCGACGTCGTGCGCCCGGCCGCCGCCGAGTGGGACGAGCGCGAGGAGACCCCGTGGCCGATCCTGCAGGAGGCCGCGAAGATCGAGCTCTACAACTTCGAGACCCTCGCCTCCTTCTGGGGTGACGAGACCGGCCTGTCCATGCCGCTGGTCAACGAGGAGCTCTTCTGGGGCGACGGCGGCATCGGCATGGCGATCTTCGGCACCACCCTCGCGGTGGCCGGCATCTTCGCCTCGGGCACGCCCGAGCAGATGGTCGAGTTCATCCCGCAGTGCTACGGCGACGCCTCCGAGCCGCAGGTCGGAGCGTTCTGCTCGTCCGAGCCCGAAGCCGGCTCCGACGTCTCGGCGATGCGTACCCGCGCCGTCTACGACGAGGCGAAGGACGAGTGGACCCTCACCGGCCAGAAGGCCTGGGCCACCAACGGCGGCATCGCGAACATCCACGTGGTGCAGGCCGTCGTCGACCCCGCGCTGGGGAGCAAGGGGCAGGCCGCGTTCGTCGTCCCGCCGAAGACCCCCGGCCTGGAGTCCACCCGCAAGATCAAGAAGATGGGTCTGCGCGCGTCGCACACCGCGGACGTCTTCCTCGACGACGTGAAGCTCCCCGGCTCGTGCCTGCTCGGCGGCAAGGAGAAGCTGGACGAGCGGCTCGCCCGCGCCCGGTCGGGGGAGAAGTCGACGGGCTCCGCCGCGATGCAGACCTTCGAGCTGTCCCGTCCGACGGTCGGCTCGCAGGCGATCGGCATCGCCCGCGCCGCCTACGAGTACGCCCTGGAGTACGCCAAGGACCGGGTCGCCTTCGGCCGCCCGATCATCGAGAACCAGGCGATCTCCTTCACCCTCGCGGACATGAAGACCGAGATCGACGCCGCCCGGCTGCTCGTGCACCGGGCCGCGTGGATGGGGCGCAACAACGTCCCGTTCACCGCGGGCGAGGGGTCGATGTCCAAGCTCAAGGCCGGCCGGGTCGCGGTGTGGGCCACCGAGCGGGCCATCCAGATCCTCGGCGGCGCGGGCTACTCGCGCGAGCACCCGGTGGAGCGGATGCACCGCGACGCGAAGATTTACGACATCTTCGAGGGCACCGAGCAGATCCAGCAGCTCGTCATCGCCCGCGCGATCTCCGGGAAGCACCTGTCGTGACCTCGGCGGTCCGGTCCGCCCAGACGATCGGCGGACCGGACCGGACGGCCGTGCGGTACGTGGCTCCGTCGCGCGCATCGTGCTTTTCGCCTCATCGACGAGAAGGTGACGGGCTCGAGGCACGGCTGCCGGGACAGGTCGCGACCGGCATCGCGACCGGGCCGCGGGGGCCACCGAGCCGCCGCTGCGGGACCACGCGCGCGACCGATGACCGTCGGGGTGGGCACGCACGCCGGGCCCCGGGGCAGGATGGAGATCCAACCGGGTCCTGCAGCGGGCCCGTCCGTGCTGTGAGGAGACCACGTGCCGAGCGTGACGTTCCGTGGACGTACCTGGAACCGGGACCGGGCGATGGTCATGGCGATCGTCAACCGGACCCCCGACTCGTTCTACGACCACGGGGTCACCTTCGCCGAGCAGGCCGCCCGGGACCGCATCACGGCGGTGGTCCGGGAGGGTGCCGACGTCATCGACATCGGCGGTGTGCCGGCCAGCCCGGGTGCCGAGGTGACCGAGCAGGAGGAGATCGACCGGGTCGTGCCGACCGTGGAGTGGGCACGCCACACGTTCCCCGACGTCGCGATCTCGGTCGACACCTTCCGCGCCGGACCCGCCGATGCGGTCTGCGCGGCGGGCGCCGACCTGGTCAACGACAACTGGGCGGCCGCCGACACCGGGATCCTCGACGTCGCCGCCCGGTACGGCGCGGGCTACGTCAGCGCGCACACCGACCACGTCGACCCGCGCACCGAGCCGCACCGGCCGCGCTACACCGACGTCCTGCGCACGGTCATCGACCAGACCGTCGCGCTCGCGGAGAAGGCCGTCGCCGCGGGCGTGCCCGCCGGCGGGATCCTCATCGACCCGGCGATCGACTTCTCCAAGAACACCCTGCACAGCCTGCAGGTCCTGCGCGGCATCGACGAGATGGTCGCGACCGGCTGGCCGGTGCTGCTGGCGATGTCGAACAAGACCGTCGTCGGCGAGTCCCTGGCCGTGCCGCTCGAGGAGCGGCTGACCGGCACCCTCGCCGCGACGGCGCTGGCCGCCGACCGCGGCGTCGCCATGGTGCGTGCCCACCAGGCCCGGGCCACCCGGGAGACCTGCGAGATGGTCGCCACCGTTCGTGGCGAGCGGAATCCCTCGCGGGCGGTGAGACTGCTCGCGTGAGCACGATCCACCAGATCTTCCCGGTGGCCGACGCCGGGCCGCTGTCGACCGAGCAGCTCGAACGGCTCTACGCCTACCCGGACGACCGGCTCCGGCTGTCGGTCAACTTCGTGTCCAGCGCGGACGGGGCCGTCGAGGTCCGGGGCAGCTCGGCCGGGCTGTCCACCCCGCCCGACCGCGCGGTGCTCGACCTCGGGACCGACCTGGCCGACGTCGTGCTCGTCGCGGCCGGGACGGCCACCGCCGAGGGGTTCACGGGCGTCAAGCACAACGACCGGATGGACGACCGGCGCCGCCGCTTCGGGCTGTCGGAGCTGCCGTCGACGGCGGTCGTCACCTCGTCGGGGAAGTCCCTCGATCCGTCGGCGCCGGTGCTGACCGACACCGTGGTCCCCACGATCGTGCTGACCTGCGAGGCGGTCCCCGCGGACCTGCGCGGCCGGTGGACCGACGCCGGCGCCGAGGTCGTGCTCACCGGCGACGAGTCGGTCGACCTCGCCGTCGCGGTCGCCGCGCTGGGGGAGCGCGGGCTGCGCCGGATCAACTGCATGGGCGGCCCCGCGCTGTTCGGCAGCCTGGCCGAGGCGGGCCTGGTCGACGAGCTGCGGCTGACCCTCGCTCCGTTCCTCGTCTCCGGGGAGGCCGGGCGGATCGCCCGCGGCGCCGGCATGGATCCGGCGCGCCTGGAGCTGGTCAGCATCGTCACCGGGGACGACACGCTCCTCATGCGCTACCGGGTACGCGAGGCGCCGTCGTCCTGACGGGGAACCCCGGAGGGGAGTACCCGATCACGCACGGCGACGTCTGGGGCAGGATGGTCCCGTGTCGCGTCCCTCCAACATGCTGGCGGACGGCGTCGTCGTCCTCAGCCCGCTCGGCTGGGACGACGTGACGGCCCACCTCGCGGGTGAGGACGCCGAGATCGTCCGCTGGCTTGGTGGCGCACCCGCGACCCCGGCGACCGCCCGCGCCCACGTCCGTCGTGCGATCGAACGCTGGGCCGACGACGGGCCGAAGCTGAGCTTCGGGATCCGGGTGGACGGCGGCGCCGTCCTCGCCGGGACCATCGACGTCGACCTCGACCCCGCGGGGGGCCGGGCCGGTCTGTCCTACGGCGTCTACGCGGCGTACCGCCGTCGCGGCCTCGCGACCCGCGCGGTCCGGCTCGCGGCCCGCTACCTGGGCGAACGTGGTGACGTGCGGTGGATCTCGATCGACGTCGACCCGCAGAACACCGCATCGGTCGGGGTCGCGCGGCGGGCCGGGTTCCGGTTCCTGCGCCACGTCGTCGACGACGAGGGATCCTTTGACCGCTACGAGCTCCTCGTCCGCGCGCCGGTGGTCCCGGCGCCGCCGCCGCGGCCGCGGCACAGCCGCCCCTGAGTCCGCACACGAGCGCCCGCCCGGTGCCCCGGTCGTCGGGGACACCGGACGGGCGTGGTCGCGGGTGCCGGTCGGGGGTCCGGCACCCGCGGACCGACGTCAGGAGCCGGTCGGCGCCTCGATGTGCATGACGGCCGGGACCTCGAACAGGGGCAGCGCGCCCGCGTCGTCGACCGACGGGAGGCCGGCGTCGCCCACCGAGGGGAGCTCGGGCAGGTCGTCCGTGGACGGCAGCTCGGGGGCGTCCTCGGCCGAGGGCAGCTCCGACGCGACGTCCGCGGCCTGCGGCGTGGCGGTGGGCAGGTCGTCGGTGCCGGGCAGCGACGGCGCGCTCGGCAGCGAGTCGGTCGAGGGCAGCTCCGGCAGACCGAGGGCATCGGCGTCCGGGACCTGCAGCTCGCCGAAGGGGAGGCTGTCCGCGGCGTCGGTCAGGGCGGAGGTGTCCGGGGCGGCCGGGAGCTCGGGCAGCTCGGGAAGTTCGGCGGCCGAGGCCTGGCCGACGAGACCGGCGCCGAGCGCGGCGATGCCGGCGCCGGTGAGGGACAGCCGCAGGGCGGTACGGGCGAGCGAGTTCATGCGCACGTCCTTCCAAGGGGGATCGGGGGAGCGGAGGGTCGACGGACGACCCTCGCCGGGGGACAACGAGATCCACATCAAGCGGTTGCGGTGCGCAGTCGATCGACGCTGATCTTCACCCGTACGAGTGGCAACCTGAGAGGGGTCTCGCACGTACGGGCGAGTGCTCGTCGCTCCTGAATGCCTCCGGTGGTCCACTCGCGGCGCTCGTACGCGGGGGAGCAGGATGAGTGCGTGCGCGCGCCGAGCCCCTCCGTCCGCCACTCCGTTCGTCCTTCGGTGCCCGTCGCGGGCGCGCTGGCCGGGGTCCTGGGCGGGGCGGGAGGCGCCGCCGCGGCCGTGATCGGCTGGCACTACTCGACGATCCTGCTGCACCCGTCGCCGCGCCCGGGGCTGCCCGAGCGGGTCGTCGCCACCGGGGACGGCACCGTCGAGCTGGCACGGACCCGGCTGTCCGCGCAGCCGGGTGTGTGGGGACTGCGCGGCCCGGCCGGGCTGGCCGTCGTCGGTCCGGTCCTCGACCGCGGGCGCCGCACGGTCGTCCGTGAGCTCCGCGCGGGCCCGGTCCCCGCGATCGGCCCCGCCGTGCTCGACGCCGGCCCGTTCGACCCGGACCCGTCCGCACGAGGGCTGCCCTTCGACGAGGTCGATGTGCCCACCGACCTCGGGCCGGCCCCGGCCTGGCGCATCCCCGCCCCGGCCGGAGGGCACCCGCACACCTGGGCGCTGTGCGTGCACGGCCGTGGCGGGACCCGACGCGAGGCACTGCGGATCCTGCCCGCGCTGCACGCGGCCGGCCTGACCCAGCTCGTCGTCAGCTACCGCGGGGACGGGACCGCCCCGGAGTCACCGGACGGGCGCTCGCACCTCGGCGACACCGAGTGGCGCGACGTCGACGCCGCCGCGGCCTACGCCCTGGTCCACGGCGCGCGCCGGCTGGTGCTGGTCGGCTGGTCGATGGGGGCCGCGGTGGGCGGGGCGTTCCTCGACCGGTCCCCGCACGCCGACCTCGTCGACGCCGTGGTCTGGGACGCGCCGCTGCTCGACTGGCGTCGCACGCTGCGCCGGCAGGCCCGCAACCGCGGTCTCCCCCCGACCCTGGCCGGGGTCGCGGCCCGGTTCACCGCACGCCGGATCGGGATCGACCTCGACTGGTTCGACCTGGTCCGGCGTCCGCCCGCGATCCGCCCCCCGACGCTCGTCCTGCACAGCGACGCCGACACCGCCGTCCCGGTCTCGTTGAGCCGGGACCTCGCCGCGACCGCCCCGGAGCACGGCTGGCCGGTCACCTACCGGGAGTTCTCCGGCACCGAGCACACCGGCAGCTGGAACGCCGATCCCGACGGCTACGAGGCCGCCGTGACCGGCTTCCTGCGGACGCTGCGCCCGTCCTGACCCGCCCGTTCCGGGACGGGCCCTGCGGTCAGTGGCCGTTCGTCTGCGACCTGCCCTGACCGATCGGCTTGCCGTGGATCTGGTCGTCGGACGGCGGGGTCGTCGGGACCGGGGTCCCGGGGTCCACCTCGCGCTCGCGCTTCAGGACCGTCGCCCAGCCCCACACCGCGGCCGCGGTCAGCAGCAGGACGGCCACGATCCACGGGGCCCGGCGCACCCGCACCGGGGTCGGCTCGACGATCTCGGCCAGCGCGTGGCGGGCGTCGTGCACCGAGCCGGACACCACGTCGGACAGGTCGGACAGACGCGTCGAGACCCCTCCGGCCACGGCGTCGGTGACCGCGCCACCGGTGATCCGGCCGGCGTCGGCGAAGGTGCGTACGGCCTCGGTCGCGTCCTTGCGGGCACGGGCCCGCTTCCTCTCGGCACTCATGTTCCGGACCTGCTTCCCACGGATGCGGCTGCTTACTGGCACGATGGTAGTCGTGACGGAACCAGAGAACGCCAAGACGACGGCCGCCCTGCACACCTCCGAGGGCGACATCCGCGTCGTGCTGTTCGGCGACCACGCGCCGAAGACGGTCGCGAACTTCGTCGGCCTCGCGGAGGGCAGCAAGGACTACACGGGCCCGAACGCCAGCGGCGGAGACTCCGGGCCGTTCTACGACGGTTCGATCTTCCACCGGGTGATCAGCGGCTTCATGATCCAGGGCGGCGACCCGACCGGTACCGGTCGCGGTGGCCCGGGCTACCAGTTCGGCGACGAGTTCCACCCGGACCTCAAGTTCGACCGGCCCTACCTGCTGGCCATGGCCAACGCCGGGCCGGGCACCAACGGCTCGCAGTTCTTCATCACGGTGGGCAACACCCCGCACCTGAACCGGCGCCACACCATCTTCGGTGAGGTCGCCGACGCCGAGTCGCGGGCCGTCGTGGACGCCATCGCCCAGACCACCACCGGCCAGGCCGACCGGCCGCTGACCGACGTGGTCATCGAGAAGATCGAGATCGAGCGGTCCTGACCCCGCAGGTCTCCGACCACCGAGTGGACCGGCCGTGGTGAACGGACGACCCGACAGCAGCGGATCCGGGGCATCCGGCGAGCCCGAGGGCGGGCCGGGATCCCCCGGCCCCGCGGGCACGCCGTACTACCCGGCGCCGCCCGGCTACCCGCAGCCCCAGTGGCCGCCGCCGGGCGGTCCCGGGCCGGCGCCGCACGGGCAGACGCCCTACGGGTCCGCGCCGTACGGACCTGCGCCGTACGGATCCGGGGAGACCGGCCCGGGCGGTGGGCCCGGCGCCCCGCCCGGCCCCGGCGGCGCGACGGTGTGCGTCCGGCACCCCGACCGCCCCACCGGGCTGGCCTGCTCGCGCTGCGACCGGCCCGCCTGCCCCGCCTGCCTGCAGCCGGCCCCGGTCGGTCAGCACTGCGTGGACTGCCTCGCCGAGGCCGCACGGACGACCCCGCGACGACGCACCGTCGCCGGGGCGAGCCGTACCGGGAAGCCGGTGGTCGTCCCCGGGCTGATCGTCGCGAACGTGGTGGTCTACGTGATCACCGCGGTCACGGCGGGCAGCGTGATGTCCAACTTCCGGTCGCCGCTGTTCGAGGCCGGCGGGCTCGTTCCGCTCCTGGTCGCCGACGGCGAGTACTGGCGGATCATCACCTCGGGCTTCCTGCACATCGGCCCGCTGCACCTGGCGTTCAACATGTACGCCCTGTGGATCATCGGCCGTGAGGTCGAGACGGTGCTGGGGCGGGCCCGGTTCGTCGCCGTCTACGGCGTGTCCATGCTCGGCGGCGCGGCCTCGGTCATGCTGTTCAGCGCTCCCAACGGGCTGACCGCGGGTGCCTCCGGTGCGGTCTTCGGGCTGATGGGGGCACTGTTCGTCCTGCTGCGGCGGTTGAAGCTGCCGACCGGGCAGGTCGTCGCCCTCATCGCGATCAACGCCGTGATCAGCTTCAGCATCCAGGGCATCTCCTGGCAGGGGCACCTCGGCGGGCTGGTCTTCGGCGCCGCGGTCACCGCGGCGCTGGTCCACCTCGGGACGGGGTCCCCGCAGCGCAGGCGGACCCAGGTGCTGGCGGTCTCCGGGCTGACCGCACTCGCGGTCGTGCTGATCGTGGTGCGCGCCGCGGGGCTGCTCGCGGTCGCCGGCGTCTGACCCCGACCCGCCGTCGCCAGGGGTGGGGCCCCGAGCTGCCGGCGCGGTCCGCACGCGGCGAGCGGCACCGTCGCGGGTCGTCCCCCGCCGCGGCGGTGCACCGGGCGAGCCGCGGTGTCCGTGGAGGCGCCGGGCGCGGGTCAGGGAACGGTCGGGCCGGCGTCGCCGGGGCGGTGTCCCGGACGCAGGGCGGACAGGTCGTCGAACACGTCGACCGGGTCCGCGCCCAGCTCGGCCCGGCCGAGGATGACGAGCCGCTCGTGGTCGTCGACGTCGCGCAGCTCCAGCTCCAGCAGCACCGACTCGCGGCCCAGCCTGCGGGTCCGCAGCAGGCGCAGGTCGTCCACCCGGCTCCAGGGCACGTGCCGGGTCCAGGTCAGCCTGCGGACCGTCAGCCCCTCGGGACCGGCTTCCAGCCGGGGCCGGGCACGGGTCCCCGAGGCCGCGGCCAGGGCGAGACCGAGCGCCGCGACACCCGCGACGAGCGCGCCGGCCGCCTCCGCCCCGGAGACGATCACCGCGACCGACCAGCCGGTCGCGGCGACCGCCAGCACCCAGAGTGCGACGACCGTGCCAACCGGCGTCGACCACCGAAGTCGATCACCCTGCGTGGTCATGCGACGTTGTCCACAGGCTCCATCCACATGGTGGACAACTCACATCCGTGTATTTCCGCTGGTCAACGCCACCGCATGGTCATGAGAAGGCCGATCACGATGAGTGAGAAACCGATGATGAAGTTCCAGTTCCCCAGCGCGAGCATGAACGGGATGGACGGACCCGCCAGATAGTTGATCACCAGCCAGGCGAGACCGAGGATCCACATCGCGACCATGACGGCGATGTAGGCGGGGTGCGTCGGCCCCGCGACCTTCTGCGGGGTGCGGCTGACCGGGGGAGGGGTGTAGGCCGCCTTCTTGCGGACCTTCGACTTCGGCATCTGACCTCATCGCCTGTCGGAGTCGGACACGGGTCCGGCCGGTGCGCCGGCCGGGGGCGGGACCTGCGACGGGGCGCCGTGGTCGGGGACGGGGCGACCCGGACAGATCCGCCACCACGGTAGCGCGGCCGCGTCGCCGTCCGGGGCATCCCGGGGGCACAGGCGTCACACGTCACGGGGACGTCGGGCGGTGCGGAGCGGCCGTCAGACCCCGGCGACCAGCCCGGCCATCTCGGCGGAGAGCCGAACGACCAGGTCCTCCGGTACGGAGTAGCCGGCCTGGCGCAGCCAGTTCGCCAACATCCGGTGTCCGCCCTCGGTCAGCACGGACTCCGGGTGGAACTGCACGCCGGAGATCGGGAGCTCCCGGTGCCGGACGGCCATGATCAGGCCGGTCTCGGTGTGCCCGGTCGCCTCCAGCTCCGACGGCAGACCGTCGGGCGGGATCGTCAGCGAGTGGTAGCGGGTGGCGGTGAACGGCGAGGGCAGCCCGGCGAGCACACCGGTGCCGTCGTGGAAGACCTCCGAGGTCTTGCCGTGCAGCAGCTCGGGCGCCCGCTCCACGACCCCGCCCCAGGCGGTGGCCAGTGCCTGGTGGCCGAGGCACACCCCCAGCAGCGGGGTGCCGCGCTCCGCGGCACGGTGGATGACCTCGACGCTGCGACCGGCCCGTTCCGGGGTGCCCGGACCGGGGCTGAGCAGGACGGCGCCGACGTCGTCGAGCTCGTCCAGCTCGACCTCGTCGTTGCGCCGGACCACCGGGTCGGCGCCGAGCTGGGCCAGGTAGTGGACCAGGTTGTAGACGAAGCTGTCGTAGTTGTCGACGACGAGGACGCGCACGGTTCCTCCCGGAAGGATGGTCAGTTGAACGGGAACCCGCTGTTGCCGCTGTTGTCCCCGTCGCTGCTGCTGCCACCGGAGTAGCGGCCCACGGTGAGGGTAACGGTCTGGCCGCTGGAGGCCTCGGATCCGCCGGACGGGCTCTGCTGCAGCACGACGCCGTTCTGGGAGGAGTCCGAGACGTCGACCTGACGGATCGACGGGCTCAGCCCCGCCTCCTGCAGCGTGCTGATCGCGCTGTCGACACGCTGGCCGACGACGTTGGGCACCTGGTTCTGGTTCCCGCGGCTGATCTGGATGGTGATGGTCTGGTCGGGTGCGACCCGGGTCCCGGCCGACGGGTTCGTGCCGACCGCCTGGCCGGCCGAACTGCTGCTGTCGACCTCGGTCGTGGAGATCGACTGGAAACCGGCGTTCTGCAGTGTCGTCCGGGCGGCGTCGGCCGACTGGCCCGCGACGTCGGGCACGGCGACCGTCTGCTGCCTGCGACCCACCACCAGCGACACCGCGGTGTTGCCCGAGACCTGCTGGCCCGGCCCCGGGTCGGAGGTGATCACCTTGCCGACCTGGCTGGAGTCACTGGTGTCGCGCTCGGTACGGCCGCCGACCTGCAGGCCGGCCGCCCGGAGCTTGGCCTCGGCCTCGTCCGGGGACAGGCCCTCGACGCTCGGCACCGTGACCTGCGCGGGCCCGCTGCCGACGTAGACCGTCACCCGGCTGTTCTCGGGGACCTGGTTGCCGCCGCCGGGGTCGGTCCGGACGACCTTGCCGACCTGCGCGACGTCCGACGGCTGGTCCTGCTGGGAGAACAGCAGTCCGGCCTGGGTGATGGTCTGCCGGGCCTGGTCCGGGGACTGGCCGAGTACGTCGGGCACCGAGACCTGGTCCGGGCCCGAGGAGGAGAACAACTGGAAGCCGACGAAGCCGAGCAGCCCGATCACCGCGAGCGCGACGACCCACAGGAGTGCCTTGCGGCCCCCTCCGCGACGCTCGTCGTCGCCGTAGTCGGGGTGGTGCGGCGGCATCGTGTGCCGGCCGGTGGCCGGGCCGCCCGCGTCGAGCCGGCGCGTCGCCATGGCCTGGGTCGCGCCGTCGTGGGCCATCATGTGCGTGCGCTCGTGCTCGCTCATGACCAGCGGCGCGTGCACCGGCTCGCCGTTGCGCACGCGGATCAGGTCCGCCCGCATCTCGGCGGCCGACTGGTAGCGGTTGGCCGGGTTCTTGCTGAGCGCCTTGAGCACCACCGCGTCGAGTGCCGGGGGCACCGACGGGTTCAGCTGGGACGGGGCCCGAGGGTCCTCCCGCACGTGCTGGTAGGCCACCGCGACCGGGGTGTCCCCGGTGAACGGCGGCTCGCCGGTCAGGAGCTCGAACAGCACACAGCCGGCGGCGTAGACGTCCGACCGGGCGTCCACGGCCTCGCCGCGGGCCTGCTCGGGGGACAGGTACTGCGCCGTGCCGATGACGGCCGCGGTCTGGGTGACGTTCTGGCCCTCGCCCAGTGCACGGGCGATGCCGAAGTCCATGACCTTGACCGCGCCGACGCCGTTGATCATCACGTTCGCGGGCTTCACGTCGCGGTGGATGATGTTGTGCCGGTGCGAGAAGTCGAGCGCGGCGCAGACGTCGGCCATCACCTCGACGACCCGCTGCTGGGTCATCGGGCCGGAGGTCTTGACGATCTCGCGCAGCGTCTGCCCGTCGACGAACTCCATGACGATGTAGGGCAGCGTCCCGAACTCGGACTCGACCTCGCCGGTGTCGTACACCGCGACGATCGCCGGGTGGTTCAGCGACGCCGAGTTCTGCGCCTCACGGCGGAAGCGGAGCTGGAACTGGGGGTCGCGGGCCAGGTCGGCCCGCAGGACCTTGACCGCCACGTCCCGGCCGAGCCGGGTGTCGAGGCCGCGGTGGACCTCGGACATGCCGCCGTAGCCGAGCGGGTCGCCCAGCTCGTAGCGCTCGGAGAGCAGTCGTGGTGTCGTCATCGGTTCAGGTTCCCGTACTCATCGAGTCCGTCGGAGGCGTGCTCATCATGCCGGTCGGCGCCCACTGCCGGTCCCGTACGGGCGGCATCTGCGCCGGAGCGGCCGTTCGGTGGGATCACCGGGACATCACCGGGCACCTCCGGTCGATCTTGGGCACGGGGGACGGCGAACGGCTCTGCCGGGACCGCCGGTCCCGTGGACCCGGCCGGGGGGCCGGCCGCGGTCGCCACGGTACCGGGCGCGACCCCCAGTGACCCGGGCCGCATGTCGTCGGGCGAGACACCCCTCAAGATCATCACTGCGAGCAGTACGGCGGCGAGCGTCAGGACCACGAACAGCACGGCCAGCCACGCCTTCGCCCGGCCGGACCGTTGCGGGCCCAGATCGAGCGGGCCGGACGGGTGCAGCTCGGGCATCCGGTCGGCGGAGGCGTTGCGGCGCACCGGTGGACGCGTCGGCGCCGAGCGCTGCTGCCCCGGGAACCCGGGCCCGGTGGGTGGCCCGCCCGGACGACGGCCGGCGGCCGGACCGCCGGCGTGCGGCCCGGTGTGCGGCGGACGCAGCGGGGCGCCGTAGGGCGGCGAGCCGGGGGGCACCGGGACCGGCCCGGATCCGGACGGCGTGCCGCCCGGGGTGCGCGGTCCCTGCGGCCGGCCCGGCCCGGCGCCGGGGTAGGGGCCGGTGACCGGGCGGGACACGCCCTGGTCCGGCCCGCTGCGGCGGGCGCCGTCGGGGCCGGGGTCGCCGGTGCGCGGGCCGCGGTCGGCGGTGTCGGGGCCGCCGGCGGACGGGCCGTCGCCGGTCCCCGGTCCGCTCTCCTGCAGGGAGTGGCGCGCGCCGCTGCCGTCGTCGCCGCGGAAGTCGGGCGCGTACCCGCCGGGGGCGGGGATGCCGGGCGGCGGCGGCCGGTGCCCACGCCGGACCGCGGCGACGGCGTCGGCGAACTCGGCGCCGTCGGTGTAGCGCTGCTCGGGGTCCTTGACCAGCACCGAGGAGATCAGCTCGCGGACCCGCTCGGGGATCTCGTCCGGCAGCGGCGGCGGGTCGTCGCGGACCTGCATCATCGCCACCGCGACGGCGCTCTCGGCGCGGAACGGCCGGACTCCGGCCAGGCACTCGTAGCCGACGATGCCCAGGGAGTACACGTCGCCGGACGGCCCGGCCTCCTCGCCGGAGGCCTGCTCCGGTGCGATGTAGTGGGCGGTGCCCATCACCATCCCGGAGCGGGTCACCGGGACGGCGTCGGCGGCCTTGGCGATGCCGAAGTCGGTCAGCTTCACGACGCCGTCGGTGCGCAGCAGGATGTTGCCGGGCTTGACGTCGCGGTGGACGAACCCGCGCTCGTGCGCGGCGAACAGTGCCCGGCCCGCCTGCTCGAGGATGTCGAGCGCCTCGTCGGCGGGGATGGGCCCGCGCCCGATCCGCGACGACAGCGGCTCGCCCCGGACGAGCTCCATCACCAGGTAGGCGGTGCGCCCGCCGCCGGTGGGGCTGTCGTCCTCGCCGTAGTCGTGCACGGCGGCGATCCCGGCGTGGTCCAGCGAGGCGACGGTACGGGCCTCGATGCGGAACCGGTGCAGGAACTCGGGGTCGTCGGAGAGCTCCGCCTTGAGGACCTTCACCGCGACGCTGCGCCCGAGCCGGGTGTCGGAGGCCTCCCAGACCTCGCCCATCCCGCCGACCGCGATCCGCCGGTCCAGCTGGTAGCGCTCGGAGATCAGCTGCCCGGCCGACAGGGCGCTCACGGGACCGCCGGGGACCTGCGCCGGGCCGGGTCCCGCGGGCTCACTGGGCGTCCCGCAGCGCCTCGGCGATCACGGCCCGCCCGATCGGGGCCGCGACGGAGCCACCGGTCGCCTCCAGCGCCCGGTCGCCGCCGTTCTCGACGAGCACCGCTACCGCGACCTTGGGGTTCTCCGCCGGGGCGAACGCCACGTACCAGGCGTGCGGCGGGGTGTTCTTCGGGTCGGTGCCGTGCTCGGCGGTACCGGTCTTCGACGCGATCTGGACGCCGGTGATCTTGCCGCCGCCCGAGGTCCGGTCCTCCGAGCCGACCATCAGGTCGGTCATGGTGCGGGCCACGTCGGCCGGCATCGACCGCGACATCCGGTCGGGCTCGGTGGTGTCGACGACATCCAGGGTCTGGCTCTGGATCTCCTTGACCAGGTGCGGGGCCATCGTCTGGCCGCCGTTGGCGATCGAGGCGCCGATCATCGCCAGCTGCATCGGGGTCAGCCGGACGTCGCGCTGCCCGATCGCGGACTGCTGGGTGGAGGGGGTGTCGGACATCGGGCCGACCTGCGACGCGGTGACCGGCATCGGGATCTGCAGGTCGGTGCGGCCGATGCCGAACGCCTCGGCCTGGGCACGGAGCTTGTCCGCGCCGAGCTCGCCGCCGAGCTGGGCGAACGCGGTGTTGCAGGAGCGCGCCAGCGCCTCGCGCAGCGACGCCGTCGCCCCGCCGCCGCAGGCCGAGCCGTTGTAGTTCTCCAGGGTCGTCGTGGAGTCGGCCAGCTGGATGCTGCGGGCGGCCGTGAGCTGGCTGTCCGGGGTGTAACCGTTCTGCAGGGCGGCCGCGGTGGTGACGAGCTTGAACGTCGAGCCGGGCGGCTCGATCTCGTTGATCGCCCGGTTGGTCCTCGGGTCCGGGTCCTCGGCGCCGTAGCGCTGCCAGGCCCGCTGCTGCTCGGCGGGGTCGGGCGAGGCCAGCGTGTTCGGGTCGAACGACGGAGTCGAGGCCATCGCCAGGATCTCGCCGGTCTGCGGCACCAGCGCGACGACGGCGCCGGTGTACCCGCGGGAGGCCAGCCCGTCGTAGGCGGCGCGCTGCACCTCGGGGTCGATGGTGGTCACCACGTTGCCGCCCGCCGGGTCCCGGCCGGTGATGAGGTCCGACAGCCTGCGCACGAACAGCCGGTCGTCGGTGCCGTTGAGCACCTCGTCGGCGGACCGCTCGAGCGCGGTCTTGCCGTACACGGTCGACAGGAAGCCGGTGACCGGCGCGAACATCTCGCCCTGCGGGTACTGGCGCGCGAAGCGCAGCCGCCCGTTCCCCTCGACGCTCTGCGCGAGGACCTGCCCGCCGGCGACGATCTGCCCGCGCTGACGCGAGTACTCGTCGATCTGCGAGCGCTGGTTGCGGGGGTCGTCCCGGTACTGGCCGGCCATGACGACCTGCACGTAGGTGATGTTGCCGAGCAGGACCACGATCATCACCATCACGGCGAGGGCCACGCGGCGGACCGGGCGGTTCACGTCTCGCTCCTCTGGGCGGCGTTGGCGGCGTTGGCGGCGTTGGCGGCACCGTCGGCGCGGTTGTCGTCACGGGTGTCGGACCGGCCCGCACCGGGACGCTGGACCAGTTCGGTGCTGGCCTCGGCGATCGGCGCCCGCGGCTTCGCGGGCCGGACGGGCAGCGGTGCCCTGGCCACGTGCGAGATCCGCAGCAGGATCGCCACCAGCACGTAGTTCGCCAGCAGCGACGAGCCACCGTAGGACAGGAACGGCAGCGTCAGGCCGGTCAGCGGGATCAGCTTCGTCACCCCGCCGATGACGACGAAGATCTGCAGCGCGACCGAGAACGACAGCCCGGTCGCGAGCAGCTTCCCGTAGGAGTCGCGCACGGCCAGTGCCGAGCGCAGTCCGCGGGTGATGAGCACCAGGTAGACGAGCATGATCGCGGCCAGCCCGATCAGCCCGAGCTCCTCGCCGAGCGAGGAGAAGATGAAGTCGGACTCGGCGAAGGGCACGATGTCCGGCCGGCCGGCACCCAGCCCGGTCCCGCCGACGCCGCCGGTGCCGAGCCCGAACAGCGCCTGCGCGAGCTGGTAGCCACCGCCGCTGAAGTCGGCGAACGGGTCCAGCCAGATCCGCACGCGGGTCTGCACGTGGCCGAACAGGTTGTAGGCGACGACGGCGCCGCCGGAGAACGCCAGCAGCCCGATCACCATCCACGACACGCGTTCGGTCGCGGTGTAGAGCAGCACCAGCACCAGGCCGAAGATCAACAGCGAGCTGCCGAGGTCGCGCTGCAGCACGAGCACGCCGACCGACAGCCCCCAGGCGACGAGCAGCGGCGCCAGGTCACGGGCACGGGGCAGCTCCATGCCCAGGAAGCGACGGCCTGCGGTGGAGAGCAGGTTGCGCTTCTGGACCAGGTAGGCCGCGAAGAAGATGATCAGCAGGATCTTGGAGAACTCGCCGGGCTGGATGCCGGGGCCGCCCGGGATGCGGATCCACAGCTTGGCGCCGTTGACCTCGGAGATCGACGACGGCAGCAGCGCCGGGATCGCCAGGAAGACCAGGCCGACGAAGCCCGCGGTGTAGCCGTAGCGGGCCAGGGTGCGGTGGTCCCGGACGAAGAACAGCACCAGCGCGAACAACGCCAGGCCGGCGACGGTCCAGGTGATCTGGGCGCTGATCAGCCCACTCGGCACCGGGCTCCCGGTGGCCTCGGCGCGGGCGGCCTTCGCCAGGTCGAGCCGGTGGATCATCACCAGGCCGATGCCGTTGAGCAGCGCGACCGACGGAAGGATCAGCGGATCGGCGTAGGGCGCCAGGAAGCGCACCGCCACGTGCGCCCCCGCGAACAGCACGAGGTACGCCAGGCCCACCCACAACAGGTCGGTCGTGAGCGACTGCTCCTGGTTCGCCTCGACCAGGACCAGCGCGCCGGTGGTGAGGACGGCGGCCAGGCCCAGCATCAACAGCTCGATGCCGCGGCCGGTGGGCGTGGTCGGCTCCGTGGCGGAGCTGCCCGTGGCCATCAGCCGTCGAGCCGGCAGTTCCGGCCCGGTTCCGGGGTCGCGGTCGGCAGCGGGGTCGTGGTCACCGGCGGGGCGCCGGGCACCTGGACGACCGGGGGCGGCTGCGGCGGGTTCAGTGTCGAGCAGAGCGGGAGCATGCGATCCCGGAGCCGGTCGACGGTCTGCCGGGCACCGGTCTCGCCGTCGTCGGAGACGATGCCGTCGGTGACCTGGCTGCGGACCGCCTGCGGCAGGTCGTCGAGGCCGATGTCGGTGGACTCGACCACCCGCTGCAATGGGACCCCGAGCACGTTGCCGCGCACGCCCTGGTAGATCGCGACCTGGTTCTGGTCGACGGCGACGTAGTACTGCTGCAGCACCAGGGCCCGGGCGACGAACACGCCCGCCACCAGTACCACGAGCACGCCCAGCAGGGCGAGCGCCGGACGCAGGCCGCGCCGGCGCCGCGGCTGCTCCGCGGCGGCGGGCTCCAGGCGCACCGGCTCGGTGCGGGGCAGCGTGGTGGCGGCGGCGCGCTGCGCCGAGGAGTGCGGGGTCCGCTCGTCGTGGCGGTAGTCGCCGTCGCCGGCGCGCGGGTTGCGGCCGGCGGAGCCCCCGATGATCGGGGCGTCGTCGGCGTAGTCGACGTCCACCACGTCGGCGACGATGCAGGTGATGTTGTCCGGCCCGCCGCCGCGCAGCGCCAGCTCGATCAGTCGGTCGGCGCACTCGCGCGGGTCGGCGTAGTCGGTCAGCGTGTCGTGCAGCGTCTCGTCGCTGACCGGGCCGGACAGGCCGTCGGAGCACAGCAGGAAGCGGTCACCGGCGCGGGCCTCGCGGATGGACAGCGACGGGTCGACGTCCTGCCCGGTGATGGCGCGCAGCAGCAGCGACCGCTGCGGGTGCGTGTGCGCCTCCTCCTCGGTGATCCGGCCCTCGTCGATCAGCGACTGGACGAACGTGTCGTCCTTGGTGATCTGGGTGAACTCGCCGTCACGCAGGAGGTAGCAGCGCGAGTCGCCGACGTGGACCATGCCCAGGCGCGAGCCCGCGAACAGGATCGCGGTCAGCGTGGTGCCCATGCCATCGAGGTCGGGGGCCTCGGCGACGTGGCGGGAGATCGCCTCGTTGCCGTCGTGGGTCGCGTCCCGCAGCTCGGCGAGCAGGTCGTCGCCGGGCACGTCGTCGTCGAGCGGCGCCAGTGCGGAGATCACCAGGGACGAGGCGACCTCGCCCGCGGCGTGGCCGCCCATGCCGTCGGCGAGGGCGAGCAGGCGGGGGCCCGCGTAGACGGCGTCCTGGTTGTTCTGCCGGACCAGTCCGCGGTCACTGCGGGCCGAGTAGCGCAGCACCAGTGTCACGGGGCGGCTCCGGCTTCGGTCGGGGCACGTCGGTCGGATCCCGCGCCGCGGGACCGGTCGGACGGCCGCGGCACCGGGGGAGCGGTCGGTCGCGTCGGGCTCACGGTCGGTACCTCATGGTCGGTCCGTGTCCGTCACGATCGCAGCTCGATCACCGTCTTGCCGATGCGGACCGGTGTCCCCAGCGGGACCCGGGTGGGCCCGGTGACCTTATTACGTTCCAGATAGGTGCCGTTCGTCGACCCGAGATCCTCGACGTACCAGTCGTCACCCTGCTGCGAGATGCGCGCGTGCCGGGTGGAGGCGTAGTCGTCGTCGAGCTTGAGGGTCGAGTCGTCGGCGCGGCCGATCAGGATCGGCCGGGAGTCGAGCGTGATGCGGCTGCCGGCCAGCGGACCCTGGGTGACGAGCAGCTGGCGGGCCACCTTGCCGCGGCCACCGCCGCGGACCCGGGTGGCCCGGCCCCCGCCGGCACGGCCGGGTGCGGCCGCCCGGAGACCGGACGCCGCGTAGAGGTCGGAGCGGACGACCTGGAGCGCGAGCAGGACGAACAGCCACAGGAGGGCCAGGAAGCCGCCCCGGGTCAGTTGCAGTACCAGTTCCGGCACGTCGTCCTACTCGCCCTTCTCGTGTTTCTGCACGTTCCGCCCGCCCGGTGGATCACCGGGCGGGCGGGGACGCACCGCTGTCGCTGCGCGGGTTCCGCTCCGCGGGTGGCTCAGCCCTGGGTGCGGAACACCAGGCTGGAGTGACCCACGCGGATCACGTCGCCGTCGGTCAGCTGGCAGGACTGCACCGGCGAGTTGTTCACCGTGGTGCCGTTGGTCGAGCCCAGGTCGTTCAGGGTCGCGACCTGGCCGTCCCAGGTGACCTCCAGGTGCCGGCGGGACACGCCGGTGTCCGGGAGCCGGAACTGGGAGTCCTGACCGCGGCCGATGACGTGGGTGCCCTCGGCCAGCTGGTAGTTGCGGTTCGAGCCGTCGTCCAGGATCAGCATGGCGGTCAGCTGCGCGGGAGCGCCCCAGCCGCCCTGGCCGCCGTAACCCTGGCCGTCGTAGCCCTGGTCGTAGCCACCCTGCTGCGGGTAGCCGGGCTGGGCGTAGCCCTGCTGCTGGCCGTAGCCGCCGTCGTAGCCCTGGTCGTAGCCACCCTGCTGCGGGTAGCCGGGCTGGGCGTAGCCCTGCGGCTGACCGTAGCCACCCTGCTGGGGCTGGCCGTAGCCGTCGTAGCCCTGCTCGTAGCCCTGCTGGGGGTAGCCGCCCTGCTGGGGCTGGCCGTAGCCCTGCTGGCCGTACTGGTCGTACCCGCCCTGCTGGGGCTGGCCGTAGCCCTGCTGGGGGTAGCCGCCCTGCTGCTGCCCGTACTGGTCGTAGCCGGGCTGCTGCTGGTCGTACCCGGGCTGCTGGCCGTAGCCCTGCTGGGGCTGCCCGTACTGGTCGTAGCCGGGCTGGCCGTAGCCGCCCTGCTGCTGCCCGTACTGGTCGTACCCGCCCTGCTGCTGCTGGCCGTAGCCGCCCTGCTGCTCCTGGTCGTACCCCTGAGGAGCGTAGGTCTGCTGGCCGTACCCGCCGGGTGCGCCCCGGTCGTATCCGTACTGCCCGTTCTCCTCGGGGTGGCCCGGTTGCTGGCTCATGGGTGCTTCTCCTGCGGTGCGTGCTCGGTTGGCGGCCCGACGGGAAGCGTCGGGGTCGACAGCGGAGCGGGTGCGGAATTGTCCCGTGTGCAGCGCCTCGGAGCGCTCCAGAAAGACTACGACCTCACCGTAGGTGTCCCAGCCCTGGTCGGTGAGTTCTTTCGCCACGTGCGACGAGAGGGATCGGACGACCCCGTCCTCGTCGCCCGCCATCCGGTCGAGATCGCTGGGGCTGAGCAGAACGGTGTACCGGTTGGGCGCCAGCTGGCGACCTCCGGCGAGCTGCTCGACGTTGTCCTCGGCTTCCCTCAGCAGTGCCTGTGCGACTTCCTGTGGGACGACACTGCCTCCGAAGACCCGCGCGAAGGCGTCGCCCACGAACCCCTGAAGTCGGCGCTCGAAGCGGTCCACGCGGCCCAAAAGATCTCCTCCATCCGCATCGGCGTGTCGGTGATGTGCGACCGATCGTATCTGTGTTATCCGCCGGGCCCGGCGGGGCCCGGCACGAGCGGGTGATCGGCCCCGCCGTGCCACCGGCGTGCTGCCCTCCGATGTACCCGGCCCGGCGCCGCCGCGCATCCCGTGTCCCGCCCGTCGCGACCCCCTCCGGCCGGTGGTCGACGTGCAGGGGACCCCCCTGCGAACGACCGCCGAGCAGGGTGCTAACTTTCTCGTGTCGCTCGGGCGAGTGGCGGAATGGCAGACGCGCACGGTTCAGGTCCGTGTGTCCGAAAGGACGTGAGGGTTCAACTCCCTCCTCGCCCACCACCTCCCCTCATCGGGGATTCTCCCCCTCCGGCGGTCACCACCGCCATCGCGAGATCGGTTCCGGGTGTCACCCGTTCCGGTCTCGCTTTTCTCTTTTCCGGGTTCCGGCCACGCTCCGTGCTCGGACGCTGTGCGCCGATCAGGCGTCCCGCAGCGCCGGGCGGTCGGGATGGTCGGCCATCACGAGGACATCGGCGTGCGAACCGGGGTCGCCCTCGCTCTCGTAGCGGGTGTACGCGGCGGCCGTCCACGCGTCGTCGGGGGCCAGCAGGCGCCGCAGCGCCGCCCCGCCGACGCGCAGGTGCACGGTCAGCTCGGCCGCCAGGCCCCGGCCCAGCAGCCGCCCGCCGGCGAGCAGCACCACCCCGTCCGGCCCGAGGGGCACCGGCTCGTCGCGGTAGGCGCGGTCTCGCACCGTGTCGCGCAGCCGGGGCAGCACCAGGCCGCTGCCCTCGGGTTCCATCGGGGCGAGGACCTCGCGGCGCAGCGCGGGCTCGTCGAGCCAGCCGTCGAGGAACATGTCCGGGTCGGTACGGCCGAGCTCCAGGCGGACCGAGGCCGGGCGCAGGAAGTCGTCGGCGTCCACCGCCAGGGCGGGGCGGCCGCCGGCGCGCAGCCGCTCCGCCACCGCCCCGGCCAGCTCCAGCGGGGCCGCTGGCGGGGCGCCGTCGACGAGCACGCGCACCCGGCCGGGCAGCTCCGTGGCGCGCTCGGCCAGGTGCGCCGCGAGTCCCGCCCGGTCGACGGGCCGGAACGCCCCTGCCATGTCGTCCTCCCGGTCCTGGCGTGCCCTCGGTCCCGCAGCGACACTAGGCGGATGGTCGGCGACGGCGCTGGAGCGGTGCTGCGCCGAGCGCTGCGGGTCCTCGAGGCGGTCGCCGAGGCGGGCGACGGGGTCAGCGCCAAGGCCCTCGCCCGTCGGCTGGAGCTGCCGTTGCCGACGACCTACCGGCTGCTCGGGACGCTCGTCGAGGAGGGCTACCTGGTCCGCCTGCACGCCGAGCGCGGGTACGGGCTGGGCTATCGCGTCGTCGGGCTCTACCGGGGGATGACCGACCCGATCGTGCCGCCCGCCCCGGCCCGTGAGGTGCTCGCCGAGCTGCACACCACGGCCCGCGCGGCGGTGGTGCTGGCCGTGCTGCGGTCCGACGACGTCGTCGTCGCCCACACCGAGACCTGCGCGGCGCACCCCGGACCGGGCGCGGTGACCGGGGAGCCGCTGCCCGCGCACGCGACGGCACCGGGCAAGGCCCTGCTCGCCGGGCTCGACGGCGGCCGGCTGGCCGACGTCCTCGGTCTCGGTCTCGGGCACGGGCCGCTGGCGCCGCTGACCCCGCACACGCTCACCGACCGGCGGCTGCTCGACCGCGACCTGCTGAGGGTCCGCTCGGCGGGGGTCGCGGTGGAGGTGGAGGAGCACGCCCGCGGCCGGGCCGGGCTCGCGGTGGCGGTGCCGCACCCGGGCGGCCGGGCCGCGCTGTCGGTCGTCGTCAGCCGGGCTGACTTCACCGGGCGCCGCTGGGAGCTCGAACGCGCGGTGCGCGAGGCCGCGGTGCCGCTGGCCCGGCACCTGTCCGCCGCGCCGGGGGTCGCCGCGTCCGGCTGAGCCCGCCAGGGTGGCCCGATGGGCGACGGGGTGCGATGGACCTTCCATCATCCGGAAGTGATGTCGGCGGACATGCGGACACGGCGATACGTTCGCCGGATGCCGGAGAAGACAGTGGAGTCGCTCGTCCGCACCGCCCCGCCCTTCCGGGCCGACCACGTCGGCTCACTGCTGCGGCCGCCCGCCCTGCTCGCGGCCCGGGAGCGGCACGCCGCGGGTGAGCTCGACGCCGCGGGCCTGCGTGCGGCCGAGGACGCGGCGATCACCGACGTCGTCGCGCTGCAGGAGTCGGTCGGCCTGCGGTCGGCCACCGACGGCGAGTTCCGCCGCACCTCCTGGCACATGGACTTCATCTACGCCCTCGGCGGCATCACGAAGACCTCCGGCCGGGTCGAGGTCGCGATGCGCAACGCGGCGGGCCGGAACAACTTCACCTCCGCCGGGATGACGGTCGACGGCCGGGTGCACCTCGACGAACCCGTCTTCGCCTCGGCGTTCGACTACCTCGCCACGCAGGTCACCACGGCGACCCCCAAGCTGACGATCCCCTCGCCGAGCATGGTCTACGCCCGCGGCGGCCGGGCGGTCATCTCCACCGACGTCTACCCCGACATCGAGGAGTTCTGGTCCGACCTGTCCGGCGCCTACGCCGACCAGCTCCGGGCGATGTACGAACGCGGGTGCCGCTACCTGCAGCTCGACGACACCGCGCTGGCCTACCTGAACGACCCGGCGCACCGTGAGGAGCTCGCCGCGAAGGGCGACGACCCGGACACCCAGCACCTGCGCTACATCCGCCAGATCAACGCCGCCATCGCCGACCGGCCCTCGGACATGTACGTCACCACCCACATGTGCCGGGGCAACTACCGGTCCTCGTGGGCCGCGGAGGGCGGCTACGACCACGTCGCCGAGGCGCTGTTCGGCACCCTCGGCGTCGACGGCTTCTTCTGCGAGTTCGACGACGAGCGCTCCGGTGGTTTCGCCCCGCTGCGGTTCGTCCCGAAGGGCAAGCAGGTGGTGCTCGGGCTGGTCACGACCAAGTCCGGGGCGTTGGAGGACCCGGACGCGCTCAAGCGCCGGATCGACGAGGCGGCGCGGTACGTGCCGCTGGACCAGCTGTGTCTGTCGCCGCAGTGCGGGTTCTCCTCCACCGTCGAGGGCAACGAGCTGACCGTCGACGACCAGAAGCGCAAGCTGGAGCTGATCGTCTCGGTGGCCGAGGACGTCTGGGGCCGCTGAGGGCCATACTCGCCCGGTGGCCTACGACGAGGGTCTCGCCGCCCGCCTCCGCGCCCTGCTCGCGGGGCGGTCGGTGACCGAGAAGAGGATGTTCGGCGGGTACGCCTTCCTGCTCGACGGGCACCTGACCGTGGCCGCGAGCGGGCGCGGCGGCCTGCTCGTACGGGTGGCCGCGGACCGCTCCGCGGAGCTGCTGGAGCGCCCGCGGACCGCACGCATGGTGATGGGCGGTCGCGAGATGGCCGGCTGGCTGTGGGTGACCGGCGAGCCCGACGTCGACGACCTCGACGGCCCGGAACTCGCCGGCTGGGTCGCCGAGGCGGTCGCGGTCGTGGAGACCCTGCCACCGAAGCGCGTCCGCTCGAAGCCCGTCCGATCGGAGCGTCGAGCCGCGGGGACATCCCCACCGGGGCGCCGGCGGGGCTAGCGTCCGTGGGGTGAGCACCGCTGCCGCGTCCCCGCTGTCCGACCGTGTCCTGGCGGGAACGGCGCCGGGCTCGCGGCTGCTCGACGTCGGCTGCGGGGCCGGACGGCTGCTCGTCGACGCGGCGGCGGCCGGGCTGGCCGTCACCGGCGTCGACACCGAACCCCGCGCGCTCGCCGCCGCCGAGCGAGCCGTTCCCGGGGCGATGCTGCAGGTCGCCGACGCCCACGAGCTGCCCTTCGCCGAGGACGCGTTCGACCTGGTCGCTCTGGTGCAGGTGCTGGAGCACCTCACGAACCCGGTGCTCGCGCTGCGCGAGGCGGGCCGGGTGTGCGCGCCGGGCGGTGCGGTGCGGGCCACGGTCTGGGGCACGCCCGACGAGTGCGACGCCGCGGTCATCGGGGCGGCGCTCGCCCCGCTCACCGGGGCCGCGCCCCCGCCGCCGCAGAACAACCCCGGACCGGATCGCAGCGGCGTCGGCGCGCCCCCGCTGACCGACCCCTCCCGGCTGGAACGGCTGGCCGGCCTCGCCGGGCTGGCGGTCCGGGAGATCGCCGTCGTGCGGGTCCCGGTGGTGCACGACGACGCCGACGACCTCGTCGCCGGCGTGCTCGCGTCCGGTCCGGGGCGCCACGCGGCGCGCCATGCCGGCCCCGCCGCCGTCCGCGCGGCCCTGCTCGACGCCCTGGCCCCGTTCACGCACGGCGCGGGCTACCGCCTCACCGACACCGTGCGCGTCCTGGACGCCGGCCCGCCCGCGGGATGATCCACGGTTCGCGCGCTGATCCGTTCCCCGCGCGTGCCGTGACGCGCGCGGACTGCGGATCAGCGCGCGAACTGCGGCGATGCGCGCGAACTCCGGCTCAGTGCGCGGACCCGGGGGCGTGCGCACGTCCGGGCCGCGTCCCTCGGGGAGGGGCGCGGCCCGGAGGTCGCGTGCGGTGGTCAGCGGCCGGCGGTCGCCGCCGTCCGGCCGGTCTCGTAGCGGATCTTCAGCAGGCCCTTGCAGTACTCCCCGTTGGTCTCGATCCCGACCCGCTGCAACCGCGCGCGGCGCAGGTGCAGCGGGACCTGCTCGACGGTCACGGCGGTGCCGTCGGAGTGGATCAGCAGCGGTGCGTCGTCGCCGGCGGGCAGGCCGATCGTCCGCCGGCGGGTCCGCATCCGGGTCAGCTCCTCGGTGTCGGCCTCGGTCCCGGCCAGCTCGCCGAGCGTCAGCCCGGCCAGCTCGTCGGGACTCCGGCCGGCGTCGACGAGCGGGCGGGCCACCCGGTCCTGGCCGGCCAGCGCGGCCTTGGCCAGGAACGTGTGCCGCAGCTCGTCCAGCTCGGCCGCGGCCTCCCCGTTGATCGAGCCCTCGAAGGACTTGACGAACCCGGCGTGCGCCGCGACCCCACCGTTGATCTCGTCGGAGGCGTGGTGGTCGGCCAGCGTCACCTCCGCCCTCGTCACTCCCGGTACCGCGGTCACCGCGTCGTAGGCGTCGGCGACCATCAGGAACGAGAAGTTCGGAGCGCAGAAGAACGTCGGCAGCCGGAGCCCGACGGTGACCTCACCGGCGGGCGAGACGGTCCACGACTCGACGAAGTCGAGCTCGGTGATCGGCTCGTCCAGCTCCGGGTCGAGCACCGTCCCCAGCGCGGACCACACGGCCTGCCGGAGCGGGCTCTCAGCAGGCCGCGGGGTCACGCCTGCGCCCCCGCCGTGTTGTCGACGAGCTCCTCGCCCGGCGCCATGGGTTCGTCGGCGGTGGTGTCGGGCAGCCGGCAGTCGGCCGGGACCTCGATGTCGTAGAGCTTCGCCGCGTTGAGGCCGAGGATCTTCTTCTTCGACGCGGTGGTGAGGCGCGGGTAGTCGGCGAACTGGTCGTCGTCGGGCATCTGCCAGTCGACCAGGCCCTCGACCTGCCACTTCGGCGTCCAGATGTTGTAGTCGCTGCCGAAGGTCATCTTGTCCTCGCCGACCCAGAACAGCAGCTCGCCCATCACCTTGGCGAAGAACTTCGGGCGGGCGTGCATCAGGCCGCCGACGACGACCGACAGGCCGGCGTAGACGTTGGGCTCCTGCACCGCCATGAAGCAGAAGTCCTCGATGCGCGGCAGGCCGACGTGCTCGACGATGAAGTTCAGGCCCTGGAAGTCGGTGGCCGCGTGGTCGACGTCGGCGACGTCGAACGCGTCCTTGTCCAGCGGCCAGATCGTCGGGCCCTTGTGGACGTGGATGTTCTTGATGCCCAGCTCCTGGGCCCGCTCCAGGAAGCGGTAGCACTCCGGGTCGGTGAGCTTGTAGCCGCGGGAGCTGCCGTTCCACTCCGCGGTGTAGAGCTTCACGCCCTTGTGCCGGTACTTCGCGCAGTCCGCCTCGAACTCCTTCATGCCCTCGTCGCCGTCACGCGGGTCGAAACGCCCGTTGACGATGATCCGGTCGCCCCACTTCTCCAGCAGCGCCGCGTTCTGGTCGGCGGTGTTGAAGCCGTTCTTGTACCACTCCTTGAGGTACGTCGACTGGAAGATCGAGTGGTCGACGTGGCCTTCGATGAAGACGTCGCGCTCGAAGTCGTCCTGCGAGACCTTGAGGTAGTGCTCCCAGTCCCAGTGGGTCTCGGGCGGGCCGAGCTGGTGGTAGCCGTAGAAGCAGTCGATCCAGCCCTTGGCGTACTGCTCGCGACCCTCGACCCAGTTCTCCCGGGAGGCGTCCCAGAAGTGGCTGTGGGAGTCGACGATGAAGTACTTCTCGCCGTCCTTTTCGTACATGTGGTTCCTCCTGCGTCAGCAGCTCTGCTGATCGGTGGTGGGTCAGGGAAAGAACGTTCGTCTTGTACGTACGTATGACTGACCAGTCAGGGAACGAGGATCGCCCGGCCGCGGACCTTGCCCGCGTCCAGGTCGTGCAGCGCCTCCAGTGCCTGGTCGAGCTTGTACTGGACGGTGTGCAGGGTGACCTTCCCGGCCTGGGCCAGGACCATGAGCTCGGCCAGGTCGTTGTAGGTGCCGACGATGTTGCCGATGACGTTCTTCTCGCCGGCGACGAAGTCCAGCGTGGGGGCGGACAGGGTGCCGCCGTAGCCGAGGACGAAGTTGTAGCCGGCCGGGCCGGTCATCGCCCAGGCGTCGTTCTCCGCGCCCTGCTCGGCGACGAAGTCGAAGACCACCGTGGCGCCGCCGCCGGTGAGCTCCTGGACGGCCTCGACCTGGTTGCCGTCGGCGACGACGGTCTCCTCGGCGCCGATCTGCTTCGCCAGCTCCAGCGCGTCCGGGTTCCGGTCCACGACGATGATCTTGGTGGCGGTCAGCGCGGCGAGTGCCTGGATGCCGATGTGGCCCAGCCCGCCCGCACCCTGCACGACCGCGGTGGTGCCCGGGTAGAGGAACGGCACCGCCTTGCGGACCGCGTGGTAGGCGGTGATGCCCGCGTCGGCGAGCGCGGCGACGTCGGCCGGGTTCGTCTCCGGGTTCAGCTTCACGCAGGACCGCGCGGTGGTGCGCAGGTACTCGGCCATGCCGCCGTCGTTGTTGGACAGGCCGGGGAAGAACGCGTCCCCGGTGCACTGCATGTCGCGCCCGTAGCGGCACATGGTGCACAGCCCGCACGACGGCTGCGGGTGCAGGATGACGGTGTCGCCGACCTTGACGTTGGTGACGCCGTCGCCGACCGCGTGCACCCAACCCGCGTTCTCGTGGCCGATCACGTAGGGCAGGTCGGGGTTCTGGATGTCGGCCCAGTCCCCGTCGATGATGTGGAGGTCGGTGCGGCACACGCCGGCACCGCCGATCTTGACGATGACGTCGAGCGGACCCTGGATCGTCGGTTCCTCGATCTCGTCGATCTGGGGGTCCTGCTTGTACGCGTGCACCCGCACGGCCTTCACTGGCGGTACCTCCGAGCCTCGGACGCGCGGCGTTGCGCGTCGTGGTGGTGGGACTAGGTGTGCCTGCTGTCACATCGATCTCAACCCCGTTGTGCGCGACGGACAAGGGGGTTCGTTCTCGCACAGCGAGAACCATGAGGAAACGGGCGTCGCTTTCCCTGGAGGTTACCGACGAGTAGGGTCGGCTCATGGCTGATGACGCGAGCTGGGTCGCCGGTGCGATGACGCAGGCGGTGCCGTGGGTGACCACCGCCGGGATCACCTTCGGGGCGATCACCACCGACCGGGTCGAGGCGTTCCTCCCCGACCGCTCCGACCAGCACAACCACGTCGGCGGGCCGCACGCCGCGGTGATGTTCGGACTGGGCGAGACCGCCTCCGGCGCGGTCGGCCTGGCCGCGTTCGCCTCGGCCGGGGACCGCGCCGTACCGCTGGTCGTGCGCTCGGAGATCCGCTACCTCAAGCTCGCCAAGGGCGACCTGCGGGCCGAGGCCGTGCTGACCCGCCCGGCCGGTGAGGTGCTCGCCGAGCTCGACGCCGGGACCCGCCCGGAGTTCACCGTCGACGTCACCATCACCGACGCCCAGGGCGTGCAGACCGGTGCCATGACGATCGTCTGGACGCTCAAGCCGAACAGGCGGTGAGCGCCCGTCCGGCCTAGCGTGGCCCGCATGGACGTGGTCATCGCCGGAGGACACGGACAGATCGCGCTGCGACTGTCCACCCTGCTCGCCGGGCAGGGGCACACGGTGCGCTCGATCGTGCGCAACCCCGACCACACCGACGAGGTGGCGGCCACCGGGGCGAGCCCGGTCGTGGCGGACCTGGAGAAGGTCTCCGCCGCGGACCTCGCGGGGCACCTGACCGGCGCCGACGCCGTCGTCTTCGCGGCGGGGGCCGGGCCGAACAGCGGTGTCGAGCGCAAGGAGACCGTGGACCGCGACGGGGCCACCCTGCTCGCCGACGCGGCTGCCGGGGCGGGCGTCCGCCGTTACCTGCTGATCTCCTCGTCCGGGGTGGACACCGAGCCCGACCCCGAGCGCGGCGAGGTCTGGGCCGCCTACATCCGGGCGAAGAAGGCCGCCGAGGACGCGATCCGCGGCGACGGGCGCCTCGACGCGACGATCCTGCGCCCCGGGAAGCTCACGAACGACCCGGGCACCGGGCGGGTCACCCTCGCCCCGCCGCCGGTCGAGTACGGCGAGGTGACCCGCGACGACTCCGCCGCGGCCGTCGCCGCGCTGCTTGCCGCACCGTGGACGGCGGGGCTCACCCTGGAGCTGCGCGGCGGCGACACCGAACTCGTCGACGCCGTCACCGCTCTGGGGTGACATGGGACCGGCCTCCTGCGGGAAGGTTGGTGCCATGAGCGAGCACAGCTACGACGTCGTCGTGATCGGAGCGGGCCCGGTCGGTGAGAACGCCGCGGGCTACGCGGTGGACGCCGGCCTGTCCGCGGCGCTGGTGGAGGCCGAGCTGGTCGGCGGGGAGTGCTCGTACTGGGCCTGCATCCCGTCGAAGGCACTGCTGCGCACCCCGCAGGCCGTCGCCGACGCCCGGCGGCTGCCCGGGGTGCGGGCCGAGTTCGACCCGGCGAAGGTCCTCGAACGCCGCACGAGCTTCACCTCCGACTGGGACGACGCCGGCCAGGTGCAGTGGGCCGAGGGAGCCGGGGTCACCGTGCTGCGTGGCCGGGGGCGGCTGGCCGGGACCAGGCGCGTCCTCGTGACCGCGGCCGACGGCACCGAGACCGAGGTGACCGCGCGCCACGCCGTCGTCGTCGCGACCGGCAGCGTGCCGGTCGTCCCGCACGTCGCGGGGCTGGACACGGTCGAGTACTGGGGCTCGCGCGAGGCGACCTCGGTGAAGGAGGTCCCGCGCCGGCTCGGGGTGCTCGGCGGCGGTGTCGTCGGCTGCGAGATGGCATTGGCCCACGCCCGGCTGGGCGCCCGGGTCACGCTGTTCAACCACGGCGACCGGGTGCTGCCCGGCGCCGAGCCGCAGGCCTCCGAACGGGTCGCGGCCGGGCTGCGGGAGGCAGGCGTCGACCTGCGGCTGGGCACCGGCCTGGACGAGGTGCGCCGGGCCGGGGACGCGACGGTGCTGCGCGGCGGCGGGGACGAGGTCGAGGTGGACCGGCTGCTCGTCGCGACCGGGCGCCGTCCGGCGACCGACGGGCTGGACCTGGACTCGGTCGGGGTGGGCCTCGGGCGGCGCGGCGAGATCGTCGTCGACGACTCGGGGCTGGCCGCCGGGGACTGGCTCTACGCCGTCGGCGACGTCAACGGGCGGGCCCCGCTCACCCACCAGGGCAAGTACCAGGCCCGGATCGCCGCGCACGCGATCGCCGCGCGCGCCGCGGGCCGTCCGCTCGACGACGCCGCCTGGGGCGAGGACGCGGCGACCGCCGACCACCACGCGGTGCCCCAGGTCGTGTTCACCGACCCCGAGGTCGCCTGGGTCGGCCGGACGGCGGCGGTCGCCCGCGCCGAGGGACTCGACGTGCGGGTGGTCGACATGGACATCGCCGTCGCCGGGTCCTCGCTCACCGCGGACGACTGGTCCGGCCGGGTGATCGCCGTCGTCGACCCGCAGCGCGAGGTGCTGCTCGGGGTCACCTTCGTCGGGCCCGGGGTCGCCGAGCTGCTGCACGCGGCGACGATCGCGGTGGTCGGCGAGGTGCCGCTGTCCCGGCTGTGGCACGCCGTGCCCGCGTTCCCCACGATCAGCGAGGTGTGGCTGCGGCTGCTGGAGAACTACCGCGCGTAGCGCGCTCGACCCGCGGGCCCGGTGTCGACCGGGCCCGCAGGAGCGGGTTCAGGAGCGCACGCCCAGGTGGTCGAGCAGACGGACCTCGAGGCGGTCCAGGTCGGCCGACACCGTGCGGAAGGCGGCCTTGCGGCGGGCGGCGGGCATGTTCTCCGCGGCCCGGACGGCGGCGGCGAGGTCGTGCAGCCGCGGCTCGGTCTCGTCGGCGAACCGCTTCGCGGCCTGGTCGCGGTCGACGGTCCCGTCCTCGCGCAGCTCGGTGATGGTGCGCGCGATCCGGGACAGCCGCGCGTGCAGCCGGCCGCCGGGGCCGGAGTAGCCGCCCAGCTCGTCCGGGGACACGCCGAGGCGCCGGGAGCGGTGGTCGTCGAGGCGGTGACGCAGCGACCCGGCCGCGGCCATCGCGTACGGCGCCAGCAGCGGCGCGAGGACCTTGGCCATGCCCAGGTAGCGCTGGACCTTCTTGGCGTTCCACTCGCGGGCCCTGCGCTCGCGCTCGGCCTGCTTCGCGGCCAGCGTCTCGCTCTTGAGCCTGCCCTTCTCCGCGGCGTGCGAGGCCTTGGCCTCGGCCTTGCGGGCGCTCGCGTCGGCCTTCGCGGCCGCCTTGGCGACCTTCCGGTCGGCCGAGCGGGCCTTGAGGTCGGCCGAGCTCAGCAGGCTGTTCGCGGTGGCGGTGCCCTCGCCGACGGCGCGACGCGTGCTGCGCGCGGCCCTGCGGCCGGCCTTCTCCGCCCGTCGTGACGCCGCCTCGGCCTTCTTGCGGGCCTTCACCGCGCGCCGGTGCAGCTTCTCGGCGGCCTTGTCGGCGGTCTCGCGGGTGTACTCGAGGGTCTGGACCGTGGCCGACTGCACCCGTTCCGACGCGTCGACCGCCGCCTCCCTGGTCGCCGCCGCGGCGCGCTCGCCCGTGCTCGGCTTCCTGCGCAGCAGTCCCATGTCGTGTCCTCCCGGGTCGGCTCGGCAGATGATCGCCGTGTCGACGCAGCCTAGGGCCCCGCCCACCGCCCGCGCAGGACCGACACCACCCGGCCGGGGGAACGGCGCGTCACGCGGATCCGGTCCTGTCGGGGGTGGTCTCTACCCTCGGGAGCCGTGAGCACTTCGACCGGACCCCGTACCGCGCCCCGTGTCCTGCTGGACGCGGCGGCGCTGAGCGGGTGCCGTCGTCGGGTGCACCTGGACCACGACCTGTCGGCGTCGGAGCGGCCGCGGGCGCTGCCGGATCCGGCGATCGAGCAGCGCCGGGCCGACGCGGCGGCGCACCGGGAGCGGATCGGCGAGCTGCTCGCGCGCACCTGGGGTGCGGACTGGGCGAGCACCTGGCCGGACGGCGCGGCCGGGCCCGCCGGGGCAGGCGCTGGACCGCGGGCGGCCCGCGCGGAGCGCACGGCCGAACTCGTCGCGGCCGGTGCGCCGCTGGTCTGGGGCGCGGTCCTGCCCGTCGACGGCGACCGGCGCGGCACCGCGGAGCTGCTCGTGCGCGCGCCCACCGGGGGCTACGTACCGCTGCTCGTCGTGCGCCGCCGGATCACCGATCCGGGGGAGGGGGCGCGCACCACCGCCGTCACCGACCCGTGGCCGCAGCGCGCCCGGCACGACCCGGACCGCAAGGTCCGCTCCCAGCCGCGCGACCTGCTGGCCCTGGCCCAGCTGACCCGGCTGCTGGAGGCCGCGGGCTGGGCGCCGCCGGAGTCGGCCCCGCGGCTCGGCGGCGTGATCGGGCTCGACGCGGACGTGGTCGTCTGGCACGACCTGCGGGCCGGGCACTGGCCCGGCGGCCGGTCCACGCTGGAGGAGTACGACGCCCGGTTCGCCGACCGCGCCGCCGTCGCCCGGTCCGCCGCGACCGGCGGCCCCGCGCTCGCGGCGCCGTCGCGGATCACCGAGTGCCGCCGCTGCCCCTGGTGGCCGACGTGCGAGGCCGAGCTGGAGGAGGTCGACGACGTCAGCCTGGTCGCCCACGGCGAGACGGCGCGGCTGCTGCGGGAGTCGGGCGTCGCGACCGTCGCGGGGCTGGCCGCGCTGGACCCGGCGGCCCCGCCCGCCGAGCTGACCGGTCCGCTGCCCGGGCCGCCGTTCTCCGACCTCGTCGCGCTGGCCCGCGCGCGCCGGCGGGGTCTCGCCGTCGCCCGCCGGGTGCCGCGGGTGCCGGTCACCCGCGCCGACGTCGAGGTCGACGTCGACATGGAGAGCTTCGGCGAGTCCGGCGCCTACCTGTGGGGTGCGCTGCTGACGCTGCCCGGCGGTGCCCGCGACGGCGACCCGGAGCCCGGCTACCGGGCGTTCGCGACCTGGGACCCGCTCCCCACCCGCGACGAGGGCCGCTCGTTCGGCGAGTTCTGGACCTGGTTCACCGGTGTGCGTGCGACCGCGCTCGCGTCCGGGCGCACGTTCGCCGCGTACTGCTACAACGAGCAGGCCGAGAACCGCTGGATGTTCGCCTCGGCGCAGCGGTTCGCCGGGATGCCCGGGGTGCCGACCGAGGCCGAGGTGCGCGCGTTCGTCGCGGACCCGTGCTGGGTGGACCTCTACGGCGTGGTCTCCACCTGGTTCCTGTGCGCGCAGGGCAAGGGGCTGAAGAAGATCGCCCCCGCCGCCGGGTTCTCGTGGCGGGACCCGGAGGCGGGCGGGGAGAACTCCATGCGCTGGTACCGCGCCGCCGTCGCGCTCGACGGCGGGGAGCCCGACCCGGTCCAGCGGGAGCGGCTGCTCGGCTACAACACCGACGACGTGCTGGCCACCCACGCGCTGCGGGAGTGGATGTCCTCGGACCGGGTGCTGGAGGTCCCACTGGTGAGCGAGCTGCGCGACGCCACCGGGTGAGCGCGTCCGTGTGAGGATGCGAGGCGTGGCGCCTCGTGGATACGACCGGATCGGGCCGCACGGCGCGGTCAGCAGCACCCACCATCTCGGCACGGCCGCCGCGGCCACGGTGCTGGCGCGGGGCGGGAACGCCTTCGACGCCGCCGTCGCCTGCGGGTTCGTGCTGCAGGTGGTCGAGCCGCACCTGTGCGGGCCGGGTGGTGAGCTGCCCGCCGTGTTCGTCACCGCGACCGACCCGGTCCCGCGGGTGCTGTGCGCCCAGGGCGTCGCCCCGGCCGCCGCGACCGCGCAGCGGGTGCGCGATCTGGGCTGCGCGATCGTCCCCGGCACCGGCCTGCTCCCGGCGACGGTCCCCGGGGCCTGGGACGGCTGGCTGACCCTGCTCCGCGACCACGGCACCTGGGAGCTCGCGGACGTCCTCGCCCCGGCGCTGGACTACGCCGCGGGTGGGTTCCCGCTGGTCCCGCGGGTGCCCGCGGCCATCGGCACGGTCGCAGACCACTTCAGGGCGCACTGGCCGTCGTCGGCGGCGACCTGGCTGCCCGACGGTCGGGTCCCCGCCGTGGGCGAGCGGGTGCGGTTGCCCGTGCTGGCCGCGACCTGGCGCCGGCTGCTCGACGAGGCCGTCGGCCCGAGCCGGGAGGCACGCATCGACGCCGCCCGTGACGCGTGGTACCGCGGGTTCGTCGCCGAGGAGATCGGCCGGTTCGCCGCGACCCCGGTCCGGGACGAGACCGGGCGCGACCACACCGGTCTGCTCACCGCCGACGACCTGGCCGGCTGGTCGGCGCACTACGAGGACGCGCTCGTCGCCGACGCCGGGTCCGGCTGGTCGGTCGCGAAGTGCGGCCCGTGGTCGCAGGGGCCGGTCCTGCTGCAGCAGCTGCGGCTGCTCGCCGGGCTGGACCTCGAACTGCCCGGTGGTGTCGCGACCCTCGACACGGTGCACGCCGCCGCCGAGGCCGCGAAGCTCGCCTTCGCCGACCGGGAGGCCTGGTACGGCGACGGCGTGCCCCCCGACCTGCTCGCCGACCTGCTCTCCGACGACTACACCGACGCCCGGCGGGGCCTGATCGGACCGGCGTCGGACGGCGGGCTGCGGCCCGGCTCGCCGGGTGGGCGCACCCCTCGGATCGGCGACTACGCGGCGATCCCGGGCGCCGGGCGCGGTTCCGGGACGGAGGGTCCGGGCACCGGCGAGCCGACGGTGTCGCGGGACGGCGTCGCCCGCGGGGACACGGTGCACGTCGACGTCGTCGACGCCGCCGGGAACATGATCTCGGTGACGCCGTCGGGGGGCTGGCTGCAGTCGTCGCCGACGATCCCGGAGCTCGGGTTCTGCCTCGGCACCCGCGGCCAGATGTTCTGGCTGGAGGAGGGGCTCGCCAGCACGCTCGCGCCCGGGCGGATGCCGCGCACGACGCTGTCGCCGTCGCTGGCGCTGCGCGACGGCGAGCCCGCGCTGGCCTTCGGGACGCCCGGCGGGGACCAGCAGGACCAGTGGCAGCTCGCGTTCCTGCTCGCGCTCGTGCACGGCGGGCTGGACCTGCAGGCCGCGATCGACGCGCCGACCTGGCACTCGACGGCGTTCCCCGCGTCCTTCGCGCCCCGCGGTTGGGAGCCGCACGGGCTCGTCGTCGAGTCCCGGCTGGGGCCCGACACCCTCGCCGGGCTGACCCGCCGCGGGCACGCCGTGGACGACGCGGGCGCCTGGTCCCTGGGCCGGATGTGCGCGGTCGGGACCGGAGCCGCAGTCCCCGGGGGCGGCGGGCCCGGGACACTGCACGCCGCGGTCGACCCGCGGTCGGGGGTGGGCGCGGCGATCGCGTTGTGAGACGGGTACCGCACGAGGAGTGCCGGGCACCGCACTAGGCTGGCCGCCCGGGGCGGAGAGGAGAGCCGATGGCGTCGCGCAGGGGCACTGCCCGACCGGACGCCGTCGACCTGATCCTCGATCAGTGGGCGCGGCACGATCCGGAGCTGGACCCGTCGGCGATGGCGGTGTTCGGGCGGCTGCACCGCTGCTTCCTGCGCTACCAGTCCCAGCTCACGCCGGTCTTCGAGCGGTACGGGATCTCGATGGCCGCGTTCGACGTGCTGGCCGCCCTGCGCCGGTCCGGCGAGCCGTACCGTCAGACCATGCGTGACCTGGGCGGGGTCACCCTGGTGACCGCGGGCGGGTTGACCCAGCGGGTCGACCGACTCGAGGCGTCGGGGCTGGTGCGGCGTGAACGCGACGCCGTCGACGGCCGGGTCGTGCACGCGCAGCTCACCCCGAGCGGCCTGGACCTGGTGGACCAGGTCACCAGGGCGCACTTCGCCAACGAGCGGGAGATGCTGGCCGGGCTCGACGAGGCCGAGCAGCGCAGGCTCGCCCGGTTGCTGCGCAGGCTGGAGCAGTCGCTCGACGAGGCCGCGGTCCGCGCCTCGGAATGAGCCGCGACGCGGACCGGGTGACCTCGGTCAGCGCGGGGCGGCCCAGCCGATCGGGTCCTCGGCGGTGCTCCAGTAGACGCTCTTGGTGGTGGTGTAGCTGCGCCACCCCAGCCGGCCCTTCTCCACCCCGAGGCCGCTGTCCTTGATTCCGGCGAACGGCGTCGCGATGCTGAACTGCTTGTAGGTGTTGATCCACACGGTTCCGGCGCGGACCCGTCGGGCGATCCGCCACGCCCGGCGGGCGTCGGCCGTCCAGATGCCGCAGGCCAGGCCGTACACGGTGTCCTCGGCCCGGCGGACGAGGTCGTCCTCGTCGTCGTAGGGCAGGACGACCGCGACCGGGCCGAACACCTCGTCGCGGCAGATCTCGGAGTCCGGGTCGACCCGGTCGAGGATGGTCGGCAGGTAGTAGGCGCCGTCGGCGAGCCCGGGGTCGTCGGGCACCCGGCCGCCGGTGACCACCCGGGCCCCTCCGGCGACGGCGCGGTCGACCATCGCGGCCACCCGGTCGCGGTGGTCGTGGTGCACGAGCGGGCCGAGGTGGCTGCGCGGGTCGGTGCCGGGGCCGACCCGCAGGGCCCGGGTGGCGGCGGCGAGCCGGTCGACGATCTCCCGGTGGCGGTCGCGCGGGACGAACACCCGGGAACCGGCGACGCAGCTCTGTCCGCTCGAGGAGAAGATGCCGTACAGCACGCCGGCGACGGCGTGGTCGAGGTCGGCGTCCGGGCAGACGATGGTGGGGGACTTGCCCCCCAGCTCCAGCGACACCGGGACCAGCCGGTGCCCGGCGGTCGCGGCGATCCGACGGCCGGTGTCGGTGCCTCCGGTGAACGAGACCATGCGCACGTCCGGGTGCTGGACGAGGGCGTTCCCGGCCTCGGTGCCGCTGCCGGGCAGCACCGACACCAGCGCGGTGGGCAGGCGCTGCTCGAGCAGGACGCGGTGCACGATCCGGCCCACGGCGAGCGACACCAGGGGTGCCCACAGTGCGGGCTTGAGCAGGACGGCGTTGCCCGCGGCCAGGGCGGGCGCCAGCTTCTGGGCGTCGCTGGCGACCGGTGAGTTCCACGGCGTGATCGCCGCGACGACGCCGACGGGTTCGTGCAGCGTCATGGTGACGTGCTCGCCACGGGGGGTGGGCAGCTCGCCGTCGGCGGTCTCGCAGGTCGCGGCGACGTAGCGCCAGGTCCCGACGGCGCTCGCGACCAGCGCACGGGTCTCGGCGAGGGTCTTGCCGGTGTCGAGGGTCTGCAGCCGGGCGAGCGCCTCGGCCTCGGCCTCGATCCCGTCGGCGATGCGGTGCAGCAGCCGGGCCCGCAGATGGGGGAGCAGGTCCCGCCAGGACGGGTCGTCGGCGGCGGTCCGCGCGGCCCGCACCGCGTCGTCCACATCGGACCGGGTTGCGGTGTGCAGCAGGGCGACGGCCCGGCCGGTGGCCGGATCGACGCACTCGCGCACCGGGCCCGAGCCGACGCGCCACCGACCGGCCGCGAGGAGCTCGTCGGGGGGCACCGCGATGCTCGGTGGTGGGGTCCGGAGCGATGTCGAGGTCATCGTCGGAGCATGCCTGATTGTTAAGCCCTGAACAATAGAGAGCTTCTGACCTGGCTCGACGCACGTTACGAGCAAGAAACTTGCAGTCTTCCCCTTGTGGTGCGACCCACGCCGCGCTAACAATTTCCCCGGCACACCTTTTAGGGCTAAAGAAAGTGAGGCCGTCATGACCGCCCCCTCCACCACCACCGACCTCGAGCAGCTGCTCGACAGCTGCATCGCCGGCGCCGCGTCCCGGCACGAGGACTGGGACACCCTGGGCTTTCAGGCCGCCGCCGGCGGTGACGAGTTCCGCCGGGCCCAGATCCGCTACATCGGCTCCGGCGCCACCGGCAACCACGAGACCGACTCGCGGATCCTGCCCGCCGAGCACTTCACCTTCTCCAACATGCGGCTGCCCGCCGGGGCGATCGGGCCGGAGCACACCCACCACGACGTCGAGGAGGTCTTCTACGTCCTGGAGGGCGAGCTCGAGGTCACCGTGCACGACGTCGAGGACGGCACCCGCACCGCCAGCCGTGTCCTCGGCTACCGCGACCTGATCCGGGTCCCGGCCGCGGTCCCCCGCAGCCTGCGCAACATCGGCTCCGAGGACGCGCTGTTCTGCGTCGTCATCGGCTCGCCGAAGCCGCAGCTGCCGACCTACCCCCCGACCTCGCCGATGCACGGCGTCCGTCGCTGACCGCTCCGCCCGCCGCGAGGAGACCGCCATGCCCGAGACCAGGACGCTGCGTGCCGAACAGCTGACCCGGCTCGCCGACGACGTCGTCGAGGTGCGGCTCGTCGATCCGTCCGGAGCGGAGCTGCCGTCGTGGGAGCCCGGCTCCCACCTCGCGCTCGACCTCCCGGCCGGGCTCACCCGCCAGTATTCGCTGTGCGGGTCGCCCACCGACCGGCGGAGCTGGACGGTCGCCGTGCACCGGGCACCGGACAGCCGCGGGGGCAGCGCCTGGGTCCACGGCTCGCTGCGGCCCGGCGACCTGCTCACCGTCAGCGGTCCGCACCAGGAGTTCCCGCTCGTCGACGGGTCCGAGCACCTGCTGGTCGCAGGCGGTATCGGGATCACCCCGATCCTGTCGATGGCCCGGGCGTTGCAGGCCCGGGGCGCGGACTGGTCCCTGCTCTACTGCGGCCGCACCGCCGCCGCGCTCGCCTACCTCGACGAGCTCACCGCGCTCGACCCGGACGGCACCAGGGTCCGGGTCCACCTCGACGACGAGCACGGCGGCCCGGCCGACCTCGTCACCGCACTGGCGGCGCGGCCCACCGCGGTGGTGCACTGCTGCGGCCCGGGCCCGATGCTCGACGCCGTCCTGGCCGCCGCACCTGGCCGAGCCCACGTCGAACGGTTCCGGGCCCCGCCGCCCGACCCACGCGACACCGTGGCCGACGCCGGGTTCGACGTGCACTGCGAGACCAGTGACGTCCGCCTGCGCGTCGAGCCGGGCACATCGGTGCTCGCCGCGCTCACGGGCGCCGGGATCACGGTCCCGTCCTCCTGCGAGGAGGGCATCTGCGGCACCTGCGAGGTCAAGGTCCTCGCCGGCGAGCCGGAGCACCGCGACCTCGTTCTCTCCGACGACGAACGCGCAGTCGGGGGCTCGATGCTCGTCTGCGTCTCCCGCGCGCGCAGCGCCCGGCTCGTCCTCGACCTCTGAGCGCCCCGCGAGCACCCGCGGACCCGGAGCCGAACGCACCCGGCCCGTCCACACGCACCCCTCACCACCACCACCACCACCACCGGAGGCGACCGTGTCGTACCTGCAGATCCACCAGTCCCGCCACCGCCCGCCGACGAGCTACGAGACCGCGTTCGCCGCAGAGCTGGAACGGGTCTACACCGCCGGTGCGACCGAGCCCGGCGCCGTCGCCGCGGGCCTGAACACCGGCGGCACCCGGCCCCCGGGCGGCGGGGACTGGACCGCGGTGTCGGTCGTCGCCGAACTGGCCCGCCTCGGCGCCGACGACGGCCCGGCCACGCCGCCTGCCCTCGACCCCAGCGGGGCCGGCCGCGCCCCGGTCTCCTCGGCCGCCGAGCTCGTGGCTCGCGGCCTGCCCGACCAGTGGTACGCACTGTGCCCGTCGTCGGCGGTCCCGGCCGGAGAGCTGGTCCGCCTGCACCGGGCCGGGGTCGACCTGCTGCTCTGGCGCGACGCCGGGGGCGAGGTGCACGTCCAGCAGGACCGGTGCCCGCACCGCAACGCGCCGCTCTCGCGCGGGGTGCACCTCGGCGATCGGATCGCCTGCAACTACCACGGCGTGCAGATCGACACCGGCGGCACCGTGGTCTCGGTGCCGGGCAGCCCCGGCTGCGCCCTGGAGGGCCGGCGCGCGGTCGCGACGTTCCCGGCGCAGGAGCGGGCCGGCGCGGTGTTCGCCTGGATCACCGACGACGACACCCCGCCCACCCCGCTGCGGCTGCCCGAGCAGATCGACTCCGCGGAGTGGTCGAGCTTCTGCTGCTACGTCGAGTGGGACGCGCCCTACGGGCTCTCGCTGGACAACCTGATGGACCCGATGCACGGCGCCTTCCTGCACCGGGAGTCGCACTCGATGTTCGGCGGGCGGCGGGAGGCGGTGTTCCAGGTCCGGGACACCCCGACCGGGTTCGTCTTCGCCAAGACCGACCAGAAGTCGGTGAACTTCGACTGGTCGGAGTGGATCGAGGACGGCTACCAGGCCGTGCGGCTCGACATCCCCTACCCGCCGTCGGCGGGTCCCGGCGGCCCGTTCGCGATCATCGGGATGGTCACCCCGATCGACGCCGACCGGCACGCCGGGTTCTTCTGGCGTTGCCGGCGGGTGCAGGGCTGGGAGCGGGACTCCTGGCGCTTCCTCTACCGCACCGTGCTGGAGGAGCGGCACTGGGCGGTGCTCGAGCAGGACCGGATCATGCTGGAGGACATGCCCGCCGACGCCACCGAGCGCGAGGGCCTCTACCAGCACGACATCGCCCTGGTCCGGGTGCGGCGCCTGCTGCGCAACCGTGCCGAGCGGGTGCTGCGCGAGCGCGGTGCCGCCGCGGCGTCCCGTCCGGCCGCGACCGCGGGAGCCACCCGATGACCGGCGCCACCGCCGCCCCGGGAGCGGTCGTGCAGCTGCGGTCGCTGCGCTCGGCGACGCTGCGCACACCCGCCCTGCGCGAGTCCGCGGACTTCTACGCCCAGGTGTGGGGTCTGGAGACCACCGACACCGACACCGGCGCGGTGTGGCTGCGCGGCACCGGACCGGAGCACCACATCCTGCAGCTCGTCGACGGCGACTCCGCCGGCCTGGACAAGATCGCGTTCGCGGTCGGGACCTCGGCCGAGGTCGACGCCGCGGCCCGGGAGCTGGAACGGCGCGGGATCCCCGTCGTCGCCGGGCCGGGACCCCTCGACCAGGCGGGCGGCGGCTACGGTCTGCGGCTGGTCGACCCCGAGGGGCGGCTGGTGGAACTGTCCTGCGACACCCACGCCGTCGTTCCCGGTGATCCCGAGGGCCGCGCGGCCCGGCCGCGCAAGCTCGCCCACGTGGTGCTCAACACGGTCGACATCGACGCGGCCTGTTCCTTCTACACCGGCGTGCTCGGCATGCGGATCTCCGACTGGTCGGAGCACCAGATGGCGTTCCTGCGGTGCGGTGTCGGGCCGACCGCCGACCATCACGTCATCGCGTTCAACCAGGCCGCGTGGACCTCGATCAACCACGTCGCCTACGAGATGGGGTCGATCGACCACTTCATGCGCGGGGTCGGCCGGTTGCGCCACCACGAGCTGCTGCCGCTGTGGGGCCCCGGCCGGCACGGACCGGGCAACAACACGTTCTCCTACTTCGCCGACCCGGCCGGGCTGGTGTGCGAGTACACCTCGGAGGTCGACCAGGTCGTGGAGGACGCCTGGCTCTGCCGGGTCTGGCGGCGCACCCCGGAGCTGTCGGACCTGTGGGGCACCGCGGGTCCCCCGTCGGTCGACGTCCGCACCAGGATGGCGGGAACCCCCGACCCGGGCTGGATCGCCCGCAACGCGTCCGCGGGGGTGCGGTCGTGAAGGTCGCCGTGCTCGGCTGCGGTGCGATCGGCGAGGTCGTGGCCCGTGAGCTCGCCGCGGGCGCCGTCGCCGGCGCCGACCTGCTCGGGGTCGTGCACCAGGACCCGACCGACCCGCCCGGACTGCCGGTGCTCGACGCCGACGGGCTCGACGCCGCGGACCTCGTCGTGGAGTGCGCCGGACACGGTGCCCTCGCCGCGACCGGTCCCCGGGTCATCGGATCCGGCACCGACCTGCTGGTCGTGTCGGTGGGCGCCCTCACCGACGACGGGCTGCTGGCGGTCCTGTCCGCAGGCCCCGGCCGGGTCCACCTGTGCAGCGGCGCGATCGGCGGGCTGGACCTGCTGCGCGCCGCCGCGCTGATGGAGGGCGGCCCGGAGCGCGTCGTCGTCACGACGACGAAGTCCAGCTCCGCACTGCTGCCCGACCGGCCGACCCCGGACGGCCCGGTCGAGCTGTTCCGCGGGACCGCCCGCGAGGTGGCGGCCCGGTTCCCGCGCTCGACCAACGTCGTCGCCGCGGTCGCGCTGGCCGTCGGCTCCTGGGACCGGGTCACCGCGTCGGTCGTCGCCGACCCCGCCGCGACCCGCACCCGGCACGAGATCACCGCGTCCGGCCCGTCCGGGGACTACCGGATCGAGATCGCCAACCGGCCCTCCGAGCGCACCCCCACCACCAGCGCGATCACCCCCTACGCGGTGCTGCGTGCCGTCGCCGACCTCGCCGGTTCCCCGGCGGTGCTCCGATGACCGGACCGCTGCCGACCGCCGTCCGCTCCGCGGGCTCCGGGGACCCGGTGCTGCTCCTGCACGGGATCGGGGGAGCGGCGGCGTCGTTCGACCCGCAGCTGGCCGGCCCGCTCGCGGACCGGTACCGGCTGCTCGCCTGGGACGCCCCGGGCTACGGCGACTCGCCCGACCCGGTGGTCCTGCCCGGGACGGACCCGATGGACCTGCTGGCCGACAGCGCCCTCGCCGTGCTGGAGCGGGCCGGGGGCCCGGCGCACGTCGTCGGGGTGTCCTGGGGCGGGGTGATCGCCACCCGGATGGCGCTGCGCCGCCCGGAGCTGCTCCGCTCGCTCACCCTCGCCGACTCGACCCGCGGCTCCGGCCGCACGGCCGCCGGCCGGTCGGGGATGACGCGCCGGGTCGAGGAGCTCGCGACGCTCGGGGCCCGCGCGTTCGCCGCGCTGCGTGCCCCGCGCCTGGTCGGACCGGACGCCGATCCGCAGGTCCTCGCTCGGGTCACCGGGATCATGTCCGGGGTGCGCACCGCCGGCTACACGCTGGCCGCGGCCGCGATGGCCGCCACCGACCACTCGGCGCAGCTGTCCCGGATCGACCTGCCGGCACTCGTCGTCGTCGGCGAGCACGACGTCGTGACCGGTGTCGCGGAGAGCCGGGCCCTGGCCGAGGGCATCACCGGCGCCGGGTTCGCCGTCGTCGCCGGGGCGGGACACGCCGCGAACCAGGAACGACCGGCCGCGTTCGACCGGATCCTCGGCGGGTTCCTCGCCGGGGTGCGACCGGCCACGGCGGTGGCCCGGTGAACGCCCCGTTCGGGGACCTGAGCGGCCGGGTCGTCGTCGTCACCGGCGGCGGGCGCGGGCTCGGCCTGGCCATCGCCGGTGAGCTCGCGGACGCCGGGGCGCACCTGGTCCTGGCCGAGCGGGACGCCCGGCTGGCCGCCGAGGCGACCGCGCAGCTCACCGCAGCCGGGGCCCGGGTGCTGCGCCACGACACCGACGTCGCCGACGAGACCTCGGTGGCCGGGCTCGCCGCCGCCGTCGACGGGCTCGGCGGGGCGTGGGGCCTGGTCAACAACGCCGCACTCGCCGACGGCGTCGGCGGCAGGCACTTCGCGGACCTGCCCGCTGAGGACTTCGACCGGGTGCTGCGGGTCAACGTGCGCGGCCCCTACCTGGTGTCCCGCGCGCTGTATCCGGCGATGCGGGCGGCCGGCGGCGGCCGGATCGTGCACATCGCCTCCGACGTCGCGTTCTACGGCCCGCCACGGCTGCTGCACTACGTGGCGTCGAAGAACGCCGTCGTCGGGATGACCAGGGCGATGGCCCGCGACGCCGGCCCGGACGGGATCACCGTCAACGCCGTCGCACCCGGGATCACCGAGACCGAGGCGACCCGGGCCGTCCCGGCCGAACGCCACGAGCTGTTCCGGATCAACCGGGCGCTCACCCGCACCCAGCAGCCCGACGACGTCACCGGCGCCGTGCGGTTCCTGCTCTCCGACTCCGCCGCCTACGTCACCGGGCAGACCCTGCTCGTCGACGGCGGGTTCATCTGTCGCTGAACCGCGACGACGCCGAAGGAGTGATCATGGACCTCGGGCTGAAGGGCCGCACGGTGATCGTCACCGGGGCGAGCTCCGGCGTCGGGTTGGCCGTCGCCGCACTGCTGCGGGCCGAGGGCGCGCACGTCGCGGCCTGCGCCCGCGACGCCGACCGGCTGCACGCCGCGCTCGCGGCGCTGCCCGGACCGGGCCGGGTGTACGCGGCCCCCGCGGACGTCCTCGACGCCGGCGCGGTGCACGACTTCGTCGCCGCCGCGGCCGCCGACCTGGGAGGCGTCGACGCCGTCGTCGCGAACGCCGGCCGCTCGCTGATGGCCCGCGTCCTCGACGTCACCGGCACCCAGTGGGACGAGGAGGTCCGGCTCAAGCTCGCCGGCCTGCTCCATCCCGTCCGTGCGGCGCTGCCGTGGCTGCGGCGCAGCGACGCCGGCTCGGTCGTCGCGGTCAACGCGATCCTGGCCCGCCAGCCCGAACCACGGCTGGCGGCGACCTCGGCCGCCCGGGCTGCCCTGCTCAACCTCGCGACCACGCTGGCGACCGAGCTGGCACCCGACCGGATCCGGGTCAACTCGGTCTGTCTGGGGCTGATCGACACCGGCCAGTGGCGCCGCCGGTACGACGGCTCCGGATCGGACCTGGACTTCGACACCTGGGCCGGCGAGCTGGCCGCGGACCGCGGCATCCCGCTCGGCCGGCTGGGCACCGCCGAGGAGGTCGCCTTCCCGATCGTCTCCCTGCTGTCCCCCCGCAGCTCCTACGTCACCGGCGCGACGCTCGACGTCGGCGGCGGCGTCGCACGTTACGTCTGACCGGTCGCTCACCACCGCGTCTCCCACCACCGCCTCCTGGAGGAACCATGGCCCGCCCGAACGGCGGCGACCTGCTCGTCGCCCTGCTGCGCGACCACGGCGTGTCCTGCGCCTTCGGCGTCATCAGCGTGCACAACCTGCCCCTCGTCGAGGCCCTCGACGCCGCCGGGATGTTCGTGCCCGTCCGGCACGAGGCCGCCGCGGTGAACGCCGCCGACGGCCACGCCCGCGCCGGCGGCGGCCTCGGCGTCGCCATCACCAGCACCGGGACCGGGGCCGGGAACGCCGCCGGCTCGCTGATCGAGGCCCTCGCCGCAGGCAGCCGGGTCCTGCACATCACCGGCCAGATCGACAGCGGGTACCTGGGCCAGGGGCGTGGTGTCATCCACGAGACCCCCGACCAGGCGGGCATGCTGGCCGCGGTTTCCGCGCACGCCGCCACCATCCGCACCGCCGACTCCGCCGGCCCGGTGCTGCGCGACGCCGTCGCGCGCACGCTCAGCCCACCGCAGGGACCGTCCAGTGTGGAGTGGCCGATCGACCTGCAGTACGCCACCCAGCGCGACACCCGGCCCGTCGTGGTCCGTCCGGCCCGCCCGGCGCCCGCGGACCCGGTCTCGCTCGACCACGCCGTCGAGTTGGTGCGCCGCTCCCGACGGCCGCTGATCTGGGCCGGTGGCGGTGCCCGCGACGCCGGACCGCAGCTGCAGGCGCTCGTCGAACGACTCGGCGCACCGCTGCTGACCAGCAACGCCGGTCGCGGCACCGTCCCCGAGACCCACGAGCTCGTCGTCGGCAACTACGGGACCGCGCCGGCCGCCCGCGACCTGGTGACCGGGGCCGACCTGCTCATCGGCATCGGCTCGCACTACCGGTCCAACGAGACCGCCCAGTTCACCCTGCCGCTGCCCGCCACCGCGGTGCAGATCGATGTCGACCCGCGGGCGATCGGACGCAGTTACCCGGCGACTGCCGGGGTCGTCGGCGACGCGGCCCAGGTGCTCGAGGGCCTGCTGGAGCGTCTCGGCGCGCACACCGCCGAACCGGGGTGGTCCGACCGCGCCCGGGCCACCCGCGACGCGGTGCGCGCCGCCCACCGTGCCGCGGTCGCGCCGTACGACGTGCTCTGCGACGCCGTCCGGGAGCGGCTGCCGGACCGGTCGGTCATCGCCCGCGACGTCACCGTCCCCTCCAGCACGTGGGGCAACCGGCTGCTGTCCGTTGTCGACCCGGCCACGAACGTCTTCCCACTCGGCGGTGGCATCGGGCAGGGTCTGGCGATGGGGATCGGGGCGGCACTGGCCCGACCGGACGTCCCGACCCTGGTCATGGCCGGGGACGGCGGACTCTCGGTGCACCTGGGCGAGATCGCCACGCTCGCCCAGACACGACCCTGGCTGGTGCTGCTCGTGTTCAACGACGGCGGCTACGGCGTGCTGCGGTCCATGCAGGACGCGACGGGGTCGCCGCGGGCGGGAGTGGACCTCTACACGCCCGACTTCGCCACCGTGGCCCGCTCGGTCGGGCTGGAGCACCGGCTGGTCACCGACGTCGCGGCGTTCGACGAGGCGCTCGCGAAGGCGCTGGCCACCCACGAGCCGTCGGTCGTCGAGGTGGATCTCACCGCGATCGGGCCGATGACGGTGCCGTTCGTGCCGCCGGTGCACGTGCCCGGGGGCGACGATGAGTGACCACGGCCCCGGGCACCACCACGCACACGGTCCGGCCAACCGCGGGCGCGTCGTGCACACCACCTCCGCACCGTTGTTCGTGACCGGTGAGGACACCGCACCCGAGGCGGTCGTGGTCGTGCACGGCGAACCCGGCATCGACGCCGGGCTGGAGGCCGACATCCGCACGCTCGCCGCCGGCGGGCGCCTGGTCGTCGTGCCGTACCTGTACTTCCGTGACGGCGGCCCGGACTACCCGCAGTACGACCTCGCCGAGGCGGCGTTCGCCCGGCTCGACCCGACGGACGTCGACGCCGACGTCGACGGCGCCGTCGACCACCTCACCGGCCGGCTCGGTTTCGACCGGTCCGCGCTCCGGCTCGCCGCCACCGGCGGTGGACGCCCGGGTGCGGCCCGCGCGGCCCACCGGCTCGGCCTGCCCGACCCCCTCCCGCTCGACCGTCCCCACCACGCGGATCAGACAAGGACACTCCGATGACCTCTGCAAGGCACTCGATCGGAGCCGAGCCCACAGCGACGACGCTGATGGCCCGGTTGGAGCGGATCCCGCACTCCCGCTGGCACGTCAAGGTCCGCCTGATCATCGGGGTGGTGACCTTCTTCGAGGCGTTCGACCAGCTGCTGGTGGCCTACACTCTGCCGTCGATCCGCCAGGAATGGGCGCTCGGCACCGGGCAGATGACCCTGGCGGTGACCGCCGGATCGGTCGGCATGCTCGTCGGCGCACTGGTGTCGGGCTGGTCGGCCGACACACTCGGCCGGGTCCGCACGATCCGGATCGCGCTGCTGCTGACCGTGGTGGCCAGCATCGGGCTCTTCCTGAGCCCGTCGTTCGGCGTGTTCGTGCTGCTGCGCTTCGTGCAGGGTCTCGGCATCGGCGGTGAGGTCCCGGTCGCGGCGGCCTACATCGGCGAACTCGCCCGCGCCCACGGCCGTGGCCGGTTCGTGCTCCTCTACGAGCTGGTCTTCCCGGCCGGGACGCTGTTCGCGGCGCTGCTGGCGACCTGGATGGTCCCCTCGCTGGGCTGGCGCTCGGTCTACCTGGTCGGCGCGATCCCGGTGGTGATGCTGATCCTGATCCGCCGGAACGTCCCGGAGTCGCCGCGCTGGCTCGCCGCCCGCGGCCGCTACGCCGAGGCCGACGTCGAGCTGGTCCGGATCGAGCAGGCGGTCGAGCGCTCCACCCGGTCGCCGCTGCCCGCGCCGGCCGCGGCGGCGGTCACGGTGAGCGAGGCACCGGCCGGCACCTCCGAGCGGCTCCGGGAGCTGGTCCTGGGCCGCTACCGCGGCCGGCTCGTGCTGGTCTGCGGGCTCTGGTTCACCGCGTTCTTCGTCAACTACGGGCTGACGTCCTGGCTGCCGACGATCTACACCGGTACCTACGGCGTCCCGCTCGGCACGGCCCTGCAACTGTCGCTGCTGGCCACCGCGGCCGGGTTCTGCGGATGCGTGCTCGCCGCGCTGGGCGTCGACCGGATCGGCCGTCGCGCGGTGCTGTTCACGGGGATGCTGCTCGCCTCGGCCGCGCTCGTGCTGCTCGCGGTGCTCGGCGCCACCGACGTCGGTCAGGTGGCCCTGCTCACCACCGTCGCCGCGCTGTTCAGCTTCGCCGCCAACATCACCCTCTACCTGTACTCGCCGGAGCTGTTCCCGACCCGGTCGCGGGCACTGGGGACCAGCATCGGGGCCGCGTTCAACCGGATCGGGGTGATCCTCGGTCCGATCGTCGTGGCGGCCGCGGTCGTCGGCGGAAGCCTCACCACCGCGTTCGCGGTGCTGGGTGGGGTGGCCGCGGTCGGAGCGGTGCTGGCGCTGTTCGGTCCGGAGACCCGCAACCGGCAGCTGGAGGAGGTCTCCCCCTGACCCACGCGACGTCCCGGCCCTCCACAGGGAGGACCGGGACGTCGTTCCACGTGGAACGCCGGCGGTCGGGTCAGTGACGCGGCTCGGAGCGCCCGGCCATCCCGATCTGCCTGCCGTGCCGTCCGTTCGCCAGGGCGTCCTCGTCACCACGCCCGGTGTCCAGCGGCAGCGGGAACCGGACGTCGGAGTGGGTCACCCGGTCCGGCTCCAGCGCGACCACCGTCGCGACCGGGGCGTAGCCGCTGGTCGCGAGGGTGTAGCTGCCCGCGGGCAGGCCCTCGAAGGCGAAGGTCCCGTCCGGGCCGGACAGCCGCGACCCCACGACGGCGCCCTCGGCGTCGATCAGCGTGGCCAGCGCGTGCGCCACCGGGTGCCCGTCGGGCGCCGCGGTGACCCGGCCGGTGAGCCGGGAGCGCTGCGGCAGCCGCAGGTCCTGGACCGCCGTGCCGGAGCTCGGCACCTCGACGCCGACCGCCACCGGGTCGACGCCCTCGCCGGCCGCGGTGAGCGTGTAGCGCCCGGCCGGGACGCCGTCGAGCGCCCAGCGTCCGCCCTCACCGGACCGGCCGGCCGCGGCGACGTCGCCGCCGTGGTCGATCAGCGAGACGGTGACCCCGGGCAGCGGGGTGCCCGCGGCGTCGAGCACGGTGCCGCGGATGCCGCTGCTGACCGACAGCCGCACGTCGTGGCGGACCGGTTCGGTGCCGACCGAGACCGTGGCGGCGTGCGGCGGCAGCGCCGCGGAGGCCGCCACGACCAGGAAGCGCCCGGGCTCGTCGACGACGACGCGGTAGTGGCCATCGCCGTCGGTGGTGGTGCGACCGACCTGGTCGCCGGACAGCCGGGTGACGGTGACGACCGCCCCGGGGACCGGCGCGCCGGTGCTGCCCTGGACCCGTCCGGTGACGGCCGGGCCGTCGCCACCGGTGGAGTGCAGGTGGTCCAGGCCCGCGGCCGCGGCGGCGTCACCGACGGTGCCGTTGTGCGGCCTCGGCCGGGCCTGGGGTGCCGGGTGCGGCGGCTCCTGCCGGGCGACGACGGGCATCGGCGTGGTGGGCGGCGCGACGTCCGCTCCGCGCCCGCCGCCGTCGCCCCGGGTGGCGGGAGCGGGTGCCGGCGCGACCGTCGCGAGTGCCTCGGTCGGGACCGACGCGGCGGCACCACCCTCACCGGCGGCCTCGGCCAGGGCGGCCTGGGCACCGGACATGGTGCGCAGCGGCAGCTCCCTGATGAACAGCACCAGCACGAAGGCCACCGCGATCACGCAGGCCGCGATGAGGAACGCCAGCGTCATCGCGCTGGTGAAGCCCTCCTGGAACGGCGCCGCCAGCCGCGGGTCGATCCGCTGCAGGAACGAGGAGTCGGCGAGCACCGAGCTGGACAGGCCGCCGGCCTGGCCGGACTGGAGCGCCCCGACGACCTGCGCGTTGGCCGGGTCGGCCGCGACGGCGGGGTCGGTCAGCGCGGCCCGGAACGAGCTCGTGCCGAGCGCGGACCGGAGGGCGTCGGCGATCTTGTCGCCGGCGGTGGAGAACACCACCGACAGGAAGATCGCGGTGCCGAGCGTGCCGCCCATCTGCCGGAAGAACGTCACCGACGAGGTCGTGACGCCCATGTCGCGGGCGGGCATCGCGTTCTGCACGGCCAGCACCAGGGTCTGCATGCACAGACCGAGGCCGAGGCCCAGCAGTGCCATGGTCAGGTCGAGCTGCCAGATCGGGATCGACGGCGTGACGGTCTGCCACAGCAGCACCATCGCGATCGTGATGAACGCGGTGCCGATCACCGGGAAGATCTTGTAGCGGCCGGTGCGCGAGGTGAGCTGACCGGAGAGGATCGACGCGACCATGATCCCGCCGACCAGCGGCAGCATCATGAACCCGGCCTCGATCGGCGTCGCGCCGTGCACGATCTGCAGGAACTGCGGCAGCAGTGCGATGCCGCCGAACATCGCCATGCCGATGAGCAGGTTCAGCACCGCGGACAGCGAGAAGATGCCGGTGCGGAACAGGCGCAGCGGGATCAGCGCGGCGTCGCCGTAGGCCCGTTCGGCCAGCAGGAACAGCAGCAGGCCGACGACACCGATGACGTAGCAGACGATCGACGAGGTGGAGTCCCAGCCCCACTCGCGCCCCTGCTCGGCGACGATCAGCACCGGCACCAGGCACAGGGTCAGCGCCAGGGCGCCGGGCCAGTCGATCCGGGCCGGCCGCGGGACGTGCGGGATGTTCAGCACCCGCTGCACGACGACCAGCGCGACGAGTCCGATGGGCACGTTGACCAGGAAGATCCAGCGCCACCCGTCGAGCCCCGCGATCGAGTCCACACCGGACAGCAGGCCGCCGATGACCGGGCCGATCACGCTCGAGGTGCCGAACACGGCGAGGAAGAAGCCCTGGTAGCGGGCCCGCTCACGCGGCGGGACGATGTCGCCCAGGATGGTCAGCGCCAGCGACATCAGACCGCCCGCGCCGAGACCCTGCAGCGCGCGGAACGCGGCCAGGGAGTACATCGACCAGGCGAAGGTGCAGGCGATCGAGCCGATCAGGAAGATCGAGATCGCGGTCATGAACAGCGGCTTGCGGCCGAAGATGTCGGAGAGCTTGCCGTAGAGCGGGGTGGTGATCGTGCTGGTGATGAGGAAGGCCGTCGTCGCCCACGCCTGCAGGTTGAGACCCGACAGGTCGTCGGCGATGGTGCGGATCGCGGTCGAGACGACCGTCTGGTCCAGGGCGGCCAGGAACATGCCCAGCATCAGTCCACCCAGGACGGTCAGGATCTGCCGGTGCGTCAGCTCGCCGTCGCCGTCGCCGTCGCCGGTGGTGGTGGCGGGGCGCTGCGCACTGGCGGCAGCGGTGGACATTCTCAGGACTCCTGTGCTTCGAAGGTCTGGTAGTCGTCGAGGAAACGGCCGAGCAGGACGGTGAGGGCCTGGCGGTCGTCGGGGCTCCACGCGGCCAGGACGGTGGCGATGACCTCGGCGCGACGACGTCGCTCGGTCTCGATCACCCGGATGCCCTCCGGGGTCGCGGCGAGCAGCGAGGCGCGACCGTCGCCGGGGTCGGCACGGCGCTCGACGAGCCCGGACTTGACCAACGACGACACCTGGCGGCTGATCGTGGAGGGATCGGAGTGGAAGGTGGCGGCGACCTCGCCGGCTCGTTGCGGGCCGACGAAGTGCAGGTGGGTCAGCACGTGGTAGCCGGCCATGTCGACGATCATCTCCGGCCGGTGCCGCTCGGCGGACCGCTTCACCTGGCGGACCAGCAGGAACAGCTCCCGGACGATCGAGTCGGCGAGTTCCAGGTCGGCATCGGCGGGTTCGGCGGCGGCAGCCTGTGCGGTGCTCATCGCGGACCCCCTCTCGGTAGTGCGTGTACCACGCAACTAGTTGACTCGCGCAAGCATGCGCCGATGCGTTGCGCAATGCAAAGTAATTGGCCGTGAGCTGCGCCACCTGGTCCGCCACCTGACCACGGAGCGGATCGCGATCACTCCACAGCGGATCCGAGCGGTTCACGCGAAGGGGTGGCGCACTCCTCTGTAGAGGTGCGCTGTCCCACCTCGAACGTCATCGACGGGACGACCCGGCTGCCGCTGACGTGGTGACGTGCCACTACCGTGCGGTGCACTCACGCATCGCGCCCGGAGGGACACCGCCCGTGCCGCTCGCCCGTCACCTCGCCGGACCGGCCCTGCTGGTCGCGGCCGCCGCCCTGCTCGCGGGGTGCGCCCAGCCGGGGCAGCTCGGCCACGGGTCCGACGCCGCCCACTCCGACGACGGGACGAGGGTGGAGATCGTCCCCGTCGACCCGGGACCGCCACCGACCACCGCGGTGGCCGTACCGGGGAACGGCGAGTGGCCGGCGCGTCCGATCACCGGTGCGACCGATCCCCAGGGGCGGATCGAACGGCCCGTGGAGATCTCGACCCCGGGCCCCGCGGACATGCTCGTCCGCGAGGAGAGCCTGCTCCCCGGCGAGTCCACCGGCTGGATCCGCCACCCCGGGACGATGCTGACGGCGGTCCGCGGCGGGACGGTCACGGTCGTGCGGGCGGGCCGGTGCGAGCCCCAGACCTTCGGGACCGGCGAGGCGTTCTTCCTGGGGGACGGCGAGCCGTCGGTGGTCCGCAACGACGGTGGCGTCACCGTCCAGCTCCTGCGCTCGGGCCTGCTCGCCCCCGGCGCCCCCGAACGCGAGCCCGTCCGGCCCGCCTGCTGACTCCCACCATCTCGGAGTGGCGGGCGCGTGAGGGCTCGGATCTGTCGGTGCCCTGTGGGAACATCGTCGGTGGTACGGGGGCAGGGGAGCGGACACCTTGACGACGAAGACGGTCATCGCGGCGGACTACCGTGAATGGCAGGTGAGCCGGCGGATCGAGTGGACCACGCCGGCGGTCGGTGACGAGTTCGAGCACGACGTCGACGCGGGCAACGGCGCGGTCGTGCTGATCCTCGGCACGCTGGCGTTCTTCTGGCTGGTCCTCATCGTCTGGGTGCCCGACGGGGTGGTCTTCCCCTGGTTCTACTGGCTCGTCGTCATCGTCGGACTGGGCTTCTTCCCGTTCCGCTGGCTGCTGCGCAGGCCGTTCACGATCACCGCGAAGACCCAGGGCGGCTACGACCTGCCCCCGGAGAAGTGGACGGGCATGGTGCGCGGGCTCGCCACCGCGCGCGAGGAGACCAAGGTGGTCGTGCGCAGCCTGAAGAACCGCTCGACGCCCGGCCACGCGGACAGCCCGCTGCAGCCGATCAACTAGGAGTCGCGGTGCCCGAACTGCCCGAGGTGGAGGCCCTGGCCCACCACCTGCGTGAGCACGCCGTGTACCGCCCGGTGGCCAGGGTGGACCTGGCCTCGATGAGCGCGCTGAAGACGTTCGACCCGCCGGTGTCGGCGCTGGTGGGCCGGGTGGTGACCGGGGCGTCGCGGTTCGGGAAGTTCCTGTCGCTCGACTTCGCCGACCGGCCCGACGCCGGCCCGTTGCACCTGGTCACGCACCTGTCCCGGGCCGGCTGGCTGCGCTGGCACACCACCGCGGGCGTCACTCCGCCCAGGCCGGGTCGCGGCCCGTTGCAGCTGCGGGTGCACCTCGACCAGGTCGGCGGGCCGGGCTTCGACCTCACCGAGCAGGGCACCCAGAAGCGGCTCGCCGTGTACCTGGTGGGCGACCCGGCGCAGGTCCCTGGCATCGCGAAGCTGGGCCCGGACGCACTGGAGCTGAGCCGGCCGGGCCTCGACGAGCTGCTCGACGGCGACAACCGCAGGCTCAAGACCCTGCTGACCGACCAGTCGACGCTCGCCGGCATCGGCAACGCCTACTCCGACGAGATCCTGCACAGCGCGCGCCTGTCGCCCTACGCCACCGCGTCCCGGCTCGACGCCGCCGCTCGGGACTCCCTGTTCGAGTCGCTGCACGCCGTGCTGTCCGACGCGGTGTCCCGCTCGGTCGGCCAGGGCGCCGCCGAGCTCAAGGGGGAGAAGCGCTCCGGGCTGCGCGTGCACGCCCGCACCGGGCTGCCCTGCCCGGTCTGCGGCGACACCGTGCGCGAGGTGTCGTTCGCGGAGAGATCATTCCAGTACTGTCCGACCTGCCAGACCGGGGGGAAACCGCTCGCCGACCGCCGCCTGTCCCGGTTGGTGCGCTAGTGGCGGGCGCGGGAACGGGGGTACTCGCAGTCGTGGACGGATCCACCACGCTCACCCCCTCCATGGCGCTGCTGCTCGTGGTGGCGGTCGTCGTCGCCGTCGTCGCGGTGTTCTTCTTCCTGTGGCAGCGCAACCGGCGCAACACGATGGTGTCGCCGCTGGCCAAGGCCACGTTCTCCGCGCTGCACACGGTCGCGCTGGCCGCGCCGGTGCTGCGGGAGGGGCTGTCGTCGCGCTCGGCGTCGCAGGCCCTGCCCTACCTGCGCCAGCTGCTGGAGACCACGGCGATGGCCATGACCGACTCGCGCGGCACGGTCCTGGGCTGGGACGGCAGCGCCGACCAGCACCAGCAGGACGTGCAGACGCTCGCGGACACGGTCGTCCGGACCGGCCGCATGGAGCTGATGAGCCACACCGCCATCAAGTGCAACCAGCCGGGCTGCGAGGTGCGCGGGATCGTCGTCGTCCCGCTGGAGAGCGACGGGAACATCATCGGCACGCTGGCCGCGCTCACCCCCTCGACGGCCGGCCCCCCGGTTCTGCGGGCCACCGGCGAGGTCGCGCGCTACGTCTCCAGCCAGCTGGAGCTCGCCGAGCTCGACGACTCCCGCGCCCGGCTCAACCGGGCCGAGGTCCGCGCCCTGCGCGCCCAGATCTCGCCGCACTTCGTCTACAACGCACTGACCACGATCGCCTCGTTCATCCGCACCGATCCGGCCCGGGCCCGCGAGCTGCTCATCGAGTTCGCGGACTTCACCCGCTACTCGTTCCGCTCGGCAGGCGAGTACACGACGCTGCTCGACGAGCTGAACAACATCGAGCGCTACGTGCGGCTGGAGAAGGCCCGCTTCGGCAACCGGCTCAACATCAAGCTCCAGATCGACCAGGAGGTGCAGAACGTCGTCCTGCCCTTCCTCGCGCTGCAGCCCCTGGTGGAGAACGCTGTCCGGCACGGGCTGTCCGGCAAGCCCAACGGCGGCACCGTCACCATCCGCGCGGAGAACGCCGGCTCGGAGTGCGTGATCGTCGTCGAGGACGACGGCGTCGGCATGGACCCGGCCCGGCTCAACGAGGACCTCGACGACGCCCATCTCTCCGGCGCGCACGTCGGCCTCGGCAACGTCGACGACCGCATGCGCTTGGCCTTCGGCGACAACTTCGGCCTCGTCGTCGACACCAACATCGGCGCCGGAATGAAGATCACGCTGCGGGTGCCGAAGTTCCGGGCGGGCATCCGGGCCTGACCCGGGGGCGTCCGTGGGCGCCCTCCGGCGCCCTGCTGGGCCGTACGGGTGAACCAGGCGAGAGCGAGATGTGCCGATCCGGTCACACCACGTCACCCTGTGCGCGCGCGTACGGTGGGACGGCATGGACGTCCTGCGCATTCCCGCGGCGGTGACCTCGCGTCTGCCCGGCAGGCTGGGGGAGTCGGTCGGCCCCCCTGTGGTGTCGGTCGTGCGGCTGCAGGGCGTCATCAGTGCCCAGGCCGCGCCGGTGCCGCGCCAGGTGCTCAGCATCTCCTCGCTGGAGAAGGTGCTGGAGCGGGCCTTCGCGCCCGAGCGGCTCGCCGCCGTCGCGCTGGTGATCAACTCCCCGGGCGGCTCGCCCACCCAGTCCGAGCTGATCGGGAACCGCATCCGCGCACTGGCGGCGGAGAAGGACGTGCCGGTGCTGGCGTTCTGCGAGGACGTCGCCGCGTCCGGCGGCTACTGGCTGGCCTGCGCTGCCGACGAGATCTACGCCTGCTCCACCTCGGTCGTCGGCTCGATCGGCGTGATCAGCGCCGGTTTCGGGCTCGACGGCCTGATCGAGCGGTGGGGCGTGACCCGGCGGCTGCACACCGCGGGCGGGTCGAAGTCGCGGCTGGACCCGTTCCTGCCCGAGCGGCCCGAGGACGTCGCCTGGCTCACCGGCCTGCAGGAACAGCTGCACGAGCGGTTCACCGGATGGGTGCGCGAGCGGCGCGGCGACCGGCTCGCGACCGACACCGAGCTGTTCGACGGCGAGGTGTGGCTGGGCGAGCGGGCCCGCGCGTTGGGCCTGGTGGACGGCATCGGCAGCGCCCACGAGGTCCTGACCGAACGCTTCCCCGACGCCGAGCAGCGCCCGGTGGAGCAGCGCAGGCCGTTGCTCGCCCGCCTCGGTGCGGGCGGATCCGCGGCCCGGGCAGGCCTCGCCGGCGGTGTCGCGGAGGCCGGGCACGAGCTGCTCTCCGCCCTCGAGACACGGGCGGCGTGGGCCCGTTACGGGCTGTGACACCGGTGACCGTGTGTACCACGGCCGAGCTGCACCCCGTGTCCGGACGGTCACCGATCCGGTTCGTGCCCTGGCATCACGCGCGTCGGCACGTCACCATGGTCGCGGCGCCGGGCGATCATCGAGCGGATGGGCTTCCCGGCGCAGGCTGAGGAAGCAGGATGAGGAGATCGTGGACAGCAACGACACCACTCGCGGACTGGTCGTTCTCGCGGTGGACGACGAGCAGCCCGCGCTCGAGGAGATGGCCTTCCTGCTCGACGAGGACCCGCGCGTCGCGACGGTCCTCAAGGCCGGCGAGTCCACCGAGGCACTGCGCATCCTGAACGGCCGCCGGGCCGGGGCGGCCGCGGGTCCCGGTGCGGGGGGCGGCGCGGACGTCGCCGAGCAGACCGACATCGACGCGGTGTTCCTCGACATCCGCATGCCCGGCCTCGACGGCCTGGAGCTGGCCCGGGTGCTGCAGAACATGGCCGTGCAGCCGGCGATCGTCTTCGTCACCGCGCACGACGACCGTGCGGTCGACGCCTACGACGTGGGTGCCATCGACTACCTGCTCAAGCCGCTGCGCACCGAGCGCCTCTCCGCCGCACTCGACCGGATCCTGTCGACCCGTCGCAGCGGACCGGTCGAGACCGTCCGCGAGGAGAGCGGTGGCGACGACGAGGTCATCCCCGTCGAGCTGGCCGGCACCACGAAGCTGGTACCGCGGTCCGCCGTGCGCTACGTCGAGGCCCAGGGCGACTACGCCCGGCTGCACACCACCGAGGGCAGCCACCTCGTCCGGATCCCGCTGTCGGTGCTCGAGGACCGCTGGCGCGACGCCGGCTTCGTGCGCATCCACCGCTCGTTCCTGGTGGCGCTGCCGCTGGTCACCGAGCTGCGGCTGGCCGGGTCCGGCTACGTCGTGCGCATCGGCTCCGGCCCGGAGACCGCGGAGCTGCCGGTCAGCCGTCGGCACACCCGTGAACTGAAGGACCGCCTCGTCCGCGCGACCAAGCAGGCGTGGAGCCAGAGGTGAACAGGTCCACCGGCGGCGTCTCGCCGTCGGTGCGTCCGCAGTCCGACCGGGCCGCGGACGATCGCGACGGGTCCGACCGGCCCGGCACCGGACCCGACGCGACGGTCGCCGGCCCCCGCGCGGACCAGGGCGCCCCCGCCCCCGCGCCCGAGGCCCGGCCGGATCCCGCTCGGTCGCGCCCGTACCCGGACGGCGCCGTCGCCGGTCTCGACGCCTGGAACCCGGCGCTCGAACACCGCAACCGCCGGGTCGCCCTCGCACCGGAGCCGGCCGGGAACGCCATCCCGGCCCAGCCGCGCGGCTCGTACGCGTCCGGTCCGCACCCGCGGCCGGCCGATGGGTACCGGCCCGATGGTGGCCCCGGGCCGCGTCCGGCCTCCCGGCCGACCCCCCGCCCGGAACCGACCGCCACCCCCGGATCCGAGGGGGCCGTTCCGCGTGCCGCCGGTCCCGCTCCGGCCGCGCCCGGGCCCACCGGCGGTCCGACCTCCGGCGGCCCGGTCTCCGGCGCTCCGAGGCCCGGCGCTCCGAGGCCCGGCGCCTCGACGCCCACGGCCTCGACGCCCACGGCCTCGACGCCCACGGCCTCGACGTCCAGCGCCTCGTCATCCAGTGGCGGCGCGCCCCGTGACACCGCTCCCGACGACCGCGTCCCCAGTCACCGGGGCCCGGTCACCCCGGGTCCCGGCAACCCGGGATCCGGCGACCGGACCTCCCGCGACCGGGAGGCGACCGCCGCGACCGGGGGCCGCGCCGCTCGCCGTGCCCGTCGCGCGGCGGAGGAACCCGCCGACGCCGGCGGCGCCGGCTGGCTCCAGGCCGAGATCGCCCGTCGTGTCGCGGACCGGGCCGGGGGGACCGGCCGGCACGCCCGCGTCGACCCGTCCCCGACGCCGCACCGGGACCGTGGGCAGGCCGACCCCGACGACGCGCCGGCGCCCTATCCCGACCACGACGACCCGCCCCGCGGCGCCGCCGCTCGTGGCGTCGCGACCGGGGCCGGGACCGCCACGCCGCCTGCCGTACCCACCGCGCCGCAGCCTGCCCCGACTCCGCCAGCCCCGAGCCCGCGCGGTGCGACCCCGCATGACGCGACGCCGCGCGACGGCGGCTACGCCCCGGACGACGGCGCCCCGGACGACGGCGACCCCGAGGACCGTGACCTCGACGCGCGCGAGACCTACGGCCCGCCGGTCCACCCCACCCGCGCCCGCCCGGCTCGGCCGCGCGCCAACCTCGTGCCGGACCCGTACGCCCCGGAGGGTGTGCGCCCCGGCCCCGGCTGGCCGCCGGCCCCCGCCGCGACCCCGGCACCGGACGTCGCCGACAGCGGTGCGCCGACCCCGGCTCCGGACGTCACCGACAGCGGGAAGCAGTGGCCCCCGACCGGCGGCGGCTCCGGCCTTCCCCAGCGCGTCCCGGGCGCGACGTCGTGGTCGAGCACCTGGTCCCCCGACCGCAGCGCGCTCCTGGCGGGCACCCCCGACACCGCGAGAGCTGCCGACACCGCGAGTGCTGCCGACACGGCGGACGCGACCGGCGCGACAGGCGCGACCGGGGCAACGGACGGCGCGACCGTCGCCGACACGGCCCGGGACACGGACACGGCGGACCCGCGCGGCACGGACGGCACCGGGCTCCCGGCCCGCCCCGGCAGCGCGGACGAGCGCGCAGACGGGACCGAGGACGCGACCGGGGACACGACCGTCGCCGCACCGGCCGACCGGCCGGGTCCCGAGGGATCCACCGAGACCCGCCCGGTCCCCACCCGCTGGTCCGCGGCGGGACGACGCGATCCCGTCGCCCCGACGCCGTTCCGCCCGGACCCCGCCGACCGGTTCGGCCCCGCGGCCGGCCGCACCGACCACGGCGACCACGGCACCGACTACCGCGCCGACTACCGCACCGACGACGAGCTGGACGACGACGACCTCCCGGACGAGGACGAGCTCGACGAGGAGCTCGACGAGCTGCGCGGCGGCCCCCTCGAACGCACCGAGGTCATCTGGCGCGCCCCCGAGGTCGACGTCGCCCCGGCTCCCGAGCCGTCGGTCGAGCCCGGTCCCCAGCCGTTCGCCCCGGTCGCCGCGGCGCCCTACACCGGCGCCCGCCCCCGCCCGTTCTCCGCCGAGCCCACCGACCCGCCGGCGGCCGCCGAGGAGCCCGGCGACGACGAGCTCGGCGCCGGGCGCGTCCGCATCGTGCTCTCCGAGCGCCGCTCGACCGCGCAGTCCTCGCGCGGGCTGTCCGACGTGCAGGACCCGGGCGCCGTCGGCACCCTGCTGCGCAACTCCCTGGTCCGCACCCAGCTGCTGCTCGCGCTGCGGGTCAGCGTCGTCGCGCTGATCGGGCTGGGTGTACTGCCCGCCCTGTTCATCGCGGTCCCGGTCCTCGGCCAGATCGAGGTGCTGGGCATCCGGCTGCCGTGGCTGCTGCTCGGCGTGCTCGTCTACCCGTTCCTGCTGGGCCTGGGCTGGTGGTACGTGAGCTCCGCGGAGGCGGCGGAACAGGACTTCGCCGACGACGTGGCCGATCGATGAGCCTGACCGCGATCCTGTCGCTGGTCGCGATCGTCCTGGTGGCGGTCGCGTCCTCCGTGATCGGCTCCATCGCCCACCGGACCAGGCTGACCTCGGACTTCCTCGTCGCGTCCCGGTCGGTGCCGTCGCGGCTCAACGCCGGCGCGATCTCCGGCGAGTACCTGTCGGCGGCCTCGTTCCTCGGCATCGCGGGGCTGATCCTCGTCCAGGGTGTCGACGCGCTCTGGTACGCCGTCGGCTACACCGCCGGTTACCTGTTCCTGCTCCTGTTCGTCGCCGCGCCGCTACGCCGATCGGGCGCCTACACCGTCCCCGACTTCGCCGATGCCCGGCTCGCCTCGCCGATGCTGCGCAAGGTCTGCGCGGCCGTCGTCATCGTCATCTGCTGGCTCTACCTGCTGCCGCAGCTGCAGGGCGCCGGGCTGACCGTCGGCATCGTCACCGGCCTGCCCGACTGGATCGGCTCCGGCGCGGCCGGGGTGATCGTGGTCGCCACCGTCGCGCTCGGCGGGATGCGCTCGGTGACGTTCGTGCAGGCGTTCCAGTACTGGTTCAAGCTGACCGCGCTCGCCGTGCCGGCCGTGATCGGCCTGGCCGTCTGGCTCGGCGACGGCCACACCTTCGCCCGCGACGAGCCGCCGGAGTTCCGCGAGCCCACGACCGTCTCGGTCGCCACCCCGGTGACGCTCGAGGCGCGGCTGGCCGTCGACGTCGTCGCCCGCGGCACCGTCGACGGGCAGCCGGTCGACGGCCCGCTGCGCTGGGTCGCCGGATCCACCCACGAGGTCACCGCCGGGACCGAGCTGCGGTTCGCCGCGGGCGCCCCGGTGCCGGTCACACGCGGTGCCCCGACCGACGACGAGAGCTGGCTGCGCCCGTTCGCCGGCTCCGATCAGCACCAGCTGCTCGCGACCTACTCGCTGATCCTCGCCACGTTCCTCGGGACCATGGGCCTGCCGCACGTGCTCGGCCGCTTCTACACCAACTCCGACGGCCGGGCGGCGCGTCGCAGCGCCGTGCTCGTCCTGGCGATGCTGGGCGGCTTCTACGTCCTGGTGACGCTGCTCGGCGTGCTGTCGCGGGTCTACACCCCGCAGCTGCTGGTCACCGGCCGCACCGACGCGGCGGTCCTGCTGCTCCCGACCGCGATCCTGGGCAGCGGGCTGCTCGGCGCGCTGGTGGGCGGCCTCGTCGCGGCGGGGGCGTGGGCCGCGTTCCTGTCGACGGCGTCGGGCCTGCTGGTCAGCCTGGCCAGCGTCGTGTCCACCGACGTGCTGCCCCGGCACGGCCGGATGACCCGGCGCTTCCCGCTGGCGACGGTGCTCGCCGGGGTGCCGCCGACGATCGTCGCACTCGTGCCGACCGGCCTGAACTTCGCCGAGGCCGTCGCGCTGGTGTTCGCCGTCGCCGCGTCCACGTTCTGTCCGCTGCTCGTCCTGGGCATCTGGTGGCGCGGGCTGACCGATGTCGGCGCGATCGCCGGGGTGGTCGTCGGCGGGGTGGTGTCGGCCGGTGCGGTCGTCGCGGCGCTCGCCGGGGTCGACGTCTCCGGGCTTGGTCCGCAGGCCGACTGGATCGGGGTCCTGCTGTACCGGCCGGCGATCGTCAGCGTGCCGCTGGCGTTCGCGACGATGGCGCTGGTGTCCCGGTTCACCCGGGCGCGCCGCCCCGTCGACGCGGGCCAGGTGCTCCTGCGCCTGCACGCACCCGAACGGCTGGGTCTCATGCGGGACCGATTGGACGACAGGGCCTGACGGGTCTCCGCCGAACGGGTCTACACAGCGTCACCGTTCGGACGGGTGGGTTCGTCCGGACCGGGGTTCTCGTCGGTATCGGCACGCAACGACGTTCCCCGACGCGATACCCGGTCGTTGTTCCGGGTGAAGTGTGTCCCCCGGGGACGCGCCGCGGTCCCCCGGCCACGACGCGGCCCGGCTCCCCGCAGCACGACCCGAAAGGAACCGGCGCCATGAGCAGCCCTGCAGAGCGCTCGGCCGGCACGATCTACCAGCAGGTCCAGGCGAGTCCCGAGTTCCGGGCGTACCGCAGCCGCCTCCGGCGCTACGTGTTCCCGATGACCGCGATCTTCCTCGCCTGGTACCTCGCCTACGTCGGTCTCGCCAGCTACGCCCCCGAGTTCATGTCCATCCGGGTCGTCGGCACGATCACGGTCGGGCTGCTCGTCGGCCTCGGCCAGTTCGTCTCCACCTTCCTGATCACGACCCTGTACGTCCGGTTCGCCGAGCGTGAGATCGACGGCCCGAGCGCCGAACTGCGCGCTCGGGTCGAGCAGGCGGAGGTGCGCGCATGACCACGTCCGTACTGGCCCAGGCCGAGTCGGTCGGCTCGGTCACCGCGAACCTCGGGTTCTTCCTGCTGTTCGTGATCGTGACGCTGATGATCGTGCTGCGGGTGAGCCGCACCAACGCCACCCGCGCCGACTACTACACCGGTGGGCACGCCTTCACCGGCCCGCAGAACGGCACCGCGATCGCCGGTGACTTCCTGTCCGCGGCCTCATTCCTCGGCATCGCCGGGGCCATCGCCCTCTACGGCTACGACGGCTTCCTCTACTCCGTCGGCTTCCTCGTCGGCTGGCTGATGGCGCTCCTGCTCGTCGCGGAGCTGCTGCGCAACACCGGCCGCTTCACGATGGGCGACGTCCTGGCGTTCCGGATGCGTCAGCGCCCGGTCCGCGCGGCCGCCGCGACCTCGACGCTGGTCGTCTCGCTCTTCTACCTGATCGCGCAGATGGCCGGGGCCGGCGGGCTGATCTCGCTGCTGCTGCAGATCCCGAAGACCGACAAGCTCTCGCAGGCGCTGGTGATCGTCGTCGTCGGCGGCCTCATGGTCGTCTACGTGCTGTTCGGCGGGATGAAGGGCACCACCTGGGTGCAGATCATCAAGGCCGGCCTGCTGCTCACCGGCGCCGCGGTGCTGACCACCTGGGTGCTCGGCCGCTACGGGTTCAACCTGTCCGCGGTGCTGGAACAGGCCACCCGGAACTCCGAGCGCGGCGAGGCCATCCTCAACCCGGGCCTGCAGTACACGAACAAGATCGACTTCATCTCGCTCGGTCTCGCGCTGGTGCTCGGTACGGCGGGCCTGCCGCACATCCTGATGCGCTTCTACACCGTGCCTTCGGCCAAGGAGGCCCGCCGCTCGGTGGTCTGGGCGATCTGGCTGATCGGCATCTTCTACCTGTTCACGCTGGTGCTCGGCTACGGCGCGACGGCGCTGCTGCCGCCGGGGACGATCACCCGCGCGAACCAGAACGACGCCGCGCCGCTGCTGGCCTACGCGCTCGGCGGCGAGATCATGCTCGGCCTGATCTCCGCGGTGGCGTTCGCGACGATCCTCGCCGTCGTCGCCGGTCTGACGATCACCGCATCGGCCTCGTTCGCCCACGACGTCTACGCCAACGTGCTGCGCCGTGGCACCGCCACGCCGGACGCCGAGGTGAAGGTCGCCCGCACGACCGCGCTGGTCATCGGCCTGGTCGCGATCGGCGGCGGGATCGTCGCCAACGGGCAGAACGTCGCGTTCCTGGTGGCGCTGGCGTTCGCCGTCGCCGCGTCGGCGAACCTGCCGACGATCCTGTTCTCGCTGTTCTGGAAGCGGTTCAACACGACCGGCGCGCTGTGCAGCATCTACGGCGGCGTGATCGTCTGCGTCGGCCTCATCGTGATCTCCCCGGCCGTGTCCGGGTCCCCGACCTCGATGGTGCCGAACGTGGACTTCGCGTTCTTCCCGCTGTCCAACCCCGGCCTGGTGTCGATCCCGGTGTCGTTCGCGCTGGGCATCATCGGCACCTTCCTCGGCGGCCGCGAGCGCTTCAACGCCGCCCGCTTCGCTGAGATGGAGGTCCGCTCGCTCACCGGTGCCGGTGCGGTCCGCGCGACCACCGCGCCGAAGGAGGCGCCGAAGCCGACCGCGGTCCCCGCCGAGGACCTCATCGGGATCCCGCGGCGCGAGACCGAGGGCTCCGGTCGGCACCGCTCGCAGCCGCGTCCGCAGCCCCGGCCGAACCCGGGGCAACGGCCGCAGACCAGCCGCCAGGCCGGCGAGCTGTTCGGCAACACCGGTCTGACCGGTGTCCAGCCCGTGGTCGGCGCCGACGGACGTCCGGACCGGTACGGGACGGGCCGCCCGCCGGGACCGCAGGGCACCGGCGGGTACCGGCCCGCGCAGGCCACCGGCGGGTACCGGGCCGCGCAGCCGCCGCTGGACCCGAACGAGGTGACGATCCCGCACGGGTCGCTCTACCGCGACGACGGCCGCTGAGCCACGCCGCTCACGGCGGGTTGACGGGGTGGCGTGGCAGGATGGCGCCATGTCCGACCCGGTTCCCGCCGTGAGCGTGTCCGCTCTCCCCGCCGACGCCCCGATGCTGGACGTCCGCGAGCTCGACGAGTGGACCGCCGGGCACGCCCCGCACGCCCGTCACCTGCCGATGTCCGAGCTGGCCGCCCGGATGGGCGAGGTCCCCACCGACGACCCGCTCTACGTCGTCTGCCGCTCCGGCGGCCGGTCGGCCCGGGTCGTCGCCTACCTGACCCAGCAGGGCTTCCCGGCGGTGAACGTCGAGGGCGGCATGCAGGACTGGGCCGCCCAGGGCCGCACGATCGTGACCGACGACGGCAGCGCCCCCCGGATCGCCTGACCCGTGTCCGCGCCGGCGCCCCGACGGCCGGGCCCGCCGTGCCCACGCTGCGGCCGGACGGCTCCCCCCGGTGGGGGCGCGTTCTGCCCGTGGTGCGGTCGCTACCTGGCCGCCCTCGACTGGGTCGCGACGACGCCCGGTGGCCCGGCCGCCGAGCCCGCCGCCCGTCGGGACCGCTACACCGGTCCGCCCCGCTACCGCGCCGTCCCGCGCTGGGGCCTCCCGGTGGGGCCCTGGCGGATCGCGCCGGTACCCGGTGAGGGCCCGCTCCGGCCGGTCGACCGGGCCCGCGCGCTGGCCGCGCAGCTGGTACCCGTGCTGTGGGTGGTGGTCGTCGTGTCGGGGATCGCCGCCGTCGCCGAGGTGTGGCGGTACGTGCTGCTGCTGTTCAGCCGGTCCGACGCGTTGTCCCCGGAGGCCGTCGGAGTGTCCGACGCGCTGGTGTGGTTCGGCGGCTGGTCCTCGGTGGTGGCGACGATCGCCGCCGGGGTGTTGATGATCTCGTGGAGCCTGTGGACCTACCGGGCGGCCGCGGACCGTGCGGGGACGCGCGCCTGGCGGAGCCGCCGGTGGGTCGTCGCGGGCTGGGTGGTGCCCGGCTGGAACCTGGTCGCGCCCGGTTCGCTGCTGGCCGAGACCGAGCACGCCGCACTGGACCTGCCACCGGAACGGCGGCCGTCGCCGTCGCGGGAGCTGCTGGTCTGGTGGGCGCTGTGGGCGGCGTGCGTCGTGCTCGGCGCGGTGGTCCTGGTCTGGCGGTTCCGCACCGGCACGCAGGCGCTGGCCGACGGGGTCGTCCTGCACGCCTGGGCCGACGTGCTCGCCGCGGTCACGGCGTGGCGCACGATCCGGGTCGTCCGCATGCTCACCGCTCTGCTGGAGACGCGGCCGCAGGGTCCCCGGCAGCTGCTGGTGTCGGTGCCGGCGGGAACGGCGGGCGCGGCGACGGCGGTCCCGATTGGGACGGCGGCCCCGCAGGCAGCGCCGACGGCGGCATCGGGCCCGACCGGGGCGGCGGACCCGGCGGGCTGAACCCGGGCGGGCCCGGCGGACCGAACCCGGACGGGCCCGGCGGGCCGAACCCCGGCGGACCCGACGCCGGGGCGGCGTCCGGCCGGACCGCAGGAGTGGGCGACGGAACCGGTGCCGGGTGGTCCGGCGCGGGCGCGGAGGTGGTCGGCGTGGCCGCCCAGCCCGCGGATCCGGGGCGGACCGCCGTCGACGGGCCCGCGGTCAGCGCCGCGTCGGAGACCTCCTCCAGCAGCTTGCGCACCCGCCGCACGGCCCGGTCGGGGCCGCGCACGACCACCGACAGGGCCAGCCGCCCGCCGTGCGGGTCGGCGACGGTCCGCAGCACGTGCCGGTCCGGGCCGGCCTCCAGGACGAGCCCGAGCCGCCCGCCCGCGTTGGGGGCGAGGGCCAGCGCGATCCTGACGAGCTCGGCGTGCGCCGCGCCGCGGACCTCGTCGCGGTGGTCGTGAGCCGCGGGGACACCCCGGCCCGTCCGCCCGACGGCGGTGTCGGGCCCGCAGACGTCGAGCACCATTCCGCTGTCCACGTCGAGCAGGGCCGCCGAGCGGATCCGCGGGTCGAAGAACAGCGGACCCAGCACGGCGGCCAGCCCGTCGGTGCGCACGGCGACGGCGTGCCGGTGACGTCCCATGGGAGGCGTGGTCGCGGGGGCCTCAGCGCTGCTGGGCGGGGAAGAACGCCTGGCCCTGCGGCTGCGGCGCCCCGGCCTGCGGCGAGGTCATCGCGAACTGCTGCTCGATGACGCGCAGGTCGCGGCGGGCCATCGCCAGGTTGGCCTGGGCACGGTTGAGCACGAGGTAGAAGAACAGCTGCTCGTCGGTGCCGCGGATGATCCGGATCAGGTGGTACTGGGTGTCGAGGGTGATCAGGATGTCCTCGATGTTCTCGCGCAGACCCAGCTTCTGCATGACCTCGAGCTTCGTGCGGACGACCTCGGAGTTCCCGGGCGCGGCGACGTCGAGGTCGAACTCGGGGCTTCCCCCGCGCGATCCCAGCGTCATCCCGCTCTCGAAGTCGACGATCGCGACCGCGAACGCGCCCTTGATGTTGGCGGCCATGTCGAGGGAACGATCGATGTTGTTCATGTCAGGAGCCTTCCGCGCGGCAATCGCCGCGACGATCTCGGGGGAGTCTGCGCCGCGATCCGTTCCGCATTTCACGAAGAATGATCTCGGATCTTTCCGGCGCCGGGGCCGACAACGATAACGCGCAATTCCGGAGCGTCAACACCCCGACGCCGACGACGGGTCCAGCCGGCGCAGCGCGGCGAGGATCCGGGACATGGTGCCCAGGTCGTCGGCCCACCTGCCGCCCTCGGGGGTGGCTCCGGCGTGCGCGTCGTCACCGTCGGCCGTGTCGGGGGGATCTGCCGCGTCGGAGGTCTCGGCGGGTCCGGGCGCGCGCCGGGGGAGCGGGACGGCCGGAGCCGGGGTGCGCTCGGCGCCCGGCACCGGCGTGGGCGACGGCACCGCGATCGTCGCCGGTGGGGTGTCCACCCGCCCGGGAGGTGACGTGGCGGGGGTGACCGGCCGGACCCGCATCACCGGGCGGGTCGCGACCGGCGCCCCGATGGTGGCTTTGACCTGCTGATCAGTCGATGTCGATGTCGCTGTCGGTGTCGGTTCCGGCGTTCGTGCCGGTGTCGCGCCGGCCGGACGCAGGGCCCGGCGGGCCAGCGCGACCGGGCTGCCGGACCGGTCGAGGTGGGCGTAGGCGAGCAGCGGGGCCGCGCCGTCGCGGGGCAGCGCCCGCAGGAGGTGGTGATCGCCCTCCCGGGTGGTGACCACCGCGTCCTCGAACACCGGTCCCGGTCCGCCGACCTGCGCGGCGCCCCAGTCGAGCACCTCCGCGAGGCCGGGCACGGCCCGCTCGCCCGCGGCCGCGACGAGCTCCCCCGTGGCGGGGTCGGCGACGCAGGCGTAGCCCGTCCCCGGCACGCCGAGAACGGTGCGCAGAAGTTCCGACCACGATTCCATTGCCGACGATTCCACCACGTCCGCGGGTGGCCGTCGACGGCGGTGCGCGTCTTTTCCGATGCACCTTCCCGTCCGTGATTGCGCGGCGCCGTCGACAACGATCCGACGGCTTCCAGGAATGGACCGTTCGGCTCTGGAATTGTTACGGCATTCGGTTCACCGGGTGCTGCCCGTGGTCAGCCGCAGCTCCGCCCAGCCGCGCATGACGAACCGCGGGCGCCGGACCGGCTCGCCGTCGACGGCGGCGTCGGGCAGGCGTTCCAGCAGCGCGCGCAGCACCTCGGCGATCTCCAGCCGGGCCAGCGGGGCGCCCAGGCAGTAGTGCACCCCGGCCCCGAAGCCCAGGTGGGGGTTGGGGGAACGGCCGACGTCGAGGCGGTCGGCGTCGTCGCCGAAGACCGACGGGTCGCGCCCGGCCGCGCCGAGCAGCGTCGCGATCCGGGTGCCCGCGGGGACCACGTGGCCGGCGATCGTGGTGTCGACGACGGCGGTCCGCTCGAACAGCTGCAGCGGGGCGTCGAAGCGGATCAGCTCCTCGACGGCCGTTCCGACCAGTCCTGGGTCGTCGAGCAGCCGTCGCCACTGGTCCGGGTGCCGGAGCAGGGCGTGCACGCCGTTCCCGACGACGTTGACCGTCGCCTCGTGGCCGGCCATCAGGAGCAGCACCGCGGTGCCGACCAGTTCGTCCTCGTCGAGCCGGGTCCGCTCGCCGGTCTCGTCGTCGCGCACCGCCAGCAGGTCGGCGAGCAGGTCGCGGCGACCGGCCGGGTCGGTGGCGATCCGCCCGGAGCGGCGCTCCTCGACCAGCTCCCGCAGCAGGGCCGTGAAGTCGGCCGACGCCTGCTCGGCCGCGCGCCGGCCGTCGTCGCCGGGGTCGGGCTCGTACATCCGCACGATCGCGTCGGACCAGTCCCGCAGCGGCGCCCGGCGGTCCTCCGGTACACCGAGCAGGTCGGCGATCACGGCCACCGGCAGCGGGGCGGCGACGAGCTCGACCAGGTCGGCGGGGGCGCCGTCCCGGACGCGGGCCACCAGATCGTCGACCAGGGCGCCGGCCCGCGCCCGCACCAGCGGGGCCAACCGCTCGGTGTGGCCGCGGGCGAACGCCGAGGCCACCAGGCGCCGCAGCCGGGTGTGCGGCTCGCCCTCCCGCTCCAGCAGCGAGTTGCGGTGCAGCAGGTTGAACGCGGCCAGCTCGGCCGCGGGCTCGGCGTCGGACCAGATCCGGCCCAGCCCGCGGTCGCGCAGCACGGCCGAACAGGCCGCGTGCGTCACCGCGACCGGAACGCCCAGACCGGGGTGGTCGTGGACCGGTCCGGCGGCGCGCAGGGCCGCGTAGGTGGGGTAGGGGTCGGCGAGGAAACCGGGGTCGGCCGGATCGAAGGCATGCACGACCCGCTACCTTGCCCGGCGATGGGTAAGAAGACGCGCAACCGTGCCAGCACCGCCGACGCGGGGGACAACCCCCGCCGGCCGTGCCCCTGCGGCTCCGGCAAGCGGTACAAGGCCTGCCACGGCGCCGGTGACGACGTGATCGTCATCCGGCCGTTCGAGGGCCTCGCGGCAGAGCCCGACCTCGTCGCCATGCGGGAGTTCCTCCCGTCGGCGACGGCGCCCCTCCCGGTCCGTACCGGCGGGCCGGTCACGCTGGCCTCGGTGCTGCCGGGCGCGTCCGCCGCGATCGTGCGCGACAACGGCGAGGTCCTGCTCGGCATGCAGGTCCAGACCCGCTCCGGTGACCTCTCGGCCGACCTGGCCGGGGCGCTCGCCTGGGCGCGCTCGGCCGAGCCGGGATCGTCGCTGCCGGTCGTCGGCGCCGGGCGCCACACCGGTGAGCGGCTGCAGGACGTGCTGGAGCCCGGCACGCCGCTGGAGCCGACGGTGCACGCCGACTTCGCGTGGTGGCTGCCGTCGGAGAGCCCTGACCCCGAGGCGCAGGCGATGCTGGAGCGCGCCAACTCGGTGATCATGCCGACCGAGGCGGTGACCGCAGACGGCGTGCGTGGGGCGTACTGGGTCGACACCGGCTCGAAGGCGCACGTGCGCTGGGTACGGACCGAGGACGAGACGACCCTGATGGCGGCGCTGGCGCGGCTGTCCGGCGAGGGCGGCCTGGAGCTGGGCGAGGGTTCCCGCTACGCCGGGTCGTTCCGGGCGCACGGGCTGCTCGTCCCGGTCTGGGACGTCGACCGGGAGATGCACTCCTCGGAGTGGGCGGGTCCCGCCGCGGAGTTCGCGAAGCGACTCGACGAGGCGGTGGCCGGGCTGGACGCCACGCCGCTCACCGAGTCCGAGCACCGGGCGCGCGACGTGCTCGCGGGCAAGCAGATCACCCTGCGGTAGTCGTGCGGACGCTCCGGCGCCCCCCTGCTCGGGGGCGCCGGAGCGGCGCTGCGGACCGACGGACGGGCGCTTACAGGGCGCCGCCGGCGACCGGCGGGGTGGCCGGGTCGCCGCCCCCGCCGTTCGTCATCTCGCGGGCGACGAAGTCCTCCACGTGGAAGAGGTCGTCCCCGGCGCGGCGGACGATGGTGAGCAGCGTCGTCATCGAGGCGACCTCCTCGACCTGCTCCTTGAGGAACCACTGCAGGAACTGCTCGCCGAGGTAGTCGCCCTCGTCGCGGGCGGTACGGGCCAGCGTGGTGATCTGCTCGGTGACCTGCTTCTCCTGGGTCAGCGCGAGCGAGACGAGCTCCTCGACGGAGGAGAACTCGTTCTGCACCTCACCGACCGGTGGGATGGTCGGGGTGAGGTCGTTGTCCATCTGGTACTGGACCATCATCAGCGCGTGGTTGCGCTCCTCGAGCGACTGCGCGTAGAAGTGCGCGGCGAGCTGCGGGAGGTCGGCGTCGTCGAGCCAGACGGCGATGGCCAGGTACTGCTGGCTCGCGGTGAACTCGCTGCGGACCTGGTCGCGCAGCAGGGCGTGGAACTTCGATTCGTCGGTCATGACATCCAGGTTACCGACCGTCGGCGTTTCCTGGAACGGCTCCAGAAAGGGCGTCCGTCTCAGTTGGACAGGGTCACCTTTCCCCTGGTGAGGGCCGCTTTCCTGAGTCAGAACGGGAGGACGCCACCCAGCAGCGCGTACCCCACGAACGCCACGACGTCGATCAGCAGATGGGCGCCGACGAGCGGCCACAGCCGGTTCGTCCGCTGCCAGTAGCGGGCGAACACCAGGCCCATGACCAGGTTGCCGACGAACGCGCCGATCCCCTGGTACAGGTGGTAGCACCCGCGCAGGACGGCGGCCGCGAACGCCGAGCGGTTCTCCGACCAGCCGAGCCGCCGCAGCCGGGTGAGCAGGTAGCCGATCATGACGACCTCCTCCGCCCAGGAGTTCGCCGTCGCGGACAGCACCAGCACCGGGATCCGCCACCACTGGTCGGTCAGCGTGCTGGGCGCGACGTCCGGGGTGATCCCGGCGAGCCGTCCGACCAGGTAGAGCCCCAGCCCGGGGATGCCGATCAGCGCGGCGAGGCCCGCGGAGTGCGCCGCGTCGCGCCACGGCCGCCGCCCGTCGAGCCCGACCCGGCCCAGCGCGATGCCCGCCCGCAGCAGCAGGTACGCGGCCAGCGCGCCCCATCCGGCCAGCTGCAGCGCGCGGACCAGCTGGAACGCGAGGTCGATCCACGCGTCGGTGGACGCCGGCGCGTTCAGGGTGACCTGCTGGTCGGCGAGCGGGGCGGGGTTCAGGAGGGCCTCGAGCAGCGACAGCGCGCTGCGCACCGCGGAAAGGCCCAGCGTCACGGTCAGGACGACGGCGATCTCCAGGCCGATCAGCCGTCGCTCGCGGGGGTCGGTGGCGACGCCCGGGAAGGACGGGGGCGCCGGGCTGAGCCAGTCCCGCAGGGACCCACGCGGTCGTGCCGGGGCCGGTCCGCTCGTCATGGGCCGATCATCGCACCGGGTGCCGGACGGCTCCGGGGGCCGAGCCGTCGGGCGGCGGTCGGTGCGTGCCGCAGCCCGGCGACGCACGGTGCGCGCGGTGATCGATGGCCCGTGATCCACTCCGCGCGCGGTGATCCGTTGTTCGCGCGTGTCCGGACGCGCGCGGGCCGCGAATCAGCGCGCGCCCTGCGGATCACTGCGCGGGCTGCGGATCACTGCGCGCCCTGCGGATCAGCGCGCGCCCCGCGGATCACCGCGGGCTGCGGATCACTGCGCGGCCGGGGACCGCGGGCGGGTGGCGGGCGGCGTGACCGGGCGCTCGTCGGGGCCCGGCCGTGGCCATGCCGGGGTGCGTACCCTGGTCCGCGTGATGCGGCTGCTGCTGTCCCCGAGGTGGATGGTCTGGCACGTCCTCACACTCGGCGCGATGGTCACCTGCACCTGGCTGGCCATCTGGCAGTGGGGACGAGCGGGTTCGGCGATGGGCTCGGCCCTCAACGTGGGCTACGGCCTGCAGTGGCCGCTGTTCGCCGTCTTCTTCGGCGTCATGTGGTGGCGCTTCCTGAGCATGGAGATCGCCGACCTGCGCGCGGCCTCCGGCGGCTCCGCGGGGGCGGCGGACACGGATCCGGCGCAGCAGGCCGCAGGCGCGGCCCCGTCGCCGGTCGCCGGGACCACCCCCTCCGCGCTCACGACGACGGCCAGGACGACGGCCAGGACGACGGTCAGGACGACGCCCGCTGCGCCGACGGCTACGACACCGGCCGCGACGACAGCCACCACACCGGCCAGCACGCCCGCTGCGCCGACGGCTACGACCCCCGACGGGACGACCCCCGACGGGACGACGGCCGCCGCCGAACCGGCCGGGACGACGGCCGCCCCGGCCGGGCCGTCGCCGTTCACGTCCCGCCCGGCGAACGCCGTCCCGCCCCGCAGCACCGACCCGCAGCTGCGGGCCTACAACGAGGAGCTGGCCCGCCTGGCGGCCCGGCACCGGGAGGAGTCCACCCCGTGACCGTCGCGACCGCCCTGAAGGCCTACCGGATCTCCGCCTGGGTCACCGGCGTCGGCCTGCTGCTGCTGACCTTCTACGCGATGCCGGCGAAGTACTTGTTCGGCGATCCGCGCCCGGTCGCGCTGATCGGGATGGTGCACGGGTTCCTGTACATGATCTACATCGTGTGCACGCTGATCCTGGCCGAGCGTTGCCGCTGGAAGCCGGTGTTCGCCGTCGTCATCCTGGCCGCGGGCACGATCCCGGTCGCCTCGTTCGTCGCCGAGCGCAAGGTGACCCGGAAGGTGCAGGCCGAGCACCTGGCACCCGCCGGGCCCTGAGTCCGGCTCAGCGGCCCCCGGCCGGGCAGCCCACCAGCTCGGCGAACCGGCGTTGCAGCTCCTCGGGGGTGTCGGCGGGCGCGGAGAACGCCAGCCGCACGTCCTGGGTGCCGGTCGCGGTGGGCACCCGCACGCGGAGCCCGAATCGGTCCACGCCGACCGGACGGATCCGGCCGCCGACGAACCCCAGCCCGTCGGGCAGGTGACGGCGCAGCGCGCACAGCATCTCCGGGTGGGCCCGGTCCAGGTGCTCCAGCCATGCCTGCTCGACCCGGCAGAACGGGTCGGGCTCGGCCGCCGCGAGCTCGGCCGGCGAGACCGGTGCGCAGCCCTCGGCGTCGGAGTACACCGCCGATGACGGGCGCAGCCGCAGCAGGGTCGCGCCGCGCCCGGCGTCGAGGAGGTTGGGGTGCGGAGCCTTCTCGGCGAGCCGCAGGGCCCGCTCCCGGCCGGTCGTCGGGTCCGGCTCGTGCAGCGTCCCGACCAGCCACAGCAGCTCCCGGACCGGCTCGTCGAGCGGAACCGGCGTGCTGCCGGTCAGCTCGAGCATCACCGGGAGCCCGCCCGCGGTGAGCCGGGTGCGCTCGCGGAGCACGTGGTCGTCGGGCAGCAGCAGGTCGGTTGTGCCGTCCGGCCAGGTGTAGTGCATCAGCGGCGCACACGGTTCCGGCTCACCGGTGCCGACGAGTGCCGCGCGGCCACCACGGGTGACGAGGCTGCGGGCTCGCTCGGCGACGGCGGGCGTCGGGGGGCGGCGCACTCGGGTCGTTCCCACTCTCACCTCCGATTAGGTAACCCTTACCTAAGCAGGAGGAAGTGTCGCCTGTCCAGTGCCGCGTGACACAGGGGGACAACCCCCTCTGCGTGCGCTCCGTGACCCGACCGTTAGCGTCTGTCGACGTGATGACCGTGCCCTCGGGTTCCTCAGCCGACCCGTGGCCGATCCGTCCGCTGCTCGCCGCGCTGGTCGACGACACCAGCCTGCTGCAGCCGAGGACCGTCGCACCGGGCGTCGACGCCGTCGTGTCGCGCTATCTCGCCGCCCGCGACGGCCACTACGGAGGCCTCGTCGGACGGCTGGTCTGCCCCGCGTCGCAGCTGCCCGCCGTCGTCACCGAGCTCGCCCGTTCCGCGCCGAGCCGGCCCGCGGAGATGGCCCTCGTCGTCGACACCGGGCTGGGCGCGGTGCCGAAGGCGCTGTCGACGGTGTTCTCGCGCTCCAGCCTGCTCACCCCGAGCACCGTCGAGTGCGTCGCGCCGCCGGACGTCGACGGGGTCTGGCTCGAGCGCGTGTCGGAGTTCGTGCCGGACGAGGTGACCCCGGTCGTCGAGCCGCGCCGCCCCGTCGAGGGCGACGCCGACGGCACGCTCGCCTGGCTCGCCGCCGTCCGCAAGGTCGCCGAGCACGGCTGCACCCCGAAGATCCGCCTCGGCGGGCCGCGCGCCTCCGACGTGCCGGAGATCGTCGACGTGCACAAGTTCCTGCTGGCGGGCCTGGAGAGCGGCACCGGCGGGATCTCCGCGCAGGGCATCGACCGGATCGTCCGCGAGGACCCGTCCGCCTCGACGCCCCGCGGCCGCCACGGCCTGCTGAACCTGATCGCCGCCGTCGCGCGGATGACCGGGGTCAGCGCCTCGCCCGACCCGGCCGAGGACGCCCTGTCCTGCACCGACGGCGAGAAGCTCGCCCGGGAGCTCGACGAGCTGCCCGAGGCCGCCGTCGAGCAGGTCCGCACCGTCCTGCCGCGCTGCGGGGTCGACCCCGATCCGGTCCCGATCGCCGACCTCGTCGCCCTCGGGCTGCTGGACTGATCAGGACGCATCGGATGCGGATCGGATTCCTGGGGCCGCACGCCACGTTCACCGAGCAGGCCCTGCTGACGCTGCCCGAGTCCCGTGGCGCCGAGCTGGTGCCGCTGCCCGGCGCCCCCGCGGTGCTGGCGGCCGTCCGCGACGGCTCCGTCGACGCCGGCTGCGTGCCGATCGAGAACACCGTCGAGGGCGCCGTCCCGCCGGTGCTCGACGGGCTCGTGGCCGACCCGCCGCTGGTGCTCGCCCGCGAGGCCCGGATCGCGGTCCGGTTCTGCCTGATGGGCCGCACGGGCACCACGCGGGACGCGATCCGCTCGGTCGCCTCCCACGGCCACGGCATCGCCCAGACCCGCGGCTGGCTCGCCGAGCACCTGCCCGGCGCCGAGGTCCGGGTCAGCTCCTCCACGGCGGAGGCCGCGGCCCAGGCCGCCCGGGGCGAGGTCGACGCCGCCGTCGCCGCCCCGCTCGCCGCCACCCAGCACGGGCTGGAGGTGCTGGCCGACGACATCGCCGACAACGCGGGCGCCGTCACCCGGTTCGTGCTGCTCACCCGCCCCGGCCCGCCGCCGCCGCCGACCGGCTGGGACCGCACCACCATCGCCGCGACGACCACGAACCGGCCCGGAACCCTGCTCGGCCTGCTCACCGAGATCGCGGTCCGCGGGATCGACCTGACCCGGATCGAGTCCCGCCCGGTGAAGGACCGCCACGCCGAGTACTGGTTCCACCTCGACTGTTCGGGCCACGTCGCCGACCCGGCGATGGGGGAGGCCCTGGCCGCGCTGCACCGTCGCTGCGACCGGCTCATCTACCTCGGGTCGTTCCCGCGATCCGATCCCGCACCGGCCGCCCCCGCGGCCGGGGTGGGGAGCCCCGTGGCGGCGCTCGGCGTCGCCACCACCGACGACTACGCCGCGTCCGAGCGCTGGCTCGCCGCGGTCCGACGGGGAGCCGACACGTGAGCCACCCGACCGACGACGAGCACGACGGCGCCGCCTCCTTCGCCGCCGTCGGCACCGGCAGCCGGACCGCACAGGTCCCGCCGGACGACGGCACGCTGCGCCTGGTGCTGGTCCGGCACGGCCGCACCCCGTCCAACGTGCGGCACCGCCTCGACACCGCGCTGCCCGGCCCCTCGCTCGACGAGCTGGGCCGCGCCCAGGCCGAGGAGGTCGCCGGCCTGCTCGCCGGCTGGCCCGTCCGGGGCCTGTACGCGTCACGGGCGACCCGCGCGCAGGAGACCGCCGCCCCGATCGGGCGCGCGCTCGGCCGCGGGGTCACCCTGCTGAAGGGCCTGCACGAGGTGTCGGTCGGAGACCTCGAGGGCCGGGAGGACGACGACGCCCGCGCCGCGTTCGACGAGGTCTTCGAGGCCTGGTGGGACGGCGACGTCGACCGCGCCATGCCCGGCGGCGAGTCCGCCCGCGACGTGTGGGACCGGGCGCTGCCCGACCTCGCCGCGGTGACCTCCGGCGTGTCGGAGGGCGCGGTCGTCGTCGTCAGCCACGGGGCGGCGATCCGGGTCCTGTCGCTGGCGCTGCTCGGCGGGCACGACGGCTCCGGGCCCGGCCACTCCGACGTCACCTACGGCCGCGAGCGCCCCGTCCCCAACACCGGCCGGGTCGTGCTGCGTCGCGACCCCGACGGCTGGGTCCCGGAGTGTGGGACGCGATGCCCGGCGGGCGGCGCGCCACCCACCGGTAGCGGCCGGGCGGCTCAGCCCCAGCCGAGCTCGTGCAGCTTCTCCTCGGAGATGCCGAAGTGGTGCGCGATCTCGTGGACGACGGTGATCGCGACCTCGTCGACGACCTGCTCCTCGTCGTCGCAGAAGTCGAGGACGGCGTCGCGGTAGACGGTGATCCGGTCCGGGAGCTCGCCGGCGTAGTCCGCCGTGCGCTCGGTCAGCGCGACGCCCTCGTAGAGCCCGAGCAGGTCCGGCTCGTCGGGGTGGCGCGGCTCCACCAGCACCACGACGTTGTCCATCGCCGCGGCGAGCTCGGCGGGCACGAGGTCCAGCGCCTCGCCGACCAGTTCGTCGAACCGGTCGGCGGGCATCACCACCGGCACGTCAGTTGTCCGACAGCCCGGGCAGGCCGGGTGGGATGTCGAGGTCGGGCCGCCCGGCACCGCTGTCGGGCGCGGCGGGCTGTTCGGCGTCGGGCTGCTGGACCGGGGCCTGCGAGCCGGGGGCCGGAGTGGCCGCACCGTCGGTGGGTGCGCCCCCCGGGGTGCCGGGCGTGGACGGCGCCGGGCCGGCGGGCTGCCCGGACACGACCAGGTTGCCCTTCACCGAGCCGGTGATCGAGGCGAAGCCGCTCTTGTCCGGCAGCAGGGTGCCGATGTTGCAGTTGACCTTGCGGCTGCCCGCCTTCCAGGACTCCTCGGAGAGGTTGCCCCAGTAGACGATGAGCCCCTTGGCGTCGATCACGGTGTCGTTTCCGGCGAAGGTGTTGGCGGCGGTGGTGCAGGCGGGCTGGAGGAACTTGTCCTGGTCCTCGACGGTGGGCCAGGCGTCCGGGAACTGGGTGCCCAGGTCGACCAGCCCGACGGCCTCGGCGGCGTGCGGACCGGCGCAGTCGGTCGGGTCCCCGACGGTGCGGCCGTCGATGGCCAGGCAGGTGCCCACCGGCTGGACCGCGGACTGGTCCTGCGCGGCGACCTTCCCGGTGATCGGGAACATCTCCCCGCTGCGCGAGGCCATCTGCAGGCCGCAGCGCATGCCCTTGTCGCCGCCGTCCCAGCGCTGCTGCGACGGCTTGAGCGCGCCCACCCGGAACTTCCCGTCCGGGTCGAACTTGCCGTTCAGGTACTTCGTGACCACCGGGGTGCAGCGGTCGGCGACGAGCTTCTGCCAGGCCCCGTCGGCCGGGAACGTCGGCTGGTCGGTCAGCACGACCCGCCCCGCCTGCTCGAACAGGTGCGGCCGGGCACAGTCGACGGCGGCGGTGTCGGTCGCGTCGGACCGGGTCCAGTTGAGGCAGGTGCCCGGGGTGTCCGGTGGGGGCGGCAGCGGCGGCGGCTCCTCCACCTTCGGGACCCCGGAGGACGCGAACGACCCCAGGACCGGCACCTCGGCGCCGAGCAGCGAGTCGACCGACGCGACGGTCAGCATCAGCAGCGCGCCGACGAGGATCCCGATCCCGACCCGGCGGGCCCCGAGGAACCCGCTCCGCCCGGTGCCCGCCCCTCCGGAGGCGTCCGACGACCGTCGCCGACGGGTCGGGACCACCGGGGTGGCCGACGGCCGGGACAGCACCGAGGTCGTGCCCTGCCCGCCGTGGACGGCGGTGCGGCCGGTCGCGTCGGGCCGGTCGGAGCCGGCGGGGGAGCGGGAATCCATGACGTCCCCATCATGCAGCCGGGGTCGGTCCGGCTTCACCCGGCCGGTGCCCCGGCGCGGCGGTCGGTCGGCCGGATGCTGTGAACGAGCAGGTCCGTCCGGTGCGACGGGGTGGCGCGACCACTCGTCCGGGTGGTCGTGGGCGAACCGCCGCCGAATCGTCATCCGGGAACGACCGGTGGTCGTCGGTCGGTCCCGGTACGGTGCGCGCGGGGGGACAGGAGTGACGATGGGGGACCAGCGATGACCGACGGACCGCGCACCGCCGGCGGCCCGGACGACAGCACGCCGCCCGCCGGTACGCCGAGTGCGACACCGGGCGGCGCGCAGCCGTCGGGCTCGCAGCCGGCGCCGGCACCGCAGACCGACGGATCGGCGCCGGCGCCGTGGGCGAACCCGCCCGCCGAGCAGCCCGCCGAGGCCCCGCGCGGCCGGATCCGGCAGCAGGACGGCAGCACCACGCCCCGCGAGCCCACGCTCGCCGAGAAGCGGGCCCGCGAGCAGAAGCTGCGCGCGGACCGCGAGGCGGTGCGGCTGAAGGAGGCCCGCTCCAAGACCACCAAGCGGGTGCTGATCGGCGCCGGCGCGACCGTCGGTGTCGTCGCCCTGATCGCAGCGGTCTACGCGGGCTCAGGTGGGGCCTCGGAGGATGAGCGGGTCGCCGACGCGCGCTGCGTCGACGACCAGGGCGTCGTCGTGCCGGACGAGAACTGCTCTGGCACCCAGAGCCAGGGGCAGGTGTCCACCGGTGGCGGCGGTTTCGCCTTCGTGCCGATCTTCCTGGGCGGCGGCGGCCGTCAGTACCACTACAACTACGGCGGCGCCGGCGGAGTCGGGCAGGTCGCGACCGGAGGGACCGTCTCCCCGCCGCCCAGTGGCACCACGGTCCGCAGCGGCACGACCGGCTCGACCATCGGCTCGGCGACCCGCAGCGGCACGATCTCCCGGGGCGGTCTCGGCGTGGGCGGCGGATCGTCGTCGTCCTCGGGCGGGTCCGGCTCGTCCAGCGGGAGCTGAGGGCGTGCGACGCGAACGCGGCACCCCCCGCCCGGACTGGCAGCGCACCGTCGCCGAGCAGGGGCTCGCCTTCGGTACCCCCGGCCGGGACGGCTCGGGCAACGAGCGGCCCTACTGGGACGAGTCGGTGCACTACGTCTTCGAGATGGACGAGATCCTGTCCCTCGAGGCCGACGTCGAGGTGCTCCAGTCGATGTGCCTGTCGGCCGTCGACCACGTCGTCACCACCGAGCGGTTCCGGGACTTCGCGCTGCCCGAGTGGTGCTGGGAGCAGGTCGCGCAGTCCTGGCGCCGCTCGGACCCGCACCTCTACGGCCGCTTCGACCTGCGCTACGACGGCTCCGGACCGGCCAAGCTGCTGGAGTACAACGCCGACACCCCCACGTCGCTGCTGGAGGCCTCGATCCTGCAGTGGCACTGGCTGCAGGACGTCCACCCCGGCGACGACCAGTGGAACTCCCTGCACGAGAAGCTCGTCGAACGCTGGGGCGAGCTGAAGGGGCTGCTGCCGTCGTCGGAGGTGCACGTCACCTGGTCCGGCGCCGAGTCCACCGGCGAGGACCACATCACCGTCGGCTACCTCCAGGAGACCGCCGCCGAGGCGGGCCTGGACACCGTCGGACTGTCCATCGAGGACATCGGCTGGGACTCCGCTCTGGACCGCTTCGTCGACATCGAGGAAGCTCCGATGTCGACGGTCTTCAAGCTCTACCCGTGGGAGTGGATGCTGACCGACGAGTTCGGCAAGCACGTCACCCGCAGCCTCCCCGAGACACTGTGGCTCGAGCCGCTGTGGAAGACCCTGCTGTCGAACAAGGCGCTGCTCGCGGTGCTCTGGGAGATGTACCCCGGGCACCCGAACCTGCTGCCCGCCTCGCTCGGCAACCCCGGGATCCTCACCGAGTACGTCCGCAAGCCCCTGCTGGGGCGCGAGGGCGCCAACATCGCGATCGTCGCCCCCGGCTACGAGACCGCCACCGGCGGCGTCTACGGCGACGAGGGCTTCGTCTACCAGATGTTCGACCCGCTGCCCGAGTTCGACGGGTTCCGGCCCTGCCTGGGCGCCTGGCTGGTCGGTGACACCGCCGCCGGGCTCGGCATCCGAGAGACCGCCGGCCTGATCACCGACGACGGTGCGGCCTTCGTGCCGCACCGCATCCCCGAGTCCTGACCGTTCCGCTCTGCTCCGCTCCCTGCACACCCCCGCTCCCGGAGGTACCTCCCGTGATCCTCGCCCAGGCGTTCGACGCCACGTACTGGGGCTTCCTCGGCCGCGGTGTCGGCGCGATCCTGCTCTACGCCGTGATCGGCACCCTGCTCATGCTGATCGGCTTCTGGGCCATCGACCTCACCACGCCCGGCAAGCTCCCGGCGATGGTGCGCGGCGGCCTGCCGAACGCGGTGACCATCACCTCGGCCGGCATGCTGTCGATGGCGTTCATCATCGTCACCGCGATCTACGGCTCCTACGGCTCGCTGCTGCAGGGTGTCGTGTCGTCACTGGTGTTCGGCCTGATCGGGATCGTCGCCCAGGTCGCCGCGGTGCGGCTGCTGGAGTGGGTGACCGGCATCGACATCGGCGAGGTCATCCAGTCCGACGAGCCGCGGGCGGTCGCGAAGGTCGTCGCGGCCGCGCACGTCGCGCTCGGCCTGATCGTCGCGGTCGCGGTCTTCTAGACGCCCGTCCCGGCCGGGCCCGCGTCCCGGCGCCGCTCAGGCCAGGGCGGTCAGCACTTCGACCCTGGCCTGCGGCGGCGGCATCGCGGCGATCTCCGCGCGCACGTCGCGGGCGGCGGCGGCGAGCTCGCCGTCGTGCAGCAGCCTGCGCAGCGCGTCGGCGGTGAACGGGCCGCCCAGCCCGGCGCCGCGGGCCGCGACCAGCTCCGCGTTGTGCCGTCGGTCGCCCGGACCGGGCAGCGCGAGCTGCGGGACGCCCGCCGCCAGCGCGGCCAGCACGTGCGCGGCGCTGCCGTCGTGCAGCACCGCGGCGCAGGCGGGCAGCAGCTCGTCGAGCGGGACCCGCCCGACCGTGCGCACACCGCGTCGGCCGTGGCGCAGCAGCCGCGCCGGGGGCCGGACGAGCACGAGCTCGCAGTCCGGCCCGTCGTCGCGCAGGTCGTCCAGCGCGCGGACCGCCGAGGCCTGCAGATCGCCCCGCAGCGGCCCGCCGCCGCGCAGCACCAGCACCCGCGGCCGCACCGAGGGGCCGCTCAGCCACGCCGGCAGCGCCGACCGGGCCGAGCCGCGGGCCCGGCCCGGCCGCACGGCCAGCGCGTCGCGCGCGCCGACCAGGCTCGACGGGGCGATGGTCAGGGCGATCGCTGGCGGCGGGACCCCGCGCAGCCCGTGCCGCAGCCGGGCCCGCTGCAGCGGTCGGGAGTCCAGCAGCGTGCGGACCAGCGCGAACCCGTCGAGCAGACCGTTCTCGTGCAGCACCGCGGGGACGTCGTGCCGGGCGGCCGCGAGCGCCCCCGCGACGGCGAGGGGCTCGTAGACCACGACGTCGGGCCGCCACTGCTCGGCGACGGTCACCAGCGCGTCGGTCAGCTCCTCGTTCACCGGGCCGAACAGCGAACGCACCCCGGCGTCGCCGCCGCGCCCGGCCAGCTCGGCCCGCGCGGTCACCGGGTGCGCGACGAGCGAGCGTGCGGCGAGCCTGCCCACCCGCAGGCTGCGGGCGACGTCGATGAACGGCAGCGGGTCCGCCCCGGGGAGCGGGTGCGCGTCGCCGCCGCCGGCGAGCAGCACCTCGTGCCCGGAGTCCCAGAGCGCGTGGGCGAGCGGCAACAGCGGTGTCAGATGCCCCGACAGCGGGGCCGCCACCACCAGAACACGCACCGTCCGAGGGTAACCGCCACGCGGTCGTCCGGGGGCCGTCTCCGGGCGGTTCCGTACGCTCTGGGTGTGATCGTCGAGAACGCGCCCCGGCTCGTCGCCACCGACGTCGACGGGACCCTCCTCGACGACGGCGGCGTGGTCACCCCGCGCACCGTCGCCGTGCTGGAGCGGGCGGTCGCCGCCGGCGCCGGGTTCGTGCTGGTGACCGGCCGCCCGCCGCGCTGGATCCCGCCGGTGCTCGCGCGGCTGCCCGAGGGCCTGGTGCGGCTGTGCGTGTGCGCGAACGGCGCGGTGCTCTACGACGCCGTCGACGACGTCGTGCTCGGCACGCACACCCTGGATCCGGCCGCGATCGGCGAGCTCGCCGCCCTCGCCGCGGAGCTGTTCCCCGGATGCGGGTTCGGCGTCGAGCGCGTCGCGAACGCCGAGGGTGACGACGGCGTTCGGGGCGTCGTCGACCAGTTCCTCACCGACCCCGGCTACGTGCACGCCTGGGGCGAGCACGACGGCGGCTCCACCAGCCGCGAGGACCTGCTCGGGCACCCGGCGACGAAGGTGCTGATCCGCTCCCCGGAGCTGACCAGCGAGCAGATGATGACCGCACTCGCGCCGAAGGCGGGCGGGCTGGCCGACCTGACGTTCTCGCACCCGTCCGGGCTGATCGAGGCCTCCGCGCCCGGGGTCACCAAGGCGACCGGCCTGGCCGAGGTCGCCCGCCGGCTCGGCGTGACCGCGGCGGACACCGTCGCGTTCGGCGACATGCCCAACGACCGGGAGATGCTGCGCTGGGCCGGGCTCGGCGTCGCGATGGGCAACGCCCACCCCGACCTGGCCGGCCTCGCCGACGAGGTGACCGCCTCGCACACCCACGACGGGCTCGCCGAGATCCTGGAACGCTGGTTCTGAGCGCACCCGGCGGCGTTCACCTGCCTGTCGACGAGCGGTCATGCGCGGTCCGCCACCCCGCCCCGGCCCGTCCCACCACCCCGCCCGCGCGTACCATCACCGGCTGTCATCGCCCGCGAGCCGGGTGCCAGCGCCCGCGCCAGGAGGCCCCCACCCGTGGCTGACACGGCAGACACCCTGGACCGGTCCGGTCCGCAACCGCCCGCCGACGTCCCGCCCACCGGCGAGGTCGCCGTGCTGGCGTCCGTGCAGGGCGTTCTTGCGAACGACACCACCGTGCGGGTCGCCCGCGGGATGTCGCTGTTCGGCGAGCACGCCGCCGGCTGGCTGGCGATCGGCGTCCTGGGTGCCGCGCTGGACCGTCCCCGCCGTCGCGAGTGGCTCGGCTCCGCCGCCGCCGTCGCGTTCGCCCACGGCGCCTCGATCGGGATCAAGCGCGTCGTCCGGCGCCGCCGACCCGACCACCCCGCGGTCCGGGTCCTGGTGGGCACCCCGAGCCGGCTGAGCTTCCCGTCCTCGCACGCCACGTCCACCACCGCCGCCGCCGTGCTCTACGGCGGCCTGCTGGGCAGGCGCTCCCGCCCGGTGGCCGCGGCGGGTGTGGGCCTGATGGCGCTGTCGCGCCTGGTCCTCGGCGTGCACTACCCGACCGACGTCGCCACCGGCACCGCGCTCGGCGCGGCCGTCGCCGGTACCGCGCGACGCGTGATCTCACGCAACCCCACCACCGGAGGGTGAGCGCATGACCAGCACCGACCCCACGAAGGTCGACCACGACGACTCCGAGAAGGAGAAGGTCGCCCGGGCCGCCGACCCGCAGACCCCCGTCGTCCCGGACGCCCCCGACGACGCGGGCGCGCCGGAGGGTCACGAGGACGAGGCGGCCCCGACCGCCGTCGCCGCCGAGCACGCCCCGCACGTGCCGATGGACCCGTCCGAGCGGACCACCGCGATGGTCGCCCGCGGCCTGCTGAAGACGATGCGCCCGCGCCAGTGGGTGAAGAACGTCCTGGTCTTCGCCGCACCGTTCGTCAGCGGCCAGCTCTTCGACGTGCCGGTCCTCGTCGACTGCCTGATCGCCTTCGTCGCGTTCTCGCTGGCCGCGTCCGGCGTGTACCTGGTCAACGACGCGCTCGACGTCGAGGCCGACCGCGCGCACCCGACCAAGCGCCGCCGCCCGATCGCGTCCGGCATCGTCCCGGTGCCGCTGGCCTTCGTCGCGGCGGGTGTGCTGTTCGCCGGCTCGATCGCGCTGTCGTTCGCGGTGACCTGGCAGCTGATCATCGTGCTCGCCGTCTACGTGGCGGTGCAGCTGTCGTACTGCCTGTGGCTCAAGCACCAGCCGGTGCTCGACATCTGCATCGTGGCCTCCGGCTTCCTGATGCGGTCCATCGCCGGTGGTGTCGCCACCGGGATCCCGCTGTCGCAGTGGTTCCTGCTGGTCACCGGGTTCGGGTCGCTGTTCATGGTCGCCGGCAAGCGCTACGCCGAGATCAACCTCGCCGAGCGCACCGGCGCGAAGATCCGCAAGTCGCTGGAGAACTACACGGCGTCCTACCTGCGCTACATCTGGTCGCTCTCGGCCACCGTCATGATCGTGATGTACGGGCTGTGGGCGTTCGAGATCCGCGAGGACCACAACTCGGTCTGGTCGGTGCTGTCGATCGTGCCGTTCGTGGTCGCGGTGCTGCGCTACTCCGTGGACGTCGACCGGGGGACCGGCGGCGAGCCGGAGGAGATCGCGCTCGCGGACCGGGCGTTGCAGGTCCTGGCGCTGGCCTGGATCGCGATGCTCACCCTGGCCGTCTACAGCTGACGCCGACGCCTCCCGGGCCCGGTTCCCCGCACGGGGGCCGGGCCCGCGGTGCGTCAGTACGCGGGGTGTCGGCGCCCGGTGTGCCAGGACCAGGTGTGCGCGAGGCCCTCGGCCAGCGGGGTCGGTGCGGGCAGGCCGAGCGCGGCGATCCCGCGCGACGGGTCGAGGCAGCTGCGGCGCAGCTCCCCGGGCCGGGCCGGCAGGAACTCGGGGGCGAACTCCTCCGGCGTGAGGCCGGCGATCGTCCCGATCGTCGCGGCCAGCTCGACGATCGTGGACTCGGTGCCGGTGCCGACGTTGAACACCTCACCGGCCAGCTCCCCGGCCGCGAGCCGGTCGGCCGACGCGAGCGCCGCCCGCGCGACGTCGCCGACGTAGAGGAAGTCGCGGGTCTGACCGCCGTCGCCGAACACGGTCGGCCGGGACCCGGTGCGGGCCCGGTCGCAGAACAGCGAGACCACACCGGCGCCGCCGGCCGGGTGCTGGCGCGGCCCGTAGACGTTCGCGAACCGCAGCACCAGTGCCGGCAGACCGTGCGTCCGGACGAAGAACCGGGTGTAGCGCTCCGCGGCCAGCTTGCTCATGCCGTACGGCGACTCCGGCTCGGCCGGCTCCGCCTCGGTCGTCGGCAGGGGGGCGCCGTCGCCGTAGATGGCTCCGCCGGTGGAGCACACGACGACCGCGCCCGCACCCGCGTCGCGGGCGGCCTGCAGCACGCTCAGGGTGCCGAGGACGTTGACCGAGGCGTCGTGCGCCGGGTCCGCCATCGAGCGGCGCACGTCGATCTGGGCGGCCAGGTGGAACACCGCGTGCGGGCGGTACTGCGCGCCGAGCGCGGTGAGCGCGGCGGTGTCGCGGATGTCGAGCTCGGCCACCGTGACGCCCGGGGCGAGGTTGTCCCGCGTCCCGGCGGAGAGGTCGTCGACGACGAGGACGTCGTCGCCGCGGGCGAGCAGGGACTCGACCAGGGTGGAGCCGATGAAGCCGGCTCCGCCGGTGACGAGCGCGCGCATACCTGCCTTCCTCCGGGGCGGACGGTGTGTGCACCCGGCTGCGGCACACGGTAACCGCGGGTGCCCCGGGCGCCTCAGCCGGTGGAGCGGGCGGGCTCCGTGCCGCAGGCGGTGATCCGGTAGAGCGTGCTGCCGCCGCCGGAGAGGACGGACTCGAACCCGGGTGCACGGTCGATCTCGGACAGCCCGGGATAGGTGTCGGCCCGCGCGTCCCACGGCCACCAGGTGACCGGGCCGTCGATGACGTAGCCGACGCCGGTGGCCCGCACCGCGGGACAGACGACGGGGTCGCGGGCGGCGTCGTGCAGCCGCAGCCGGATCAGCTCCTGGTCGGGCGTCCAGGTCCCGGATAGGTGCGGGAAGAGCACCCCGCGCCCGGTCAGCGGGTAGAGCAGGCCGTTGCCGGTCCACGGGTTCGCCGCGACGATGGCGCCCGGTTCGGTCGCCCGGCCCGCCGCCTCCAGGAACTCCCGCTGGCCGGGCTGCAGCACCCGGCCGGTCTCGTAGCGGTAGGCGTCGGCGATCACGGCGGCGTGCACGCCGATGCGGAACCCGTCGGTGAGCAGGACCAGCGCCGCGGCGAGGACGGCGACGACCGGGACGGCCGTCAGCTGTCGTCGCTCCGGGGTGGTCTCCGCCTGCCGCACCGCGGTCACCGCACGGACCACCAGGCCCGCCGCGCCGAGCACACCCAGCGTCGCCAGCGGCACCCCGGTGATCGGGACCATCGCGGCGAGCCGGTGCGAGTCGTTGTACCAGGCTCCGGTCAGCGCGGTGACCAGGTCGCCCTCCCGGGCGACGGCGAGGGTGTAGAGCAGCGCCGAGGTCAGGTGGGCCGGCACCAGCCACGCGGTGCGGGCCTGCCGCAGCGCCAGGACGGCGCCGACCACGACCAGCACCGACACCACGACCAGCTCGGGCCGCTTGTTCGTCCCGTTCCACAGCACACCGGTCAACGCCTCGCGAGCCCCCATCGAGGCCTGCCAGTCGAACATCCGGACGCTGGCGAGGAAGGGCGACCACGCCAGCAGCCACACCACGGCGGCGACCGCGGCGAGCGCACCCGCCGGGCCGAGGGCCGCCGTGGCGAACCGGCGCTCGCGCACGTGCCGGACCGCGCTGACCCCGGCCGCGACCGCCACCGGGGACAGGCCCAGCACGAGCAGGCTGACCGCGGCGTTCGGATGGGCGAGCGCCAGCGCCGGGACGGTCGTCGCACCGAGCAGCAGCGCCCGGGCCCGGCCGACCACGCTGTCCCGGGTCAGACCCAGCACGGTCACCACGGCGGCCAGCCCGGCGGGCACCAGCGCCAGCCCGAGCAGGTTGGGCCACAGGACGCCCCAGTTCATCAGCAGCCACGGCATCGCGGTGAACGCCGTCGCGAGCACCGGGGTGACCAGCAGGGCACCGGCCCGGCGCCCGACGATCTGGCGGACGAGCAGCGTGCAGGACAGCGGCCACACGACGGCCGCGGCGGCGAACGCGGCGAGGTTCGACGCGGCCGGGATCGACGCGCCGGTGCTCGCCACGACGAGCGAGACGACGTCGTGCCAGGCGGCGGGGTAGGCCGACGGCACGCCGGGGCTGTTCAGCTCGCCCAGCGTCAGTGACGACGCGTCGCCGGTCTGCAGGATCCGGGCGACCGCGCTGTAGTGGTAGATCGCGTCGTAGGTCGGGGAGACCGCGTCGACGGGGCCGAACGCGAGCACCACGGTCAGCCAGCCGATCGCGACGGTGACGGCCACGCCGACCGCCAGCGCGATCCCGCCGAGGGGGCCGTCGGGTCCCGTGCGCAGCAGGAACGGCGGACGGCCGGCGGGATCGCCCGCGTCGTCACCCGGTCCGGACCGGGACCGGCCCGCCCGCCGCCGGAGCCCCGCGGTCACCGCGGCGCACAGCAGCGCGAGCACCGCGGTGACACCCAGCACCGGCCACGGTCCCCACGGCACCCCGGCCCGCCCGGCCAGCACGGCGGTGGTCGCGATCAGCGCGACCGACACCAGCGGCCCGGCGCCCCAGCAGACCGCTCCGCGCAGTCCCGCGGCGCGGGCGACGAGCGCCCCGGGCAGGACGCACCAGGCCGCGGTCACCAGGGCCACGGGGACGGCCTGTGCCCACGTCATCCCCGGCTCCGCGCGTCGTCGATCGGCAGCCGCATCCGGCGCACCCTACGAGCGTCGTGCCGCGCGGCGGGACGCGCGGTCGCCGTGTCACCGTCCGCGACCGGATCGTGTCCCGTGCGGATCGCCGCTCAGCTCCTGGTGGAGCGGGCCGTCCCCACCTCGTCGGCGGCGGGCTCGGTGACGGCCGCCCGGTGCCCGTTGGTCCCCGCAGCGCGCTCCTCCAGGGCGGTCAGCCGCTGCTCCAGCTCGCTCTCCCGCCGGGTCAGCTCCGCGTCCCGGACGGCGATCTGGCGGGCCAGGTTCGTCAGGTGCTGGCTGATCTCCCGGTCCCGCAGGTAGGTGTTCAGCATCCCGAACACGAAGGCGACGACGAGCAGGTAGACCAGCAGGTCCGTGCCGCGGCCGATGCCCACCGCCCGGGCCAGGTAGGTCAGGTCGTTCGGGCGCAGGACCGCGTAGATGTTCAGCACGATGAACGCGCCGAAGGCGATCCGCTTGCTCGCCCGCACGCCGACGCTCTGGCCGCTGCGCACGAAGTAGACGAGCGCGCCGACCGCGGCGGCCAGGAGCAGGATCTGCAGGATCACGGTGTTCGCCTCCTGGGTCATCGCTGCCGTACCGACAGGTCGAACAGGATGTTCACCCCGTTGAACAGCGACTGGCCCTTGGATCGTGAGTACTCGGTGTAGCGGATCGTGACCGGGACCTCGCGGATCCGCCACGACGACCGGGCCAGCGACGCGACGATCTCCGACGCGTGCGCCATCCCGTTCATGGTGATCCGCAGGTCCTCCGCGACCGCCCGGTTCATGGCCCGCAGCCCGTTGTGGGCGTCGGTGAGCTTGAGCTTGCGGCTGGCCGGCGACAGCGCCGCGACGGTGCGCAGCACCAGCCGCTTGAGCGGCGGGACCGGCTCGGTCGACTCGAGGAAGCGCGAGCCGAGGACGACGTCGGCCTCGCCGCCGCGCAGGATCGCGGCCATCCGGACGGCGTCGGCGACGTCGTGCTGGCCGTCGGCGTCGAAGGTGACGATCCGCTCCGCCCCGCGGAGCAGGGCGTAGTCGATCCCGGTCTGCAGCGACGCGCCCTGCCCGAGGTTGATCGGGTGCCGCACGAGGTGCGCCTCGGTGCCGGCGATGCGTTCGGCGGAGGAGTCCCGGCTGCCGTCGTCGACACACACGACGTTCGGGAAGGCCGTGCGGATCTCCGCGACGACCTCGGCGATGACGGTGTCCTCGTTGTACACGGGGACCACCACCCAGGTGCCGGTGTCGGCGACCACGTCCCACTCCCTCGTCACTGACCGGCGGCCGTTCACGGCCGCACCGCAGAGGCTATCGGTCCGGGTATCCGAGCCGTGCGACGGTGGGTCACGATCGGGGCGAAGGTGATGTTCCGTACCGTTCGTGACATGGACCCGAGAACCCTGCTCGAGGTGATGCTGGCCGATCTGGACAGCGCGCCGGAGCTGTACCGGCCGACGGACTTCTGGCGGACCGGGCTCGAGAAGGTGGTCGCCGACCTGCGGGAACGCGGGTTCACGGAGTTCCGCAGGCACCCGTCGGCCACGTTCTTCTACGCCCCGCAGTACGCGCCGGTGTCCAGGCCGGCGGCGATGCTGTCGCGAGCGTTCGGGATGCTGGGCGGCCCCGGCACGCTGCTGCGCGGGCGGATCGACCAGGTTCCCGTCGCCCGGGCCCACCACGCCACGGTGACCGCCCTCGACCCCGCCGACCGGTCGCCGTCGCTCGCCGGGTTCAGCGAGTCGACCGCCGGCGCCCCCGCCGAGCAGCTCGAGTTCGACGGCCGCCGGTTCAGCCGGTCGTCGCTGAACTACCTGCGCGGGCTGGTCATGCTCAAGCGGGCCGTGCCCGACCTCGACGTCTCGACGGTCCTGGAGATCGGCGGCGGGTTCGGCACGCTCGGGGAGATCCTGCTGTCGGGCAACCCCGGACTGCGCTACATCGACGTCGACATCCCGCCGGTCGCCGCCGTCGCCACGCACTACCTGCGCGAGGCGCTCGGGCCGGAGAAGGTCGGCGACTACGCGGCCACCCGCGAGCGCGAGAAGATCGTGATCGACGAGCTGGAGCACCCGGCGACCGTGCTGTGCTCCTGGCAGCTGCCCCGGCTCACCGGGACCGTCGACCTGTTCGCCAACTTCATCTCCTTCCAGGAGATGGAGCCCGAGGTGGTGGCGAACTACGCGAACCTGGTCACCGACCTGGGCGCCCGCTGGCTGCTGCTGCGCAACTCCCCGACCGGCAAGCCAGGAGTGCGCGAGCCCATGCTGCGGCGCCACTACCTGGAGATGTTCGACCGGTTCGAGCTCGTCGACTCCGACGCCGGGCTCTACGGCCAGGACTCCGAGGGCACGGTGTCCGAGGTGATGGTGCTCGCGCGGCGCTCGTAGGGTGGCGCGCATGCGCACCCCGGACCCGATCGAGATCGGCGGCCACCTCGTGGGACCCGGCGAACGGCCGTTCGTCATCGCGGAGGTCTCCGGCAACCACAACGGCTCGCTGGACCGGGCGCTGGAGATCGTCGACGCGATCGCCGGGACCGGGGCGCAGGCGGTGAAGCTCCAGACCTACCGGGCCGACACGATCACCATCGACGCCGACGGCCCGGCCTTCCGGATCCGTGACGACCACGGTCTGTGGGGCGGGCGGAACCTCTACCAGCTCTACGAGCAGGCGCACACGCCCTGGGAGTGGCACGAGCCGCTGTTCGCCCGTGCGCGGGAGCACGGCCTGGTGCCGTTCTCCAGCCCGTTCGACCCGACGGCGATCGAGCTGCTGGAGTCCCTCGACGCGCCGGCGTACAAGGTGGCCTCGGCCGAGCTGGTCGACCTGCCGCTGATCCGGGCGATGGCCGCGACCGGCAAGCCGATGGTGATCTCCACCGGGATGGCGACGCTGGCCGAGATCGACGCCGCCGTCGCCGCCGCCCGCGAGGGCGGTGCGACGCAGATCGTGCTGCTGGCCTGCACCGCCTCCTACCCGGCGGACCCGGTCGACGCCAACCTGCAGACGATCCCCGCGTTGCGCGAGGCGTTCGGCGTGCCGATCGGGCTGTCCGACCACACCCCGGGCATCGGGGTGCCGGTCGCCGCCGTCGCGCTCGGCGCGGTCGCGATCGAGAAGCACGTGACGCTGCGGCGTGACGACGGCGGCGTCGACTCCGACTTCTCCCTGGAGCCCGCCGAGCTGGCGTCGCTGGTCACCGAGACCGACATGGCGCGCCGCGCGATGGGCCCGGCCCGGTTCGGCCCCCGCGAGTCCGAGCGCGACACCCTCGCGCTGCGCCGCTCGCTGTGGGTGGTCGCCGACGTCGCCGCGGGCGAGAAGGTGACCGCGGACAACGTCCGGTCGATCCGCCCGGCGGGTGGTCTGCACACCGACACGATCGGCACCGTCCTGGGCCGGACCTTCACCCGCGACGTCGCCCGCGGCACCCCGCTGACCTGGGACCTGATCTGAGCCGACCGCTCAGTGCAGGGTGCCCAGCGCCGCCTTGGTGAAGGGCACCAGCTCGGACTCGCGGCCGTCCAGGACCTTGCTGCCCCACTCGGGGTCGGCGAGCAGCGCCCGGCCGACGGCGACGAGGTCGAACTCGTCGTCCTCCAGCCGGTCGAGGAGCTTCTCGACACCGCTCACGTCGGCGCGGGCGTCGGCGCCGGCGAACATCGCCGGGTCGAAGACCTGGTCCAGGCCGACCGAGCCGACGGTGATCGTCGGCAGCCCGGTGACCTTGCGGGCCCACCCGGCGATGTTGAGCTCGGCGTCGGCGTCGGGGAACTCCGGCTCCCAGTAGCGGCGCCCGGACGCGTGGAACGCGGTCACCCCGGCGTCGGCGAGCGGGGTCAGCACCTCGGTCAGCTCGTCGGGGGTGGCGGCGAGACGCGCGTCGTAGTGGTTGCCCTTCCACTGGGAGAAGCGGAACACGACCGGGTAGTCGGGCGCGACGCGTTCGCGGACCGCGGCGACGATCTCGGCGGCGAAGCGGGCGCGCTCGGCCCGGCCGCCCGCGTAGCCGTCGGCGCGGCGGTTGGTGCGCTCCCAGAGGAACTCGTCGATCAGGTAGCCGTGCGCGCCGTGCAGCTCGACGCCGTCGAAGCCGATCCGCTCGGCCTGCGCCGCGGCCTCGGCGAACGCGCCGACGATTCGGTCGATCCCGGCGAGGTCCAGCGCCTGCCCCGCGCCCTCGGTGCCGTCGAGCGCGACGCCCGACGGGCCGACGGACGGGGCCTCGGGGAACGGCGGCTTCCCGGCCTCGCGGGTGATGCCGACGTGCCAGAGCTGCGGCATGATCCGGCCGCCCGCGCCGTGCACCGCCTCGACGACCGTCGCCCACCCGGCCAGCGACGCCTCGCCGTGGAAACGCGGGACGTCGGCGGAGTCGCCCGCGGACGGGTCGTCGATGTAGGTCCCCTCGGTGATGATCAGGCCGGTCCCGGCGGCAGCCCGGCGGGCGTAGTAGGCCGCGACGTCGTCGCCGGGGACACCACCGGGGGAGAAGTACCGGGTCATCGGGGCCATGACGATGCGGTTGGACAGCTGTGCGGAGCCGAGCGAGTACGGACGGCCGAGCAGCCGTGCGGCGCGGGTGGACACGAGGCACTCCAGGGGGATGAGCCGTCCAGGCACGTCGGCGGGTCCGGGCGGAGGCGTCAAATGGTTCCTGTCAAAGATACAGATGGGCCGGCGAACTGCAACAGTGACCATCGCCTTTTCGTCCGGGCGGGTAGTCTGGGGCTCTGACCGGGGAGGTGACGTCGTGCTGGACATTCGGTTCTCCCGTGCCCTGCAGGCGATGCTCTACCTCGCCGCGGCCGCGGAGGGCGACGGGTCGACGGTCAGCTCCGGGCGGCTCGCCGAGGCCCTCGGGACGAACCCGAGCCTCGTACGCAGGCTGCTCGTACCGCTCGGGGCCGCGGGCCTGGTCGAGTCGACGAGGGGGCGCAGCGGTGGTGCCCGGCTGGCCCGGCCGGCCGGGGAGATCACCCTCGCCGAGATCCACCGCTGCGCGGTCGGGGAGAAGCCGCTCTGGGCGTGCAGCCCGGAGACCGAGCACGTCTGCCCGGTCACGCCGCACGCCGCGGCGTACTTCGCCGGGCTGACCGCCGACGTGGAGCAGGCGGTGCAGGCGTCGCTGGAGGGGCGGACGCTGGCCGACGCGCTGCGCGAGATGCGGGATCTGGAAAGCGTGCCGCGCTAACCGTCCAGAAAGTCCCTGACCAGGGCGTTCACCTCGTCCGGGGACTCCCGGTTCGACCAGTGGCCCCGCCCGGGCAGCAGCACGAACCGGGCGCCGGGCACGGCCTCGGCGGCCGCGCGCGTGGTCGCCACGGGGACGCCGGCGTCCCGGTCGCCCTGCACGAACAGCGCGGGGCAGCGGATCTCCGACAGCCGGGGGCGCAGGTCGACCCGCATCCGGCGGAACCCGATCGAGCCGTTCTGCCAGTCCGAGCTGCCCGCGTTCCCGGACCGGGCCTCGGCGAGGACGGCGTCGACGATCTCGTCCAGGTCGGGCACGCGGCCGGCGTCGCCGAACAGGGCACGGCGGGCGAACGCGGTGACCGCGGCCCGGCTGCGGAAGGCCAGGTTCGGCAGGGTCCGCGACAGCAGGGGCACCCGCGCGGTCAGCCACAGCAGCTGGTGCAGCCCGGGCGGGAAGCTCAGCGTCCCGGCCGGGGCCAGCGCGACGACCCGTTCCACCCGGTCGGGGTGCTCGATCGCGGTCGCCAGCGCGAGGGCGCCGCCCTGGGACAGCCCGACGACGGCGGCGCGCTCGATGCCGAGGTCGTCCAGCACGTCGACGAGCGTGCGCAGCAGCACCTCGTGGGTCGCCCGGCCGTGCCACGGTCGGCTGCGCCCCTGCTTCGGCCAGTCGGGGGCGACGACGCGGTGCTCGCGCGCGAGGTCGGGGATCAGGTGGCGCCAGCTGAGCAGCGCGTTGTCCAGGCCGGCGCCGGAGAGCAGCAGCACCGGCGGGCCGGCGTCGCCGGCGAGGTGGACGTGCAGGTCGCCCTCGGGACGGGGGATCACGTGGTCGCGCAGGTCGGTCATCGGTCGTCATCCTCGTCGCCCCACCCGCGTGCGGCCAGTGCCTCCCCGAGTGCGTCGGCGTGCCGCAGCGTGCGCACCAGGAAGGGCACCGCGAACGCCGTCGGCGACCGCTCCGCCCCACGGGCCCTCGCCGCCTCCCGGACCTGCCCGGCGATGCCGGACAGCGTGGCGATCGACTGGAGCGTCAGTCCGACGAGAAGGCCGAGGCGCTCCGGCGCCACCCCGAACCGGCGCAGCGGCCCGAGCCCGCGTTCCACGGCGCCGACCAGGTCGTCCACCCGGGTGGTGAGGGTGAACAGGGTCGCCGCACCCAGCGCGGCGACCAGACGCAGGACCACCACCAGCGTCCGTTCCGGGCCGATCAGCCACCACTGCACCGCGCCGAGCAGCAGTGCCAGCAGCGCCAGCGTGCGCAGCACCGGCCGGACCCGGTGCCACGGGATGCGGGCGAGCAGGTACCCGGCGGCGACGAGGGCGCACAGCGCGCCGAGCACCCGCGGGTCGCCGGTGAGCACCGTCCCGGCCGCGAGCGCCAGCACCACGAGCAGTGACGGCCCGGCCGGCGCCCGGTGCAGCGGGCTGGTGCCCGGTGAGTAGAGACCGAGCGGGGTCACGAGCCGCAGAGCCTGCGGTAGTACGCCACGGCCGGGCCCGGCTCGTCGTCGGCGACGACCCGGCCCCCGTCGAGGACGACGACGCGGTCGAACCCCGTCAGCAGGTCCAGGTCGTGGGTGGCGAGCAGGACCTGCTGGCGCAGCCCGGCGAGGCGGTCGGCGAAGGCCCGCTGGTTGCGCAGGTCGAGCAGGGTGGTCGGCTCGTCGCAGACCAGTACGTCCGGGTCGAGCACCAGCACCGCGGCCAGCGCGAGCAGCTGCTTCTGGCCGCCGGAGAGCTGGTGGGCGGGGTGCTCGACGTGGTCGCCGAGCCCGAACTCCGCGAGCGTCGCCTCGGCCCGCCGGGCGCGTTCGGCGCGGTCGCGCACGGTACGGCGCAGCGAGAACGCGACGTCCTCGCCCGCGGTCGGCATGACGATCTGGGAGTCCGGGTCGGAGAAGACGAACCCGACCCGGCGGCGGACGGCGGCGCCCTCGCGGGCGGGGTCGCGGCCGTCGACGGTCACGGTGCCCTCGGTCGGGGTGACCAGGCCGTTGACGGTGCGGGCCAGGGTGGACTTGCCGGAGCCGTTCGCGCCGACCAGCCCGATCCGGCGTTCGGGCAGGGCGAGGGTCACCTCCCGCAGCACGGTGCGCTCGCCGTAGCGGTGCCCGACGCCCGAGAACCCGATCACCGGACCACCCGCCAGCTCGTCGCGACGCCGAGGCCGCCGCCCGAGGACAGCGCGGCCAGCCCGGTCTCGCCGCGGCCCTGCACGACGAGCCGGTGGAACAGCCGGACGACCAGCACCGCGCCCGAGGCGCCCCAGGGATGGCCCAGGGCGATCGCGCCCCCGTCCGGGCTCGCCCGGTGCTCGTCGATCCCGGCGGCGTCGAGACAGGCCAGGGCCTGTCCGGCGAAGGCCTCGGTGAACTCGACGGCGTCCGGGGCGGCCGGTCGGTCGCGCAGTGCGGCGAGCGCCGGGACGGCGCCGAGGCCGAGGTCGGCGGGCGGGCAGCCGCGGGTGGCGGCCGAGACCAGCGCGAGCCCGGGCACGCCCAGCTCCCGCCGCCGCCACTCGGGCACCAGGGCGACGGCGGCGGCCCCGTCGTTCACCCCGCAGGAGTTCGCGGCGGTGTGGGCGCCGCCGGGGGTGAACGCGGGCCGGAACCGGGCCATGCGGTCGGCGGTGAAGCGCTCGCGGGGACGCTCGTCGGCGGTGCGGGACGCGACCGGGACGAGCTCGTCGTCGAAGCGGCCCGCCCGCTGCGCGTCGACGGCGCGGGCGTGGCTGCGGGCGGCGAACGCGTCGAGCCGGGCGCGGGACAGACCCGCCCGGGCGGCGACGTCGTCGGCGGCCGGACCCATGTCCGGGTCCGGGTCGCCTGCCGGGGCGAACGGCGCACGGGTGTAGACGGTGCCGTCGGCCCGGGTCCGGGTGGGCGCGGTCGACGGGGACTCGGCACCGCCCGCCAGGTACCCGACACCGTCGCCGGCGCGGACGGCCGCGGCGGCGGCGAGGATCGCGGACAGCCCGCTCGCGCACTGCCGGTCCACGGTCATGCCGGGCACGTCGTCGCCGAGCCCGGCGGCCAGCGCCGCGACCCGGGCCGGGTTGCCGCCGGGGCCGAAGACGTTGCCGAGGAGCACGTCGTCGACGTGGCCGCCGAGGGTCCCGGCCAGCGCCGCGAGGACGGGGGCCGCGAGCGCGTCGACGGTCACCGCCCGCAGCGACCCGCCCGCGGTGCCGATCGGGGTGCGTCGCGCGGCGACGACGACCGGGGTGGCGTCGTCGGGGCCGCTCACTCCGGGTCCCCGAGCGGTACGGCGTCCAGGCTGCCGTCGCGCAGGGCGGCGTCGACGGTGGCGCGGGCGGGCTTGCCCGATCCCAGCCGGGGCAGTGCGCGGGTGACCAGCCAGCGACGCGGGCGCTTCGCGGGGGACAGGGCGGTCCGGGCCGCGGCCCGCAGGGCGCGCCGGTCCGGGACGTCGTCGCGGGCCTCGACCACGGCGGTGACCACCATGCCCAGGGACGCGTGCGGGGTCCCGGCCACGACGACGTCGTCCACCCCCGGGACTCCCCGCAGCACCTGCTCGACCTCCTCGGCGGCGACCAGCGTCCCGCCGGAGGAGATGGTGGTGGCGGCGCGGCCGAGGACGGTCAGACCGCCGTCGGCGGTGAGCTCGGCACGGTCCGCGACGGTCGTCGGTCCGGGGGCGGCCGGTTCGAGCACGCCGCGGGTGAACCGGCCGCGCACCGACTGCGGGCTGTCCACCCACAGCACGCCGTCGTGCACGGCGAGCCGCACGCCCTCGACCGGGCGCAGCGGGCCGTCGTCGCGGCGGGTGGCGATCAGCGAGTGCTCGGCCGAGCCGTAGTACTCCAGCAGCGTGGTGGTGGGCAGCAGCCGCGCGCACCGCTCCCGGACCCCGGGCGCGACGTGCGCGCCGCCGCACACCACGACCCGCGGCACCTGACCGCCCGGACGGCGCTCCCGCTCGTCGAGCAGCGCGCTGAGCTGGGCGGGGACGAGGTGGACCGAACCGCCGTCGGGCAGGTCGGTCGGGTCGAGCCGGCCGCGGGTGACCAGGCCCAGGCCGTGGTGCAGGGCGTGCAGCGCCCCGAACAGGTACAGCGTCGACGACGGTGGCCCCGGCACGAGGACCGGGCCCGGCAGCCCGCCGAGGAGGTCGAACCCGATCCGCCAGGAGCGCCGGTCGCGGCCGAGCACGCTGGGGACACCCGTGCTCCCCGAGGTCGTCGGGAGCAGGAACAGCCCCGGTGTCCGCGGTCCCCCCTCGGCGGTCGCGGCCCGGCCGTCGGTACCGACGACGTGGTGCGGCGCGGCGTCGGCCAGCACCGCGGCGCGTTCCCGGACGGTCCAGCCGGTGTCGGCCAGCAGCGACGCCGCGCCCAGCCGGTCCGCGGCGAGCAGGTGGGGCAGGACCGCCCACCGGGCCCGGGTGGGGGTGTCGAGCACGACGCGTTCCCCGGCCCGCACGCCGAGCCGGGCCAGGCGCTCCCCGGCGACGGCGACGGCGTCGGCCAGCCCCCGGGGCAGCCACGGAGCGGGGACGACGGGCGCGGAGCCGTCGTCGTGGTCGGGGGGGGTCGACGCCGGGGGAGTCGATGCCGGTCCCGCTCACCGGACCCGGGGCTCGGACGACGCGGACCGGACCGGCAGCAGGTCCGGCAGGGCCCGGTGCACCAGCGACGCGACCAGCGCGGCCAGCACGATCTTGACCAGGTCACCGGGCACGAAGACCAGGGACTGCACGATCCCGCCGGTGACGTCCCCGATGTAGACGCCCAGCCAGGGCATGCCGATCACGTAGTCGGCGAGCAGCCCGGCCACGCAGGCCAGCAGCAGCACGGGCAGCGACCGCGACCGGAACCGCGTCACGACCAGGCCCGCGACCAGCGCGGACAGCAGCCAGCCGACGAGGAACCCGCCGCTGGGTCCGAAGAACGCGGCGCCGTTGCGGCCGCCCGACAGCAGCGGGAGCCCGACCGCGGTGAGCACCAGGAGCAGCGCGACCGACGCCGTGCCGAGCCGCCACCCGAGGATCACGCCGGCCAGGATCGGGCCGACGTTCTGCAGGACGATCGGCACCCCGGCCACTCCGGCGAAGCCGGGGAACAGCCCGAGGACGGCGATGAACGCGGCGAACACGACCACGCGGGCGAGATCGGCCGCGGGGAGCGCAGGACGGGATCCGGACACGCGCGAAGGGTAGGTCACGTCGGCGTGCCGGAGGTGCGTCGTGCGGGTTGCATCACGGCTCCGACCTGTCAGAGCACGCGGTGGAGTGTCCGGAATCCGTCGGCGTCGGGGGCGCCGGGCTCGCCGTAGCCCGCGCGGGCGAACAGCCGGGCCGAGGCGTCGTTGCCGGTGTGCACGACGGCGGTCACCGCGGTCCCGGCGCCGGTACAGGCCCGCAGCGCGTCCTCCCCGGCCCGCAGCATGGGCAGGGCCAGCCCCTCGCCACGACGCTCCGGGGCGACGGTGATCGAGACCTCCCAGCCGCTCCCGTCCCGGTCCCAGCGGACGGTGCCGACCGGCCCCCTGGCGTCGGCGACGACCAGGAGCAGCCGGTCGTCGCGGTCCAGCGAGCTGGCGAGCCAGCGGCGGTGGGTGGCGAGGTCGACCGCGTCGTGGCTGCGTGACCAGCGACGGGTGTCGGGGTCGTTGCGCCAGGCCAGCAGCAGCTCGGCGTCGCCGGGACGGGCGGGGCGGGCCCGGACCACCCGGGCGAGCACCCGGCCCTCGGCGGCGACGCGTGCCTCCCGGCCGCCGGACGTGCCCACCGCGGTGGCCACGGCGTCGACGACCCGGCCCGCGCCCTCGCCGTCGACGACGGTCGCGGCCCGGTCGGCGAGCGCGGCGCGGTCGCCCGGGCTGGTCAGCAGGGCACGCAGCACGGCCGCGGCGGCGGCCGGGTCGACGAGGTCCGCGGTCCCGCCCAGCCCGGCGGCGGCCCCGGCGTCGACGACGGTCCGGTAGCCCTCGGTCTGGTTGTCCGCGGCCCGGACCAGCGCCATCGGGACACCCACGCAGCACAGCTCCCACACCGTCGTCCCGGCCGCGCTGACGACGAGGTCGGCCTCGGCCATCGCGGCGGGCAGGTCGGGCAGCGGCGGCACCGCCCGGAACGTGGCCGGCCCGTCGGCGGGCAGGTCGAGGGGCCGCCCACCGGGGACGACGACGTCGACCTCGGCGGCGACGTCCGCGGCGGCGAGGGCGGCGACCACCCGGGGCAGCAGCCCGGCGGCGTCGGTCCCGCCCATGACGACCAGCACGCGGGGCGGCCCGGCGCCGGGGGCGTCGGCGGCGCGCAGGGCCCGCCGGGTGCGGGCACGGCGGGCGGTCAGCCGCAGCGGGGCGTAGCCGGGGCCGCGGAGCAGGACGGGGGAGCCGTCGTCGGGGCGGGGGTGGTCCTCGGCTCCCATGTTCGGGTCGACCACCACGTCACCGGGACGCCGGCCGGTCGCGAAGTCCTCCACGGTGGACAGCACGACCCCGGCGTCGTTCAGGGCCGGACGCAGGTCGTCGCCGAGCAGGTAGTGGTCGACGTGCACGGCGTCGATCCGGTGCTCACGGGCCAGCGCCGCGAGCCCGCCGGCGGTGTCGGCCGGGGGCAGGACGGGGCCGGGCTCCCGGACCAGCCCGGACCACAGCCAGCCCAGCCCGTCGAGCCGGCCCGACCAGAACACCTCGTGCCCGGACAGCAGCGCCGCCTCGGCGACCGCGGCACACCGCACCGCGTGCCCCACCCCCGTCGACGGTCCGGCGTCGCAGCGCAGCAGCAGACGCATCCCGCTCACCCCTCGGCGAGGGACTTCTGACGGACGTGCGCGTTGCGCTCCACCAGGTCCGGCCGCGACCGCAGCACATCGACGACCGTCCGCCACCCGGTGCGCCCGTCCAGGGCCTCGACCAGCCCGGTCAGGGCGTGCAGGTCGTCGACGGTGTCCAGGGTGACGCGCAGGTCGTCGGCGGCCGGGGCGACGACGAGCCCGAGGCAGCGGAACCGGTCCGGGTCTCCGTAGAGGCCGGAGGTCACGTGGATCCGGTCGTACCCGGTCGCGGTGCCGGCCAGCGCGCGCAGCGCGTCGACGCGGGCGAGCTCGACGTCCAGGCCGCGCGGCAGGGTGCGCACCAGGGTGGTGGCGACGTAGTCCTGCTCCGGCGCGGACCGCCAGGCCGCGGCGACCAGCGACACCAGCGCCGGGTCGAGCAGCGGGCAGTCCGCCGTCAGGCGCACCACGGCGTCGCAGGGGTGCTCGTCGACGGCCTGCACGAAGCGGGCCAGCACGTCGTCCTCGGAGCCGCGCACCGCCGGGACGCCGATCGTCGCGGCGCGCTCGGCCACGGCGTCGTCGCCCGGGGCGGTCGAGGTCGCGACCACGACCCGGTCGACGCCGGAGGCGGCGCGGGCGGCCGCGACCACCCGGTCGAGCACCGGTGTGCCGCCGAGATCGGTGAGCACCTTGCCCGGGAGCCGCGTCGACCCCGTCCGCGCCTGGATGACCGCGTTGACCCGCACCCGTACCTGCTTCGATTCGTCCGATCGATCGCGTGCCATCATGCCGGGCGGACGAAATTCCGCAGATCTGGAGGCGTGATGTCGGTACTCAAGGGCTCGTCGGTCCTGGTCACGGGCGGGACGGGGTCCTTCGGGAAGGCCTTCGTCCGCACCCTGCTCGACCGTTACGAGCCGCGCCGGCTGGTGATCCTCTCGCGCGACGAGCTCAAGCAGTACGAGTGCCGGTCGCTGTTCGACAACGACCCGCGGCTGCGCTGGTTCCTCGGTGACGTCCGGGACCAGCCGCGCCTGCGCCGCGCGATGCACGGCGTCGACTACGTCGTGCACGCCGCCGCGCTCAAGCAGGTGGACACGGCCGAGTACAACCCGTTCGAGTTCATCCGGACCAACGTCGAGGGCTCGCAGAACGTCGTCGAGGCCGCGATCGACGCCGGGGTGAAGAAGGTCGTCGCGCTGTCCACGGACAAGGCGTCGAGCCCGATCAACCTCTACGGCGCCACCAAGCTGTGCGCGGACCGGCTGTTCGTGAGCGCGAACCACTACGCCGCCGCCTACGAGACCCGGTTCGCCGTGGTCCGCTACGGCAACGTGCTCGGCAGCCGCGGGTCGGTCGTCCCGCTGTTCAAGAAGCTCGCCGCCGACGGCCAGTCGCTGCCGATCACCGACAAGCGGATGACCCGGTTCTGGATCACCCTGCCGGACGCGGTGCAGTTCGTCATCGACTCCTTCGACGCGATGCAGGGCGGCGAGCTGTACGTGCCGCGCATCCCGTCGATGCGGATGACCGACCTCGCCGAGGCCATCGCCCCCGGCGCCGCGACCCACGAGATCGGGATCCGACCGGGCGAGAAGCTGCACGAGGAGATGATCGCCGCGGACGACTCGCGGCGGACCCTCAAGCTGGCCGACCGCTACGTCGTCGAGCCCTACATCGCCGGCTGGGGCTACACCTCCCCGGCCGACGGCGAACCGGTCCCGGACGGGCAGGCGTACCGGTCGGACACCAACGACCTGTGGCTGTCCCCCGAGCAGCTGCGCGCGATGGTCGAGGCGCTCGACTGATGGGCGGCGCCTGATGCTCCCCTACGGCCGGCAGTCGATCTCGTCGGAGGACGTCGAGGCGGTCACGGCGGTCCTCGGGACCGACTGGTTGACCACCGGCCCGGCCGTGACCCGGTTCGAGGACGACCTCGCGGCCGTCTGCGGGAACCCCGCGGTGGCCGTGACCAGCGGGACCGCGGCGCTGCACGTCGCCTACGCCGCGGCCGGGGTCGGCCCGGGCCAGGACGTGGTGGTCGCCCCGCTGACCTTCGTCGCGACGGCGAGCGCCGCGGCCCTGCTCGGCGCGAACGTCGTGTTCGCCGACGTCAGCCCGGACACCGGGAACCTCGACCCGGACGCGGCGAAGGCCGCGCTGACACCGAACACGACCGTCGTGGCCGGGGTCGACTACGCCGGCCACCCGATCGACACGGGACCGCTGCGGTCGCTGGCACACGACGCCGGCGCCCTGCTGCTGGAGGACGCCGCGCACTCCGTGGGCGGCACCTGGCACGGCCGCCCGGTCGGTGACCTGGCCGACCTGACCACGCTGAGCTTCTTCCCGACCAAGAACCTCACCACCGCCGAGGGCGGCGCGGTCGTGTCCCCGCGCGAGGACCTCGTGGCGGGTGCCCGGTCGTTCCGCAACCACGGCCTCGTCCGCGACAAGGACGCGCAGCGCTTCCCCGACGAGGGCCCGTGGCACCAGGAGGTGCACGCGTTCGGGCTGAACTACCGGCTGCCCGACCTGCTCGCCGCGCTCGGATCCTCCCAGCTCACCCGGCTGGCCGCGTTCACCGCGCGGCGCAGGGAGATCCACGCCCGCTACGACGCCGCGCTCGCCGACGTGCCCGAGGTCCGCACCCCGGTCCGTCGCAACGGCGCCGAGCCCGCCTGGCACCTCTACCCGCTGCGCGTGCTCGACGGCCGCCGCCGCGCGCTGTTCGAGTACCTGCGCGAGCACGGCATCGGGGTGCAGGTCAACTACATCCCCGCCTACTGGCACCCGGTCTTCGCCGACCTCGGCCATCGCCGCGGCCTGTGCCCGAACGCCGAGGAGTACTACTCCCAGCAGATCTCGCTGCCGTTGTTCCCCGATCTCGCCGACGCCGACGTCGACCGGGTCGCCGGTCTGGTGCGCACCTTCTTCGGACACAGCGGGTGACCTCGGTGGACGCGAGTCGCGAGGTGCTGGGGCGCGGCTCGCTCTACACCCTCGGCAGCGTCGCACCGATCCTCGCCAACGTCGTCGTCACCCCGTTCGTGACCCGGCTGCTCGGCGACGCCGAGTACGGCGTCGTCGCGGTCGGGCTGATCCTCGTGCAGGTCGGCGCGATGGTCGTCGGGTTCGGGCTGGCGTCGTCGATCACCCGGCACGGGATCCTGGAGAGCTCCGGCGCCGACGGCGCACGCGCCCTGGTGCTGCAGGGCAGCGCGCTGTCGCTGGTGGTGGTCGTCGTCGCGGTGCTGGCCGGTCCCTGGTGGAGCCTCCCGGTGCTGTCGGTGCCCTGGCGGGCCGGCCTGGTCTTCGCCGGGCTGGCCGCGGCCGGTTTCGTGGTGGTGCTCAACGCCCAGGCGTTCCTGCGGGTGCAGGACCGGCCGGTGCCGTTCGTCGTCATGTCCGGGGTGGCGACGCTCGGCGGACCGCTCGCCGGGCTCGCGCTCGTCGCGTGGCGGGCGAGCGACGCCGACGACTACCTGTTCGGCCTGCTGCTCGGCTACCTCGCGGCCGCGGTGATCGGGCTCGTGCTCGCGCTGCGCGGCGGCCGCCCGCGCACCGCGCGGGGCGACTTCGGCCGGGCGCTGCGGATCGGGCTGCCCGCCGTCCCGCACCTGGTCGCGCTGCTGCTCGTGCAGAACGCGCTCGTGCTGATCGTGAGTCGTTACTTCGGGGTCGCCGACGGCGGCCGCATGCAGATCGCGCTGCTCCTCGGCTCCGCCCCCGCCATGATCGTCTCCGCGCTGAACAACGCCTGGGCGCCGGTCATCTACCGGACCGCCCCCGATGCCCGCGGCGCCGCGCTGGAATGCACCGCCCGCGACGTCGGCGTCGTCACCGCCGCACTGGCCGGCGGGGTCGCGCTGCTCGCCCCGTTCCTGCTGCGGATCCTCGCCCCGGCCTCGTTCGCCCCCGAGCAGCTGGTGCCGGTCACCGCGGTCGCGACGCTCGGCGCCGTGGTGAGCGTCGTCTACCTGGCCAACGTGCACCTGGTGTTCGCGTCCGGCCGCAGCGGCGGGCTCGCCATCGCGAGCCCGGTCAGCCTGGTGCTCGGGGTGGTCGCGGCGGTGCTGCTCGCCCGGACCGGGTCGCTGACCGCGGTCGCCGCCGGGTTCCCGCTGATCTATCTGGCCCTGGCGGCCGGGACGTCGCTGCTGCGTCGGCGGGTGTCACCGACCCGCTGGCGGGAGGCGGTGCTGGCCGGGCCGCTGGCCGTCGGCGTCGTCGTGTGCGGGGCCGGGGTGCTGCTGCCGTCCGACGGCGCGCTGTGGCTGTCGGTGCGGTTCGTACTGGCCGCGCTGCTCGGGGTGGCCCTGCTGGTGCTGGTCCGCCGGATCTTCCGACCGTCATGATCGCCGGGAGTGGAGCGCGGGGAGCAGTCGGCTGCGTCCTCCGCTCCGCTCCGCTCCCGGCGATCATGGTCAGGCGTCGAGGGGCTCCTCGGTCGCGATCGGCGTGGGCAGTCCGCGCGGCAGCGGCTTCGGCAGCGCGGCCAGCGGGTGGCGCAGCCACAGCAGCGGGTTCGAGCTGCCCGCCGACATGGCCTGCGTGCTGGCCGCGGAGCGCTGGGTCAGCCCGAGCACCATCGCGGCCTTCGCCAGCGGCGACGCCGCGTAGTACTGCAGGCCGGGCCCGACGCTCGGGGTGCGGCCCCAGCCGAGCACGGTGCGCAGCGCGTCCGGGTCGAGCAGGTGCTCGGCGCCGAGCTCGCGGCGGGCGAGCGCGGTCGCGGCGGCGTCGGCCTCCGCGGCGCCGGACTCCGGGCGGGCCCCGTCGGTGGGATCGACCGTGTGGAACTCCGGCCAGGTCGCGCGCAGCTCGTCCACCGCCGACGACGACTGGGCCCCGAACGTCAGCGGGTCACCCCACACCCCGGCGGGGGTGCCGACGGCGGCCGCGTACAGCACGGCCGTCGACAGCCGGTTCGACGAGACCCGGCTCGCGTTCCCGACCAGGTGCATGATCCGCAGCAGGAAGTGCGGGTCGTCGCGCCGCCCGGCGGTGACCAGGGTGTGCCCGGCGTCGCGCCAGGCGGTGGTGATCTCCGGGTCGGTCATGTCCTCGTGGTGCAGGCACACCGTCGACGGGCCGTCGACCCTCGCGACCTGACGAGCGAGGTCGGCGTGCGTGCCGGTCACGCGGACGAGCCGGGTGCCGTGGAACGGGACGAACACCGGCCCGAGCCGGTCCGACGGCGTCCAGCCCTGCGCGCGCAGCAGCGCCTCCAGGTAGAGCACCGGGGCACCGATCGGCGTGGTCTCGCGGTCCTCGTCGGCGGGGGACCAGCCGCGGCAGCCGTGCGACCACACCAGCAGCCGTCGCCGGCGGGGGTCGGTGCCGACCGTCGGGAAGTCCGCGAAGTGCGCGGCGACGGGGGAGACCGCGGTCCAGCCGTGCTGCAGCAGACCGGCGATGTGCCGGGGCCGGGACAGTCCGGCGTAGGCGGCGAGGACGGCCGAGTGGCCGTAGTAGTGGTTCTGGATGTCCATCGCCGTGCTCCGGGTCGTGGCTGGTGTCGTGGCCGGTGAGGCCGGGTGATCCTAGCCAGGGTGCGGCTCGCTACCGTCGGGCGCGTGCCCGTCGACGTGATGCTCCCCTTCTACGGCGACCCGGAGCTCCTGCGCCGCGCGGTCCGCAGCGTGCAGGCCCAGCGCCGCACCGACTGGCGGCTCACCGTCGTCGACGACGGCTACCCCGACGACTCGATCGGGCCCTGGTTCGCGGGCCTGGGCGACGACCGGATCCGGTACCGCCGCAACGCGACGCGGCTCGGCGCGCAGCCGAACAACCGGTACTGCATCGAGGCGGTCGAGCTGCCGTACTTCGTGATGATGGGCGCCGACGACCTGATGGAGCCCGACTACCTCGACACCGTCCTGGCGCTGCACGAGCGCTGGCCGGACGCCGCGGTGGTGCAGCCGGGCGTGGCCGTGATGGACGCCGACGACCGTCCGGTTCGCCCGCTCGCCGACCGGGTCAAGGCGCTGCTCGCGCCGTCCGGATCCGGCCCGCGGGCGGTCGGCGGCGAGGACCTTCTGGTGAGCCTGCTGCGGGGGAACTGGCTGTACAACCCGTCGCTGTGCTGGCGGACCGACGCGGTGGCGCAGGTCGCGCTTCCGGAGTCCGCGGACGTGTTCGACCTGGCGCTGCCGGTCGCGGTGATCGCCGACGGCGGGACGATGGTCGTCGACGACCACGTCTGCTTCCGCTACCGGCGGCACCGCTCCAGCGACTCGGGATCGGGTGCGGTCGCCGGGAACCGGTTCGCCGAGGAGCGCCGCTACTTCGCGGCGGAGGCGGACCGGATGGAGGCCCGGGGTCTGCCCCGTGCCGCCCGTGCCGCCCGCGCGCACGTGTCGTCGCGGCTCAACGCCGCCGTCCAGCTGCCCGGGGCGGTGCTGCGCCGCGACGCCGCCGCGCTGCGTGCCCTGGCCGGGCACACCCTCGGCCTCAGCTGATGCCGAGGATCCGCTCCAGCCAGCGGGAGTAGCCGGGGTCGAGGCGGGCGTCGGTGACCGCGCGACCCTCGGCGAGGCGCCGGTCCAGCGCCGCCCTCACCTGCGGGGCGACGTCCGGCTTCGCGAACACGAGCTGGAAGTACTCGGGGCGCATCTGCGCGACGCCGACGAGCTCGCGGCCGGCGAGCACCCGTGTGAGGTCGGTGCGCCACGACCCCGGCGGCGGCACCGGCGAGGAGCTGGTGACCACCACGACCTGCGGGTCGTCGGCCAGCAGCACGTCGGTGGGGTTCGCGCCGTGCGCGATCCGTTCGTCGTTGAGTCCGATGTAGTCCGTGGTCCGCCAACCGGAGAAGTACGGCATCGCGCCGGCGTCGGACACCGCGAGGGTCCGCTCGCCGGCCGGGAGGTCGGTGTCGGCGAGGGCGAGCCCGATCGCGATGTGGGAGCGACGCAGGTCGTCGCCGTAGTTGACCATGGTCCGGGCGTCCGGGGCGAGGACGCCCGCCGCCGCCGTCCACACGACCCCGACCGCGGCGGCACCGGCCGCGACCCGCCGGACCTCGACGGTGTCCAGTGCCCACGCCGCGGCCAGGCAGAGCATCGGGAACCCGTGCCAGGCGAACCGGGACAGGTAGTCCATCGCGGGCGCCGACAGCGCCGGGATGATCCACAGCGCGGTGCAGCTCGCCAGCACCAGCGCGGCCGGGGCCGCGGTGCGCGGCCGCAGCAGTGCCGCGACGGCGAGCGCGAGCAGCGGGAGCAGGGTGGCCGCCGTCGTCTGGATCCAGCGGCCGTCGGTGGCGGCCTCCACCCCGACCTTCACGTAGAACGTGTTCGGCAGCAGGTGCCCGAAGTACGTCCATCGCGCGGCCAGGTAGACACCGCCGACCACCGCGGCGCCCGCTGTCGCGACCCACACCGACCGGTCGGTGCGCCGCACCCACAGGAGCACCGACAGGGCGGGCAGCACGCCGAGCACGCCGTCCGGGCGCAGCGTCCCCGCGAGCAGCAGCAGGGCCGGGATCTCCCAGCTCCGCACCGCCGCGTCCCGGTCGCGCAGCAGCCGGGCCGCCAGCACCGTCGCGCGCAGCACGACCAGTGCGAACGGCGCGGTCTCCAGGCCGGAGTCGACGTGCACCCAGGTCGGCAGGAACAGCACGAACGAGCCGGCCGCGAGCACCGCACCCGAGCGGGTCCGCGGCTCGGTGATTAGTACCCACACGATCGCCGCGGCACACGCGGCCGCGGTCAGCTTCGAGACCACCGGCAGCGGCACGCCGAGCCACACCCACGGTGCGTGCCACACCATCCAGGTGAAGTTCGTGAACCCCTCCACCGGGTCCTGGCCGGGGTTCCAGGTCGGGCCGGAGCCGTGCGCGAGTTTCGCGCTGTAGCGGTAGGTGATGTACGCGTCGTCGACGGTCACCGACCAGCACGCCCACACCCCGACCGCGAGCGCGACGATCGCGGCGGCCAGCAGCACCGGCCGGTCGGTCGGCCACCGGCGGGCGCGCGCGGCCGGGTCGCGGCGGCGCCCCGTCGGCCACCCCTCGGACGGGGTGTCCGCGGTGTCGCGGTCGTCGGTCGCGGTCGACATGTGCGCGATTCTCGCGCACCGACGAGATCGCGGCCTCAGGGCACCGCGGGGACGCCGGCCCGCACCAGCACCGCGTACGGGCCGACGTCGCGCCGCTGCCAGGCCGGGTCGTCGAACAGCTGCGGTGCGAACACCGCGGGGTCGGCACCCTGGCGGGGGTCGGGGAAGCGGTCCTGCGCCAGCGGCAGCCGCAGCGTCCCGTCGGCGGCCCGTTCCAGCACGAACACCGACGGCGCCCGCACCGGGCCGCGGTCCAGCGCGGCGAGCAGTCGGCCCGGGTCGGTCGCGGCCGCCCACCGGCGGAGCTCGTCGGTGCGGGCCGGGTAGTCGGCGAGCGGGTTCGCGTACTGCGGCTGCGAGGCCTGGAACGCGAAGTACGGCGTGTAGCTGAGCAGGGTCGCGTTCGCGCTCGCGACGACGACCTCCCGCGGCGGGCGACCGGTGAGACCGTCGATCGTGGTGCGCAGGTCCCCGAGCCAGGCGTTCGCGTCGGCCGGGTCCCGCGAGCCGTCGGGCCGCGTCCCGTCGGGGCGGTAGTCCTGTGCCGTCCCGGTCCACGCGTAGTCCTGCGGGACCGACTGCACCTGCCCGACGACGACCGCCGCGCCCAGCACGGTCACGACCGTCGCCGTGGCCCCCACCCGTGCCCCGCCCGCGCGCAGCCGCCCGACCACCTCGGCGACGGCCCACACCGCTCCGCAGGCCAGCGCCGCGGTCAGGATCGGCTGGATCCGGAAGGCCAGCAGCGTCGTCCCGGCGGCGAGCGCGACCGTCGAGAGCAGGTACCAGGCGTAGCCGCAGAGCGCGGTGACCGCCAGCGCCCTGGCCACCGTCGAGGTGCGGGCGCGGACCACGATCCACACCGTCCCGACCAGGCACAGCGCGCCGACGGGGGTCGCCTCCAGCATCGGCAGCGGCCACTGGGCGCCCGCCTCGGCGAGGAAGTGCTGGCCCGCGCTGTAGGTGGGCCTCCCGGACGAGGCGAGCACGTAGGGCAGCCAGTGCACCATGGCCGGTGGCAGCGCCGCGGCGAGGACCACCGCCACGGTCGTGCCGAGCCCGGCCGGGCCGGTCGTGCGGGTGACGAGGCCGTCCACCGCGAGCACGGCCAGGACGAATCCCGCGAAGGCCAGGATCTGGGTGTGGGAGACGGCGGCCAGGCCGAGTACGAGGCCGACCAGGAGTGCGGTGCGGACCCAGGCCCCGCGCCGCCGCACCAGCCGCAGCCCGAGCACGGCCAGCGGCGGGACGAGTGCCGCGGTCAGCCACGAGTACGGCGAGTACGCGGCCAGCGTCACGAACCCGGCCAGGGTGGTGGCGACGGCGGCCCCGACCGCCCGCGGCCGGGACGTCACCAGCGCCCACAACGCGTAGGTCAGCACGGCGGTGACCGCCAGCGTCGCGATCGAGTACGGCTTGTGGAACGCCCAGGCGTCGACGCCCAGCAGCGCCGCCGCCCGCCCCCCGAGCCAGAACCACGCGGCCGGGTAGTACGGCGGCATGTCCGCGTAGGCGAAGTCCGCGAGCCGCGCCGAGTCCGCGAACCGGGTCAGGAACGCGACCCGGAACTGCTGGTCGCCGCCGACCCCGAACAGGTAGTGCGGGGTGTTCGCCAGGAACAGCGTCAGCGGCACCGTGGGCAGTGCCGCCAGCCCCACCCACGCCAGCGGCGCGGCGACCAGCGGGGACCGGACCCACACCGCGGCCGCGAGCACCGCCGCGACGAGCGCCCCGCCGGTCGCGGTGAGCGCCAGGCCCACGTTCGACCCGGCCGGGACGGTGATCCGGTCGGCGACCAGCAGCCCGACGGCCACCACCCCGACGGCGACGACCGGGCCGACGACCAGGTCGGCCGCGGCGAGGAGCCGTCGCGCCACGGTCAGTGCTGCTTCTTCTTCACGGCGACGACGAGGAACGCCTTCGAGATCGCCCACAGCGGCGGGAACCGGCGCAGCGCCGCCACCCCGAGCGAGTACAGCCGGGATCCGCCGCCCTCGGCGAGGCTCACGTCGCCGGGCACGGTGAACCGCGCGTCGAGGTCGGGTCGCTGCGCGAGGAGCCGGCGCATCCGCAGGTAGCTCGGGGCGTAGCTGGCGTCGGTGTAGTCGCTGCCGCGTCCCGACCAGCGCAGGTAGCGGGTCGCCAGCGGCAGCGGCAGCCACGCGAGGAACGGCAGCGAGTAGTGCGCCTCGATCGGCCACCACCGGTTCGGCACCAGGATGTAGGCGACGCCGCCGGGCCGCAGGCAGGACGCGATCCGCTCCAGCGCGTCGGGCTGGTCGTCGAGGTGCTCCAGGACGTTGTCGAGCACGGCCACGTCGAAGGCCCCGGCGTCGTCGCCGTGGCCGAAGTCGCCGATGCCCTGGACACGGAACGTGAAGTTCTCGCGGCCGCCCTCGGCGGCCAGGCGGGTCGCCTCGGCGGCCAGAGCACCGTTCGGCTCGATGCCGACGACCTCCCGGCACAGGCCCGCGAGCTCGAGTGCGGTGTAGCCGTACCCGCAGCCGAGATCGACCACCCGTGCGTCACGGAACGGCACGTCGAGAGCGGGTTCGGTGGTGATGGCGATCTGCTTCGCGAAGCCGGTCGCGAGCCTGCGGCGCTCGACCATCCGCAGGGAGCGTTCGTACTCGGGGAGTTCGGTCACGTGGGCTCCGTCGAGGGCGTCGGGGGGTCACCCACCGTACGGGGACGGGGACGGGGCGTCGGGACCGGGCGGGGCGAACGCCTGGGCCTGCGGGGTGGCCGGCGCGCCCGGTGTGCAGGCCGTCAGCCGCCAGAGTTCCTGGCCTCCGCCCGTCGCGACGAGCTCGAACCCGGGCACCGGTGCGATGTCGTGCAGACCCGGGTACCAGCGGGCGCCGCCGTGGTTCGGCCAGAACGTGATCGGCCCCGTCAACAGCCAGTCGACGCCCAGGTCGGCGGCCGCCGTGCAGACGGCCGGGTCGGTCCCGACGTCGCGGAACCGCGTCGCCAGCAGTGTCTGCTCCGGGGTCCAGTTGCCGATGAGGTGCGGGAACAGGACCCGGCGGCCGGTCAGCGGGAACAGCAGTGCGTCGCCGGTGAACGGGTCCGCGGCCACGACGTCGTCGGGGCCGACGATCCGGCCGACCTCGTCGAGGAACTCGCGCTGCCCCGGTTCGAGGAGCGGGTCGGAGGGCTGCTGGTACGGCCCGGCCAGGACGTCGGCGTGCGTCGCCACCGACATCCCGCCGGTCGTGGCGACGACGACCGCGAGCAGCGCCGCCGCGAGCGCGGGCGCGACCACCCGGCGCCGCGCCAGGGTCGCGGTGCGCGGGATCCGCAGCAGCACGTGGCGCAGGACCGACGCGAGGGCGCACAGCCCGACCACGGCCAGCACGGCCCCGGTGACGGGCACCATCGCCGCCAGCCGGTAGGAGTCGTTGTACCAGGCACCGGTGAGGGCGGCGGAGGTCTTCCCGTCGTCGGCCGCGGCCAGCACGTAGAGCGCGCCGGAGGCGAGGTGCGCGGGTACCAGCCACGAGGTCGCGACGTGCCGCAGCGCGGCCACCGCGCCGACGACGACCAGCACCGACAGCACGACGAGCTCGGGACGGCCGTTGGGGGAGTTGAACAGCACCTGCCCGATCGCCGTCGGCACGTCGGTGAACGCGGGCCAGTCGAAGCTGCGGACCCCGGCGGTCAGCGGCGAGGCCGTCATGAACCACAGGACGGCGGCGACGATCCCGGCGACGCCGACCGCGGCCAGCACCGGCTGCCAGAACCGGCGGGTGAGCAGCCGTCGCCGGGCGAGCACGCCGATGCCCCACAGCACCGGGAAGAGGCCGAGCACCGCGAGGCTGAACAACGCGTTCGGGTGGGCGAGACCGAGCGCGGGGAGTGTCAGGACCAGGGTGAACGCCGCCCCGCCCGCGCCGATCACGCTGCGCTCGGCCACCCCGACGACGGCCAGCAGCAGCGTCAGGTACCCGGGCAGCAGCGCCACCCCGAGCAGGTTCGGCCACAGCACCCCGAACGACATGAGCGCCCACGGCAGCGCGGTGAACCCGGTCGCGAGCACCGGCGCGGCCAGCGCGGCACCGGACGAGGGGCCCATGACCTGACGGGTCAGCGCCGCCACGGACAGCGGGAACACCACCCCCGCCACGACCCAGGCCGTCAGGTTGGTCGCGACCGGGACCCCGCTGCCGGACAGCATCGCGACCAGCGACACCAGGTCGTGCCAGCCCGCCGGGTACAGCGCCACCGCCGACGACGGGTTCGTCAGCGACCCCAGCGTCAGCGACGACGCGTCGCCGGACTGCAGGATGTGGGCGACGGCGTTGTAGTGGAAGACGCCGTCGTAGGTCGAGGACAGGCCGTCCACCGGGCCGAAGCCGAGCACCACCGTCCACCACGCCAGCCCGGCCGCGACGACGACGCCCGCCGCGGCGGCGATCCCCGCCCGGCGGCCGTCGGCGCCCGCCCGCTGGGCCGAGGTCCGCCACACCTGGGGCATCGCGGCCGTCATCGGTTCGGGGCGCTTGGCGAACCGGCCCCTCGGGGTGCGGACGCGGTCCAGCGCGGCCCGGAGCCGCCGGCCCGGGGCCCACGACCGCAGCGCCGTCCGCCAGCCACGGTGCAGCGCGCTGCCGGGCGGGCGCCGGGCGACGAAGACCCGGAACAGACCGCCGAGCAGTGCGAGCACGACCGCGACGCCCAGCGGCACCCACGGCCCCCAGCGCACCCCGGCGAGGGTGCCCAGCACGGCCGTGGACGAGATCACCGCGGTCGACACGACCGGTGCGAGACCCCATGCCGTGACGCCCCGGACCCCGCACGCCCGCAGCACGAGCAGACCGGGCCCGACCACCCAGAACACCGCGACGAGCGCGGTGGGCAGCGCGGACAGCCAGGTGGGTCCGGCCATCGAGGTCGCGGCTCCTCTCCCGGCGCCGGTCCCGGAGCCGTCGACGACCCACCGGACCCGATTCCCGGCGCTGGCCGGTCTCGGAGACTACCGGCGGCCGTGCGGCCCTGCCGGTCCCGTGCCCGACCGGGTGATCAGGAGCCGACGACCCGGCCGGCGTCGCAGGCGGTGATGCGCCAGAGCGCGTTGTCGCCGTCGCGGGCGAGCAGCTCGAACCCGTCGGCGTCGGCGAGGTCGTCGAGGCCGGGCCACTGCAGCGCCAGCGGGTCCGGCTGCCAGAACGTCGGCGGCGCCGTGATCACGTACCCGGTCCCGGTCTCGGCGACGGCCGCGCACACCGCGGGGTCGTTCGACGCGTCGCGCAGCCGCTCGGCGATGACCTGCTGGTCCGGCGACCACACCCCGGTGAGGTGCGGGAACAGCACCTGCCGGTCGGTGAGCGGCCACAGCATCGCGGTACCGGCCCACGGGTTCTGCGCCACCACCGCGTCCGAGGGCAGCAGCTCACCCGCCTCGCGCAGGAACTGCGCCTGCTCCGGGCCGACCAGTACCTCCTCCGGCGTCTGGTAGATCGCGGCGAGCGAGTCGACGTGCGAGCGCTGGTAGAGTCCACCCGAGGTGACGACGACCGCGATCACGCCGATCGCGACGAGCACCGCGGCCCGCGGCCGGGGCAGCCCGGCGACGGCGGGTGCGGCCCGGGTGAGGCGGTCGCGGACCAGGCAGGCGAGGCTCCGGGCCAGCGAGCACAGCGCGACCAGTCCGAGCGCGGCGAGCGGGGCCGCGGTGACCGGGACGAGCGCCGCGATCCGGGGCGAGTCGTTGTACCAGACCCCGGTCCACACCGAGGACCACGTGGTGGCGCCGACGACGTAGAGCGTGCAGACCATCAGGTGCGCCGGGACCAGCCAGGACGTCCGGGCCCGGCGCAGCGCCCACACCGCGCCGGCCACCGTGAGCACCGCGATCGACCAGGCCGGGGCGTTGTCCTCGGGGCTGTGCAGCACCGCGTTCCACACGGCGTCGGTGACCGAGAACTCCGGTTCCCAGTAGTAGCCGCGGATCCCGTCGAGGGCGGGGGAGGCGAACATGAACCAGCCGACGCCGCCGAGCGCGGCGAGTACGACCGGCACCGCCGTGGCCGCGCGCACGGTCGGCCACGTGCCGCCGCGCAGCCCGCGGCGCACCGCGCCCACGAGTCCCCACAGGATCGGCGGCACCGCGACGACCACCGCGCCGAACAACGCGTTCGGGTGGGCGAACCCCAGCGCGACGATGGCGGCCACCGCCGGGAACCAGCGCGCCACCCGCCCCGGGGGGAACGGGCCCGGCCGGGCGGGGGACACTGGGTCCGGCCCGAGTCCCGGACGCGCGGCGAGCGCCGTCGCCGCCAGCGCGGCCGGGACCAGCGAGACGCCCAGCAGGTTCGGCCACAGCGCGCCGTAGGTGACCAGCGTCCACGGGAACGCGACGAAGCCGAGCGCCAGCACCGGGGCGGCGAGCGCCGCACCGGCCGAGCGCCCGACGAGCGTCCGCACGAGGAACAGCATCGACAGCGGCCAGACCAGCAGCGTGGTGACCAGCGCGACCACGTTCGACGCGACGACGATCTCGCCGGGGCCGGGGGCCAGCGGCGCCACCAGCGAGACGACGTCGTGCCAGGCCGCGGGGTAGAAGCCGGGGGAGTTGACCAGGCCGCCGACGGTGAGCGACGAGGCGTCGTGCGTCCCGAGGATCCGGGCGACGGCGTTGTAGTGGAAGTTCGCGTCGAACGTCTGCGACAGCGCGTCGGGCCGGGCCATCCCGCGGACGGCCGCGCTGAACCCCAGCGCGCCGGCGGTCACCACCCCGGTCAGTGCCGCGAGCCCGGTCCAGCGCCGGTCGGGTCCACCGCGGAGCAGCGTCCGGACCGACTCCGCCGCCGCGGCCCGCACCACGGTGGGTCGCGGCAGCAGCGGGAGGCCGAGCACCAGCCGTCGCACACCGACCACGAGCAGCGCGAACGCCGCCGCCGCGATGGCCGGGGCGGCCCCGCTCCAGGGCACGCCCAGCATGCTCGCGCCGACCGCGGAACCGGCGATCACGCCGACCGACAGCATCGGGGCCGCGCCCCAGGCGGCGATCCCGCGCAGACCGGCGGCGAGGCCGACCACCAGGCCCGGGAGCGTGACCCAGGCGGCGGCCAGGACCACCAGGGGGATGGCGGACGACCAGCTCACGCCATCTTCTCCTCGGGCCACGACGGTGCCGGATACGTCCGCTTCTCCGACCTGCCTGCGAGGGTACCGAAGCCGCCGGGTGCCCCGGATCACGCCTGCCCTACCCTTGATGGCCGTGAGCGTCGACAGTGCCGACCTGAACGGTTACGACCTGAGCAGCTACGACCTGATCGTCGTCGGGTCCGGGTTCTTCGGACTCACGGTGGCCGAGCGGGTCGCCGAGGGCCTCGGCAAGCGCGTCCTGGTCCTGGAGCGCCGGAACCACATCGGGGGCAACGCCTACTCCGAGGCCGAGCCGGAGACCGGCATCGAGATCCACCGGTACGGCGCGCACCTGTTCCACACCTCGAACGAGCGCGTGTGGGCCTACGTCAACCGGTTCACGAGCTTCACGAACTACCAGCACCGCGTGTTCGCCCGGGTCGGCGAGCAGGTCTACGCGTTCCCGATGAACCTCGCGCTGATCAACCAGTTCTTCGGGAAGGCGCACACCCCGGACCAGGCGCGCGCGCTGATCGCCGAGCAGTCCTCCGAGGTCGAGACCGGGCAGGCGACGAACCTGGAGGAGAAGGCGATCTCGCTGGTCGGCCGCCCGCTCTACGAGGCCTTCGTCAAGGGGTACACCGCCAAGCAGTGGCAGACCGACCCCACCGAGCTGGACGCCTCGATCATCACCCGGCTCCCGGTCCGCTACACCTACGACAACCGGTACTTCAACGACACCCACGAGGGACTGCCGACCGACGGCTACACCGCGTGGCTGGAGCGGATGGCGGCGCACGACAACATCGACGTCGTCCTCGACACCGACTTCTTCGCGGTGCGCGAGCAGCTGCCCGCCGACGTCCCGGTCGTCTACACCGGCCCGCTGGACCGCTACTTCGACCACGCCGAGGGCGAGCTCGGCTGGCGCACCCTGGACTTCGAGATGTCGGTCGAGCCGACCGGCGACTTCCAGGGCACCTCGGTGATCAACTACAACGACGCCGAGGTCCCCTTCACCCGCATCCTCGAGTTCCGGCACATGCACCCGGAGCGGGACTACCCGAAGGACAAGACGGTGATCGTGCGCGAGTACTCGCGCTTCGCCGAGTCCGGGGACGAGCCGTACTACCCGATCAACACCCCCGACGACCGGGCGAAGCTGGAGCGCTACCGCGAGCTGGCGCGCAAGGAGACCGCGAACCGGAACGTGCTGTTCGGCGGGCGGCTCGGGACCTACAAGTACCTCGACATGCACATGGCCATCGGATCGGCGCTGACGATGTACGAGAACCGGCTCGTCCCGCACTTCACCGAGGGACGCCCGCTGGCGGGCACCGACTCGGAGGACTGATCGCCCGGCCGGGTGGCCCGGGGGTCATCGGCAGCTGTCCGCCTCCGGGCACGGTGTCCGCTGACTGACGGCCGCCGGGGGCGGGTCGGCCCCCAGTGCCGTGAGGTCGTCGAGCAGGTCGGCGCGGGCGAGGGCCAGCGCGTCGAGCCGGTGCCGGCGGCCCGGGACCCGTTCGTCCAGCAGGATCTCGAGCCGCTCGGTCTCGACCGCGTGCAGCCGTCGCCGGATCCGGGCTTCCCGGTCGTCGTCCGACGCGGCGGTCCCGGTCGGTGTCGTCGTGCTCCGTCGCCACCATCGCATTCGTCTACTAAACCGGTTAACCTTACGGATCACAAGAGGCCGCGGCCCTCCTGGTGAATCGGGAAGTGAACCGCTTCACCTCATGGGACCCGTCCGGGTCGGGCGGACCGCACGCGGGAGACTGGTCGGGTGGGCAGGAACGAGACGGGGGCCGGCCGGGTCACGCTGGCAACGATCGCCGAGGCGCTCGGTGTCTCCCGGGCGACGGTGTCGAACGCCTACAACCGGCCGGACAGGCTCAGTGCCCAGCTGCGGGCACAGGTGCTCCGCACCGCCCACGAGCTGGGCTACGCCGGGCCGGACCCGGTCGCGGCGACCCTCGCGCGGGGGCGGATCGCGGCGATCGGCGTCGTCCTGGAGGACCCGATGTCGTTCACCTTCGCCGACCCCGCGGCCTCCCTGTTGCTGCAGGGCATCAGCGAGGTCTGCGGGCAGCAGGACTCCGCGCTGGTCCTGATCCCCGGCCCGAGCGGGCCGATCGCGCGGGTCGCCCTGGTGGACGGGGTCATCTGCTACTGCGACCTGCCCGACGGGGCCGCGCTGGAGACGATCCGGGAACGCAGGCTCCCGTTCGTCGTCGTGGACGGCCCCACGCACGACGGCGCCGGGCACGTGGGCATCGACGACCGGACCGCGGCCCGGGCCGCCGCACGTCACCTGCTTGACCTCGGGCACCGCCGGTTCGGCGTCGTCGCCATGCCGATGCACCCCGACGGGTGGGAGGGTCGGCCGTCGCCCGAGCGGGAGGCCACCGCCCACTTCCTGGGCACCCGTCGACGGCTGGCCGGGTACCGGGACGCGCTCGCCGAGGCCGGCCTCGGTCACGACGCGGCGGTCGTGGAGGAGCGGGCCCCCTACGGCCGGGACGCGGGCCGGCGGGCCGCCCACGCGCTGCTCGCGCGCGACCCCCGGCCGACCGCGGTGCTGGCGATGAGCGACGAGCTCGCCCTCGGAGTGCTCGACGCGGCCCTGTCGCTCGGGCTGGACGTGCCGGGGGACCTGTCGGTGGTCGGTTTCGACGACGTCCCGGGCGCGGCCCTCGCGCGGCCGGCACTGACGACCGTCCGGCAGCCGCACCGGGAGAAGGGCCGGGCGGCCGCGTCGATGCTGCTGCCGGGCCCCGTCCGGAAGGACCCCGTGGTCCTGCCCACCGACCTGGTGGTCCGGGGCTCGACCGGGCCCCGCCGGCCCTGAGCGTTCACCGGTGGTGTCCGGGACGGGAGCCCGGTGTCCACCCCAGCTCCGCCGACACCGCCGCGGCGGCGGCCGCGGTCGCCCGGCCCACCTCGTCGAACCGGCCGTCCAGGCGCGTGACCGGCCCGGACACGTTGAGTGCGGCGACCACCCGGCCGCGGAAGTCGCGCACCGGTGCCGACACCCCGGCCACGCCCGGCTCGAACTCCTCGTGCGACTCGGCCCAGCCGTGCTCGGCGGCCTCCCGGATCGCGCGCCACAGCTGCGGGACCGTCCGCACCCGCGAGCGCGGGTAGTCCGGCACCAGGTCCTCGACGGCGCCGAAGCGTACGAACAGCTCGTCGGGGGTGGCGTCGGAGAGCAGCACCCGGCCCGCCGAGGTGCACGGCAGCGGCGCGCGCCTGCCCTCCCAGCCGGTCGTGCGGAACGAGTGCCCGGACACCGTCCGCGCCGTCAGCAGCGCGTCGTCGCGCAGCACGCACAGGTGCACGGTCTCCTCGGTCGCGGCGGCCAGCCGGTGCATCACCGGTTCGGCGACGGCCGTCAGCCGGCTGTCCGTCCCCCGCGCGGCCAGGGAGAACAGCCGCCATCCCAGCCGGTAGACGAGCGTGTCCTCGTCCCGCTCGACCAGTCCCGCGTCGGCGAGGGCCCGCAGCGCGCGCGAGACCTGGCTCTTCTCCCGCCCGGTCAGCCGGGCGACGGCGGTGACGCCCAGCCCGTCGGTGCGCACGGCCTCGTCCGACGCCAGTGCCTCCAGCAGCGCGACGTCGCGGCCGAGCCCGTAGCCGTTGTGCACCCCGGCCACGCTAGTACCGGTTGCCCTGAGCGCAACGATGATCTCGATTCCCGGCCGGACCTGGCGCGGCCGCGCGGCCGTCGGAGATTCTGCGCTCAACCGGCTCGGGGCGCACCGCCCCCGATCGCGCCCCGAGCCGGAACCAGCTCCCGACACGATCCCGAACCTGATGAAGATCACCGACATCACGCTGGACCGGGTTCGGCTCCCGCTGGACCCGCCGCTGCGCGCCGCCTGGGACCCCGATCCCCGCACCGTGTTCGACGCGACGATCGTCCGCGTCCACACCGACGACGGCGTCGTCGGCATCGGTTCCGGCGACACGATGGACGGCTTCGACGCCTACCGGCACCTCTTCGTCGGCACCGACCCGCTCGCGATCGCCCGGCACGTCCGCGCGATCGAGACCTGCGCGCTGCACGGCGGTCACTACTGGCCACTGGAGGCGGCGCTGTGGGACCTCGCGGGCAAGGTCGCGGGCCTGCCCGTCGCGACCCTGTTCGGCGGCACGTACGAGGCCGTCCCCGCCTACGCGTCGTTCTGCGTGCTGCGCCCGCCCGCCGAGCGCGCCGAGGTGGCGCACCGGGTCGCCGAGGAGGGCTTCCGCGCGGTCAAGATCCGGGTCGACCGGGACCGCGCCGACGAGGGCGTCGCCGCCGTCGCCGCGGTGCGGGAGGCGCTCGGCACGGATTTCGCGATCATGGTGGACCTCAACCAGGCGTGGCGGATGGCCGGCGACGTCGCCCCCGCCACCGACCTCGCCGCGACCCGGCGCCTCGTCCGGCGGCTCGCCGAGCTGGACGTGTTCTGGGTCGAGGAGCCCCTGCCCTACGCCGACGCCGACGGCATGCGCACCCTGCGCGCCGACAACCCGGGACTGCGGATCGCGGCGGGGGAGATGCAGCGCTCGTTCGGCGAGCTGCTGCGCCTGCTCGACGGCGACGCGCTCGACGTGTACCAGCCCGACGTCGTCCTGGCGGCCGGGATGAGCCGGGTCCGCACGCTGGCCGAGCTCGCGTTGCTGCGCCACCGCGCGTTCACCCCGCACAGCTGGACCAACGGGATCGGCGTGCTCGCGAACCTGCACGTCAGCGCCGGCGTCGGCGGCGGACCGTACTTCGAGTTCCCCTACGACCCGCCGGACTGGACACCGGCGCGTCGCGACTTCCCACTGGCGCAGCCCCTGACCGTCGGCGACGACGGCATGCTGGCGGTCCCGAGCACCCCCGGCCTCGGGTTCACCCTCGACGAGGAGGCGATCGCACGGTGGCGGGTCCGGTGAACGGGTTCACGGTCGAGGCGACCTGCGCCCTGGAGTTCGGTCCCGGCGCGGTCGCCCGGGTCCCCGCGCTGGTCGACGGCCTCGGCGGAGCGGCGGCGTTCGTCGTCACCGACGCGGGGCTGCGCGCCACCGGCATCGTCGACCGGGTCGTCGGCGACCTCACCGCGGCCGGGCTGCGGACCGAGGTGTTCGACGGCATCGGCCCCAACCCGTCGACGACGGCCGTCGAGCACGGCGCGACGACGCTGCGCGCGTTCGGCTCCTGCGTGGTCGTCGCGATCGGCGGCGGCTCGGTGCTCGACGCGGCCAAGGGCATCGCGCTGCTCGCCACCCACCACGGCGCCCGCGCCACCGACGACCTGTGGTCCTCCCCGACCTCCGGGCTGCCGCTGGTCGCGGTCCCCACCACGGCCGGGACGGGCGCGGAGACCAACGGGTTCGGCGTCGTCGAGGACACCTGCGCCAAGCGGAAGGTCTACCTGGGCCACGCCTCGGTCCGGCCCCGCGTCGCCGTCCTCGACCCGGAGCTGACCGTCGGCCTGCCACCCGCGGCGACGGCCGCGACCGGCTTCGACGCGCTCGTCCACGGCGTCGAGTCGCTCGCCTCCCGCGGCGCCAACCCGGTCTCCGACGCCGCCGCGGCGCAGGCCGTCGCGCTGGTGGGCCGGTGGCTGCCCGTCGCCGTCGACGACGGCACCGACTTGGAGGCCCGCGCGCAGCTGCTGCTCGGCGCGCACCTGGCGGGCCAGGCGCTGACCGTCTCCGGGCTCGGTCTGGTCCACGGCATCGCGCACGCGGTCACCGCGCACACGGGCACCCCGCACGGGATCGCGCTCGCGTCGGTGAACGAGCAGGTCATGCGCTGGAGCGCCGACGCCGCGGCGCAGGCGTACTCCCGGGCCGGAGCCGCGCTGGGGACCGGCGACGCCGTGGCCGGGATCGCCGCGCTCGTCGAGGGCATCGGTGTCCGGCGCCCGCTCCACGAGCTCGGCGTGGACCGGGAGCTGCTGCCGGTGCTGGCGGCCGCCGCCGTCGTGGACCCGGTGACGGCCAACGCGCCGCGGACACCGACCGAGGACGACGTGCGGGAGATCCTCGACGCGGCCTGGTGACTCAGAGCCGCGCCGCCACCGACCGGAGCAACCGGGCCACCCGCGCCCGGCCGCCCACCGCCCGGCTGCCGTGGACGAACCCGAACCGCGCACCGCGGGAGCGCAGCACGGCGGCGGCCTCCGCGCGCAGGGCCGGTCCGTCCATGTCGCCGGTCCGGCACGGTCGGTGACCCGGACGATCCACACCGCTCACCCGCCGCGCCCGCCCGCCTCCCGGCTCCCGCACCGTGCGCGGCTACGCTCGCGCACGACTCCACCCGGACCCGGGCGGACCGGCAGCGCCGCCGCCCGGGACCCCAGCGCCCCCGCGACGACAGAGGCAGCTCCTGCGATGACCACGACGGACCAGCGAGGTCAGGTGTCCCCCACCACCCCGGCCACGACCAGCGGCGAGACGCTGCTGCAGCGGGTGGTCCTGCCCAGGCCCGCCGACCCCACCGCCGTCCGCGCGCTCTACCTCGACGAGCGCCCCGGCACCACGCTCACCCCGGTCGAGCCGCTCGCCGACGAGCGCGCGCGTCCGCTCTCGCTGACCGTGTCGACCATCGGCGGCCGCCGCACCCGCATCCTCGACCGCACCGGCGCCACCGTCCCCGCGGCCACCGAGGTCTCCTTCGGCGCCTACTTCAACGCCTTCGCCGCGGGCTACTGGCGGGCCTGGTCGACGCTCACCAGCATCGAGCTGCGGCTGGACCTGGAGGGCTCGGGCCGCGTCGACGTGTACCGGACCAAGGCCGACGGGTCGCAGATCGTCGTCGCGGGTGAGGTCGTCGAGGGCCGTCGCCGGGTCACCCTCGAGCTGGACCTGCGCCCCTTCGAGGACGGCGGCTGGTACTGGTTCGACCTGTCCACCGACGACGCCGACCTCACCCTGCACGGCGGCGGCTGGCACGCCCCGCACGACGCGCCGGGGCGCGCGGCCGTCGTCGTCGGGATGCCGACGTTCAACCGGCCCGCCGACTGCGTCGCCACCCTCACCGCGCTCGGTTCCGACCCGCAGGTGCGGGACGCGATCACCGCGGTGATCCTCCCGGACCAGGGCACCCGCAAGGTCCGCGACGAGGCCGGCTACGAGCAGGCCGCGGCCGCGCTCGGGGACCGGCTGCGGATCATCGACCAGCCCAACCTGGGCGGCTCCGGCGGCTACGCCCGGATCATGTACGAGGTCCTGCACGGCACCGGCCCGCACGCGGGCGGGATCGACTGCGAGCAGATCCTCTACATGGACGACGACATCCTGCTGGAGCCCGAGTCGGTGCTGCGCGCGATCGCGTTCAGCCGGTTCGCCCGCGAGCCGATGCTCGTCGGCGGGCAGATGCTGTCGCTGCAGGCGCGCTCGCAGCTGTCCACGATGGGCGAGGTCGTCGACCGCAACCAGTTCCTGTGGCGCCCCGCCCCGGAGACCGAGGCCCACCACGACCTCGCCGCCCGCACCCTGCGCCAGACCCGCTGGCTGCACCGCCGCGTCGACGTCGACTACAACGCCTGGTGGATGTGCCTGATCCCGCGCCGCGCCGCGGAGCAGCTGGGCCTGCCGCTGCCGCTGTTCATCAAGTGGGACGACGCCGAGTACGGCCTGCGGGCCCGCGCCGCCGGCTTCCGCACCGCGACCGTCCCGGGCGTCGCGATCTGGCACATGTCCTTCATCGAGAAGGACGACTCCTCGGACTGGCAGGCCTACTTCCACTACCGCAACCGGCTCGTCGCCGCGGCCCTGCACGGCCCCGACGACCCGCGCGCGATGCTGAAGGAGACCTTCAAGCGCACCCTGCGCCACCTGATGCTCATGGAGTACTCGGCGGTCGCGCTGCAGATCAAGGGCTTCACCGACTTTCTCGCGGGCCCCGAGGCGCTGTTCCCGAAGCTGCCCGTGGTGCTCGACGAGATCCGGGCCCTGCGCGCGCAGTACGACGACGGCCGCCCGCTCGAGTCCGCCACCGAGGTGCCGCCGGCCGAGCTCGACGCGCTCGGCGCGCAGCTGTTCCCGAAGCCCCCGGTGGGCCGGGCGAAGGCCGCGGTCGGTCTCGCCCGCGGGGTGCTGCGCAACCTGCGCACCCCGGACCCGGCGCTGCGCGAGCGCCCGCAGCGCAACGTGCCGTGGCGCAACGCCCAGTGGTTCGTGCTGGCCGGCCTGGACTCCGCGACGGTGTCCACCCCGGACGGCCGCGGGGTCACCTTCCGCCGTCGTGACCCGGCGATGTTCAAGGAGATGGTCGCGGAGTCGTTCCGGCTGCACCGCGCCGTCGCCGCGGACTGGGAGGGCCTGCGCGCCCGTTACCGGGCGGCGGCGCCCGTGCTGACCGGCAAGGACGGTTGGAAGCAGATCTTCGAGTGAGCCCCGCCCGCCGGGGGCCGCTGCTGCTCCTGCTCGGCGTCGTCACCTGTCTGCTCGGCCTCGCCGCCGCGCTCGCCCCGGTCGACGCCGAGGACCCGGTCGTCACCTGGCCCCGGGCCGGCCAGGCACCGGAGAGCACGGTGCTGCCGCTCGCGCCGTACCGGCCGCTGGAGTTCTCCGCGACCGTCCCGTGCGCCGCGGCGGCCGCTCTCGGCGAGGGCGACGTGCTGCGGACGATGCCCGCCGCGCAGGAGAACCCGGTGACGGCGCCGGGCTTCGTCGCGAGCGTGTCCGGCGGGACGCTCACGCTGCGCACCGGCGACCGGGTGCTCGCCACCGCACCCGCCGCGTCGGGCTGTGTGTTCGAGGTGACCTCCGCCGACGGCGGCACCGTCGTCACCCGCGACGGGGCGGTCCTCGCCGAGCGCCTCGACGTCGCCCCGCCGCAGGTCGCCGAGCTCGCCACCGACGTCACCGGGCCCGCCGCGGCCGGGCTCGCGGTCACCCTGTACACCGATGCGCGCTACGCGTCGTCGCCGTCGCCGCTGAAGGTGGCGCTGCTGGTCGCGCACCTGCTCGCCCTGGCCGCCACCCTCGCCGTCGCCGTGCGGACCTGGACCGGCACCCGCCGGGTGTTCGACGCGCCGGTCCGCCCGGGGGTCGCCGACCTCGTCGTGCTCGTCGTGAGCTGCGCCTGGGCGGTGCTCGGGCCGCTCAACATCGACGACTCCTGGTACGCGCTGATGGCCCGCCAGGGTGCGGAGACCGGGACGATCGGCAACGCGATCTACCAGTTCGACGTCACCGAGGCACCGTTCACGACCAGCCAGTACCTGCTGCAGTGGTGGGGGTCGCTGGTCGGCTGGGGCCTCGGACCGCTGCGCGTGGTGCCGGTCGTGCTGGGCCTGCTGACCTGGGTGCTGCTGCGGTACACCCTCGCCGCGCTCGCGGGTCGGGTCGGGGTCCGGCCCGGGGTGGTCGCCGCGCTCGCCGTCGCGCACCTGGCCTGGTTCCTGCCCTACGGCATCTCCCTGCGCCCCGAGCCCGCCGGGACCGCGGCCGCCGCCGGGGTGCTGCTGCTCGTCGCCGCCGCCTGCCGCACCGGGGCGGTCGGGCTGCTGGCGCCGGCCGTCGTCGTCGCGGTGGTGGGGATGACGACCGCGCCGACCGCGCTGGTCGCCGCGGTGCCGTTGCTGCTCGCGCTGCCGCTGGTGTGGTGGCACCTCGTGCACGCGCGGTGGGCGACCCGGCTCGCGACGGTCGCTGTCGCGTTCGCCGCCGCGAGCGCCGTCGTACCGCTCGGGCTGGCCGACCAGAGCCTCGCCGACGTGCGCGAGTCCGTCGCCGTGCACCGCTGGTACTACTTCCAGTACCAGTGGTACTCCGAGTTCGTCCACTACGCGAACCTGCTCGGCCCCGACGACCAGGGCACCTGGGGGCGACGCCTGCCGGTCCTGCTGACCGTCGCCGTCCTCGCGCTGGGCGCGGTGCGGCTCGCGACGCGGCGCGGCACCGGCGGCCCGCTCGGCCGGGCACTCGGGTTCGCGCTCGCGGCGACCGCGCTCGGCCTCGTCGCCGTCGCGGTCAGCCCGACCAAGTGGGTGAACCACTTCGGTGCCGTCGCCGCACCCGCGACGCTGCTGCTCGGCATCGCGCTCGCCCGCGGCCCGCTGCCGCGCCACGCCCCGCTCCGGCTCGTCGCGGTGGGGACGGCCGTGCTCGGCGTCGTCGCCGCGGTGGTCTACGCCGGGCCGAACCTGTGGCGCCCGTTCTCCGACTGGGGCCAGCCCTTCGGCAACCACTCGGTCCTCGACGCGCCGATCAACCAGCAGGTCCTGGCCCCGCACCTCGGGCCGCTGTACCTGCGCAGCCCGCTGCTGTGGCTGCTCGTGGCCGCCGCCGCGCTGTGGTGGGCCGGGCGGCGGGGGCGGACTCCCCGGCCGGACCGGGCGGTGCTGCGCGTCGCCACGGCGGGCGGCGTCGCGCTGATGCTCGTCGTGTTCGGCGTGGCTCCGGTGCAACAGGCCCCCGGCGCGTCGGTGGCCTCGATGAACCTGGCCATGCTGACCGGCGACGGCTGCGGGCTGGCCGACGCACTGGCCGTCACCGTCCCCGACGAGGCGACGTCCCCGCCCCCGCCCCCGAGCGCGCCGCCCCGCCTCACCGGGGTGATGCGGGAGGGCCCGCCGCCCGACCGGCCGTCGATCCCCGGCCCCGTCTGGCACACCGAGGACGCCGGCACCGGCACCCTCGACGCCGGCTGGTTCGCCGTCCCGGCCGGGACCACGCGGCTGCTCCTGCCGCTGACCGGGGACCTGCGGAGCGACCAGAGCGTCCGGATCGACACCGGCGCGGGCGCGGTCACGGTCGACCTGCCCGGGGAGAAGCTCGGCGACTGGCGGGACGTGGCGGTCGACCTGCCCGGCCCGGCCGACCGGGTCCGGCTCGTCGTCGACGACCGGACGGACGGTCCGGACACCTGGCTCGCCGTCGGCGCCCCGCTGCCCGCCCGCGAGCTGCCCGCCCGCGCGGTGCTCGGCGACGCCCCGGTGTTCGCCGACCAGGCCTCGGCAGTGCTGTGGCCCTGCCAGGACCAGATCGCGGTACGCCACGGCATCGCGCAGGCCCCGCAGTGGCGGCTGCGCACCGGCGACAATCTGGAGGGCGCGACCGAGTCCACCGCGTTCTTCGCGGCGAACGGCGGGACGCTCGCCGGCATCGACCGCACCGCGACCTTCGACGAGCTGCCCTCGCGGCTCGACCCGCCGGCCGGGCGCGCCATGTTCGCGCCGGCGCACGTCGAGCGGGTGCGCTACGAGCACCCGACCGACGGCTACGACCTCACCGTGGGCACCCAGCGGCGGTGGGGGTGGGAGCGGCTGCCGACCCTGGCCACCCGCGACTACACCGGCCGGGACTTCCTGGGCTGAGCGGCGCACGCCCGTCCGTCGCCGGTGTCCACACCCGTTCTCCGGCGTCCACACCGGTCACGACCGGTGTGGACACCTGCGGAGGGGTGTGGATGCCGCGGAGCCTGGTGGGCTCAGCCGGCGTCGTAGAGCCGCGCCCAGGTCTCCCGCGAGGTGAGCCGCGGCTCGGCGGCCTTCCACTCCCTGGCGGCCTGCGGGCCCTCGTTCCAGAGCCGGCGCACCGTCTGCACCCCGCGCGTGGTGAGTTCGCGCAGCCGCTCCCGGTCGCGGGTCCGGATCCGGACACCGGTCTCGGCCATGTCGGTGACGATCGCGCGCTCGAACAGCGACACGTGCCACCAGTGCGCCTCACCGGCCGGGACCATCCCGGAGCGGAACGGCACCCGCCCGGTGGCCTGCAGCACGGCGCGCTTCACCCAGGTCCGCACGACCTTCGACGGCTTGTGCCCGGCCAGGTGCACGACGGACTCGCGCACGTCGAGCCCGGCCTGGGCCAGCGGCACCGCCGTCGTCTCGGGGTAGGCGGCCCGGATCCGGCGGATCTCCGCCGCCGCGGCGGCGGAGCCGTCGTCGAGCACCGAGGGGCCGCGCAGGAAGTCGTCGACGGCGGTCAGCAGCGTCGCCGCCAGCCCGTACTGCATCGCGACCAGGTACTGGGCCAGCAGCTCGACGATCGTCGTGGTCACCGTGCGCCGGTCGAAGCCGGTGCGCAGGGCGGCGGTGATCAGGCCGTTGCGCTGGTTGAAGTAGCGGTGCCACTCGTCCCAGTCCTTCCAGCCGAAGTCGGCGTGCCACACGGCGGCACCGGGCAGCGACACCGTGGCGAAGCCGCGCTCGCGGGCGCGGTAGCCGAACTCGACGTCGTCCCACTGGAAGAACAGCGGCAGCGGGTAGCCGATGGCCCGCACGACCGGTGCGGGGATCAGGCAGGACCACCAGCCGTTGTACTCGGTGTCGACCCGCTGCTCCTGCACGATCGGCAGCAGCCGCTCGTCGCGGCCGAGGAGGAAGCCCTCCTCCAGGGCGCCGGGGACGGGCATGCCCACCCGCAGCTTCTCGGGCACGGCGTACTCGGCGGTGATGTGGACGTGCCCCGGGTGGAGCAGGTTCAGCATCTGCCCGCCGACGATCGTCGGCGCGGTGGTGCACGCGGCGAACCCGGTCAGCCGGACGACGATCTCCGGGTCGAGCAGCACGTCGTCGTCCATGAGCAGGACGTCGTGGTCGTCGGCCGGGTCGCCTGCGGTCGCCTCGTAGAGCCCGCGGGTGAAGCCGCCCGCGCCGCCCAGGTTGGGCTGGCGCTGGTAGGCGAGCCGGTCGCCGAACGCCGCGGCCAGCGGCGCGAACCGGTCGCGCGACTCCAGCGGGTCGCTGCCCTGGTCGACCACCCGGACGGTCGCCACGCGGGCCAGCGCAGCCGGGTCGTCGAGCAGCGCCTGCAGCGTGTTCAGGCAGTCCTCGACGCGGTTGTGGGTGCAGATCGTGATCGAGGTGGGCCGCGGCGGGCGGGGCACCGCGACCGTCCACTCGACGTCGGACACGGTCAGCGTGCCGGTGTCGGTCGCGAACTCCAGCCAGAGCCCGCCGCCGTCGACGAAGCGGTCGATCGCCCCGGTCAGCTCGACGACGCCGCCGCCGTCGACGCCCGTGGTGGCGACGGCGCGGGCGACCTTGTTCGTGTCCGAGGCCATCAGCCACACCCGGCCGCGACCCGCGGCGCGCAGGGACACCCGCACCTCGGGTACCGCGGTCCAGCGCTGCCAGTAGGTGGCGTGCAGCCGCCCCCAGTAGGTGTTGGTGGTGACGTGGGTGGCCGGGACCAGCTCGATCAGGCCCCGCTCGCGGCGGGCGGCGCCGCGCAGGACCTCGGCGTAGAGGTCCTCGGGCACCAGGTGCGTCGGCCCGGTGAAGGGGCCACGCTGTACGACCAGCCGTCCGGGGCGGGCCCCACCGGCGGTGTCGTCGGCCGGGGCGGGCTCGCCCCCGCGGAGGGGCCGGGCGGTGTCCAGCATGGCTCTCGCTCTCGCTCTCGCCTCACATCTCGGATCGGACAGGACGAAGTCTGCCGGGGCCTCAGTCCGGCAGTGGCGTCGGGTCCGGCGAGGGTGCCCCGGCCTGCCCGACCTGCTGCCAGCCCCACAGGGTCCGCTCGCCGTCCTGCACCGGGGCGGGGACCGCCCGCGGGTCGTAGGGCTCGACGAGCCGGATCTGGCCCCAGTCGAAGTCCCAGGCGCCGGGTAGGTAGGTCGGGACGTAGCGCTGGGCGGCGGTCCGGACCAGCCAGCCCTGCGGGCCGCCGAACCGGCTGCGGCCCCACTCGTCGGCGACGGTGCGCTGCTGCGGGTCGGCGAGCATCCGGAACACCGGCACGTCGGCGATGCCCCGGTGCACGCCGAAGCGCGTCACACAGGGATGCACGAACGACGTCGCCCAGTCCAGGTACGCGGTGCCGCGGGCGGCGATCGTCGTCAGCGGGGTCAGCCGCGGCACCCGGGGCTGCGCGACGGCGACCCACGCCCCGGTGCCGATGCCGCGGTCGGACACGATCACCCGCACCCGGTCGGCGTCGGCGGCCGGCCGGCCCGCGAGGTCGACGCGCAGGTCCCGCCACGCCTGGCCGCCCGAGGCGCCGCCGGAGTAGTCCGAGGTGCTGCTGACGGCCCCGCCGGGCTCGATCTCGTCGACGACGGCGCCGTCGCGGGCGAACTGCAGGGTCACGGTGTTGCCGCCGCCGATCGTCCCGGCGACGCCGAGGACCAGCGGTGCGGAGCCGTCGCGGGCCGCGGCGGGCAGCGTGTGCCACGCCGAGCGGTAGTCGCCGACGTTCTCCGGGTCCGGCGACCAGCTGCCCATGACCGGTCCGCCCAGCGGGCCGGTGCCGGTGACGCCGGGGCGGTCGTCGCCGTCGCCGGTGTTGTCGCGCAGTGATCCCGGTCCGGTCGGCGGCAGACCCTCGGGCGTGAAGCCCTCGGCCAGCGGGCCCGGGTCCGCGACGCCCGCCGGTTCCGGCGCGGTCGGCAGCACGTTCGCGGCCGGGTCGGTCTCCACCTGGATGCGCCCGGCGAGCCCGCAGCGCGACCCGGTGGGGTCGGTCAGCACGTCGGCACCCAGGGAGTACGAACCGGCCTGCTTCTCCATGCCCTTGGCCATCGAGGCGACCTGGAACAGGACCATGAGCGCGCAGATCACCGCGAGCGGCGCCGACCCGAGGCGGACGGCCTGGACGGTGCCGATGCGGCCGCGCCGGCGACCGAGGGTCCGTCGCACCGGGCGCGGCACCCCGGAGGTCGAGCGCAGATGCTCCACCCCGGCGACGACGAGCGACAGGAACGCCAGGACCAGCAGCACCGTCGTCGCCTGGATCCCGCTCACCGACACCGGCTTGTCGAACCACGGCACGCCCCAGTTCGAGACGTACCACCAGGTGTTCGGACCGCGGAACGCCAGCGCCGTCACCGCGAGCACCGCGGCCAGGAACAGCGCCTGGTTGCGTCGCGAGCGCAGGACCCCGGTGCTCGTCGCGAGCGCGGCCAGCGCCGCGACACCCGAGGCGAGCGCGGCGAACGCGCCGAAGTGGTGGGTCCACTTCGTCGGGGTGAGGGCCAGCACGGCGAACGACAGCGCGGTGCTCGCGAGCAGCCGCCGCGAGAACCCGAGTGCGGCGCCGGGGATGCGGCCCCGGCGCAGCAGCACGACCGTCGAGACGGTCATGCACAGCCACAGCAGCAGGACCGGGAAGCGACGCTGCAGCGAGCCGTCGCGGCTGTCGCTGAACAGCAGGTCGTAGCGGGCGAGCTCCTGGTACCAGGGCAGGTTCGGGCCGATGTCCTGTCGGACCCGGGTGGCCTCGGCGACGGTGGCGAGGGTCTGGTCGCCGAACACGGCGGTGAGCACGATCAGCCCGGCCGCGAGCAGCGGCCCGAAGGTCGCCGCCCAGCCGGTGGTGCGGATCCGTTCGGTGAACAGCCGCAGCAGGGGGCGGGCCGCGGCCAGGAACGGGGCCAGCGCGATGAGGCCGGTCGGCGTCGCCGCGACGGCGAACGCCCCCGCGACGAGCGCCCCCGCGACCGGCAGCAGCCGCCGGGTGGCCAGCGCGCGCTCCAGCATCACGAACGACACCAGCGCCGCGATCACGACGACCGTCTCCGGGCGCAGCCCGTTGTTGAACGGCAGCCAGAAGCAGAGGAACACCCCGGCCGCGGCCCATCCCGCGGACCGGCTGCGCCGGACCTGGGCGCCGAGGCGGGGCAGCAGTGCCCGGCTGATCAGGAACCAGGACGCGACGCCCATCGCCAGCGCCGGGACCCGCAGCCACAGCACCGACTCCGAGACCCCGCTCCACAGCGAGTACAGCTGGTAGAACCAGCCGAACGGCGCCTCGGGGACGTCGAACCAGCGGTGGTAGTTGCCGATGTAGCCGGCGGTGTCGTTGCCCCGGGAGATGTCGAGGATGTACCCGTCGTCGCTGGTCATCGACCCGATGAGGGCCCACACGACCAGGACGCCGACGACGACGGCGTCCCGCAGGTCGTCCTGCCCGCGCAGCCGCCGGGCCAGCCGGCGGCCGTGCACGACGCGGCGGGCGTCGGCGTCGTCGATCCGGCGCAGGAAGAACAGCGCGCCGAACAGCGCGACGATCGCGACGCCCCCCGCGACGAGCTTGAGCGTCGAGGCGTCGGAGTCGTAGCGGTTGTCGGTGTCGAACCGGACGCTCGTGCCGCCCATCGGGTCACGGCCCGCGTCGAGGTCGGAGTGGATCCCGGTGAGCTGCGGGCGGCCGTCACCGGCGAACTCGTACAGCGTGGCGCCGCCCAGCGTCGCCGTCGTCGCGTCGAAGTCCGAGGTGAACGTGAGGGCGCAGGGCCCGCCCGGCAGGGGGAGCGGCGCGGTGGCGATGCGCTGGCCGCGGTTGTCGAGGGTGACCACCCCGTCGGCGACGGCGACGCGCAGACCGACCGTGTCGCCGTCCGGGGCGTCGGTGGGCGTCGTGGACAGGACGGTCGCGCGGCCGGGGGACCGGTCGTCGAGGCTGCGGATCGCGTCGCAGCCGATCGTCGCGGTCAGGCTCTCCGGCCGGTACGCGACCAGCGGGGCGTTCAGCGGCGCGGTGCCGGTCGTGGCGTTCGGCCAGGTGACGGTCGCCGTGTTCTGCACGACCGGCAGGAACGGGATCGCCAGCGCCAGCACCGCCGACAGCAGGCCCAGCGCGGCGGCGAGGAGGCGGTCGGTCGGACGCGACCGGCGGTCGGTGGAGCCCGATCCCGGGCGGGGATCGGCCTCCGTTGCGGCGGTCAGCACCCGGACGAGGCTAGACGCCACCCCGTGATCATCCGTGACACCCCCGTGACCCGTCACCGTTGGACCGGTCGGCCTAGTCCACTCGGCTGGGTGCTCAAGGTCGACTGCACCCTGTTTCCATGACGCAGCGTGATGAACTGCGACGATCGGGCACTGTTCGGGTGTCACCGGTGACGGTGGTGATCGACTCTCGTTGGGTCGGGTGTGAGCATCTGCACCGATTCGCGCACGACGGCCGACGACCCGGCCGGCGTCGCGTCCGCCGTCGGCGGCACCGCGCCCGAACAGGGTGCTCCGTCCGTCCGAAGTGGAGGAGACGGCGGCGGTGAGGTGCTCGCGCTGACCGGTCTGCGGATCGTCGCCGCGCTCTGGGTCGTCGCGTTCCACTTCCACTTCACCCCGATGGCGGGTGTGGAGACGGTGAACGACTGGCTCGGACCGCTGATCACGCAGGGCGCGCTCGGCGTCGACCTCTTCTTCGTCCTGAGCGGTTTCGTGATCGCCTGGACCTACCTCGACCAGCTGGGCCCGCGGCTGCGGCTGCGCGAGGCCGGCGGGTTCGTGTGGGCCCGTGCGGCGCGGATGTGGCCCGCCTACGTGGTGGTCCTCCACCTCTTCGGCGTGTGGCTCGTGGCGCGGCTGGTGTTCGGGTCGACGACCGACGTCGTCTACCAGTCGGTGCAGCCGTCGTTCACCGTCGGCGCGTGGTTGGAGCAGCTGTTCGGCGTACAGATGTGGGACGAGCAGTACCTCGACGGCGCGTCCTGGGTCGGCCCGACGTGGTCGATCAGCGCCGAGTGGCTCGCCTACCTGCTGTTCCCGCTGCTGGCCCTCGGCTTCTTCCGGCTGCGGAACCTGCCGTTCGCGGTGCTGGCGGCAGGGTCGCTGCTCTGCACCGCACCGATGGCGGCCGCGTTCCTCGTGGTCGGGTCGCCGTACTACCCGTACAGCTGGCTGGTCCGGGTCCTCGGCGGGTTCTCCGCGGGCGTCCTGGCGATGCTGGCCGTGCGGCGGCTGCGCACCACCGAGCGGACCCGCTCCGCAGCCTCGACGACGGCGACGTTCACCGTCGCCGCGGTCCCGTTCGTCCTGCTGGCGGGGTCGGTCCTCGGCGGCGGGCTGCACGGCCTGGCCGTCGTCGCCTTCCCGATCCTGGTCGGGGCACTCGCGCTCGCCGACCGCGGACCGGTGCACCACCTGCTGACCCGTGGCCCGGTGGTGCACGGAGGGCGGATCTCCTACGCCCTCTACCTGGTCCACATCCCGATGTTCGAGATCTTCTGGTTCCTGAGCGACTCCGGTGTCCTCCCCCGCGGCGGGGAGACGGGGCATCTGATCGCGCTCACCGTCTTCGTGGGGACTCTGCCCGTGGCACACCTGCTGTACTCGCTCGTCGAACGTCCCGCGCGCCGGTGGATGCGGGGCCGTACCCGGCCCGCCCCCGAGGCGGTCGAGGCGGTCGTCGCCCCCGACCCGGTCCCCGCCGCCCGTCGCGTCGTGGACAACGACGCGGCGCGCCGTGACCCGGAGACCTCCGTGCTGGCGGTGGTCACCGACGAGCCGGTGACCTCGGTGCTGCCCGTTGTGTCGGCCGGACCGGCCGCGGACCCCGCCCCGGCTGCAGCTACCCGGCGGACGGCGCCGGAACCCGCCCCGTCGCGGGCGTTCGCGCCGACGCACGGCGCACCTGCGCAGGGCGCGCCGACGCAGGGTGCCCCTTCACAGGGCGCACCGATGCACCAGGGCACGCCGACGCACCAGGGCACGCCGACGCACCAGGGCGCAGCGCAGAACGTGCCGACGCAGCAGAGCTCGTCGTCCGAGCAGGGCGCCGTGCAGCGGCCCGCCTCGTCGCAGCCCGCCGTGCCGCAGCCCGCCCGGCCGCAGCCGGTCGCCGCTCGGCCCGGCGCCGGAGAGCAGCAGGTCGCCGCTCGGCCCGGCCCCGGGGAGCAGCAGGTCGCCGCTCGGCCCCGCACCGGGGAGCAGCCGGTCGTCCCGGGCCGGCCGGTGGCCGGGGACGAGCCCGGCGACGTGCCGCCGGTGACCGAGGCGCTGCCGGTGGTCCGCCGCCGCTCGGCGGGCCCCGCCGTCGCCACGACGTCGGGCTGGACGCCCACCACACCTGCGGAGCAGGACCCGGCCGACGACGCGCGCACCGCGGCCATGCCGCTCGTCCGGCCCGTCGCGGCCCCGTCCGCGCCGGTCGCCGAGCCCGAGCCCACCGCCCCGGCGTCCGAGCCGGCTCCGGCCGACCCGATCGCCGTCCCGGCGCCCGCGCTGCCCACCCGGGCACCGCGCCGCCCCGAGGCCGACCCCGCCGACGTGCCCGCCGCGGCCGAGATCGACGTCCCGGCCCCGGCCGGTTCGGCCCGCTGGGTGCTGGAGCGCCTGGCCGCGGCCCGGGCCGCCGACTTCGACGGCGCCGGGCACAGCGACCTCTCGGAGGACCTGGTGGCCGTCGCCCGGATGCGCAGCGGCGGCGCCGGGACCGGCGGGGACCTGTTCACCCCGGTAGTCGAGGGCACCGGCACCACCTCCGGCGTCGACCGGATGGAGCGGCTGCGGTCGCTGCACATCGCTGCCCGTGAGCTCGCCGACGACCGTGGTGTCGTCCCGGCGCCGCGGGCGATCCGCTCCGCCTCGGCGCTGCCCGGCACGCGGACCGGCGTCGAGAACTGCGGCCGCGCCGGCCGTCGTCGCGACGACGCCCACGCCAGCGCCGCGACCCCGATCGTCGCCGCCTCGGGTGCGGCCGCATCCCGTCGCCCCCGGAAGAAGCCGGCGCACGGGGCCTGAGACACCGCTGGGGAGCGGGTAACACGGCCGTGCCCCCGGACCACCACCGTGGTCCGGGGGCACGGCCGCGTCCGCCGACCCGCGCCGGATCCGGTCCGCGGGGCGGGGAGACCGGGCGGTGCCCGCCGGGCGGCGGTCCGCGCACCGCGCGAGCGGTCCGGCGACGCCGCATCCCGGTGCCCGGGACGTGACGCCGGTGCCCGGACACCGCGGCGCCGCGTCGGCGACAATGGACGTGCCCGCCCGTCGCGCCCCAGGACGGGTCCCGCCCACCGACGCGATGGACCGATGATCCCCACGACCCCGCCCCTCGCCGACCTGCCCGAGCCCACCGGTGCCGCACCGCCGGAGCGGGCCGCACTGCACTGGTACCTGCGCCTGGTCCGTCACCACCTGGGCCGTGGCCCCTACCTCGACGTGGCGGGTGCCGGCGGGGCGCTGCTCGCCGGGCTGGCGCGGCTCGGCCCGGCCTCGGGGCTGGCCGGCTCGGAGGCCGAGGCGGAGCGGATGCGTGCCGGTGCGCCGGGCTGCCCCGTGCACCTGAGCCTCGACGCCCTGCCGGGTCCGGTCGCGTCGGTGACCGCGGTGGAAGTGCTCGACCGGCTGCCGGACGTCGCGCTCGCCGGTGACCTCGGCCCGGGAGGCTGGTTCCGGGCGCTCGAACCGGGCGGGCACGCACTCGTCGTCGCCGCCGACGCCGAGGGCCGCGGCCGCGAGCTGGCCGGTGCCCGCTGGGTGCCGCCACGCGTCCCGCGCGGGCACCTGCGGATCCGGGAGATCCTCGTCGAGGCCGGGTTCGAGATCGTCCGGGAGGGCTCGGACGGGCTGACCCGTGGCCCCTACGGCGGCATCCCCACCTGGGCCGACCCGCGTCTGGCCGCGACCCGCGCGCAGCGGTCCGCGGGGCGGCTCACGTGCGAGGCGGGCGCGGGTGAGCGCGCGGTGATCATCGCGAGGAGGCCGGCGGCGCCGTAGCGTGCAGGGCATGAGCGATGTGCTGCCCATCGGCCCCGACGAGCTGCTCACCACCACCCGGTCGGTCCGCAAGCGCCTTGACCTGGAGCGTCCGGTCCCGCTGGAGGTGGTCCGGGACAGTCTCGAGGTCGCGTTGCAGGCCCCGAGCGGTTCGAACCAGCAGGGCTGGCACTGGCTGGTGCTCACCGACGCCGAGAAGCGGAAGGCCGTCGGCGAGTACTACCGGAAGGCGTTCACCGCCTACCGGAACTCCGCGCAGTACCCGACGACCCGCTCCCACGGCGACGCCGACCGCGACGCCACCCAGCTCCGCGTCGCCGACAGCGCGCAGTACCTCGCGGACCGGATGGGCGAGGTCCCGGTGCTGGTCATCGGCGCGATCAACGCCAAGGCCGAGCTGCCGGCGTCGAACCAGGCCGGGCTGTGGGGCTCGCTGCTGCCGGCCGCGTGGAGCCTGCAGCTCGCCCTGCGCGCGCGTGGTCTGGGCAGCGCCTGGACGACGCTGCACCTGCAGTACGAGAAGGAGATCGCCGAGCTGCTGGGCATCCCGGACGACGTGCGGCAGGGAGTCCTGCTGCCGGTCGCGTACTACACCGGCGACACGTTCAAGCCCGCGAAGCGCCAGCCGCTCGACACCGTCCTGCACGTCGACGGCTGGTAGGCCGCCCCGTCCGGGCTCAGATCGGGAGCTTCCGGAAGATCGGCCGCGGCACGTGGCGCAGGGCGCTCATCACGAAGCGCATCGGCGCCGGTGCCCAGACCAGCTCCTTGCCCGTCCGCACCGCGTCGACGATGACGTCGGCGACGGCCTGCGGGGTGGTCGCGAGCGGTGCGGCGTCGAGGCCCTCGGTCATCTTCGAGTGCACGAAGCCGGGCCGGACGATCGTCACGGTCACGCCGAACTCGCGCAGCGCCTCGGTCAGCCCGGTGTAGAACGCGTCCATCCCGGCCTTGGTGGAGCCGTAGACGAAGTTCGAGCGGCGGGCCCGCTCCCCGGCGACCGAGGAGATCGCGACGATCGAGCCGTGGCCCTGCGCGCGGAACCGCTCGGCCAGCGCGACCCCGGTGGAGACGGTCGCGGTGTAGTTGACCTGCGCCAGCTCGACGGCGTGGTCGACGTCGGTCCAGGCCTTCTCGTTGTCGCTGAGCAGCCCGAACGCGACGACGGCGACGTCGATGTCCCCGCCCGCGAAGGCCTTCTTGATGACCTCGGGGTGGGTCTCGATGTCCCGGGCGTCGAACTCGACGGTCTCCACGCCGCACCCGAGCGCCTCGAGCTCGGTGCGGGCGGCGTCGAGCCGGGGGCCGGGGCGGGCGGCGAGCACGACCCGCAACGGGCGGTCCGCGGCGAACGCGCGCACGGTGGCCAGGCCGATCTCGGAGGTGCCGCCGAGGAGCAGGATGCTCTGCGGGTTGCCGACTGCGTCGATCATGATGGTGCTGGCTCCGGACGTCAGAGGGTCAGTGCGAGGCGGCGGGACATGTCGGAGGCGAAGACGCCGGTGGGGTCGACGCCGTCGCGGATCGCCTTCCACTCGGCGAACCGCGGGTAGCCGGCGGCGAAGGCCTCCGGCGACGTGCGCGACTCCTTCGCCAGGTACAGGCGCCCGCCGGCGGCCAGCACCATCTCGTCGAGCTCGGTGCAGAAGCGGGACAGGCCGCGTGCGATCGGGAAGTCGACGGTGATCGTCCAGCCCTCCGTCGGGAACGACAGCGGTGCGTCGTTGCCCGCGCCGAAGCGCTTGAACACGTTCAGCCCGGACTTGTGCGGCGAGGCCGCGATCTTCGACACGATGCGGCGCAGCTCGGTCTCGGCTCCCATCGGGACGACGAACTGGTACTGCAGGAAGCCCTTCGAGCCGTAGACCCGGTTCCAGTCCCCGAACACGTCGAGCACCTGGTAGAAGGCCGTGATGTTCTGCACCGAGCCACGCTGGCGCTTCGGTGCCTTGCGGAACCACAGCTCGGAGAACGCGGTCAGCGACAGCTTGTTGGCCAGCCCGTTCGGGAAGACGTCCGGGAAGGTCAGCAGCTGCGGCGCGTCGAACTTGAGCGGCTCGGACCGCAGCTTCGCGGGGAGCTGGTCGACGGTGGCGAGCGAGCCGCGGGTCAGCACCGACCGGCCCATCCGGGCGCCGGTCGCGGTGGTGTCGAACCAGGCCGCGGAGTAGCCGTAGGTGTCGTCGGAGCCGTCGGTGAGCAGCTCGAGCAGGCCGTCGAGGTCGTCGGTGCGGTCGGTGTCGACCACGAAGTACGCCGACTCGGTCCGGTGCAGCCGCACCCTGGCCCGCACGATCACCCCGGTCAGGCCCATCCCGCCGACGGTCGCCCAGAACAGCTCGGCGTCCGGCCCGGAGGGGGTCAGCTCGCGCACCGAGCCGTCCGCGGTCACCAGCGCCAGCCACTCGACGTGGTTGCCGAAGCTGCCCTTGGTGTGGTGGTTCTTGCCGTGCACGTCGGCGCCGATCGCTCCGCCGATCGTGACCTGACGGGTGCCCGGCAGCACCGGGACCCACAGCCCGAGCGGGAGCGCGGCGCGCATGAGCTGGTCGAGGCTGACGCCCGCGTCGACGTCCGCGACGCCGGTGTCCGGGTCGATGGCGTGGATCCGGTTCAGCCCCGGCATGTCGAGGACGACGCCGCCCGCGTTCTGTGCCGGGTCGCCGTAGGACCGGCCGAGCCCGCGCGCGATCACGCCGCGCTCGCCCGCCGTGCGGACGGCCTCGGCCACGTCCTCGGCGTCGCGTGGGGTGACGAGCTGGGCGATCGTCGGCGCGGTCCGCCCCCAGCCGTGCAGGGAGGCGGTCCGTCGCGCCGGGGCGTCGGTCCTGGTGCTGCGGGGAACGGTCGTGTCCGTCATCGTCGCTAGGGTAGCGAGGGGCCCCGACGGCGACGGGTGCGACCCTGGGCGGGTGCTCGACGAGCGGCAGGTCCGCCTCCCGCTGCCACCGGCGCGGGGCCGGGGCACGACCGCGGGGCTGTACGTGCTGCTCGGGGTCGGCTACCTGCTGGTCTCGCTGTGGCTGCAGCGCCGGGTGCTCGCCGACCCGGGCGGTCTGCTGATCGGCCACGTCACCGCCGACGCCGACATGTTCTCCTGGTGGATCCACTGGTTCCCGTTCGCCGTGACGCACGGGGAGAACCCGCTGGTCACCGACTGGATGCACTGGCCGTACGGGCTCAACGCACTGTGGAACACCGCGGTGCCGCTGCTGGCGCTGGCGCTCGCCCCGGTCACCCTGGTCGCGGGCTCGGTGACCGCGTTCAACGTCGGCCTGATCCTCGGCCCGGTCGTCTCCGGGCTGGTGCTGGTCGTCGCGCTCGGCCCGTACGTGGGCCGGGCCGGTCGCGGCTGGGCCGCCCGCGGGATCGCCGGAGCGCTGTACGCGTTCTCCCCGTTCCACCTCGCGCACGCGATCGCCGGGCACCTCAACCTCACGTGGTCGCTGCTGCCGCCGCTGCTCCTGCTGCTGGCCCACCACCTGTTCGCACGGGGGCCGCTGCGCCGGCCGTGGACGGTCGGGGCGGTGGCCGGGCTCGTCCTGGTCGGGCAGCTCGTCCTCTACACCCAGACCCTCGCGATCGGCGTGATCTTCCTGGTCGTCACCGCGATCGTGCTCGCGCTGCGGTTCCCGCGCCGGGTCCCGGCCCACCTGCCGGGGCTGGTCCGGGCCGGACTGGCCTGCGTCGGGGTGTTCGTGGTGCTAGGCGCGTACCCGCTGTACCTGGTGCTGGCCGGGCCGAACCGGCCGCGCGGCCCGATCCGCAACGTGCACGCCACGGGGGCGGACCTGGCGAACCTGCTGGTCCCGACCCGGCTGACCGCCGTTCGTGCGGTCCCTGACGGCACGGACGCCGAGCTCGGCGGCCACATCGGTGAGCAGGGCGGCTACGTCGGCCTCGCCGCGCTGGCGCTGGTCGTCGTCGCGGTGCTGGTCGTCCGGTCGACGACGCTGCGGGTGGTCGCGGCGGTCGGGTTCCTGTCCTGGGTCGCCTCGCTCGGCACGAGCGTGGTGCTGCTGGGCGACTACACCGGGATCCCGCTGCCCTGGCTGGTGTTCGCCGAGGTGCCGCTGCTGTCGGAGGTCGAGCCGGTCCGGATCGAGGTGGTGACGGCGATGTGCGTGGCCGTCGTCGTCGCGCTGTGGGTGGACCGGATGCCGCTCGACACCCCGGCGACGGCGGTCGGCGCCGTCGCCCTGACCGGGCTGGCCGTGGTGTCGTGGCTGCCCGCCGACGCCCAGGAGGTCCGGCCCGCTCCGGTGCCCGCCTTCTTCGCGGCCGGGGCGGCGCCGCTGGGCCCGGCCGACGTCGTCGAGATCTACCCACGCATCACCGCGGCCTGGGACGACGGTGCACAGGGCCTGCGGTGGCAGGCGGCCTCCGGCCCGGCGTTCCGCATCCGCGGCGGCTACTTCATCGCCTCCGATCCCGACGACGACGTCGCGATCCAGTCCCGCTGGAACCGCTACCAGATCGGGGCGCAGTGGGTCGCCGACGGCAAGGACGAGCCCAGCGACGACTACGCCGCCGCCGCTCACCGCGAGCTGCGCGACCTGGGGATCACCGCCGTCGCGTTCGTTCCCGGGTACGCCGGGGGAGACGAGGCCAGGGCGCTGGCCTGGACCCGCCGGGTGACCGGCGACCCCGGCCGGTTCGACGGCGGGGTGTGGCTCTTCCGGCTGCCGGACGGCGCACCCGTCGGCTAGGTGTTTACCCTGGTGGGGTGACCGGCGCGCGGCTACCCGGAGAGGGTCGGGAGATCAGGATCTCCGACGCCGACCGCGAGCGCGTCGCGGCGCGGCTCAACCACGCGTTGGGCGAGGGCCGCATCTCGGTCGAGGAGCTGCAGGAGCGGCTGTCGGTCGTCTACGGCGCCCGGTTCGGCTCCGAGCTGCTCCCCGTGCTGTCCGACCTGCCCGGGGACCCGCTGAACCTGTCCGCGGACGTCCTCGCCACGCCGGTCGGCCCGCCCACGGTGCTGCGCGGCGGCATGAGCGGGGTCAAGCGCCGCGGCGACTGGGCGGTCCCGGCCCGGCTGCGGGTGCAGACCTCGCTCGGCGCGGTGCTGCTGGACTTCTGCGACGCGCAGCTGCCCCTGCCCGTCGTCGAGGTGGAGCTGGAGCTCGGCGCCGGTTCGGCCCGGCTGCTGGTCCCGGAGAACGCCACCGCCGACGTCGACGGCCTCGTCTCCCAGTACGGCTCGGTCCGCTCGAAGATGCCCAGCCGCGCCGTCCACGGCCGCCCGCACTTCCGCGTCTACGGCCGGACGGCCGCCGGCTCGGTCACGGTGCGGCCCCGCTACACCTTCGCCGGCCGTCACTTCTGACCCGGCTCACCGGAAGCGGCGCCCCTCGTCGCGCCGGTAGGCCCAGCCCACCAGCAGGGCCAGCCCGACCGTCCACGCCGCGAACGCGCCCAGTGCCAGACCGCTCGGGGCCGGTCCGCCGAGCGACCAGAGCAGCAGGTCGCGGGCCCCGCGGGTGGGCAGCAGCTCGGTCGCGCGGGCCAGCCAGCCGGGGAACAGCTCCGGCGGCAACAGCAGCCCGCCGCCGAAGGCCATCGGGAAGAACGCCAGCTGGGTCACCGGCAGCGCCACCTTGGTCGGCAGCGAGTAGCCGATCGCGAGCCCGCCGAACAGGAACGGCAGCCCGGCCACCAGCAGCGCCAGCACCGCGCCCGGCAGTCGGGCGGCCTCGACGGACGCGGGTGTGAGCAGCGCGCCGAGCACGACCACCGGCAGCATCCCGAGCAGCGCGAACAGCACACCGACCGCGAGCCGGCCGACCACCCGGGCCGACGCGGGCGCGGGCAGCGTGCGCAGGTAGGGGTCCCACGGCTTCTCGCGGTCGTCGGCGACGCCCACGCCGAAGGTGAACAGGAACCCGCTGAGCACGCCGAACAGCGCGAGCTGGGCGACCGTGCGGGTCGCCGCGACCGGGTCGTCGCCCCAGTCGAACGGCAGCACGAAGAAGCACAGGGTCAGGGCGGGGAACAGCGCGGTGGACAGCACCGCGACCGGGATCCGCAGCTGCTCCAGGATCAGGTAGCGGGCGTGCGCCGTGGCGATGCTCATGCCTGTCCTCCGGTCAGGGTGAGGAACGCGTCCTCCAGCGAGGCGCGGGAGACGGCGAGGTCGGCGAACGGGACGTCGTGTCGGACCAGGGCGCGGACGAGCTCGTCGGCGTCAGGGGTGTGCAGCACGACGCGGTCGCCGTCGACCTCGGCCCGGTCCACACCGGGCAGGTCCTCGGGCACCGCCGGTCCCCCGGGCACCGTCGTGATCCGGAACGCGACCCGGCCGCCCCGGACGGCGCCACGGACGGCGTCGACGTCGCCGTCGGCGCGGATCCGACCGCCGGCCAGGACGACGACGCGCTCCGCCAGCGACTCGATCTCGTCCAGGTAGTGGGTGGTCAGCAGGACGGTCCCGCCGCCGGCGTGGAACTCGCGGACGGTGTCCCAGAGCGCGTGGCGCCCCTCGACGTCCAGGCCGGTCGTCGGCTCGTCGAGCAGCACCAGCCGAGGGCGGCCGATGAACGCGAGCGCGAGCGCGAGGCGGCGCTTCTGGCCGCCGGACAGCCCGCCCGCCTGGCGTCGTTCCAGCCCGTCGAGGCCGAAGCGCCCCAGCAGCTCACCGGCACCGACCGGGTCGGGGAAGTGGGCGCCGACGAACCGGACGATCTCCCCGACGCGCAGCGTGTCCGGCAGCCCGGTCTGCTGCGGAGTGGTGCCCAGCGCGACCCGGTTCACCGCGTCGCGTGGGTCCCCGCCGAACAGCCGCACCGTGCCGGTGTCCGGTCGGCGCAGCCCGGACACGAGGTTGACCAGCGTCGACTTGCCCGCCCCGTTCGGTCCGAGCAGGCCGGTCAGGCTGCCGGGCTCCAGGACGAGGTCGACGTCGTCGAGGGCGACGGTGTCGCCGTAGCGGCGGGACACCCCGCGCAGCTCCAGCGGGGCGGTCACGACGGCACCTCCGAGGGGTCCGAGGACGGGTCGAGCAGCGCTCGCAGGGCCGTCGTGTAGTCCTCGAAGGCCCGCCGGCCCGTTCTCGTCAGTTCGACGAAGGTCACCGGGGTGCGTCGTTGGTGCGCCTTGGTGATCGCGACGTAGCCCGCGTCCTCCAGCTTGCGCAGGTGGGTGGACAGGTTGCCCGCGGTCATGCCGAGCAGCTCCTGCAGCCGCGGGAAGGTCATGCGGTCGCCGTCGTCGAGGGCGGCGAGGGTGGCGGTGACCCGCAGCCGGGCCTGGGCGTGGATGACGGGGTCGAGCTCGGTCACCGGACCGCCCGCGCCCGCGTCCACAGCCCGGTGGCGACCAGCGCGCCACCGCCGACGACGGCGAGCGTCAGCGCGTGCCACGGCGCCGGGACGAACGGCAGCGCCGCGCCGAGCACCAGCAGGCCGAGCCCGAGCGCGTAGTCGGGGACGTCCCGCCGGACCGCGGCCCCGACCGCGAACAGGCCGCCGGTGACGAACACGAACAGTGCGGGCATGGCAAACCCGACCGGCGCCCCGAGCCGGCCCAGACCGACCGTCAGCGCGACGACGCCGATCATCGCCACCGGCCAGACCCAGCCGTAGAGGGCGCCGTGGAGCTGGCTCGGCCCGGCGACGCCGCGTCCCATCCGGGCGCCGACCACGCCGCTGCTGATCGACCCTCCGGCGATCGCCAGCCCCGTGAGAACGCCCGCGGTGAGCGCGGTGACCGCCCCGGCCCCGTTCGCGAACCAGGCGAGCCCGATGACCGCCCAGGCCGCGCCCCAGATCAGATAGAAGATCCAGTACGGCGGGACCTGCCGGGCCTGCTCGCGCTCGATGATCGCGAGCGCGTCGGCCGGTGAGCGCGGCGGCTGGTCGTCGACGTCGGTGTCCGTCCGATCCTGCATGCTTCCCCCACTACCAACTGGTTTGCCTTGTCACCAACTTTGTACGGCAAAGTGCATTGCCTTGTCCACGGTCGCGTACGGATCGGCAGGTCGGAGGTGCGCGACCTGCGCTTCGGTGGGTCGACGCGGTCGTTGCGGCGCGCGCCGCTACCCTCGATGGGTGACCGCCACCGAGCCCACCCGGGCCGAGCCCCCGGCCACCGGTCCGGCCGACGCCCCGGCCCCGCGCCTCGGCCTCGTCCGCCAGCTGGGCAGCTTCGTCGCGATCGGCGTGCTCTCCGCGATCGTCGACTTCGGCGTCTACCACCTGCTCCTGAACGCGGGCCTGTGGGTGCCGTTCGCCAAGGGCATCAGCTTCATCCTCGGTACGACGACGGCGTACCTGCTCAACAAGCGCTTCACCTTCACCGGCGCGAACACCGGCGGCCGCGCGAGGTTCGCCGGCTTCGTGGCGCTCTACGGCACCACGCTGGCCGTCAACGTCGCGGTGAACTCGTTGGTCCTCCACGTCCTGCCGCCGATGGAGTGGGACGTGACGTTGGCGTGGGTGATCGCCCAGGGCACCGCCACCGCGATCAACTTCGTCATGCTGCGCTGGGTCATCTTCAAGGACTGACCCGCTCTCGCACCCCGGCTGCGGTCACCGCACCCTCCGCGGAGGGTGCGACGACGTCACGCGGGGTGCGGCAACACGGTGAGGAGTCGCCGCAGGCGGGGCACCATGCCGTTCGGGCCCCGGCCGTCGATGTCGTACCAGGTCCAGCGCACCACGGTGAGCCCGATGGCCCGGATCCGGTCCTCCCGTTGCTTCTCCCGCCACAGGACGTCCTCGAGATCCTCGTCGGGGTGCAGCGTGCGCCCGTACTTCATCCGTCCGTCGAACTCCCCGACGACCCCGTGCTCGGGCCATGCGAAGTCGGTCCGGTAGCCGAGCCCCGGGACCTCCCACTGTGTCACCGGTGCGGGTATGCCGGCGGCGTGCAGGTGGAAGCGGCTGCGGGACTCGCCCGGACTCTCCGTCAGCGCGTCGGCGAGGGCCAGGGTGCGTCGCGCACGCGGCATTCCCCGTCGCCCGGCGAACCGGTTGAGGACGTCGTCGAGCTGCGCGCCATCGACGGCACCGGGCGGTGGTGGCAGGGCCGGGTCGCGGCGGACGTGCCGGTGGAGCGCGGCGTCGAGCGTGATCAGCGCCTGCTCGGTGCCCAGCGTGCGGGCGAGGTCGACCGTGGTCCGGGCGGCGGAGGTGACCCGCAACCCGTCCAGCTCCACGACGTCCTGGTCGGGCAGGGGTACGGAGTGCACGTGCGTACCCGGTCGGATACGGCCACCGCCGGGGCGGTCGCGGAAGACGTGCAGTCGACCCAGCGGTACCCGCCACAGCGGCAGGCCGAGCAACACGGCTGCCGTCACACCGCCGTAGACCGCATCGTCGGCCAGCTCCGGGGCGGCGGCCTGCGCCCTGGCCCGGTGGAGCTCGGCACTGGTCGGCTCCGTCTCACCGGGAAGCCTGTAGACACCGGGCCGGATACCGAGCAGCCGACCGCCGCGCACGAGCCGGTCGATCTCGTCCCGCTCGAACCCGGCTGTCAGGAGGGTGTTGCGCCGCAGCAGGCCACCGGGACCGAGCGGCACCGAGTCGAGGGGGTCCATGCCCCCACCCAAGTCGACCCGGCGCGGGACGACGCTCCAACCCACCACCCTGTGGACAACTCTCGTTGTTGTGGACAACTCACATCTGCTGAGCTCTCGCACCCCTGCGGGGGTCGTCGCACCTGCCGTAGAGGGTGCGAGGACCTCACGAGGGGTGCGGGAGGTGATCCGGAGGGGTGTCCGATCAGGGGGCGCGGTGGAACTGTTCCCGGCGACCCTGGCGGAGCAGGGTGAGCCAGTCGCGGAAGGCGCCCGGGTCGCGCTTGGTCACCAGGAAGTACCAGGCGAACCTCGGGAGCTCCAGGAGGCCGATCCTGCGCATCCCCGGCTGGGACATCAGGTAGCCGCGGTTGCGGTAGGTGTAGTAGCGCTTGACCTCGTCGCCCGGGTCCTGGGCGTGCAGCCGCCCGCCGAGCATCGGCTTGAACTCGTCGGAGCCGTAGGGGTGCAGGTAGGTGGCCTGCAACGCGGTGCCGAACGGCAGCCCGGACCGGACCATCCGCCGGTGCATCTCCACCTCGTCGCCGCGGACGAACAGGCGCAGGTCCGGGACCCCGACGACCTCGAGGGTGGAGGCCCGGAACAGGGCGCCGTTGAAGAAGCTGGCGATGCCGGGCAGCAGGTCGTCGGGGCCCAGCGCCGAGCGGGACCGGTGCCAGGTGACGCCGCGGCGCAGCGGGAAGGCGAGGCGGTCCGGGTCGGCCTTGTCGGCGACCACCGGGGACACCGCGGCGAGCTGGTGCCGCTGCGCGACCTCGAGCAGCGTGGCGAGCGTGGACTCGTCGGCGGCGTGGCCGTCGTCGTCGGCCAGGAAGATCCACTCGGCGCCCATCGCGAGGGCGTGCAGCATTCCCAGGGCGAAGCCGCCGGCACCGCCGAGGTTGGACCACGACGGCAGCCAGGTCGTCGGCAGCGGGCACGCCTCGACGGCGTCGCGGGCGGGCCGGTCCGGCCCGTTGTCGACGACGATCAGGTGGGCCAGCGGGTGGGTCTGCTTCGCCATCGCCGCGAGCGAGTCGACGAGCAGCTCGGCGCGGTGCCGCGTCACGATGACGCCGACGACCGAGCCGGGCGGGAGTGGTCCGGTCACGACGGGGTCCGCCCCTTGTAGTGGTCGAGGACCTCGTGCAGCGGGCCGTACTCCTTGATCGTCCCGTGCTCCATCCACAGCGCGGTGTCGCACAGGTCGGCGAGGAACTCGTCGGAGTGCGAGGCGAAGACCAGGATCCCGGAGCGGTCGACGAGCTCGTGCAGCCGGTCGCGGGCCTTGTTCAGGAACTCCGCGTCGACGGCGCCGATGCCCTCGTCGAGCAGCAGGATCTCGGGGTCGATCGAGGTGACGACACCGAGCGCGAGCCGCACCCGCATGCCCGTCGAGTACGCCCGCAGTGGCATCTCCAGGTAGTCGCCGAGCTCGGTGAAGGCGGCGATGTCGTCGATCCGCGCCTCCATCTGCTTGCGCGTCATGCCCAGGAACAGGCCGCGGATCAGGATGTTCTCGTAGCCGGAGATCTCCGGGTCCATCCCGACGGCGAGGTCGAACACGGGCGCGACCTTGCCGCGGACCATCGAGCGGCCACGGGTGGGCTCGTAGATGCCGGCCATCAGTCGCAGCAGCGTGGACTTGCCGGCGCCGTTGTGCCCGACGAGTGCGACGCGCGCGCCCTTGTCCAGGCTGACGGTGATGTCGCGCAGCGCCTCGATGATCGGCACCTTGGCGTCGGTGCCGATCCGGCCGCCCGCCCTGCCGAGGACGGCCTTCTTCAGCGAGCGCGTCTTGGCGTCGAAGATCGGGAAGTCGACGGCGGCGCGGTCGATCCGGATGCGGGGTTCAGTCACAGCGGCTCACACCCAGTACGCGACGCGGGAGCGGTAGTTGCGCAGGCAGATCAGCGCCGCGGCCCAGCCGACCAGCGTGATCACGCCGGTGACCAGCCAGTACCGGCCGACGATCTCCTGGCCGAGCAGCGGCTGACGCACGATCTCGACGAAGTGGAAGACCGGGTTCAGCTCGACCAGCTGCGCGCGCTCGCGGGCCACGTCGTTCTTGCTGAGCGTGTCGACCGACCAGACGATCGGGGTCAGGTAGAAGATCAGCTGGGTCACGCTGGCGATGATCGGCGGGATGTCCCGGAAGCGGGTCGCGAGGATCCCGGACAGGATCGCGACCCACGCGCCGTTGACCGCCAGCAGCGCGAAGGCCGGGACGGCCAGCAGCGTCGACAGCCCCAGCGGATGCGGGAACACGATCATCAGCACGACCCAGACGACCAGGTTGTGCAGGAAGAACAGCGTCTGCCGCCACACGAGCCGGTAGATGTGCAGGCTCAGCGGGGCGGGCAGGAACTTGATCAGGCCCTCGTTGGCGATGAAGACCTCGCTGCCCTCGAGGATGCAGCCGGACACGAAGTTCCAGATCAGCAGCCCGACGGCGACGTGCGGCAGGAACGTCGCCAGCGACATCCCGAACAGCGCCGAGTAGAGGATGCCCAGGCCGAGGGCGATGACGCCCATGCTGATCGAGATCCACAGCGGCCCCAGGACGGAGCGGCGGTAGCGCTGCTTGATGTCCTGCCAGCCGAGGTAGCCCCACAACGGCCGTTGCCGCCAGCCCTGGGCGAGGTCCGCGAACGCCCGGCGCCAGCTGCGCGGGCTCGACACCTCGGACGGGTCGACGACGTCGCCCGGCTCGTTGTCGGTCACGGTCACGGCCACCCGGTGAGGGTACTCAGACGCCGTCCGCGGGCCCGGCAGGGGAGCCCCCCGCCGGGACACCGCGAAACCGCAGGTCGTCGGCGTGGGTCAGAGGTACTGCCCGGTCCCGCGACCCATGCCCTCCGGTACGCCGCCCTGCTCGGGGGCCCCGCCGCCCATCCCCGGCGGCAGCCCGCGGCGCATCTGCTCCAACTGGGCGCGGGCGGCCATCTGCTGGGCGAACAGCGCGGTCTGGATGCCGTGGAACAGGCCCTCCAGCCAGCCGACCAGCTGGGCCTGGGCGATCCGCAGCTCGCCCTCCGACGGGGTCGTGTCCGCCGTGAACGGCAGGCTGAGCCGGTGCAGCTCCTCGCGCAGCTCCGGCGCGAGACCCTCCTCGAGCTCCTTGACGGAGTTCTCGTGGATCTCCTTGAGCCGCTCGCGGGACGCCTCGTCCAGCGGTGCCGCCTTCACCTCCTCCAGCAGCTGCTTGATCATCGTGCCGATCCGCATGACCTTCGCGGGCTGCTCGACCAGGCCGGCCGGACTCTGCGTGGACCCGTCGTCGTCCTGCGGGACCGACGCCATGCCCACCGGCCGCCCGTCGGCGCCGACCACCACGACCCGGTCTCCGGACGTCTCCTGCTCGTCGCTCATGTGCCCCATTCTGGACCCGCCCGCTCAGGAGTTCACGAGGAGGAGCTTGCCGGTGACCCCGCCGGCGGCGAGCCTGCGGTGGGCGTCGGCGGCGTCGGACATCGCGAAGCGCTCGAAGACGACCGGCTTCACCCGGCCGTCGGCGAACAGCGGCCACACGTTCTCCCGGACCCCGTCGACGATCTCGGCCTTCGAGTGCGGCCCCTCGACCGGGCGGCCGCGCAGGCCCATCGCCGAGACGTGGCCGCGCTTGGCCAGCAGGGCGCCGATGTTGAGCTCGGCCTTCACCCCGCCCTGCATCCCGATGATCATCAGGCGCCCGTCGCGGGCCAGCGCCGAGAGGTTGTTCGCCAGGCCCTTGGCACCCATGTTGTCGAGGATGACGTCGGCGCCGTGGCCGTCGGTGGCCTTCTTCAGCTCCTCGGCGATGTCGTCGTGGTAGTCGATGACGATGTCGGCGCCCAGGTCACGGCAGAACTGCATCCGGTCGGCGTGGCCCGCGGTGGCCGCGACGCGTGCGCCGAACGCCTTCGCGACCTGGATCGCGTGCGTGCCGATGCCCGACGAGCCGCCCTGGACCAGGAACGTCTCGCCCTCGGCGAGCCGGCCCTCCAGGAACACGTTCGACCAGACGGTGCAGGCGACCTCGGGCAGGCCGCCCGCCTCCTCCAGCGACACGCCCCCGGGGACGGGCAGCAGCTGCGGGGCCGGGACGGCGACCTTCGTCGCGTAGCCGCCGCCGGCGAGCAGGGCGCAGACCTCGTCGCCGACCGACCAGCCGGTCACGCCCTCGCCGAGCGCGGCGATCCGGCCCGCGCACTCCAGCCCGAGGATCTCCGACGCGCCGGGCGGGACCGGGTAGTTCCCCTGGACCTGCAGGAGGTCGGCCCGGTTGACGGCCGAGGAGACGACGTCGAGCACGACCTCGCCCGGCCCGGGCTCGGGGTCGGGCACCTCGGCCCACGTCATCTGCTCGGGTCCGCCGTACTCGGTCAAGGTGATCGCCCACATGGGAGCCGACCGTATTCCGTGGCGCGCATCCCGGCGATCCGGCACGGTCGACCGATGGACGTGCTCCCCGCGCCGATCGACCCGGTGCCCGACCCGTGGCCGCTGGCCGGGCTGACCCTGCGGACCCCGCGCCTGGAGCTGCGCATCGAGGACGACGCGTCGCTCCGCGAGCTGGTGGAGGCCGTGCACGGCAGCGGGATCCACCCGTCGTCGGAGCTGCCGTTCCGCACGCCGTGGACCCGGGCGGACCCGCGGTACCTCGGGCGTGGCATGGCGCAGTACTACTGGGGGAACCGGGCGAGGGCGTCATCGGAGTGGTGGACGCTGACGTTCGTCGTGCGGGCGCAGGGCCGGGTCGTCGGCATGCAGGACGTGGTGGGGGACCGGTTCGGCGTGCGGCGCGAGGTCTCGACCGGCTCGTACCTGGTGCGCCACGCCCAGGGCCGCGGCCACGGCACCGAGATGCGGGCCGCGGTACTGGCGTTCGCCTTCGACCACCTCGGCGCGCTGGTGGCGCGCTCGGAGTACCTGGCGGGGAACGCGCGGTCCGCGGCGGTGTCGGCCCGGCTCGGCTATCGCGACGACGGCACCGCCACGATCGTCCACGACGACGAGCGCGTCACCGAGTACCGGGTGCGCCTCGACCGGGAGGCGTTCGCGCGGCCCGGGTGGGAGCTCGTCGTCGAGGGCTACACCGCGGACCTGGCGGAGTTCCTCGCCGCGGCGCCGCCGGTCGGCTGACGAGCCGCGGTCAGCTGAAGATCAGCGCGCGGTGCCGGGGCAGTCGCAGCCACACCTGCCCGGCGACGAGCAGCACCGCCAGCACGGCGAACCACTGCACGCCCTGCACCGCGGGCACCACGTCGACCGGCAGCGTGTAGGCGAACGTCACCCGCAGGGCGGCGTCGAGGAACAGGCCCGCCGCCCAGCCCGCCGTCAGCCACCGCCAGATCGAGCGGAACCGGGCGGAGGAGGCCCAGCGACGGTCCCACTCGTCGGGGCTGTGGCCGGACTCGGCGAGGGTGAGCCTGCCGATCACGAACATCACCGGGCGCGACGAGAAGACGCTCGCGAGCAGTACGACGCCCAGCGCCGCGGTGACCACGGCCTCGCGGGCGAGCAGGACGCGGTCGTCGCCGCCGAGCAGCGCGGTCGCCGCGCTCGCCACGCACAGGACGAGCACGAGCACCGCGAACCACTCGACGCGCCGGTGCCGCAGGAGCACCCACAGCGCCCGCGCCGCCGGGACCGCGGCCCCGGCGAGCAGCGCCGGCCCGGCTGCGACGCCGACCGCCCGCAGGACGTAGAACAGCACCAGTGGCGCGGCGATGTCGCCGAGCACGGTGGCCGCGAGCTCCCGGCGCTTCACGACGCCGTCACCAGCGACGACAGCCGCTCGGCGACCCGCTCCGGGAACTCCCCGGGCAGCGCGTGCGTGGCGTCCGGCCACACCTCGACGGTGCCGCGTGGCAGCAGCGCGGCCCGGTCCCGCGCCCGGCCGGCGTCGAGCATTGTGCTGCGCCCGCCGAGCAGCACCAGGGTGCGGACGCCGACCGCGGCCACGTCGCGGGCCGTGGGCAGCGGTGGCAGCGGGATCGCGGAGGCGTAGCCGGACAGGCCCGCCTCGATGAGCCGGGCGACCGGGTCGTCGGCGACGTCGGCGCCGCCTCCCAGGCGGGTGACGAACCGCCGGCGCAGCCACGACGGGGCGCCGGGCTGCGCGCCGATCGAGGCGGCCACCGTGCCGGCCGGGACGCCCGTGAAGGTGCGGGCCGGGTCGAGCAGGCCGAGCGTCCGGATCCCGGCCGGGGCGCGGCGGGCGACCTCGAACGCCAGGCGCCCGCCCATCGAGGTCCCGACGAGGTGGCACGGCCCGAGCGTGTCGAGGACGTCGCGGAGCCAGCGGACCTGGTCGGCGACCGACCGGAGCGGCACGTCCTGGGTGCTCGCGCCGGGACCGCCGAGCGGGTCGAGGAGGTGCACGGTCGCCCGGCGCCGCAGCGTGGGCACGTTCGGCGCCCAGCTCACCCCCGGCGACCCCGCCCCGGGCAGCAGGACGAACGGGTCCCCGGGAGGTCCGTCGCAGGTCAGAACGCGGACGACGCCGTGCGTGGTGGGGATGTCGCGGCTGCTCGTCGGCCCCAGTCCGGCGGCCACGTCGTCGTACAGCGCGCGGAACCGGTCCCGGGCCGCGGTGCTGGTGAAGTGTCCGGTGCGCATCGTCCCCCCCGTTTCACGATACGATCGGACTGTAAAATCGGGCGGAGCTTTTCGCAAGCCGATCGGATCGGAACGAGGTGGAGATGCCGAAGGTGGTCGACCACGGGCAGCGCCGCGGGGAGATCGCGGAGGCGCTCTGGCGGATCGCTGCGGCCGAGGGGCTGGAGGCGGTCAGCCTGGCCCGGGTGGCGCAGGAGGCAGGGGTCTCGAAGGGGCGGGTCCAGCACTACTTCGCCTCGCGTGACGAGCTGCTGGACTTCGCCGCCCAGCACCTGCGGCTGCGGGTCGACGAGCGGGTGCGCGCGCGGATGGCGGCGGCCGCGCCGTCGTCGCCGTTGGGGGAGGTCCGCGCCCTGCTGGTCGCACTGCTTCCGCTCGACGACGACGCCCGCACCGACGCCCGCGTCGGCTCCGCCTTCCTCATCCGTGCACTCGGCGACGACCGGCTGCGCGAGACCTACCGGACGGGCGACCGCCTGATCCGTGCGGCCGTCGCCGACCGGCTCGCCGCGGCCCGCGACGCCGGCGAGCTCGCCGCGCTCGACCCGGACCGGGAGGCGACCGTGCTCCTCGCGCTGGCCGGTGGCCTCGCGGAGTCCGTCCTGCTCGGCGACGCCGACGAGGCCGGCGCGCTCGCCGTGCTGGACCACCAGCTCGGGCGGCTACGGCCCTAGTCGAGGCTGCGTGCGGCGAAGGTGTCGCAGGAGTCGGGGTTGCCGCTCTGCAGGCCGGTGGTGAACCACTTCTCGCGCTGCGCGGAGCTGCCGTGCGAGAACTGCGACTCGTCGACCCGGCCGCCACCGAGGTTGGACTGGATGTAGTCGTCGCCGATCCGGGACGCGGTGTCGAGGGCGGCGTCGATGTCGGACTGGTCCAGCTGGGTGATCAGGGGCTTCCCGGACGGGCCGGGCGTCGTCGTCGCGTGGTTGGCCCAGATGCCCGCGTAGCAGTCGGCCTGCAGCTCCAGGCGCACCGAGCCGGAGGTCGGGCCGGTGTCGTTGCCCGCGCGGCGGTTGGTGCCGGTGAGGTTCTGGATGTGGTGGCCGTACTCGTGGGCGATGACGTACGCCTGCGAGAACGGTCCGCCCTTCGCGCCGAAGCGGGTCTGCAGCTCCTGGAAGAAGGTGAGGTCGATGTAGATCTCGGAGTCGGCGGGGCAGTAGAACGGCCCGCTGTCCGACGTCGCCGACCCGCAGCCGTTGGTGCTGACCCCGCCGGAGAAGAAGTTCGTGCGCGGCGGGGTGAAACCGGAGGAGAACTGGGTGGCCCAGTAGTCGTCGAGGGAGTTGACGACGGCGACGACACGGCAGTCCGTCGAGGTGTTCGCCGACTCGCCGGTGGCGCAGTTCTGCTGCAGCGACGAGTTGTCCGCCGTCTGGCCGGCGCCGACCTGGTCGAGCCCTGGGTAGCCGCCGCCCGCGCCCATCCCGGACATGTCGACGCCCGCGAAGTTCGACAGCAGCAGGTACAGGATGACGCCGACGAGGCCCAGGCCGCCGCCCGCGCCTGCCACCCGGCCGCCGACCCCGCCGCCCCGGCCACCGCCGGAGCCTCGCAGGTCGTCCACGCCGGACGTGTCGAGCTGGGCGTTCTCGTCGAACCGCACGTCGTCCTCCCGAGATGAGACCGGGGGAATCCCACCACACCGCGTCGGACCGCACCGGCGCGGACGTCCCCCGCCACCCGTCAGGGTGTCCCGGGTCCGGCCCGCCACGTCGCGGCCGCGACGCCGTGCGCGGCACGGAAGCGGCGGGCGAAGTAGCCGGGGTCGGGGTAGCCGACCCGGGCACCCACATCGGCGACCGGGAGGTCGGTGGAGGCGAGGAGCCGCCGTGCCTCCCGCATACGGCGCTCGGTGATCCACTGCTGCACGGTCCGCCCGGTCCTGCGCCCGACGACGGTGGTCAGGTGCCCGGGGGTCAGTCCGACGGCGGCGGCGACCTCGCGCAGCGACAGCTGCTGGGCGAACCGCTCCTCGACGACGGCGAACACCGCCGCGAGCAGCGGGTCGCCGGACTCGGCGGGCACGTCGTCGACGAGCCGACCCAGGGCCACCAGCAGCAGGGTGAGGTGCGCGCGAGCAGCCTCGGCGTGACCGTCGCGGCGGCGGGTCAGCTCGTCGTCGAGGTCGGCGAAGCGGGCCCGCCAGGTCGCCCGATCCTCGGGCGGGACCCGGATCCGCTGCCCGCCACCGCGGTGGCGTCCGACGAACGGCGCGAGCAGCGGATGGTCCTGCCAGGACGCGGGCGCGACCGCCTCGGCCGGGAAGATCACCGACCACAGCTCGCCGGGCGGTTCCGCGCTCTCCCGGGCGTGGTCGACCACCGCGCCGGGGGCGATCACGAACGCGTCGCCCTCGCCGAGCTCCCAGGCGCGCCCGTCGACCCGGTACGTGCAGGTGCCGCGGACGACGTGGACGAGCAGCAGGAAGTCGTGCGCGTGCGGCCCCCGTACCCGGGGCAGCGACGCTCCCGGCCCGTCGACGTGCTGGACCGCGATCGGCACCGGGGAGTGTGCGAAGCCGACCAGCGGAACGCCCGAACTTCGTCCCACCACGGCCACAGATAGTGCCTTGTAGGCAGCTCGCAGGCCAGTAAGGGTCGGTGACGTACACGAAGTTCGTCCGAGGGGAACCGATGACCACGCACGCCCACACACCCGCGCTCGTCAGCTCGTGGCTGCTCCCCGGCTACGACACCGCGGCCCGGCTCAGCGGCGCCGTCCCGATGTACTGGCGGCTGCTGGCGCAGGCGGGCATCGGCCCGCGGGACCGCGTGCTGGAGATCGGCTGCGGGACCGGGAACGTCCTGCTGCGCGCCACGGAGGCCGTTCCGACGGCCACGGTGCACGGCGTCGACCCCGACCCGGAGGCGATCGCGATGGCCCGCCGCAAGGCGGCAGACGCCGGTGTCGAGCTGCAGCTGCAGATCGGTGTGGCCGAGGACCTTCCTCTCGACGACGGCAGCGTCGACCGGGTCCTCTCCTCGCTGATGCTGCACCACATCGCCGCCGACGCCCGGGTCGCGGCGCTGCGGGAGGCGCACCGCGTCCTGGCGCCGGGCGGGAGCCTGCACCTGGTCGACCTCGATCACGACCCGCGCACCGCCGGACGGATGCGCGTCGTGAACAGGGTGCTGTCGCTGCTGGCACGCTTCGATCCGGCCCACCGCCGGTCCCCCCACGGCGGGCACGGCCACGGTCACGGCGGGCACGGTCACGGGGCGCAGCCGGTGCCGGAGCTGCTCGCGGCCGCCGGGTTCACCGATGCGGTGGTGGTCGGGCACGGGGCGACCAGGATGGGGCCGGTCACCTACTACCGCGCGGAGCGCTGAGTGGTCCCGTTACCCTCCCGAGCGGAAGCGTGGCAGAGCGGCCGAATGCACCCGCCTTGAAAGCGGGCGTCCGAAAGGACCGGGGGTTCGAATCCCCCCGCTTCCGCCACAGGTCAGAGGCATGATCGACGACCAAGACCGGTTCGCCCGGGCGGCGTCGCTGCCGTCCGCCTCCTGCCTCCCGCCTGCGGACCGCCGCGCGACCTGCCGCGGTACCGAGCCGCGCGGTGAAGTATCGACAACGATGAGCGGATGAGGTACGAGACGTCGGGGAGCTTCTTTCGGGGCTTCACCGACGAGCGGATTGCGGTCGGCGATGTCACCCTGAGAGTGCGCTACGGCGGAGACGGTCCTCCCGTGTTGCTGCTGCACGGCCATCCCCGTACCGCGGCGACCTGGCACCGCGTCGCCCCGCTGCTGGTCGATGCCGGATACACCGTGATCTGCCCTGACCTGCGCGGCTACGGCGCGTCGTCCAAGCCACCCACGACCCATGACCATGCCCCGTACTCCAAGCGAGCAATGGCAGCCGACATGAGCCGGCTGCTCGGCCGGCTCGGCCACGAGGACGCCGCCGTCGTCGGCCACGACCGAGGCTCGTACGTGGCGTTCCGCATGGCGATGGACACCCCACACCTCGTGTCCCGGCTCGCCGTTCTCGACAGCGTTCCGATTGGCGAGGCATTGGCCCGCTGCAACGCGCGATTCGCGGCGGAGTGGTGGCACTGGTTCTTCTTCGCTCAGCCCGAGGTCCCCGAGCGTGTGATCCTCGCTGACCCCGACGCCTGGTACCGCGGCAGCATCGACCAGATGGGCCCGGAGGCCTACGCCGAGTTCCACCGGGCCATCCACGACCCCGCGACGGTCGGCGCCATGGTGGAGGACTACCGGGCCGGGCTCGGTGTCGACCGCGCACACGACGACGCCGATCAGGCAGCGGGACGCCGACTCACCTGTCCCACGCTCGTGTTGTGGTCCAGCCGCGACGACATGGAGAAGCTCTACGGGGATCCCCTCACGGTGTGGCGAACGTGGGCGAACGATCTGTCCGGTGGCGTGATCGATTCTGGACACCACATGGCGGAAGAAGCACCGGGGCAGCTCGCCGAGGCGCTGCGCGGCTTCCTCGGGCCTCTCGTCGACGCGTGACGCGGCGAGACGACAGGCGGTCCTGACCACCACCATGACCGCAACCCACACGTGAGCTCGTCATAGCCGCCTGGCCGAATATATGCGAAACGCATAGAGTGCGGTGCGTGGAGCCAAGCCTCGAAGCAGCCGTGAACGAGTGGCATGCCAGCGTCAACGCCGGCGACCTGCAGCGATCCGCGCGAGCCGTAGGAGATCCGGTCGTCGTCATGGGCCCGAAGGGTGCGGGTCCGATCACGCCTGAGCAGTTCGCCGAGTGGGTGGGGCGGTCAGGGATCACGCTGGTCCCTCGGTCCTGGCACCCGGTCAGCGAGCGGCTGATGGTGGTCGAGGAGGACGCCACCTGGCCCGGCAGCGAGGAGGTCACGCGGGTGGCGACGGTCTTCCGCGTGTCCGACGGAAAGGTCACCGCTGCGCTCAGACTGCCGGATCTCGAGGGTGCGCTGGCGCTGGCCTGCAACGACCGCGAGATGGCAGCGACCGAGTGACGAGCCAGGGGCCGGGGCAGGTCCTGTTCCACTTCGTCCGGCACTGGGCCCGTCGGTCCTCCCCGGCCGACGCAGGTGGGGAGCAGGGACGGTTGGTGCTGGTCTGCGAAGCAGTCCATGCACTCCGTCAGCGAGGTCTTCCCGCAACCGTGAACGACGTCGCACGTGAGATCGGGCTCGACCAAAGTGGTGCATCACGGTTGATCGGGAGCGCGGCGAAGGCCGGGTACCTGACCATGGTCGTCGCGCCGGGCGACGCTCGACGACGCGAAGCATCGGTCACCTCGGCGGGGCGCTCGATGGTGGACGACGCGCATCGTTGGCAGGAGGAGATCTTCGTTCGGCTGACACCCGGATGGAGCGACACGAAGCGCCGCGAGTTCCAGCAGGCCATGGTCGACCTGATGGACAGCTCCTACGCAATGGACGCATGAGCGAGGACAGGTCCCACGGAGAGCGCTGCCAGTCGTGTCGTCCCGCGGGTCAGCGGGGAACGACCGGACGTCCCGTGGCCAGCGCGGCGTAGGCGAGATCCTGGATGGCGAGACCGACCGACTCGAACAGGGTGACGTCGTCGGGGCGACGTCGCCCGTGCGCGCCGGTGAGCACCTCGCCCAGCTCCAGACCCACGTCGTCGAGGGTGACGGCGCCCTCGTCGAGGGCCAGGAGCACCTCGCCGGACTTGCGCAGCTGCACCTCCCGGGAGTCGACCACCACCCGCGCTCGCGCCAAGGCCGCGCCGTCGATCTCGCGGTGGTCGGGGCGCGGCGGCGCTCCCACGGCGTTGACGTGCAGACCGGGACGGAACCAGGCGCCGTGCACGTGTGGCTCCCGTGCGGGGGACAGCGTGCACAACACGTCGACCTCGGAGACGACGCCGTGGACGTCCGGGGACACCGTGACCCCGAGCGGGGGGCTGCCGTCGGCCCGCTCCCGGGCCCGCAGGGTGTGCCGGAACTCCTCGATACGTCGTGCGGTCCTCGACCACACGACGACGTGGTCGATCGGCCGGACCCGGCGGATCGCCGCGACGTGCTCGACCGCCAGGGGCCCGGCGCCGACCAGTCCGAGGACGCTGCTGTCACCACGGGCCAGCGCATCGGTGGCGACAGCGCTGGCCGCCGCCGTCCGCATCCTGGTGCCCGGTCCGCCTGCGAGCACGGCCAGCCGGGTTCCCGTCGTGGCGTCGAGGAGCAGCACCGTGGACTGCTGGAGCGGCCCGTCGGCCTGCGCGTCGGTGAGGACCTTGACGACGGTGAGGCCGAGACGACGCGACGTCGCCACCATCGGCAGGAGCACCGTCGACGGGCCCGTCTCCACGACCGCGGGGACGGGCTGCTCGGCGTCGCCGAGTGTCAGGTCCACGTGCAGGGCCCGGACGGCGTCGATCAGCTCGCCCAGGTCGACCGTGCCCTCCGGGGGCGCTTCCACGGGGATCAGGGTCACCGGAAGGCCTTCATGAACGAGTCGTCGGTCAGCTCGTCGTAGCGCGGTGCCCGGGACACCATCGACGCCTCGGCGATCATCCGCATCCACCGGTCGCTGCCCGCGGGGTCGATCGCGACCGTGGACCACAGCTCGCTCGCGGTCATGGCGGCGACGGCGTCGCGCAGGATCGCGAGGTCGCGGGTGGGCCAGCGGGTGGTGAGGATCGACTCGACGACGTCGGAGGGGGTACTGGGCAGGGCGGTCATCGCGGCGTCGATGCAGGCCGTGAACCGGGTGAGCCGGTCGCGGAGCTCGTCGACGCGGTCGGTGCGGGCGTAGTAGACGCTGTTGGGCATGATCCCGCCGCCCTCGAGGTTGCGGAACACGATGGTTCCGGTGCCTGCCGCCTCGACCTCCAGCGCCGTGACGAGGTCGAGGACGATGGCGTCCCCGAGCCCCGCGTGGAAGAGCTCGACGAACATCGCCGTGGACAGGTCGCGCAGGAAGGTGATCCCGGTCGGGTCCACACCGGACTCGCGGGCCAGCCCGGCGGTGACGGCGTACGGTGCGCTCCCGCCGATACCCGGCGCGAGCACGACCTCGCCGCGCAGGTCGTCGAAGGTGAACGAGCGCGGCGTGCCGCGATGTACGACGGCTTTCGGGGCCTGGTGGTTGAGCTGGCAGACGACGGTCAGGTCGCGGGGGGTGCCCGCGTACATGCCCGGCACCCACAAGCCGCCCAGCGCGATGTCGGCGGCGCCCGACTCGAGGTCGTCCAGCACCCCGGTCCAGGGGTCGCAGGCGACCGCGGTGACCTCCAGCCCCGCATCGGCGAACACGCCGGTGGTGTCGGCGAGGTACTCCGGCAGGTAGTTGAGGCCGTTGGCCGTCGCGGAGATGGTCAGGGTGTCCATCGGGGCTCCTTCTGGTCGTGCGTCGTCGTCAGCGACGGGACGGGGTGCCGGTGTCGGCGGCGGGCGCGACGTTCTCGTTGATCTCCTCCAGCGAGCTGCCCCGGGTCTCGGGTGCGAACCGGGAGGCCGCGACGAGCAGGGCGTACATCACCGCGACCATGCCGAAGACCCCCGCCATGTCGTACCGGGCGAACAGCGCGACGGCGAGGAACGGCATGACCGCGCCCGCGATGTTGCCGATGCCGTTGACGATGGAGGTCCCGCTGCCGCGGATCGCCGTCGGATAGAGCTCGGGCGACCACACGGCGAGCGTGGTGTTGGTGATCATCGTGAAGAACTGGAGCAGCGCCCCCAGGACGAGGATGAGCGGAGTGCTGTCGGCGAACACGGCGAACGCGACGGCGGTGAGGCATCCGAGGACCCCGGCGCCCCCCACGGCGACGCGACGACCGACCCGGCCGGCGAGCAGTGCGGCGGCACACGCCCCGAGCAGCGAGCCGCTGTTCATGATCATGGTGAACAGCAGGCTCTCGGAGATGGAGTAGCCGCGCTGCACGAGCAGGGTCGGCATCAGGAAGTTGAGGGTGACCTGTGCGCCGAAGGCCATCCAGGACGCCGTGCCGATCGCCGCGGTGCGGGCCCGGACGCTGCGGGCGAACACGGCGGCCGGGGACGAACGCAGCTGGCGCACGGGGATGTCATCGGTGGTGAGGGGACCGCTCGGAGTGCTCGCCGGCGGCCGCAACGACGACGAGGTCAGGATCGCCAGCGACCTGTTCGCGTCGTCGACGCGGCCCTTGGAGAGCAGGAACCGCGGGGTCTCCGGCAGCCGGCGGCGGTAGACCACGACCAGCAGCGCGGGGGCGGCGAGCAGGACGAACGTCCAGCGCCAGGCGAGTCCGTCGCCACCGAGGGCGGGCGCCAGCGGGCCGAGGAGCAGGAAGAACAGGCCGTAGGACAGGAAGTTGCCGACACCGCCGGAGCCGACGTTCAGCACCGCGACGAGGGCGCCCCGTCGCCGGGTCGCGACCATCTCCGAGAGCATCGCGATCCCGATGGTGAACTCGCCGCCGAGTCCGATGCCGACGACGAAGCGGCTGGCCAGCAGCATCTCGTAGTTCAGTGCGACGGCACTCACGAGGCCGCCGAGGCTGTAGACCAGCAGGTTGAACGACAGCGACAGCCGACGGCCGTAGCGGTCTGCGAGCCAGCCGCCGAGCAACCGGCCGACCAAGCCCCCCAGCACCGTCGCGGTGTTGACGAGTGTCAGCTGGGCGTCGGAGATCCCGAGTGCGAGCTTGAGGTTGGTCCCCATCGCGCCGACGGAGTTCTGCTCGAGCGTGTCGAAGAACATGCCGGCGAGAATGATCATGAGCACCCAGAACTGGGCGCGGGTGAAGCCCGCCCGGTCGAGCGTCGCGGCCACGGTGCCGGACAAGGACGGTGCAGGGGTCTGGAGAGGGTTCATGGGTCTGAGCTCCGCATGGACAGGTCCTCCCGACTGATCGAGGAGGGCGGGGGCCGAGCGACGAACGACCTCATTGGTATACGAAAAGAGTTTCCAGGACGTGTCCTGCCGTGTCAATGGCGTGACTTTGGGCCCTGCTGAGGGAGCTTGGTATACGAAACGCGCCGAGTGTCAGTCCGCGGGCAGGATCGCGGCGAGGCCGCGCAGTGACGGCGCCCGTCCGTGCTCGATGTGGGCGAAGGCGAGCGCGCCCGCCAATTCGGCGTTGCCGCTGTAGATGGCGTCACAGAGCGCGACGTGCTCGCCGTACTCGACGTGCGGGTCGCGGTCGGCGGTGAGGGCGAACAGCCAGCGGATCCGCCCCAGGAGGGGCGTCATGGTCGCGATGAGCAGCGAGTTGCCGGTCATGGCGATGATCTGGGCGTGGAGGTTCGTGTTGGCCTGCCGGATCGCGTCCTCGTCGCCGGCCCGGGTGGCCCGGGCAGCCTCGGCGAGCACGTCGCGCAGGGCGTCGTCGGCGCGCCCCTCGGCGACCGCCCTGGCGGCCTGGCGGGCGGCGAGGACCTCCAGCGACAGGCGGACGTCGAACAGCTCGGCGACGTCCCGGAGCGTCAGCTGCCGGACCAGTGCCCCGCGGTGGGGCGAGGTCGTCACGTATCCCTCGAGCTCGAGCTGTCGCAGTGCCTCACGGATCGGTACCCGGGACACGTTCAGGTCCTCGGAGAGGCTGCGCTCCCGCAGGCGGCTGCCCGGGGGATGGACGCCGTGGATGATCCCCTCGCGGATGGCGACGTAGGCGGACTGGGCGAGAGATGTCGAGGTGCCCTCGACGTCCGCGACCATGCCTCGCCTCCTGGTGTCCGCGGGGTGTGGCGCCCCCCGATCGCTCCCACACTACGGCGCCGCCGATGACGACCCTGCGCGACGGCGGCCGGTCCTGTGGGGCGGCACGTCGAGCAGCAGCTCCCGCGCACTCGCGGCACGGTCCTCTATGCCGTGCGCCGGGATCCGAACTCGAAGAGACTGCCGTCGTCGAGCCGCATGACCTCGATTTCGTCGAGTCCCCGGGCATTCAGACGTTCGTAGAAGCGGATCGCGCTGACGTTCGTGCGGAGTACCCACCACTCCAGGCGTCCGCAACCACGCTCGGTCGCGAGATCGGCGAGGTGTCCGAGGAGGGCCTCGCCGATCCCCCGGCCGCGGAAAGCCCCATCGACATACAGGTCCTCGAGATGGATACCGGGCCGTCCGAGAATCGTGCTGTACGTCGGATAGAATAACGCGAACCCGACGAGTTGGTCGCCCATTGCTGCCACGACCGACTCCGCAAGAGGAGATGGGCCGAACAGCGCAGCCGCCAGGTCGGCGGGTTTCGCGATCACGTCCCCCGGAAACGACTCCTCGTCGGCCAGCTCGACCACGAATCGATGCAACGTCTCGATGTCGTCGGGTTTCGCAGGCCGTAGGAGCAGGTCGGACGTGGACGGCTTCCCGGCCGGATCCTTCATTCCCGATGATGAGCACGGAACTCGGCACGTGGTCAACCCAGGCTTGCGGTGGCGGACGCGGGGATCCCATTCGAATATCCCGCCGAGAACGTCGTCGCCGAGAACGGACGAGAGATCGCCGGCCACGCTCTCGGATCCCGTCTCCGATACCAGCCCCGCCGCTCCAGTACGAAGGTCAGCAGCGCCGTCCCGTCGTCGAGCAGGGTCACGGTGTGCGAGGCGATCAGCCACTCCTGCCCGAACGAGTCCAGCGGGCTCCCCAGTTCCACCTCGGTGGCCTTCCCGGGGGACAACGCCAGATCGTCCTGGGCGACGCGCATCGTGATCAGCCGACGTTTCACCGGGGCAGCCTAGGAATGTCGACGGGCCGCATTGGCGTGTTTCCGGACGGCGAAGTCGTGCGCCACGTCGAGCAGCTCCCGCACCAGCGGCCAGGTCGTCTCCGGCTCCACCACCGCCACCCAGTGGTGGGCGGCGTAGACCGGGTGCGGGAACAGCACGTCGCGGGACGTCGGGTCGGTGCCCGGGTCGGTCGGGAACAGCTCCCGGTAGCGGGCGGTCGGCAGCCCGATGTTGAGCCGGAACGCGCCGGGCCGGTCGAGGTCGGAGGCGGTGTCGTTCACGTCGGACCGCACGACGGTCGCCCAGCCCTGGCGGGGGCGTTGCTCGTAGTCGTGATCCGGGTCGTGGATCGCGAACGCGTCCCCGTTCCCCTCCACGATCCGGGTGCCGGGGAACCCGGCGAGTACGGCGATGACCTGCTCGGCGTCCATGCCGCCAGGTCAGCACCTTTCCATGATCGTTCGTCCGGCGACAGTGTGTCAGATCACATTTTTTCGGCGACGGTGGCGAGCAGGTCCAGTGACGCCCGCAGCCGGTCCGCGGTGGTGGCGCGGGCGCGCTTCTGGCGGAACGCGTCGTCCGGGTCGAGTTCGGTCCAGTCGTAGGTGCAGGTCACGCGGGTCGTGCCGTCGCCGACGGGCTCCAGCTCCCAGCGCCACAGGTGTCCGGGCGGCGGCTTCCCCGGCTCCGACGGCAGCCACGTGACGAGCCGCCCCTCGACGAACTCCACGATCCGGTTCTCCCGCACCGCGCCCTGGGTGAGCAGCATGGAGAAGACGTCGCCGACGGCGCGGACCCGCTGCCCGTCCGCTGCCTCGGCGAGGTTGTCGTTGCCGTCCCAGGACGGCTGACGGGCGGGGTCGGCGATGAGCTCGAAGATCGTCGCAGGGTCGGCGGCGACGGTCCGGCTGCTGCGCACCACGGTGGGCGGGGTGTCGGTCACGACCGCAGTGGACCATCGCCCGGCCGGGATCGGAAGATGTCGGACCCCGCTGTCACGATCGCGGACATGACCGACCGCGCCCGTCCCCCGATGCAGGCCGACGCCCTCACCACGCTCACGGCCTGGCTCGACTTCTACCGCGCCACCCTGATCGGCAAGGTCGAGGGACTGACCGGCGAGCAGGTGCGGGAGGCGTCGGTGCCGCCGTCGTCGCTCACGCTGCTGGGGCTGGTCCGGCACCTGGCGTCCGTCGAGCGGAACTGGTTCCGCCAGTTCCTGGGCGGTGAGGACGTGCCGTCGTTGTACCCGCGGCAGTCCGGAACGGGCCATGACGGCGGCTTCGAGCTCGGGAGCGCGGACCTCACCGAGGCCCGCGCGGCTTGGGAGGCCGAGGTCGCCCGGGCCCGCCGGGTCGTCGAGGAGGCCGGGCCGGACGGCACCGGGTCCCTCGGTGGGAACGCGGTGTCGGTGGTGTGGATCCTGACCCACGTGATCGCCGAGTACGCGCGCCACGTCGGGCACGCCGACCTGCTGCGGGAACGGATCGACGGCAGCACCGGCGTGTGAGGCCGCGTTCCGCGGAACGCGGGTCGTCGTAGGGCGGGGCCGTCGGACGGTGGAGTTCACCGTCCGACGGTGGCGATCGTCAGCGGAAGCCGCGGAACACCCGGTCGGGCTGCAGCTGCGCGTGGTCGGCGAAGTCGGCGAACTCCATGTTCGCGGTCGACACGTTGTTCTCCACCGACCACAGATCGGCTGCGGCGATCCGGAGCGTTCGGCCGGGATCCTGCCGCAGGTCGGCCGCGACGATCGGGAAGCCGTCGTCGTGCAGGGTCCGCTCGTCGACGACGAACAGCAGCGGATGGTGGGCGGCGAGCCCGTCGTCGAGCGCGAACACGACGACGCGGTCGGCGGTCCAGCCGCCGAAGAGGTCCTCGGTGACGACGTCGAACGCGGCGAGGAAGGTCTCCTCGTCCGGATCCCGGGGCGCGATGATCCCGAGCAGCTCGTTCCAGGGGCCCTCACCCGAGTCGGTGCAGGTCCGCACCAGGGGCGGGAGGAACGTCACGGGGAACTCCACCCCGCCATCCTCCCGTGGTCGGATCGGGACATGAGCACCGCACCCAGCGTCGACGGCCGCCGGTTCGCCGGCGTCAGCAACTCCGGCGACGGCGAGGTCGGCCGGGCCACCGTGTTCGACTACCACGAGTCCGACGGCCTGGTGTGGGCCGAGTACTCCGGTGGCGACGTCCGGCTCGGCCGCCTGGCCGGCACCCGCGAGGGCGACCGGCTGAGCTTCCGCTACGTGCACGTGTCCGTCGACGGCGCGTCCAGCTCGGGGCAGTGCGAGGCCCGCCTCGAGGTCCTCGACGACGGCCGGCTCCGCTCGCACGAGACCTGGGCCTGGGAGTCCCGGCCGGGCACGGGGGAGAGCGTCGTCGAGGAGGTCACGGGTCGGACGTGAGGAATGCCGCCCCACCGGAAACCGGGGTCGGCCTCCGGAACATCCCGGAGGGGGAACCGGACACCTCGGGCATGCTGGACCCATGCTCCGCCTCATCCTGAACGTGGTCTGGCTGGTCCTCTCCGGCTTCTGGCTGTTCCTCGCCTACACGGCCGCCGGGATCATCGCCTGTCTGCTGATCGTGACGATCCCGTTCGGCATCGCCTCGTTCCGGATCGGGCTCTACGCGCTGTGGCCGTTCGGCCGTGAGGTCGTGCGCGACCCGCGGGCCGGTGCGGCGTCGGCGATCGGGAACGTCCTGTGGATCCTGCTGTTCGGCTGGTGGCTGGTGGTCGGCCACGTCGTGACCGCGATCGCGCTGGCCGTCACGATCATCGGCCTGCCGATGGCCTGGGCGAACCTGAAGCTGATCCCGGTGTCGCTGCTGCCGCTCGGGTCGCGGATCGTCGACACCGACGTCTACGTGTCCGGCTCCCGGGTCGCCGCGCAGGTCTAGCCGGCGTCGGTCAGGAACTCCACACCGGCCCGGGCCAGCAGGCCGGGGTCGTGCACCCCGCACAGCTCGCGCGCGGAGTGCATCGACAGCACCGGGATGCCGACGTCGACCGTCCGGATGCCCAGCCGGGTTGCCATGATCGGCCCGACGGTCGACCCGCACGGCACCGTGTTCTTGGAGACGAACACCTGGCTCGGCACGTCCGCGGTGCGGCAGGCCCGCTTCCAGGCGGCCGCGCCCGGCGCGTCGGTGGCGTAGCGCTGCACCGCGTTCACCTTCAGCGACGGCCCCCGGTTCGGCACCGACAGGTGGTCCGGGTCGTGCTTGTCCAGGTGGTTGGGGTGCGCGGCGTGCGTGACGTCCACCGACAGGCAGCGCGACCGCGAGAACACCGCGTGCCGCTCGTCGAAACCCCCGGCCAGCCGGGTCAGCACCGTCTCCAGCAGCGGTCCGGCGGCGCCGGTCGCACTGGCCGAGCCGATCTCCTCGTGGTCGAACCCGACGAACACCGGGACGGTGCCCGGGTCCCGCTCGACCGCGGTGAGCAGCGCGCTGATCCCGGCGTGCACCGAGGCCAGGTTGTCCAGCCGCGGGGCGGCGAGCAGCTCGTCGTCGCGGCCCAGGGTGGCGGGCGGGGTGAGGTCGTAGGTGAACAGGTCGTGCGCCGCGACGTCCTCCGGGTCCTCGCCGACCCGCACGGCGAGGAACTCGACCAGGTCGCCGCCGTCCGGGTCGCCGAGACCCCAGATCGGGAGCAGGTGCCGCTGCGGGTCCAGGGTCAGGCCCTGGTTCACGCCGCGGTCGAGGTGGATCGCCAGCTGCGGGATGCGCAGCAGCGGCCGGTCCACCCGGACCGGGACGACGCGGCCGTCGTAGAGCGCGAGGCGCCCGGCGAGGCCGAGGTCGCGGTCGAGCCAGGAGTTCCACAGCGCGCCGCCGTAGACCTCCACCCCGACCTGGCGCCAACCGGCGACGCCGACGTCGGGGTTCGGCTTGACCTTGAACCCGGGCGAGTCGGTGTGCGCGGCGAAGATCCGCAGCGGGGCGCCCGGCCCGGACGCGGGCTGCCACCAGGCCAGGATCGTGCCGTCGCGCACGAGGTAGCGCCCGCCCGGCCCGTCGGCCCACGGCTCGTCCTCGCGCTGCTCGGTGAAGCCCGCGGTGGACAGCCGGCGGACGGCCTCGGCCACCGCGTGGTACGGCGACGGGCTCGCGGTGAGGAACGAGGCGAGGTCACGTGCAGCGTCGGTCACGTGGGGCATCCTGGCAGCAATGACCAACGGGTTCGACGTGGTGGTGGTGGGCGCGGGATCCGCGGGGTGCACCCTCGCGGGCCGGCTCGCCGAGCGCGGGGTGCGTACGGCCCTGGTCGAGGCGGGTGCCGTCGTCGTCCCGCCGGACTCGATCCCGATCGCGTCGCTCGCCGCGACCGCACCCGGCCACGTCCTCAACTGGGCCTACCGGGCGACGCTGTGCCAGGGGCGGGAGTGCACCGTGCCGCGGGGACGCGTGCTGGGCGGCTCCGGTGCGATCAACGGCGGCTACTTCGTGCGCGCCGTCCCGGCGGACTTCGCGGACTGGGGCGTCCCCGGCTGGTCCTACGACGACGTCCTGCCGTACTACCGGCGGCTGGAGCGCGACCTCGACTTCTGCACCTCCGACCGGCACGGCGACGCGGGCCCGCTGCGCATCTCGCGCCCCTCGGGCCGGCTGCGGGCCGCGACGACCGACCCGTTCCTGGCCGCCTGCGTCGCGCTCGGCCACCCCGAGGAGCCGGACAAGAACGCCGGCGGCCCGCCCGGCGCGGGCCCGATCCCGACCAACGCCGTCGACGGGCGCCGGGTCAGCGCCGCCACCGCCTACCTGCCCCCGCCGTGGGGGAACGCGGAGTCGGCCGGGAGGAGCGCAGGCGCAGCGAGCGGCGGCACCGACGCGCTGACCGTGTTCGGCGGAGCCCCCGCCGAGACGCTGGTGATCGAGGGTGGCCGGGTCACCGGGGTGCGTGTCGGCGGGCGCACCCTGCACGCGGCCGAGACCGTCGTGACCGCGGGCGCGGTCGGCACCCCGGCGCTGCTGCAGCGCTCCGGGATCGGCCCGGAGGACACACTGCGGGCCGCGGGCGTCGCCGTGGCGCACGAGCTGCCCGGGGTCGGACGCGGCTGGTCGGACCACCCCGCGGTGTTCCTGCCACTGCGCAGCGGCCTGCCCGACCCGCCCGCCGACGCCGTCGCCGCGCAGGCCGCGCTCCACCTCGACTCCGGCACCGACCCGGCCGGTGACCTGGAGATCCTGCTGTTCGCGCACCCGTTCGCACCCGGCGGGCCCGCGCACCTGATGTGCGCGGTGCAGCGCCCGGACAGCCGCGGGATGCTCGCCATCACCTCCCCGGACCACGACGACCCGCCCCGGCTGGACTTCCGCTACCTGCGCACCACCTCCGACCGGCACCGGATGCGGGCCGCGGTGCGGATCGCCGCGGACATCCTGCGCGCCGCGGGCTGGGACCGAGCCGCCCCCGACGACGGCGGCCCCGCCGGCTGGGAGCTCGGCAACGACACCCGGCTCGACGGCTGGATCCACGACCACCTGACTACCTCGGTGCACCTGTCCGGCAGCGCTTCGGCGGGTACCGGACCGGACGCCGTCGTCGACTCCGACCTGCGGGTGCACGGCCTGGGCGGGCTCCGGGTGGCGGACACCTCCGTCCTGCCCCGCGTGCCGCGGCGCGGGCCGGCCGCGACCGCGATCATGATCGGGGAGCGCGCCGCCGACCTGGTGTGCGGCACCGAGGGGGAACGCCGTGCATGACGAGGTCACCGTCCACATGACGGCACCGCCCGAGCGGATCTGGGAGCTGGTCTCCGACATCCGCAACACCGGCCGGTTCTCACCCGAGACCGTCGACGCGCAGTGGCTGGACGGCGCGACCGGCCCGGCCGTCGGCGTCCGGTTCCGCGGCAAGGTCGTCCGCAACGGCCGCGGACCGACCTACTGGTCGACGTGCGAGATCACCGCCTGCGAGCCGGGCCGCGAGTTCGGCTTCGTCGTGCTCCTGCCCGGTGACCGGCGGGTCATCCACTGGCACTACCGGTTCACCCCGGCCACCGCTCCGGACGGCGCCGAGGGAACCGAGGTCACCGAGTCCTTCCGGATGGAGCCCTCGGCCGCCACCCGGGTCTACTGGGCGCTGCTGGGGTGGGCCCGCGGGCGCACCAACCGTGCGGGGATGCGGACGACCCTGGAACGGATCCGCGCGGTGGTGGAGGATCCGCAGGCGTGATCCGTGCCGCCCGCGTCGCCGACGTGCCCGCCCTGCGTGAGATCGAGCGCGCGGCGGGGGAGTCGTTCCGGGCGATCGGGCTCGACGTCGTCGCCGACGACGACCCGCCACCGGCCGCGGTGCTGGCTGCCTACGTGGTGGCGGGGCGGGCCTGGGTGGCCCAGAGGAGCGCAGGCGGAACCGGGGACGCAGGGCCGCTGGTCGGCTACCTCATCGCCGATCTCGTCGACGGCTGCGCGCACGTCGAGCAGGTGTCGGTGCTGCCGTCGCAGCGCGGACGGCGGATCGGGGAGGGGCTGGTCGAGCACCTCGCCGGCTGGGCCCGGGACCGCGGGCTGCCCGCGCTGACCCTGACCACCTACCGGGACGTGCCGTGGAACGGCCCGTACTGGGCGCGGCTCGGCTTCCGTGAGCTGATCGCGCCCGGCCCGGGGCTGCGGGCCATCCGGGAGCACGAGGCCGCGCGCGGTCTCGACGTGTGGCCGCGGCTCGCGATGCGTCGCGAACTGGCCGGTTCCTGACGGTCCCCGGCCGTAGGGTCGGGCCCATGAGCAACCCGTTCCTCGCCCCGAGCGCGCTGCCGTGGGGTCTGCCCGACACCTCCCGGATCACCGACGAGCACTACCTGCCCGCGTTCGAGGCCGGGACGGCCGAGCAGCGCGCGGAGGTGGCGGCGATCGTCGCGGGGGAGGGCGAGCCCACCTTCGACGACACGATCGTCGCCCTGGAGCGCTCCGGCGCCACCCTGGACCGGGTGGCGCGGCTGTTCTACACGCGGGTCTCGGCGGACTCCTCGCCCGCGGTGCGCGAGATCGAGGCCCACGTCGCGCCGATGCTGGCCGCGCACGCCGACGCGATCGCGCTGGACCCGGGGCTGTTCGCCCGGATCGACGCGCTGCACGCCCGTCGTCACGACCTCGGTCTCGACGCCGAGTCGCTGCGGCTGCTGGAGCGCCACCACCGTGACATGGTGCGCGCCGGGGCCCGGCTCGGCCCCGACGAGCAGGCCCGGCTGCGGGAGCTGAACGCGGAGCTGTCCGGGCTGACCACCCGGTTCGGTGCTGCGCTGCTGGCGGGGGCGAACGCCGCGGCCGTGCACGTCACCGACCGGTCCCGGCTCGACGGCCTGTCCGAGGACGCGATCGCCGCCGCCGCGTCCGCCGCGGCCGAACGCGGCCACGACGACGGCTGGCTGATCACCCTGGTCCTGCCGACCGCGCAGCCCGCGCTCGCGGTACTGACCGACCGGTCGCTGCGCGAGGAGCTGTTCCGCGCCTCGACGACCCGCGGGCAGGCCGGGGAGCACGACACCTGCGACATCGTGCTGGCGATCGTGCGGCTGCGCGCCGAGCGGGCCGCGTTGCTCGGGTACCCCGACCACGCGTCGTACGTGATCGACGACGCCACCGCGGGGACCGCGGAGGCCGCGGTCGCGATGCTGGAGTCGCTGGTCCCCGCGGCGGTCGCCAACGCCGACAGGGAGGCCGCGGAGCTGGCCGGCGGCGTCGAGGGCGACCTGGAGCCGTGGGACTGGGCGTTCGAGGCGGAGCGGGTGCGCCGCGAGCGCTACGCCGTCGATGACGCGGCGCTGCGCCCGTACCTGGAGCTCGACCGGGTGCTCACCGACGGCGTGTTCCGCGCCGCGTCCGAGCTGTACGGGATCTCCTTCACCGAGCGCACCGACCTGCCCGCCTACCACCCGGACGTGCGCTGGTGGGAGGTCCGTGAGAGCAGCGCAGGCGGAACGAACCTCGACGCCGACAGCGACGGCGAGCCGCTCGGGCTGTTCGGCGCCGATCTGTGGGCGCGGCCGTCGAAGCGGGGCGGTGCGTGGATGAACTCGCTGGTCGACCAGTCGTCGCTGCTCGGGACGCGGCCGGTGGTGCTGAACACGCTGAACCTGAACAAGCCCCCGGCCGGGGAGCCCGCGCTGCTCACCCTCGACGAGGTGCGCACCCTGTTCCACGAGTTCGGGCACGCCCTGCACGGGCTGTTCTCGGAGGTGGAGTACCCGACGTTCTCCGGGACCTCGGTGCCGCGCGACTTCGTCGAGTTCCCCAGCCAGGTGAACGAGATGTGGCTGGAGGACCCGCAGGTCCTCACCTCGTTCGCCCGTCACCACGTGACCGGCGAGCCGCTGCCCGACGAGCTGCTGGCCGCGTCGCAGGCCGCGCGCGGGTACGGCGAGGGCTTCGCGACGACGGAGTACCTGGCCGCGTCGCTGCTGGACCAGGCGTGGCACCGGCTGTCCCCGGCCGAGGCCGCCGGGATCACCGACGTGCTCGCGTTCGAGCAGCAGGCGCTGGAGGCGGCCGGGGCCGCGCACCCGCTGGTCCCGCCGCGCTATCGCAGCACGTACTTCAACCACGTGTTCGGCGGCAGCGGGTACGCGGCGGCGTACTACTCCTACATCTGGGCCGAGGTGCTCGACGCCGACACCGTCGCCTGGTTCGGCGAGCACGGCGGCCTGCGCCGGGAGAACGGCGACCGGTTCCGTCGTGAGGTGCTGTCGCGTGGCGGCGCCGTCGACGCGATGGAGGCCTACCGCGCGTTCCGCGGCCGCGACCCGGAGATCGCGCCGCTGCTGGCGCGCCGTGGCCTGGCCGGCTGACCCGGCACACACGACCGCCCGCCGTCCGGTGGGGAGCGCCGGGCGGCGGGCGGTCGTGTGGGGAGTGCTACTTGTACTGACGCATCCAGGCGACGCGCATCTCCGACGGCTCCGGCGAGCCGCCGTCGGGGAAGTAGTCGAGCTGGATCGTGGCGTGCATCGGCCCCGGGGGGAACGTGCTCGGGTCCTCGGAGCGGAACCACTCGACGCCGTCGATGTAGCCGACGATCGCGTCCGGGGTCCACTCCACGGCGTAGTTGTGCCACTGGGTGATGTCGATCTGCTTCTTGGCGTCCTTCTGCGAGTTCGAGCTGCCGTAGTGCAGGAAGAAGGACACGTCGTCGCTGGCGCTGGTGGTCTCGGCGAAGTCGATCTCGCCGCCCTCCGGCCAGGACACCTCGCTCGGCCACAGCAGCAGCACGGGGTGGTACTGCTTGTCGCCCTTGGGGAACTGGGCGCGCATCTCCCACTTGCCGTACTTCTGCGGGGTGCCCCAGGCCATGCCGCCGGTGTTGCCCTGCGAGTCGCCGCGGATGACCAGGTTGCCGTTCTCCACCGAGATCGCGTCGGAGGTGCGCTTGCCCTGGCCGTCGTGGCCTTCGCCGTTGTAGGGCGACCAGTTGCTCCCGAGGGTGGACCCGAGGAACTCGTCGCCGCCGATGGCCTGCCAGCCCATCTTCAGCGCGGCCTGGATGCCGTCGCCGGCGACCTGGACGGCGCCGCCGATCGGACCGGCGGGGGCACCACCGGACCCGCCGGAGTTCGCGGCGGCCCGTGCCCGTTCGGCGGCCTCGCGACGGCGCTGTTCGGCACGACGCTCGGCAGCCTCCTGCGCGGCCAGTGCCTGACCGATCTGGCCGGACGCGCCCTGCGCGGCGTCGCCGAGTGCGGAGCCGCCCCCGTTGGCCAGCACCGGCCCGGCCGACAGCGTGGTGTCCGATGCCGACCGGCGCGACGAGTCGTTGACCATCGCCGCGGACAGCGACGGGTCCTCGGTACCGGGCTGCAGCAGCGTCAGCACCATCGTCGCGGCGAGCACCGCGGCGGCCCCGACGCCCAGCGGGGCGAACCGGCGGATGCGGGAGCGGGCGGGACGGCCGCGGTCGATCGCGACGACCGAGCCCGTCCCCGACAGCGAACCGGAGCCGTCCGGCTCGTGCAGCCCGGCGATGACCCCGCCGTCGACCTCGGTGCGCGGCGCGGGCACATCGGCCTGCGGGGTCTGCAGGGTCTCGGGCCCGTCGGGCACGAGGGAGGTCGAGGGGGAGGGAGCCCCGCCGAACAGCTCCACGCCGGACAGCCCGGCCGCCGACGACGACCCCACCCGCCGTGCGCGACGGCCCGGCGTCCGGCTGGCGGGCACGGCGTGCGCGCCCGTCCCGGTGACCGTCGCGTCCCCGGCCACCGCGGTGTCCCCGGTGGCACCGTGCGCCCCGGTCCCGGTGACGGTGTGCGCCCCGGTTCCGGTGACCGCGTGGGACCCGGTGCCGGTCGTGCGGCTGCGTGGTGCCCACGGGCCGGGGTCGGCCGTGTCGGCCCAGGTGATCCGCCCGGCATCCGTCGCCGCGGCACCGGTGGGGGAGTCCGCCGTGACGGCGGCACCGGTGTCGTCGGGGTCGGAGCCGGAGCGGGCGTCGCGGTCGTCGTCGTCGAGGACGCGGTGCCGCCCGGAGGCGCTCACCCGGTCCATGAGCTGGGTGGCCGTGGGTATGGCCGATCGGGCCGTGTCGTCCGCCGGGGCGGAGGACGCGGCATGCCTGCCCCGGGGAGACGGCACAGAGGGGGAGCTGTGCTCGGCGGCGAGTCGCGCGATCAGGTCGCGGGGGTCGACCTGATCAGCCGCAGCGGAACTCTTCCGTCGCATGAGGGGGGACTCTAGGTAGGGTGACCGACTGTGAACACCCTCGCTGAGAAGGGTGGTTGCGTCTCCGCGCCGACAGGTCGTCGGAGAGCGCCGAAGAGCAAGATCCCGCCATTTCGGCAGTATTGCTGGGCCGAACAGAGCAACCGCACTCTCAGGTGCACCCATTCGGGCTACACGGTCACGGTACGTCGCACCGTTAGCCGATTGTGACGGGCTACCGGTCGCGGAACAGTGGCCGTGCCTCCCCGGTGCTCCCCGCAAGACCTCCCCGCTCCCCGACCTCCGCAGGATCTGTGAACGATCACGCTCCCCCCGTCACGCCGTCCCTCCCGATCCCCGCACCGCGTTCCGAGATGCGCGCGCTCTGCGTGCTGCTGGCGCTGCCGCCGTCGGCGGGCACGGCCGCGCTCGGCCGCGGGCTGCGTCAGGACCTCGCCGCGGAGGGCGTGGACCTCGTCGTCGTCGCCGACGGCATCGAGCTGCTGGACACCCTGCGCTCCCGCGGCGCGGACCTGCTCGTGCTCGACATGGAGCTGCCCGGCCCCGAACCCTCGGTGCTGCTGGGCGCCGTCCAGTCCGAGTCGCCACCGACCCCGGTGATCACCGTCGTGCCGCGCGAACGGCGGGCCGGGGTGATCGGCATGCTGCGCGGCGACCGCGACGACTTCCTGATCCGGCCGTTCGTCCCGGACGAGCTCGCGTCCCGGATCCGGCTCCGGCTGCGTGCCGCCGCGGGCCTGCCGGCGCCGACGGTGCTCGGCCACGGCGGCCTGTCCGTCGACGTCGACGCCGGACAGGTCTTCGTCGACGGCCGCCGGGTCGCGCTGTCGCCGACCGAGTACGCGCTGCTGCTCGCGCTGGCCGAACGGGCGGGCGAGCCGGTCGCGCTCGACGACCTGGGCCGGCGGGCCTGGACCGAACCGGTGTCGGCCAACCTGGTGCAGGTCTACGTGTCCTACCTGCGGCGCAAGATCGGTCCCGAACGGATCAGGACCATCCGGGGGCTGGGCTACCAGCTGGACGGCTGAGCACCGGCTCTCAGGGCCCGAAGGACGACGCGACGTCGAGGAGCATGTCGTTCTCCTCCGGCGTGGACACCGTGACCCGCACCCCGTCGTCGGCGAACGGGCGCACGATCACCTTCCGCTCGCCGCAGTGCGTCGCGAACGCCGCGGTCCGGTCCCCGAGCGGCAGCCACACGAAGTTGGCCTGGCTCTCCGGGACGGTGAACCCGGACCCACGCAGCCCGGCGGCCACCCGGTCCCGCTCCGCGACGACGGCGGCGCAGTCGGCGAGGATCTCCTCCCGGTGCTCCAGCGCGGCGACGGCACCCGCCTGGGCGATCGAGCTGACCCCGAACGGCGGCGCCACCTTGCGCAGCGCGGTCGCGATCTCGGTGGAGGTCAGGGCGTAGCCGACCCGCAGTCCCGCCAGCCGGTAGGCCTTGGAGAAGGTGCGCAGCACGACCAGGTTCGGGTGCTCGTCGAGCAGCGGCCGGCCGCTGACGGCGTCGGGGTCGGTCACGAACTCGGCGTAGGCCTCGTCGAGCGCCACCAGCACGTCCGGCGGCACGGCGCCCAGGAAGCGGACGAACTCGTCGCGGTGCACGGCCGGGCCGGTCGGGTTGTTCGGGCTGCACACGAACACCACCCGGGTCCGCTCGGTGACGGCGGCGGCCATCGCGTCGAGGTCGTGCCGGTAGGCGGCGTCCAGCGGGACGGTGCGGATCTCCGCCCCGCCGATCTGGGTCACGATCGGGTACGCCTCGAACGAACGCCAGGCGAACAGCACCTCGTCACCGGGGCCCAGGCAGCCGATCTGCACGAGCTGCTGGCACAGCGTCACCGAGCCGCAGCCGACCGCGACCCGCTCCGGCGCGAGGTCGTACAGGTCGGCGATGCGGCCGGTCAGCTCGACGACGCCGAGGTCCGGATACCGGTTGCCACCTGCGGCGGCACGGGCCACGGCCGCCAGCACCGCCGGAGCGGGCGGCGCGGCCACCTCGTTGCTGGCGAGCTTGACCGCCCCGGGGACGGTGCGGCCCGGCACGTAGGCGGGCAGGGTGTCCAGATCGGGGCGGATGAGCGTCATGACGGCAACGGTATCCGTCGGGGGTCGAAACGCGGGCCGGTGCTCTGGTTGAGTGACGACATGACGACCACCGCTGTCCGGACCGAGGGCGTGCCGCTGACCGACGGGGGCGAGCTGCGCCTGACCGTGGCCGAACCCGACGGTGCCGCCCGCGGCGGGATCGTGGTGCTGCAGGAGGCGCGCGGGGTCACCGACTCGATCCGGCTGCTGGTCACCGGGCTCGCCGCGGACGGCTGGCTGGCCGTCGCGCCGCACCTCTACCGCGACGCGGACGCCGGTGGCGACCTCGCCGACGGCTCGGAGGCCGCGGTGGCCGAGCACGTCGGCAGCCTGGACCCGCGCCAGGTCATGGACGACTGCGACACCGCCTTCGGCTGGCTCGGCGACCAGGGCTTCGAGGCCGACCGGATGGGCGTGCTCGGCTTCGACCTCGGCGGCACGGTCGCGTTGCACGTGGCGGCGAACCGCACCCTCGGCGCGGCGATCACCGTCGCCGGCAGCGGGATCGAGTCCTCGCCGTGGTCCAGCCTGCCCGCGCTGGTGGAGACCGCGCCGGAGCTGACCTGCCCCTGGCTGGGCATCTACTCGGAGGCCTCCGACACCGACGCCGTCGCCCGCCTGCGCGACGCCGCGGCGTCCTCCGGGAAGGCGACCGACGTCGTCGTCTACCCGAGCACCGGCTACCGCTTCGACGACGACCCGGAGTCGGCCGCCGAGGCGTGGCAGCGGGTCCTCAACTGGTTCGACGCGCACCTGCGCTGACGAACGCCCCGGCCCGCGCGGCCACCCCGGCGACGACGGCGGCCCGCCGCGCGTCGTCGGCGTCCGGGAGTGCGCCGCGGGTCAGGAGCAGGTGGTAGAGCGGGGCGGAGACCGCCCGCACCACGGCGGCCGGATCGGTGCCGTCGGGCACCTCGCCGCGGGCCACCGCGTCGGTGACGCACGGCTCCCAGGCGGCGGTGCGGGCGTCGTAGAAGCCGCGCAGCGCCCGCGCCGTCCCCGCGTCGCCGACGGCGGCGCAGATCAGCGCGGTCAGCAGCCTGCCCTGCCGTGGGTCGGCCAGCGTGGCGCGGACGAGCTCGGCATTGGCGAGCAGGTCGCCGTCGAGGGAGCCGGTGTCCGCGCGCGGTGCGGAGGTCTCGACCATGTCCGACACCATGTCCTCGAGCACCGCCGCGACGCTGCCCCAGCGCCGGTAGACCGTCGTCTTGCCGACCCCGGCCCGCCGCGCGAGCTCTGCCAGGTCCAGCCCGGTCGGCCCGAGCTCGATCAGGGCATCGCCCGCCGCCGCCAGCACGGCCGACCGGACCCGCGCGGTCCGGCCCCCCGGTCTGCTCATCTCCGGTGCCACGGCGCCCACCCTAGCCCTTGACGGAACCAGGGTCCCGTTTGACGTGCTACGTTCAAACGGAACCACAGTTCCGTTAGAGGGGAGACGGTCATGGAGTACCGACGGTTGGGACGCAGTGGGCTGCAGGTCCCGGTGCTGAGCCTCGGCGCGGGCACCTTCGGCGGCAGCGGCGAGCTGTTCGGGGCATGGGGATCGGTCGACGTCGCCGGTGCGCGCCGGATGGTCGACCGCTGCCTCGACGCCGGGGTGACCCTGTTCGACACCGCGGACGTCTACTCCGCGGGAGCCTCGGAGGAGGTGCTCGGCGCGGCCGTCGCGCACCGCCGCGACGAGGTGCTGATCTCGACCAAGGCGGGGCTGCCCACCGGCCCCGGCCCGAACGACGCCGGGACCTCTCGGCCGCGCCTGGTCCGGGCCGTCGAGGACGCCCTGCGTCGGCTGCGGACCGACCACATCGACCTGTTCCAGCTGCACGCCTACGACGCGGGCACCCCGCCCGAGGAGGTCCTCTCCACCCTCGACGAGCTGGTCCGCGCGGGGAAGGTGCGCTACACCGGCGTCTCCAACTTCCCCGGGCGACGGCTCGTGCGGGCCCTGGACCTCGCCGACCGGCACGGGTGGGCACGGCCCGTCGCCCACCAGGTCTACTACTCGCTGGTCGGGCGCGACTACGAGTGGGACCTGATGCCGCTGGGCCGCGAGGAGGGGGTCGGCGCGCTGGTCTGGAGCCCGCTGGGCTGGGGGCGGCTGACCGGCCGGATCCGCCGGGGCACCCCGCTGCCCGCGGGCAGCCGCCTGCACGCCACCGCCGAGGCGGGCCCGCCGGTGCCCGACGACCTGCTCCACGACGTCGTCGACGTGCTCGACGCGATCGCCGCCGAGACCGGCGCGACGGTGCCCCAGATCGCGCTGAACTGGCTCACCACCCGGCCGACGGTCACCTCGGTGATCATCGGTGCCCGGGACCCGGAACAGCTGGAACAGAACCTCGGCGCCGTCGGGTGGAGCCTCGACGACGACCAGCTGGCCCGTCTGGACGCGGTGTCCCGCCGGCCCGCGCCGTACCCGCACTTCCCCTACGAGCGGCAGGAGGGCTTCGCCCGGCTCGCGCCGCCGATCGTCGGTGCGGCCTGACCGTCCCGGTGGGGCCGGACCACTGGTGCGTGGCAGGTGCCGTCGGGGATGCTCGGGTCATGTCGCCCGTGCCGTCACCGCAGACCGTCACCGACCCGGAGGTCCCCGAGCTCCTGTGGAGCCCGGACCCGACGCGGACCGGCGACACCGAGATCGTCCGCTTCGCCACCTGGGCGCGCGACGAGCGGGGCGCCCCGCTGACCGACGTTACCGACTACGCGCAGCTGCACGCCTGGTCGGTGACCGACCTGGAGGGCTTCTGGTCGGCCGTCGCCGAGTACTGCGGCGTGCTGTTCCACGACCGCCCGACGGCGACGCTCGGCTCGCGGGACATGCCCGGCGCGCAGTGGTTCCCCGGCGCGACGCTGAACTACGCCGAGCACGCCCTGACCCCCGGCCCGGGCCGCGCCGACGACGACGTCGCCGTCGAGTTCGTGCGAGAGGACGGCCTGGAGCGCACCGTCACCCACGCCGAGCTGCGCGACCAGGTCGCCCGCGCCCGCGCGGGGCTCGTCCGGGCCGGGGTGGGCGCGGGCGACCGGGTCGTCGCGCTCGCCCCGAACAGCGTCGAGACCCTTGTCGCCTTCCTTGCCGCGGCGAGCCTCGGGGCGATCTGGTCGTCGTGCTCGCCGGACTTCGGCGCCCGCGCGGTGCACGACCGCTTCGCCCAGATCGAGCCCGCCGTGCTCGTCGCCGTCGACGGATACCGCTACAACGGCAAGGGCTTCGACGTCCGGGACAAGGTCGCCGACCTGCAGGCCAGGCTGCCCACACTGCGCGCGACCGTCCTCGTGCCCTACCTCGACCCCGACGCCGCCCTCGACGGCACGACGACCTGGGCCGAGTTCACCGCCGAGACCGGCCCGCTGGAGTTCACCCCCGTCGCGTTCGACCACCCGCTCTGGGTGCTCTACTCCTCCGGTACCACGGGCCTGCCGAAGGGCATCGTGCACGGCCACGGCGGGATCGTCGTCGAGCACCTCAAGGCGATGCGCCTGCAGCACGGGCTCGAGCCGGGGGAGCGGTTCTTCTGGTTCACCACCACCGGCTGGATGATGTGGAACTTCCTGGTCGGCGGCCTGCTCGTGGGCGCGACGATCGTGATGTTCGACGGCAGCCCCGGCCACCCCGACCTCGGCGCGCTGTGGGCGCTCGCCGCGAAGCACCGGGTGGCGCTGTTCGGCGTCTCCGCCCCGTACGTGCAGTCCTGCATGAAGGCCGGCCTGCGTCCCGGCGAGGACCACGACCTCTCCGCGATGCGCGCGCTCGGCTCCACCGGCGCACCGCTGTCGGTCGACGGCTTCCGCTGGATCGGCGAGGCAGCCGGGTCACACATCCAGATCTGCTCGGTCTCCGGCGGCACCGACGTGTGCGCCGCGTTCCTCACCAGCGCCCCGACCGTGCCGGTCTGGCTGGGGGAGCTGTCCTGCGCGGCGCTCGGCGCCGACGTCCGCTCCTGGGCCGAGGACGGCACCGACCTGCTCGACGACGTCGGCGAGCTGGTCATCACCACGCCGACCCCGTCGATGCCGGTCATGTTCTGGAACGACCCGGACGGCACCCGGCTGCGCGAGTCCTACTACGAGGACTTCCCCGGCAACTGGCGCCACGGCGACTGGGTCCGCCGCACCCCGCGCGGCTCCTACGTCATCTACGGCCGCTCGGACTCCACCCTCAACCGCGGCGGGGTCCGGATGGGCACCGCGGACTTCTACGCCGTCGTCGAGAACGTGGAGGGCGTCGCCGACTCGCTGGTGATCGACACCACCGCGCTCGGCGCCCGCGAGGAGGGCACCCTGCTCTGCTTCCTGGTGCTCGACGACGGCACCACCCTCGACGACGTCGAGCCCACCCTGCGCACCCTGCTGCGCAAGGAGCTCTCGCCGCGGCACGTGCCGGACCGGTTCGTCGTCGTCGACGCGGTGCCGCGCACCCTGAACGGCAAGAAGTGCGAGGTGCCGGTGAAGAAGATCCTCTCCGGGACCGCACCGGAGAAGGCGGTGTCGGCCGGCGCGCTGCAGAACCCGGACGCGCTGACCCCGTTCGTGGCCCTCGCGGGAGCCTGACCTGCGCCGGACCGGGGTCCCTCGGTCAGGGGGACCCCGGTTCGGGAAGACCGGAACGCGCGTGTAGTGTTGTCCTCGCTGGTGGCCGTCAGGCACCGGGGAGGCTTCGCCTAGTCTGGTCTATGGCGCCGCACTGCTAATGCGGTTTGGGGTAACCCCCCCATCCCGGGTTCAAATCCCGGAGCCTCCGCACCGGCACGGCGGTCGATACACCGGTCGCCGGCCGACAACTGAAGATTGCTACGCTGGAAACAGCAACGCGCCCGTAGCTCAACGGATAGAGCATCTGACTACGGATCAGAAGGTTAGGGGTTCGAATCCCTTCGGGCGCACCACACGAGATCCGGCTCTGACCAGCGACAACGGTCAGGGCCGGATCTTTTTTCGTCGGTGGAAGTTGATCGCGGTCCACGAACCGGTCCACGAACCTTGCTAGCTTCCGCCACGTGGCCAGCCGATCCGACGCCCCCGTCAAGCGCCAGCGCGGCAGCATCCGCCGCCGGGCTCGGTGCTACGAGGTCCGTGTGTCGGCTGGTGAAGATTCCTCGACCGGCGAGCGGATCGTGTTGTGCGAGAGCGTCGACATCGAGGGAGACGGCGACCGCGCCGAGAAGGCCGCCTACCGCGAGGCCGAGAAGATCCGGACCCGGCTCCTCGCAGACGCGGACGAACTGAAGGTCGCGCGCACCAAGGCCACCGTCGGGGCCCTGCTCGAACGCTGGATGCAGCAGCACGAGATCGACGCCACCACCCGGATGACCTACGAGTCCCAGATCCGGATGTACATCCTCCCGAACCTCGGTGACGTCCCGCTGGTGCTGTTCGTCCGGGAGGCATCGCAGCGCCTGGAGACGCTCTACAGCCGCCTGCGGAGGTGCCGCGCACTGTGCAGCGGCCGGCTGTTCGTCGAGAAGCACGCGGCCGAGGGTCCGCACGACTGCGTGGTCGCGGGCTGCAAGCGGCACGTGTGCAAGCCCTACGCGGCGTCGAGTGTGCGGTCGATCCACGCGATCCTCTCCGGGGCGTGCAGCGCCGCGGTGCGTTGGGGCTGGATCGCGTTCAACCCCATGCCGTCGGTCCGGCCACCGTCGAAGGCGAGGCCGCAGCCGCGCCCGCCGACGAGCGCGCAGATGGCCCGCATCGTCGAGGCGGCCTGGGACGCGGCTGCTGAGTGGGGTCTCTACGTCTGGCTGTCCGCGGTGCTCGGAGCCCGCCGGGGCGAGGTCGTCGCACTCCAGTGGGAGGACATCGACCTGACCGCGGGCGTCGTCCGCCTGGACGAGAACTACGTCCGGGTCCCCGGCGGGATGGTCGTCAAGGACACGAAGACCCACCAGATGCGCCGGGTCTCGATCGACCCGCCCACGGTCGAGCTGCTCCGCCAGCACCGCGCGGACTGCGTGGAACGGCTCGCCCTGCTCGGGCTGACCGTGACCGACCGGACGTGGCTGTTCTCGGCGACGCCGGACATGAGCCGCCCTCGTGACCCGTCGTCGCTCACCCGGCGGTACGCCCGGCTGGTCGCCAAGCTCGACATCGACACCGGCTTGAAGGAGCTTCGCCACTACTCGGCGACCGAACTCCTGACCGCGGGCGTCGATCTCCGCACCGTCGCCGGACGGCTCGGCCACGGCGACGGCACCACCACCCTGCGGCACTACGCGGCATGGGTCACGGCCGCGGATGAGGGGGCGGCCGGCGTGATCGGCGGCCGGATGCCGGTGGTCCGCAGGCCACAGCGCAACGCTGGCGATGTCGCCGAGCCTGCGTAGGCTTGGGCTGAACCGATCCGGTCCGGCCGAAGCGGAGACGACGGCATGGCAGACCTCGCGACGGGCGCCCCGTCGTCGTTCACCGAACCGCTTGCCCGCCGCGTTCTGGCCGAGGCAGTCGACCGGGCGGACCTGCCGCGTGGCCCTGTCGAGCTGATCAGGATCGGCTCCAACGCCGTGTTCCGGATCGCCGGTGACCTCATCGCGCGGGTCGCGTCGCCCTCGGCACCGCTCGCCACCGCGGAGAAGCAGATCCGGGTCGCCCGCTGGCTGGCGGCGGAACGGTTCCCGGTGACCCGCGCGGTCGACGTCGAGCAACCGGTCGAGTTCGGCAGCTGCGCCGTCACCTTCTGGGAATCCGTCGCCCCGGGAACGACGTACGCGCCGATCGGTGACGTCGCCGCCGTCATCCGCCGACTCCATCAGCTCCCGACGCCCGACGGCCTCGACCTCCCGGAGATCGAACCGTTCGGGCCGGCCGGGGCCGACCTGCCCGACTTCCCGGGGCTCGCGCCGGACGACGCCTGCTTCCTCCAAGAACGGATCGAGTGGGCGCGCGAGGCATTCCCACGGTTGCCGTTCGAACTGCCGTACGGGGCCATTCACGGGGACGCGAATGTGGGCAACGTGCTCGTCGACACCGCCGGACATCCGGTGCTGATCGACCTCGACAGTTTCGCCACCGGACCGCGCGAGTGGGATCTGATTCAGACGGCGTTGTTCGCGACGCGTCTCGGCTGGCACAGTCGATCCGAGTACGCGGACTTCGTCCGTGTCTATGGATACGACGTCACTCAGTGGTCCGGTTTCGAGTGTTTGGCCGACATGCGTGAGATCGCGATGACCTCGTGGCTGAGCAAGAAGGCTACGGAGTCCCAGGCGACTGCGCGCGAGGCCGGCCGTCGCATCTCCGACATCCGGAATGGCGCTCCCCGAACGGACTGGGGAGCCTACTGATCACGCGGACCGTCATTCCGACGGTCGCCAGAGCCGAAGGTGTCGAGCGGAGTCGGCGAAGGTCCGCACCGCCGTGCTGCGCCGGTGCCGGACCAGCCGTTCCCTGAACTCATCCACGTAGCTGCTGCACCGTGCCGACCGGAGTTCCTCGCCGACCTCCAGGGCGTCCGCCGCGACCCTGCATCCCTCGTCGAGATCGCCCCGGTCGATCAAGGAGTCGGCGAGCACCATCGCCACGAAGAAGTCGCTCCTGACGTAATCGCCGGACGCGGATGTGAGCGCCCGCTGCGCGTGCTCCACCGCGATGTCGGCGCGGCCGAGGTCGCGGTGGCAGTGCGCCAGCTCCGCCGCCATCTCGGCCTGGTCGAAGTAGCTGATCCAGGCGGGTTCGTCCCCGGCCCGGCGCTGCTCGAAATGGTGCACCGCCGATCCCATCGCGCGGTCGCACGCGTCGGCGTCACCGATCCGTGCCAGCGCCCGGGCCTCCATGATGTGGAAATGCGATGTGAGGATCGGAATGCCGATCGAGTCGGTCCCGAGGCGAGCGGCCCGAGCCATGTTCGCGGCCTCGCGATAGCGACCGAGGAAACTCGCCTGATGACTCATCGCGTCCAGAATGCTCGCCGCAAGCAGACAGTCCTCTCCGGCGTCGGCCAGTCCGAGTGCCTGGATGAAATAGCGTTGCGCGAGTCCGTGGAGCCCGGCGTCGTACGCCATCCACGCGGCGAGTTGTGTCGATTCTCCGGCGGCTGCGAACAGGGCGCGCCGCACGTCTGCGGTGCCTGCGGCCCGCAGGAGCAGCGGCAGCTCCGTGCGGAGGTACTGCACCAGCGAGTTCCGGGCGTGTGCGCCGCCGAACGTGCTGTCCAGACGGTCGAAGGTCTCGCGCATCGTACGGAGCCGTTGAACGTCGGACAGCCCGATGCGCGACGGGCCCTCGGCGCGATCGCCGACCGGTGGTTGTGAACCCACCAGCCAGGAGACCGACGCCTCGTTCCAGGCCGCGACGTTCGTCGGCGCGCCGAGCACCACGGGCGCGCTCGCAAGATCGGCGTCGAGGAGCTGCGCGGTCGCCACGACTCCGTCCTCCGCCGAACCGGGGTAGGCGAGACCTGCCTGCGGGTCCGCCGTCGTCGGCCGGCGGAATCCGAGCTCGTCGAGCGCGACCGTGCGTCCGAGCGCAGCGCCCACCGCCTGCGCGATCGCCGTCCGCGTCGCGTCGTCACGAGGGACCGTCCCGGCGATCCACCGGCTCACGTAGGTGTGGGAGTAGCTCCGGCCGGCGGTCCGCGCAGCTGGGGACTCACTGACGGCGCGGGCGAACCGCTTCCGGCCGATCGTCCCGGCACGGTCGAGGAACCCCGCCTCGATCAGCAGTGAGGACAGCCGCTCGTTCGCCACGCGCCGGTCCCCCTCCCGGATCAGTGCGCCGTCTGACCGAGTGTGCCCCCCACTGCGCCCTGTCGCGGGTGAATCCGGAAATCCACTCTGGTTCCTGTCAGGACAACCGACGCGGTAGCTCTGGGAGGTGAGCGGGATGAACCGGTCAGGACTTCATGTCGACGGCGCGTTCGAGGGCCTCGACCCGGCGTCGGAGGTCGCGGAGTTCCCCGCGAACGTCCACGGGGTCGTCGTGCCGCGGATCGTCGCCGGTGCGACCGCCGCGCAGCACGGTGCCGAGATGGTCGGCAGGCCATCCGAGCGCCACGGAGAGGGCGACCAGCGTCCTGGGCTGACGCCGACGGGTGTTCAGGACGTGCACCAGCTCGCGGACGGTCGTCAGCGAGACCCCCGACTTCGACGCGAGATCGGTCATCGTCATGCCTCGCTCGTCGAGCCGGACCTTGATCGCGTCCGACACCGCGGACCAGTCCTGATTCACGTGCGCTCCCGCCCTGTCGAGGTGCGGCGAGCGTAGCGAGAGCGCGGTACCGCGCGCACTTCACGCGCGAAGCCGTGTTGACGAACTATCAATCTGAGCTCAATATGAGCGTGAAACTGGCACTGCTGGATCGGCTGGCAGGCCACGACAGGGGAGGCACGAGTGGATACGACGAAGACCTCGACGGCGGAGGTTCCGGCCGCCGACGCGACGGTGAGCAGGCCCGCCTTCTACACCGCGGCGGAGACTGCGGCGATGCTCCGGCTCGACGAGTCGACGCTGTACCGGCACCTGCGGCGGGGGACCTTTCCCGGACTCAAGATCGGTGGGCGCTACGTCGTTCCCGGAGCGGTCCTGGAGCGTCTGGTGGCCGACATCCTCACGACCGGGCGCTGCATCGACCTTGGCTCCTGGACCGAGCAGTGGCGGCACGATCAGGTCGCAGCGCTCGCCCGGGCCGCGGCCGCGGACGTCACGATCGTGGGCGGGGCGTCCTGATGGGCAGCGTCGGGGTGCTGATCTTGTTCATGGTCGTCGGTGCGGTGATCTGCGCGAAGGCGCGGGTGGCCGCCGGTGCGGTCGCGTTCTCGCTGATCGCGTTGGTGCTGTTCATCGCCACGCCGGTCGGGGCTGGCCTGCCGGACGCGATCGGCACGTTCATTTCGGCGTTCGACCGGGCGGCGACGCCCGCGCTGAACGGCGCCGAGACCGCGGGGGCCGGGTCGTGAGCGCGGCCGCCGAGCCCGGAGCGGGAGACCTCGCCCTCACGGCCGGGCGGGCCGAGAACCCGGAGGGACCCGCCTGCGGCGGGGCGGAGGGCCGTCCGGCCCGAGTTTGGCCCGGCCTCACTCAGATTCAAGGGCGCTCCGCTGGCGCTACGCGTCGCTGCGCGACCGACCTTCGGCCGGCCCTTGAGTCCGAGCCTCGGAGGCCGTGCGCGCCTGACGGCGCGGTGGCGGACGGGACGCCGCCACCGGGGGGGGGCGGACCGGCCGACCCTCCTCGCTCTTTCCGGAGGCCAGCATGACCGCGATCTTCCTACCCGGCCCGCCCGTCGTGGACCTGGACGACGACCCGACCGACCTGATCGACGTCACGGACCTGGTGTGCCCGGGCTGCGCCGGCCCCGTCATCGACGCCCCGCCGTCGGGATGGCCCGCCCGCGCCGGGCGCCCGCCGGAGTTCTCCCACGCCGACGGCTCGGTGCTCTGCCCGGACGGCATGGGCCGGGTCCCGGAGCCGGTGGAGGCGGCCGGGCTGCGGTATGGGCTCACCGACGCCGGTGCCGCCGTGTGGCGGGACGAGGGCACCGGGTGGTTGGCGTGAGCGCCCGCCCATCACGGGAGTGGGTGGTCCCGGAGCGGGTCGCGCAGCCCGGGGACCTGGACCCGCGGTTGCTGCGCCCGACCGGGCGGACGGACCGGCTGCAGGTCGTGGTCGAGCACTACGTCGTCGGGGCGGGGCGCTGCCCGGGGTGCGGCTGGCCGGTAGCGCGTCGGGAGGAGTGCCCGTCGCGTCAGGCCGCGGTGTGCCTGCTGGACAACCGGCCGTTGCCGGTCCGGCTGGCCCACCTGGTCGACGTCGTGCCCGGGGCCCGAGCGGGCCGCGACAGCGCGGCGGAGCGCGAGGAGCGGCGGCAGGCCGAGGACGCGTTGCCGGGGCTGTTCGAGGCGCTCGCACGCGGGCCGGAGAGGAACACGCAGTGAACGACAGAAAGCAGATGGGGCGGCCCGGCGACGGGATCTTGGCGGAACACGACCGCCGGGCCGCTCTCACCAACCAGTACGTGGAGGCAGGCGAGATGACGAGCGTAAACCCGAGCCCCGGACGGGTCGACGAGCTGGACTGGCGGACCCGCGCGGCGTGCCGCGACGTCGACCCGGAGCTGTTCTTCCCGACCGCGACCGCCGGTGCGGCCCTGATCGAGGCGGAGTCGGCGGCGGTGGCGGTGTGCACGGGGTGCCCGGTGATCGCCGAGTGCCGCAGGTGGGCGGTCGCGGAGCAGCCGCACGGCATCGCGGGCGGGTTGACCGAGGCGCAGCGCACCGCGCTGCGCCATCCCCGCCCGGCCCGGCGTGGCCGGCCGGTCGGGGTTCGGGTGCCGGTGTCGGTGCGGGGTGCGCGGCACCGCGAGACCGGTCGGGCCGCGCTGGCGGCCGGCGCCGAGCCAGGTCTGGTGGCTGCGCAGTGCGGGGTCACGCGGCGCACCGCGGAGCGGTGGGCGGCCGAGCTGCGCCGTGACCACCGCGTCGCGGTGGGCGTGCGGGTCGGGGGTGGCCGGTGATGGGCGTGTTCGGTGAGCCGACCGAGGTTGAGCGTCGGGTGTGGCGGGTCCGGGACCTGATCCGGTCCCTGGCCGTGGAGTGGTTCGGCACCCGTGAGACCCGCGCACCGATCGGCGACAGCAGCATGCCCCGCCCGGTCCTGGCCGATCCGCTGGCGGGGTTGCGGGCGGCGGTGCAGGTGCGGCGGGTCGCCGCTGCGCAGGGCCGGGAGTACGCCCGGGACGCCCGCGGCGCCGGACGGTCCTGGGCCGAGATCGCGTCGGTACTCGGGTTCGACGGTTTGGACGAGCCGGAGGTGCTGGCGTTCGAGCACATCGCCGAACGCGGCGGAGCCGCGGCGCCGCGGTGGGAATCGGTGTCGTGGCGCTGCACCACCTGCGCCGCCCGGGTCACCGACACCGGCCCCTACGGCAGCCACCCGACCGACGTCGAGTCCGGGCACACCGACGGCTGCGCGCGTCACTGCGCGGACATCGCCGCGTGGTCCGCCCGGACCGGATGGGACGACTGAGATGAGCGTTCTGTTCAGCTCCACCAGCCTCGTCCTCGCCGCGTTCGCCGCGGGCGCCCTGCTCGCCTGGGCCCGCGGCGCCCGCGCCCTGGCCGCCGGCCTCGCCCTGGTCGCGCTGCTCCCCGCAGCGACGATCGTCACCGCCCTCTCGTGGCCCGCCCTCATCGCCGTGGTCGGCCTCGCCGCGGCGATCGTCTGGCACCGCTGGTCGCGCTCGTCAGCGACCGTGTCTCGCTGGGCTGCGCGGTCGCGTCGCAAGGTCGGGGTGGCCTCGTCGCTGGACATCGTCCGCCACGCCGGGACCCTCGCCGTCCGGCGTCGCACCGGCACCGTCCGGCCCTCGCTGGCCGGGCTCCCGCGCTGGCAGCGGTTCCGGCTCGCCACGAGCGAGGCCGCCGTCGAGCTGTGCCGCACCGGCGCCCTTCGGGTGTGGGCGCTGGTCGAGGACGTCGTGATCGTCGTCGGCGGCCCCCGCACCGGCAAGACCGGCTGGCTCGCCGGCCGCGTCCTCGACGCCCCCGGCGCAGCCCTGGTCACCTCCACCCGCACCGACCTGCTCGACCTGTGCGCGCCGCTACGCCGCCAGACCCGGGGCGAGGTGCTCGTGTTCAACCCCGCCGGCCTCGGCGGCCGCGCGTCGACGATCACGTTCGACCCGCTGACCGGCTGCACCGACCCCGTCACGGCCACCGAGCGGGCCACGGACATGCTCGCTGCCGTCGCCAGCGGGTCCGGTGGGGACCGCGAGTTCTGGGACGGGCAGGCCCGCCGCGTCCTCGCGGCCCTGCTGCACGCTGCCGCCCTCGGACACAAGCGGATGGCCGACGTCCTGGGCTGGGTCGCCGACCCCGACACCGCCGGCCGCGAGGTCCCAGCCCTGCTGCGCCGCTCGGGGGTGACCGCGTTCGAGCAGGACGTCATGCAGTTCCTGACCACCAACGAGCGCACCCGCTCCTCGATCACCTCCAGCGTGATGCCCGCCCTGGGCTGGCTGACCCACCCCGCGGCGGCAGCGGCGGCGGAGCCGGGGGAGGGGTTCGACGTCGCCCGCCTCCTCGACGACCGCGCCACGGTGTTCCTGCTCGGCGCCGAGGAAGCCCAGACCGCACCCCTGGTCTGCGCGCTGACCGGGCACATCGCCCGCGAGGCCCGACGCCTGGCCGCCGGGCAGCCCAAGGGCCGGCTGGACCCGCCGCTGGGGCTGTTCCTCGACGAGGCCGCCCTCATCTCCCCGGTCCCCCTCGAATCGTGGACCGCGGACATGGGCGGGCGAGGGGTGACGATCCTGTGCGCGTTCCAGTCCCGCGCCCAGCTCCTCGCACGGTGGGGCGAGCACAAGGCCGCGACGATCCTGAACAACACCGCCGCGGTGATGATCTTCGGCGGGACCCGTGACAAGGCGGACCTGGAGTTCTGGTCCACCCTGGCGGGTGAGCGCGACGAGCGGGTCACCACGACCGACGACCACGGCCGCGTCGCGTCCCGGTCGGTCCGCAAGGTGCCGGTGTTGGCGCCGGCGCAGATCGCGAACCTCCCGGCTGGCCGGGTGGTGGTGATCCGGCGCGGGATCGCCCCGGTGATCGGCCGCGCTCAGATGGCGTGGCGCCGCCGCGATGTCCGGCGTCGGGCCTGGCTGCTGGCGCGGATCGAGGCTGAGACCCGCTGGCACCGCCGCAGCGAGGTCCTGCGCGCCTGGACGGACCAGCAGCTCGAACACGCGCTCGCCGCGCTTGCCGCGCGCTGGCCGGAGCGCTACGGCGAGGCGGCGGAGCGGGTCCGGTCGTCGAACCGGATGTTCGCTGAGCTGCGCACGATCCGCCGAGGCGGCGAGCACGACCAGGCCGTTGAGGCGACCGCGCTGAACGAGCCGTCCCCTGGCGCCGGGCCCGGTGGGGCTGCGGGTCCGGCCGGCCCCGCCGACGGCGCTGCGGGTGACGGGCGGTGGACCCGATGAGCGAGCGCTACGAGCTTCTGACCCCGGCCCAGGCCGTCGACCGGCTCGCCGACGACCTCCCCGGCGGCCGGGCGGACGCCGAGCAGATCGTCGCCTCCTATCTGCGCGATGCCACCGGTGTGCACGGCCGGCCCTCGTCGGGCTGGCGGCTGGATGAGTTCGATCTCGACGACGCCCGTGCCCGGTTCGGGTGGGTCGACTTCACGGGCGGGGAGACCGTCGCCCAGGCCCGCACCCGTGCCGACGCTGCCGCGGTCGCGGCTCTGCGCGAGGCGCGGGGGACGTCGGCGATCACCGACCGGACCCGGCTGTTCGCGCTGCACTCCGACGCGGAGATGTGGGGCTACCGCGCCCACCCGGTCGGGCTGGACGAGCTGACCGACACCACGGCGTGTGACCCGCAGCCGCGGCTCGTGACCGTCGCCCGAGAGGGGCGGGAGCGCTCGCACCGCGAGGCCACCGCCACCCACGACGCCCGCGTCCTGGCCGCCGAAGCCGCGGCCGCCGCGTCGACGACCGACGCCGATCACCACCAGCAGACCGACCGCGACCCGCGCGAGCAGCGGAGCGACGACCACGAGAAGGACGACACGATGCCCGCTGCGGATGACCGCAACCAGGACGAGGGGTGGTCGCTCGCCCCGGACGGGCGGCGGATGCAGATGCTGTCCGACGACCACCCGTCGATGTGTGCCCTGCGCGCGGAGATGGAGACGGCCGCCCGCACCGACGACGGCCCCGACCCTGTCGACGACGACAAGCGGGGTGACCGCGAGCGGATCCTCGACGAGGGGCCCGGGGGGTTCGTCGGTGGGATGTGGTTCACGCCGGACGAGGCCGCCGAGGGTGGGGTCCGGCCGTTGACCGAGACCGAGATGCGGCGGGTCGCGGACCTGGTCAGCGAGACCCAGACCGAGGCGCTCGCCGCGCACTTCGACGAGGTCTCGGACGCCGTCCGCGCCCGATCGGTCGGCGACGGTGACGGGGCGGGGCGGGAGCGATGAGCACGCCCCCGCACCCGCAGAACCCGGCCGGCCCCACCCCTGGGGCGTCGGAGGTCGTGGTGGCCGGTCTGGCCCGCGAGGTCCACGAGCTGCACCGCCGGGTCGACGACTTGGACCCGGTGGTGGAGCGGGTGGAGCGGTTGGAGGAGATGGCCGCGCGCACGGCGGACACCCTGGCCGCGGTCGTCGGGCGCCGGCAGAGGGCGACCGCCCCGTCGTGGCTGCTCGCCCCCACCGACACCGCCGACGTCGGCGGGTTGCTCGACGAGCTGACCGTGTGGTTGGGGGCGGTGTTCCTGCGCTACCCCGACGGGGCGTCGGTGCTGCCGGAGTGCTGGCTGTGGCACCCCGACGTCGTCGAGGAGCTGCTCTGGCTGGCCCACGCGTGGCTCGCCGCCTACCAGGGCCCGGATGCCTCGGTCAGTGCGGCGGGGGACTGGCACGACCGCCAGCGCCCCGGCGTCGTCGCCCGGGTCCGCAAGAGCGCGGGGTCGTGCTCGATCGAGCGCCACCAGACCCGCCCCGGCTGGTCGGCGCCGGGCGGGGCACCGGTCCCGGTCCCGGGCCTGGAGCACGCGGCCGCGATCACCGGGTGGTGGGCGCAGCACCGGGAGCAGATGCCGCCCGAGCCCGCTCCGGCCGCGGCCGGCCCGATCGGGGGTGCGCTCGGATGACCACCACCAGCAGCAGTGCGGGGCGGTGGGGTCGGGCCGCGGTGTGGCTCCCGGGCCTGGCCGTCGCGCTTGGCGCCGCGGTCGCGACCGCGCACGGCCTGTTTGAGGTCGCCGTGGCCGCCCGGGTCCCGGTCGGGGTGGCGTGGATCTACCCGCTGATCACCGACGGCCTGGCGTTGGCCGCCTACGCGGCGACGGCGCGGCTGGCCGGTTCCGCGGCCCGCTACGCGTGGAGCGTGGTGGTCGTCTCGGCCGGGCTCTCGGGGTTGGCGCAGGCGGTCTACCTCGCCTCGGACGCGGTGACCGCGGGTGGGGAGCTGGAGGTGTCGGCTGGGCTGCGGTTCGGGGTCGGGGCGTGGCCCGCGGTCGCTGCTGCGGTCGTGGCGCACCTGCTCTACCTCCTGGCCGAGACCCGCACCGCGGCCCCGGTCGCCGCGACGGATCCGCGGCCGACGGCCGAGCACGACGCCGGGCCCGCGCTGCGGGTCCGGGCGAGCATCACTGTCCCGGCGCCCGGCCGGACGCCGGTGGGACACCCCGGCGGGTTGGAACGCGGGTCGGGTGTCCCGCCCGCGCTGGACGGGCCGGTGATCTCGAGCCCGCCGCGGCCGGTGTCCCACCCCGCTCCGCGCCCCGCGGTCCGGCCGGACGGCTCCGGCCCGGGTGGGACGGGTGGGTCGGGTGCGGGCGCGCAGGAGCGCGCCCGCACCACCGCCCAGACCCACCGCGAGCGCCACGGCGACCTGCCCACGGTGCGTGAGCTGCAGGAGATGGCCGAGGTCGGCCGGGGCACTGCCGCCCGAGCGCTCCAGCAGCTCCGCGACACCCCACCGCAGGCCGCGAGCGGCCTGCACCTCGTCCCCGACGAGCCCCAGAACAGGACCCAGCCATGAACCCGAGCAGCCCAACCAGCAGCAGCACCACCGCCGAGACGAGCACGAGCAGCAGCGAGAGCGAGCAGAAGACCAGAACCGAGAACGACTACACCGAACAGAGCAAGAGCACCCCAAGATCAAAGGCAGCACACCTTGGCATCACGATCCGAGGGTGCGGTCCGGCCTGTGGCCGGTCCGCGAACCCCGACGCCGCTCCCGACCGGGCCCCGACCGGTTTCATGACCGTTTCGGGGTGGTCGGGATGCTGAAGGTCGTCAACGGCTACAGCCCCGAGTACCTGTTGAAGGAGGTCGCGACCGGGCGGGAGAACTACTACACCGGCGCCGTCACCGACGGGGAGCCGCCGGGCCGCTGGTGGGGTGCTGGGGCCAAGCGCCTCGGCCTCACCGGTCTGGTCGACGCCCAGGACATGCGCGCCCTCTACGAACGCTTCCTCGACCCGCGGCACGCAGGGTTTCGGGATCCGTCCCAGTGGGACAGCGTCCCAACGCTGGGACACACCGGGCGCAAGTACCTGTCCGAGGACGACCTGTACGCGGCCGCGTTGGAACGCGAGCCGGACGCGGCGGCCGAACGCCGCGCCGAGCTGCGTACCGAAGCCGGGAAAGCGGCCCGGCACAACGTCGCGTTCCTAGACGCCACGTTCAGCGTGCAGAAGTCGGTGACGCTGCTGCACACCGCGTTCGAGGCCCGCGAGGTCGCCGCCCGCCAGGCCGGCGACGAGGCCACCGCGGCGGCGTGGGGCGAGTTCCGGCAGGCCGTGGAGGACGCGATCTGGGCGGGCAACAACGCCGCCCTCGCGTACTTGCAGGACAAAGCCGGCTACTCACGGGTCGGGCACCACGGCGGCGCGGCGGGCCGGTGGGTGGACGCCCACGCGTTCACCGTCGCGTCGTTCCTCCAGCACGACTCCCGCGACCGGGACCCGCAGCTGCACATCCACAACACGATCCTGAACCGCGTCGAGTGCCCGGACGGGACGTGGCGGACCCTGGACTCCCGCGCGGTCCACCGGTGGCGCCCGGGCGCAGCGGCGGTCGGGGAACGCACGTGTGAGGAGCGGTTGACCGCGACGATCGGGGTGCTGCTGGCGATGCGCCCCGACGGCAAGGCCCGCGAGGTGATCGGGGTCCCGGCACAGGCGATGTCGCTGCTGTCGAGCCGTCGCCACGCCCTGACCGCAAAGGCGGCCGACCTGGTCGAGGCGTTCGAAGCCCGCTACGGGCGCGCCCCGAACGGTTACGAGCACGAGCGCCTCACCCAGCAGGCAACCCTGCTCACGAGGTCCGGGAAGTCCCACGACGGCGAGTCCCGCGACGACCTGCTGTCCCGGGTCGAGGTCCGGTTGCGCGCCGACATCGAGGGCGGTCTGGCCGGGATCGCCGACTCCGCCCTCGCGGCGCGCCGCGAGGGTGTGGAGCCGATGACGTTCGACCCGCGGGCGGTGATCGAACTCGCGCTGGCCGAGGTCGGGAACCGCAAGACGCACTGGACGACCGCGGACCTCACCCGGGCGGTCAACGCCGCCCTGCCCGACTACCTCGGCGTCTCCGACGGCGCCGAGATCGCGGCGTTGTTGGATCAGCTCACCGACGCCGCCCTCGACCACGCCCTGACCATGGACACCGCGAAACCCGCCGCCGAGCTGCTCCCCGACGACCTGCTCCTGGCCAACGGCCAGTCCGCCTACCAGGCCCCGGGCGGGGCGCTGTACGCGACACCGGAGCAGGTCCACACCGAACGGTTCCTCCTGGCGGCCACCGCCGCCCGGGACGGGGCGGCGTTGCCGGTCCGCGCGGCCCGCCGGTTCCTCGACCGGCTCGGTGAGGAGGGCATCGAGCTGGGCGTCGACCAGGCCGCCGCCGTGCGCGGCATCCTCACCTCCGGCGCCCGGATCGAGACCCTCGTCGGCCCGGCCGGGACGGGCAAGTCCTTCGTCGTCGGCGCCCTGGCCCGTGCCTGGACCGACCCCACCCTCCACGACCGCGCCGACGGCGGCGGGTCGGGGCCGGTGGGGCGGGTGTTCGGGCTCGCCACGAGCCAGATGGCGACCGAGGTCCTGTCCGGGGAAGGGCTCGACGCCCGCAACGTCGCCGCCTGGCTCGCCACCCAGGACCGCCTCCACACCGGCCGGACCCGGGACGAGGACGAGGCGTGGCGGCTGGGTGAGGGGGACCTGCTGGTGGTCGACGAGTCCGCGATGACCGACACCGCTGCGCTGGCCGCGATCCACCGCCACGCCGACACGGCTGGGGCGAAGCTGCTGCTGGTCGGCGATCACCGCCAGCTCGCCGCCGTCGGCGCCGGCGGCGGCATGGACCTGCTCGCCACCGCCGGGTCCCGCTACGAGCTCACCGACGCCCGCCGCTTCACCCACCCGTGGGCGCAGGAGGCGAGCCTGCGCCTGCGCGCCGGAGACGACACCGTGCTGCGCACCTACCACCAGCACGGCCGCATCCTCGACTCCGGAACCTGCGACGACGCCGAAGCCTCCGCCGTGCGCGGGTGGCTGGCCGACACCCTCGCCGGACACCACTCGCTGCTGCTGGTCGACACCAACGACCAGGCCGCCCGCGTGTCCGCGACGTTGCGCGCGGAGCTGGTCCGCCTCGGCCGCGTCGCCGAGGACGGGGTCTGGCTCGGCCGTCAGGGCACCGTGGCCGGGGTCGGGGACCTCGTGCAGGCCCGCCGCAACGCCTGGCACCTCGCCGGACGCCACGGCAACCGCCGCGGCCCGATCAACCGCGAGACCTACCGCATCACCGCCGTCCGCGACGACGGCGCTATCGAGGTCACCACCGACACCAGCCCCACCGACGGCGTCGCAGGTGGGGCCGACGGCAGCGGCGGGCTCGGGCAGATGCTCGTCCTGCCCGCCTCCTACGTCGCCGAGGATCTCGCCCTCGGCTATGCCGCCACCGTGCACGCCGCCCAGGGCACCACCGTCGACACCACCCACACCGTCGTCACCCCCACCACCGGCCCCGCCGCCCTCTACGTCGGCATGTCCCGCGGACGACAGACCAACACCGCTCACGTCACCACCCGCACCGCACCCGAGGACCCCGCTGACGGCACCGCGCGGCACGCCCTGCACCGCGACCCCGTCGCCACCCTCGCCGCGATCCTCGACACCACCGAAACCTCCCTGTCCCGCTCCGCCGTCGCGGTCGCCACCGAATCCGCAGAGAACGCCGCCAGCGTCCGGACCGCAGCCGAGCTGCTCGCCGACGCCGCGCAGCTGACTGCGACCGAACGCACCCGCGACCACCTCGACCGTCTCGTCGCCCACGGCGCCCTCACCGACCACCAACGCGCCCAGATCGCCGCCGAGGACGGCGCCGCGTCACTGACCCGCGTGCTGCGCCGGGCCGAACTCGCCGGCCTCGACCCCCAGGCCGTGCTCGTCGACGCCGTCGAGCGCGGCCCGCTGACCGGGTCGCGGAACCTGACCAACGTCCTGTACTCCCGCATCCGCGATAGCCACCGCTTCGACCCCGTCGGCGACACCTGGGCCGAATGGACACCCCGCACCGACAACCCCGAATGGCACGACTACCTCACCGCCCTCGCCCGCGCCGCCGACGACCGCGCCGCCACCCTCGGCCGCGCTGCCGCCGCCGACCCGCCCACATGGGCCACCAGCGCGTTCGGCGCCTGCCCGGCCGACGCCGACCAGCAGGCCGAGTGGAGCGCCGCCGTCGGCCGCGTGGCCGCCTACCGCGAGATGCGCGGCCACGACGACCCCGACGACGCACTCGGACCCGCACCCAAGCCCGGGCAGGTCGAGGAGTTCGCCGCCTACCGCTCCGCCCGGCGGACCCTCGGCCGCCCCGAGATCGACCGCGAGCACCTGGAACTGTCCAACGGACAGCTCCGCGCCCGCATCCGCGCCTACCAGCGCGAACTCGCCGCCGCACCCCGCTACGTCGCCAACGAACTCGCCGGAACCCGCCAGACCGCCGCTACCCACCAGCAGACCGCCGCGCTTCGCCGCGCCGAAGCCGACGCCCTCACCGATCCGAGTGAGCGGCAGCGGATCCTCGACGAGGCGAACCAGGCGACCGCTCTGGCCGCGGTGCTCGACGCCCGCGCCGAGCAGCTCCAGCAGATCGACGACGCCCGCGCCGCCTGGCTCGCCCACACCGCCCACACCAGGGTTCAGGCCGAACTGTCCAAGGCCGAGCTGTCCGCCCGCGACGCCGACGACGACCCCGCCCAGCAGGTCACCGCCCAGGAGTGGAAGGCCGCCCACGACGCCGCCATCGTCGACGACGACGCCCACCGCGAGATCACCGAGGACGACATCGACCACACCGATGCCGACCAGCAGCCCCACACCGCAGACGGCGGACGCACGGCCCCGGCCGCCTCGGTCGCCGACTCCGGGTGGGACGACGTCCGGGAGCGGGCCGAGCGCGAACCACGCCCCAGCGGGGAGGACGTCGTCCGGATCCCCGACGCCGCCGAGACGACCGGGTACCTCGACCACGCCGGCCGGGTCCTGGACGAGATCCGCTACCGCGACACCGGCGAGGACCTCGCCCGCGCCGTCGAGCTGACCCGCTGGCACACCGACGACCACACAATGGCCGAGGACGACAGCACGGCGGACGACGTGGTCGACGAGTACAGCGGCCGGTAGCGGGTCGGGTTCAGTCGGTGTCGGCCCGGCGGGGCACGGCGAGGGGCGCCGGACCCTCGCCCCGCCAGGCCCACCACAACGTCGCCCGGATCCCCTCACACCACCCCGGGCGGTCCACCACGAGATCGGGCTGGCGCACCGGGAGCAGCTCGACGGCCACGCACTCGGCCTCGATCAGCTCCTCATAGGCCGTCGCGCACGAGCGGGTCACCGGGGCCGCCGGCCGCTGCACCTGACCCCAGGACGTGCGATGCGGAGCACCGGCCAGCCACCGGCACGTCGCCACGACACCAGCCGCATACCAATCCTGTACCCTGTGCCCACCCCGGTCACGGGTCCGGGCCAGCGCTGCAGCCCATACTGCGACGAACTCTACGAGAGGTGCATGAACGTTCGACTCGGGGATCCGCTCGATCTGCTCGACTGGAATGCCCATAAGGCCAGCATCTCATAAGTCCCGATAGTTATCACCAGTTCAGCGAGAGGGAACTCGATGACCGGATGCCGTCCGCATGCCCTGCGGCGCTGAATCTGTGGAGTCGCGGGATGATGGGCGATCACAGCTTGCTGCTGGGCACCAGAGATAAGGTCTTCACGGAGAATCCAAGGACTGGACCGACGAGTAGTGCAAACATGATAGTTCCTACCCCAACCGTTCCACCAAGAATGAATCCGACGATTAGCACGGAGATCTCTAGGAACCATCGAACTTGGGTGATGGACCGTCCCGTGACTCGGTGTAGGCCGGTCATCAAACCGTCGCGCGGCCCGGGACCGAGTGCGGCCCCGAGGTAGAGGCCACCTCCGAGACCGACTAGAAGAATACCCAAGACAATTAGCAAGAAGTTGATCACAACTGAGTTTGATGGAGGAACTACTGCCAGGGTGATATCCATGAAGACGCCCAAGAGCAACGCGTTGCATACTGTGCCGAGGCCTGGGCGCTGTCGAAGAGGGAGCCAGAGGAGTAGCACGAGTAGCCCGATGGCGTTCGTCACGATGCCGACCGATAAGCCTGTGACTCGGGCAAGACCCTCGGCGAGGACGGTCCAGGGTGAGTTTCCCAGGCCGGACAGTACCAGTAGCCCTTCGCCAGTACCGAAGATACAGAGGCCGACGAGAAGCATGGTTACGCGACGCGGGCTTGGTCGCCATCGGCTGAGATCATTAGTTCCGCTGTTTCCGGCGGTCGGATGCACGTCCACTAGATTAGGTCATTCTTTTGGCAACGGACGAGGGACTGATACTCGTTTTGTAGGGCGCGAGTGACGGGGCCTGGGGTGAAGACTCTGTCATCAATCGCCCGCACGGGCTGCACTTCGTACGCGGTACCGGTAAGGAAAATTTCATCGGCACCGCCGATCTCCTCTGGCCAAATCCGGCGCTCGATCACCGAGATCCCCTGCCGTTCTGCAATCTTCATGACGGTAGCGCGGGTGATACCAGCGAGGAAGCAGTCTGCGATGGGTGTGTGTAGAGCACCGCCGCTAACGAGGAAGAGGTTGGCTCCAGTAGCCTCAGCGAGGCGCCCCTGCCAGTCGAGTAGGAGAGCATCGTCGAAGCCACGTTCGGCTACCTCGTGGCGGGCGAGCGTGCCGATAGCGTAATTTGAAGCCGCCTTGGCATGGGTCGGTGCTGTCGCTGGGGCCGGCCGCCGCCAGCTTGACGTGCCTAGTCGAATACCGGCCATCTTGGCTTCATCGCCAAAGACTGAGGGCCAGTCCCAGATGGCGATTGCAGTATGCGAACCTGCGTCGAAGCCTGGGACCTCGATGGAACCTGAGCCCCGCCATGAGATGGGCCGCACATAGCCGTTCATCACACCCATTTTAGAGACAAGCGCAACAGTTGCGTCACACAGCTCGTCGGCCGCAAATGGGACGTCGATACGCAGCGCTGCGGCTGAAGCGAGAAGACGACGGTGATGCTGCTCTAAGGCGAAGGCGGTTCCGTCGTAGACTCGAATTCCTTCAAAGACGGAGCTTGCGTAATGCAGTCCATGTGTCAGGACATGAAAGGTGGCATTGCCCCATTCTGTCAACTTTCCGTCAAGCCAGATGTGGCCCTTGCGGTTAGAGAAGTTCAACGCTACGCTTCCGATCGCATCAATCGATTGAGTGCCGCTACCGCTGAGTGTCATCAAAAGCTAGGAGTTGATCCTCAGCTACTGACCTTCGGGATAGCAGTAGAAGTTGGTCGGCCGAGAAAGCAAATCGGTCTCGATTCTCTCCTTCGCTTAGGTAGCGGCGCACGAAAGACTTTGCTTCCGTCTTGTACATATCTGCGTCGGTGACACGGCCCTCGAGTTCTTCGATCTCGTGGACGTATTCGCGGAGTGCTGCAACTGCGGCTCCACGATCGAAGATCAGGCCCGAGGGGGTCAGCTCGATTCCACCGCGCTCCCGGAACCATGAGTACAAGAATACACCCGTACCGGCATCGAAATTCCGGGTAGCGGCACGTGAGCGCGGATAGCGGATGAGGCGTTCGAGAAGGATCATGTCAATCTGCTCCTCGCGGAAAGGCACACGATCATCATCGACCGCCACGATTACAGTCTTCGCATCTACTTTCGTCTCTTCAAGTAGTCCAACGAACCAGTTGGTTTTCAAAGCTACGTTCTCGTCAAGAGGCCAGCGGCCTTGATGGTGATAGTAGTCATGAAGGTAACCCCACACGGACCGCGCATTGTAGCACCGGTCCGGCTGAAGTCCAGCTGATGCGCTCGGAGCGGTCCCGTTCACTAGAATTCGAGTAGCGGGAGGAATTGCCATTTCCTCGTGTATGCGCCGGAACTTGCTGAAAAAGAATAGTGCGTACGATTGCGAATACACCGGGCGCGAAGATGGCACATTCTCCGGAAAGAAGACGAGGCAGTTGCCGAGTCGAAACCCTGCGCTTCCATGCAGAAGAATGACAGACTGACAGTTGTTCTTTGGGTGTGGATAGAATGCTGCTAGGTCGTCAATCTCACGCGGCTCCTGGCGGCGCACGAGAAAACACTCTAGGCGGCGTCCGACGGGTGGAGCACCGTTGGTGGTCAATGCGCAGCCGAGGAAGAATGCAAGCTGGTCTCGGTCAGGAGGAACGAATGCTTCCCGCGTGGCGCCGAAGTCTGGTGCTGTGTTAAGCCCGGCAGCGATCCAAGTCGCCACATCGGATCGTAGTGCTTCAAGCTGGCGTTCAGACCTGAGGTGCAGGAGAACGTCGCTCGCGCGTTGGACGATAGTGCGTAGGAGATTGGCATCGTCTGAGCAAGCATTCGCTATCGATCCGTCACGTTCCTGTCGCAGTCGGAATCGGTCGACGAGGCCAGTGATCTCATGGACAGCTTCGTATAGCTCAGATTGAGTTCCCGACATCACTTGGCCTCAACGCGGTGAATCGTAAAGATCATAGGCACTGGACCAAAGTCTTCTAGGATTTGGAGTCCGTGTCGCTTCGCTGCGACGATAGTAGTGATGCAGGCATCGGTAGTCCCCTCGGCGCAATCCAGGGCTGCCTGACTGTTGCTCAGCACAATCCGGCGCTCGACGCCGCGAGGGACAAGGCCGGACGGTGCGGGGTGTGTTGCCGCGGTACGTGGCGTTGTGGTCAACCCTGCGTAGACCATGTTGTGTGTCGGCAACAGAAAACTGTCCACCATAGTTAGCCGCTGCAGGTTCGAGAATGTAAGTTTGTGCAGATCAGGATAAACTGCGCATGCGACCAGGGCGTGTTCTCCCGTTTCGGGTACCTGCTCTAGTGCAGTCTCAAGTGACTCGTGAAGCGTCACTCGGCCAACAGTTCCCTGCCGTTGAAACCACGCGTGAGCAGCACTCTCCAGATTCGTTCCCGAGGGGCCCAGCGTATGGAGGTGGCGAATGCCTTCCAGGTCGACGCAAGTCGCTTCTGGAATGACTACAGGATATTTTGCTGAAGACACACGAATCCTCTCGCTGGTGGCAAGTAGACGCAGGGTGCTCGGATCGAGTCGAGGCTTATGGGCTCGTACTCGTCTTTGGGGCCGGCCGACGCTTGTACGGTCGACAGGATCATTGCTGTCCGTGCGGCGGCAAGTCAAGGAACTCTCACGCGCAGGCGAGGTCGAAGTGAAGTTTGTGTGGCCAGTCACACTTAGAGGTCGCGCGGATTGATGGATGATCATGGGCGGCGGTGTGGTCGGCTGTCCCAGCGGTGCGTGGTCCAGGCCTGCCGGATCAGGCTACGGAGTGTGATGATGGTGTCGGCGAGGTCGAAGAACGCGTCGACGACGGTTTCGCGGCGTTCGTAGCAGCGCTGCAGCCGGTTGAAGCTGTTGTGCCAGGCGTTGGTGCGCTCGATGTGCCAGCGTTGGGTGGCCTGGATCGGTGCTTTCTCGCCCTTGCGCGCGATCTCGCTGTGCAGGCCCCGTTCGGTGAGTGTGTCGCGGGTCTTACCGGAGTCATAGCCGGCGTCGAGGTGCACGGTGATGTCGTCGGGCAGCGGGCCGAGAGCGTCGAGGTGGTCGAGAGTGGGGCCCAGTAGCGGGGAGTCGTGGCGGTGTGCCCCGGCCAGGACCCGGCCCAGTGGGATGCCATGGCCCTCGACGAGCACCGATCGCTTCATGCCCCTTGCGCCGGTCGACCGGTGACGGTCCGGCGACCTCACCGCCGCCGGGGGCCTTGGTGATGGCGCCGTCGACGGCAACGTCGTCAAGCAGCAGGCCGACGATGCGGTCGTAGGCGTCCAGGGCGATCCGGCGTAGCTGGGCGAAGACCCCGAGCCGGATCCACTCGTCACGGCGATCGCGGATGGTGGTCGCCGAGCAGGTGCTGTCGGCGATGCCCTGATACGGGCAGCCGAACCGCAGCACCTGCAGGAGCTTGTCGAACACGACCCGATCCGCGATCCGGCGGCGGTGACAGCCCCACGGATGAGTGGGATCGAACTCGACCCGGGGCGGCAGCAGCGCGGCGAACTGGTCCCACAACGGCTCGGTCAACCATGATGGCAGGGCGGGCACGCGGCCTCCAGACGATCACGAAGAGTCAACAACTTCATGATCGACAGGCCCGTGCCCGCCCCTCACCATCGACACCCGGCCGCGACCCAGCTGTGATCAATCCGCGCGACCTCTTAGAGGCCGCGCGGATTGATCACACCTCGGCCGTGGTTGGGTGTCTGAGGCGAGGGCGGGCACGGGCCTGTCGATCATGAAGTTGTTGACTCTTCGCAGACCATGGTCGACCACTGTTCCATACGGCACTCAGGACCCATCAGGTTCCGGGTCGGCCCACGGCTGCGATCGCTGTGGCTTGCGAGGCCCAGCAGGGCTTGCGGCGAGCCCGGTCCACGACCCGGTCCACGAACTGCACAGCCCTACTGCCGCTGATGCTCATCCCGTCACCCAGAGAGCACGCTCGCACCTGGGAATCCAGCCCTACGGGTGCGGACGCGCCAACTACGGATCAGAAGGTTAGGGGTTCGAATCCCTTCGGGCGCACACGACACGACAGGCTCCACCGGACTCCCGGTGGGGCCTGTTCGCTGTTCGGGCCACTCGACCGGCAGGGACCTCTCGACGGTGTGGGGTCAGCCGGGGACGGGACGCAGACGCGGCCGGGGCCGCGCCCCGGGGATCGGGTGCGGGGCGCGGCCGGGTACGACGGTGTTGCGCACGGTGCGGAGGCCGTCGACGGTCATCTCGACGACGTCGCCGGGGACCAGCGCGGGGAGGTCGGTACGGCCCCGCCGTGGTGCAGCGGCACCTCGCCCGTGCGCTCGCCACCAACGGGGCACTGCGCGTGCTGGCGTGTCCGTGGAACGTCGTCCCCATCGCCGAGACCCTGTGGTGGCACCCGGTGCACACCTACGGCCACGACGACGTCTGGTTCCGGGAGCTCCTCGGCGAGGCGGCGGGGGAGCTCACCGGAGACCCGGGTCCCCCCGGACTGCGGACGTCGGCCCCGGCCACGTCGTGACCGGGGCCGCGGCGTCGTGCCGGCGGGAGCCGGGCCGTGATCCGGAGTTCACCGGCGGAAACACCCATGTGCCCTGGAGCGGTCATGCTTCGGTCACCCCGCGCACCCCCGCCGGGACCTGGGTTCCGATGCGCCACCTCGATAGTGTCCTGGCTCACGGCGGCGACGCCATCGGAGCCGATGCGAGCCGTCGAGGAGGCCCCGAGTGCGCTACTGGACCACTGAGGACCGCCCGGCCGGCGAGCAGTTCAGCTACTGGCGCGAGGTGATCTGCGAGGCGTTCACCCCGCTCGCCGCGGAGCTGCCCGGCGCCCGGCGGACCGGGCGGGCGTACGCACACGAGATCCGCAGCTGGGTGCGTTCCAGCAGGCTGACCGCGACCAACTGCGCCGAGGTGTCGTCGGCGACCCAGCTCATCACCCACGGCCCGGCCGAGGTGCGTCGCACCGTCACCGACCACGTGTTCGTGAACCTGCAGATCAGCGGCCACTGCATCGGCACCCAGGCCGGGCGCCGCTGCGTCGTGGAGCCGGGCGGGTTCGCGTTGTTCGACACCACCCGTGAGTACGGGCTGGAGTTCGTCGCCGACGACCGGTCCCAGGAGTGGCGCTGTGTGTCGTTCCGGGTGCCCCGCGCCCGGCTGCTGCCGCTGGTGGCCGACCTCGACGCCGCCACCGCGACCACCCACGACGGCTCCTCGCCCGGTCTGGCCCGCATCGTCGCCTCCGCCATGCTGTCCACCTGGAACGGCCTCGACGCACTCGACCCGGCCGGCGCGGACGCCGCCGACACCGCGTTCACGACGCTGCTGGCCGCGGCGGCCGGCGGCTCCGACCGGCTGCGCGACACCGGACGCGCGGATCTCGACGCGGGCCTGCGGGCCGCGGTCAACCGCTACCTGGCGGCGCACCTGCGGACCGGCGACACCTCGGCCGCGGCGGTCGCCGCGCGCTTCGGCATCTCGGTCCGCAAGCTGCACCAGCTCTACGAGGGCACCGACCGCAGCTTCTCCCGCACCGTCATGGCCCTGCGCGTCGACGGGTGCACCCGTGAGCTCACCGCACCGACGCGGGCCGGGACCCTCACCGAGCTCGCCGCCCGCTGGGGCTTCGCCGACCTGTCCCACCTCAACCGGGTCTTCCGCGCCCACCACGGCTGCCTGCCGTCGGAGTTCGGCGAGCGCGAACCGGCCGGACCGGACGGACCGTGCACGCCGGTACCGGTCGCCGTGCACACCGGTTCGATCCCGGGGCGGCCTCCGGCGGCCACGATCGCCCGGCGTCCCTGACCCGGGTCGGGTCGGGGCCCGAGCGGAAGGCATCCGACGATGACTCTGGACTTCACCCTCGACGCCGAGCAGCTGGGCCTGCGGGAGCAGGCCCGGCAGTTCGCCGACACCGTCCTCACCGGTGTCGAGGCGGCGATCGCGCCGTTCTCGCAGCCCGCGGAGCGGTTCTACGCCATCGAGCCGTTCTACCGGCAGATGGCCGAGGCCGGGTTCGTGAAGGCGCTGATCCCGGCCGAGTACGGCGGCGGCAAGTTCACCTCGCTGCAGTTCGTGCTCGCCGTCGAGGAGATCGCCCGGGTCGACGTCAACGTCGCCTCCGCGATCCTCGGCACCGGCCTCGGGCTGCACCCGATCGTCCACTTCGGTACCGAGGAGCAGAAGCAGCGGTGGCTGCCCGCGTTCTGCGGGTCCGAGCCCAGGCTCGCCGCGATCGCCTACACCGAGGTCACCGGCGGTGCGAACTACGACTCGCCCGACCCGAAGGTCGGGGTCCAGACCTTCGCCCGGATCGAGGGTGACGAGATCGTCCTCGACGGCGCCAAGCACTACACCACCAACGGCTCCGGCTTCGACGGCCGCGGCGCCGACCTCATCTCGGTCGTCTGTCGTACCGACCCCGCGCTGCCGCCGCAGGAGTCGCTCGCGATCGTCGTCGTCGAGCGGGGCACCCCCGGTGTGGAGATCACCGGCATGCTCGACACCATCGGTCACCGCGCGACCAACTCGCCGCGGGTCGAGTTCCACGACGTCCGGGTCCCGCTGGCGAACATGATCGGCGGCCCCGGCGACGGCATGGAGATGGTGAAGACCGCGTTCACCTGGACCTGTGCGCCGATCGGCGCGGCCTGTGTCGGGCGGATGCGGGCGGCCTTCGACTACGCCTACGAGTTCGCGAAGACCGACAGCCGTTCCGGCCCGCGCCCGGTCATCGAGTACCAGAACGCCGGGTACATGCTCGCCGACATCAAGATCCGCATCGAGGCGACCCGCTACCTGTCGTGGAAGGCGGCCGACCACTTCGACCGCACCGGGGGCAAGGACCGCGAGCTCGCGAACATCACGAAGATCTACGCCTCGGAGCGGTCGGTCGACGTCGTCTACGACGCGATGCGCCTGGTCGGGGTGGACGCCTACACCACCGAGACGCCGATCGCCGGGATCATGCAGGACGTCCTGTGCTTCCCCGTCTACGACGGCGGCAACATGGGCGTCCGCCGCCGGCACCTGCACGAGATGCTGATGGAGCCGAGCTACGACCCGCTGGCGTCGGCGGAGAACCGGCTCGCGACCGGCGCTTGACGGTCCGGGGCCGGCCCGTGGTGGGACGGCCGGCCCCGGTCACGGTGGGGCCGGAACCCGCGTCAGTCCGGCAGTGTCGGGGGAGCGAGCTCGGCGAACCGGTCCCCGGGGCCGGGGTTCTCCGGCGGGGTCGCCCCGCCCAGGTGCGCGACGATCCCCCAGACCGCGTTGAGCGCGGTCTGCACGGCACCCTCCGCCCAGGCCGGGGTCCACGACACGTCGTCGCCCGCCATGAAGATCCCGCGCTCGGCCGCCGGCAGGTCGTCCTGCACGAAGTGGCAGTACATCCGCCGGTTGTAGCGGTAGTGGCCGGGCAGGGCGCCCTTGAACGCACCCAGGCTGTGCGGGTCGGACTCCCAGGTCACCGTGATCGGGTCGCCGATGACGTGCGCTCCGATGTCGACGGACGGGTAGATCCGCCGCAGCGCGCCCAGCGCCAGCTCGACCCGCTTCTCCACCGGGTACGGCAGCATCTTCAGCGAGTCGCTCATCCACGAGTAGGACAGGCAGATCACCCCGGGCCGGCCCGGTCCGTTGTCGAACAGGTAGGTGCTGCGGGTGAGCCGGTCGGTCAGCGTGGTGGACATGACCTCGCGGCCGGTCGACGGGTCGATGTCCCGCCAGAACGGCCGGTCCACCATCACGAACGTCTTGGTCGACTGCATGTAGCGGGTGCGGTCCAGGGCCATCCACACGTCCTGGCCGAACAGCGACTCGTCGGTGTCGATCTGGGTGGACAACAGCCAGCTCTGGCAGGTGGTGAGCACCGCGGACACGTCGCGGGTGCCGCCGTAGACGTCGGTGATGCGGATCGTGTCCGCGTCGAGCCGGTGCAGCCGGGCGACGCCCGGGCGGGTCCCGCCCCCGTGCAGCGACGACAGGCTGGTCCCGGCGGGCCAGTGCACCAGGTCGTCGGGGGTGCGCGTCCACAGTCCCTGCGGCACCTGCTCCACCCCGCCGACGACCAGCTGCTGGTCGTCCTCGCAGCCGGTCAGCACCACCCGCAGGATCTCCAGCATCGAGTTCGGGAAGTCCGAGTCCCAACCACCGGTTCCGAACCCCACCTGGCCGAACGCCTCGCGGTGGGCGAAGGACAGGTCGGAGAACGCCTTCGACGTGGACACGAAGTCGTAGAAGGTGCGGTCGTCCCACACCTCGACGAGCTCCGCCCACAGCGCCCGGATGCGCGCGGTGTCGCGCTCGCGGATCGCCTGCTGCAGGTCGCTGAAGCCCGCGCCCTCCTCCAGCGCGCTCGCCCAGGCGTCGGCGACCTCGGTGAAGAACGGCGGCAGGTCGGCCAGGGTCCGGCCGTAGTACGTCCGCCCGTGCAGGTCGATCACCGTGCTGCCGGCGGCCTCGGTCAGCGGGTTCGGGAACGGCGCGGTCTCCAGCCCGAGCAGGTCCACGTAGTGGTGGAACGCGGTCGAGGAGCGGGGGAAGCGCATCCCGCCCAGCTCGGCGACGATCCCGTCGGCCCCCTCGAAGGGCTGTGAGCGCAGCCGTCCACCCAGGTGCGAGGACTCGTACACGACCGGCCGCAGCCCGATGCGCATCAGCTCGTAGGCGGCGACGAGCCCGGCGATCCCGGCCCCGACGACCACGACCTCGGACCCCAGCCGGTCCGGTGGGACCCGGCCGAGACCGGCTGGGTGGGCCAGCCAGTCGTCGTAGGGGAAGGGGAAGTCCGGGCCGAACGCGGTGAGGGGTGGCTGCTCGGGGCTCATGGGTGGGCTCCTCGGGTCGTGTGCCGGGGGTCACCCGGCCCTACGACCCTAGTCAGGGCCCACCGGGGAATCAGCCCTTTCCGCGTCGCGAGCGCACGGCCCCGGTGACGATCCGCTGGTAGGTGGTCGGCAGCAGCCGCACCATGGAGTCGATGGCCCAGGCGTCCGGTCCGATGAGGACACGGCGCTGGTTGCGCCGAACGCCGTCGAGGATGGTCTTCGCGGCCCGGTCGGGGGTCGTGTTCAGCATCCGCTCGAACTCCGCGGTGGCCGCGGCGGCGGGCTTGCCGGTGGCGGTGGCGACGCTGTCGTCGACCCGGGCGGCCTTCGCGATGTTGGTGCGGATCCCGCCGGGGTGCACGCAGGTCGCCGACACCGGGGAGCCGGTGAGCTCGAGGTCCTGGCGCAGCGACTCGGTGAACCCGCGGACCGCGTACTTGCTGGCGTTGTAGCCGCTCATCAGGGGCTGCGCGGCGACGCCGAAGATGCTGGACAGGTTGACGACGTGCCCCGCCCCGGCGGCCTCCAGGTGCGGCAGGAACGCCTTGGTCCCGTGGACCACGCCCCAGAAGTTGATGTCCATGATCCAGCGGTAGTCCTCGAGGGACAGGCCCCCGACGGTCCCGGACAGCGCGACCCCGGCGTTGTTCACGATCATGTGCACCGCGCCGTGGTCGGCGACGACGACGTCGGCCCAGCCGTAGACGGCCTTCTCGTCGGCGACGTCGAGCTCGGCGATGGTGACCCGCACCTGCGGTCCGGCGAGCGCGGCGGTCTCGGCGAGGCCCGCGGCGTCCCGGTCGGCCAGGGCGAGGTGGCAGCCGTCGCCCGCGAGGCGCAGGGCCAGCGCGCGCCCGATGCCGGACCCGGCTCCGGTGATCGCGGCGGTACGACCGGTGAAGGACTTCATCGTCGAGCTCCCCCTCCTACGGGTGTGCCGGAGACCCTAATCCGACGACGGCCGACTCCTCAGGCCCGGGTGATCGGCACCACCCACCGGTCGATCGAGCCAATGGAACGAGACCGTTCCGTCTGCTAGCGTCGAACGAGACGGAACGGTTCCGTCTCGTTTACCTAGGAGGGTCCGATGAAGTTCCTCTACGACGACGAGTCCTTCTCCTTCGAGGCGCTGCGGGCCGCGGGCTACGCCCCCTACGGCGGCGCCGAGCTGGGGGAGGTCCTGGTCACCTGCCGGGCGATCCCCGAGGGCGACGAGGTGGCGTGGTCGACCCGGTGGGCCGCCACCGCCGCGCGGGTCGAGCGCATCGGACGCGACGCACTGGCCGCGGGGCACCGGGTCAGTGCCCGCGAGGCGCTGCTGCGGGCGTCGAACTACTACCGGACCGCGGACTTCTACCGCCGCGAGGACTCGGCCCGCGACCAGGAGTCCGTCCGGCTGCAGACCGCGTCGCGCCGGACCTTCGCCGACGCCGCCGCGCTGCTCGACACCCCGGCCCGCGCCCTGGAGATCCCCTACGAGGGCACCACGCTGCCCGCGTACCTGTTCACCGTCGACGGCTCGGGCGTCCCGCGCCCGACCGTGATCTACCACGGCGGCTACGACTCCACCCTGGAGGAGGACTACTTCGCCCTCGCCGCCGGGGCGCTGCGGCGCGGCTACAACGTGCTCGCCTTCGACGGCCCCGGCCAGGGCGCGACCGTGCGCGCCGGGCTGCACTTCCGCCCCGACTGGGAGGCCGTGGTCACCCCGGTGGTCGACGTCGCGGTCACCCTGCCCGAGGTCGACACCGGGAAAATCGCCCTGGTCGGCACCAGCCTCGGTGGCTACCTCGCGGCCCGCGCCGCCGCCTTCGAGCACCGCCTCGCCGCCTGCGTGCTCCACGACGGCGTCTGGGACATGTACGAGACCGTGGCAGGCGTGGCCGCCGCCGCAGCGGACGCCGGTGGTATCGAGGCACTCGTGGCCACGAGCACCTCGGCGCGCTGGCTGGTCGACAACGGGCGCTGGACCTACGGGGTGGCGACCTTCGACGACCTGCTCGAGGCCACCAGGGCCTACACCCTCGACGGCGTCGCCGACCGGATCACCTGCCCCACGCTGGTGCTCGAGGCCGAGAACGACCAGTTCTTCCGTGGTCAGCCGCAGCGGGTCCACGACGCGCTGACCTGCCCCAAGGACCTCGTGGTGTTCCCGGAGGACGAGGGCGGCGGCGAACACTGTCACGAGGGCGCCACCCTGCGGTTCCACCAGGTCGCCTTCGACTGGCTCGACGGCGTCCTCGCTGACTAGTCCCATCGGGTGAACCTCGCGGCGCACGACCGGCCTGGGCGCGCCACGACCGAAAACGGTCCGACCGCTCGGAATCTGCACTCTTCGTGACCGAATCATGCCTCCGGGAGGGGCATTCACCTGCGTGTTCGGGTGGCAGCACCCCGGTTGATTTGCAGTGGACGTGACTTCTGTCGCACTGTAAAACAGTCAATGATGACCGTAAGTGAGGCGGATCCGAGGATCCGGGCGGTCGCAACCCGGGCGTCCCCACCTCGTTGCAGGGGAGAGCAACACACCCCGGGGTCGATGGTGACGTCGACACCGCCTCAACGAAGAGGAGGACGGTATGGGCGAGAGCACGAGCCGCGTGGCGTTCATGCGTCGCTGCGACACCGGCGGCCGCTGGCCCGGCCAGGGGCGCCGGATGCCGCGGGCCCAGTCCTCACGCGTCGTGGACCTGCTGTTGGCCGCTCGCCGCCTCCTCGACGACGGTCGCCTCCCGCACCCCGAGCACGTCGTCGACCTGGGGTCGGCCCGCGTGGTGCTGCGGACGGTGTGGGCCGAGGCCATGTCCTCGCTCGGGTCGGGCTCGGTCCCGTCGCCGGACTTGGTGAGCATGCTCGGTGAGGTCAAGGAGCTCGACGAGCAGCTCCTGCTCGACGAGCTCGCCCACTCCGACCGTGCGCTGCAGGGCGTCCGCGCCGCGCTCGCCCAGCTCGGTGAGGCCCGCACCAGCACCACCCTGTTGGACACCGCCGCCTCCACCGCCTGCAGCCTCGGCTTCGACCGCTCGATCATCTCCCGGGTCGCGGACTCGCTGTGGATCCCGGAGCGCGTGCACGTGGAACGCGACCCGGCCTGGGCCGAGGAGATCCTCGCGCTGGGGCGCTGTCACCCGCAGACCCTCGACGGCCGGATCGTCGAGACCGAGATGGTCCGGCGCCGCACCTCGCTGCTGGTCGACGAGGTGCAGGAACGCCCCGGCGTCAACCGGCCGATCGCCGACGCCTCGATGTCGCGCAGCTACTGCGCGGCGCCGATCCTCGTGCACGGTGTCGTCGCCGGGTTCGTCCACGCCGACTGCTACTACCAGCAGCGCAACGTCGACCCGCTCGACCGTCAGCTGCTCACCCTCTACGCGCAGGGACTCGGCCAGGCGCTGACCCGCACGATGGTCCTCGACGAGATGGACCAGATCCGCGCCGACGCCGACCGGCTCGCCCGCCGGATCACCGACGCCCGCGAGGGCGACCTCGGCGACGGCTGGTGGGGCCACGGCGAGAACGGCCGGGTCACCGAGGGGGTCCCGGGCGGACAGACCGGTCCGCAGCGCAGCATCGTCGACGGGTTCCTGCGCTCCGCGCCGGTCGACCCGTCGCTCACCCGCCGCGAGGTCGAGGTCCTGCGGCTGATGGCCACCGGCGACACCAACGCCCGCATCGCCACCCGCCTGGTGATCTCCGAGGGCACGGTGAAGTCGCACGTCAAGCACATCCTGCGCAAGCTCGGCGCTGCGAACCGCGCCGAGGCCGTCTCGCACTGGCTGCGGGCCGAGCACGACCGGGCGGGCCGGATGTCCGCGGGTCCGGCCGGCTACCGGTGACCGCTCGCGCGGGTTCGTCCCGCGGAGCGCTGCCCCCGCCGTTGCGGGACTACCTGGGCCGGCTCGACGCGGCCACCCGCCACCTCACGTTCACCGCCCGCCAGGACCTGCGGTCCCACGTCTGGACCGAGCTGGCGCGCACGGCGGGTCCCGCGCCGGCCGAGGAGCAGCTCGTCCGCGCCCTGGAACGCCTCGGCCCGCCCGAGGCCCTCGTGCCCTCCCCCGTGGGGGGTGCCCCGCGTGCCCCCCGCGACCCCGCGGTCGTGCACCTGCTCGGCTGTTCCCTGCTGACCGTGGGGGTGACCGGGCTGATCGGGCTGGTCCGGGTCTGGCGTTCGCCGACCTGGCCGGTCCGCGACGCGCTGACCGCCACCGTCCTGGTGGTGGCCGGTGCCGCTGCACTTCCCCTGGTGACCGCGATCCACCCGGTCGCCGGAGCACTGCTCGGCGGCCTCGGAGCGGGAGCCCCGGCGGCCGCGCTCGTCCTCGGTGCGGTGCTGCTGATCCAGCGCCGGGCCCAGCGCAGGGAACTCCGTACGGAGCACGCCGCGGAGCCGGTCGCCCGTACCACCGATACCCCCCAGGGGGAGGGTGATCCGCCCCCCACGGGAGGTGTGACCCCCGCCTCCGCGGAGCGAGACTTCAGCTCGGTGGACCCGGACTGTTCCGGCCCCGCACTCGAAGGAGAGTTATGACCACGCCTGGGACCCTCACCCAGACGCCCGACGAGACCGTCGAGGTACCGCGCAGGACGGCGGGTTCCGGCGGGGCGGGCGTGCTGCGTCAGGTCGCCGACCCGTTCGTCACCGCGGGCGAGATGTGGCAGCTGATGGTCAAGGTGTTCGTCCTTGCCGTCCGCAAGCCGGTCGGCTTCTGGGCCGACACCCGCGACCAGTGCTTCGACATCCTCAAGCTCACCTGGCTCCCGATGTCCCTCGCGGCGTTCGGGTTCGGGTTCGGTGCGCCGGGGCTCACCGGCGGCGCCATCTTCTACACCTTCGGCATCCCGTACCGGCTCGGAGCGTTCTTCGAGTTCGCGTCGGTCCGCGAGTTCGCCCCGTTCATCAACGGGATGGTCGTCGCCGGTGTCGTCGGAACGGCCATCACGGCCGACCTCGGAGCCCGCCGCATCCGCGACGAGATCGACGCCATGGAGGTCCTCGGCGTCGACCCGATGCGGACGCTGGTGCTGCCGCGGGTCCTGGCCTGCACGATCATGACCGCCGTCCTGGACATCCTGGCGCTGGTCGTCGGTCTGGTCAGCGGCTACGTCGCGGCGGGTCCGATCTTCGACGCCAGCTACGCGGGCTACTACGGCTCCCTGTTCGACCTGCTCAACACGGTCGACCTCTGGGGCAGCGTCGTGAAGTGCGCGATCTACGGGCTGATCATCGGCGTCGTCTGCTGCTACGTCGGGCTCAACGCCAAGGGCGGTCCGATCGGTGTGGGGAAAGCGGTCAACCAGGCCGTCGTCATCTCCTTCGCCGGCATCTGGGTCATCAACTTCGTGTTCACGCTGACCATGCTCGGCCTGAACCCGCAGATGAGCGTCTACAAGTAAGGGAGGTGTCACGGACATGACGCAGCTCGACGACCGGGGGCCGCAGGGCGACCCCGACCGCACCGAACTCCGGGCACCCGAGAAGCAGGGCGTGGACGTCAGCTTCTCCTCGATCACCGGGAAGCTGAAGACCGGCCTCACCGAGGCCGGCGACATCGGCCGGTTCACCGCCGACGTCGTCCGGGACTTCCCGGACATGTTCCGCCGCTACGTGCCCGAGGTGTTCCGCCAGGCGGGCATCCTGATCTTCAGCTCCGCTCTGATCATCTGGTTCATGATGTTCATCATGGGCGGGCAGTGCGGCCTGGAGGCCAGCTACACGCTCAAGCAGATCGGCGCCCCGCTGTACTCCGCGGTGTTCGACGCCTACTGCGGCCTGCGCGAGCTCTCGGTCTACATGTGGGGCTGGATCCTCGCGGCGAAGGTCGGCTGCGGCTACGTGGCCGAGATCGGCTCCATGCGGATCTCCGACGAGATCGACGCCATGGAGGTCATGGGCATCAAGTCGAAGTCGTTCCTGGTCGGTACCCGGATCGCGGCCACCGTGATCGCCGTGCCGTTCATGTACTTCGTCGGACTGGCCATCCTCTACGTGGCGATGTACCTGGTCACGGTGGTGAACCTCGGCGGTGTCTCACCGGGTGGGTTCCTCTACCTGTTCTGGCTGTACCAGAGCCCGTACGACATGTTCGCGGTGATGGTCAAGATCATGACCGAGTCCATCGTGATCGTCGGCGTGGGCCTCTACTACGGCTACAACGCCAGCGGCGGGCCGGTCGGCGTCGGCCGTGCCACCGCGAAGTCGATGATCATCAACCTGGTGCTGATCTCGGTCATCGGGACCATCGGCACGCTGGCCTTCTGGGGGCTCGAGACGAACTCTCCGATCGCCAACTGACCTCTCCGGGGTCGTGCCGCTCATCCCCGGCGGCCGGCCCCGGAGTTCCCCGGCCCGCCCCGACAACCCCCGAACCCCGACGACAGCCCCCCGCCACGGTCCCGGCCCTCCCCAGCCGGCCACGGTCCGGACGTCGCTCCCCGCCGCCCGGTCCGCCGCACCGCGCCCGCTCCCCGGGACCGAGGTGCCCGCTCGCAGTCCCGCCGGACGCGTCCCCCGCGTCCACGGTCCCCGGAAGCCTCCGGGGCCGCTCCCCTCAGCACGTGATCCGCGTGCCGGTTCCCCCGCGCCGGCACGCGCCAGGTCGTCCAGGAGGATCAGTGACCTCGCCGAACCAGCCCCGGCACACCGGACCGGACTCCGAGTACCCCACCCAGCAGATTCCACCCGTCCACGACGGGGGGACCCAGGCCGCGGCCACCCGCGGACCCGGCTGGTCGACCGAGACCCGGGAGTTCCGGTACGGAACGGACCCGATCCTGCAGGTCGAGGGCCTCGCGAAGTCGTTCGGCAGCACCCAGATCCTGAAGAACATCAACTTCAACTTCCAGCACGACGCCATCACCACCGTGCTGGGCCCGTCGGGCACCGGGAAGTCGGTGCTCATCAAGCACCTGGTCGGGCTGCTCGCCCCGGACCGCGGCGCGGTCTACGTCGGCGGTGTCGACATCTGGTCGATGAGCGAGAACGAGCGCTACGACATGCGGACCCGGTTCGGCGTCTGCTGGCAGGACGGCGCGCTGTTCGGCTCCATGAACCTCTACGACAACGTCGCCTTCCCGCTCCGCAAGCACACGCGGATGTCGGAGAAGGAGGTCGAGAAGACGGTCATGACCGCACTCGACGAGGTCGGTCTGGCCAAGGCCGCGCACAAGGCGCCCAACGAGGTCTCCGGCGGCATGAAGAAGCGCGCCGGCTTCGCCCGCGCGCTGGTGATGAACCCCGACATCGTGCTGTTCGACGAGCCGGACTCCGGTCTCGACCCGGTCCGCACCTCGCTGCTCTGCGACATCATCATGGACGTCCACAACCAGCACGGCGGCACGTACCTGCTGGTCACGCACGACATCAAGACCGCCCGCAAGGTCAGCGACTACGTCGGCCTGATCTGGAAGGGCGAGGTCGTCCACTACGGACCGGCGCACGAGGCCTTCGAGCACCAGGACCCGTTCGTCAAGCAGTTCCTCGCGGGACAGTCCGCCGGCCCGCTCGGGATGGACTGAGCGATGAGCGGACTCCTCGGCAAGATCGCCGCCGGTCTGGTGGCGCTGCTCGTGGTCGGCGGTGTGTTCGTCGCCGTCGGCGGGACGCAGCCGTACACGGTCAGCGCGGTCCTGCCCGCCGGCAACCCCAACCTCATCCCCGGCGCACCGATCTACATCGACGGCTTCCAGGCGGGCGAGATCCGGTCCGTGCGGCCCGAGGAGGGCCACGCGGTCGTCGACTTCACCGTCGACGACGGACTGGCCCCGCTGCACGCCGGCGCGTTCGTCCACGTGCAGTGGAAGGCCGTCGTCGGTGAGCGCCTGCTGTTCGTGCAGGACGGTCCCAAGGACTACGCCGAGATCCCGAGCGGCGGCATGGTGCAGGGCGACTTCCCGAAGCCGACCGAGGTCGCGGACGTGCTCGCCGCCCTCGACGAGCCCACCCGGGCGCGGCTGACCAGCCTGGTCGGCACCCTGCAGAACACGGTCACCGGGCACGAGCAGGACCTCAACGCCACCGTCGACACCGCCGGACCGGCGCTCGCCGCGGTCGGCAACGTGCTGCGCGGCATCGGCACCGACGGTCCGGCGATCTCCAAGCTGGTCACCGACCTCAACGGCACGGTGGACACCCTGGCCAGGCGCCAGCAGGACCTCGGCTCGGTGGTCGACGAGCTGGGCACCAGCGCCCGGGCGACGGCCGCCCAGCGCGAGCAGCTCCGCTCCGCGCTGGCCAAGCTGCCCCCGACGCTGCGCACCGCCCAGGGCACGCTGAACAAGGTCCCCGGCGTCACCGACGAGGCCCTGCCGCTGCTGGAGGACCTGCGCCCGGCGACCGAGAAGCTGCCCGGCGTGTCCGAGCAGCTCGCCCCGCTGCTGCAGGACCTGCGGCCACTGGTCGCCGACCTCAAGCCCACGCTCGAGGCGGCCTCGGCGCTGCTCGACCGCACCCCCGGCCTCCTCGACTCGTCGAACCGGGCGCTGCCGGGCCTCGCCGAGACCGCGGGCGGCTACGCGCCGGTGCTCGAGGCGCTGCGCCCCTACACCCCCGACGTCGTCGGATTCCTCTCCACCTGGGGATCCGCCGCGCAGAACTTCGACTCGAACGGCCGTTACATGCGGATCTTCGCGCAGGCCGGCCCCGCCACGCCGGTCGTCTACCCGCCGGGCGTGACGCCGCCGGGGATCGTCCCGAACCTGAACCCGGCCCCTGGCTCCGCCGACCAGACCTCGGGCAACGGGGAGCAGGGGCCCGGCGCCCCGCTGCTGCCGCAGCTCGGCGACGCCAGCGGGGAGGGTCCGCGATGAGCCTCGGAGTCTCCCGCTGGCGGGTCCTCGCCGTCGGCCTGGTCGCGCTGCTCGCGGGCACCGGTGCCGCCGCCGGCCTCTCCAACGCCGAGTCCGGCCGGATCCTGATCGCGGAGTTCGCCGACGTCAGCCCGATCCTCGCCGGCCAGCAGGTCAAGATCAACGGCGTCACGGTCGGGGAGGTCGGGCAGCTCCAGTTCGACCCGCAGCGCAAGGTCGCCGAGGTCCCGCTGCGCGTCGACACCCGCGCCCTGCCGATCCACGCCGACGCGAAGGTGACCGTCGCCCCGGTGTCGCTGCTCGGGGAGCGCTTCCTCAACCTGAACACCGGCACCCCGGGCTCGCCCGAGCTGCCCATGAACCAGCCCATCGGGGTGGAGCGGACCGGCCAGGAGGCCGACCTGCAGAACATCCTCGACACCTTGGACGACCCGACGGCGGGCGCGCTCGCCGCACTGGTCACCACGCTGGGCCAGGGCACCGCGAACAACGGCGAGAACATCCAGAAGACCCTCGCCGCGCTCGCCCCGGCCATGAAGGACACCCACCAGCTCGTCGGCGTCCTGTCCGACCAGAACGAGCTGCTCGGCCGGGTCATCGACCAGGTCGAGCCGGTCACCGGCGCACTCGCCGTCGACCAGGGCAGGCGGCTCGACGGCCTGGTCGCCTCGACCACGTCGCTGCTCGACACCACCGCCGCCCGCGACGCGCAGCTGCGCGGCACCCTGCAGGAGCTCCCCGGCACCCTGGCCGCGGCCCGCGCCACCCTCGGCGAGCTCGCCGGCACGGCGCAGTCCACCGCGGTCACCCTGGGCAACCTGCGGCCGACCACCGACAACCTGGTGGACATCAGCCGTGAGCTGCAGCGCTTCGCCGACTCGGCCGACCCGGCGCTGGCCTCGGCCGACCCGGTCCTGGACCGGGCGAGCGAGCTGCTCGACCAGGCCCGGCCGGTCGCCGCGGAGCTCCGGGCCGCGGGCCCGGACCTGCAGCGCACGGTCACCGGTGCCGAGCCGATCGTCCGGGAGCTCAACGGGAACCTCGGCAACGTGCTCGGCTTCATCCGGAACTGGGCGCTGACCACCAACCAGAAGGACGGGCTGTCCCACTACTTCCGGGCCAGCTACGTGCTCAACGGTGACCCGGTCACCGGATTCCTGCCGGGCGGCGTGCCGGACTCCGCACCCGCGCCCGGACCGGACGCCAGCCCGAACCCGCAGGTGAACGAGCCCGCCCCGTCCCAGCCGGGGCCGGGGACCGCGGCCCAGCCGGGCCAGGACTCCAACACCCTGCTGCAGAGCCAGCCCACCCCCGAGAGCAGCGCCACCGGGCTCAGCCCGGAGCAGGAGCAGGGCGCGCTCGGAACCCTGCTGGGAGGCCAGTAATGGCGAGTGCCAAGCCCAAGCGCGGCGCGCGCTTCCGATCCGGTGTGATCGGCCTGCTGATGTTCGTCGCGGCGGGGTTCTTCCTCTACGTCGCGCTGACCGCCCAGAAGGGTCTGCCCTTCGCCCAGCACGAGTTCCGCACCGCGGCCGTCTCGGACACCGGTGACCTCGCCGTCGGCAACGACGTCCGGGTCGGCCAGGTCCGCGTCGGACGCGTCGACGACATCACCCTCGCCGACGGCGTCCCGCAGGTCCGGATGCAGCTCGACGACGCCGCCACGAAGGTCTTCAAGGACGGCTCGGCCGCGGTGACCGGCCGGTCCGGTCTCGGTCAGCAGTACCTGGACCTCGACATCGGCACCGAGCAGGCCGGCGTCCTCGGCGAGGACGACGTGCTCCCGGTCCAGCGCTCCCGCGGCGCGGTGCAGCTGCTGGACCTGGCCAAGGTCTTCGACCCGGCCACCCAGGACTCCACCCGCTCCGCGTTGCAGCAGCTCGGCAACGGTGCGGCCGGACACGGCCAGGACCTGGCGGACGTGGCGAAGGCCGGCCCGCAGATCCTGCCCTCGCTCGGCACGACCGCCCGGTCGCTGTCGGTCGACGGCGGCCGCGACCTGACCGGGATGCTGCAGTCGCTGGAGAGCCTGTCCTCGCGCTTCGCCGGCCGGGAGCAGGAGATCTCCTCGCTGGTCGGGCAGCTCGACACCACGTTCGCGGCGATCGACGCGGACAAGGGCACGGCGCTGGGGGACACCCTCGACATCGCCCCCGAGGCGCTGCCGGCCGCCCGCAAGGCCCTGGAGGACCTGCAGCAGCCGCTGGCGTCGACGAACTCGGCGATGACGCAGCTGCAGACCGGGTCCCGCTCGCTCGGCGACGCCACCCCGGACCTGCGGGGCGTGCTGGTCGAGGCCCCGCAGCCGCTGGACAAGCTGCCCGGCGTCTCCGACTCGGCCGAGCCCGCGCTCGGCTCGCTGACCCCCGCCGTCGCCGATGCGCGCCCCGTCGCGCCGAAGGTGACCCAGGGAGTCGGCTTCGCGAACACCCCGCTGCAGGTCCTGGCGCCCTACGCGCCGGAGATCGCGCAGTGGTTCACCAGCGCCTCGTCCGGCCTGTCCGACGGCGATGCCGCGGGCCACCACCTGCGGTTCACCCTGATGGTCCGGCCGGAGTCCTTCGTCGGAGCGGCGGGTCTGCCCGACCCCACCGCGGCGAGCAACCCGTACCCGGCCCCCGGCCAGGCACCGAACGACGCATCGCTGGGCCTGCTGCCCGCCCCGGGCCCGTCCAACCGGACGCCCCAGGAGCAGCCCGGCCAGGGCGACAGCGCCGCCGGCGGCGGCCTTCTGGGAGGTAACCGATGACCGCCCCCGCACAGGGCACCGGCACGCCACGGCTGCGCCGCCGGCTCCCGCTCTGGGTGGCCGCTCTCGCGGTCATCGGGATCATGCTGCTGTCGCTGGTCCTGGGCCTGCTCAAGCCGCAGGTCACGACGCTGCTCATGAAGCTGACCGGCGCCTCGACCCGGACCGTGCACTTCACCGCGAACCAGTTCCTCTTCGAGGACGTCTCGAAGGTGAAGGTCGCCGGTGTCGACTCCGGTGTCGTGAGCTCGGTCGACCCGGCGCCCGACGGCGGCGCGATCGTGACCGTCGTCGTCGACCCGGAGGTCGTGGACACCGTCGGCGACCAGCCGTCGGCACGGCTGCGGCCCACCACCCTGCTGTCCGGCCTGTTCTACATCGACCTCGTCCCGGGCGGTGACCGCTCCGCGGAGTGGACCGAGCAGATCCCGGTGGACCGCACCCGGCTCCCCACCGAGGTCGACGACGTCGCCGAGCGTCTCCAGCCCGACGCCCTCGAGGGCGCGAAGGCCGCGGTCACCCAGTTCGACGAGACCCTCGGCAACGCCGGCGGCAACGAGGCGCTCCACGAGCTCCTCGCCACGGCGCCGGGGACCCTCGGTCCGGCCGCCGGGGTCGTCGAGTCGCTGCGCGGCACCCAGCCGGAGAAGGACCTGACCGAGGTCGTGCGGGGTCTGCAGCGCACCACCGGCACGCTGAACCGCGAGCCGGGGCAGCTGGACGGCATCGTCGCGAACCTGCAGGACACCACGCAGGTCCTGGCCGAGACCTCCGGTCCGGTCGCCGACGCGGTCTCCAGGCTGCCCGGCGTCCTCGACACCACCGACGCCGGCCTGAAGCGGCTGAACGTGTCGCTGGACAAGCTGCGCGACACCGCGGGCCCGGCCCGGCCCACCGTCCAGGAGCTGGACGAGCTCCTGGGCCGTGCCGAGCCGGTGCTGGCCGACGCCCGCCCGCTGGTGTCCGACCTGCGCGCGGCGCTGGTCGACGCCCGCCCGCTGGTCGAGGGCCTGGTCCCGGCGAGCGAGGGCGCGACGCGGGTCCTCGACGACCTGCCGGCGCCGCTCGAGCGACTGGGCGAACCGGTCCTCGACTCGCTGAACACCCCGTTCGTCGGCGAGGGCCCGTACTCCGCGGTCGACAGCCGCGGTGTCCCCCTCAAGGACGAGGTCGGTCACATGTTCTCGAACCTCAGCAGGACCGGCGCCTACGTCGACCCCAACGGGCACGCGGTGTCCTTCCACCCCGGTCCCGGCCTCGGCACCGTGCCCGGCCTGGGCTCGGTGAGCCTGGAGAACATGTTCCAGCAGATCTTCCACGGGACGGGTGGTCGGTGATGGCGGCAACTCCCACACCTGCACCGGAGGCCCCCCGCGGGTTCCGGGCCAGGTTCCGGTCCGGACTGGACCGCGTCCGCAACGAGCCCGGTCTGGGCCGGAACGTGATCGCCCTCGGCGTCGTGATGGTGCTCGGCCTGGTCTGCGGGGGCTACATCCTGTCCCAGCAGCGGTTCGTGCCGCCGTGGGCGAACGAGCGGATGGTCTACGCGACCTTCTCCGAGACCCCGGCGCTGGCCCCCGGCCGCGGCCAGGAGGTCCGGATGTCCGGCGTCCCGGTCGGCGACATCCGCTCCTCCGAGCTCACGCCGGAGGGCACCGCCCGGGTGCTCCTGGCGATCGACGGCAACGACTACGACGGCCCCGTCTACGACAACGCCACCGTGGTCCTGCGGCCGAAGAGCCCGCTCAACGAGATGTACATCGAGATGGACCCCGGCACCCCCGCCGGCAAGGTCCTCGACGACTACGGCGTGCTCCCCGTCGCCAACGCCAAGCCGCCGGTGCAGATCGACGCGGCACTGGCCCACCTGGACCAGAACGCGCTCGCCGCGGTGCAGTCGCTGCTGGAGGCGTCCGACGTCGCCCTCGCGACGGCGCCCCAGGACCTCCCGCAGGGCGTGCGTGCCACCACCGAGGTGGTCGACCGGCTCAAGCCGGTCGTCGACCAGCTCGACCGGCGCCGCGACAACCTGGCCCGCCTGGTCACCTCGATCGGCCAACTCTCCACCGCCGTCGGCGGCGACGAGAAGCGGCTCACCGCCCTGGCGAACTCGCTGTCGACCACGCTGAGGACGGTGTCCGCGCAGAGCCAGGCCCTGCGTGACTCGCTGAACCAGCTGCCCGGCGTCGTCGACAACCTCGGTGCGGCCACCGGCAACGTCGCGCAGCTCTCCGACCAGCTCGACCCGACCCTGGACAACGTCCGGGCCGCCTCGGAGCAGCTGCCCGGCGCGCTGGACCGGCTGACCGACACCGTCGACACGCTCCACACCACCGTGGACAAGGCCCGGCCGGTCGCCAAGAAGCTCATGCCGGTCGCGGCGGACCTGCGCCCGTTCGTGAACGACCTGAACGGGACGCTGCCCGCGCTGAAGGAGATCTCCGGCCGGCTCGACCCGGTCACCGCCGGCCTCCAGCAGTACCTGCCGGACCTGAACGCCTTCGTCTACCAGACGTCGTCGGTGACCAGCCTGCGCGACGCCAACGGCGGCATCCTGCGCGGTCTGCTCCAGTTCGGCCCGACCACCATCCCGGCGCCCGGCGCCGACGAGCTCTCCCAGACGCCCCGGTAAGGAGGTGACCCCCGGATGAAGATCCCCCACTCCGCGCTCCCCGCGATCAGGACGACGATCCTGCTCGCCTTCACCGCGGCGTCGGCGTTCGTGTTCCTGTTCTTCTGGACCTCGGTCGGCGGCTACGTACCCGGCTACACCCAGGAGCAGTACACGACGTCGTTCCACGTCGACAAGGTCAACAACCTGGTCCCGCAGTCCGATGTCACCCTGAACGGGGTGAAGGTCGGCAAGGTCCTGACCGTCGAGGCGACCCCGGACGGGCGCGCCGAGGTGGTCGTCAACCTGACCGACGAGGACGCCATCCCGCTGCACGAGGGCATCACCGGCCGCATCAACTCGAAGACGCTGGTCGAGGAGACCTACGTGTCCCTCGTCGACGGCCGCGGTGCCGAGCTGCCCGACGGCAGCCGGCTCCCCGACGGCGCCGTGCAGTCCGCCGTCCTGCTCGACGACCTGATCCGGACGCTGCCCGACGATCGCCGCGTCGCGCTGGCCTCCACCCTGCAGTCGCTGGGTGCGGCCACGAAGGACACCCAGGCGGGGGTCGACGGCGCGCTGGCCGGCCTCGGCCAGCTCGGTCGCGAGGGCGGCACCGCCCTGGACGCGCTCGCCGCGCAGTCGAAGGACCTGGAGCAGCTCTCGCAGAACACCGCCGCGGTGCTCGCCGCGCTGGACGTGCAGCGCGGCCGCATCGCCGACCTGGTGACCGACGCCAACCTGGTCACCGAGGTCACCGCGAACAGCCGCACCGACCTGGAGAACACCGTCCGGGAGCTGCCGCCGACGCTGAAGGCCGCCCACGACGCCAGCGACGACCTGTCCCGGCTCGCCGGTGGGCTCGGCCCGGTCGCGGCGAACCTGGACCGGGCGGCGCCCGCCCTCGACGCGGCGCTGAACGAGCTCCCGGCGACCACCCGCGACCTGCGCGGACTGCTGCCCTCGCTCGACGCGACCCTGGGCAAGGCCCCGGTCACCCTGGACAAGGTCCCGCAGTTCTCCGACGACCTGCGGGCACTGCTGCCCGAGGCCGACCGGGCGCTGCTCCAGCTCAACCCGATGCTGGAGTACCTGAAGCCCTACGGCGGCGACATCTACCAGTTCTTCACCAACTTCGGTGAGGCGGTGTCGCGCGGCGATGCCAACGGCACGCTCCTGCGCGTGATGCTGGTGTTCCACGCCCAGTCGTTCGCGGGCAGTCCCGTCCCGCTCAACGGGATCCCGCCGCTGGACGACAACAACCCGTACCCGCGGCCGGGCACGCAGAACAACCCGCAGGACGACGCGCCCCCGCCGCAGGTGGCCGATCCCGGACCGGCGAACCAGGCGCCGCCGCCCGGGCCGGCCCCCACCGTCGGGCCGCAGCCCACGGGCGAGGCCGCCGAGGGCGACCAGCCCCCGGCACCGGCGCCGTCCGGTGGTGGACTCCTGGGGCTCGGCGGATGATCCGCGGCCTCCGCACGACCCTCGACGGGCGTGGCGCCGCATCCGCGGCGTCGCGCCCGTCGGGGCGTTCCGCCCTGGTCTGGATCATGCTGCTGGCCCTGGCGGCGCTGACCGTCGCCGGCGTGTCCCGGGTGAAGGTCGAGACCGGGGTCGAGTCGTTCCTGCCGTCGTCGGACCCGTCGGTGCAGCGCTACACCGAGCTCGCCCGCTCCTTCGGTGGCGACCCGATCGTCGTGCTGCTGCGCGCCCCGCAGGCCCCCGGCCTGCTCGACCGGGACGTGCTGCCGCACGTGCTCGGCATCGAGGGGCAGCTGTCGCAGCTGCCCGACGTCGCCTCGGTCTACGGCCCGGCGACGACGCTGAACCAGCTGGCGTCGCAGTCCCAGAAGCTGCTCGCCGAGCTCACCGGACGTCGCGACGGGCTGCAGCGCGCCGCGGCGATCACCGCCCGGCAGCGCGGCGAGGACCCGGCCGCCGCCGCGAACGCCGCCGTCGCGGCGTTCGACGCCCGGTACGGCCCGCTGATCGTGCAGGGCCTGCCGGTGGGTCTGCCGACCCTGCGCAACCAGCGCTTCATCGACCACTCGATCATGGGTTCGGGCGGTGAGCCGCGCCCGCAGTGGCGCTACGTCGTCCCCGACAACCGTTCGCTGGCCGTGCTGGTCCGCCCCCGCGAGGGGCTCGACCAGGCCGGGACCGAGCAGCTCGTCGCCGCGGTGAACGACACCGTCGCCCGGGCGCAGCTGCCCGCCGAGGCCACCGTCTCCGGCGTCCCGGCCATCACCGCCTCGCTCGGCGTCGCGGTGGACCGGGAGGCGCCGGTCCTGGGCGCGGTCGCAGTCGTCGCGATCGGGCTCTGCCTGTTCCTGGTGCCCTGGACCCGGCGGCGGCGACGGCTGATCCCGCTCGCGGTGACCCTCGCGGCGACCGCGGCGACGCTGGCCGTGCTGGGCTGGATCGGCCGCCCCGTCTCGCTCGGGGTGGTCGCGTTCCTGCCGGTCCTGGTGGGTCTGGGCAGCTACTACCCGACCTACTTCGCCCGCGGGGCACGGCCGCGGACGGTCGTCGTCGTCGCGGCGGGGACGGCGGCCGGGTTCGGTGCGCTGCTGCTCTCGCCGCTGCCGTTCGTGCGGGACCTCGGGTCGACCCTGGCCCTGGGCGTCGCGTTCGCGGTGGCGCTGGGCTGGTTCGTCTACCGGCCCGGTGGCTGGGCCGGCCCGGACCGGCCCGCGTCCGCCGCGCCGGCCGACCCCGCGACCGATGCCGCCGCCGACCCGGCCGACCCGGACCCGGCCGCCCCCGACGCCGACCCGGCCGACGCAGGTGCACCCGCCGGCGACGACGCGGCGGCGCCGGACGGTCCCGGGCCGGTGGCCCGCCCGGGCCGGTCGCGGCTGGTCGCCGTCGTCCTCGCCGGTCTGGTCGCGGTCGGCGGCTGGGCCACGCTGCCCTTCCTGCCCCTGCAGACCAGCGTCGACGCGTTGTCGGCCGGGCTGCCCGCCGTCTCCGACGCCACCCGGGTCGAGCAGATCCTGGGCTCGGGCGGCGAGCTCGCCGTCGTCCTGCGGTCCACCGACGGGAAGGGCGACGTGCTCACCCCGCAGGCGTGGACGTGGATGACGACGGCCCAGCAGTCGATCGTGCGGCTGCACGGCGACCAGGCGCGGCCCGCGCTCTCGGCGCCCACGCTGCTGTCGTTCCTCGGCCCCACCCCGGACCAGGAGCAGACCCGGGCCGGCGTCCGGCTGCTGCCGCCGTACCTCACCGGCGCGGTGCTGCGGCCCGACGGCCAGGTCGCGGTGCTGTCCTTCGGCGTCCGGCTCGACGACCTCGATCGGCTCCGTGGGCTGACCGACGCGATCACCGCCGAGCTGCCCCCGGCCCCGCCCGGCTTCGTCGCCGAGGTCTCCGGGCTGCCCGCCGTCGCGGTGCAGGGCTACGAGCTCGTCTCCGCCGACCGCTACCTCGCCGGCACCGCCGGCCTGGTCGCCGCGGCGCTGGTGCTCGGGGTCGGGCTGCGGCACCGGCGCGACGCGCTGCGCGCCGCACTGGCCGCCGTGCTGGCGACCGGCGCCAACCTGTTCCTGCTCTGGGGGTTCGGCATCCCGCTGAACCCGCTCACCGTCGCGCTCGGGTCGCTCACCGCCGCCGTCGGCTGTGAGTTCACCGTGATGACCTGCGACGCCGTCCGCACGCGCGACCCGCGCCTGCGGACCGCGGTGACCCTCGCCGCCCTCACCTCGGGCACCGGGTTCGCCGTGCTGGCGTTGTCCGACCTCGCCCTCATGCGCGAGTTCGGGCTGCTCCTGGCGTTGTCCGTACTGCTGTCCTACCTGGCCGCACGGGTCGTGGTGCGGGCGTTCCCGCCCGCGCACGGCCCGGCCGACCCCGCGCGGAGTACCCCCGCCCGGGAGAAGCTCGTTGGAGTGATGTGATGCGAGTCAAGTCCACACTGGCGTGGATCGCCGGCGCCGCCCTCGACCGGGTCCGGACCACCTGGACCGGCCGGATCGTGGCGGGAGTCCTCGTCCTCGCCCTCGTCGCCGGGGTCGGCGGCGGGGTCTGGTGGAAGATGCAGCAGGTCCCCGACGGCGCGGCGCTGGCCGTCGGCGACCGGGTCGTGACCGTCACCGACCTCGACGACCGGGTGCAGACCCTGCGTGCGCTCTACGGCGTCCAGCCGCCGGTCGAGGACCCGGTGAAGATGGACGGCTTCCGCCGCGACGCGGCCAAGGCCGTCGCGCTGAGCATGGTGCTGGAGGACCGGGCGACCGAGCTGGGCGTCGGCGTCGCGGACGCGAAGGTCCGCCAGACCCTCGACCAGTACATCACCCAGCAGCTCGGCAACGGCCCCGGTGCGCGCGACGACTTCGTCAAGGTCCTCGGCAACGTCGGCACCACCGAGGACAAGGTGATGAACGAGGTCCGCCAGCAGATGGTCGTCGGGGAGCTGTTCGACAAGGTCACCAAGGACGTGACCGTCACCGACGACGACCTGCGTGCCGAGTTCCCGAAGTATGCCCAGCGGCTCGGGACCCCGGAGAAGCGCGAGCTGTCCAACATCGTCGTCGCCAGCAAGGAGGCCGCCGACAAGATCGCGGCCGACCTGCGGGGCGGCGCCGACTTCGCGACCGTCGCGCGGGCCACCACGATCGACAACGCCACCCGCGCGAACGGCGGGGCGCTGGGCCCGATCGGCGCCGACCAGCTGCAGCCCGACTACGCGAAGGCCGCCTTCGGCGGCCCGGCCGGCCAGGTGTTCGGCCCGGTGCAGAACCAGTTCGGCTGGAACGTCGGCCGGTCGGGGGCGGTGACCCCGGGCGTCCCGGCGAACTTCGACCAGGTCAAGGACCGACTCCGCGAGCTGGTGCTGTTCGACCGCCGGATCGGCCTCTGGGGTCAGTGGATGACCGACTCGCTGGCCGACGGCGACGTCCGCTACGCCGACGACTACCGCCCCGCCGACCCGGACACCGCGCCCACCGGCGCGAGCCCGGGCCTGCCCTCGGGCACGCCGCAGACGGTCCCGCCCGCGCCGGGCGGCGGCGGGTGAGTCCCGCCTGGACCGTCCTGACCTTCGCGGGTCTGGGCGTCCTGCTCGCCCTCATGGGGTGGGCGGGACGCCGGCACGCCGCGGGCCTCGGCGCGGTCCCGGGGATGCCCGCCGAGCTGCAGCGGCACCGGGTGGCGGTCATCCGCCGCGGCGCCACGGCCTGCCTGGTGGTCGGCGTCGCGTTCGTCGTGGTCGGGGTGCTGGCACCGTTGCTGTGAGGCCCATCGGGTCACCAGCAGGTCATCAGCGGGTCAGCAGCAGGAACAGGCAGTACGAGGTGACCAGCGCCAGCACCACCAGCGCGGGCACCACCAGCCGCGGGTCGAGCTCGACGGTCCGGGAGCCCCGGCGCGGCCCCTCCAGCTCGGCGCGGGTCGCGTCCGGGTCGGGCGGGCCGAGGAGGTCCGAGATCCGGAAGCGGCGCTCGACGTCGGAGACGGCGGCGACGCCGTGCAGCAGCTCCGCGGGCGGCCCGCAGGCCACGATCCGGCCGTGGCACAGGATCGCGACGACGTCGGCCAGCTCCCGGGCCAGCGCGACGTCGTGCGTGGTGACCAGCACCGTCGCCCCCGACCGCTCCTGCTGCTCGCGGACCGCCGTCACCAGCGTGTCCGCGTGCGCGGCGTCCAGCCCGGTCTCCAGCTCGTCGAGGACCAGGACCGGCGCCTCCACGGCGAGGGTGCGGGCGATCGCGAGCCGTTTGCGTCCGTGTGCCGGCAGCTCCGCGGGGAGCGCGTCGGCCCGGTCGTGCAGCCGCATCTCGCGCAGCCGGTGCATCGCGATGCGCTCGACCCGCTCCGCGGACAGACCGCGGCCATCGAGGGCGTAGGTCAGGTTGTCGTAGGCCGACAGGGACCCGAACAGCGACGACTCGAACACCGACGGGCCGCCGAACAGCACGCTCATGCCGCGGCGCAGGCGTCGCAGCTCGGTCTCGCCGGCCGCGTGCACGTCGACACCGCCGACGGTGACGGTGCCCCGGCCCGGCGCGACGAGCCCGGCGAGGTGGCGCACCAGGGGGGTCTTGCCCGAGCCGGACGGGCCCATCAACACCGTCACGGTGCCGGGCGCCAGGTGCAGCCCGAGTCGGAACAGCACCGGGGTGTCGTCGATCATCGTCGTCACGTCGGTGAAGTCGACCGCCGGCCCGCGGGGCGGCCTGCCGCCGGACACGGGATCGGTCATCGCACCAGTGGACGCCCCGGGCTCCGGAGGCTCGTCTCCCGGCGGTGGTGACTCCCTCTCCCGTAGTGGGTGTCCCTGCGTGCGGAGGGGGCCTACGCCCGGGCGGTCCCTCTAGCCTGCGGCCATGATCGAGCAGGTGCGGAGCCGGTCCACGATGCCGTGGGCCCTGGTCCTGTCGGCCGCCGCGTGGATGCTGAGCGCGGTGCTGCTGGCCGTCGCGTGGGCCGGGCTGCGGCCGGAGCCGACGGTCGACGAGGACACGGCGAGCACGCTGGCGGGCCAGGGTGCCCCGGTCGTGGCGTCCGGGGCGACGGCGCCGTACCCGACCTGGCTGCTGCTCGTCCTCGCGGTGCTGCTCCTCGCGGCGGGCGCCGCCCTGGCGCTGCGCCGCCGCGTCGCCCGTTACCCCGCGGTCGTCCTGTCCGTTGTGTCGGTGGTGCTCCTCGCCGTGGCGGGGCGCTGGGAGACGATCCCGGCGATGGCCCTGCTGGTGGTCGGGACCGTCCCGCTGCTGACGCCCTCCGCGCTGCGACACCTGCGCTGAGCGACCGAAGGGAGACCTCGTGGCCGTCCCGGGGTTCGACTGGTTCTCCGACCGCGTGGACTGGGTCAGCCTGGTCCGCGGCGCCTCGCTGGCGTTCAGCGTGCTCGTGATCGGCGGGCTCGCCGCGCCGCTGGGCTCGCAGATCCCGGTCGTCGGGCCGGCCTGGCTGATCATCACCGCGGTCGTCGCGTTCGTGCTGGCGGGCTACCGGATCGGCGACGCCGTCGACCCGCGGGTGCACGGCGCCGGCGCGGCCGTCGCCGGGTACCTGCTCGTGTTGCCGCTGGTGGTGCTGGGCACCGGTGGGCTCGACCCGACCCAGCTCGTCCTCACCCTGCTCACCGCCGTGGTCATGGGCGCGATCGCCGGGCATCTCGCGGGCCGGAACCGGGACCGCCGCACCGTGTGACGACGCGGCCGGCCGGCGACGGCTCCGCACCCGAGCGGGGGATACGCCGAGCTCGACGACCGCTCGCGCCGGATCGCCCACGTCCTGCGCGACGCCGGGCTGCGCCGCGGCGACCACGTCGCCTTCCTCTCCGACAACGCCCCCGAGGTCTTCGAGATCTACTGGGCGGCGATGCGCTCGGGCCTGTACATCACCGGCATCAACCACCACCTCGCCGCGGACGAGGCCGCCTACATCGTGGACGACTGCGGTGCCCGGGTGCTGTTCGTCTCGGCCGCGAAGCGCGAGCTCGCCGAGGCGCTCGTGGAGCGGACCCCCGGCGTGGAGCGCCGTTTCGCCTTCGGGGGAGCGGTCGAGGGCCACGAGTCGCTCGGCGCCGCGACGGAGCTCGCCGTCGACGGGCCGCTGCCCGAGCAGCCCCGCGGCGCGGACATGCTCTACTCCTCGGGCACCACCGGACGCCCCAAGGGCATCAAGCCCGCGCTGCCGACGATCCAGGTCGACGAGCCCGGTGACCTCTACACCGCGGTGTTCGGCCCGATGTACGGCTTCGGCGAGGACACCGTCTACTACTCGCCGGCGCCGGTGTACCACGCCGCGCCGCTGCGCTTCGGCGGCATCGTGCACGCCCTCGGCGGGACCGTGGTGATGGCGCAGAAGTTCGACGCCGAGGCCGCGCTGGCGCACATCGCGCACCACCGGGTGACCCACGGCCAGTTCGTCCCGACGATGTTCGTCCGGATGCTCAAGCTCCCCGACGCCGTCCGGACGTCCTACGACGTCTCCTCGCTGCGGGTGGCCGTGCACGCCGCCGCGCCGTGCCCGGTCGACGTCAAGCAGAAGATGATCGACTGGTGGGGCCCGGTCCTGTACGAGTACTACTCCTCGACAGAGGGCAACGGCGTCACCTTCATCGACCCGGCGGCGTGGGCGGACAAGCCCGGCTCGGTCGGCAAGGCAGGCCTCGGGGTCATCCACGTCTGCGACGACGACGGCCGCGAGCTGCCGACCGGCGAGGTCGGCACCGTCTACTTCGAGCGCGACGTACCGCCGTTCGAGTACCACAACGACCCGGAGAAGACCCGTGCCGGCCGCCACCCCGAGCACGACAACTGGTCCACCACCGGCGACGTCGGCTACCTCGACCCCGACGGCTACCTGTTCCTCACGGACCGCAAGGCATTCATGATCATCTCCGGTGGGGTGAACATCTACCCGCAGGAGATCGAGGACGTCCTCACCCTGCACCCCGCGGTCTACGACGTCGCCGTCATCGGCGTGCCGGACCCGGAGATGGGCGAGCAGGTCAAGGCGGTCGTGCAGACCCCCGACGGCGTCGAGGGCTCGCCGGAGCTAGCGGCCGAGCTCCTCGAGTTCGTCCGCGAGCGGATCGCCCGCTACAAGGCCCCGCGCAGCGTGGACTTCACCGACCAGCTGCCCCGCAGCGCCACCGGCAAGCTCGTCAAGGGCGAGCTGCGCGCGCGGTACGCGGAGCCGGCCACCGCCTGACGGCCCACAGCGGTCACTCCCGGGGCAGCCGGTCACACACTGTGCCTCCGTAGGGAGTACGGAACCACCCCCCGGGAGCGATGTGACCTCCCTCGCTCCCCGGCCACCATCTGGTCCGACGGCAGCGCCCGGCCCCCGGACGTCTGCCCCTGCACTCAACGAGGAGATCACCATGGGCTTCTTCGCCGACAGCAACGAGGTCGACACCTACATCGGCGGCGCCTTCCGCGCGGCCAACGACCACCCCGAGTCCGGCCCGAAGATGCGTGCCGCCGGCATCAACCTCCGCGTGCTCTACACCGACCCGGACACCGAGATGTGGGTCAAGATGCGTGAGCCGGCGATGGAGGTCCACACCGGCGCCGACGACGACAAGGCCGACATCACCCTGATGATGCGCGCCGACACCGGCGACAAGTTCTGGCGCGGCGAGTACAACCTCGCCGTCGGTCTCGCCAAGGGCGAGGTCAAGGCCAAGGGCCCGGTCAACAAGATCCTGAAGCTGGTCCCGCTGACCAAGCCGATGTTCCCGATGTACCGGGAGCTGGTCGCCGAGAAGGACGCGACCGCGAACGCCTGACCGCCCCGTCCCAGAGCAGAGGAAGGACGCCGATCCGATGGCGACCATGAAGGCGGTCGTGCTCCGCGAGCCGCACAAGATCGAGGTCATGGAGGTCCCGAAGCCGGAGATCACCGACCCCGGTGACGTCCTGCTGCGGGTCGACCTCACGGCGATCTGCGGGACCGACCTGCACCCCTACGAGGGGCGCATCGTGATCGAGGACGACGTGGTGCTCGGCCACGAGTTCCTCGGCACCGTCGAGGCCGTCGGATCCGCGGTCAACCTCGTCTCCGAGGGCGACCGCGCCGTCGCCTCCTGCGTCGTGAGCTGCGGCAACTGCTACAACTGCCGCCGCAACCGGCCGGGCCAGTGCTTCGGCACGATGATCTTCGGGCTCGGGGTGACCTTCGGCAGCCTGTCCGGCGGCCAGGCCGAGTACGTGATCGTGCCGAACGCCGACCGCACGCTGCGCAAGCTCTCCGACGAGGGCAAGGGCAACGACGAGGACAAGCTGTTCGTCGGCGACATCATGGCGACCGGCTACGAGGCCGTCCGCAAGTTCATCCAGCCCGGCGACACCGTCGCCGTGGTCGGGGCCGGCCCGGTCGGGCTGTGTGCCGCGATGTCGGCGAACGTGCTCGGCGCCGCGCAGACGATCGTGGTGGACAAGGTCCCGGCCCGCCTCAAGGAGGCGGAGGCCATCGGTGCCGTCCCGGTGAACGCCGACGAGACCGACCCGGCCGACGCCGTGCAGGACCTCACCGACTGGCGGGGCGCCGACGTCGTGATCGACGCCGTCGGGCACCCGTCGGCGCTGCTGTCGGCCTGCACCCTGGTCCGCTCCGGTGGCGCGATCTCGATCCCCGGTGTGTACACCGAGGACAGCATCGAGCTGCCCTTCGGCGACCTGTACCTGAAGGGCGTCACCATCGCCCAGGGCGTCGCGAACATCACGAACTACATGGACGAGACGCTGGCGCTCATCGCGGCGGGCAAGCTCGACCCGAGCCGGTTCATCTCGCACCGCATGCCGATGTCGCAGGCGACCGAGGCGTACCGGATGTTCGAGGAGCGCGAAGCCACCAAGATCGTCCTGGACCCGACCGCATGACCGCCGGGACGACCGTCCGCCACTTCCCGATGCGGATCGGTGGCGAGGACGTGGACTCGAACGACCGCCTCGAGATCCGTGACCCGCAGAACGGTGAGCTGGTCGCCACCGCCGCCTCCGGTGGCGCGTCGGCGATCGACGCGGCCGTCGACGCGGCCCAGGCCGCCTTCGACGACGGCGGCTGGTCGCGAGCCACCCCGGCGCACCGCGCCTCGGTGATGCGCGCGATCGCCGACCGGCTCGGCGAGCGGCTCGACGAGATGGTCGAGCTGGAGATCATGGCCAACGGCGCCACCGTGCGTCAGGCCACCGGCTTCCACGTCGGCTACTGCGCCCCGCACCTGGAGTACTTCGCCGGCCTGGCGGAGCGCTACGAGTTCGAGACGCCCATGCCGCGGGCCACGTTCCCGGTGCTCGGCCAGTCGACGCTCCGCAAGGAGCCGATCGGCGTGGTCGGCGCGATCGCACCGTGGAACTTTCCGCTGCTGCTGAGCCTGTGGAAGTTCGCCCCGGCCCTGGCCGTCGGCAACTCGGTGATCCTCAAGCCGGACGAGAAGACCCCGCTGTCGGCGCTGGAGTTCGCGGCCATCGCCGAGGAGTGCGGGCTGCCGCCGGGTGTGTTCAACGTCGTCCCGGGCCCCGGCCCGGACGCCGGCGCGCGCCTGGCCAGCCACCCGGGCGTCGGCAAGATCGGCTTCACCGGATCCACCGACGTCGGACGCGAGATCATGCGCCTGGCCTCGGGCACGGTCAAGGCCGTGACCCTGGAGCTCGGCGGCAAGTCGCCGGCGCTGGTCCTCGACGACGCCGACCTCGACATCGCCGTCGACGGGGTGCTCTACGGCTGCATGCTGTACTCCGGCCAGATCTGCGAGTCGATGACCCGGCTGCTGCTGCCGGACTCGCTGCACGACGAGTTCGTGGAGCGCATGGTCGCCCGCGCGTCCACCATCCGGCTCGGGGACACCCGGGACTGGGAGACCGACATGGGCCCGGTCGTCTCGGCGAAGCAGAAGGACCGGATCCTCGAGCTGATCCGGTCCGGCAAGGACGAGGGCGCCACCGCGGTCCTGGGCGGCGACGAGGCCCACGTCGAGGGCTACGAGGGCGGTCACTGGATCCAGCCGACCATCTTCACCGGCGTCCGCAACGACATGCGGATCGCCCGCGAGGAGATCTTCGGTCCGGTGCTGTCGGTCATCCGCTACGGCTCGGAGGCCGAGGGCGTCGCCCTGGCCAACGACACGCAGTACGGGCTGGCGTCGTCGGTGTGGAGCCGCGACAACTCCCGGGCCCTGGACGTCGCCGAGAAGATCAAGGCCGGCTCGGTCTGGATCAACGACGCGCACCAGATCAACTGCGAGGTGCCGTTCGGCGGGTACAAGCAGTCCGGCGTCGGCCGTGAGCTCGGCCCACGCGCGCTGGACCCCTACGTCGAGGAGAAGAACGTCCACCTCGACCTGTCCGGCACCCGCGAGGCGCGTCCGTACGACGTCCTGCTGAGCCACGCCGACGACTGAGGCCTGCCCCGCCATCGGCCCCGTCCCCCGGTACCCCCTCACCGGGGGACGGGGCCGCCTCTCCCGATGGGGGTACGACCTCCCCCTCCCGGGGAGACGACCGTCCCCACGTCTCTCCGCACACTCGTCAGTGACCCCGTGTCACCAGCTTTCCGCCCGCGGAGCACCCCGCCGGGCTCGGAGGAGATCCGATGACCGCCACCTTCGACGCCACCGACTTCGAGTCGGAGATGTACGACCCGGACGCCGTGGACATGATCCCGGCCACCAGCGAGGGCAAGCCCGAGCACTACCCGATCGACATCTCGACCAAGGCGTTCTGGAACCAGACCTCGGAGCAGCGTGAGGAGACCTTCAAGGTCCTGCGCCGCGAGCAGCCGGTCTCCTGGCAGCGTCCGGTCGACGACGCCGTCACCCCCGACCCCGACGACCCCGGCTACTGGGCGGTGGTCAGCCACGCCGACATCGTCACGGTCAGCCGGGACAACGACACCTTCATCTCCGGGCAGGGTGTGCTGTTCGACCTGCTCCCGCCGATCTTCCTCGAGCTGACCCAGTCCTTCCTCGCGATGGACAACCCCAAGCACGACCGGCTCCGCAAGCTCGTCGCCTCGGCGTTCACGCCCAAGCAGATCAAGCTGATCGACGACCGGATCGCGCTGGCCGCGAAGGAGATCGTCGACGACGTCGTCGCCGAGCCCTCCGGCGAGATCGACTTCGTCCAGCGGGTCGCGAAGGTGCTCCCCACCCGCATCTTCTGCGACATCATGGGCGTCCCCGAGCACCTGCGCGAGGCCACTGAGCGCAACGCCGCCGACATCGTCGCCTGGGCCGACGACGAGGTCCTCGCCGGCCGCGCCGCCGACGAGGTGCAGGTGCAGGCCGCGACGAACCTGCACGACATCGCCGCCGAGCTCATCGAGCTGAAGACCGCGGAGCCGTCCGACGACCTGATCACCTCGCTGATCAACGCCGAGGTGGACGGCCAGAAGCTCGACGAGTTCGAGATCGGCTCGTTCTTCGTGCTCATGGCGGTCGCCGGCACCGACACCACCCGGCACACCTCGGCGTTCACCGTCCGCGCCTTCACCCACTTCCCCGAGCAGAAGCAGTGGCTCATGGAGGACTTCGACGGCCGGATCAACAACGCGATCGAGGAGTTCGTCCGGTACGCCTGCCCGGTCATGACCTTCCGCCGCACCGCGGTCGTCGAGACCGAGCTGGGCGGCAAGAAGATCGTCCCCGGCGACAAGGTCGTCATGTTCTACCCGTCGGGCTGCATGGACGAGAAGGTCTTCGACGACCCGGAGAAGTTCGACCTCTCCCGGGAGAACGCGAAGGCGCACACCGGCTTCGGCGGCGGCGGCGTGCACTTCTGCCTGGGCAACCAGCTCGCGAAGTCCATGCTCAAGGCGCTGTTTCGCGAGCTGCTGTTCCGCATCCCGCAGTTCGAGGTCGGCGAGCCCGAGCTGCTGGGCACCAACTTCATGCGCGGGGTGAAGCGCATGCCGTTCCGATTCTCCCTGGAGAAGTGATGGGTCTGCGTATCGAGCTCGACGAGGGCAAGTGCAGCGGCCTGGGCCTGTGCGAGGCCGAGGCGCCGGAGCTCTTCGAGGTCCGCGACGACGGTTCGCTCGCGGTGCTGGACGCCACCCCGGCCGAGGAGCACCGGGCGGCCTGCGAGGCGGCGATCGCCTCCTGTCCGACCGAGGCGCTGCGCCTCGTCGAGAGCTGACCGCACACACCCCCTCACCGCGGGGACGCCGGGAGACCGCCACTCCCGGCGTCCCCACTCCCTTCTCCGGAGGAGCACACCGTGGAGCACCTCGTCGTCGTCGGTGCGTCGCTGGCCGGCATCCGGGCCGTCGAGGCGGCCCGCAAGGCCGGCCACCGGGGCGCCGTGACCCTCGTCGGGGCCGAGCGGCACCTGCCCTACGATCGCCCGCCGTTGTCGAAGGCCTTCCTCGACGACACCGGCGAGGAGCCGGCCGACCCGCGGTTCCGGACCGAGGAGCACCTGCGCGACGAGCTGGGGGTCGAGCTGCGCCTCGGCGTCCCGGCGACCTCGCTGGACACCGCGGCGAGACTGGTCGGGCTCGGCGACGGCGCCGAGCTGGGCTACGACGCGCTCGTCGTCGCGACCGGCGGGGCGGCGCGGACGCTGCCCGGCACCGAGGACCTCTCCGGGGTGCACGCGCTGCGGACCTGGGACGACGCGCTCGCCGTCCGCTCCGCGCTGGACGCGGGCGCCCGCACCGTCGTCATCGGTGCGGGGTTCATCGGCTCGGAGGTCGCCAGCTCGGCGCGCAAGCGCGGCCTGCCCGCGACGATCGTGGAGACCCTGCCGGTCCCGCTGGTCCGTTCGGTCGGCGAGGACATGGGCAAGGCCTGCGCCGACCTGCACCGCGCGCACGGCACCGACCTGCGCTGCGGAGAGACCGTCGACGGGCTGGAGTCCTCCGGCGGCGCGGTCACCGGGGTCCGCCTGGGGTCGGGCGAGATCGTCCCGGCGGACCTGGTCGTCGTCGGGATCGGGGTGTCCCCGTGCACCGGCTGGCTGGAGGGCTCGGGCGTCGAGCTGCACCAACGCGACCGCGGCGTCGTCGCCGACGCCACGCTGCGTGCCGCCGACGGGGTGTACGCCGCGGGCGACGTCGTGCACTTCCCGAACCACCTGTTCGACGGCGAGGTCATGCGGCTGGAGCACTGGACCACCGCCGCCGAGCAGGGCGCGGTGGCAGCCAGGAACGCGCTGGACCCGGCGAACGCCACCGAGCTCGGCACCGTTCCGTACTTCTGGTCGGACTGGTACTCCAGCCGGATCCAGTTCGTCGGCCGGCCCGCCGCCGACGAGATCCGGGTGGTGTCCTCCGAGCAGGGCGACGACCGCTTCCTCGCGCTCTACCGGCGCGGCGACCGGCTGGTCGGGACGATCACGATCGACCGGCCCACCCAGATCATGAAGTACAAGCGGCTGATCTCGAAGCGGGCGAGCTGGGCCGAGGCGCTGGAGTTCGCCGGGGTGGGCTAACCGTTCCGCTGGCCGTGCTGACCCGAGGCGTCCGCGGCATCGCCGTCGTCGACCTCGAGCATCCGGCGGGCCAGGCGCTTCCAGCTCGCGAGGTGCGGCTCGGTCTCGTGGTCGCGGGGGTTGATGGCGTAGGTCATCGCGACCCCGCGCATGCTGGTGAACAGCAGCTCGCGGCACTCGTCGAAGGCCGGGTGGCTGGACAGCGCGGGGCCGAACAGGGTGGCGACCACGTGGGCCACCGCGGTGCCGAGGCGCCGCTCCGCGGGGAGCAGCTCGGCACGGATGTCGTCGTTGGTGCGGGCCGCGACCCACAGCTCCATCGACGCCCAGAAGTACGGCTGCATGAACGTGCCCCACAGCAGCTCCACGGCCCGCTCACAGCGGGCGGTGCCGGTGGTCCCCCCGTACTCCGAGTCCACCACCCACTGCTCCATGTCGGCGATCCGCTCGGCGGCCAGGTGCTGCGCGGCCGCGATGAGCAGTGACTCGCGGCTCGGGAAGTGGTGCAGCAGCCGCCCGCGCGACACCCCCGCGCGCCGCTGCACGGTCACGGTCGTCGAGTGCGCGTGGCCGTGCTCGTACAGCTCGTCGAGGGCGGCCGCGAGGATGATGGCCCGGCTGCTGGCCCGGCGTTCGTCCTGCGTGCGGCGGGGGCGGGGCGAGTGCGGTCCGCCCGCGGGGGAAGCCATGCCGGGGAGGGTAGCCCTCGGCGGCGTGACGGACGGCCGTACGTGCTGCTCCACCCGACCCCGGGGTTCGTCGTCCGAGGGGGGTCGATGATCGATGACGACACTCGTCCGCTCACATCGTGGGACGGGACGTAACACTCTCGGGTATCCGCTTCGATCACCAGAGTGACGTCGGACGTGAGGCGGGTGGATGGACAGCACCGGACCGTACGGGCGGTACTACGCGGAGCGCGCCGCGGCGGGTCAGCGCACCGTGCTGTGGCCGTGGCTGCTGCTGGCGCTGGTCGTGCCGGTGGTGCTGCTGGGCGGGGCGATCGTGAACGGCGACGACCGTGCCGAGGCGACCACCGTCCACCGGGCCGCGCCCGTCCCGGCGCGGGAGGCGACCGAGGGCGTGTACCGCGCCGGTCTCGACCTCGCACCGGGCACCTGGGCCACCGACGGTCCGACCCCGGGCCGGGAGTGCGGCTACACGCGCACCGGCGTGGACGGCACCGAGGTGTCCCGCGGGGTCCTGCACGGCCCGGCCGCCGCCCGGATCCTCGACGGCGAGTCGGTCGTCCTCACCGGAGCCTGCACCTGGTCGCTCCGCTGACCCGTCGGTCGGGATCGCCCGTCCGCGTGCCCGGTCCGTACATTCAGCGGGGTGCGTGACGCCGAGTCGGGACCGGTCCCCGGACCCGCCGTGCTCCGTCGCGAGCCGGGGCGGCTGCTCTGGGAGCAGCTGCTCGATGACCTGCGCCGCCGCCTGGACTCCGACGCGTTCACCCACGGCTTCCCCGGCGAGCTCGCCCTGGGCCGGGAGTACGGCGTCAGCAGACACACCGTCCGCCAGGCGGTGAAGGTGCTGCGCGACGAGGGCCGCGTCGTCGGGACGCGGGGCCGGCCGTCGCGGCAGGCGGCGCCGGTCGAGACCGCCCAGCGCCTGGGCGCGCTGTACAGCATCCACGAGTCCGTCCGGGCCATGGGCCTGGAGCAGCGCAGCGTCGTGCGCTCCCTGGACGTCCGCGCCGACGGCGTGGTCGCGGCGCGTCTCGGCCTGGAGGAGTCGACACCGCTGGTGCACCTGGAACGGCTGCGGCTGGCCGGTGGCGAGCCGCTCGCGCTGGACCGGGTGTGGCTCCCGCACGACCTGGCCGCGCCGCTGCTGCACGCCGACTTCACCGGGGTCGCCCTCTACCAGCGCTACGCCGAGCTGTGCGGCGTGGTGCTCACCGGTGGCCACGAGACCATCGCGCCGATCCTGCCCACCCCCGCCGAACACCGGCTGCTGGGCGGGAGCCCGTCGACCGCCGCGTTCTCGGTGTCCCGGCTCGGCAGCGCGAAGGGGCGCCCGGTCGAGTGGCGCCGCACGCTGGTGCGCGGGGACCGCTTCGTGCTGCGGGCCGACTTCTCCACCCGCGACGGCTACCAGCTCGACCTGCTCAAGGCCCCCGACCGCAGCGACCCGCGTCGCTGAACGCCCCTATGCGGGGCGAGCAGGTTCGGAGCGGACGAGCGCACCGTGCACGGTCCGGGCACCGACGACGAGCCAGGCCGCCACCAGCAGCACGTACAGCGCCATAGCGACGACGGCGAGCGCCGGCGTCCCCAGCCGTTCCACCAGCAGGTTCGTGCCGGTCACGCAGGTCCCCAACGGGAAGGTGAAGCTCCACCAGGTCAGCGTGAACGGCAGTCCCCGCCGGACGGTCCGCAGGGTCACCGCGGCCGCGAGCGCCAGCCACAGCATCGCGAACCCCCACACCGGGACTCCGTAGACCACCGCGATCACCGCCGCGGCGCCCGCGTACGGCTCCGGCACGCTGCCGGGCGCGGCGTTCGCCAGGAGCCCGGCCGCGGTGACCGACTGGCCGAGCGGGCCGAGCACGATCCACAGGGTGGGGACGGCCGCCGCCGGGCCGGTCCCGTGCACGACGAGCCGGTGCCAGATCTGCGGGAGCAGGGCCAGCGTCGCGAACAGGCTCATCCCGAACAGCGCGACGCAGGCGAGCAGCAGCGTGGTGCGGCCCTGGCCCGGCGCCAGGTGCACGACGAGCAGCGCCCCGTCCGCGGCCGACACCATCGGCGGCACCACCGGCAGCAGCCACGCGGGGGACACCGCGTCCGGCCCGACCGTGTGCCGGGTGATCATCAGATACGGCACGCCGACCGCGGTGACCAGCCCGAACACCGTCCCGACGAGCCACAGCACCGCGCTCGTCGCGAGCGCGGCCGGAGCGCCGAGCACGGCAGGGCCGAACTGGACCGCGCCGGCGCCGACCGTCATGAAGGCCATCGCGACGGCGCCGTAGGACTGCACGGCCACCGGGTCCGCGGCGTGCGCGCGGGCCCGCTCGGGGGAGCGCACCCGGTGCGCCACCGCCGCGGCCACGAGCACCACCAGCAGTGCCGAGGCCAGGCCCCACACCCCGGTCGCCCACGCGGTCAGCAGCGGGGAGCGGAACGGCAGCGTCGCGGCGGCCCCGCCGACGATCCCGGTGCCCATCACCGCGGCGAACCAGTTCGGCCCGAACGACCGGACCGCGTCGCCCGGGGTGTCGAGCCCGCGCAGCAGCCCGAGGCGGACGAACGCGTGCGGCGGAGCGGCCGCGGCCGGGGGACGGAGGTGCGTGGTCATGTCCCCACGGTCGGCCGGTCGGTGACCGGGCGGTACCCGTCGCGGCGTTGCGGAGTCACAATCAGAGGTTGTGACCCTGTCCCCGCGCGTCGCCGACCTCGTGCCCTACGACCTGCTGGTCTCGGTCGCCACCCTGGGGAGCATGGGCAGGGCTGCCGCGGTCCACGGCATCTCCCAGGCCGCGGTCAGCGCCCGGGTCAGGACGCTGGAGGCCGCACTCGGGCTGACCCTGCTGGAACGGTCGCCGCGCGGTACCCGGCTCACCCCGGACGGGGCGCTCGTCGTCGAACGGGCGCGGGCCGTGCTGGACGCCGCGCACGCCCTGGACGAGGGCGTCGCCGCGCTGCGCACCGACCGGGCGGCCCGGCTGCGGGTGGCCGCCAGCTTCACCGTCGCGGAGTACCTGCTGCCCCGCTGGCTGGTCGCGCTGCGCGCCGAGCTGCCCGGCACCGCGGTCACGCTGACCTCGCACAACACCGCCGAGGTGGTCGACGACGTCCGCTCCGGCGACGCCGACCTCGGATTCGTCGAGGGCCCGGACCTGCCCGCCGACCTCGACGGCCAGGTCGTCGGGCGGGACCGGCTGGTGCTCGTCGTCGCGCCGGACCACCCGTGGGCCCGGCGCCGTGCGGTGGACGCGGCGCGGCTCGCGACGACGCCGCTGGTGGCCCGCGAGCCCGGCTCGGGCACCCGGGAGTTCCTGGAGCGCGCCCTCGGGGACCTCGCGCCGCCGGTGCTGGAGCTCGGCTCGACGACGGCGATCAAGAACGCGGTCGCGGGCGGCGCGGGCCCGGCGGTGATCAGCGGTCTGGCGGTGGCGGCCGAGGTGGCGGCCGGAACGCTGCGGACGGTCCCGGTGCGCGGCGCCGACCTGCAGCGACGCCTGCGCGCCGCCTGGCGGCGGGGCCGCGCGCCGTCCGGGCCCGCGCTGGTCCTGGTGCGGCTCGCGGCTCACCGCTGACCGGTCCCGGGGCACCGCAGGTTCCCGTCCGCGACGGACGGGCGCCGCGGACGGGACCGTCGAGGTGCAGGCTCAGCAGGCAGCCAAGGCCGTGTCGAGGTCCGGGTACCAGGTGATGACCTGGTCCAGCCCGGTCATCCGCACCGGTCGGATCACCGCCCGGTTGTCCGGGCCGGTGACCCCGTCCAGGCGGACCCCGGCCTCGCCGGCCGCGCGCGAGGACCGGACCACCGCCGTCAGACCGTGCGACCCGAGGAACCCGACGCCGGACAGGTCCAGCAGGGCCCGCGCCGGTCGCGTCTGGTGGAGCATCTCCGACATCCGCACCCGGATCGCCTCGGCCTCGGCGAGGTCGACCTCGCCGATCACCTCGAGGACGGTCACCCCGGGCGCCGGGGTGTGCTCGCGCAGGCTCACCCGGGAGTGCGGTTCCGGCCAGCTGCCCGTGTGGCCGAGCCGCCGGCGGTCGGGCTCGGCCGCCGTCACGACGGCCGCCCGACGCCGGGCACGCCTGGCCGGCGACCCCGCCTGCCCGATGGGGCGGGGCCGCGTGTCCGGGAACGTGCGGCCGAGTTTCCGATGGGCTCACCGTACCGGGCCCGGGTCGGTTGTCCACCGGTCGACCTGCAGGATCCCGGCCCGAGGGACAGTCTTCACCGGGTGACCACCTCCGCATCACCGCGGCCGGAGGACCCGGCCGGCGACGGCGCCGTGACCGTCGTGCGGCGCGGGCCGACGGGTGTACCGGCACACCGCCGGGTCGATCGTCCGGCTGCCGCAGGAGTGATCCGCCGACCGCCGGGAACCCCGTCGGGGCACACCCGAGGAGAGGACACCCGTCGTGCAGATCGGCTTCAAGCTCTTCGCCGAGGCCTACACACCGCAGGAGATGGTCCGTCAGGCCGTCCGTGCCGAGGAGGCCGGTTTCGACTTCGTCGAGATCTCCGACCACTACCACCCGTGGCTGGAGAGCCACGGCCACTCCGGGTTCGCCTGGTCGATCCTCGCCGCCATCGCGATGCGGACCGAGCGGATCGGCCTGGCCACCGGGGTGACCTGCCCGACGATCCGCTACCACCCGGCGATCATCGCCCAGGCCGCGGCGACGACCGCGCTGCTGTCCGAGGGCCGGTTCACCCTCGGCGTCGGCTCGGGCGAGCAGCTGTCCGAGCACGTCACCGGACATCCGTGGCCGGTCGTCGGCGTGCGGCACGCGATGCTCCGCGAGGCGTTGGAGATCATCCGGCTGCTGTGGACCGGTGGCTACCGGACCTACCGCGGCACCCACCTGTCCGTCGAGGACTCGCGGGTGTTCGACCTGCCGGAGACGCTGCCGGACATCGTCGTCGCCGCGGGTGGGCCGAAGGCGGCCCGGATCGCCGGTGAGCTGGGTGACGGCCTGTTCGCCACCGAGCCCCGCACCGACCTGATCGACGCCTACACCGCCGCCGGCGGCACCGGTTCCCGCTGGGCCGAGGTCCCGCTGGCCTACGCCGGAACCGTCGACGCGGCGCTGGAGTCGGCGCACCGGCTGTTCCGGTTCGGTCCGACCGGCTGGAAGATCCAGGCCGAGCTGCCCAACGTGCGCAACTTCGAGGCGGCGACGGCCTTCGTCCGTCAGGAGGACATGGCCGACGCGTTCGGAGCGGGCCCGGACGTCGAGGCCCACGTCGCGACGGTGCAGGGCTTCGCCGACGCGGGCTACGACCGGCTCGCGCTGATCAGCGCCGGACCGGACGTCGACGAGTTCTTCACCTTCTACGAGGAGCAGCTCGCCGGCCGCCTGCGCGACCTCGCCGACCGGTGACCACGGATCGGGCACCGGACGGGTCGGCGTGCGACGTGTCCGGTGCCCGACCGTGACCACGGCCGGTCGGCCGTACGGTCCCGGTGACCGCGCCGCGGCAGGCACCGGGACGAGCGGGCCCCTCGTCAGCCGTCCAGCTTCGACGGGTCCAGGGTCGCCGTCTTCACCCCGAGGCTGCGGTTGAGCAGCAGGGTGATCCCGTAGAGGACCAGGCCGAGCAGGAGCAGCAGCCCGGCCAGCTCGTACTGGATCGCGTCCCGCCCGGAGAAGGGCAGGACCAGGTACAGGCTCGCGACCGCGCCGACGATCGGCAGTCCGGGCGGAGCCCGGAAGTGGTCCTCGGCGATCCGGTCGCGGCGCAGCACCAGCACCGCGATGTTGACGATCGTGAACACCGCGAGCAGCAGCAGCGACGTGGTGCCGCCGAGCGCGGAGACGACGTCGGAGTCCGAGTCGAGCGACACGTAGCTGATCAGGGCGAACGAGATCAGCGTCGTGAAGATGATCGACACCCACGGCGTGCGGCGGAACGGGTGCACCCTGGCCAGCGGCTTGGGCAGCACGGCCTGGTTGGCCATCCCGTAGAGCAGCCGCGATGCCATCAGCATGTTGATCAGGGCCGAGTTGGCGACGGCGAACATCGAGATGAACGGCAGCACGACGTCGGCCGGGATGCCGGGGGCGCCGGCGCGGACGACCTCGACCAGCGGAGTCTCGCTCGCGGCCAGCGGGCCGACCGGGACCAGCGCCACCGAGCAGATGGCGACGAGCACGTAGATGATCCCGGTGACGGTCAGGCCGGTGATCATGATCTTGGGGAAGATGCGGCGCGGCTCGTGGCACTCCTCGGCCATGTTCACCGAGTCCTCGAAGCCGACCATCGCGAAGAACGCGAGCGAGGTCGCCGAGGTGACGGCGAGGAACACCCCCTTGTCCTCCGGGGTGTCGAAGGCGACCACGCGCGACCAGTCGGCGTCGCCGCCGGCGATGGCGTAGATCCCGATCAGGATCACCAGGAGCAGGCCGGACAGCTCGACCAGGGTGAGCACTACGTTGAGCTTCACGCTCTCGCCGACGCCGCGGAAGTTCACCAGCGCGACCAGCAGCATGAAGCCGAGCGCGATCAGGACGATCCCGCCGTTGCCCAGGTCCAGCCCGAAGCCCTCGTTCAGGTTCGCCGCGAACGCCCGGGACGCCGTCGACGCCGAGGTGATCCCCGAGCTCATCACCACGAAGGTGACCATGAAGGTCAGGAAGTGGATGCCGAACGCCTTGTGCGTGTAGAGCGCCGCGCCCGCTGCCTGCGGGTACTTGGTGACGAGCTCCAGGTAGGAGAACGCGGTGATCATGGCGACGGCGAAGGCGACCAGGAACGGCACCCACGCCGCCCCGCCGACCTCCTCGGCGACCTGACCGACCAGGGCGTAGATCCCGGTACCCAGGATGTCGCCGATGATGAACAGCAGCAGCAGCTTGGGCCCCATGACGCGCTTCAGCCCGGGACCGTCCTCCGCCACCTGCGTCGTGGCTTCCGCCATCGTGCCGTGCTCCCCTCCGCGGCGGCCCGGTGCCGCCCGCGACCGGGCCAGCCTGGTGGGGGGTTCGTGCCGTGTCGAGTCGAAAGGGCGGCGTGTTTCCTCCGGAACGAGTGTGTGTGCCGTCGGCCACGGGACGGCCACCCTCCGATGTCTGCTCGCGGGCCGTCGGGCGGCGCCCCGGAGGAACCGGGCTCAGCCGCGGTGGCGGGGCCGGCGCGGAGTGTCCGGGTAGGGCTCGGGGTGGCCGTCGTCGACCGGGCCGGGCCGGGGTGCCTGCGGCGCGGGCTGCGGAGGCAGCGGACGGCCCTGTGGCTGCCCGGGCGGCACCGGCGGCGCCGGCGCCGTTGGCTGCCCGACGGCACCGGGCGACGGCGCGAGGGTCCGCTCGCGGTCCCGCTCGGCCTGGTCGCGGAGCAGGTCGCGGATCTCCTTGAGCAGGTCCAGGTCGGTCTCCAGGGCCGGGTCCTCCGCGTCGCGCCTGCGGCGGTCCTGGAGCCACTTCATCGGGAAGACGACCAGGAAGTAGATGACCGCGGCGGTGATCAGGAAGGTGATGACGGCGTTGAGGAAGCTCGCGTAGTCGAGCTGCACCTCGTCGGTCAGCGGGATCGTGCCCGGGGGCACGGCGTTCTCCCCGCCGGAGAACAACCGGAGCAGCGGCTCCAGGAACGCCTTGGTGAAGGCGGTGACCACGGACGTGAACGCCGCACCGATGACGACGGCGACGGCCAGGTCGATCACGTTGCCGCGCAGCAGGAATTCCTTGAAGCCCTTCAGCACGCCGGAGCACTCCTCGGGGTCGGGGGCGGGGTGGGTCCGGCGCAGGAGGGTAACCGGACCGGGACCGCCGCGCCGGGCCTGCGGCTGCCCGGTGCCGCACCGGCCCGGGCGGTGGGGGTCAGGCGGTGGGGCCGGCCCCGGCCGCCGGAGCGTCCGTGCGGGCAGAGGCGTCCGGGACGCCCGGGCGGGCGGCGATGAGCCGGTCCAGGAAGTCCCCGGCCTCGCGGGCGGCGCGGTCCACGTCGCCGTCCGCGATGGCATCGACGATCCCGGTGTGCGAGATGTCGTCGTCGGTGCCCGCGGTGCCCGGCATCGTGGTCTTCACGCTGTCCGCGACCGCCTCCACCACGCCCCGGTAGAGCTCGACGAGCAGGCTGTTGCCCGCACAGCGGACGACGGCGACGTGGAAGTCGGTGTCGGCGCGGGCGGCGAGCTCCACGTCCGCGGCGTCCGGCTCCTCCCCGCGACGGCCGCACTCCGCGACGGCGGCGACGGCCCGGTCGCGCTCGGCCAGCGCGGCCCGCAGGACGGTCAGGTCGGCGTCGGTCCGGCGGGCGGCCGCCATCCGGGCCGCCTCGACCTCCAGGGTGCGGCGGACCTCCAGCACCTCGCGCAGCTCCGGGCCGCACAGCGTGCGCAGCGCCCCGGACAGCTCGGTGGTGGCCCGCACGTAGGTGCCGTCGCCCTGGCGCACCTCCAGCAGGCCGCCGTGGGAGAGGGCACGGACGGCCTCGCGGACGGTGTTCCGGCCGACCTCCAACGACGAGGCCAGCTCCGACTCCGGCGGGATCCGGGCGCCGACCGGCCACTCACCGCCGGTGATGGCGGAACGGAGCTGACCGATGACCTGGTCGACCAGGCCACCGCGGCGCGCTGTGACGAGAGGCACCGGAACATCCTTCCATCCGAACATCCTACGTCTGTAACAATACTGTTTCGTGAGCATTGCTGAGCAGGAGACACGCGCGGAGGAGACCATCGCCACCGGACGGGCCGAGGACATCGGGCCGTCGCGCCGTGGCGCGCTCGTCGGGACCCCCCTGCTCGTCGTCGGGGTGGCGCTCGCCGCCGCGAACCTCCGTCCGGCCGTGACCTCGATGTCCTCGGTGCTCGGCGAGGTCCGCGACGGCCTCGGTGCCTCCGCGATCTGGGCCAGCGTGCTCACCGCCGTCCCCACCATCTGCTTCGGTCTCGCCGCGATCGCGGCCCCGCTGCTCGCCCGTCGCCTCGGCACGGCCCGCGCGATCGGCCTGGCGATGGCGGTCCTGACCGCGGGGCTCGTGCTGCGCGTCGTCGACGGCCCGTGGGTCGTGCTCGGCGGCACCTTCGTCGCCGCGGCGGGCATCGCGATCGGCAACGTGCTGATCCCGGTGGTGGTCAAGCAGTCCTTCCCGCACGCCGTCGGCCGGGTCACCGGCATCTACACCGCGGCGCTGGCCGCGGGTGGCGGGATCGGCGCGGCGTTCACCCCGCCGCTGGAGCCACTGCTCGGCGGCTGGCGCGGCGCGGTCGGGGCGTGGGCGCTGCTGTCGCTGGCCGCACTCGTCGTGTGGGCCGCCGGGGCCCGGCACGGCGAGCCGGAGCCGGTCGTGCGCACCGCGGAGGCCGTGGAGCGACGCCCGATGGTGCGCCGCCCGCTGGCCTGGGTGGTCACCGCGTTCTTCGGGCTGCAGGCCTGCGTCGCCTACGTCGCGATGGGCTGGCTGTCGGAGCTGTTCGTCTCGGTCGGGGTGACCCGCACCGACGCCGGCCTGATGCTCGCCCTGATCAACCTCATCGGCATCCCGCTGAGCTTCATCATCCCGCCGATCGCGCTGAACCGGCCGTCGCAGTCGGGCTGGATCGTCGGGCTCGCCTGCTGCTCGCTGGCCGCCGTCGCCGGGCTCGCGATCGCCCCGGCCGCCGCGCCGTGGCTGTGGACGGTCCTGCTCGGCACCGGCATGGCGGTCTTCCCGCTGGGGCTCGGCGTGATCGCGCTGCGCACCCGCGAGTCCGCCGAGACCACCGACCTGTCGGCGATGGCGCAGGGCTTCGGCTACCTCATCGGCGCGGCGGGTCCGTTCCTGTTCGGGGTCCTGCACGGCGCCACCGGTTCCTGGACGCCGTCGCTGGTGCTGCTCGGCGTGGTGATCGTCGTCGAGATGGTGCTGGGCTGGGTCGCGGGACGCCCGCGACTCGTCTGAAGGCCGGCCGCGCGGCACCGTCGCGGTGATATATGAGAGCCCCCGGTGCCGCGTCCGGCGTCGTGGGCCCGGTGTACCGTCGTGGACGTCCGATCTCCCGGCGCATCTCCGCCCGGCGGCGGCCCGAGATCGGGGTCCTCGATCCGTCAGGGAGTACTCGTGACCGACACCGCCCTTCCCCCGGCCGGGGACACGGCGCGGCTGGTCGACCAGACCGGCCCGTACTTCGGCCGCTTCGGCGGCCGCTACGTCCCGGAGGCGCTGGTCGCCGCGCTGGACGAGCTCGAGCAGGCCTACCACGCGGCGATGACCGACGAGGCCTTCCAGGCCGAGCTCGCCGAGCTGCACCGCACCTACTCGGGGCGTCCGAGCCTGCTCACCGAGGCGCCGCGGTTCGCCGCGCACGCGGGCGGTGCACGCATCCTGCTCAAGCGGGAGGATCTGAACCACACCGGCTCGCACAAGATCAACAACGTGCTGGGCCAGGCACTGCTCACCAAGCGGATGGGCAAGACCCGGGTCATCGCGGAGACCGGCGCCGGGCAGCACGGTGTCGCCTCGGCCACCGCCGCCGCCCTGATGGGGCTGGAGTGCGTCGTCTACATGGGCGAGGTCGACACCGAGCGCCAGGCGCTCAACGTCGCCCGGATGCGCATGCTCGGCGCCGAGGTCCGCCCGGTCACCTCGGGCACGCGCACCCTCAAGGACGCGATGAACGAGGCGATGCGCGACTGGGTCACCAACGTGGCCGACACGCACTACCTCATCGGCTCGGTCGCCGGTCCGCACCCGTTCCCGGCGATGGTGCGCGACTTCCAGCGGATCATCGGGGTCGAGGCCCGCCAGCAGGTCCAGGACCTGACCGGTGCGCTGCCCGACCTGGTGTGCGCCTGTGTCGGCGGCGGCTCCAACGCGATGGGCATCTTCCACGCCTTCCTCGACGACACCTCGGTCGAGCTGGTCGGGTTCGAGGCGGGCGGCGACGGCGTCGACACCCCGCGGCACGCGTCGTCGATCGGCGGCGGCGACGTCGGGGTCCTGCACGGCTCGCGCAGCTTCATCCTCCAGGACGAGGACGGCCAGACCCGCGACTCGCACTCCATCTCCGCCGGTCTGGACTACCCGGGCGTCGGCCCGGAGCACTCCTGGCTGCACGACATGAAGCGCGCCCGCTACGAGTCGGTCACCGACGCCGAGGCGATGGACGCCTTCCGCCTGCTCTGCCGCACCGAGGGCATCATCCCGGCCATCGAGAGCGCGCACGCGCTGGCCGGTGCGCTGCGCGAGGCGAAGCGCCTGGGCGAGGGCAAGGTCGTGCTGGTCAACCTGTCCGGCCGTGGCGACAAGGACGTCGACACCGCGGCGAAGTACTTCCAGCTCATCGACGAAGAGGGCAACGCCGTGACGGACGGAGCGGTCTGATGGCCAGCGTGGCGCAGCGGATCGAGGCGGTCCGGGCCGAGGGCCGCGCCGCACTGGTCGGGTACCTGCCGGTCGGCTTCCCGACCGTCGAGGGCTCGGTCGAGGCGATGCGGGCGATGGTCGCGGGCGGCGTCGACGTCGTCGAGGTCGGGCTGCCCTACTCCGACCCGCTGATGGACGGCCCGGTCATCCAGCGCGCCACCCAGCAGGCGCTGGACAACGGCGCCCGCTCCCGCGACGCGTTCACCGCCGTCCGCGGGGTCGTCGACGCCGGCGCGCCGGCGCTGGTCATGACCTACTGGAACCTCGTCGACCGCTACGGCATCGAGCGGTTCGCCGCCGACCTCGCCGAGGCGGGCGGTTCCGGTCTGATCACGCCCGACCTGCTGCCCGACGACTGCGACGAGTGGCTCGCCGCGTCGGAGAAGCACGACCTCGACCGGATCTTCCTGGTCGCCCAGACCACCACCCCCGAGCGGATGCGGATGACCGTCGGCGCGAGCCGTGGCTTCCTCTACGCCGCGTCCCTGATGGGCGTCACCGGCGTCCGCTCGGTCGGCGTCGAGGCTCGTGACCTGGTCACCCGTGCGCGGGAGCACGCGACCCTGCCGGTGTGCGTCGGCCTGGGTGTGCGGACCGCGGAGCAGGCGGCCGACGTCGCCTCCTACGCCGACGGCGTCATCGTCGGCACGGCGTTCGTGCAGGCCCTGGAGTCCGGTGGGCCGTCCGCGGTCGAGTCGCTCGCCCGCGAGCTCGCCGAGGGCGTCCGGGCCGCGGAGCGCGTCTCCGCCTGACGGAGTCACCCGGCCGCGCCTCCGACCAGGGGCGCTGCCGTCCGACCTGCCGTGCGACCGCGGCGCCACGAGGGTGCGTCGTGGTCGACCGCCGGGCTCGGGCCCGCCGCGGCCGGGCGCAGACGCGTCGCCGCCGTCGGCCCTGTCCGCGGGCCGGTGCGTGCCGTCGGGGGCCGATCGGACGGGACCAGCGGTGGTCGCGCGCGGTGAGCGTGAGGTCCCTGAGAGTCGTCGCGGCGGTCGGCCGTAGGTCGGTAGGCCGACCGGAGCGATCGGACCCCGCCCGCCGGACGGCGACGACCGGACGGCGGTGGGTGCTCTCAGGAACGCAACCCCGCCGCGGTGGGGTTCCTATGTTCGTGTCACCGCACCGCGGCCCGCTCCCCCTCGGACGCCGTGGCGGTGGCCGGGGCTCCCCACCCGGCCGGTTCCACGAACCGGAGTGATCCGATGACCCGCCCCGCCCTGCGCGGACGCACCCCCGGCGTCCGCGCGACCGCAGCGTCGCACCCACGACCGGCCCGAGGCCGGTCGGTGACGGTCCACCGCTCGCGCACCCACCACCCCCGCCCGCTGCGGGCACCCTCACCGGCCGGGCGCACGCCCGGCGACCGGTGAACCGCCCGGTTCCGCATCCGGTCACCGCACCCCTGCGGCGGGACACCCCGCCGCCCGCCGACGCCTGGCTGGCGCACCGCCGCGCTCGCACGGTGTGGGGATCCGTGCTGGTCACGGTCCTCGTCGGCCCGTCGCTGATCTGGATGCTCCGTTCCGGGCCGCAGCCGCTGCTGCACCAGCTCTCGGTCCTGACCGGGCTGCTCGCGCTGTCGGCGATGGTGATCGTCGCGGTGCTGCCGTCCCGGGTGCGCGGACTCTCCGGAGCCCTCGGCCTGGAGACCCTGCTCGGCCTGCACCGCAGGCTCGGTGTGCTGGCCGGGGTGCTCGTCGCCCTGCACCTGGCCTGTGTGGTGGCCGACCACCCGGAACGCGTCGGGCTGCTCGTGCCGTTCGCCGCACCGGCCCGCGGCCAGGCCGCCACCCTCGCGACGGTCGCGGTCGTCGTGCTGCTGGTGCTCGCGCTGCGCGGGGTCCGGACCGGCTCGCACGAGGTGTGGCGCTGGCTGCACCTGAGCCTGGCCGCGGTCGTCGTCGGCGCGTCGTCGCTGCACGTGCTGTGGCTGAACAACCTGGTCGGCGACGCCGTCATGGGGCCGGTGCTCGGCGGGCTCGGCCTGCTGCTGGTCGCGGTGCTGGTGCTCCGCTGGGGTGCCCGCGCGGCGACCGGCGAGTTCCGGGTGCACGTCGTGCGCCCGGAGAGCCCGACCGTGTCGACGCTCGTGCTCGCCCGGCCCGGCCGGCACGCCGGGCCGTGGTTCCGGCCCGGCCAGTTCGCCTGGCTGCGGCTGGAGCGGATGTCGGTGGAGGAGCACCCGTTCACCATCGCGTCGTCGGCGGCCGACGGTGGGCGGGTCGAGTTCACCGTCCGGCACACCGGCGACTTCGCCGGGCGGCTGCGTGAGCTGCGCCGCGGCGACCCGGTCTGGGTGGACGGCCCGTACGGCTCGTTCACCCCGGACTCGGTGCCGTCGACCGGGCTCGTGCTGATCGCGGGCGGCGTCGGGATCACGCCGATGATGAGCATGCTGCGCACCGCCGCCGACCGCGGCGACCGGCGGCCGTACCGGCTGGTCGTGCACGCCCGCGACCGCGCCGACCTGCTGTTCCGGGCCGAGCTCGCGCACCTGCGCACACTGATCGACCTGCAGGTCACCGAGGTGCTGCGCCGCCCGTCCGCGGACTGGGCCGGGGCCACCGGGCCGATCGACACCGCGCTGCTCGCCGCCGTCCTGACCGATCTCGACGACCCGGCCCGCCGCCTCGACTACTTCGTCTGCGGCCGGCCGCAGCTCGTCGGCGACGTCCTCGCCACCCTCACCGCGCTCGGTGTCCCGGACGACCGGGTGCACACCGAGCAGTTCGCCCAGGTCTGAGAAGGGGAGAGCCCATGTCCCGCCGGATCCCCGGCCCGCTCCGCTGGTCGGTGCTCGCCGCGCTGGCCGCGGTCGCCGCGGTCGCGCTCGCCCAGTACTGGGTGGCCACCTCGGCCTCCACCGACCAGCAGCAGGGATGGACGCAGACCCGGTGGGGGCCGCTCGGCCCCGCCGATCGCGACCTGCTGCAGAAGGTGCGCCTCGCCGGTCTCTGGGAGGCACCGACCGGGCAGCAGGGTGAGCAGCAGGCCACCTCGCCGGCGGTCCGCGAGGTTGCGCGCAAGCTCGGCGTCGAGCACCACGATCTCGACGCGCTGGTCCGCTCCACCGCCGAACAGCTCGGGGTCCTGCTGCCCAGCAGACCGAACGACCAGCAGATCGGCTGGATGAACGACCTGACCGCCCGCACCGGGACCGACTACGACCGCCAGTTCGTGCAGCTCCTGCGCGCCGCGCACGGCTCGGTCCTGCCGGTGATCACCGACGTCAAGGTCGGCACCCGCAACGAGCTCATGCGGCAGTTCGCGAACGAGGCGTCGGTGTACGTCACCCGGCACATCGGCTACCTGGAGTCGACCGGGCTGGTCGACTACGCGGCCCTGCCGGCCCCGCCCGATCCGGTTCCGACCGGCGCCCGCAGCGCGACCGACGTCGTCGTGCCGGCCCTGGTGGTCGGGGTCGCGCTGCTCGCCGCGGGCGGGCTGCTCATGACCCTGCACCGGCGTGGCCGCCCGGCCGCCGGCCCGACCACCGCCCTCGTCCCCGCCCCGCGCCACCCCCGCGACGGCGCCCGACGGGCCCTGCCGGTCGGACCGCCCGACCCCTGGGACGAGCTGGCGCACGTGCCGCCGGTCCGACCCCGGCCCGACCCCGACGCCGGCCTCGCCGACGCCACCCCCCCACTACCTCGACCTGGACACCGACACCGGAGCGCCGCCCTCCCGCACCACCGGCGCGCACCGCACCGCCCCGAGGAGCCGATACCGATGAGACCCACCACCAGTCGCAGCAGGACGATCGCGGTCACCGCGCTCGCACTGGGCCTGCTCGTCGCCGGGCCCGCCGCCTACGCCGCCGGGGCCGCCTCCGTCGACCGGGGGGACCGGCCGGCGAACGTCGCATCCGGGCCGTCCGACTCGTCCGGCTCGTCCGGCTCGTCCGACGGGGCCCGGGACACGTCCGATGCCGCGGGCTCCTCCGGGGGCGGCGGGCACGACCACTCCGGGCACACGGGGTCCGGCTCCTCGGGCCCGGGCACCTCGGACGCGGGCTCGGGCAGCTCGGACGCGGGCTCGGGCGCCGACGGCTCGGGCTCGGGGTCCGGTGCCGCCGACGATCAGGCCTCCGGTGCCGCCGACGGCCGGGGTTCCGACGGCGCGGGGGGCGGAGCCGCCGGGAAGGCCGACGGGAACGGCACGGGCGCGCCGTCGGCGCTCGACATCCTCGCCGTCGACTGCTCCGGCAGCAGGCTCACCGCCCACGACGGGTTCCAAAAGGCGCCCCGCTGCGTGTCCACCGCGTTCGGCGAGGTCGCCGACGCCGGCCGCAGCCCGTCGCTGCTGATCACCCAGGCCCCGACGAAGGTCCGCCCGGGGGAGGCGTTCCGCCTGACCGTCAGCACCCGGAACCTGGTCCGCGACCGGTTCCTGCCCGCGGCCCAGGGCGGCTACTACGCCGAGGCGTCCCTGCTGAACGGCCAGGGGCTCCAGCGCGGCCACTTCCACACCGCCTGCCGGATCCTGCCCGACCCGGGCGAGGCACCGGACTCGGCGCCCGACCCGCTGTTCTTCCTGGCCACCGAGGACGGCGGCGGGGGAGCACGGCCGGACAGCGTCACGATCGACGTGCCCGGGGTCGAGAAGACCGGCGAGCTGCAGTGCTCGTCGTGGGCCGGCGACGGGTCGCACCGCACCCCGATGATGCAGCGGGCCAACCAGACGCCCGCCTTCGACTCGGTCCGGATCGAGGTGGGCTGACATGCGACTCTCCGGACCCCTCCTGACCATGGTCGCCGTCGGCGCGGTCGCCGCCGGGGCCGCGACGGCCAACGTCGTGCTCACCGCAGAACCGGAACCGCTGCCCCCAGCGGCCCCCGCCGCCGTCGACCAGGCGGCGGGCTCGCTCGCCCTCCCGGCGGCGCCCGCTCCGACGGCCGCCCCGGCCCCGGCCGCGACCGGCACGGTCGCCTACACGGGCCGGTCGACGAACGGGACGGTCACCGTCGACATCTGGGTCACCGACGGCGCCGTGAAGGCCTACGTCTGCGACAACCGCGGCATCGAGTCCTGGACGACGGGCACCGCCACCCCCGGCGGCACCACCCGCCTGACCGGCAAGGACGGCGCGGAGGTCGCGTACAGAGTCGCCGACGGTGTCGCCACCGGCACCGCCCGCGCCGACGGGCGGTCCTGGGAGTTCACCGCGGCCCGGACCGACGCGTCCGACCCGGCACCCGCACCGGCCCCCGCGCCTGCCGAGGCCCCGGCCACCGGCGGCAGCGGCTACGGCGGTGGGTACTGATGTCCCCCCGCGCGCGGCACGAGGACCGCGACCTCACGGACCCGGTCGGGTTCGCCCCGGTCCCCGCGGACATCCCGAACCCCCGCGGCCCCGAGCACAGCGGCGGCTGGGCCGCCGTCCCGGAGCCGTCCCGGGCACCCGACCACGACCCCGACACGGCCGCGGACCGATGGGCGGGCACCGCCGACCGGCGCCGCGACGCCGTCGCGGGGGACCTGTTCACCCCGACCGGCCCGCTCACCTCGCCCCCGGGCGGCGGTTCGGGCGCCCACGGGGTCACCACGCCGCGCCGCCCGGCGCGGGACGCCGGGACCGCGCGTCCCGGCCGCCCGCGCCGGGCCGCCGGTGACGTCCCGCAGTCCGGATGGTCCACGGGCGCCGACGACGCGGCCCGGGCCGGGAGCACCCCCGGCCGTCGCCGGTCCCGCGCGGCGACACCCGACCCGACCCGCGCGCGTCGCCGCCCGGCCGCGGAGGCGGCCCAGGAGGTCGCCGTCCCGGCGGAGGGCCCGTCGTGGCGGGTCGTCGCCGTCCCGGTCGTCGTCGGGTCGCTGGTCGCGGTGGCCCTCGGTGTCTGGGCCCGTCAGCACGTCGGCACCGGCGTCGCGGTGAACCTCGCCGGGTTCTCCAGCGGGGCCGCGGCGAAGGCCTGGCTCGGCTCGGCGGCCCTGGTCCTCGCGATCGTCCAGGGGGTGACGGGTCGGATGATGATGCGCGGCTACGCCGACCCGGCGACCGCGGTCGCGCACCGGTGGTCGGGCCGGGTCGCGGTGCTGGTGACCGTGCCCGTCGCCGTGCAGTGCCTCTACGCGTTCGGCTGGTCCGGCGCGACGACGTCGGCGCTGCTGCACTCCGCGCTCGGCTGCCTGTTCTACGGCGCGTTCGTCACCAAGATGCTGCTCCTGCGGCGTCCGGGCGTGCCCGGATGGCTGCTCGCCGTCGCGGGTGGGGTGCTGCTCGCCGTGCTCGCCGGGGTCTGGCTCACCTCGGCGCTGTGGTTCTTCACCGGCCACGGCCTGTCGTTCTGATCCCCGACCGCTCCCACCGAACCCCGGAGGTCCCCCGTGTCCCCGATCCCGCGCCGCCGGCTCCTCGCCGGCGCCGGTGCCGCCGTGGCCTGCTGTGCCGCGGGCTGCGCCACCTACGGAACCCCGCGTGACACGGCTCCCGCCGCGCCCGCACCGTCCACCCCCACACCGGAGCCGACCACTCCGGCGCCCGCGCCGAGCAGCGCCGCCGCCCCGGTGCCCGCCGGACTCACCGCCGTCGACGACGTCCCGGTCGGCGGCGGGCGGGTCTTCGCCGAGCAGCGGGTCGTCGTGACCCGCCCGGACGCGAACACCGTCCTGGCCTTCGACGCGACCTGCCCGCACCAGGGCTGCCTCGTCGACCAGGTCTCCCGGGCCGGCATCTCCTGCCCCTGCCACGGCAGCCTGTTCGCCGTCTCCGACGGGGCCCCGCTCGACGGACCCGCCCGGGCACCGCTCACCTCGCGACCGGTGCGGGTCGAGAGCGGGCAGGTGGTCCTGGCCTGACAGTGCCGAGGCCGCCGAGGCGCCGGGGTGCCGACCGCCGTCGCCCGGGAGCGGGCTGTCCGGCGGCCGCTGAGAGCCCCGCGCGCGACCGACGGGTCCGACTGCTCCGGACGGCGGAACGCTTTCCCACCCGTCGCGCTCGCGGGTCCGTCCACCGGTCGGGGGTCTCAGTCCGCGAACGGCGGCCGCCGCCGGTCGTAGCGTGCTGTCCGCATCGGTTCCGTGGTCGCTCCCCGACTTCCACGCCGCACGACGTGGCCGCCGGATCCGGCGACGCTCCCCGTCGCCGGGCCCGCGCGTCCCGCCCGCGGCGCCGGAGGACCGCCGTGCCCGGGACCTCGACCCCGGGCACGGCGGTTGCACATCCCCGGAACCGGCGCCCGGCCTCAGCCGAGGGTGAACGGGTCGCGGGTGCCGCCGGTCAGCTCCACCCACACCGACTTGTTCTCCAGGTACTCCTCGACGGCCGCGACGCCGTTCTCCCGGCCGAGCCCGGAGTGTCCGAACCCGCCGAACGGGACGCTCGGCGACACCACCCGGTAGGCGTTGATCCACACCGTCCCGGCGCGGATCCTCCCCGCGACCCGGTGCGCACGGTGCACGTCCTTCGTCCACACCGCACCGGCCAGGCCGTAGGGGGTGTCGTTGGCGAGCGTCACCGCCTCGTCCTCGTCGGTGAACCTCAGCGCCGCGAGCACCGGGCCGAACACCTCCTCCCGGTAGACCGTGGACTCGGGCGTCACCCCGGTGATCACGGTCGGCTGCACGAAGTAGCCGCCCAGGCCGGACTCGGCGGCCCCGCCGTAGGCGACGGTGTTGCCCTCCGCCTTCGCCGTCTCCAGGTAGCCGAGCACCTTCTCGTACTGCGGCCCGTTCGCGACGGGACCCATCTCGGTGTCCTCGGCGTTCGGGTCGCCGAGGGTGATCGTCGCCGCGCGCTCGGCGACGAGCCGGACGAGCTCGTCGTGGACGTCGGCGTGCACGATCAGCCGCGACCCCGCCATGCAGGTCTGGCCGGTCGCGGCGAACACGCCGGCGACGATCCCGTTCGCGGCGGCCTCCAGGTCGGCGTCGGGGAACACGACCTGCGGGGACTTGCCACCCAGCTCCAGGGTGACCGTGTTCAGGTTCTTGGCGGCCGCCTTCGCGATCGACCGTCCGGTCGCCGTGGAGCCGGTGAGCGCGACCTTGTCGACGCCCGGGTGCCCGGCCAGGTGCGCGGCGGTGTCCCGGTCGTTCGTGGTGACGACGTTGACCACGCCGGCCGGGATCCCGGCCTTCTCGATCAGCTCGGCCCACTTCAGCGTCGAGGCGGGCGCGTGCTCCGACGGCTTCACGACGATCGTGCAGCCCGCGGCCAGCGCGGGTGCGACCTTCCAGGTCATCAGCAGCAGCGGGGAGTTCCACGGCGTGATCGCCGCGACGACGCCGACCGGTTCCTTGCGCGTGTAGACCAGGTAGTTCGGGTTCGGAGTGGGGATCTGGCGGCCCTCGATCGTCGGGGCGATCCCGGCGTAGTACTGGTACCAGCCGCCGAGACCGCCCAGCTGGCCGATCATCTCCCGGTACAGCTTCCCGGAGTCGCTGACCTCGGTCCGGGCCAGCGCCTCGGCGTTCTCGGTGATCAGGTCGCCCAGCCGACGCAGGCAGGCGGCGCGGCCGAACGGGGTCATCGCGCCCCACTCGCCGTCGAGCGCGCTGCGGGCGGCGGCGACGGCGGCGTCGACGTCGTCGGGGCCGCCGTCCGGCACGGTCGCCCAGGGCGCTCCGGTGAACGGGTTCTGCGTCTCGAAGGTGCGGCCGGACGCCGCGTCGGACGGCTTCCCGCCGATCAGCATCCTGAACGTCTCGAGCTCGGCCATGGACGGTCCTCTCTCCAGCGACTCCGGTGGCGCACACGTCCTCGCCGACGACCCTACGAACCCGGGCCACGATCCGCAGCCGGTGCAGGATGGGCACATGGCACTCGATCTGCACCACGTCGTGGACGGTCCGGCCGACGCACCGGCGGTGCTGTTCGGCCCGTCGCTGGGTACCGACCTGCATCTGTTCGACGCCCAGGTGGCGGCCCTGTCCGACCGCTTCCGCTGCGTCCGGTTCGACCTGCCCGGCCACGGCGACTCGGCCCCCGTCACCGGTGACCTGACGATCGCCGACCTCGGCCGCGGCGCGCTCGCCGCTGCCGACGCCGCCGGGGTCGCGGACTTCCACTACGTCGGCGTCTCGATCGGCGGGGCGATCGGCCAGTGGCTCGGCGTGCACGGCGGGGAGCGGGTGCGCAGCATCGCGGTCCTGGCGACGGCGGCGCGCTTCCCGAACCCGGACTCGTGGCCGCAGCGCGCGGCGACCGTGCGGGCGGACGGCACCGCCGCGATGGTCGGCTCTCGCACCGGGACCTGGTACGTCGAGTCCTGGGCGCAGCGCGACCCGGCCGGAGAGCAGCGGCTGCTGGACATGCTGCGCGCCTCCGACGACGAGAGCTACGCCGCCTGCTGCGCCGCCATCGGCGCCTTCGACATCCGCGCCGAGCTGGGCGAGGTGTCGGTGCCGGCACTCGCCGTGGCGGGGGCGGACGACCCGGCGACGCCGCCGTCGTCCCTGCACGAGATCGCCGACGCGATCCCCGGCGCCCGCTACGCCGAGGTCGCCGACTCGGCCCACCTACTGAACTACGAGCGCCCCGACGAGGTGAACGCCCTGCTCACCGAGCACCTGACGGCCCGGAGCTGACCCGCCCCGGCCCGCCCGCGCCGGAGGAAGGGCGCTCGGAGGAACGGGTGGCGCGGCGGGCGCGGTAGGCGGCGACGTGCGCTCGGTTCGCGCAGTTGCCGGTGTCGCAGAAGCGCTTGGAACGGTTGCGGGACAGGTCGACCAGCACGGCGTCGCAGTCCTCGGCGGCGCAGCGGCGCAGCCGGGACAGGTCGTCGCGGCGCACCAGGTCGACGACCGACATCGCGATCTCCGCGCCCATCCGGTCCGCCAGCGGGGCGTCCTGCGGGGTGACGTGCAGGTGCCAGTCCCAGCCGTCGTGCCGCGCGAGGTGCGGGCGCGCATCGGTCTCGGCGAGGATGGCGTTGACCAGGGTGACGGTGCCGTCGCGGTCGGGGCCGTCGTCCTCGCCGTGGGCGGGCCACAGCCCGGCCAGCCGCTCGCGGAGCACCCGGACGGCCCGGCGCTCGTCGTCGGAGCCGGCGCGGCGCCCCGAGTACGGCTGCTCGGCCAGCCACGCGGCGAAGCCCGGCACGTCGTCGAGCGGGTCCGGGTCGGCCCGACGGGTGTTCACCAGCGCCGCGGCCGCCGCGAGCAGCACCTGGGTGTCATGGGCGAATTCCATGTTGACCCCTGACATGGTCGGTTCCTAGTGTCAGGAGTCTATGGGTGCTTCGGTCGTGACACGGGATCACGTGGTCCGCGGGCTGCTGTGGGCGCTGGTCTCGGCCGCCGCGTACGGCTTCTCCGGGCCGCTCGGTGCGGCGTTCCTGGAGGCGGGCTGGTCGCCCGGGCTCACGACGCTGCTGCGCATCGCCGGCGCGGCGGTCCTGCTCCTCCCGGTGACGGTCGTGATGCTGCGCCGGTACCCGCTCAGCGCGCCGAACGCCCGCAAGGTCCTGCTCTACGGCCTGGCCGCCGTCGCGGGTGTCCAGCTGTGCTTCTTCCAGGCGTTGCAGCACCTGTCGGTGGGCGTCGCGCTGCTGCTGGAGTTCCTCGCGCCCGTGCTGCTCGTCGGCTGGACGTGGGCGCGGACCCGGACCGCCCCGGCGGCGGTGACGCTCGTCGGCTGCGTGGTCTCGCTGGTCGGGCTGGTACTGGTCGTCGACCCGTTCGGGCCGCAACGCGTCGACCTGACGGGAATCCTGTGGGGCCTCGGCTCGGCGGCGTGCGTCTGCGTCTACTTCCTCCTCCCCGGCGGCGACGACCGCGATGGCGTCCCACCACTGTTGATGATCTCCGGCGCGATGGTCGTCGGCGCGGTGACGCTCACGGTGACCGGTCTGCTGGGCATCACGCCGTGGCGGGTGGGGGAGTCCAGCGGGAGCCTGGCGGGCGCCGACGTGCCGTGGCCGGTGCTGCTCGGGATGCTGGTCGTGCTCGCGACGGTGCTGCCGTACCTCACGGGGATCATCGCGATCCGACGGCTCGACACGCGGGTCGCCTCGTTCGTGGGGCTGTCCGAGGTGATGTTCGGGGTGCTGGCGGCCTGGATGCTGATCGCGCAGGTCCCGAGCCTGATCCAGGTGGCGGGCGGGGTGCTGATCCTCGGGGGGATCATGCTGATCCGGCGGGCTGAGAACCGGGTCGCGGCGACGCCGGGGGAGATCGCCACCCAGGGCTGAACACCACTCACGCTCCCCGACCGGGACGAACGAGTGAACATCTCCTCGGCCGGGCGCCGGTCACGCCCTTCGCCGGGGACGCTCGTTGTACGGGGTGTCGGTGCCGCTCCCCGCACCGACGGTGCTGCCGGCCCCGACCGGCGTGATGCGGAGCCGAGGTCGACAGTGTCCGACGGTCAGTTCGTCACCAGTTCCTTCTGTGCGAAGGGCGAGTGCGTCGCGGTGGCGGCCGACGCGGCCGGTGTGCGTGTCCGGTCGACGACCGCGGAGGCGACCGTCGTCGGCTTCACCGACGACGAGTGGACGGCCTTCGTCCGCGGGGTCAAGAACGGCGAGTTCGACCTCGACCGTCTGCGCGGCTAGGACCGCCCCGCGAAGCGTCGCTCCAGCATCGCGCGGCTCTCGTCGGGGGACATGGCCCGGTCGAGGAGTCGCCGCCAGATCCGGCGGTAGTCGGCGACGGCCTGCGGGGTGTCGACGAAGACGTCGTTCTCCGTGCCCTCGACATTGACCATCGGCCAGTCCGTCTCGGGACGGCGTGGGGTGAAGACGGAGAACGTGCTGGTCGCGCTCGTCCAGCCGGCGTGGAACGGCAGGATCTGCAGCGTGACGTTGGGCTGGTCGCCCCGGCGGATCAGCTCGCCGATCTGCGCCCGGAGCACCTCCTGGTCGGCGCACCGGTGCAGTGCGACCTCGTCGAGGAGGACGTGGAGCTCCAGGGGCGGGGCCTCGGCCCGGTCGGGCTCGATGACGTTCTGCCGGCCGAGGCGGATCTCCACCATGCGCTCGATCTCGCTCCGGGCCCGACCGGCGAACACCTCGGTCAGGAGCAACCTCGCGTAGTCCTCGGTCTGCAGGAGACCGGAGATCGGGATGCTGAACGTCTCCTTGGCCCGGGACTCCGCCTCCAGCGAGATGAGCATGTCCAGGTCGACGCCCGACGGTGCGGGACCGAAGGGCTCCCACCAGCCCGGAGCCTTCGCGTCGTTCGCCCATCCCAGGATCCGCTCGCGGTCGGCGTCGGATGCCTCGTAGATGTCCAGCAGGTCGCGGACGTCACGGAACTTCGGCTCCACCTGCCCCGTCTCGATGCGGGACAGCTTGGAGGGCGAGACCTCGAGGAGCTTCGCGATCTCGGAGAGCTGCCGGTGGCGCCCCGTGCGGAGCTGCTTGAGGGCCCAGCCCAGCCGTTTGCGGATGACGAGTGGGCCGTGTGCCGCGGTCATGACCACACGTCCTCCGGTGGCTCCTGCCGATGGTCGCCCGCGATGCTACTGCGGATGCACGTGCAGACCCCGATGGTGCGGCCGGTCCGCCGCCGGACCCGCGTGGTCAGCCCGCGGCGACCGCCTGCTGGACTGCCTGCGGGGTCGCGTCGACCTGGGTGCCGTCGACCTTCACGGTCGGGGTGCCGGACACGCCGTCGCGCAGCGCCTGCTGGGTGATCTGGGTGACCCAGGGGGCGTAGCGCTGGTCGTCGACGCACTGGGCGAAGTCGCCGCCCGCGCCGACCTTCTGCCCGAGCGCGACCAGCTGCTCGTTCGGGAGCCCCGCGCCGCCCTCGGCGGGCTGGTTGTCGTAGAGCTCCTTCTCGAACTGCGGGAACACCCCCGCCGCGGCCGCGCACCCCGCCGCGGCGCCCGAACGCGTCGAGTACCGGGTCGACGAGGCCCGGTCCAGGATGGCGATGGGGTGGTAGACGATCTTCGCCTGACCGGAGGAGACGAGCTGGTCGAGGGTCTGCCCGGCCTGCGCCTCGAACTGCTTGCAGATCGGGCACTGGAAGTCGAGGTAGATGTCGATCGTCTTCGGGGCCGCCTCGTTGCCGACGGTCACGCCCTGCGCGGACGCGTTGGCCGGGACCGCGATCCCGCCTCCGGAGTTCTTCCAGTAGACGCCGACACCGACGACGGCCGCGAAGGCCACGACGACGATCACTGCGATCACCGTGAACTGCGACGGTCCCTTCTTCGCGGTGAGCGGGTTCTTCGCCGCCGCCTTCCGCTTCCCGGTGGCCATCAGGGTCTCCTCCTCGGATGTCCGTGTGCCCCGCTCCCGACGACCAGTTGTACGCCCTCTCGTCCCGCAACGGTTCGGCGGGGCATCGGTCCGCCACAGGTCAGGGGCCCGGGTGGCGGATCTTCGATCGCGTGTAGAACCATGGGGTCGTGAGTACCGACAGCGCCGTGGACCGGCCCGCACCGGAGACGGACGTCCGTACGGTCGAACTCAAGATCGACGGCATGACCTGCGCCGCCTGCGTCGGCCGCGTCGAGCGCAAGCTCGGCAGGCTCGACGGGGTCGACGCGACCGTCAATCTCGCGACCGAGCGCGCGCTGGTCCGGTACCCGTCGGCCACCCCGGTCTCCACGCTGGTCGAGACGGTCCGCAGGGCCGGCTACGGCGCCACCGAGATCCGCCCCACCGACACCGGTGACGAGGCCACCTCCGACGACACCGCGCTGCGCCGGCTGCGGACCAGGATGGCCGTCGCGCTCATCCTGTTCATCCCGCTGGCCGACCTGTCGCTGGCGATGTCGCTGGTGCCGTCGCTGCGCTTCCCGTACTGGCAGTGGGTGGTCGTGGCGCTCGCGCTGCCCGTCGTCGGCTGGGCGGCGTGGCCGTTCCACCGCACCGCGGTGCTGAACCTGCGTCACGGGACGACGTCGATGGACACCCTCGTCTCGCTCGGCGTGATCTCGGCCTCGGCCTGGTCGCTGGGGGAGATGGCCTTCCTCGACACCCGGCAGACCCTCACCGGGTGGGACGCGGTGCTGCACCCCTCCGGGCCGCTCTACATCGAGGTCGCCGCCGGGGTGACGACGTTCGTGCTGGCCGGGCGGTACTTCGAGGCACGGGCCCGCCGTACCGCCGGGCGGGTCATGCGCTCGCTCGCCGCGCTGGAGACCGACGAGGTCACCGTCCTGTCCGGGGGTGTGGAGTCCCGCGTCCCGGTGCGACGCCTGCGGGTCGGCGACCGTTTCCTGGTGCGGCCGGGTGAGCGGGTCGCCGCCGACGGTGTCGTCGAGACCGGGCGGGCCGCCGTCGACACCAGCGCGATGACCGGTGAGCCGGTCCCGGTCGAGGTCGGGCCGGGCGACGCCGTCACCGGCGGCACGATCGCCTCGGGCGGGCGGCTGGTCGTCGTCGCCGAGCAGGTCGGGGCCGACACCCGCCTCGCGCGGATGATCGCGGCCGTCGAGCGGGCGCAGACCGAGAAGTCCGCGACGCAGCGGTTGGTCGACCGGGTGTCGTCGGTGTTCGTGCCGGTGGTGCTGGGGTTGGCGCTGCTCACCCTCGGGGGCTGGCTGCTGGCCGGCGCGGGCTGGGCCGGCGCGCTGGCCCCCGCGATCGCCGTCGTGATCATCGCCTGCCCGTGTGCGCTGGGGCTGGCGACGCCGACCGCGCTGATGGTCGCGACCGGCCGTGGCGCCGAGCTGGGCATCTTCGTGAAGGGGCACCGGGCGCTGGAGACCACCCGGGCCGCCGACACGGTCGTGCTCGACAAGACCGGCACGCTGACGACCGGGCGGATGGCCGTGGTCGAGGTCGCGGCCGTCCCGGGTGGCGACGCGGCGCAGCTGCTGGCCCGCGCCGCCGCCGTCGAGAGCGGGTCCGAGCACGCCATCGCCGTCGCGATCCGGGCCCACGCCGGTTCGGACGTCCCGGCGGTGGAGGACTTCGTCGCGCTGCCCGGGCTCGGGGCCCGCGGCACCGTCGACGGCCGCACCGTCACCGTCGGTCGTCCCCCGGAGGACCCGGGTGCGCTCGCGCCGCGGCTCGCGGAGTGGGAGGCGGCCGGGCACACCGTCGTCGCCGTGCACGTCGACGAGGCTCTCGCCGGGCTGATCGCGCTGGCCGACCCGGTGAAGGAGTCCGCGCCGGTGGCCGTCGCCGAGCTGGTCGCGATGGGGCTGCGCCCGGTGCTGCTGACCGGTGACCGGCCCGCCGCCGCGCACGCCGTCGCCGCCGCCTGTGGGATCACCGAGGTCGTCGCCGGCGCGCTGCCCGACGGCAAGGTCGACCACATCCGTGGGCTGCAGGCCCAGGGCCGCACCGTCGCGATGGTCGGCGACGGGGTGAACGACGCCGCCGCGCTCGTCGCCGCGGACCTGGGCATCGCCGTGGGCTCGGGCACCGACGTCGCCCTGGAGGCCGCCGACGTCGTGCTCGTGCGCGACGACCTGCGCGTGCTCCCGGCGACCGTCGAGCTGGCCCGCGCCACGATGGGCACCATCCGCGGCAACCTCTGGTGGGCGTTCGGCTACAACACCGCGGCGATCCCCGTCGCGATGGCGGGGCTGCTGAACCCCCTGCTCGCCGGGGCCGCGATGGCGCTCTCGTCGTTCCTGGTGGTCACCAACAGCCTGCGGCTGCGGAAGGCCGCGAGCTGGGCCGACGGGGCGCTGGGCGGGACACGCACCCCGGTCGGCGAGGAGAGCACCGATTACGTCGAGGCGCGGGACTGACTCCTGTCCGGGGCGGGCCGGTGGGGGAATCCCGCATCGGGGCCGCGGGACTAGCTTCCACTGCCGTGAGCAGCTACCTCGTCGAGCGCCGGACCGTCGTGGACGCACCGGCCGACCGCGTCCACCCACTGGTCGCGGACCTGCACGCGTGGCGGGGCTGGTCGCCCTGGGAGGGCCTCGACCCGGACCTGCACCGGGAGTACTCCGGGCCCGAGCGCGGCCTCGGCGCGCGGTACTCGTGGTCGGGCAACCGCCGGGCCGGCCGCGGGACGATGGAGGTCGTCGGTGACGCCGCGGACCAGGTCGACGTCGCGGTGACCTTCGAGAAGCCGTTCCGCTCCACCGCCACCTCGACCTTCCTGTTCGTCCCCGCCGACGGTGCCCGGACCGAGGTCGTCTGGCGGATGACCGGCGAGCAGCGGGGGATCGCCGCGCTGCTGGGCCGCGTCGTGCCGATGGACCGGATCCTCGGCGGCGATCTGGAGAAGGGCCTGACGCGGCTGGGCGTCGCGGCTCGCCCCTGAACGGGCCGACCGATCATGTCGAGGCGCTGACCGCCGCGATCATCAGATGTGACGATCCGGGGGTTTCGGGCGATACGGTCCTGCTCATCCTGGCGATGGGACGGTCGTGACCACCTCGCAGCGCCCGCAGGGCGACCCCTACCGTCCCGGGCCGGGCCACGGCGCTCCGCCGTGGCACCAGGCAGCACCCGTGCCCGGGCAGTTCCAGCGCCCCGGGCCGCAGCCCGCCGTGCCACAGCAATGGATGCCGCCTGCCGGAGCGGTCCCGCAGCAACCTCACGGCTGGGCTCCTGTCGCGCCGGCTGCGCCCCGGAACGGGCTCGGTATCGCCGCGCTGTGCCTCGGCATCGTCGGGCTCCTGTTCGGGCTGGTTCCCTTCACCGGCTTCCTGGCGTTCGCGCTCGGCGCCGTGGGCGTGATCCTGGGGCTGGTCGGGTTCGGTCGAGCCCGTCGTCGGACTGCCAGCAACCTGAAGACGGCGATCACCGGGACCGTTCTCTCCGTGATCGCGATCGCCCTCGGTGTCTGGGGCATGGTCATCGTCTTCACCGGCCTGAACCAGCTGTCGGAGGATCTCGGCAACCTGTCTGCGGCATCGTCGCCGGCCGCCACGTCCGGGACGGGGACGACGCCGGCGGACGTGACGAACCCCTTTGTCGCCGGTCCGGTCACCTACACGCTGGAGATCACCGGTGATGCCGAGAAGATGATGGTCTCCTACGGCACCGGCAGCGCCACCAGCTCGTCGTCGGACTACCAGGCGCTGCCGTGGAGCAAGACCGTCGAGGTGACGGGGGACTACAAGTTTGCCCAGGTCAACGCAGTGAGTTCCGGGCCCGGCACTATCACCTGCACCATCACCGACGTCGCGACGGGTCAGGTCGTCGACACCCAGACCTCGGAATCGCTGGACGACAACCAGTACAGCTCGGCGAACGTCGGCTGCACCACTGTCGGCTGATCCCGGCGCACCCTCGGGCCGTGTCCGGCACGAGGTGGTCACGCACGATCGAGCCGGACACCCCAGGGGCCCTGCCGGGACGCCGGCCGGGCCCCTCCTCCTGTCTCGGCGGGGTCCGCCGCACGACGCAGCGGTGGTCCCGCACCGCGGCCGTGACGAGCCGCGGCGCATCGACCGGAATAGCCGGTCGGGCAGCGTGGCTGATCACGGTGTGACCGCACCTCTACCCGATGCGATCGACTCCCGTCTCGACCGGATGCTCGCCGGCATGGAGTGGGAGCTGCGCCGGTCCCGCCGATCCCGGGTGACCGACGGCGCCGTGTCCACGGTGCTCCGCGACACCGCCGGGTTCGTGTTCCTGCACGACGGCCGCGCCGCGGTCCGGGCGGCGGCCGAGCAGGGCTGGACCCCGGTCGCGGCGGGCGACCTCGTCCTGGTCCCGCGGCGCGCCGACCTGACCGTCCGCGGCGACGGCGGCGCCGAGGCCACCGTCGTCGAGCTGACGCGGCCCCCGGCCGCGCGGCCCGACGAGGGCCCGCTCCCGGACGCGGTGGTCGCCCGGTCGTTCGGGGCCGCCGAGCCGGGCATGGCGGTCCTGGTCCGCGGCATGGCGTGCGGGTGGAGCACCGTCGGCGGGGCGGTCCGCAGCGGCGACACGGTGATCTGTTCGCGGATCGCGACCACGATCGCGGTGACCGCGGTGCGCATGTGGGTCGAGCAGCAGCCCTGCTGCGCGGACCGGTGGCTGTCCTCCGCGCTGGACCCGCGCATCGGGCGGGCCCTGCGCGCCGTGCACGCCGACCTCACCCGCGCCTGGACGGTGGCCGACATGGCCCGGGAGGCGACCATGTCCCGGGCCGCCTTCGCCGAACGCTTCACCGAGCTGGTCGGGCGCAGCCCCGCCGGGTACCTGACTGCCGTCCGGGTCGGGGTGGGGCGGGAGCTGCTCGCCGACGACACGGCCACCGTCGCGGAGGTCGCGCACCGGGTCGGCTACCGCTCCGAGCTCGGGTTCGCCCGCGCCTTCCGGCGGGAAGCAGGCATGTCGCCGTCCCAGTGGCGCGCCTCGGCCCGGGCGGTCCGGGCCCGCTGACCCGGCCTACGACCGGCTCGGCTCCTGCGGCGCGGACCCGAACGCCAGCCCACCCACCGTCGCCACCACGGCCGCCGCCGCCAGCGTGACGCGGACCCCGACGCCGTCGACGAGCAGCCCGCCGACGACGGCGCCGACGGTGATGCCGAGCTGGAAGCCCGCGACGAGCAGCCCGCCGCCCGCCTCCATCCGGTCCGGCACCACCCGGGCCATCCACGTCGACACGACCGTCAGCCAGGCACCGAACGACAGCCCCCACACCGCGACACCCGCGACGACGACCGGCAGCACCGCGGGGAACGTCGCCACCGACGCGACCCCGGCGGCCAGCACCAGCGGGACGGCGTACCGCACCAGCCGCAGGTACCGGTCCACCAGCATCCCGACGACGAGGTTGCCCACCACCCCACCGGCGCCGAACACCGCGAGCAGCACGGCCACCCCGCCGGCGTCGAGCCCCGGGACGGTCCCGAGCGCGGGCCGGACGTAGGTGAACGCGGCGAAGTGCCCCAGGACGGTCAGTACGTGACCGGCCAGTCCACGCGGCATCCCGGGGGCGCGCAGCGTGTCGACCAGCGGGCGCAGCCCGTCGGCGGCGTCCGGCGCGACCGGGGGCAGCACGGTGCGGATCGTGAGCGCGGTCAGCGCGGACAGGACCGCGACACCGACGAACACGGCCTGCCACCCCGCCAGCGCACCGAGGTAGACGGCCACCGGCACCCCGGCGACCGTCGCGAGGGTGGTGCCGGTGTTGACCAGCATCATCGACCGTCCGAGCCGGCCCGGCGTGCTCAGCCGGGACGCCACCGCCAGCGACATCGCCCAGAACCCGCCGATCGCCGCACCCAGCAGGAGCCTGGCGGCCAGCAGCACGACGAAGCTCGGCGCGATCGCGACCAGGATGTTCGACACCGCGGCGCCCGCCGCGAGCACGGTCAGCAGGGCGCGGCGGTCGACCCGCGGGAGCAGCGCGCCGATCGTCGGGGCCACGAGGAGCCCCACGAACGCCGTCGCCGACACCGCCTGGCCCGCCTGCCCCTCGGTGATGCCGAGCGTGGTGGCCATCGGGGTGAGCAGACCTGGCGGGAGGAACTCCGCGAGGACCAGGACGAAGCTCGTGAGGGCCATGACGCCGACGGCGCCCCAGGCGGTGCGGTCCGGACGGGTGGAGGTGGATGTGGTGGATGTGTCGGTCACGCTGTCAGCCTTCGCCGTGGTGCGGCCGGGTACCCGTCCGATCGTCCGGCGTGACAGACCGGTCGTCCGGATCGGGGCCGTTGGTCAGAGCACGGGTTGCACCGGCAACTCCCCTTGTGCCGCGAACGAGGTGGCGACGACGTGGCCCGCCGCGCCGAGGTCGAGGAACCGGGGCGGCGGGCCGCCGTCGGTGACGTGCCGGCGCCTGGGATGACGGCCGGGCACCACGTCCGCGGTGACCCCGGCTTCGGTGAGCAGCCGGGCGATGCCGTCGATGAGACCGCGCGGCCCCCGCGCGAGCAGGCCCCGACCACCCGCCAGGTGCACGGGGAGGTCGTCGAGCCGGTGGAAGCACTCCGCCGGCGGGTACCAGCCGCCGGTCTCGGACTCGACCAGCATGCGGAGCCGGTACGCCAGCAGCTCCGGCTCCGGCGGCGCACCGCGGACGTACACCGAGTCCGAGATCTCGGTGTGCAGGCGGAGCACCGGGTGCTCGCCGTGGAGCCCGACGTGCGTGACGTCCGGCCCCGGGGTACCGGCGAGCTCCCAACCGAGGACGCCGTCGGCGTCGATCCGGACGTGCGTCCGCGCCAGCTCCTCGACGTCCTCCTGCCATGGCTGGTCGAGGACGAGGTCGACGGACAGCCGCTCGCCCGCGATCCGCACGGCACCGACCCGTGCCTCGACCTGGTACTCCGCGACGACCGTCCCGAGGAGCTCCAGGTCGAGCGGCTGCTCCGCCACGCTCACCCGCCCCGCCGCATCTGCTCCAGCATCGCGTTGTACGCCTTCAGCTCCGCGTCGTCGTCCCGCTCGGCCTGCCGGTCCTTGCGGGCGGCCTCCCGGGAGTCGTCGCGCGACCACTGCACCACGAGCGTGACCATCACCAGCAGCATCGGGATCTCACCGGTCGCCCAGGCGATCCCGCCGCCGGTGCGCTGGTCGTCGAGCAGGTCCACCCAGGGCAGCCCGACCTGGCGGTAGAAGTTCTCGCCGAGCTCCGTGGAGGAGCTCATCACCGCGACGCCGAAGAACGCGTGGAACGGCATCGTCGCGAGCATGACGGCCAGCCGCCCCAGGTGCGGCAGCCGGTGCGGGGCGGCGTCGACGCCGATCAGCGGCCAGAAGAACAGGTAGCCGACGAGCACGAAGTGCAGGTTCATCAGCTGGTGGGTCCAGTGGAACCGCAGCGCCCCGTCGAACAGCGGGGTGAAGTACAGGACGTAGAACGAGCCGACGAACAGCACCGCCGCGAACGCCGGGTGCGTCACGACCTTCGCGACGCGCGAGTGCACCGCCGCGAGCAGCCACTCCCGCGGGCCGGGCGGGTTGCCGCGGCCCGCCGGGCGCAGCACCCGCAGCGCGAGCGTGACCGCGCCGCCGAGGCTCAGCAGGATCGGCGCGAGCATGTTCAGCGTCATGTGGCTGATCATGTGGACGCTGAACATGGACGGGGAGTAGAAGCCCAGCCCCGACGACGTCGCCAGCAGCAGCGTCGCGCAGCCCAGCAGCCACGCGACGGTGCGTCCGACCGGCCACGTCACCCCGCGGGCCGCCAGCCGTCGCACGGCGGCCAGGTACAGCCCGGCGAGCACCAGCGCGCCGGTGCCGAACAGCAGGTTCCAGCGCCAGTCGACGAGCACCGCGAGCGCCGAGAACGGCCGGGTGATGTCCCAGCCGATCAGGGTCTGCAGTGCCGAGTCGTCGGCGACGACGAACCGCGGCGGCACCAGCCGGATGCTCGCGACACCCAGCGTCGCCACCGTCGCCCCCAGCACCGCGACGACCGGCAGCAACCGCCCGGGGGGCACCGGTCCGGCCGGGTCGGCGACGAGCCCGCGGGCGAGCAGCGCGGTCAGCGGGACCAGGGCCGCGAGCAGCACCGCGACGACGACGGCGACCCGTACGTAGGGCGACCCGCCGAGCGGCCCGGCGTCGGTCACCACCAGCTGGAAGACGACCTCACCGAGCAGGTACACGACCCCGCCGACGGCGAGCAGCCCGCGGACCCGGCCCGCGGCCCGTCCCTCGACGACGCCGCCGTGCGCGCGGAACGCGACCAGCCCGGCGACCAGCCCCAGCCAGGCGGTGCCGGCGACGGCGCGCAGCACGTTCGCGTCGCCGCTCCAGTCGTGCCCGGCCCCGGTCGCGGCCGGGTGCACCGCGGCGGGCACCGCCATCGCGCACGCGGCGAGCAGCCCGAGCGCGGCGGCGGCCTTCCAGCTCAGCGAGAACGCCGACCCGAGGGCGACGAGCAGCAGCAGGGCCCCGGCGAGCGCCCAGCCCAGCGGCTCCTCGATCGTCGCGGCGGCGCCGAGCCACCCGAACGGGCCCACCGACGCCAGGACGCCGGGGGAGTTGCCGGTCATGTCGGCCACCGACAGCCAGCCCGCGGCGATCGCCGACACCCCGGCGACGGTGGAGGCCAGGGTGCCCCGGCGCAGCGCGCGGTAGCCGTGGACGTCGACCGTCCCGGACGTCTGCGGGGCCGCGACCAGCCCGCCGACCAGCAGCGACCCGGCGGCAAGCGCGGTGGCGGCCACGGCCAGGACCTTCGCGACGACCGTCGCCGCCTTCAGCCCCGGCTCGGGCACCGGCAGCCCGCTCTGCCGCCAGAAGCCGTCGTCGCCGATCGAGACGGCGACCGCGGCACCGGCGCACAGCAGCACCAGGGCGACCGTGAGCGCGGTCAGGAGCCCACGGCGGTCGCGCCGCGCCGGCACCGCCGGTGCGGGCGGCGCACCGCCGGCCGCGTCGGTCGTCGCCTGCTCCGTGCTCGCGCTCACCGAGAACTCCTCCGCAGGTGGTCACCGGGCACCGACCGCGCCCGTGTCACCTCCGATGGTCCCCGTCCGGCCCGGCGCGCGCCGCACCGGGTCGGACGGGACTGCTCAGTTCCCGGTGATCCCGGACCACCAGCGCTGGATCGCCTCCCAGAAGCCCTGCGCGTCCTGCCCGATCTGGCCCGGGTCGGGCAGGTTCGAGGGCAGCGACGGCAACGACGGCAGCTCGGTCGGCAGCGACGGCAGGTTCGACGGGAGCGACGGCAGGTTCGTCGGCAGACCCGGGATGTTGCTGGGGATCTGGATGCCGCCGCCGTTCTCGCTGCTCGGGGCCTCGGTCGTCTCGGTCGTCGTCTCGGTGGTGGGCAGTGCGCTGGTCTCGGTGGTCGGCGGCGCCTGGGTGTCGGAGTCATCGTTGCCGAACAGCAGGAACCCGAGCAGCAGCACCAGCAGCGCGACGACGAGTGCGCCGATCGCGATCCACTTCCCGATCCCCGACGAGCCGAGGTCGCGCGGCTCGGGTTCCGGCTCCGGTGCGACGACCGGCGTCGCGACGGCAGCCGGCTCGGCCAGGATCTCGGCGACGCGCTGGGCGTCCGGGCGCCGCGCCGGGTCGGTGGCGGTGGACTGCGCGATCGCCGTCCGCAGCGGCTCGGGCACGTCCGCGGGCACGACCGGGGCGCGGTTCACGCGCTCGGCGGCGCCCTGGAGTCCCTGTCCCTGGTACTCCCGCCGCCCGGTCCAGGCCTCCAGCAGGACGAGGCCGAGCGCGTACACGTCGGTCGGCGGTCCGACCGGGCGGCCCTGGACCTGCTCCGGCGACAGGTACGCCGGCGTCCCGATAATCTCGCCGGCCGCGGTGTGGCCGTCGGCCCCGAGCAGGGCGGCGATGCCGAAGTCGGCGAGCCGGGCCCGGCCGTCGGAGTCGATCAGGATGTTCGACGGCTTGACGTCGCGGTGCGTGACGCCCTGGGAGTGGACGTAGGCCAGGGTCTGGGCGACCTCGGCGCCGATCCGCCGGATGTCCTCGGGCGGCAGGTCCTCGGACGCGATGACGTCCTTGAGCGTCGGCCCGTCGACGAGCTCCATCACCAGGTAGGCGCGGTCGGCCTCGACGGCGAAGTCGTGCACGGCGACCAGGCCGGGGTGGCGCAGGTTCGCCATGACCTGCGCCTCCTGCTCGAAACGCTGGTCGGCACTCGGGTCGTCGGCCGCACCGAAGATCTTCACCGCGACCGGCCGGTTGAGCCGGGTGTCGGTGGCCCGGTGGACGTCGGACATCCCGCCCTGGCCGATCAGCCCTTCCAGCCGGTACCGGCCGCCGAGCAGCTCGGGCTCGGTGATGGGGGCGGGCATCATCCGGGTCGCGTCCGGCCGCGACGGCCGCGGGGCGCCGTAGGCCGCGGTCGGCGGGGCACCGAGGTGGTGGGTCGGGGCCTCCCCGGGCCCGAGGCGCCGGGTGCCGTCCGGGGGACCACCGGGACCGCCGGGGCCCGGACGGCCGGGGCCGGGGGGCGGGCCGACCCGGCGGGTGGCGTCCGGTGCGTTGCTGCGGGTCGCCGGGTCCTCGTCGGCGCGCCGCGGTGCGGGCCGGGACCCGCCGACGCGACGGGTGGGGTCGGGCGCGGGACCGCCGCTCGGCGGCCGCTGCCGGCGGTTCCCCGTCCGCCACGGGTCGGACGCGTCCCTGCGGGTGCGCTCCGGATCGTCGCCGCGGGTCACGGGCCCTCCCGGTCTGCTGGTGCGGCCGGACCGCGGGCGCGCGCACCGGCCGTCCGCCGTCGCGGCGGACCTCCTGGCGGGGACCGTACCGTCCGGAACCGGTCACCCGGGTGGACGGCGCGCCAGCACCACCCGGTGATCCTGCGCCGCGGCGCGGTCAGCGTGCCGCGACCGGTGTGCGCAGGTCGGCGGCGGGGAACGGGGGCCGGTCGTCGAGGCGGACCGACAGCTTCCCGGCGGCCCGCCAGGCGCGAGCGGTGAGGTCGCGGTCGGCGTCGGTGACGAGGTTGCCCATCACCCGCAGCGCCACCGTCATCAGCGCCCGCGACCGCATCCCGATCGGCCCGGCCAGCGGCAGCAGCCGGGGGATCGTGATCAGCCCGGCGAGCCGCCGCGCGATGGAGAACGCCAGGCCGTAGTGCGAGCGCAGGGTCGCGGGCCAGGCGCGGTCCAGGTCCGCGCCCGAGGCGAGCAGCTCCGCGACCAGGCGTCCGGTCTCCAGGCCGTAGTCGATGCCCTCGCCGTTGAGCGGGTTCACGCAGCCCGCCGCGTCGCCGACCAGCGCCCAGTTCGGCCCGGCGACGCCGGACACCGCCCCGCCCATCGGCAGCAGCGCGGAGCGGACCAGCTCGACCTTCGGGCCGAGCTCCCACTCGGCGCGGCGCGCGTTCGCGTAATGGTCGATCAGGCCGCGCAGCTTGATGTTGGCCGGGCGCCGGTCGGTGGCGAGCGTGCCGACGCCGATATTGACCCGGCCGTCGTTCAGCGGGAACAGCCAGCCGTACCCGGCCAGGACCTCGTCGGCCTCGCCACGCAGCTCCAGGTGCGAGCTGATCCACGGGTCGTCGTGCCGGCCGGAGGTGACGTAGCCGCGGGCGGCGACGCCGTAGGCGGTGTCCTGGTGCCACTCGCGGCCCAGCACCCGCCCGAGCGTGGAGCGCGCGCCGTCGGCGACGACGAGCCTGCGGCACCGGACGGAGCGGCCGTCCTCGAACACCACGGAGTCGACCCGGCCCCCGGAGAACGTCACGTCGACGGCCTTGGCGTCCTCCATCGGGGTCGCGCCGGCCTCCAGCGCGACCCGGCGGATGCCCGCGTCGAGCTCGGTGCGCGGGATCGCCGAGCCGTGCGCCGGCAGCGATCCGCCCGGCCACGGCAGCTCCAGGACCTGCCCGAACCCGTGCGCGCGCAGCCCCCGGTTGGTGCCGTGGGAGTCCACCCAGGCATCGAGGCCCAGGTGCCCCAGCTCGGCGATCGCGCGCGGGGTCAGCCCGTCACCGCAGGCCTTGTCCCGGGGGAAGGTCGCGGAGTCGGCGAGGACGACGTCGAGACCGTGCCGCGCCGCCCACGCCGCCGCCGCCGACCCGGCCGGTCCCGCCCCGACGACGAGCACGTCGGTGGAGTCCGGGGTGGCGGCGGGCGGGACGGGACCGGTGCTCATGACCACAGTGTCGCAACCCGGCCGGGCGACCGCCGCCGAGCGTGCCCCCGGTCACGACCGGGTCAGGTGCCAGAGGATCACGTCGTGGGCGTGGCGGGCCTTGTCGTCGCCGCGGAAGGCGACCTCGTGCACAGCCGTCCCGACGGTGACCGCGATCTGGCTCGAGCTCGCGAACCGGCCCAGCAGGTTCCGGTCGGCGACGAAGGAGACCGAGGAGATCCGGCCGTAGGGGATCGAGGTGATCGCCGTGCGCTTGCCGACGAAGGAGTTGTCCTGCAGGACCACCCGCAGGTCGGTCAGGCCGAGGAATCCGGTGCCGGCGCCGATCGCGTCGTACACGGCGCTGATCCGCTCGCCCTCCAGCAGGCCGGCGGCGACCTTGTCGAGCTGGTCGCGCTTGTCGAAGACGGGTTCGCTCATGCCCTCGATACTGCCCGGCGGGCGAGCAGTGTCCGCACCGTCCAGACCAGCGCGGAGACGGCGAACAGCACGACGGTCAGCCACACCCACCGCATCCGGTACGGCTCCTGGTCGAGCCCGGTCGCGTTCAGCGTGCTCAGCGCGCCCTGCCCGATGATCCCGGGCAGGAACATCAGCAGCGCGAGCCCGGAGCCGAGCACCGGGATCCGGACGTGGTTGACCAGTGGTACCCGGGTGCGGGGCAGCGTGAGCAGCAGCAGCCGGTCCCCGGCGGCGTAGAGCGGGAACAGCACGAGGTCGTGCAGCAGGACCGCGCCGGCGAACCGCCAGGCCATCCTGACCAGGTCCGGGGACCCGGAGACGATCGCGTACACCGCCCATCCGGCGAGCGCGAAGCAGCCGAGGGCGGCGAGCAGGCGGCTACCGGACAGCAGCACGGGAGAATCCGATCGTCGCGACCCACTTGGTGTTGTGCACCCCGGGCAGCGCCGGGACGATCAGCCGCGCCGGGTACCCGTGGTCGGGCGACAGGTCGGCGCCGTTGACCCGCAGCGCGAGCAGCGAGTCCGGCGACAGCGTCTGGGCGCGGTTGAGCAGTGACCGGGAGAACGGGCTCCCCACCTCGACCGACCGCACCTCCGCGGTCACCGGGTCGGTCACCCCCGCCGCGCGGGCCAGGTCGGTCAGCCGTACGCCCGTCCACACCTGGGAGGTCGACCAGCCCTCGACGCAGGCGAGCGGCAGTTCCGCGGTGTGCTGGGGCAGCGCGGCCAGCGCCGCGCGGTCGAGCACCACCGGTGCCGCGCCGCCGGTCAGGGTCAGCGTCCAGGCGCTCCCGACCGCGGCCAGGGCGATCCCGGAGGCGACGAACGTGCGGTTGACCGGGAAGTCGTTCGGCCCGCCCCGCTCGGTGCTGTCGGGTGCCGTCGTCCGACCCCGGGGCAGCAGCAGCGCGGTCGACCGGAGCTGGTCGGTGAACTGTCCGACGGTCAGCGCCGCGACGAACAGCATCCCTCCGCCGACCAGGGCGATCGCGCCGCGCCGCGACATCGTCGGCGGGTCCGGGTCCGGCGCGACGAGCGGGTGCGCCGGCTCGGGACGGGTGTCGGCGAGCGGCGTCGCGAGCTCGGCGCGCAGCGACCGGCTCCGCAGCGAGCGGACCATCGTCGGGAGCTTCGTGACCACGTGCAGCGCGAACGAGGCCAGGAACACCCAGGCCGCGGCGTAGTGGCCGTCGTAGAAGGAGAAGCCGAAGACGTAGAGGTCGCGCGGATTGATGGATGATCATGGGCGGCGGTGTGGTCGGCTGTCCCAGCGGTGCGTGGTCCAGGCCTGCCGGATCAGGCTACGGAGTGTGATGATGGTGTCGGCGAGGTCGAAGAACGCGTCGACGACGGTTTCGCGGCGTTCGTAGCAGCGCTGCAGCCGGTTGAAGCTGTTGTGCCAGGCGTTGGTGCGCTCGATGTGCCAGCGTTGGGTGGCCTGGATCGGTGCTTTCTCGCCCTTGCGCGCGATCTCGCTGTGCAGGCCCCGTTCGGTGAGTGTGTCGCGGGTCTTACCGGAGTCATAGCCGGCGTCGAGGTGCACGGTGATGTCGTCGGGCAGCGGGCCGAGAGCGTCGAGGTGGTCGAGAGTGGGGCCCAGTAGCGGGGAGTCGTGGCGGTGTGCCCCGGCCAGGACCCGGCCCAGTGGGATGCCATGGCCCTCGACGAGCACCGATCGCTTCATGCCCTGTTTACGCCGGTCAACCGGTGACGGTCCGGCGACCTCACCGCCGCCGGGGGCCTTGGTGATGGCGCCGTCGACGGCAACGTCGTCAAGCAACAGGCCGACGATGCGGTCGTAGGCGTCCAGGGCGATCCGGCGTAGCTGGGCGAAGACCCCGAGCCGGATCCACTCGTCACGGCGATCGCGGATGGTGGTCGCCGAGCAGGTGCTGTCGGAGACGCCCTGATACGGGCAGCCGAACCGCAGCACCTGCAGGAGCTTGTCGAACACGACCCGATCCGCGATCCGGCGGCGGTGACAGCCCCACGGATGAGTGGGATCGAACTCGACCCGGGGCGGCAGCAGCGCGGCGAACTGGTCCCACAACGGCTCGGTCAACCATGATGGCAGGGCGGGCACGCGGCCTCCAGACGATCACGAAGAGTCAACAACTTCATGATCGACAGGCCCGTGCCCGCCCCTCACCATCGACACCCGGCCGCGACCCAGCTGTGATCAATCCGCGCGACCTCGTAGTCGTACTGGACGTTCAGCAGGCCGGTGACGATCAGGAACAGGATCGAACCGACCAGGAGCACCAGGGACAGCCGTTCCAGCAGCTTCACCGGGTTCCGCTCGGGGGCGGTGAACAGCTTCGGGATGACCGACCACAGCTTCGCCAGGACCAGCGGCACCAGCACGATGCCGAGTCCGACGTGCAGTCCCTCGGTGAGCCGGAACAGCCAGGCCGGCGACACCGGCCAGTCCACCCAGGGTAGCTGCAGACCGCCGACGGCGTCGGCGGCCGGGATCGCCTGCTCCCGGCCGTAGGCGAGCCGGTCGAGGAGCCCGGTGAACGCGACTACCGGCAGACCCACCAGCAGCGGGAGGGCGAACATCGAGGTCAGCCAGGGTCCCCGGATCGGGCTGCGCCATCGCATCACGCGTCTCACGATCGGGTCAGCTCCAGGAACACTCGGGCGCCGAGGTGCACGTCGGTCACGCGCAGACCGGCGCGGCCGGCGGTCACCGCGAGGGGGACCGCGCCCTGCACCGCCCACGGGATCGGCTCGCCCGCCCCGCCGCCGCAGAGAACCCGGGCGGTGCCGCGCCAGGCGTGCTCGGGACGCGGGTCGGCCTCCACCAGCACCGTCCCGCCGCGGGCGAGCAGCCGCGCGGCGCGGGTGAGCAGGGCGGCCGGGTCGCCGCCGATGCCGAGGTTGCCGTCGGCGAGCAGCACATGGGACCAGCTGCTCTCCCCGGGCAGCGGGCCGAACAGGTCGGCCTGGACCATCGCGACGCCCCGGTGGCGGCAGAGCACCCGGGAGACCGCGGAGCCGTCGACGCCGAGGGCGGCGATCCCGCGCGCGGCGAGTGCGGCGAGCAGCCGGCCGGGCCCGCAGCCGAGGTCGACGGTGGGGCCGGTGCAGTGGCGGACCAGCCAGTCGTCGCAGCCACCGGCCGCGTCGGCCCAGCGGTCGACGTCCAGGGCGATCTCGGTGCCGTCGTCGCAGAGCAGGCGCGAGGGTGCGCCGGACAGCGGCATGTCGAAGCCTTCGGCGGTCACGGTCACACCGACACCTCCGGACATCGCAGGGTCAGCTCGGCGACGGCGCGGGCGAAGCGGCTGCCCGGGACCTGCGCGGCGACGGCGACGGCCTCCGCGGCCGTGTCGACATCGGTCAGCGGCTCGGCGAGGACCACCCGCAGCCCGGCGGCCCGCAGCGCGTCCAGCGTCCGGTCGCCGGTCTCGGCGGTCGACATCGGCACGCCGTGCAGCGCGGCGGCGGCGAGCGGGTCGCGCAGTCCCAGCACCCACCACCCGCCGTCGGTCGCGGGGCCCAGGACGGCGTCCACCCCCGGTTCGGCGAGCCGGTCCGCACAGCGGGACAGCAGCTCGGTCGACGCCTGCGGGGTGTCCATCCCGACCTGCAGGGTCGGGCGTCCGGGGTGGCGCGCGAGGGCGTCGGCGTGCGCGGCGGCGATCCGTGCGGCCAGACCGTCCCCCCGCTGCGCGACAACGCCGAGCCCGTCCAGCGCGGCCGCCAGCTCGGCGGCCCCGGTGGCGGCGGCCCGGTCCCCGGTCAACGCGACGACGGTGTCGCCGGGCACCCCGGCGGCGGCGCCGAGGGTGTCGAGCAGCGCCGCCGAGGCGATCGCCGCGGCGAGCTCCGGCGTCGCGGGCGGGCACAGCCGGGTCTTGACCCGGCCCGGCTCGGGGGCCTTCGCGAGGACGACGGTGGTCACGGGGCCGGTCATCGCAGCAGCCGGATCATGTCGCGCCCGGCCCGGACGGTGCCCGTGACGGAGCCGGAGACCTTGGACCGCCCGCCGGCGCGGCGGGAGTAGGCGACCGGGATCTCGTCGAACCGCCAGCCCGCGCGCCCCGCCCGCAGGAGCAGCTCCAGCGGGTAGCCGAAGGCCCGGTCCTCGATCTGCAGGTCCAGCAGTGCCTGCCGGCGTGCGACCCGGATCGGGGCGATGTCGTGCACCGGGACCCCGCGGGCGCGCAGCATCCCGGCGATCACCGCGTTCGCCGCGCGGGCGTGCCAGGGCCACACACCGACCGTGTCCGGCACCCGCCGTCCGACGGCGATGTCGGCACGGCCGGACGCGACGGTCTCGGCCATGCCGGGCAGCACGTCGGGGTCGAGGGAGCCGTCGCCGTCGAGGAAGGCCACGAGCTCACCGGTGGCCGCCTCCAGCCCGGCGTGCACGGCGGCGCCGTAGCCGCGTCGCGGTTCGACGACCACGCGTGCCCCGTGCCCACGTGCGACCGCGGCGGTGTCGTCGGTCGACCCGTTGTCGACGACGATCACCGGCCAGTCGTCGGGCATTCGCTTGAGGACATACGGCAGCGCCTCCGCCTCGTCGAGGCACGGCAGCACGATCTCCGGGTGCACGTCGCGATCCTCACCTCTCTGCCGGACCACCGCCCGCCGAATGCGGGACGGTCCCGCAGGGGGTTCGGACGGCGTCCCTCAGCGGCTCGGGGCGATCGGTGAACGGAGCGGGTCGGTCGCGAAGGCCGTCACCCCGTCGGTGAAGCTGGTCCGGGCGCGGAAGCCCAGCCGGGAGGCGGCGTAGGCCGGGTCGGCGACGACGTGGCGCACGTCGCCGGGCCGGGCGCCGCCGACGATCTCGGGCTCGGGACCGTCCATCGCGCGGGCCAGCTCGGCGGCGAGGTCACCGATGGTGTGCGGCTCGCCGGAGCAGACGTTCGCGGCGCCGAAACCGGTCGGCTCCGGATCGGCGACGAGTGCGGCCGCGTTGGCCGCGGCGACGTCGGTGACGTGGACGAAGTCCCGGCGCTGCCGGCCGTCCTCCATCACCCGCGGCGCCTCACCCCGCTCCAGCGAGGACCGGAAGATCGACGCCACGCCCGCGTAGGGGGTGTCGCGGGGCATCCGGGGGCCGTACACGTTGTGGTAGCGCAGCGACCACACGGTGCCGCCGGTCTGGCGGGCCCAGGCGCTCGCGAGGTGCTCCTGGGCGAGCTTGGTCGCGGCGTAGGTGCTGCGCGGGTCGACCGGCGCGGACTCCGGGACGAGGCCGGACTCGAGGTCCTTGCCGCACTCCGGGCAGCGGGGCTCGTAGCGGCCGGCCTCGATGTCGTCGAGCGCGCGCGGCCCGGGCCGGACGACGCCGTGGTCGGCACAGTCGTAGCGGCCCTCGCCGTAGACGACCATCGACCCGGCCAGCACGAGCCGGTCCACCTTGGCGGCGTGCATCTGCGCCAGCAGCACCGCGGTGCCGAAGTCGTTGTGGGAGGCGTAGTCGGGGGCGTCGGCGGCGGAGACGCCGTGCCCGACCATCGCGGCCTGGTGGCAGACCGCGTCCATCCCCGGCAGGAGCCGGGACAGGGTCTCGCCGTCGCGGACGTCGCCCCGGACCAGCTCGTGGTCCAGCTCCGGGGCCTCGCCGCCGTGGGCCTGCGGCAGCAGCGCGTCGAGCAGGACGACCTCGTGGCCGTCGGCGACGAAGCGGTCGGCGACGTGGGACCCGATGAATCCGGCACCGCCGGTGACGAGAACACGCATGTCCGCAGACGCTAGGGCGTGCCGGCCCCGCCCGCCGGGTGCACGTCCGGCCCGGCAGCGCTGTCCTCGGGCCCGGTCGCGCTGCCCTCGGGCCCGGTCGCGCGGTCGGCGGGCCCGGCCGTGCGGTCGGTGTCCCAGGCCTCGGCGGCGGCCAGCGCCAGGCCGAACAGGCCGGCCCGGGCCTCGCGGGCATCGGTCCAGCCGCGGTGCTCCCACTCCGGCCCGGCGAGCGAGTCCGCGGCGAGGAACACCTGGCCGTAGCCGACCCCGATCCGGCGCGCGGCCGCGACCAGCGCGGACGCCTCCATGTCGACCACCGCGCAGCCCTCGTCGCGGCGTCGCGCGACCCGCGCCGGGGTCTCCCGGAACACCGCGTCGGTGGTCCAGCACCGCCCGACGACGTACGGCACCCCGGCCCCCGCCAGGGTCCGGGCCACCGCGTCGACGCCGTCCGGGTCGGCGTCGATCGTGCGCGACGGCGGCTGGTAGTGGAACGAGGTGCCCTCGTCGCGCAGTGCGCTGCCCAGGACGACGGCGTGCCCCAGCGTCAGCTCGTGCCGCAGCGCCCCGGCACCCCCGACCCCGACGACGGTGCGGACGCCCAGCGCCGCGAGGTGCTCCAGGAACATCGCCGCCAGCGGCGCGCCGACGCCCGGGTGCAGCACCGCGACCGGTGTCCCGCCGGGCCCGGTCGTGCGCCAGACCGGGCTGCGGCCGAGCTCGCTGCGCAGCACGGTCACCGCCGCGGAGCGTGTCCCGACGTCGGCGACGACCTCGGGGAACCAGCACAGCACCGCCGCGGACGGCATGTCCGGGCGGTGCGGGGTGATCGCCGACGCCCGGATCACGCCCTCGGCGTCCAGGTCGTCCTCGTGCAGGGGGAGGTCCATCGGCGACGATCATCCCCCGCGGACCCGGTCGGGTGGAACCGCAGGTCGACGGGGTGCCCCTCGCGTCCGGCGTCCCCGAAACGCCGGTGCGCAGTATCGTCGGCGACCAGCGCCCTGACCCCGGGCGGATCGGAGGGTGGGACAGGCATGGCCGGAGACTTCCGCGGCCCGCCCCCCGCGGGCGGGCGTCCGCCGCAGGGCGAGCCACCGCGCGGTGGCCGTCCCGCCCGGCCCGGCAGTCCCGGCTGGACGAACCAGCCCCGCAACCCGCTGCCCGGTCACGGGGGCCGTCCGCTCCCGCCGCCGTCCCCGCCGCAGCAGCAGCCCGGGTCACCGCCCTCGCGCGGGGGCCGCGGACCGCTGCGCAAGCCGCCGCCCGGCCGCGCCGCCGGGGCACCGCCGCCGACCCGGGCCGCCGCGCCGGCGCGCCCGGTCATGCCGCGCCCCGCCGGATCCGGAGCCGGAGGAGCCGGGGCCGGGGTGCATCCCGCGTCGCAGGCGCCCCGCGACGGCCGGGTCACCCGTGGCCCGTCGATGCCGGACTGGCGCCGCGTCGGCCGGGCCACCCGCGGGCGCTGGAAGGCCGTACTGATCCTGTTGCTGGTCGCGATCGTCGGGTTCGGCGTCTACCTCGACCAGAACATGACCCGGGTGCAGGCGCTGCCCGCGGACTCCCAGGCGTCGTCGTCGGGGACGAACTACCTGATCGTGGGCTCGGACAGCCGCGAGGGACTCTCCGCCGAGGACGAGGAGCGCCTCGCCACCGGCGATGCGGCGGGCCAGCGCACCGACACGATCATGCTGCTGCACACCGGGAGCTCCGGGAGCGTGCTCGTCTCCATCCCGCGCGACTCCTACCTGCCCATCCCCGGGAAGGGCAGCAACAAGGTCAACGCGGCGTTCGCGTTCGGCGGGCCGGAGCTGCTGGTCGCGACGGTCGAGGGTGCCACCGGCCTGCACATCGACCACTACGTCGAGGTCGGCTTCGGCGGGTTCGTCGGCGCGGTCGACGCCGTCGGCGGGGTGGACATGTGCGTCCCCCGCGCGATCGACGACCCGAAGGCCGGGCTGAACATCCAGGCCGGCTGCCAGGAACTCGACGGGACGACCGCGCTCGGCTACGTCCGCACCCGCGCGACGCCCGGTTCGGACTTCGACCGGGTCAAGCGGCAGCGCGAGTTCCTCTCCGCGCTGCTCGGCAAGGCCACCAGCCCGCTCACCCTGATCAACCCGTTCCGGATGGTCCCGCTGGCGTCCGCGGTGACCGGGACGATCACCGTCGACGACTCCGACCACATCTGGAACCTCGCCGGCCTGGCCTGGGGGATGAAGGGCGTCTCCGGTGGCGACGGCGTGCAGACGACCGTCCCGATCGGCGGCAGTGCGGGCGGGTCGAACCTGCGCTGGGACCGCACCCGGGCCCAGGCGCTGTTCGGCGCCCTGCAGAACGACCAGACCCCGCCGGAGTCCAGCTTCGGCCCGTGAGGGACGCCGGTCAGGCGGTCTTCTTCGTCGACCGCCGACGCGTGGTGGTCGACTTCGCGGGCGTCGCGTCGTCGGTGCCGGTGGCGTCGCCGCTCGTGTCCGTGTCCTTGTCCGCGGTCTTCTTCGGCCGGGAGGAGGACCGCCGGGCCGGGGTCTTCTTCTCCGTTGATCCGGAACCCGATCCTGAACCCGGCCCGGAACCCGATCCGGAACCGGAGTCCGACTTCGTCGACCGTGCCGCGTCCACACTGGCCTGCAGCGCGGACAGCAGGTCGCTCATCGAGTCCCCGCCGTCGTCGGCGGCCTCCGCGGCGGGCGCCGGGCGGGCCTCGCCGTCGGACTTCTTCGCCTCGATCAGGTCGGCCATCGCGTCGCGGTACTCGTCGTGGAACTCCGACGGGTCGAAGTCCGCGCCCATGCTCTCGACCAGCGACGAGGCCATCTTCAGTTCCTGCGGCTTGAGGTCGACGTCGTTGTCCAGGATGTCGAAGTCCGGCTCACGGATCTCGTCCTGCCAGATGAGGGTCTGGAGCACGATCGCCTTGCCGCGCACCCGCAGCAGGGCGAGGGTCTCGCGCTGGCGCAGCGCCACCTTCACCACGGCGGTGCGGTCGGTCTCCTCGAGCGCCTCGCGCAGCAGCGCGTAGGGCTTGGCGGCCTTGGTCTCCGGTTCGAGGTAGTAGCTCTTGTCGAAGAGCATCGGGTCGATCTGGTCGTTCGGCACGAACTCGATCACGTCGATCTCGTGCCCCGTCTTCACGGGCAGCGACGCGAGGTCGGCGTCGTCGAGGGTGATCAGCTCGCCGTCGGGGGTCTCGAAGCCCTTCACGATGTCGGCGTAGGTGACCTCCTCGCCGCACACCTCGCAGGTCCGCTTGTAGCGGATGCGGCCACCGTCCTCGCCGTGGACCTGGTGGAACCGGACGTCGTGGTTGGTCGTCGCCGAATAGACCTTGATCGGGACGCTGACCAGCCCGAAGGACACGGCCCCGCTCCAGATCGCGCGCATGCGGTCCCCCCTCGCGTGCCGTCGATGGTGACAGCATGACGGTGTGCAGCCCATGCTCGCCACCCCCGGACCCCTCCCGACCGGCACCGGTTGGTCGTTCGAGGTCAAGTGGGACGGCATGCGCGTGCTGGCCGAGGTCACCGATGGCGGTGGCGAGCCAGCACTGCGTCTGCGTACCCGTTCCGGCCGCGATGTCACCGCGAACTTCCCCGAGCTCGCCGGTCTGGTGGACCTCGCCCCGGACGTGCTCCTCGACGGCGAGGTGGTGCTGCTCGACGGCGGTGTCCCCAGCTTCGCCGCGCTGGCCCACCGGATCCACGGTCCCGCGGGCGGGCGTCCGGTCACCTTCATGGTGTTCGACGTGCTGCGCCTGTACGGGGTGCCGCTGCTCGACCGCCCGCTGTCCGAGCGCCGGGCCACCCTGGAGCGGCTCGACCTCGCCGCCACCCCGCACGTCGAGGCGTCCCCGCTCTACCCGGACGGGGCCGCCCTGCTGGAGGTGACGGCGTCGCGCGGGCTGGAGGGCGTCGTCGCCAAGCGGGAGGACTCGCGGTACCGGCCGGGCCGGCGCAGCCCGGACTGGGTGAAGATCGCCCACCGGCAGTCGCAGTCCTGTGTGGTGGGCGGGTGGAAGCCCGAGCGCGGCGGCGGTGGCGGTCGGGTCGGGGCGCTGCTGCTCGGTGTCCCCGGCCCGGACGGTCTGGAGTTCGCCGGCCGGGTCGGGTCCGGGCTGGCCGGGGCGGCGGTGCAGGACCTGCTCGCCGCCCGGCTGACCGAGGTGCCGGAGTCGCCGTTCGCGCAGCTCCCGCCCCGGCCCGACGCCGCGGACGCCCACTGGTGCTCCCCGACGGTCGTCGTCGAGGTCGCCCACCTCGGGTGGACGGCGGCGGGCCGGCTGCGGCAGCCGGTGTTCCGCGGGATCCGCGACGACGTCGAGGCCGTCGACGTGCGCCGGGAGCCGGGCTGAGGGGCATCCGATCATCACCCGTTCGTATGGTCCGGGCGGCGGTGTGGTTCGGTGTGCGGCGACATCGATGATCCGGAGGTGACCTGCGTGGCGGTCATGCTGACCTGGCGATCCGACCCCGAGACCGACGGCGCCGCGGGCACGGAGTCGGCGCGCATCACGACCACTGCCGGCGGCTTCCGTGCCGTCGGCCGGATCATCCGTGGCGGGGAGGGCGGGGTGCTCACCGCGTCCTACCGGCTCGTCGTCGCGGGTGACGGGACGCTGTCACGGCTCGCCGTCGACGTCGCCACCGCCGAGGGGGAGCAGCAGCTCACGCTCTCGCGCAGCACCGACGGCGTCTGGCTGGTCGACGACGGCTCCGGCGGCAGCCGCGGCCACTTCGGCGGCGCCCGCGACGTCGACCTGGCCTTCAGCCCGGTGTTCAACGCGCTGCCGCTCCGGCGCCTCGCCCTGCACCGCGAGCCCGCCGAGCACGTGCTGCCGATGGTGTTCGTCGACCTCCCGACGCTGACGGTCGAGAACACCGAGCAGACCTACCGCACCGTGACGGCCGGGTCCCCCGGCACACCCGGTGTCGTCCGCTTCGCCGCCGGGTCGTTCGTCGCCGACATGACCGTCGACGACGACGGGTTCGTCCTGGACTACCCGGGCGTCGCGTCCCGGGTGAGCCTCTAGCGCTTCACCGGCTCGACGACGTCGCCGCGGCGGCCGAGCTCGCGCAGCTCGGCGAACACGTCCGGGGCGTCGAGGTCGACCGGCACCTCCAGCGGCTCGCGGGTGGAGGCCCACCGCATCCGCGCCTCGTGCCCGGAGCGGACGGTCGCGGCCAGCCCGCCGGTGGAGGCCAGCGCCCCGCGCATCGCGCCGAGCCGGCCCAGCGCGTCGTCGACGGCGGCGAGCAGCGCGCCCCGGTTGCCCTCGCACATCGCCAGCACCAGCTCGGGGCGGGTCCCGGCGACCCGGGTGCCGTCGGCGAACGAGCTCGCGGACAGGGCGAGGGCGAGATCGTCACCCTGCTCCCCGGCACCGACGGAGGCGAGCACCGCGGCGAACAGGTGCGGCAGGTGCGAGATCCGCGCGACGGCGACGTCGTGCTCGTCGACGGCCGCGGGCACCACCCGGGACCCGCAGTCCCAGGCCAGCTCGGCGACGTCGCGCCACACGTCGACGTCGAGACCGTCGTCGGCGGCGACCACCCAGGCGGCGTCGGTGAACAGCTCCGCGGACCCGGCGGACCAGCCGGACTCGGCCGTGCCGGCCATCGGGTGCCCGCCCACGAACCGGGTGCGCGGCGCGAACTGGGCGACCGCGTCCGCGACGGGCACCTTCACGCTGACCGCGTCGGTGAGCCGGCAGGTGGGGGCGACCGCGTCGACCCGGCGCAGCACCGTCTCCAGCGCGGTCAGCGGGACGCACACGACGACCAGCGCGTCGGCCTCGGCGGCCCGGGCCAGCGCGGCGTCGGTGTCGGTGGTGACGTCGAACCCGTCGGCGACGGCGGCGGCCGCGGTCGGCTCGGACGCGGCCGTGCCCCAGACCTCACGCCCGGCGCGGGCCGCGGCCCGCATCAGCGACCCACCGATCAGTCCGGTCCCCAGCACGCACACCGCTCGCATGCGTCACGAGGGTAGAGACCACCCGTTCCCGGCCCCGCGCGGACTCCACCCTCTCGCACCTCCCGGCCCGGTGATCACCGTGTGGGGAGTGCCGGGGCGAGGGACCTGCGCTGCACGCTCCACAGTCGGCGATCATCGACGGGCGAGCAGCGCGGCCCCGCGGGGGGACAGCCGGTAGCCGGTCTCCAGGCTCTCGGTCAGGCCCAGCTCCTTGAGCGCGCGGACGTCGCGCTTGAAGGCGAGGGTGTCCCGTCCGGCCCGCTCCGCGAGCTCGGCGGCCCGGACCCCGGGCAGCTCGGCGACCAGCCGCAGCGTGGGCCGGGTCCAGGGCCCGCGCCGCGACCGGCGGTCCATCCGGTCCAGGGTCGCGACGACGTCGTCGAGGTCCCCGGTCGCCTCCCGCAGCGACTCCCGCGGGTCGGTCCCGGCGAAGCGCAGCCGGATGCGGAACACCGGGTCCGAGGGAGCCCCGCGGAACGCGCGGCGCACCCGGTCGGCCGACTGCTCACCGGCGGCGCGGGCGTCGTCGTCGGTGATGGCGGCCGGGTCCACCTCCTCCACGGCGACGACCTCGACGACCCCGGCCGCGGTCCGCAGCGTCGAGCCGGCGACAATCCGGGAGCGCGCCCACCGGCGGTAGACACGATCGACGTCGCCCTCGGCCACTCCGCGGGCCACGGCCACCGGCAGGATCACCGCAGAGCCCCCTCCAGCGCCCGCGCCAGCCCCAGCAGCACGTCCTCGCCGACGGTGATCCCCACCAGCTGCACCCCGGCCGGCAGCCCCGGCACCGGCACCGGCAGCGCGACGACGGGCCGGTCGAGCAGGTTGAACGGCGAGGTCAGCTGCAGCATCGACGGCAGCACCGGCACCCCGTCGTGCTCGGTCGCGCCGATCGGGGTGGCCCGCAGCCGGGTGGTGGGGCAGAGCAGCACGTCGCAGGAGGCCCCGAGCCGGTCGAGCAGGGCGCGCCCGATCCGGCGGCGCTCGCGCCGGGCGTCGACGTAGACGTGCGTGGGCACCTCGGCGTGCGGGGCGAGCCGGGCGGCGGTCGCGGGCTGGTACTCGTCGCGGCGCTCGGTGAACCAGTGCCGGTGCGTCGCGTAGGCCTCCGCGCCGGTGATCACGGGGTAGGTGGCGGCGAGCTCGGCGACGCCGGGGGTGTCCTGGGCAGCGACGGGTGCGCCGAGCGCGGTGAGCGCGTCGGCGGCGGCGCGGACGGCGTCGGCGATCACCGGGTCGTGCGGGCGCCACCAGTCGTCGCCGGCGACGCCGATCCGGGGCAGCACCGCCGCGGCTGACGCGCCGGGCTCCCCGAGCGCGGTGCGGGCGACGGCGAGCGAGGCGGCGTCGGCGGCCAGCAGCCCGACCGTGTCGAACGACTCGGCGAGCGGGAACACCCGCTCGCCCGGGATGGCCCCGCGCCGCGGCTTCAGCCCGGCGACGCCGCACAGCGCGGCCGGGGTCCGCACGCTCGCCCCGGTGTCGGTCCCGACGGTCAGCGCGAGGTGCCCGGCGGCGACGGCCGCGGCGGGCCCGGAGGACGAGCCGCCGGTGATCCGGGACGGGTCGTGCGGGTTGCGGGCCGGGCCCGTGGCCGCGACGTCGCCGGTGGGGCCGTAGGCGAACTCGTGGGTGTGGAGCTTCGCGACGACCACGGCTCCGGCGGCCCGCAGCATCGTCACCACCGGCGCGTCGGCGGCCGCGGGCCCGGCGTCGGCCAGCAGCCGCGAGCCGCACCGGGTCGGCAGCCCGGCGACGTCGACGAGGTCCTTGATCCCGACGGCGACGCCGTGCAGCGGCCCCAGCCGTCGGCCCGCGGCGGACAGCGCGGTCAGCTCGGCGGCGCGTTCCCGGGCCCGGTCGGCGTCGAGGGCGACGACGCTGCCGGTGGTGTCGGACTGCAGCCGGGACAGCACGTCGTCGACGTGCTCGGAGGGCGAGAGCTCCCCGGAGTCGAGGGCCCGCAACAGGTCGGGGAGCGGCAGCACGCGTTCAGCCTGCCGTCGCTCCCCGCCTCCGACAACCGGTGATCAGCAACCGGTGATCAGCGCGCGGCCAGCTCCCTGGCGATCTCGCGGGCCTCCTCCGGCGACGACGCCGACGGCTGCCCGTCGCGCAGCGGGCGCCGCGCCGTCTCGGGCAGGAACAGCAGCGTGACGACCCCGATCACCCCGGCGGCCATCAGGTAGTAGCCCGGCCACAGCAGGTCCCCGGTGGCGAGGACGACCGCGGACATCACCAGCGACACGGTCCCGGCGAACGCGGACACGAAGATGTTGAACGCGATCGACAGACCGCCGTAGCGGATCTGGGTCGGGAACAGCGCCGGCAGGGTCGAGGGGCTGGTGGCGGAGAAGCAGATCAGCAGCAGGCCCATGAGCAGCAGCCCGAGGAACACCGAGGGGATCGAGCCGTTCTGCATCAGCAGGATCATCGGGATGCCGAGCACGATCAGCCCGCCGGCTCCGGTCCACATGATCGGTTTGCGCCCGATCCGGTCGGAGAGCCTCCCGAGCAGCGGGATCACGAACACCGCCGGCCACAGCACGACGATCTGCAGCCACGACGACGTCGTGGAGTCGATCGAGGTGCCGCCGTGCTGGTCGACCGTGGTCTCCAGGTAGGTCGGCATGTAGCTGGTGAGCATGTAGTTCGTGACGTTCCAGGCGACGACGACGCCGCCGACCATGACGAAGGTCGGCAGGTACCTCGTGAAGATCAGCTTGAGGCCGTCCTTCACCTGGGTGCCCTCGCGCTCCTCGGACTCCGAGAGCATGGTCTGGAACGCCGGGGTCTCCTCCAGCCTGACCCGCAGGTACACCCCGACGATGCCCAGCGGCAGCGCGACGAAGAACGGGATCCGCCAGCCCCAGCTGGACATGTTCTCCGGGCTGAGCAGCAGCGGCAGCACCGAGGCGATGGTGGCGCCGAGGGCGTAGCCGACGAACGTGCCGAGCTCGAGGAAGCTGCCGAAGTACCCGCGACGACGGTCGGGCGCGTACTCGGCGATGAAGGTCATGGCACCGGCGTACTCACCGCCGGTGGAGAAGCCCTGCAGGACACGGGCGGCGACGAGCAGGATCGGCGCGGCCAGCCCGATCGAGGCGTAGGACGGGATGAGGCCGATCAGGAACGTGCCCAGCGCCATCAGGATGACCGTGATCGACAGGACCTTGGTCCGGCCGATGCGGTCGCCCAGCGGGCCGAAGAACAGTCCGCCGAGCGGGCGGAAGAAGAAGGCGACCGCGAAGGTCGCGAACACCGCCACCTGGGACAGCGGCCCGGGCGGGAAGAACTCGGCCTCGATGGTCGTGGCGAGATAGCCGTAGACACCGAAGTCGAACCATTCGGTGATATTGCCGACCGCGGCCGCAGCAACCGCGCGGCGCATGGTCGCGGGGTCGGTGACGGTGACGCCGTCGACCGCCCCGTCTGCTGTGTCGTCCACTCGTTCCCCCTGGCGACTGGGCACGCCACGGTGACGCTTTCGTCGTAGAACTGTCGGTCCGTGGCGTTCTGTCCGATTGCTTGAACAATTCTCCTCGACGTTAACGAGGCGCCGCGTCCATTGCCGGATGGGGCGTCGTCGTGGCTGTGAGCGGAGTCATCCGAATCGGTGCTTCCGCAGGCGGGACAGCGCTTTTTCGACGTGGGACCGTGGTCGACGGGCGCAGATGGCGCCCGTGGGACTCGCAAGCGTCGCGACTCCGCCCGGGTCATCCGGACCCGGTCACCGGACCCGGCGCGTGCCCGTGTGAGGAGGAGCCGTCATGGCTGTGTCGAGCGCCGTTTTCCTGTCGATCATCGCGAGCACGGGGGTGGGCCTGGCGGTCACCTCCGCGCTGGCCGCCTACGCCCAGCGCAACTGGAAGGGCTACGGCCGCGTCTCCGCCGGCTCGGCCGACGAGACCGCCTGAGCGACCGCACCGACGGCGCCGCGCTCCTTCCGGGGGCGCGGCGCCGTCGCGTGTTCAGCCCGTCGCGGCCAGGGCGAGACCGGCGTACACGGCGACCCCGGCCGGGAACGCCGCCTCGTCGAACACCACCCGGTTCGAATGGTTCGGCGGGGCGAGGGCGGGATCGACCGACGGCGGCCGTGCCCCCAGGAAGGCCAGCGAGCCCGGCACCCGGTCCAGCACGTAGGAGAAGTCCTCCGCGCCCATCAGCGGATCCGGCATGGCGACGCAGGCGCCGCGGCCGAGCACCTTCTCCGCGACGCGCACCAGCCCGGCGGTCGCCCGGTCGTCGTTGCGGGTGACCGGGTAGCCCGGGACGATCTCCACCTCGGCCGTGCAGCCGTAGGCCAGCGCGGTGTGCCGGCAGTGCTCGATGACCGCCTGGTGCAGCAGCGCGCGCACCGGCTCCGACAACGTCCGCAGCGTCCCGGTCAGCAGCGCGGTCTCCGGGATCACGTTGTCGGTGGTGCCCGCCTCGATCCGGGACACGGTGAGCACCGCTGACTCCTGCGGCCCGACCCGGCGGGTCAGCAGGGTCTGCAGGCCCCCGACCATCGCCGCGGCGGCGGGGACCGGGTCGCAGGCGTCCTGCGGGGCCGAGGCGTGCCCGCCGCGGCCGGTCACCCGGACCCGGAGCACGTCCGCGGCCGCCATGATGGGGCCCGGCCGGTGGTGGAGCTGCCCCGTCGGCACGGTCGAGGAGATGTGCAGGGCGTAGGCCAGCTCGGGGTCCTCGTCGAGCACTCCCTCGTCGATCATGTGCTGGGCGCCGTGGAACCCCTCCTCGCCCGGCTGGAACATGAACACCACCCGGCCGGCGATGCGGTCCCGCCGGTCCGCGAGCAGCCGCGCGGCCGAGGCGAGCATCGCGGTGTGGGTGTCGTGCCCGCAGGCGTGCATGACGCCGTCGGTGCCCGAGGCGAAGTCCAGCCCGGTGTCCTCGGGCAGCGGCAGCGCGTCCATGTCACCCCGCAGGAGCACCGTCGGTCCGGGACGGTCGCCGTCGAGGACCGCGGTCACCGACGTGCACGAGCCGCCCGTGCGGATCCGCAACGGCAGCCCGTCGAGGGCGCGCAGCACCGCGTCCCGGGTACGGGGAAGGTGCAGTCCGAGCTCCGGGGCGCGGTGCAGCTCGCGCCGCAGCGCCACCGTCCGCGGCTGCAGGACGCGGGCGGCCTCGAGCAGGCCGCCGGGGAGCCCCGCGACCGAGGCGGGCGTGATGGGCATGGACCGATCGTCGCTGACCGGAGCCCGTCCGGCGCCCGCAGGCCCGGTGTGACCACGCGTACCTGGTCGTGGCGTGACTCACAAGCCCGGAGCGACGTACCGTTGACGCGTGCCCACACAGAGCGTTGAGGCAGCCCCGGACACCCGTGGCGCCGCCCTGCCCGGATTCGCGGTCGCCGCGATCCGGGAGGAGGGTCGTTGGCGCTGTGTCCGGCTGGGCTCCGAGGCGCTCGTGGATCTCGACGCGGCGATCGCCGCGCTGCGCGCGCAGCGTTCCACCGGCGCGGTGCTCGGCCTGCTCGACGTCGACGACGAGTTCTTCGTCCTGATCCGCCCGTCCGCGGGCGGGGTGCGGCTGCTGATCTCCGACGCCGTCGCCGCGCTGGACTACGACATCGCCGCCGACGTGCTCGACCTGCTCCGCGTCGAGCTCCCGCCGGACGACGACGCCCTCGACGACGCCTGGCCCGAGGGTGACCTGGGCATCGTGGCCGACCTCGGTCTGCCCGCCGACGAGCTGGAGATCCTCGTCTCCGACCTCGAGCTCTACCCCGACGAGCAGCTGGACACCATCGCCCGCCGGTGCGGGTTCGCGGCTGCGCTGGACGAGCTCGTCGGCTCCTGAGTGTTCCGCTCGGCCGACCGGCTCGCGCTGGGCCGCGCCCTCGACGTCGCACGCGGCGCCGCGGCGACCGGGGACATCCCGATCGGCGCGGTCGTGCTCGCCGCCGACGGCACCGAGCTCGCCGCGGCCTGCAACGCCCGCGAGGCCACCGGCGACCCGACCGCGCACGCCGAGGTGCTCGCCCTGCGTGCCGCCGCCGCCGTCGTGGGGGAGTGGCGGCTGACCGGGACGACCCTCGCCGTGACCGTCGAGCCGTGCACGATGTGCGCCGGCGCGATCGGGCTGGCCCGGGTCGAGCGCGTCGTGTTCGGGGCGTGGGAGCCGAAGACCGGCGCCGCCGGCTCGCTGTGGGACGTGCTGCGCGACCGTCGGCTCGCGCACCGGCCCGAGGTCGTCGGCGGGGTCCGTGCAGGTGAAGCAGCCGCCCTGCTGCGCGAGTTCTTCGGTCGGACCCCGTCCGTCGACCGTGACTGAGCCTGGAGTAACCTTGTCGGCGGTAGCGTGTCCGAGCGGCCGAAGGAGCGCGCCTCGAAAGCGCGTGAGGTTCACGCCTCCGTGGGTTCAAATCCCACCGCTACCGCCAGGTCAGAGGGCCGGATCCCCGGGTCGGGGGTCCGGCCCTCTGTCGTTGGCGCGATGAGTTCCCGAGGGCCGGGCGGTCCCTGTGGTGGTCGACGATCCGCTCACCACCCGGGAGGCCCCACCGTGACCGATGTCTGGAAGCTCGTCCACGCCGAGCGCGCCGCGCTGCTCGCCGACCTCCGGGACCTCCCCGACGACCGGTGGGACACGCCGTCGCTCTGTCCCGGATGGACCGTCCACGACGTGCTCGCGCACCTCGTCGACACCGCCCGGACCACCCGGACCCGGTTCGTCCTCGGCATGCTGCGCGCCCGCATGGACTTCGACCGGCAGAACGCGGCCGGTGTCGCGCGCGAGCGCGGCGCCACTCCCGAGGAGACCCTGCGGCGGTTCGCGGCCTGCTTGCCGCTGACCGCCACGCCGCCGGCCCCGCTGGCGACCCGCTGGGTCGAGATGGTGGTGCACGGCGAGGACATCCGACGTCCGCTGGGGATCGTCCGGCCCTACGGACCCGCCGCCGTCGCCGGTGCCGTGCAGGTGCAGGCCCGCACGTCGGTGTCGTTCGGGGGCGCCCGCGAGACCGTCTCCGGCCTCTGTCTGCGGGCGACCGACGCCGACCTCGTGATCGGGTCCGGCACGGAGGTGACCGGGACGGCGCTGGCCCTGCTCCTCGCGGTCTCGGGGAGGCCGGTCCGGCCGGGGGAGCTCGTGGGGCCCGGCGCGGCCGTGCTCGCGCGGGCGGAGTGATCTCCGCCCACCTCCGACCGTGGTCCGAGGCCGCGGATCATTCCCGGCTCCGATGTGGCCGACCGCTCTCCGCCGCGACAGTGGGTACACACCCCCACACGAGGAGCTGGAGATGACCACGATGACCACCACCCCGGAACCCACCCGCCCCGGTGACCCGGACGCCTACCCCGTTCTCACCGTCCTGATGCTGATGCTGGGTGGTTTCGTACTGCCCGTCGTCGGCTGGCTCGCCGGCGTCGTGATGCTGTGGACCGGTCGCTCCTGGACGGTCGGGGAGAAGTGGCTCGGCACCCTGGTGTGGCCGGGGATCGTCGCCGTGCCGGCGCTGGTGCTGGCCGTAGGCCTCGCGGTGCCCTCGGAGCCGGGCGCCGGGCACTGGGCGATCATCGTCGCCGGGATCGTCGGTGTCCTGGGTGCGCTGGTCGTGCTGCCCTGGACCTTCGTCCGGCTGCTGCGCGCCGCTCGGCCTACCCACTGAAGTTGGTAGTGATGCTCGCTCGAACAGGTGAACGGAATATCCGTCACGCAACCTCCTGATTCGGACTTGTGAGACACATCGCTGCCGCGTATGCGGAGGTAGGTGCACCCAGGGGCGGCGATGTGCGGGTTTCGTCGAGTCGCGTGGGTCACATCGTCGTCCGCATCACGACCACGGCCACCCTCGTTCCGCTCTCCAACGGACTCCGTCGGCCGCTCCCCTCCCGGGCCACGGAGCGAAGGAGAGGACAACGATGTCTGCCCCGACTCGTGCACGCGCCGAACGCCGCGACGTCAGTCGTCGCCGGTTCCTCGGCTACCTGGTCGCCGCCCCCACACTGGTCGTCGCGGCCGAGGTCGGCCGCCAGCAGCTGTTCGCCCCGCCGGGGGCCTCGGCCGCGGCGATCCCGTCGCCGCCCCAGGTCGCCGACGCCTACGACCTGCTCGATGCCATCCGAGACTCGTCCCGCCCGACCTCGGCGCTGGTCCGGGTGGAGGTGAACCGGGACGGCACCGTGTCGTTCGAGCTGCCGCGGTCGGACAACGGGCAGGGGATCATCACCTCGACCGCGATGATCATCGCGGAGGAGATGGACCTCGACCCGGACCAGGTCAGGGTCACCCTGGCCGACTCGCGCCCCGAGCTGGTGTTCAACCAGCTCACCGGCGGCTCCAGCACGACGTTCTCGACCTACACCCCGATCCGGGTCGCCGCGGCGATCGCCAAGGGCAGGCTGCTGGACGCGGCCGCCGCCCTCCTCCAGCAGGACGCGAACACGCTCACCAGCCGTGCCGGGCTCGTCACCGGCGCCGGGGGCAGCGCGATCCCGTTCGGCGAGCTCACCGAGGCCGCGGCCGTCGACGCCACCCGCTCGGTCGAGGTCGTGCTCAAGCCGCGCGAGGAGTTCACGGTCATCGGGACCGACCGGCGCAACGCCCAGGCCCGCGACATCGTCACCGGGCGCAAGCAGTTCATCGCCGACCTGAAGATCCCCGACGCGCTACCGACGGTGATCTGCCGCGGCCCCGGCCTGAACTGCGCCCCGCTGTCGGTCGCGAACGCCGACGAGGTCCGCTCCATGCCGGGCGTCACCGACGTCGTCGACTGCGCCACCGGCGTCGCCGTGCGCGCGCACACCTACGGCCAGGCCGTCGACGGGGTGAACGCGCTGCGCGTGCGGTGGGACGCCGGCACCGTCGAGGGCGAGAGCGACGAGTCCGTGCTGCAGAAGGTGCGGGCGGCCGAGCTGCCGCTGGCGGTCCCGTCGGTGCCGGGGGAGACCGTCGAGGGCGACTTCACCTTCTACTTCCGCAGCAGCTCGGCCCTGGAGACCAACACCGCGATCGCCGATGTCCGGGACGGCAGATGCGAGATCTGGACCTCGCTGAAGATCCCGATCACCGTGCAGCACGACATCGCCGAGCAGCTCGGGCTGCCGGTCAACGCGGTCACCATCCACATCGTCCCGGGCGGCGGCTCGTTCGGTCGTCGTCTCTTCGGCGACGCGGCCAAGGAGGCCGCCGAGATCTCGCAGAAGCTCGGCAAGCCGGTCAAGCTGATCTGGTCGCGCGCCGACGACTCCCGCCAGGGCAGGGTGCACCCGATGGCCACCTCCCGGATCCGGGCGGTCGTCTCGGGGGAGTCCGTCGTCAGCTTCGAGCAGCGCCACACCGGCGTCGCCTGCGACTTCGGGCACGGCTTCGGCGACGCCGTCACCGCGGCCGCCGCGAAGGCCCCGCTGGGGCAGGTCTCGGTCGCGGAGGCGATCTGGGAGCTGACCCAGGCCACGCCGTACGACTTCGGTGTCCAGACCCGGCTGCTCAACGAGGTCGACATGCGGTTCAACACCGGCTCGATGCGCAATGTGTACTCGCCCGACGTCTGCACCGCCCGCGACCTGATCGTCGACCGCATCGCCGAGAAGATGGGCAAGGACTCCTACGAGTTCCGCCGCGAGTTCCTCCGCAACGACGCCATGCGCGCGGTGCTCGACAAGGTCGCGGAGGAGGGCGACTGGGGCCGGTCGATGCCCGACGGCACGGCGCAGGGCATCGGGTTCCACGTCGAGTACAAGGGGTTCGCCGCCTGCCTGGTCGAGATCGACTGCCGCCCGCAGACCGTCGACCGGAAGGTCCGCCAGGCGCGGACCGGTCCGCGCGTGACCAAGGCTGTCTTCGCCGTCGACGGTGGCCTGGTCATCAACCCGCTCGGCTTCAAGGCCCAGATCATGGGTGGGATCAACGACGCGATCGCGATGACGCTGACCGCGGGCCTGCACCTGGTCGACGGGCACTTCGTCGAGGCGAGCTGGGACAACTACTTCTACACCCGGCAGTGGAACACCCCGCCCGAGATGAACATCGTGCTCATCGAGGACTCGGAGGCCCCCGAGCCCGGCGGTGCCGGCGAGTTCGGCGTCGCCGCGACCTGCGGCGCGATCGCCTGCGCCTACGCGCGCGCCACCGGCACGGTGCCGACGCAGTTCCCGATCCTGCACAACGAGCCGCTGCCGTTCGAGCCCTACCCGACGATCCCGCCCGTGCCGCCGTCGCCGACCAACGGCCTCGCCTTCGCCCGCTGAGGAGACTGACATGCCTTCCCACACCTTCACGGTCAACGGCGAGAAGGTCACCGTCGACGTCGAGGACGACGTCCGGGTGCTCTGGGTCCTGCGGGACCTGCTGGGGGTGACCGGGCCGAAGTACGGCTGTGGCATCAACGTCTGCAAGGCCTGTACGAGCCACATCAACGGCAAGGCCTTCAACCCGTGCTCGGTCCCGGTCGGGGCGATCTCGGAGTCCGACGAGATCACCACGATCGAGGGGATCGCCGACGGCGAGAAGCTGCACCCGATGCAGCAGGCCTGGATCGACCACGACGTCGCCCAGTGCGGGTACTGCCAGCCCGGCCAGATCATGGCGGCGATCGACCTGGTCAAGCGCTGCTCGGCCGAGGGGCGCTCGATCGACGACGAGGCGCTCGACGACATCCGCAACATCTGCCGGTGCGGGACCTACAACCGCATCCGGAAGGCGATCAAGGCCGGCGCCGACAACATGTGACGCCGCCGCGGCGAGTGCCTACGCCGCACCACTCTAGGCCGTTAGTGTGAACGGCCAGCTCCCCACACCGAAGGACGGATTCGATGCAGAACCGGATGCGACGCTCCCTCATCGCCGTCGGCGCGCTCGCCGCGGTGGCCTTCCCGCTGGCCGGGATCGCCTCGGCCGACACGGACACCGACGCCGAGCACGGCTACCCCAGCACGCAGAGCCCGACCCAGGGCCTGGACGCGGTGCTGGAGACCACCGACACCCTCGGTTACGGCTTCTTCGACTCGGCCGACGCCGTCTCGTCGAGCAACCGGCCCGACGGCGTCAACGGCACCGACACCGAGATCCCGCAGGCCGACCCCCGCTTCGTCGAGGGGCCGGCCGGTGGGCTGCTGAAGGACGGACCCTTCGAGTAAGGGGCTCCCACGGCGGCGGGGCCGGTACTCCTCACGGGGTGCCGGCCCCGCCGTCGTTCCCGGGTCGGTGCAGGCCCGTCAGTGCAGGACCTTCAGCCCCACCACACCCGCGACGATCGCGAGCAGGCACAGCAGCCGCGCCGTCGTCGCCGGCTCGCCGAGGGCCGCCATGCCGTAGAGCGCGGTGCCGACCGCGCCGATGCCGACCCACACGGCGTACGCGGTGCCGACGGGCAGGTCGCGCAACGCCAGGGCCAGCCCGGTCATGCTCAGAGCCAGCGCGCCCGCGAACAGCAGCGACGCGCCGAGCCTGCTGAACCCGCGGCTCTGCGACAGCGCCGCGGCCCACACCGTCTCCAGCACACCGGAGACCACGAGGTAGATCCATGCCATGACGAGCTCCCTTCCGGAGGGGATGCGTCGTCTTGGCGTTCCGGGTACGGCGCGTCTCGTCCGGGGAGCCGCCGGGGGGCGGTCCGGTACCAGGATGGCGGAGCGCCGCGCCCGGGTCGAGCGATGGTGACCGGTCGGACCGGGACCTACGCTCGCCGGGTGCGTCTGCTCGCCGTCGTCGCAGGGTTGTGTCTGTTCACCGGCGGGATGATCATGCTGCCTCCGTGGCTCCAGTACGCTCTTCCCGATCCGGACGCCCAGCCCTACGTGTACTACCTCCCGCCCGGGGCCCCCGATCCGCCCGGTCCGGACCTCACGTGGCCGATCCTGGGCTCGGTGCTGTTGGGCGTCGGTCTCCTCTGTGGGGTGACGGCGTTGCTGTGGTGGGTCTTCCGGCTGATCGCCCGTCTGCGCTGACCGCCGGGGCGTCGGGGAGGACGGGCCGACACGGCCACCAGGAGCGGACCCACCGCGCCATCCTGCCCGGGAGCCCGCTGTGGCCTACGGTCGCCGGCATGCTGGTCGTGGGATCGGTCGTCATCCGGGTCGACGATCTGGCGGAGCAGATCCGGTTCTGGACCGCGGCCCTGGACTACGAGCTGCGCACCCCCGTCGACGACGACTTCGCGCTCCTGCGCCCCCGCGACGGCCGCCCCGGCCCGAACGTGTCGCTCGACGTCGCGCCGTCCGAGCGGGTCCTGCCGCCGCGCATCCACCTGGACCTGTACGCCGAGGACCAGCAGGCCGAGGTCAGGCGCCTGGTCGCACTCGGCGCACAGGAGGTCCCGTGGCGCCACCGGCCCGCCGACGCCGACTACGTGATCATGCAGGATCCGGAGGGCAACCGGTTCTGCGTCGTCGACGGCGGGGGCGGGCCCGCGTCGTCGGGAGCCTGATCGGGAAAGGGGTCGACGTCGGTGGCCGGTCGGCGGAGGCTCTCGTCGTGGACCATCGACTGCTCGCCTTCGCCGCCGCCGCGGCGGTCGTCATCGCCATCCCCGGACCCAGCGTCGTGTTCACCGTCGGTCGTGCGCTCGCGGCCGGCCGGTCCGCCGCGCTCGCGACGGTCCTCGGCAACGCCGTCGGTGTCTTCCTGCAGGTGGTCGCGGTGGCCGTCGGCCTCGGGCAGCTCGTCGCACAGTCCGCTGCCGCGTTCACCGTCCTCAAGCTGGTGGGGGCCGCCTACCTCGTGTACCTGGGGATCGCGGCGTTCCGGCACCGGCACGACGTCGTCCGCGCGATGCATCGCTCCGCTGAGGGCCGGCGCATCGGCGCGGCCCGCAGCGTCGTCGACGGCCTGGTGGTGGGTGTGCTGAACCCGAAGTCCGTCGTCTTCTTCGTCGCGTTCCTGCCCCAGTTCGTCGACGTGCGTGGGCCGGTCGGCACGCAGATCCTGCTGCTGGGGGCGCTCTTCGTCGCCATCGGCCTGGTGCTCGACAGCGTGTGGGCCCTCGCCGCGGGATCGGCCAGGGACTGGTTCGCGTCGTCGCCGAGGCGGATCGCGGCGGTGGGCGGTGCCGGTGGGCTCGCGATGATCGGTCTCGGCGTCGGGGTGGCGGCGACGGGGTCGTCGCAGTAGGGCGGCTACCGGCCGAGGCCGACCACGACCCCGAGCACGACCAGCGCGAGACAGATCGCGGCGTTCAGGACCGGGTGCTCGGCCAGGATCGCGACGAACTCGCGCAGGGTGGCGCTGGGCCGGTAGTAGCGGGCGGTCGGCGCGCCGACGACCTGGCCGTTCACCCCGACCCGGCGGGCGGTGAGCGCGGCCCGGAACGCATGGAAGTCGTTGGTGACGATGACGCAGCGATGGTCGGGCAGCCGTTCGGTCATGAGCGCCCGGCTGAACTCGAGGTTCTCCTGCGTCGTCCTCGACCGGTCCTCCCGCAGGATCTTCTCCGACGGCACGCCGCGGGCGACCAGGTAGTCGGCCATCGCGACGGCCTCGGCGACCGGCTCGTCGGGACCGCGGCCACCGGAGGTCACCAGCATCGGGTTCCCGCCCCGCTCCCGCTCCTGGTCCCACAGGGCGGCCCCGCGGTCCAGACGGGCGGCGAGCAGCGGCGGCACCGCACCGCGGATGAGCCCCGACCCGAGCACGACGACGAAGTCGACGCCCGGGCGGACCCCCAGCCGCCCGTAGACGAAGGCGTAGGCCAGCAGGCTGCACAGCAGGAACCCGAGGTAGGCCGCGAGCAGCAGCGCCGCGAAGGTCAGCGCCGTCAGGAACCGGTTCTCGACGCGCACCATGATCGGGACGAGGACGACGACCGCGAGGCAGGCGAGCCCCGCGAGCAGGGACAACAGGTTCGCCGGCCGCCGCCCCTCCCGCCGCATCATCACGACGCCGTTGACGAGCAGGAAGCCCGTCAGCACGAGCACGCCCACGATCAGCAGCGCCGCGACCACCACCGTCACGGGCTCGATGACGCCGATGTCGAGCCGGAGGAGCTGGGCGAACACCGCCATCAGGAGCAGGACCGTCGCCGTCCCGCCGAGCAGCGCGTTGCGGAACCGTCGTCGCTCGACGAGCACCCCGACCACGCACAACGTCGCCGACAGCGCGGCCAGGGTGAACAGGACACCGGCGACCGTCACCGGGCCACCCCCAGCCGCATCCCGTCGGACGGGCGGTCCGTTCTCCGCACGTGCTCCTCGCCGGTCACCGGTCCTCCTCGTCGCGACGGCTCTGCACCCGAGCCGTGGCTCATCCGATCATGACGCCCGGCCGTCCGACTAGAGGGAGCTCCGCGCGTCCGGGTGGCCGCCGTCGGCCTGTGTCATCCGTACCGGGGTCCACCAGGAGATGCTGCGCAGCACCCACTCCACCGGCCCGTACCGGAAGCGCCGCAGCCACCAGCGGCTCGCGACCACCTGGACCACCAGGATCGCCGCGGCGAACGGCAGCAGGACGCGGTAGCCGCCCGGGCCGGAGAACGCCGGGACCATGGTCAGCAGCAGGACCAGCAGTGTCGCCGAGAGGTAGTTCGTCAGCGCGAGCCGCCCGAGCGGGGCGAGGACGGAGGAGACCCACGGCCCGACCGGGGACGCCGTCAGCAGGACGAGGGCGCTCGCGTAGCCGACGGCCATGACGAGCCCGGCGGTCGAGGACACCTGGTCGAAGCCGCTGTTCTCGATCGTGTCGACCTGGATGCTCAGCAACGGCACCGCAGCGACGACGGCCCCGGCCAGCACAGCCGTCCACGCGGCCCGGTTCGGTGCCGCGATCTGGCGGTGCAGGCCGTAGCGGGCGGCGGCGAGGCCGAGCAGGAACAGGCCGGGGATGAGTAGCAACCCACCGCTGGTGAACGTGAGCGCCACGCCGATCGCGACGGCTCCGCCGAGCGCGATCACCGGCCGCGGCAGCCAGGAGGCCGGGAGGAGCACGACGAGGCCGACGATCGCGTACGGGAGCAGTGCCTCACCGGGCTGCAGGAGCTGGTGTGCGGCGCCCAGCACACCGAGCGCGAGCAGCCGGCGCAGCAGCACGAGCCACGGCCGGGCGGTCCGCCCGGCCGCTCCGTCCAGGATCAGGGCGGTGCTGAGTCCGAACAGGAACGAGAACAGCGGGAAGAAGCGTTGGTGCGCCGTGACCTCGAGCCACTGGGGCAACGCGCCCTGCCAGGAGCCCGGAAGGGACGGCAGCCCGGCGATCGCGATCATGTTGACGGGGAGGATTCCGCACAGGGCCAGCCCGCGGAGGGCGTCGAGGGCCTCGACCCGGTCGGTCGAGGTCGGGGGTGCTGGGGCGCTCAGGTCTGGTCGGTGCACCCGTCCAGCATGGCGACCGCGCGACGCGGGCGGATCGGCCCGGAGACCGGTTCCGCCCGCGGGGAATCGTCCTTTCGGCCGGGTCACTGCGGTGGGAGCCTCGGACGATGTCGGCATCCCGCGTTCCGCTCCTGCGCTGGCAGTTCGACCTGACGTGGGTCCTGTTCGAGTACCACCTCGAGCGGCTCGACGACGACGAGACCCTGTGGCGGCCGGCGCGTGTCTGCTGGACGGTGCACCCGTCCGACGACGGGACGTGGCGGCCCGACTGGGCGGACTCCGAACCCGACCCGATCCCCGTCCCGACGATCGCGTGGCTCACCTGGCACATCGGCTGGTGGTGGTCGGTGACGACGGACCATCTGCGTGGTCGCACGCCGCCCGACCGCGCCGACGTGGTGTGGCCGGGTGACGCCGCCGCCACCGTCACCTGGATGCGCGCTCTGCGTGACGAGTGGACGCAGGTCCTGGACGGACTGTCCGACGACGACCTGGCCGCGGAGGCCCCGTTCCCGTGGCAGGGGGATCCGGCGATGACGGTCGGTCACACGCTGGCCTGGGTGAACACCGAGCTCGCGAAGAACGCCGCGGAGATCGGGCAGCTGCGGCTGGTGCGCGCGGCCGGCCGCTGAGGCGATCCGTGCGGTCAGGCCCTGCGGCCGCGGAATCGTGCCGACGTCGGCCCGTGTTCATCACAGCGGTGCCTGGTGGCCGGTAACGGGCAATGAGTGCATTCCGCAGCGCAACTGCGCCTGGTGAGCGCTATGTGCCCTAAGGTCCGATCATGACGATTCGCTGGGAGGCGCTGACGATCGACGCCCGCGATCCGGCCGCTCTCGCACAGTGGTGGGCGGAGACGCTCGCCTGGGAGGTGGTCGATTGGCTCCCTGCGGGAGTGGAAGTGCGCCAGCCCGAGCGCCGGTGCGCGTCGCTCTTCTTCGTCTCGGTGCTCGAGGCCAAGCAGGGGAAGAATCGACTGCACCTCGACCTGTACGCGGACGATCAGAACGACACCGTCGATGCGCTCACGGCGCGAGGTGCGACAAGGGCCGACGTCGGCCAGCCGGGGGATGCGCCCTACATCGTGATGCGCGACCCCGAGGGAAACGAGTTCTGTCTGCTCGACCCTCGCTGACGACGAGCACGCCACGGCGTCGCAGAGATGTCATTGGGGATTCCGTGCCCTCGTGGCGCCGTACGTCATGTCTGACGGCTGTTCCCACGAGGAACGCCAGCACCCCTATGGCGAGCCAGGCCAGTGCCCCGCCGTCGTCGAGCGCATGGGGAAGGAACACCGTCGACAGGAGTAGAAGGAAGAGGCCGATACGCAGCACGGTCCACTTCCATTTCCGGACGCCACGGAGCATGCGTCGGAGGCGGGGAGCAGGTCGGTGCGCCTGTGGAGTGCCGCACTGTCGATCGTCGGCGAACCTCGGGGACTCCTCGAAGGGGACGGTCGGAGGGGTCGCCCCCGGTGGACAGGACCGCATCCTGCCTACGGCTGCCCGCACCTGCGTGACGAATCGTCGCATGTGTCCACCGGCGGCTTCAGGGATCAGAGTTTCGGATTCTACTGCTGCGATGACAGCTCGTCCCGATCGTCTGGCGGGCAGTTCGACCGATGGCCGATCAGGTGGGAGATGGGGGCGTCTCGGAGCCATCGCGGCCGAGGTTCGATCGCCGGCGGGCCCTGGCCCTGCGCCAGGACACCAGTGCGAGCAGCACCACGAGCACGGGTATCGCAACGGCGAGCGCCTGGTCCACGCGAACGATTCCGGCGGCGAGCTCGGAACTGTCGTGAAGGAGGCGACCGATGAAGAGCGCCGTCGACGCCCACGCCACCGCCGCGGGTGCCGCGACCAGAACGAACGCGCGGAGCGACAGCTCAGAACCCACCAGCCGCGGGACGAGGGTCCGTACGACGGCGAACCACTGGGACAACACCACCACGGTGCGGGGTCGCGACGCGATGGCGTCCAGACACGAGCGGACCATCGGGACGTCCCGCACACGGGCGAGGGTCGAAGTCAGATCACTGCTCCGGCCTCGGAGAAACGCGAGGAAACGCCCCAACACGGCCGCGATACAGATGCACGGGACGCTGGCCGTCCACGGCACCGCGCCCGCTGCGCTGAGTACGCCGACCGCGATCGGCACTCCGAGCCCCGGCGTCACGACGCCGATCAGTAGCGCCGATTCCGCAACCACCAGTGCGGTGGCCACCAGCAGCATCACGTCGCCCGGGCCGGACGAAAGGATGTCTACCAGCACCAGGAGTCTCCGATTGTTGCGTGCGCGGAACGACCACTGTGGCAGGCAACGTCGGCTGATCCACGAACGCCCGGAGTGTGCCGTCGCTGTCAGTCCCACCAGAGACCTTCCACGGTGGCTGCGATCGCGAGATTCCGGAGAGCTGCCGAGCCGGTCCTGCTCTCCGGGCGGTGACGGGTTCCAGTGCGGAGCCCTTCGATCTTCCGACCCACCTGGTCCACCGGCTACCGTGAACGGGTACCGCACAGGCAGCGGATCTCCGACGACATGTCGACGAGGGAGACCCATGTCTGCGATCACCGTCCGGCCGTTCCGGAGAAGCGACCGTGATCAGCTCACCGACCTGGTCAGTGGCCACGCCCACGCCGTGATGCCCGGGGTGTCGATCACGGTCAACGCGGTGCTGAGCCAGCTCGAACACGAACCGGACGAGTTCATCGTCGACCCGTGGGTCCAGGAACGAGCCACCCTGGTCGCCGAGCAGCGCGGCCGGATAACCGCGGCCGCCCACATGGTCCGCTATGCCGACCACTCCGGCGTCGGCCCCGACCTGCGTGGCACGGGCGAACTCCGGTGGCTCCTGCAGTGGCCCGACGCGTCCTACTGGCCCGACGCCCATCTGGCGGGCCGCTCCGTGACCGATGCGGCGCTGATCGTCATGCGCTCCTGGAGCGTCCAGGCCGTGCTGGCCGACTTCACTCTCCCCGCACCCGGCCTGACCGGCGTCGCAGAGCAGTGGCCCCACATCGGTCAGCTACTCGACGGACTCGGGTTCGTGAGTCGTCGAAGCGAGCAGGTACTACTGGCCGACGTCTCGGACTTGCCCGCCGACGTCCGTGAGGACCTGACGATCCTCCGGACCCTCGGCGAGTGCGGCACCCGCTTCACCGCCCTGGCAGATGGGCAGGAGGTCGGATACGTGGAGATCGACACAACCATCAACGGCGCAGGACGGCTGTCGGCTCCGACGGGGTGGGCAGACGTGGGGAATCTGCACGTCACCGAGTCCATGCGCAGGCAAGGTGTCGGATCCGCGCTCCTCGCCACCGCTGCGCAGTGGCTGCGGCTCGCCCGGGCAGATCGACTGCTGGCATACGCCGAACCCGACGAGTCCGACCTGGCCTCGTTCCTGAAGCGGTCCGGGTTCCGGAGCGTGACGACGAACCGTCGGGCATGGGTGCAGACCACCACTGTGCAGCCGGGCGTCTCGTGACCGAAGGAGGCGAACGTGTCGTAGTGGGTGTGCGCAGCGACGTCGCCCAGCGCGTGGACGGTCTGATCCGGGCCCGACCGGACGACGAGCGAGACCGGAAATGAGACCGAACGCCGAACGCCGGGGGCTCCGCGTGGGAGCCGCCCGGCGTTCTGCCTGTTCAGGCTGGCGGAGGATACGGGATTTGAACCCGTGAGGGATTGCTCCCAACACGCTTTCCAAGTCTGCCGACGGTCGTCCGGTGAGGACCGTTCCGCCGTCCACATGCGTCGGCTCTCGGGCCTGTGCACCTCGCGGACCTGCACGGACGTCGGCGAATGAGACTGGAACTGAGACTGTCCTCCACGCACCTGGCCCGCTGGTGATCTCCTCGCGGCGCAGGCTCGTCCCTGCCGGGCCGAGGGGTGGGGTGCAAGGTACGGGGTCCAGCCTTGCACCCCACCCCTCGGGCTGGCTGCCGTCTCGGTGCGCCGCGAGGAGATCACCAGCCCCGCCGCCCCCCTGATCTCCGAGCGGTGCCGGGTTCGGGCGGAGCCCGGCCGCCGGAGGCGCTGTCTGGGGTCACTCCTGGATGTAGCCGGTTTCGGGGTCGATCATGCTGAGGAAGCCGCGGATGGCGTCGTGGAGTTCCTCGGTCGTCGCTGGTCTGCGCCCCGATCCGAACTGGGAGAAGCCGTAGTCCGGGTTCGGTCCGGTCTCCCAGGCGAAGTCGTAGGTGCCTGGCGCGGCGGGGCGTGGTCGGACGGTGAACCGCTCGCCGTCGACGACGAGGGCCCTCGGTCGCTCCTGCTCCCAGATCCGTCGAGCGTCTGCGTCTGTCATGACCGGATCGTCTCGGATAGGCGCTGCTCGGTGGGGAGGGGCCGGGTAGCCGAGCCACGGCGCCGCGAACGGGCCGGAGGTGTAGTGAGCGAGCGACGGGGCCGGCGTGGCCGGCCCCGCGCCGCCGGAGGCGGCGCCTTGATCCCCTAAAGGCAAATTCGGCAGTCGAGGTGTGCGGTTGCGAGTCGAGGTGACCGTGAGGCCTCCCGAGTGGTTACCGGCAGGCCGAACCCTCGCTTGCCGCACTTTGAATGATAGGCAGTACCATAGGTCCTAGATGGTCTGCAAGAGTGGAGGCCCAGGGCTCCTGGCGGGGACAGGGTCTCTGTCAACTTCGCGGGAGGTGTTGGATGCTTGGTCTGATAGTGCGCTTTAACTTGAAGGATGCCGAGGCCGCGCAAAAGTTTGATGCCCTGGTGGCGGAAATAAGCAGACAGGTCGAGTCCTCGGAGCCGGGCACTCTGCTCTACGTGGTCAACACCGTAGAAGGCGCACCTCTCTCGCGCATCTTTTACGAGGTGTACGCAGACGGCGACGCGTTCGAAGCGCATGAGGCGACCGAGCACATCAAGTATTTTCTCAACGAGCGGGAGCGGTACATTACAGACTTGCGGGTGGAATTCGTCACTCCGGTGAGCGGAAAGAATCGTCCCGATGTCCGGTGAAGAATCTAGGAGTTTTGGACGCCGGGTTGCCTTTCTTCGCAAGAAGCTCGGCTATTCGCAGTTGGAGTTCGCCCGGAAGGTGGATCGATCGGAGACCTGGCTGAGCCAGGTTGAGCGGGGCGTGCGACAGATCGACCGCCTGTCGGTGCTGGAACGGCTCGCGGCCGCCCTAGAAGTCTCAGTGGCGGAGTTGGCGCCGGAGAAACCGGCTGTGACTGCCGTCGCCGAGAAGTCCTCGGCTGCATCCACACTGGCTTTGACACTTGCTTCCAGCCCCGCGCTGCGCGCGATGGTTAACCTGCCAGGCATAGTGGACCTGGCTGAGGTCGAGCGGCGAGCGGCGCAGGCGTGGGAGCTGACTCACGCTGCGAGGTATGATGCGTTAGCTGATCTGCTCAGTGGCTTGGTGGCGGATGTTGAGGCTGTCGAGAGACAGACTGCGGGCGACGAGCTGGCGCGTGCCCGCCGGACACGGACGCGAGTTTACCTCGCTGCCGGTGGTGCGTTGGTCAAGCTCGGCGAATTCGGGGCCGCTTGGGTAGCGATTGACCGTGCCGCGACGGCGGCGGGCCTGGCCGGGGACCTTCTCCTTCTCGTGGAATGCAGGTTTCGCCTCGCTATCGCTTTCCTGGCTGCGCGACGTTTCGATATGGCCTTCCAGGTCGCGGACACAGCAATCACCGCCTTGTCGGACCGTGTGGCCGTTGACACCCCCGACGTTGCCGCGCTCTCTTTGTTGGGAGCTCTGCACCTCCAGCTAGCGGTGACTGCAGCCCGGACCGGCGATGGTGACAGCGCGTACAGCTACCTGACCGTCGCTCGTGCGACGGCGGAGCGCGTCGGGGAGGGACGCAACGACTACAACACGGAGTTCAGCCCGACGAACGTCGAGCTACACGAGGTTGCCGTGGCCGTTGAGCTAGGAGACGCGGGCCGCGCGTTGAGAGCGGCAAGCGGACTTGACGCTACTTGTCTCTCGGTCGAGCGCCAGGGGCGACTCTTGATCGATGTCGCCGCGGCGAACGCACAGCTTCGCCGCCCCGACGCCGTGATAGCGGCCCTGATGCAGGGCCTTGCGGTCTCGCCCGAACAGGTTTCATCGCATGCCCGTGCACGGACCCTGGTGGCTGACCTCCTGCGCGATCACGGCAATAACTCCAGCGTGAAGGCCTTGGCGAGGCAGATCACCGCGAGCTGACCCAAACCCCGACAGCGACCCGCACTTAAGGTGTTGACTCGCACTATTAGTGTCGGTACCGTGTGCCTGGTGACGGGAGATGCCTGTCATCCTGACGAGGGAGCCCGACATGGCACGGAGTAACAGGTTTGTGGTGGCGATGGGTGATGTGTTCCCGCGCGGCGCGTTCGTTGTGTCGGAGGTGGAGGCGGTGCGGGACTTCGACAAGTCTTCGCCGGGGCGTCCGGTGCAGCAGGTGGATCGGGAGTCGGGGTTGCCGGTGTGGTCTGTGTCGGTGCTGGATGCTGATCCGGAGGCGCGGCGGTCGGAGAAGACGGTGGTGGTGAAGATCGCGGCGGCGCATCAGCCGGTGCCGCCGGAGGCGGCTGGGGGGTTGCCGTTCCGGCCGGTGGAGTTCGACGGCCTGACGGTGACTCCGTATGTGCAGGAGTCGGGTGGTCGTCCGCGTGTGGCCTACAGCTTCCGCGCGGCGGGGATGCGCTCCCCTGGTCCGCAGCGTGGGCAGGCGGGCAAGAACCAGGACGCGGCCTGACCGGGTGTGGTGTGGAGGAGCCCGTTAGTGGCGGGCTCCTCCACGAGGTCTTCCTCGTCTCATGTTGTGGCCGTAGCAGGCACTCGATCGACTCGGAAGGACACCGAGCATAGATGAACGTTGAGTTTTCTCCATCCCCTGCCGTTCGGCTCGGGGGTGTGACCGGTGCTGGCGAACGCAGCTGGGTTGCTGGGGCGGCGTGTCGGGGGATGGACACGGGGTTGTTCTTCCCCGTCGATGATCGTCCGGGGGCTGCCGAGTCTGCGTTGGCGGTGTGCCGTCGCTGCCGGGTTCGTGGGATCTGTCTGGTGGAGGCGTTGCTGGTGGAGGACCCGGCCCGCCGTTTCGGTGTGGTTGGTGCCACGACTCCGGCGGAGCGGGATCGTCTGCATCGCACCGCACGTGTCGCCTCCCGCCGCGAGGCTGCCGCTGTCACCTCGATGTCGGGGAGGGCTGCGGCATGAGCCCCAACGCGACCACGGACATCGATGGCGGGGAGCGTGCGGTGTGGTGTGAGGTGTGTCTGACCCCGCTGGATGAAGTGGCGTCGGCGCCGCGGCGGTGTGGTGATCATCGCGGGCAGCTCGCGTTGGTCCCGGCGCCGGTGGTGTGTGGGCCGCGTCGTTCCCCGGGGTGGGACGGGGACCGGCGATGACAACGACGACGGCGGGTGCTCTGGTCCTGGCCGGGTTGGTGGCGCTGGTGGCGCTGGCTGGTCTGCACTGGTTGGGGCAGTTCTTCGGTCGGATCGCTGAGGGGGTGGCGACGATCGCGGTCGTGTTCGTCACCGTGTGGCTGGTGGGCAAGGCCACGGTGATCGTCGCGGTGTGGGTGGTCCGGCATTGGCGTACCACGATCACGACGGTCGGGGTCGTCGGGTGGTGCTGGCTGTGGGGCTGGCCGTCGCTGCTGGGCACTGTTGTTGCGGCGGTGCTGGTGTTGTCGGTGTGGTGGTGGGTCTCGGTGGTGTCGTTCGACCGCGGGGCCGGGCGACGGTTGCGGGCGTGGTGGCTGCGCTGGACGGTCTATGCCCCTCGGATGCCCCGCTGGCTGCGTTCGTGCAACCTCACGGTCCCTGACCGGGTGGGGCCGGCGGTGGCGCAGGTGAATCCGTTGCGTCGGACCCCGGTGGTGTCGCGGTCGCGGCCGGTGGCCGATCAGCTCCCTCGGATCGTGGGGGTCCGGTCGGGGCCGTCGTGGGTGGAGTGTTCCCGATTTCTTTGACGCCGGTTTAGGCTGCCAAGTCGGTTATTTTCCTGAATCCTAGCTCGTATTCGGTGGGTGTCAAGTATCCGAGGGTGGAGTGCCGTCTGCGACGGTTGTAGTAGCTCTCGATCCACGCGAATGTCTGCTGTCGGACCTCGGTGACGTCGTTCCATGGCCGGGTGTGGATGAGTTCTTTCTTGTAGCTGGCGAAGAACGACTCGGCGACGGCGTTGTCGAAGCAGGTGGCGCGTCGGCCCATCGATCGGGCCACATTGTTGGCGGCGCAGAAGTCGGTGAACTCCCGGCTCGTGTATTGCGTCCCGCGGTCGCTGTGCATGATCACTCCGGCTGGTGGGCGGCGGGTGAGCAGGGCGGCGGCGAGGGCCTCGATGATCAGGTTGGTGCGCAGGTGGTCGGCCACGGCGTAGCCGACGACCTTGCGGGAGTGCAGGTCGATCACGGTGGCGAGGTAGGCCCAGCCGTCGACCGTCTGGATGTAGGTGATGTCGCCGCACCAGCGGGTGTCGGGAGCCTCGGCGGTGAAGTCACGCCCGATCAGGTCCGGGGCGTCGATCGGGCGTAGACCTGCGACGGTCGTCTTGCGCCAGGTGTGAGGGTGGCGGCCTTGCAGGCCGGCGGCGCGCATGAGCCGCCAGACCCGCTTGCGGGCGGTCCGGTGGCCGCGAGCGACCAGCTCGGCCCACACCCGGCGCACGCCGGGGTCACCGCGCAGGTCGTGGTGGATCTCTCGGATCGTGTCGGTGAGCTCGGCGTCGGTGCGTTCCCGCTGGCTGGGTCCGGTCTTGAGCCACCGGTAGTAGCCCTGTCGGGCCACGCCGAGCTGGGCGCACATGAACGTGACCGGATACTCGCCCTCGGTTGCCCAGTCCGCGATCGCCGCGTATTTCACGGCTGTTCTTTCGCGAACCAGGTCGCTACTTTTTTTGCGAAGTCCCGCTCCATTCGCAGGGTCGTGTTCTCCTTGCGGAGCCGTTCCAGCTCGGCCCGCTCCGGTTCGGACAGGTCCGTGTCCGGGACCTGCCCGGATTCGCGTGCTTTCTTCACCCACTTGCCTAACGTCATCTCGTGGACGCCGATACTCTTCGCTACCTCGGCGATTGTTCGGCCGGAATCGAGGACAAGACTGACGGCCTGGTCCTTATACTCCTGGGTGAAATGGCGGCGTGTCGCCACGCGATCCCCTCCGCTGCGATCAGCGGCAGTCTACGACCGGTGTCTACAAGATCGGGAACGGTCCAGGGACGAGGTCCGGGTTCGGCTGGTGGCGGGGCAGACCCCCGAAGAGTTCGACACCGCGACCCGCGCTCTGGCGGTGGCCCGGGGTGTGCGCCGCTGCCAGGTCCGGGAGGTCGCCCCGAATGTGGTGTCGATCGATTTCCAACGCCGCAACCTCCTCGATGTCCTGGTTCGTTCGCCAGGGGTCGAGACGCTGTCCGGGATCGACGGGGCTGCGGTTGATCTGGGGAAGGTCTGGTCGGGGCGCACCGAGTACGGCACGGATTGGTGGCAGTCGTTGATCGGCGGTCACACCCTGGTTGCGGGGGCTACGGGGGCGGGGAAGGGGTCGTTGATGTGGGCGCCGCTGGTCTCGGTCGCCCCCGCGATCCGTGACGGTCTGGTGCGGGTCAACGGGATCGACCCCAAGGGGATGGAGCTGGCCTACGGACGCGGGGTGTTCCACCGCTACGCGGTCACCTCGAAAGACGCACTCGCCCTGCTCGATGACCTCGTCGAGCAGATGGAAGCCCGTAAACGCGCCTACGCCGGTGCGACCCGCCTGGTCCCGATCACGACGGAGACGCCGTTGGAGATTGTAGAGTTCGACGAGATCGGTGCGCTGCTGCGTTACGGCGGGGACCGCAAGACCCGCGAGGCGATCACCGACCGCGTCGCCCTGTTGACGACCCAGGGCCGCGCTCTGGGGTTCACGGTGCGCGGGTATGTGCAGGAACCGACGAAGGACACCGTCCCGGTGCGGGAGTTGTTCCCCCGCCGGATCTGCCTGCGCGTGGCGTCGAAGTCCCACGTGTCGATGGTGCTGGGGGATCAGGCCTACGACCGTGGTGCGTGGGCGAACCGGATCGGTGAAGACGAACCCGGCGTGGGTTATCTGTTCGGCGACGGCATCCGTGAACCCCTGCGTGTCCGGGCCGGGTGGGTGTCCGACGGCGCGGTGAAAGACCTCGAAACGTTCGTCACCCGCACTGCCCCGCCCGCAGATATGGCGGCACCGGTACTCACCCTGCCCGCGCCCACCGACACCCTGCCCGATGCCCGCCGCAAGATCGGAGACGCCGCATGACCCCCACCGACACAGCGGGCCGGGAGCCGGTCGATCAGGACACGCTCAGCCGGGCGCAGAAGGCGATGCTCGCTCTGTCCGACGATGTCGCGGTCCAGCTCGCCGCAGACCACGGGGTGTGTGTCCGTCCTCTGGCGATGCGGCGGATCGACCAGTCCAGCGGCCGGGTCGAGGTCGTCCCGGTGCCGTGTGGTTCGACCCGGGAAGACCAGTGTGGACCGTGCGCGGACAAAGCCCGACGGCTACGCATGGTCCAGTGCCGCGAAGGCTGGCACCTCGACAACGAACCCATCGTGAAACCGGCTGACCCGACCGACGCGCAGAAAGAGTTGATGGCCGCCCGCGCGGACTTCCACGCCGCCTACACCGACTGTCTCGGCGCAGGTGCCGAAGCCGAGTGCGCTGAGATCCGCGAGATCGTCGAGGACATCGACACCGAACTCCGCGCTCTCGGTGTCCGGGGCCGCCTCGCCCCTCTCGACCCGACACCCCAGACCGTGCGCCGCTCCACCCGCCGACGCCAGGACGCACCCAACCTCCCGCGCCGCCCGGTGGAGGACCGCACCGTGGGCCGGGTGTTCGGCGGGAAGTACCGGCCCTCCACGTTCCTCACCCTCACCCTCGACACCTACGGCCGCGTCGACGGCCACGGCGCCGCCCTCGACCCCGACACCTACGACTACCGCCGGGCGGCGCGGGATGCGATCCACTTCCCGAAGCTGCTGGACCGGTTCTGGCAGAACACGCGGCGCTGTGTGGGTTGGGACGTGCAGTACTTCGGCACCGTCGAACCCCAGAAACGCGGAGCACCCCACTTCCACGCCGCCATCCGCGGCACCATCCCCCGCTCCGAACTCCGAGCGATCACCGCCGCGACCTACCACCAGGTCTGGTGGCCCGCCCACGACGAACTCGTCTACAGCGGGGACCGGCTCCCCCGCTGGGACCACCACCACAAGGCGTTCGTCGACCCGGACACCCGCGAGCCGCTGCCCACCTGGGACGAGGCGACCGACCCCGACGCCCTCGCGGCTCCGGCGCACACGGTGGTGTTCGGGCCGCAGGTCCACGTCAAGGGAATCCTCGGCGGCACCGAAGAAGCCGGACGGCACATCGGTTACCTGACCAAGTATCTCACCAAGAGCGTCGGGCAGGCCGCCGGCCTCGACGACACCGCCACGTCACGGCAGCGCGAGCACGCCCGCCGCCTGGCCGCCGAACTCGCGATCACGCCGTGCTCGCCGCGCTGCCCGATCTGGCTGCTCTACGGGATCGAACCCAAGGGCGCCCGACCCGGAACGACACCCGGGCATTGCACGGGCAAAGCGCACAAGCCCGAACACCTCGGCATCGCCGGACGCCGCGTCCTCGTCTCCCGAAAATGGTCCAACAAGTCCCTGTCCGACCACCGCGCGGAACGGACGGCGTTCGTTCGGCAACTCCTCGACCAGGCCGGAATGAAACCCGCCTACCCGATCGATGACGGCCCGTTCACCTGGGAGGCCACCAAGCCCGGGGACTCGGACGTGCCACCCCGCACCGTGCTGCTGCTCCATGCGATCAACCAACGCTCCCGATGGCGCGCCGACTACGACGCCGCCGTCCTGGCCACCACCGACGCACCACCCGACGCACCACCCGACGACCGTTCGGCAACCGAGGGAGCAGCGGCATGACGAAGATCAGCGAGGCTCGGATCGTGCTGACCGTCGAGGAGGCCGCCGAACTGCTGGGCATCGGCCGGACGCTCATGTACGCCTTGGTCGCTGCCGGGGAGGTCGAGTCGGTCCGGATCGGGCGGCTCCGGCGCATCCCGCGCGACGCCCTGGTCGTCTATGTCGAGGGACTGCGGGGGCGTGTCGCGTGACGGAGAAGAAGCGCACCCGACAGCCGAACGGCACGTCGAGCGTCTACGAGGGCAAGGACGGCTACTGGCACGGTCGGGTCACCGTCGGGGTTCGTGACGACGGCAAGTCAGACCGCCGTCACGTCATGCGGAAGTCCAAGGCGGACGCCATCCGCGCGGTCCGCAAGCTCGAACGCGACCGCGATTCGGCAACCGTCCAGGCGCTTGGCCGGGTCGGCACGGTGGGGGAGTGGTTGGAGCACTGGGTGGAGAACATCGCCGCCGCCGTGGTCCGGGAGAACACGCTCGCCGGGTACCGGGTCGCGATCCGCACGCACCTGATCCCTGGGATCGGCGCCCACCGGCTCGACCGGCTGCAGCCCGAGCACCTGGAGAAGCTCTACGCGCGGATGATCCGCAACGGCGGCTCGCCCGGTACCGCCCACCAGGCGCACCGCACCCTCCGGACCGCACTTGGTGAGGCCGAACGACGCGGACGGATCACCAGGAACCCGGCCGCGCTCGCGAAGGCGCCCCGGGTCAGCGAGTCGGAGGTGGAGCCGTACTCGGTCGACGAGGTCCGACGGCTGCTTACCACCGCCGCCGAGGGGCGGAACCACGCCCGCTGGGCCATCGCCCTCGCGCTCGGGCTCCGTCAGGGGGAGGTCCTGGGGCTGCGCTGGACCGACGTCGATCTGGACACCGGGACGCTCCTCGTCCGCCGGGGGCGACTACGTCCTCGCTACCGGCACGGCTGCGGCGGCTCGTGCGGCAAGAAGGCCGGCTACTGCCCGAACCGGGTCGCGGACCGGCCGGAGACCGACGAGACGAAGTCGCGCGCCGGACGCCGAGCCATCGGCCTCCCCGACGAGCTGGTCGCGCTCCTGAAGTCCCACCGCGAGGAGCAGGACTGTGAGCGAGACACGGCTGCGCAGCTCTGGCGGGACTCCGGCTACGTCTTCACCGATGAGCGCGGTGAACCGCTCAACCCGAACACCGACTACCACCACTGGAAGAAGCTCCTGTGCGACGCCGGGGTCCGTGACGGACGACTGCACGACGCCCGCCACACCGCCGCGACGGTGCTGCTGATCCTCGGCGTCCCGGAGCGCGCGGTCATGGGACTGATGGGCTGGTCGACGACCGCGATGGCGGCCCGCTACCAGCACGTCACCGGGGTCGTGCGCACCGACGTCGCCCAGCGTGTGGGTGGTCTGATCTGGGGCCGACCGGATGACAAGTGAGACTGGAAATGAGACTGAACGCCGAACGCCGGGGGCTCCGCGTGGGAGCCGCCCGGCGTTCTGCCTGTTCAGGCTGGCGGAGGATACGGGATTTGAACCCGTGAGGGATTGCTCCCAACACGCTTTCCAAGCGTGCGCCCTAGGCCACTAGGCGAATCCTCCGCGAAGAAGGTTACGCGACGCCCTCGGCGATCCGACGCGGCCCCCTCGTCGCCCGACGGCGCCGTCCGTGGCACACTGTCCGCGGACCCCGTGCGGCGTCCATCCTGTGAACTCCCCCAGGGCCGGAAGGCAGCAAGGGTCAACAGGCTCTGGCGGGTGCGCGGGGTCCCCTTCTGTCTCCGAGCGGGTCCCCGAAGTGTCGGACCCCCTGGGTAGCCTTCCCCTCGTGGCTCTGGCTCTGTACCGCAAGTACCGCCCGGCCAAGCTGGCCGACGTCGTGGGGCAGGAGCACGTCACCGAGCCCCTGGCCACCGCCCTCACCGCGGGGCGGATCAACCACGCGTACCTGTTCTCGGGGCCGCGGGGCTGTGGCAAGACGTCCTCGGCCCGCATCCTGGCGCGGTCGCTGAACTGCGAGCAGGGGCCGACCCCGGACCCGTGCGGCGTCTGCAACTCGTGCATCGCGCTCGCCCCCGAGGGATCGGGCAGCATCGACGTCGTCGAGCTCGACGCGGCGTCCCACGGTGGTGTGGAGGACGCGCGCGAGCTGCGTGACCGGGCGTTCTACGCGCCGGCCGAGTCGCGCTACCGCGTGTTCGTCGTCGACGAGGCGCACATGGTCACCACCCAGGGCTTCAACGCGTTGCTCAAGATCGTCGAAGAGCCCCCGGAGCACCTGGTCTTCGTGTTCGCGACGACGGAGCCGGAGAAGGTGCTCCCGACGATCCGGTCGCGGACCCACCACTACCCGTTCCGGCTGATCCCGCCCGGGACGATGCGCTCGCTGCTGGAGAAGATCTGCGGCGAGGAGCAGGTGACCGTCGCGCCGCCGGTGTTCCCGCTGGTCATCCGGGCCGGGGGTGGTTCGGCCCGGGACACGCTGTCGGTGCTGGACCAGCTGCTCGCCGGCGCCGGGCCGCAGGGCGTCACCTACGAGCGCGCGGTCGCGTTGCTCGGGGTGACCGACTCCGGCCTGATCGACGACACCGTCGACGCGCTCGCCGCGGCCGACGGCGCCGCCGTCTACGGCGCGGTCGACCGGCTCGTCGAGGCCGGGCACGACCCGCGGCGTTTCGCCTCGGACCTGCTGCAGCGCTTCCGTGACCTGATGCTCGTGCAGGCCGTGCCGGACGCCGCGGAGCAGGGCCTGGTCGACGGCGCCGAGGACGAGCTGGCCCGGATGGCGGACCAGGCCGCCCGGCTCGGTCCGGCGACCCTGACCCGCTACGGCGAGATCCTGCACCAGGGCCTGATCGAGATGCGCGGGGCCACCGCGCCGCGGCTGCTGCTGGAACTGCTGGTCGCCCGGATGCTGCTCCCCGCGGCCACGACCTCCGACGGCGGCCTGCTCGAACGCCTGGAGCGCATCGAGCGGCGCAACGCGATCGCCCCCGACCCCGCCGGCCCGTCCGACGACGGCGCCGCCAAGCGGTTCGTGCGGCCCAGCGAGCGCCCGCCGGCGCCCACCTCCGACGGCGCCGCCCCGGGTGCGGGCGGCGGCGCGCCGGCGCGTTCCGCGGAACGCGACGCCGGGGCCCCGGCCGCCGTGCCCGCCCCGGCGCCGGCGCGACCGGACGAGCCGGCACCGCGGCCCGCGGTGACCAGGGCTGCGGACGTGCCGCGTTCCGCGGAACGCGACGACGAGGACGGCTCCGCGGCCACGCCGGCCGCCGGTCCGGCCGCACCGGCACGCTCCGGAGACCGGGCCGAGGCCGACCCGCGTTCCGCGGAACGCGCTCCGGCCTCCGTCCCCGATGCCCCTGTGCCTGATGTCCCTGTGCCTGATGTCCCTGTGCCCGACGACTCCGTCCCCGACGCGTCCGTCCCCGCCGTGTCGGCGCCTGCCGAGTCCGACCCTGTCGCCCCCGGGGCGGGCGACGGCCCGGTCCCGGCGGACGGCCCCGCAGCGGACGCTCCCGCCACCGGTACCGGGCACACGGACGGCGAGCCCGCCCGGCAGGCCGACGGCCCCGGTGACGGCGCCCGGCGGGCGGACGATCCCGGCCCGGGCGGCGCTGGTGCCGAAGACATCGAGGAACCGGCAGCGCAGGCGGCTCCGTCCCGGAGCCCCGCTCCGCCCCGCGACGGCGCGCCCCCCGACGCCGTGCCGCCGGAGTCGGCGCAGCCGGTGTCGTCGGCGTCGTCGCTGGACGCGACCGCGGTCCGCCGGGTCTGGCCGGAGATCCTCGCCGCCGTCCGTCAGCGCAGCCGCAGCACGGAGGCACTGCTGGTCAACGCCACCGTCCGGGCGGTCGACGGCGACACCCTGGTCCTCGCGATCGGCGCTCCGCCGCTGGCCCGGCGACTGTCCGAGGCACGCAACACCGACGTGATCGCCGACGCCCTGCGCGCCGTCCTCGGGGTCCAGTGGCGGGTCCACTGCGACACCGGGGAGGCCGCGACCGCGCGTCGCGCCGCCGCACCGGACCGCGCCCAGCGGGCGGTACCGCAACGTCCCTCGCAGCGTGACGCACCGCAGCGTGAGCAGGGCGGGCGCCCCGCTCGCCGACCTGCGGGGGACTCCGACGTCCCGCTGCCGCCGGAACCGCCGCCGGAGGATGCACCGCCGGACCCTCGTGATGCCGGACCGCAGGGGGGCGACGGTCCGGGCGCACGACCGGCCCCGGTGCGGAACCAGGCCGCCGAGGAGGAGGACATGCTCGCCGAGGCCGCGGCCGAGGCGGCGTCGCCGGGCGCCCGTCGCGACCCCGAGGCCGCCGCGCTGGAGATCCTCACCTCGCACCTGGGAGCACGCAAACTCGACCCACGCTGACCCCGGCCCGGACGGAGCGCGGTCAGCGGCGCAGCTGTGCCAGCACCGCCTCGGCCACCGCCGCCGCGATCCGGTCCCGCCCGGCCGGGTCGGTCAGCACGGCGGCGTCGCCGGCGTTGCGCATGTTGCCCGCCTCCACCAGCGCCGTCGGGACTGTCGAGGAGTTCAGGCCGGCCAGGTCCGGGCGGCCGTCGAGCCCGTCGCGGCCGATGTAGCCGGCCGGGGCGAACCCGGCCGAGCGCAGCGCGTCCCGCAGCCCGGTGGCCAGGCGCAGCGACGCCGGTCCCGTCCCGTGCACGGCGGGCTCGGCGTAGGCGACGTGGAACCCGTGGGCCGAGGCCGCCGCGCCGTCCGCGTGCAGCGACACGGCCAGCGCCGCGCCGGCCCGGCCGCCCGCCGCCCCACGGGCGTCGACACACGGGCCGACGCCGACGTCGTCGGAACGGGTGAGGACCACCCGCACACCGGCGGCCTCCAGCCGGGACCGCACGCGCCCGGCCAGGTCCCAGGTGAAGGCGTGCTCGGCGTAGCCGGCGTTCGTGGAGGTGCCGGTCGTGTTGCACGGTTTGGTCCCGCCGCGCCCGTCGGGGACCGGCCGGTTCACCGCGGCCTTGTTCGCGGCGTTGCCGCCGTTGTGACCGGGGTCGAGCAGCACGACCGGGCGGGGGACCGGTGCCGGCGTGGTGGGCGGCGGTGCCGGCGTGGTCGGCAGCGAACGGGTCGTCGCGGCCGGTCGCGGGGCCGCGTCGACGGGAGGCGGGACCGGCGCCGGCGCACCGCAGCCGGCGCACACCAATGCGACGACGAGCGGGAGGACGGCCGTGGCGGAACGGATCAGGGCGCGCACGGTCGGTCAGCCTGACACGTCTACCCTGGAGAACGACACGTCCGCGCCGGTTGCGCCGGGGAAGCCCCCGATCGCGCGAGCCGGACCCGACAGCGAGGGGTACGCGTGCAACCCGGTCAGCCCGACATGCAGATGATCCTGCAGCAGGCCCAGAAGATGCAGCAGCAGCTCCAGCAGGCGCAGGCCGAGCTCGCGACCGCCGAGGTCACCGGCCAGGCCGGGAACGGGCTCGTCGAGGTCACCGTCACCGCGGGTCTGGAGCCGCGCTCGGTGCGGATCGATCCGAAGGTCGTCGACCCCGACGACGTCGAGACCCTGCAGGACCTCGTCGCTGGCGCGCTCGCCGACGCGGTCCGCCGTGCGCAGGAGCTGCAGCAGGAGAAGATGGGCCCGCTCGCCGGAGGCCTCGACATGGGCGGCCTGGGCCTCCCGGGCGCCTGAGGTGTTCGAAGGACCGGTCCAGGACCTGATCGACGAGCTGAGACGCCTGCCCGGGGTCGGTCCGAAGAGCGCCCAGCGCATCGCGTTCCACCTGCTCGCCGCGGACCCGGCCGACATCAACCGGCTCCAGGAGGTCCTGCAGACGGTCAAGCAGGGCGTCGCGTTCTGCGACGTGTGCGGCAACGTCGCGTCGGACACCCGCTGCCGCTACTGCTCCGACGCACGGCGCGACCCGACGCTGGTGTGCGTGGTCGAGGAGCCCAAGGACGTCCTGGCCGTCGAGCGGACCCGGGAGTTCAAGGGCCGCTACCACGTGCTCGGCGGTGCGCTCGACCCGCTGGCCGGGATCGGCCCGGACAGTCTGCGGATCCGTGAGCTGCTCGCCCGCCTCGGCGGCACCGGTCCGGCGACCGACGAGACCGAGATCTCCGAGGTCATCATCGCGACCGACCCCAACACCGAGGGTGAGGCCACCGCGACCTACCTGGTGCGGCTGCTGCGCGACTTCCCCGGTCTGAGCGTCACGCGACTCGCGTCCGGCCTGCCGATGGGTGGCGACCTGGAGTTCGCCGACGAGATGACGCTCGGCCGCGCGCTCGCCGGCCGACGGGCCCTGTAGGCCCGGACACGGAACGGCCGGTCCGTACCGGGCGCGACGCCCCGGTCGTGACCGGCCACCCGGCGCAGCAACCCCCCGCCGCTGCGCCTCCTTCCTGGTGAGATCCCGACTGCGGAGCCCCAGTGGGGCTGATGCTCCTTCGGCGAGCCTCAGCGGGGCTGATGCTCCTTCGGCGAGCCTCAGCGGGGCTGATGCTCCTTCGGCGAGCCTCAGCGGGGCTGATGCTCCTTCGGCAAGCCTCAGTCGGTGTCCTCGTCGCCCCACGCGTCCACGTGGTGCGACCGGCCGTGGAGCTGGCGCTGCCTGCGCTCCCACTCCCGGCGGCGCTGCTCGGCGATCCGACGCCACGCCTCGCTCTGGCGCCGGTCGGTCACCCCGATCACGATCGCCGAGAGGACCAGCGTGGCCAGCCCGGCCAGGGCCACCGCCACCAGCGCGATCACGGCGACCACCGCCCGGTACGGGCGCGGTGGTACGTGCCTGCGTGCGGCACCTGCGTCCTGCGGATCATGTCCATCTCCCTTCGTGTGTCGCGGTCGGTCCGTGGTCCCCGTCCGCCACGGTCGGTGTGGCTGCCGTCACGTCCGGGTGATGTCAGCATGCCCGATGGAGCGCTCCCGTGCAATTGCAGACTCAGGGAATTGCACGGAGCTGTAGATTGCACGGCAGGACCGGGGAGGAGTGCGGGGTGGAGCAGGAGCCGACCGGCGCACGACGACGGCTGGGTGCCGAGCTGCGCCGGCTGCGCGTCAACGCCGGGCTGAAGCTGGAGGACGCCGCGGCCGGGGTGGGCTGCTCGGCGTCGAAGATCAGCAGGCTGGAGAACGGCAAGGGGGTGCCGCGCCCGGCCGACGTCGCCGCGCTGGTCGAGGTCTACGGCGGGGTCGCCGGGGTCGAGGCGGAGATGCTTGAACGGCTGGTCACCGAGAGCCGTACCCGTGGCTGGTGGGAGCCGTTCACCGAGGGCCTGCGCACCGACCCGCACTTCCTGCCGTCGCCGGGTCGGTACGCGGCCGCCGAGACCGACGCGACCGCCGTCGCCGCGTTCGACCTGACCGTGCTGCACGGGCTGCTCCAGACGCCCGCCTACGCCCACGCCGCGCTGCGCGCCCGGCTCCCGGGTCGCCCGGACTGGGAGATCGACCAGCTCGTGCGGCTGCGCGGTCGTCGCCACGAGGCGCTCACCGCGACACCGCCGCTGGTGCTCGACGTGGTCGTCGACGAGGCCGTGCTCGTCCGCGCGACCGGCGGTCCCGCGGTGATGGCCGAGCAGCTCGACCGGCTGCTCACGCTGTCGGAGCTGCCCGACGTGACGCTGCGTGTACTCCCGTTCGGCGCCGGGCCGCAGCGTGCGCACGCCGGCCGATTCGCGATCCTGACCGTCCCCGACGCACTCGGGCCCGACGTCGTCCACACCGAGGGGCACGCGGGGGAGTCGTTCCTGGAGTCGCCCGCCGACCTGCGCACCTACCGTGAGGTCTTCGACGAGGTCCGGGCCGCCGCGCTCGACGAGGACGCCTCGCGGGCCGCGGTCGCGAACCACCGGGACGCGCACCGGGCCGCCGCCGTCGAGGCGTCGAGCGAACGGGACGTGCGTACCAGTTCGTAGCGCTATCGTGACGCAAGGGACTACCGGTTGGTAACGGACCGCTATAGGTTTCCCCGTCATCAGGTGTCCTCACGCACACATCGGGTGGACGCCTCTGCTGACGAGGGGACCGGAATGCGCAGACGGTGGATGACGGCGGTCATGGCGGGCGTGCTCGCAGTGGGCATGACCGCCTGCGCGAGCTCGGAGCGCGGAGCGGGCGGCGACGCCGCAGGAGGGACCTTCGTCTTCGGCGCGCCGCCGGCGCGCCGAAGAACTTCGACCCGATCTTCAACGACGACGGCGAGAGCTTCCGCCCGGCGCGGCAGATGTTCGACACGCTGATCACCCACAAGCCCGGGACCACCGAGCTCGCGCCCGGCCTGGCCACCGAGTGGAAGTCCACTCCGGACGGCAAGACCTGGACGTTCACCCTCCGCGAGGGCGTCACGTTCCACGACGGCACGCCGTTCGACGCGACCGCGGTCTGCGCGAACTTCGACCGCTGGTTCCAGATGAAGGGAGCCGCGGCCCAGAGCCAGATGATCTACTACGGCGATGTCTTCGGGGGCTTCGCCAAGAACGAGGGTGACGCCTCGGGCGCACCGCTCTACAAGTCCTGCACGGCGCAGAGCCCGAACACCGCCGTCCTGGCGCTGAACAAGTTCAAGGGCGCGTTCCCGGCCGCCTTCGCCCTCCCGTCGTTCTCGATCTCCAGCCCGACGGCGCTCAAGCAGTACGACGCCGACGCCGTCACCCAGAGCGGTGACTCCTTCACCTACCCCGCCTACGCGAACGAGCACCCGACGGGCACCGGCCCGTTCAAGTTCGAGAGTTTCGACAAGGCGAACAACACGATCACCCTGGTCCGCAACGACCAGTACTGGGGTGAGAAGGCCAAGCTCGACCGGCTCATCTTCAAGATCATCCCGGACGAGAACGCCCGCAAGCAGGAGCTGGCCGCCGGCACCATCGACGGCTACGACTACCCGTCGCCCGCGGACTACCAGACCCTGAAGGACCAGGGCGACCAGGTGCTGATCCGCCAGCCGTTCTCGCTGCTCTACATGGGCATCAACACGAAGAACAACCCCAAGCTCAAGGACCTTCGGGTCCGTCAGGCGCTCGCCTACGCGATCGACCGCGAGTCGCTGGTCCGCACGAAGATGCCGGAGGGTTCCGCGGTCGCGAAGGAGTTCGTGCCGCCGACCGTCGCGGGCTACGCCGACGACGTCACCGAGTACCCGTACGACCCGGAGAAGGCCAAGCAGCTGCTCGCGGAGGCCGGCGCGCAGAACCTGACGCTGAACTTCTACTACCCGACCGAGATCACCCGGCCCTACATGCCGAACCCGGCGGACCTGTTCTCGGCGATGTCGGCGAACCTGAAGGCCGTCGGCATCACGGTCAACCCGGTCGCGCGGCCGTGGAACGGCGGCTACAAGGACGACGTCCAGAAGGCCGGCAAGCACGACCTGCACCTGCTCGGCTGGACCGGCGACTACAACGACGCCGGCAACTTCGTCGGCACGTTCTTCGGCCGGGAGAAGGCCGAGTTCGGGCCGCAGGACCCGGCGATGTTCGCCGAGCTGGCCAAGGCCGACGCCATCCCGGACCCGGCCGGCCACGCCGCGGCGTACCAGCAGGCCAACAAGGACATCATGGCCAAGTACCTGCCGGCCGTGCCGATCCTGACCACCGGACCGGCGATCGTCGTCGGACCGAACGTGCAGGGCCTCGTCCCGTCGCCGCTGACCGACGAGCGCTTCGTCTCCGTCAGCAAGAACTGACCGTGCCCCGGGCGCCGCGGAGACCCCGCGGCGCCCGGCCGCGTGTCCCGCCTCCCACCACTGAGGACATCCACGCATGCTGCGCTTCGTCGCGCGCCGCCTGCTCCAGGTCGTCCCGACGCTGCTCATCCTGTCCGTGCTGTTGTTCGCCTGGCTGCGCTCGCTGCCCGGTGGACCGGCCGGTGCGCTGCTCGGAGACAAGGCGACCCCGGAGTCGATCGCCGCACTCAACAAGACACTGGGCCTGGACCAACCCATCCCGATCCAGTACCTGCACTACCTCGGCCGGGCGCTGACCGGCGACTTCGGCGCCTCCCTCGTCACCGGAGACCCGGTGATCACCGAGCTCGGCCGCGCGCTGCCGGGCACGATCGAGCTCTCCCTGGCGGCGCTGCTGCTCGCCGTCGCCCTCGGGATCCCGCTCGGCTACCTCGCCGCCCGCCACCGCGGCGGGATCTGGGACAACCTGACCATCGTCGGAACGCTGGTCGGTGTCGCCGTGCCGGTGTTCTTCCTCGGCTACGTGCTCAAGCAGTTCCTGGCCGTCGACCTCGGTCTGTTCCCGCCGTCCGGGCTGCAGTCGACCGGCATCGACGCCACCTCGGTGACCGGCTTCCCCACCCTCGACGGCCTGCTCACCCGCGAGTTCGACGCCAGCTGGGACTCGCTGATGCACCTCGTGCTGCCGGCCGTCACGCTGGCGACGATCCCGCTCGCCGTCATCGTGCGGATCACCCGGGCCTCGGTGCTCGACGTGCTGGAGTCCGACTTCGTCCGCACCGCCAACGCCAAGGGCCTCGCGCCGGGCACCGTCCGCGGCCGGCACGTCCTGCGCAACGCGCTGCTGCCGGTCTCCACGACGATCGGCCTGCAGACCGGCCTGCTCCTCGCCGGCGCGGTGCTGACCGAGAAGGTGTTCAACCGGCCCGGCATCGGCACCCTGATCGCCGAGGGCATCGAGCGCCGCGACTACCCGCGGCTGCAGGCCGTGGTGCTGCTCGGCGCACTGATCTACGTGCTGGTCAACCTGCTCGTCGACCTGTCCTACGCCGTGATCGACCCGAGGGTGAGGCTGCGATGAGCGCACCGACCACCTGGGCGCAACGGCGCAGGGACCGGATCGACGACACCGCGGGCCGCAGCCTGTCCGCCGACGCGCTGCGCCGGCTGCGTCGCAGCCCCACCGCGATCGTCGGTGCGGTGATCATCGGGCTGTTCGTGCTGGTCTCGGTGTTCGCGCCGCTGCTGGCCCCGCACGACCCGGCCCAGGCCTTCCCGCAGCTGCTCGACCAGCTGCGTCCCGGCTCGATCCCCGGACCGCAGCCGGGCTTCCCGCTCGGCAGCGACCAGAACGGCCGCGACGAGTTCTCCCGGATGATCCTGGCGTCGCGCCAGACCCTGCTGGTCGGCGTGCTCGCCACCGTGTTCGGGCTCGCGGTGGGTCTGGTCATCGGCGTGGTCGCCGGGGCCTTCGGCGGCTGGATCGACACCGTCCTCATGCGGGTCACCGACGTGCTGCTGTCGATCCCGTCGCTGCTGCTCGCCATCTCCGTCGCGGCGCTGGCCGCCCGGCCCAGCCAGACCACGGTCATCATCGCCGTCGCGCTGGTGAACGTGCCGATCTTCGCCCGGCTGCTGCGCGGGTCGATGCTCGCCCAGCGCGACTCCGACCACGTCCTCGCGGCCACCGCGCTCGGCGTGAAGCGACGGGCGGTGGTGCTGCGGCACATGCTGCCCAACGCGATCGGCCCGGTGATCGTGCAGGCCACGCTGACCCTGGCGACGGCGATCCTCGACGCGGCCGCGCTGTCCTTCCTCGGCCTCGGCGACGCCGACCCGGCCCGCGCTGAGTGGGGCCTCATGCTCGCCTCCGCGCAGCCCTACCTCGACGTCCGGCCCGGGCTGGCGGTCTACCCGGCGATCGCGATCATCGTCGTCGCGCTCGGGTTCACGCTGCTCGGCGAGTCGCTGCGCGAGGCCATCGACCCGAAAGGCCGGAGATGACCACACCTCCGATGAACCCGCTGTTGCAGGTCCAGGACCTGTCCGTGCGCTTCGTCCGCAAGGGCGAGGCCGACGTCGTCGCCGTCGACGGGGTGTCGTTCGACGTCCGCCCCGGCGAGGTCGTCGGCCTGGTCGGCGAGTCCGGCTGCGGCAAGTCCGTGACCTCCCTGGCGATCATGGGACTGTTGCCGGGCCGCACCCCCCGGGTGGGCGGCTCGGTGCTGTTCTCCTCCGGGGACGAGTCCGTCGACCTGCTCACCCTGTCCGACGCCGCGCTGCGCGAGCGGCGCGGCCGCGACATCGGGATGGTCTTCCAGGACCCGCTGTCGTCGCTGAACCCGGTCGTCCCGGTGGGTGTCCAGATCACCGAGGCGCTCGTCCGGCACCGCGGGATGTCCAAGGACGAGGCGCGCCGGGAGGCGGTGTCGCTCCTGGAGCGGGTCGGTATCCCCGACCCGGCACGACGCGTGTCGGCCTACCCGCACCAGATGTCGGGCGGGATGCGCCAGCGGGCGCTGATCGCGATCGCGCTGGCCTGTCGGCCGAAGCTGCTCATCGCCGACGAGCCGACCACCGCCCTCGACGTCACCATCCAGGCCCAGATCCTGGAGCTGCTGCGCGAGCTGGTCGCCGAGACGGGGACGGCACTGATCATGATCACGCACGACCTCGGCGTCGTCGCGGGGCTCTGCGACCGGGTCAACGTCCTCTACGGCGGCCGGGTCGTGGAGCGCGCGGAGCGGCACGCACTGTTCGGGGGGCCGCGCCACCCGTACACCTCCGGTCTGATCCGGTCGATCCCGCGGCTGGACTCCGACCCCGCCGACGAGCTGCCCGCGATCACCGGGTCGGTGTCGGACAACCTGCCGTGGGACCACGCGTGCGCGTTCGCGCCGCGCTGCCCACGGGCGCTGGAGACCTGCACCTCGGTCACCCCGGCGGCCGACGACGAGGCGGGCCGGCTGCTGCGCTGCCACAACCCCGAGCCGATCGGAGCGACGGCATGAGCCCGCTGCTGGAGGTCTCCGACCTGCAGGTGCACTTCCCGATCACCCAGGGGGTGCTCGTCCAGCGCACCGTCGGGCACGTCAAGGCCGTCGACGGCGTCTCGCTGCGGATCGAGCGCGGCGAGACCTACGGCCTGGTCGGTGAGTCCGGCTGCGGCAAGTCCACGCTCGGCCGGGCGGTCCTCAAGCTCACCGAGCCGACCGCGGGGACGGTCTCCTTCGACGGCACCGACGTCGCCGCGCTGAAGGGGGAGCCGCTGCGCCGGATGCGCCGGCGGTTCCAGATGGTCTTCCAGGACCCGATGTCGAGCCTCGACCCGCGCCAGTCGGTCGGGTCGCTGCTGCGCGAGGGGCTGGCCGCACACGGCATCGAGGCCGGTCCGGACCGGCTCGCCGAGCTGATGCGCGCGGTCGGTCTGCCCGAGTCGGCCCTGCGCCGCTACCCGCACGAGTTCTCCGGCGGGCAGCGCCAGCGCATCGGCATCGCCCGTGCGCTCTGCGTGGAGCCCGACCTGGTCGTCGCCGACGAGCCGGTGTCCGCGCTGGACGTGTCGGTGCAGGCCCAGGTGCTGAACCTGCTGCGGTCGCTGCAACGCGAGCTGGGTCTGACCTACCTGGTCATCGCGCACGACCTGGCCGTCGTGCGGCACGTGTCCGACCGGGTCGGGGTGATGTACCTCGGGTCGATCGTGGAGGAGGCGCCGGCCCGCGCGCTCTACGACGGCCCGCTGCATCCCTACACCCGGGCGCTGCTCTCGGCGGTGCCCCAGCCGGACCCGACGGTGGAGGACACCCGCGAGCGGATCCTGCTGTCCGGGGACCTGCCGTCGCCGGCCGCGCCGCCCGCCGGGTGCCGGTTCCACACCCGCTGCCCGTGGCGTCAGGAGGACCGGTGCTCCACCGAGCGCCCGCAGCTCCGGACGCTCGACGGCGACACCACCGGGCACCGGGTCGCCTGCCACCACGCCGAGGCCATCCGCGACGGGGTCATCACCCCGCACGAGGTGACCGCGGAGGAGGCCGACGCCGCCGTCGGCCCGGGCAGCGGCCCGGAGGTACCCGGCCAGCAGATCACCCTCGGCGACGCGATCGGCCGCTGACCGGCCCACCGGTCACCCGTGACCGGGCCGTCCGTACGAGACCTCTCGTGCGGACGGCCCGTTTCGCGCGGTGGTGGAGGGCGTCAGCGCAGGGCGCGGTTGATCGCGCTCACGACGCCCTTGAGGCTGGCGCTGGTGATCGAGCTGTCGATCCCGACGCCCCAGAACACCTTCTCCTCGACGGCGCACTCGACGTAGGCCGCGGCGCGGGCGTCGTCACCGCCGCCCATCGCGTGCTCGTGGTAGTCGAGGACCCGGACGTCGAACCCGATCCCGGCCAGCGCGTCCACGAACGCCGCGATCGGCCCGTTCCCGGAGCCGGCGATCTCGTGCAGGTCGGACTCGACGCGCACCGTCGCCACGATCTCGTCGCGGCCCTCGCCGTCGCTGTGGACGCGGTGGCGCACCAGCTTGAGCGGGGTCTCGCGGCCCAGGTACTCGACGTCGAACGCGTCGCGCATCGCCTTGGGCTCGACCTCGCCGCCCTCGGTGTCGGTGAAGGCCTGGATGACGTGGCTGAACTCGATCTGCAGCCGTCGCGGCAGGTCGAGCTGGTGCTCGGTCTTCATGATGTAGGCGATGCCGCCCTTGCCGGACTGGCTGTTGACCCGGATGACGGCCTCGTAGGTGCGGCCGATGTCCTTCGGGTCCACGGGCAGGTACGGGACCTCCCAGGTGTGGTCGGCGACCGGGTGCCCGGCCTCGGCGGCGTCGGCCTCCATCGCGGCGAAGCCCTTGTTGATCGCGTCCTGGTGGGAGCCGGAGAACGCGGTGTAGACCAGGTCGCCGCCCCACGGGTGGCGCTCGTGCACCGGCAGCTGGTTGCAGTACTCGACGGTGCGGCGGATCTCGTCGATGTCGGAGAAGTCGATCTGCGGGTCGACGCCCTGGGTGAACATGTTCATGCCCAGCGCGACCAGGTCGACGTTGCCGGTGCGCTCGCCGTTGCCGAACAGGCAGCCCTCGATGCGGTCGGCGCCGGCCTGGTAGCCGAGCTCGGCGGCGGCGATGCCGGTACCGCGGTCGTTGTGCGGGTGCAGCGACAGGATCAGCGCGTCGCGACGGGCCAGGTTGCGGTGCATCCACTCGATGGAGTCCGCGTAGACGTTCGGCGTCGCCATCTCGACCGTCGCCGGCAGGTTGACGATCATCGGGTGCTCGGGCGTCGGCTGCCAGATCGCGCTCACCGCGTTGGTGATCTCGACGGCGTACTCCAGCTCGGTGCCGGTGTAGGACTCCGGCGAGTACTGGAAGGTCCAGTCGGTCGCCGGGTACTTCTCGGCGAACTTCGCGACCTCCTCCGCGCCGTCGGTGGCGATCTTGGTGATGCCCGCGCGGTCGGAGCGGAAGACGACCCGGCGCTGCAGGATCGAGGTCGAGTTGTAGAGGTGGACGATCGCCGAGTGCGCGCCCTCGCAGGCCTCGAAGGTTCGCTGGATCAGCTCCGGCCGGGCCTGGGTCAGGACCTGGATCTGCACGTCGGACGGGATCGCCTCGTCCTCGATGATCTCGCGGACGAAGTCGAAGTCGGTCTGGCTCGCCGCCGGGAAGCCGACCTCGATCTGCTTGTAGCCCATGCGTACCAGCAGGTCGAACATGCGCCGCTTGCGCAGCGGGCTCATCGGGTCGATCAGCGCCTGGTTGCCGTCACGCAGGTCGACCGCGCACCACAGCGGCGCGGTGTCGATGACCTTGTCCGGCCACGTGCGGTCCGGCAGCGAGACCGGCTCGACCAGCTGATGGAACGGCTTGTACCGGTGCACCGGCATCTGCGAGCCGCGCTGGCGGTTCCAGGCCGGCTGGGTCGCGTGCGGCGCGCCCTCGGGGGTGCGGACGTTGCTGCGGGCGCGGGCCTCGTAGGCGTCGGGAGAGGTGGTCACGGGAACTGCTCCTGATGTCGGACGGTCGTGGCGACCGGCGGACACGCGAAACCCCGCGACGAGGGGCCGGTCGGTTCAGACCCCGCCGCGGCGGCGAAGGAGCAGGCGCGCCATGCTCCCACCGTAGACCCGACCCCCCGTTGTACGGCAACCCGCTGTCCCGGACCGGCGTTGGTGTCACCCGGACGACGGCACGCAACGAAGTGATCACAACCGAGAGCGTTCTTCCTCGTTGTGGGGGCAGTGAGGGCACGGCGGTGCGACCATGACGCCGTCGGAGACAAAGGGGTGTGTGATGGCGGCAACCGTGGGTACGACTGTGCGGCAGGGCGTGGGCATCATCGCGACGATCGTGCGGATCGTGGGCCTGGTGATCGTGGCCATCCTGGTCGCGCACATCGTGCTGACCCTGCTCGACGCCAACCCGGCGAACTTCCTCACCGAGTACATCTCGTCGTGGGCGGCCCAGCTGAACCTCGGCCTCGGTGACCTGTTCACCCCGGCCCAGCCGAAGATGGCCGTCACGCTGAACTACGGGGTCGCGGCGATCCTCTGGCTGATCATCACCACGGTCGTCGTCAGGCTGCTGCGCCGCGTCTGAGGACCGTCCGCTCCGCCAGCCGGGTGAGCGCCTTCGGGAAGATCTCGGCCGGCGGGGTGACGAGCCCGGCCCCGACCTGCCCGACGCCCGCGACCCGTCCGGCCATACCCGTGTTGATCTGCGGGAGGATGCCCGTCCGGCAGACTCGGGTGACGTCGATGCCGCTGGGGACACCGGCGAACTCCAGGATCGGGACGGTCCACCGCCGGCTCTCCCCGAGCGTGATCTCGCGCATCCGGCGGGTGGTGGCCAGTGCGTCCGGCACGGTCCCGCCGACGAACCGCACGATCGCCGGGGCGGTCGCCATGGCGAAGCCACCGATCCCGGCCGTCTCGGTGATCGCCGAGTCGCCGATGTCGGGGTTGGCGTCGGCCGGGCCGTAGTCGCCCAGGAACAGGCCGTCGGCCAGCTGGGCCGGGCCGGTGAACCACTCGTCGCCGGTGCCGGAGACCTGGATGCCGAAGTCGGTTCCGTTGCGCGCCATCGCCACCACCATGGTGGAGCCGTCGACGTCCCGGGCGGCGTCCAGGGCCAGCTTGCACGCGGGCATGGCGAGGTTCAGGAAGAAGTGGTCGTTGCCCCCGACGAACCGCAGCGCCTCCGCGACGTCGGCGCTCGGGACACCGGCGGCGGCCGCCGTCGCGACGAGGTCCGGGCCCAGGTCCCGCAGCAGCATCAGGGTCCCCGCCCGGTTGCGGTTGTGCGCCTCGTCGCCCATCTGCAGCATCTGGGTCAGCACGCCGGTCACGTCGACCGGCTCACCCGCGTCCCGCCGGGCCCGGACGGCGCCGCGCAGCAGCGGGCCCAGCACGTCGCCCATCCAGCGCAGCCGCCGGATCACCTCCGGGCCGTAGGCGCCGTAGCGCAGGACCTTGCCCAGCCCCTCGTTCAGCGAGCAGTGGGCACGGCGGCCGGTGGCCGGGTCCTCGAGCACGAACATCCACATGCCCGGGGTGACGACGCCGGCCATCGGGCCGACCGCCCCGCGGTGGTGGCACGGCTCCAGCGAGACCGAGGAGCCCGACGCGAACAGCGCTGCGGCGTCCTCCGGGTCGGTGACCAGGCCCTCCAGCGCGGCGCCGCCCATCAGGGCGCCGCGGAGCGGGCCTGATGCGCGCTCCCAGGTGATCGGTGGCCCGGCGTGCAGGAACTCTCCCGGGGTGAGGCCGAGGACCTCCGAGGCCGGGGCGACGTCGACGAGCGTCGCGGTGACGTCGAGCATCGCGGCGAGGGCGCGCTCGTTCGCCGCCCGGCGCAGCGGGTCGGTGGCGACGGTCGCCAGATCGGCCGCGGTGCCGTCCATCGGCGGGCGCCAGTCGACCCGGGTGACCGGGACGGCCTGGTCGGCGGCGGCGTCGGCGAGCAGGTCGGTGCCGGTGCTCACCAGCGAGGGGGTGGTCATCGGGCGGCTCCGGTCGTCGTGTCGGCGGGAAGGAGTGCGAGTGCCCGGCGCGTGGCGCCGGCGTGCGAGAGGTGGACCTCCGCGCCGGCCGCGACCAGCGCGTCGATCTGCGCGGCCAGGTCCTGCGGGTCGGCGCCGGTCCCGACGACCGAGACGACGGCCGGCACCCGGGACCCGGCGATCGCGGGGGCCAGCACGGAGGCCGGGTCCGGCTCGGCGCCGTGCCCCAGCACCAGGTCGAGCAGGACGACGGCGGTCTCCGGGTCGGCCAGCGCGGCCGCGAGGTGCTCCAGGCGCAACGTCGGGTCGATCATCGGGTGGGCGCGGCCACGGGTCCACTCGTCGTCGCCGAAGTCGACGAAGGTGTGGCCGGCCCGGGCAGCGTCCTCGCCCGCGATCTGCGCGGACTCGGTGGCGAGCGTGCCGCCGACGAACAGGCCGCGCAGCCGGTGCCCGCCGGGCGCCGGCCGCGCGGTGCCGTGCACCGGCCAGTCCGGGACGGGTCGGCCCAGCCGGACCAGGGCGGCCTCGGTCGCCGCGGTCAGGTCGGGCCTGCCCGGCCCGAGCAGCGCGTACTCGACCGGCGTCGTGAGCGTCGCGACCAGCCGGTCGATCCGTTCGGCGACCTCGGGGGCGGGGGGCTTGGACACCAGCACGATCAGCTCGACGGCCGGGTCCGCGTCGAGGCGGCGCAGGGCCTCCCGGGTGGCGAGGCCGCCGACCGGAGCGGACAGGTCCCGCCCGCCGACGCCGAGCGCGGCGCGCACACCGACCCCGGCGTGGTCGAGCAGCGCCATCACCTGCTGGCACCCGGTCCCGGACGCGGCGACGAGCCCCACCGGACCGGGCTCGACGACGTTGGCGAATCCCAGGCCGAGCCCGTCCAGCACGGCCGTCCCGCAGTCCGGGCCCATGACCAGCAGGGACCGCTGCGCGGCGGCCTGCTTGAGCGCCACCTCCTGCTCCACCGGCACGTTGTCGCTGAAGATCATGACGTCGCTGCCGGCGTCGAGGGCGTCCATCGCCTCGACGGTGGCGTGCGGCCCGGGCGCCGACACGAGCACGACCGAGCCCGGTGCCCTGTCCAGCGCCGTGGCGGTGGTGCGCGGCGGCGCGACCGCACCGGCCCCGCCGTCCGGTGCCGGTCTGCCCGCCTCGGCGAGCGCTTGGTCGACACCCGCCACGGCGGCGGACAGCGCGTCGTCACCGGTCAGGTGCAGGGCGACGACCAGGTCGTTCGCGCCGGTCCCGGCGGGGACGGAGAACCCCATGCCGGTCAGGACGTCGACGTTGAGCGGGGTGGCCATGGCGACCTGCGCGGCGACCACCCCGTCGAGCTGCTGGGCGGTGCGGCTGACCCGGAGCAGCGTGACCGAGTCGGCGTAGGCGCCGGGCCGGACCTCGACGTGCGTCGTCGTCATGCGGCGACTCCTTCGGTGTGCAGGGCGGACAGGGCGAGCGCGGCGCCGTGGACCATCGCGGCCCCGGAGGTGTGCCCGACGACGGTGAGCGCGGCGCGGGCCGCGGGCTCGGCCGCCGTGCCGAGCGCGGTGACCAGCGCGGCGAACTGCGGCACGACCTCGCCGCGCAGGGCACACCGCAGGAGCTCGGCGGACAGCAGCGTGGTGCGGTGCAGGTGGGCCAGGACGGCGGCGTCCACCTCGGGGGTGGCGACGCCGGCGGCCCGGTGCAGGGCGAGCCAGCCGCACAGGACGTCGTCGCCGAGCGGGGTGAGCCCCTCGCCGCGTCCGACGAGCCCGGCGACGGCGGCCGGGGTCACCTCGGCCGGCAGGCCGGGGGCCGGCCGGAGCCCGGTGCGGGGCAGCGGGGACCGCGCGGGCACCCGGGTGTCGACCAGCCGCCGGACGACGACCGGCTCGTCGTCGAGGTGCAGGACCCCGCCGTGCACGGCGGCGGTGCCGACGGCGAGCGAGGGGAGCCGGGACCGCAGTCCGCAGGGCACCGGCACCGCCTCCGCGCCGAGGACGCCGACGCAGGTCTCGCGACCGTCGTCGTGGACGGCGAGGTAGACGGCGTCGGAGCCGCGGTGCACGACCCGGACCGGTCCGTCCGCGGCCCGCCGCAGCAGGTCGCGGACCCGGACGGGTGCGCTGACTCCGATCACGGACCGAAACTAGCCTGGGCAGCAGCGTCCGCCGATGTTAACTTGTGCCACCTTCGGACCGAAGGGGCGGCAACAGTTGCTGACGGAGGAGACCGGGGACCCGGAGTTCCCGGCCCGCGAGGCGCTGGCCCGGCTCGATGCGCTGCACACCGGGCTGACCCGGATCGCGCTGGAGGGCGGGGACCTCGCGGGGATCGCGGCCGAGGTCGGGCGGGTGCTCGACGTGGGCGTCGCGGTCACCTCCACCGACGGGCGGGAGCGGGCGTCGGCGCTGTCGGAGGACCAGCTCCGGATGCTGACCGAGCACGACCTCGTCGACCCGACGGGCCGGCTGCGCGTCGAGCGGATGGGGATCGACGGCGTCCCGGTCGCGGGCGGGGAGGCCCGCACCCTGCGGGTCGCGGCCGGTGGGCAGAACCTCGCCCGGCTGGTCTGCGTGCGCCTGACCGCCCGGCTCGCCCCGGACGACGTGCAGGCGCTGGAGCGCGCCGCCGCGGTGGCCGCGCTGCTGATCACCCGCGAGGAGGCGGTCACCGCCGTCGAGACCAAGTACCAGGGCGACTTCCTGCGGGACCTGCTGCTGCGCCGCACCGCCGACCCCGCCTACGTCGCCGAGCACGCGGACACCCTCGGCTGGGACCTGCGCCGCCCGATGGTCGTGCTGACCGCCGAGCTCGACCCGATCGACGCGCGGGTCCCGGCCGAGCAGTGGCGCGCCTGGCAGAAGCGGTTCTCGGCGGGGTGGCGCCAGGTCTGCTCCGGGCTGGGGGAGGGCATCCCCACCGTCGACTTCTCCTCCGAGGTCGTGACCCTGCTGCCGGTCGACGCGGACCCCGGTCCACCCCCCGGCCGCGACATCGTGCGGCGGGCCGTCACCGCGGTCGCCGGGGACAAGGGCGGCGGGCGACGGCAGTTCTCGGCGGGGGTCAGCCGCCCGGTGCCCGACATCGACGCCCTGCCCGGCGCCTACGCCCAGGCACGGCGGGCGGTCGAGGTGGGCCGCCGGATCTCCGGCGGCGGCAGCACGACGTTCTTCGACCAGCTCGGCCTGCACCGGCTGCTCGCGCTCGTCCCGGACCCGGCGGAGCTGGACTCCTTCGTCCGCGACGCGCTGGGCCCGCTCGCCGAGCCCACCACCGAGGCCGCCGAGCTGCGCGAGACCCTGCAGGTCCTGCTCGACACGAACTTCACCGTGGCCGAGGCGGCCCGGGTGCAGTTCTTCCACTACAACACGATGCGCTACCGCGTCGCCAAGCTGGAACGGCTCCTCGGCCCGCTGTCGACGGACCCGAACCTGCGGCTCGACGTCGCCGTCGCGCTGCAGGCGCTGCGCATCGTCGGCCGACCGGGCGGAACGTGAACGACATCCAGCGGAAACCGCACGGCCCGACGCATGCAGGCATCGTGCTGGCGTCATCAATTCGTGCCAGTGGATCCACCGGTCAATCGGCAGTAGTAGCCGTCGAGGTGCGACCTGGGTCTCATTAGCTTGAGTCGGGTCTCCGGTGCCGTGTGAAGGGATCGCCATGTCGATGTTCAGGTGGGAAGTGGTCGATCCGGGGCCGGGGGAGGCGGTCGCACCCCGCCAGCGGCTCCCCTGGGGGAAGACGGTCGGGCTGGGGATGCAGCACGTCGTCGCGATGTTCGGGGCGACCTTCGTGTTCCCCGTGGTGATGGGGCTGGACCCCAACCTCGCGATCCTGTTCTCGGGCCTGTGCACCGTCCTGTTCCTGGTCGTCTGCAAGAACATGGTGCCCAGCTACCTCGGCACCAGCGCCGCCTTCGTCGGCGGGGTCGCGGCGATCCGGGCGGCCGGCGGCGACTCCGCCGCCGTGACCGGGGCGATCATGGTCTCCGGCCTGGTGCTGCTCGCGATCGGTGTGTTCGTGCACCTCGCGGGCGCCCGGCTCGTGCACCGGGTGCTACCGCCCGCGGTGACCGGTGCGGTCGTCATGCTGATCGGGTTCAACCTGGCCCCGGTCGTCGCGTCGGTGTACTGGCCGGTGGACCAGTGGACCGCGCTGCTCACCGCGACGTTCCTGGTCTGCGCCGCCGTCCTGTTCCGCGGCTTCTGGGGACGGATCGCGGTGTTCCTCGCGCTCGTCTTCGGGTTCGTGCTCTCCTGGCTGCTCGACCTCCTGAGCGGCCCGATCACCTCCTGCGGCGGTGCGGACTGCACCCCGGAGCCGCACTCGCGCGTCTCCTTCGAGGGCCTGGCCGACGCCGCCTGGTTCGGACTGCCCAGCGGGACCCTGGACGACGGCGTCCCGGCCGTGCACGCGCCCAGCTTCTCGCTGATGTTCGTGCTGCTGGTGCTCCCCGGCGTCATCGCGCTGGTCGCCGAGAACCTGGGGCACGTCAAGGCGGTCGCCGAGATGACCGGCGACGACCTCGACCCCTACCTGGGCCGGGCGCTGGGCGCCGACGGCGCCGCCACCGCGCTGGCCAGCCTGTTCGGCGGGTCCCCGACGACGACCTACGCCGAGAACATCGGCGTCATGGGTGCGACCAGGGTGTACTCCACCGCGGCCTACTACGTCGCGGCCGCCGTGGCGATCCTGCTCGGCCTGTGCCCCAAGTTCGGCGTGCTGGTCGGGGCGATCCCCGGCGGTGTGCTCGGCGGGATCACGCTCGTGCTCTACGGGATGATCGCGCTGGTCGGCGCCAAGATCTGGGTGGAGAACGGGGTCGACTTCGGCGAACCCCGCAACCTCGTCGGCCTCGCGGCGGGCATGGTCGCCGGCATCGGCGGCGTCGCGCTGGACCTGGGCAACGGGTTCGAGCTGGGCGGCATCGCGCTCGGCACCATCCTGGTGATCGTCTACTTCCACGCCGTCGCGCTGCGCGACCGCCGGTCCGGGACGTCCGGCCCGTCCGGCGCGTCCGGGACGCCCGCCGGGACGATGGTGACCAGGGTCGACGACGGGGAGGCGAAGGACAGCCCGTGAAGCCCGCACCCTTCGACTACGTCCGCCCGACGGACCTGGCCGGGGCCGTCGCCGCGCTCGCGGCGCCGGACTCGAAGGTGCTGGCCGGTGGACAGAGTCTCGTGCCGCTGCTGTCCATGCGGCTGGCCGCACCGTCCCTGGTCGTCGACATCAACGGCGTACCCGGCCTGGACACGATCACCGAGGTCGAAGGGGGTGTCCGGGTCGGCGCGCTGGCCCGGCACACCGCGGTCCTGGAGTCACCGCTGCTCGCCAGGGTCCAGCCGCTGGTGCCGGCCGCGCTGGCCCACGTCGCGCACCCCACGATCCGCAACCGCGGCACGACCGTCGGGTCCCTCGTGCACGCCGACGCCGCCGCCGAGATGCCGGTGGTGCTGCGGCTGCTGGAGGGGGCGCTCGACGTCGAGGGGCCCGCCGGGCGCCGCACGATCGGAGCGCGTGAGCTGTTCGTCGGCCCGCTGGAGTCGGCGGTCGGCCCGGACGAGATCGCCGTCTCGGCGTTCTTTCCCGCCCTGCCGGCGGGCGCGGGCGTCGCCTTCGACGAGGTCGCCCGCCGGCACGGCGACTACGCCCTGGTCGGCGCGGGGGCGGTCGTCGACGGCGACCGGGTCCGGGTCGGCTACCTGTCGGTGAGCGACGTCCCCGTGGTCGTCGACCTGACCGGCGTCGCCCCGGCCGACCGGGCCGACGCCGCCCTCGAACACCTGGACCCGGCCACCGACATCCACGCCACGGCGGCCTACCGGCGACAGCTGGTCCGGGTCCTGACCGACCGGGTGGTGGCCGCGGCGACCCGGAACGCGACCGCGCAGGGAGGCGGGCGATGAGCGAGACGCTCCACGACATCCGGCTGACGGTGAACGACGTCGTCCACGACCTGCGGGTCCCGGCACGGCGGCTGCTGTCCGACGCGCTGCGCCACGACCTCGGCCTGACCGGAACCCACGTCGGCTGCGAGCACGGGGTCTGCGGGGCCTGCACGATCCTGCTCGACGGCGAGCCGGCGCGGGCCTGTCTGATGCTCGCCGTCGCCGCGCAGTCCTGCGCGATCACCACCGTCGAGGGGCTGACCGAGCCGGACGGGTCGTTGTCCCCGGTGCAGCAGGCCTTCGCCGAGTGCCACGGTCTGCAGTGCGGCTTCTGCACCCCCGGCTTCCTGACGACGATCACCGCCGGGCTGCGCCGCGACCCCTGCCCCACCCGCGAGCGGGCCCGCGACATGATCGGCGGGAACCTCTGCCGCTGCACCGGCTACCAGAACATCGTCACGGCGGTCGAGCGGGCCGCCGAGATCGGGGCCGCCCGGTGACCACCAAGCTCATGGGCCAGCGCGTCCAGCGGGTCGAGGACCAGCGCTTCCTGCGCGGCGGCGGCCGCTACCTCGACGACGTCGACCCCGGACCCGGCGTGCTGCACGCCGCGGTGCTGCGCTCCCCGCACGCGCACGCCCGCATCCGCGACATCGACGTGTCCGGCGTCCTCGACGTGCCGGGCGTGCACGCGGTCTACACCCACGACGACCTGACCGGCCCGATGGCGGAGCCGCTGCCCGTGCTCATCCCGCACCCCGCGCTGACCCACGGCCGCACCCAGTTCGCGCTGGCCGGCGACGAGGTCAACCACGTCGGGGAGGCGGTCGCGTTCGTCGTCGCCGAGGACCGCTACCTCGCCGAGGACGCCGTCGACCGGATCGTCGTCGACTACGAGGTGCTGCCCGCCGTCGTCGGGATCGCGGCGGCCCGCACGGCCGAGCGGCTCGTGCACGACGACGTGCCCGGCAACGTCGGCGCCCGGATGGAGCAGGCCGTCGGCGACGCCCCGGCCGCCATCGCCGCGGCGCCGCACCGCCTGGAACTGGACCTGGAGATCGAGCGCAGCGCGTGCATGCCGCTGGAGGGCCGCGGCACCGTCGCCCGCTGGGACCCCGCCCTCGGCCGGCTCGTCCTGTGGACCTCCACCCAGAGCTCCACCGGGGTCCGCGCCGCCGTCGCGGCACGGCTGGGCCTCGACATCGGGCGGGTCGACGTGATCACCCCGGACGTCGGCGGCGGCTTCGGCGTCAAGATCGTCCACCCGTGGCCGGAGGAGCTGCTGGTCCCGATGGCCGCCCGCGCCCTGGGCCGGCCGGTGAAGTTCGTGGAGGACCGGCGCGAGCACTTCGTCTCCTCCGCGCACGAGCGCGGCCAGGTCCAGCACGTCGAGGTCGGCTTCGACGACGACGGCAGGCTGCTCGGCCTCGACGTCGAGTTCTGGCACGACCACGGCGCCTACACCCCGTACGGCCTGATCGTCCCGATCATCACCTCGACCCAGCTGCTCGGCCCGTACAAGCCGGGCGCCTACCGGGTCGCCTTCTCCTCGCTCTACACCAACACCGTGATCGTGACGCCGTACCGCGGCGCCGGGCGCCCCCAGGGCTGCTTCGCCATGGAGCGCACGATGGACGCGATCGCGGGCTACCTGGGCCGCGACCGCGCCGAGGTCCGCGCGGTGAACTTCATCCAGCCGCACGAGTTCCCCTACGACCACGGCCTGATCTTCCAGGACGGCAGGCCGCTGGAGTACGACTCGGGCGACTACCCGGCCCTGCTGGAGAAGCTGCGCACGCTGATCGACTGGGACGGGTTCGCGGCCTTCCGCCGCGCGTGCGCCGAGCAGGGCCGGACCGTCGGGATCGGGCTGGCCTGCTACGTCGAGGGCACCGGCGTCGGCCCCTACGAGGGCGCGCACGTGCACGTCGCGACGACCGGCCGGGTCACGGTCGCGACCGGGCTCACCACCCAGGGCCAGAGCCACGAGACCGCGTTCGCCCAGATCGTCGCCGACGAGCTGGGGGTGCGGTTCTCCGACGTCGAGGTCGTCACCGGCGACACCCGGCGGATGCCCTACGCGGTCGGCACGTTCGCCTCCCGGGCCGCGGTCATGTCCGGCTCGGCGGTCCTCAAGGCCGCCCGGCGGACGAAGGAGAAGGCCCTGCGGCTGGCCGCCGACGCGCTCGAGGCCGACGTCGCGGACCTGGAGATCGTCGACGGCGTGGTGGGGGTGCGGGGCACCGAGCGGTCGATCCCGTTGGGCACGCTGTCGGTGCTGTCTAACCCGCTGCGCTACGCCTTCGACGAGGCCTCGAAGGCCGCCACCCAGTTCTCGGTCGGGGACACCGCTGACCACACTGCGTTGCCGGTCCCCGACGGGGAGCAACCGGGTCTGGAGGGCACCGACTTCCACAGCACGCCGCGCGCGACCTACGCCTCCGGGATGCACGCCGCGATCGTCGAGACCGACCCGGACACCGCCGAGATCCGGATCCTGCGTTACGCCGTCGTCCACGACTGCGGCCACCTGATCAACCCGATGGTCGTCGAGGGACAGATCCACGGCGGCGTCGCCCAGGGCGTCGGCGGCGCGCTGTACGAGCGGATGGCCTACGACGAGTCCGGCCAGCTGCTCAACGCGTCCTTCATGGACTTCCTGATGCCGTACGTGTCCGAGGTCCCCGACGGGATCGAGATCGACCACCTGGAGACGCCCTCGCCGCTCAACCCCCTCGGCATCAAGGGGGCGGGCGAGGCCGGTGTCATCCCGGTCTCGGCGGTGATCGCCGCCGCGGTCTCCGACGCCGAGGGCTTCCCGGTCACCGCGATGCCGATCTCGCCGTCGGACCTGTTCAGCCTGCGTGAGGAGCACCGCTCGTGAAGATCAGTGGCAGCAACGTCGTCGAGCACCCGGTCGAGCGGGTCTGGGAGGCGCTGCTCGACCCCCGGGTGCTGGTCGCGACCATCCCCGGCTGCGAACGGCTGGAGCCGACCGGCGAGAACGCCTACGCGATGACGGTGACCGCCGGGGTCGCCGCGATCAGGGGCACCTACACCGGCAGCTGCGCGCTGTCGAAGCTGGAACCGCACGAGTCGCTGGTCATGACCCTGAACGGGGCGGGCGGGCCGGGCACGGTCGACGCCGTCGTCGACGTCACCTTCGACGACCTCGGCGCGGGCGGCACCCGGATCGGCTACACCGCCGACGCGACGGTCGGCGGCATGGTCGGCGGCGTCGGCCAGCGGATGCTCGCCAGCGTGTCCACCCGGATGGCGGACCGGTTCTTCGACGCCGTCGGCGCGGCGATCGGCGCAGGTGGTGTGGGCGCCGTGCCCCCCGTGCCCCCTGCGCGCGGGACCCCTGTGCCCGCTGTCCCCGTGCCGGCCGTAGCGGTGGCGGAGCCGGCACCGCTCGTCGGCGCCCCGGCCTACGCCGAGCCGCTGACGGGCGCGCAGGTGTTCACGTCCGCGCCCGCCGCCGGGGGCCCGGGCAGCGGTGAGCTCACCCGCGGCATCGGGATCGGCGCGGCCGTCGCGCTGCTGGGCGTGCTGGTCGGCGCCGTGATCGGGCGTCGCCGGTGAGCGCCGACATCACGGTCGCGACCCCGGCCCGCGAGCAGGCCGCCGCGGTCAGGGCCAAGGAGATCTCCGCCCGCGAGCTGCTCGACCTGCACCTGGAGCGGATCGCGCTGCGCAACCCGCGGCTCAACGCGATCGTCTCCCTCGACGAGGAGCGCGCCCGGGCCGGGGCCGAGGCCGCCGACCGCGCACTGGCCGCCGGGACGGAGCCCGGTCCGCTGCACGGGCTGCCGTTCGCGTTCAAGGACACCCACGCCGTCGCCGGCTGGCGGACCACCTACGGCTCCCCGCTGTTCGCCGAGCACGTCCCGGACACCGACGATCTGCTGGTGGAGCGGGTGCGGGCGGCCGGTGCGGTGACGATCGGCAAGACCAACGTCCCCGAGTTCGCGGCCGGCTCGCACACCTTCAACCGGGTGTTCGGCACCACGCTCAACCCGCACGACCCGACCCGGTCCGCCGGCGGGTCCTCGGGCGGGGCGGCGTGCGCGCTGGCGACCGGGATGGTGCCCTTGGCCGAGGGCTCGGACATGGGCGGCTCGCTGCGCAACCCGGCGTCGTTCTGCGGGGTCGTCGGACTGCGGCCGTCCTGGGGGCGGGTGCCGGAGTGGCCGTCGGCGAACATGTGGGAGCCCACCTCGACCGGTGGGCCGATGGCCCGCACCGTCGACGACCTGGCGCTGCTGCTGTCGGTGCTGGCCGGGCCGGACCCGCGGGCGCCGCATGCGCTCGGCGACCCCGGCGCGGCCTTCGGGGCACCGGTCGTCCCGGCGTCGCTTGCCGGGCTGCGGGTGGGGTTGTCCGCAGACCTGGACGGGGCTTTCGCCGTCGACCGGAGCGTCCGGGCGGTCGTCGAGGCGGCCGGGGTGGCACTGGCCGGGGCCGGCGCGGCGGTGACCGGCTCGATCCCGGACCTCACCGGCGCCGACGAGTGCTTCCGCACCCTGCGTGCGTGGCACTTCCAGGCCCGGTTCGGTCTGCAGCTGGCCGTGCACCCCACCGAGTTCAAGTCCTCGCTGGCCGCGAACATCCGGGCGGGGGAGTCGCTGACCGGCGCGGACGTCGCCGTCGCGTTCCAGCGGCGCACCACGCTGGCGCACCGGATGCGGGAGTACTTCGCCGACCACGACGTGCTGGTGCTGCCGGTGTCGCAGGTCCCGCCGTTCCCAGCCGACCGGGAGTTCCCGGACACCGTCGACGGGATGCCGATGGACTCCTACCTGGACTGGATGCGTTCGGCCTACCTGATCACCGTGACCGGCTGCCCCGCCGTCTCGGTGCCGTTCGGGACCACTCCCGACGGGCTCCCGGTGGGGGTCCAGATCGTGGCCCGCCACGGCGCCGACCGGTACCTCCTGGAGGTCGCGGCCGCGGTCGAGGCACTGGCGAAGAGTGCCACTCGAACGGTGCTTTGACGGCAGAAGTCGCCATGTCCCACCGCTCGGTCGGTGAGTTCAATCGACATCACCGACCCCAGGCAGGAAGGACCCCGATGAGCCGGCGCATCCGGATCGGCATCGACACCGGTGGCACGTTCACCGACGTCGTCGCCTTCGACGAACGGTCGGGCGAGCTCGTCACGACCAAGACGCCCTCCACCCCGGCCAACCCGGCCGACGGCTTCCTCGCCGGCATCGACAAGGTCCTGGAGCTGCTGGGTGCGAGCCAGAGGAGCGCAGGCGGAACGAGCATCAGAACAGCCGCCGAGATCGAGGCCGTCAGCCACGGCACGACCGTCGCCACCAACCTCCTGCTCGAGGGGAAGGTCGGCCGGCTCGGTTTCGTGACCACCGCCGGCTACGAGGCCATGCTGGAGATCGCCCGCCAGTCAGTGCCGGACGGCTACGGCAACTCCTACTTCTGGGTCAAGCCGAACCGGATCGTGCCCCGGGACCTGGTCCGCGGAGTGGAGGGCCGGCTCGACTTCACCGGCGCCGAGGTCCGCCCGTTCGACGAGGCCGGGGCCCGCGCGACCGCCCGCTGGTTCCGCGACCACGGCGTCGACACCCTGGGCGTCTGCTTCCTGCACGCCTACGCCGACCCCACCCACGAGCAGCGGATGCGGGAGGTCCTCGCCGAGGAGCACCCGGCCGCCGTCGTGTCGCTGTCCAGCGAGGTCCTGCGCGAGTACCGCGAGTTCGAGCGGGCCACGACGGTCCTCGTCGACGCCGCGGTGAAGCCGCGGCTGTCGGCCTACGTCGCCAACATCACCGAGCGGCTCACCGAGTACGACGGCCGCGCGATCCCGTTCTACGTCATGAAGTCCAACGGCGGCGTCCTGTCCGCCGACGAGGTCGTCCACCAGCCGATCACGACCGTCCTGTCCGGACCTGCCGCCGGGGCGCTCGGTGCCGCGCTGATCGCGCAGGAGGCCGGCTACGACAAGGTCCTCACCTCCGACGGCGGCGGCACCTCCACCGACGTCAGCGTCGTCATCGGTGGCGAGCCGACGCTCACCACCGAGGGCACGGTCGGGCGGTTCCCGTCCAAGATCCCGATGATCGACGTCGTGACCGTCGGCGCCGGCGGTGGCTCGATCGCCTGGATCTCGCCGGAGGGCACCCTCAAGGTCGGCCCGCACTCGGCCGGCGCCGACCCCGGTCCGCTCTGCTACGGCAGGGGCGGCACCGAGGTGACCGTCACCGACGCGCACGTCGTCCTCGGCCGCATCCCCCCGCACCTGCTCGGCGGGGAGATCCCGCTCGATGTCGACGCCGCCCGCGCCGGCATCGAGCGCCTGGCCAAGGAGCTCGACCTGACCCCGGAGGCCTGTGCCACCGGCGTCCTGGAGATCTCCGCCTGGAACCAGGCCAACGCGTTGCGCCAGGTCACCGTCAAGCGCGGCCTCGACGTGCGCGACTTCGCCCTCACCACCTTCGGCGGGTCCGGGTCCCTGCTGCTGTGCCGGCTCGTCGACGTGCTCGGCGTCCCGACCGTCCTGGTCCCGCCGAACCCCGGCAACGTGTCCGCGTTCGGCCTGCTCACCGTGGACGTGAAGAACGACTACGTGCAGACCCACGTCGCGCTGGCCGACGGGCTCGACCCGGCCGAGGTCTCCCGCGTCGTCGACGACCTCACCGCGCAGGCCGCGGCCGCGCTGGGCCGGGAGGGGTTCCGGGCCGCGCAGCACGCCTTCGTCCGCACCGCCGACCTGCGCTACTTCGGGCAGGCCTTCGAGGTGCGCGTCCCGGTGCCGGACGGACCCGTCACCCCGGACACCCTGGCCGCGGTCGCCGACGCCTTCCACGCCGCGCACCGGGCCCTCTACGGCTACGACTTCGCGGGCGACCCCGGCCAGCAGGTCGAGTGGGTCAACATCCGCGTCTCGGGCATCGGCCCGATCCGCCGCCCGGAGATCGCCACCCACGACCTCGTCGCCGACCCGGTCGTCGCCGCGGCGGGCCGGCGCCCGGTCTGCTTCGACGCCGCGCAGGGCTACCTCGACACCCCGGTGTACCGGCGGACCGACCTCGTCCCCGGCGCGGTCGTCGACGGCCCGGCCGTCGTCGAGGAGTTCGGCTCCACCGTCCCGCTGCACCCGGGCTTCACCGCCCGCGTCGACAGCCGCCTGAACATCATCGTGACCCGGAGGGCCGCCCAGTGACCCCAGCGACCCCAGCGACGACCGACCGCCCGGCCGACACCGGCTCGCGTCGCGCCCCCACGGCGTTTCCCTTCGGCCCACTGACCGAGGACGCCGGTGCGAGCGCCGACCCGGTCCTCGTCGAGATCGTGCAGGGCTCGCTGACCAGTGTGGAGTCCGAGGTCGAGACGGCTATCGCCCGCACCAGCCGCAGCCCGATGATCCGCGACGCGCACGACTTCCGGGCCGGCATCCACGACCGGAGGCTGCGCAAGCTCACCGGCCGCTCCTACTCCGCGCTCGTGCACCCGATCGCCCGGGAGTTCCCGCTGGACCAGATGCGCGAGGGCGACGTCTTCTTCCACAACGACGTCTACCGCTCCGAGGGCGGCATCGGTCACCTGCCCGACCTGTGCGTCACCGTCCCGGTGTTCGCGGGTCCCGCGGAGGACCGGCGGGTGGTCGCGTTCGTGCAGGCCTTCGGCCACCACGACGACATCGGCGGGGCGGTCCCCGGCTCGATGCCCTCGAACGCCACGAGTGTGTTCGAGGAGGGACTGATGGTCCCGCCGATCCGGCTGTGGGACGCGGGCGTCCCGAACCGGGCCGCCCTGGCGATCATGACGCGCAACTCCCGGATGCCCGACTCGCTCGCCGCCGACCTCGACGCCGAGTGCTCGGCCTGCCTGATGGGTGCCCGTCGCCTCGGCGAGCTCTTCGACCGCTACGGCACCGACACCGTCGAGTCCTGCTTCGACGCGATCATCTCCCGCACCACCGAGACCTACCGCCGCGAGATCCTCGGCCGGATCCCGGTGGGGACCTGGACCTGGGAGGACTACGCCGAGCACGACGGCGTCGACGAGCCCCGCCTGCACGCCCAGCGGATCACGCTCACCCGCACCGGCCCCGACGACCCCGACGGCGAGCGGCTGATCCTCGACTTCGCCGGCACCTCCCCGCAGGCCAAGGGGCCGATCAACCACTGCGGCGACTACTCCGACGGCGTCTTCCTCAAGAAGTGGCTCGCGCCGATCCTGCGCAACCTCGCCGACTCCCCGGAGCGGATGGCCGAGCTCGACGTCAACGAGGGGGTCGTCCCGCTCATCGAGATGCGGTTCCCGCCGCCCGGGACGCTGCTGACCCCGGTGTTCCCCGCGCCGACCAACGCGCGCACCTTCGTCATCCTGCGGCTGCTCGGGGTGCTCGCCGGTGTCGTCGCCAAGGCCGTCGACGGCCGGATGCCCGCCGACCAGGAGACGATCCGCTACACCGGCGTCTACGGCGAGGACCTCGAGGGCCGCCCGTACCTCATGCGCGAGGTGCTGGGCGGTGGCTCCGGCGGCCGCTACTACGCCGACGGCGAGGACACCATCCACGTCGTCCCCGACTCGCGGAACCTGCCCACCGAGTTCACCGAGGCCCGCTTCCCGTTCCGGGTCGAGTCGCTGTCGCTGGCCACCGACTCCGGCGGCGCCGGGGAGTTCCGTGGTGGCCTCGGCTACGAGAAGCACGTCCGGATGCTCAAGGACGCGCACTTCATGTCGATCGCGGACCGGTCGATCCTGGCCTGCTGGGGGGTCCGCGGCGGGAAGGCGGGGCGGCCCTTCGAGGTCGTGATCGACCCGGGCGGGCCGCGCGAGCGGGTGGTCGACGCGCTGGCCGACGCCGAGCCGGTCCGGGCCGGTGAGGTGATCCGGATCCGCACCACCGGGGGCGGCGGCTGGGGCGACCCGCTGCGCCGCGACCCGGCGGCCGTCGTGCGGGACGTGCTGTGGCGCAAGGTGTCCGCCGCGGCGGCGCTGGCCGACTACGGCGTCGTCCTGACCGGGGACCTCGACGACGGCACCCTCGGCTTCGACGCGGGCGCCACCACGGCCGAGCGCGCGGATCGCGCCGCGTGGTCCCGCGACGACGACGCGTTCTTCGACCGCGGCCCCGGCTACGCGACGCTGGCCGGCGGGGCCGCGTACGCCGACGTCGACCGGCTCTGAGGTCGCCGTGCGGGTCGTGATCTGCGGGGGCCACGGCAAGACCGGGCGGGCGGTGGCGGCCGCGCTGCGGGCGCGGGGCGCCACCGCCGTCCCGCTGGGGCGCGCGGACGACGTCGCCGGGGCCGCGGCCGGCGCCGACGCCGCCTACCTGATCGCCCCGAACCTGCACCCGGACGAGCCCGCGCTGGTCGCGGGCTGGCTCGACGGGCTCCGCACCGCGGGCGTCACCCGGGTCGGCTACCACTCGGTGGCCGCGCCGTACGCCCCGGACATGCCGCACCACCTGGGCAAGGCCAGGGCCGAGGACGTCGTCCGCCGGTCCGGGCTGCGCTGGACGATCCTGCAGCCCGGCGCCTACCTGCAGAACCTGGACCTGACCGGGCCGGTCCGGGTGCCCTACGACGTGCACGCCGTCTTCGGGTTCGCCGACCTCGACGAGGTCGGGGCGGCCGCCGCGACCGTCCTGACCGAACCCGGCCACGAGGGCGCCACCTACGAGCTCGCGACGCGCACCGCGACCGTCGCCGAGCTGGCGGCGGAGGCGGGCACGACCGCCGAGCGGGTCCCCGGGCCGTCCGGCCTCGGCCCGGTTCTCGACGCGATGTTCGCCTACTACGACCGGTACGGCCTGCCCGTGGGCACCCGCCCGCTCGCCCATCTCCTCGGGAAGGAGCACCCATGATCGTCGGTGACCCCTGCCGGCGAGCAGGCCCGGTCTCCGCCGCCGGTGCCACGGCGAGCGGCACGGCGGCCACCCCGCTCCCGGGGGCGTCGTCGTGAGGGTCCTGCTGGCACTGGGCGGCAACGCGATGACCGCCGCCGACGGCAGCGCGCGGCCGGAGGACCAGATCGCCGCGGCGCGCGTCGCCGCCGGGGCGGTGGCCGGGCTGCTGGCCCGCGACCACGACATCGTCATCACCCACGGCAACGGCCCGCAGGTCGGGAACCTGCTGGTCAAGAACGAGCTGGCGGCCGCCGTCGTCCCACCGGTCGGGCTGGACTGGTGCGGCGCGCAGACCCAGGGGACGCTCGGCTTCGTCCTCACCACGGCGCTCGACGCGGCGCTGGCGGCGGCCGGGGTCGACCGGCGCACCGCCGCCGTGGTGACCCGCACCCGGGTCGCGGCCGACGACCCGGGCCTGCTCCGGCCGTCGAAGCCGGTCGGGCGCCACCTCCCTGCCGACGAGGCCGCCGTGCTGGTCGCACACGGCCAGACCTGGCAGGACCGTGGCGAGCGGGGATGGCGCCGGATGGTCGCCTCGCCCGAGCCGCTCGAGATCGTCGACGGCCCGGCGATCCGGGCCCTGGTCGACGCCGGGTTCGTCGTCGTCGGCAACGGCGGCGGCGGGATCCCGGTCGTGCGGCTGCCCGGCGGCGAGCTGGCCGGCGTCGAGGCCGTCATCGACAAGGACCTCGGTGCCGCGCTGTTCGCCCGCACGGTCGGCGCGGACGTGCTCGTCATCGGCACCGACGTACCGCACGCGGTGCTGCACTTCGGGACCCCGGCCGCCGAGCCGCTCGGCACGATCGGTGTCGAGAAGCTGCGTGCCCACGCCGCCGACGGTCACTTCGCCGGCGGCTCGATGGGCCCCAAGGTCGACGCGGCCTGCCGCTTCGTCGAGAACGGCGGCACCCGCGCCGTCATCACCGACCTCGCCCACATCACCGAGGCCGTCACCGGCGACGCCGGAACCGTCGTCGTCCCGTCCTGAGACCGCTGGAGAAGGAGAGTCCGTCATGCCCGACGCCATCGAGGTGCGCAAGGTCCCGATCCACTCCGTGGCCGACGCGAGCGAGCTCGCGTCGCTGATCGACGACGGGGTCCTGCACGCCGACCGGGTCGTCGCGATCATCGGCAAGACCGAGGGGAACGGCGGGGTCAACGACTACACCCGCATCATCGCCGACCGTGCCTTCCGCGAGGTGCTGGTCGAGAAGGGCGCCCCGGCCGAGCAGGTCCGGGAGGTCCCGATCGTCTGGTCCGGCGGCACCGACGGCGTGATCAGCCCGCACGCGACGATCTTCGCGACCGTCCCGCCGGAGGACGTCGTGCCCTCCGACGAGCCCCGTCTGACCGTCGGCTTCGCGATGAGCGAGCAGCTGGCACCGGAGGACATCGGCCGCACGCCGATGATCACCAAGGTGGCCGACGCGGTGCAGGCCGCGATGAAGAAGGCCGGCATCACCGACCCCGCCGACGTGCACTACGTCCAGACCAAGACCCCGCTGCTGACCATCCACACCATCCGTGACGCCAAGTCCCGCGGGAAGACCGTGTGGACCGAGCACACCCACGAGTCGATGGATCTGTCCAACGGCTGCACCGCGCTCGGCGTCGCCGTGGCGCTCGGCGAGATCGAGATGCCGTCCGACGCCGACGTCATGCACGACCGCGGGCTCTACTCGGCGGTGGCGTCCTGCTCGTCGGGCGTCGAGCTGGACCGGGCCCAGGTCGTCGTGGTCGGGAACGCGACCGGGGTCGGCGGCCGCTACCGGATCGGGCACTCGGTGATGACCGACGCCCTTGACGCCGACGGCATCTGGAAGGCGATCCGCGACGCGGGCCTGGACCTGCCGGAGCGGCCGCACACCTCGGACCTGGACGGTCGCCTGGTCAACGTGTTCCTCAAGTGCGAGGCGTCGCAGGACGGCACCGTCCGCGGCCGGCGCAACGCCATGCTCGACGACTCCGACGTGCACTGGCACCGCCAGATCAAGGCCTGCGTCGGCGGGGTCACCGCCGCCGTCACCGGCGACCCCGCGGTGTTCGTGTCCGTGTCCGCGGCCCACCAGGGCCCCGAGGGAGGCGGGCCGGTCGCCGCCATCGTCGACCTGGGGTGAGCGCGCCCCGGACCGCTGCTCACCGGAGCGCGCGGTCCCGCCCGGCACTGGCCGCCACGGTGGCGGTGCCGGGCGCGGCGAGCCGGATGCGCCAGGCCCCGCACCGGCAGCGTTGGTAGCTCACCACGCCGTCGGAGGTGCGGTGCCGGGACGCGGTGCGCCATTCGTGGTCCAGGGGTGTGCTCACGACGACCACGCTGCTGTAATGGTTCAGTGCTTATCAACCCTTACGGTCAGGATCCGGTCCTGCTCGCGGCCGACCTGGTGAACGTGCCGCCGTCCTCGACCGAGGAGCTGGTGGAGCGTTGCCTCGCCGCCGGGGTGTCCCGTGACTGGGAGCCGGTCGGGTCCGACCTGCCCGCGGTGCGGGACTTCCTGCGCCGGTGGGAGGAGGTCGTCGACGCCGGACCCGGCGCGGAGCGGGCACGGCTGCTCAACGCCCTGCTCGCCGAGTCGACCGGGCCACCGCGGCTCACCGACCACGACGGGCACTGGCACCTGCACCACCGCGACGACGGCCTGGGCCTGGCCGGTGTGCTGCGTGCCCTGCTCGCGACCGGCACCGCCACCCACCTGGCGACCCGGGGGATGGACCGGCTCGGCCGGTGCGCCGCGCAGGGCTGCACCCGCGTCTACGCCGACGTCTCCCGCAACGGCAGGCAGCGCTACTGCAGCGCACGCTGCGGCAACACCGACGCGGTCCGTCGGCACCGCCGTCGTACGACGGTCGGGTGAGGGGCGGCTCATACCCGAGCGCCGGTCCGTGGGCGAGCCCGTGTGGTCTGGGTCATCGGTGACCGTCCAGATCCTGAAAACGGGCGGTGCTCGCCGGTACTGTTCCGTTCCGACCAGCGCCGCCGATGCGTCACCTGCGCATCACGGCGGTCGAAGTGTGCACCCGACGGCTCCCACGCGGAGTCAGGATTGGAGGTCGGCGTGGCCCTCGTCGTGCAGAAGTACGGCGGTTCGTCGGTCGAGAACGCGGAGCGCATCAAGAAGGTCGCCGAGCGCATCGTCCGCACCCGCAAGGAGGGCCACGATGTCGTCGTCGTCGTGTCCGCCATGGGTGACACCACCGACGAGCTGACCGATCTCGCCGAGCAGATCTCCCCGAAGCCGCCGCTGCGGGAGATGGACATGCTGCTCACCGCGGGGGAGCGCATCTCGAACGCGCTCGTCGCGATGGCGATCCACTCCCTCGGCGCCGAGGCCCGGTCGTTCACCGGCTCGCAGGCGGGGATGCTCACCACGTCCAAGCACGGTGACGCCCGCATCACCGAGGTGAACCCGTGGCGCCTGCGCGAGGCCCTCGACGAGGGGTACATCGTGCTCGTCGCCGGCTTCCAGGGCATGAGCGCGGACTCCCGCGACATCACCACGCTGGGCCGCGGCGGGTCGGACACCACCGCCGTCGCGCTGGCCGCCGCGCTGAACGCCGACGTCTGCGAGATCTACTCCGACGTCGACGGCGTCTACACCGCCGACCCGCGGATCGTCTCCAAGGCCAGCCTGCTCGAGACGGTCACCTACGAGGAGATGCTCGAGCTGGCCGCGTCCGGCGCGAAGGTGCTGCACCTGCGCGCCGTCGAGTACGCCCGCCGCTACGGCGTCCCGCTGCGGGTGCGCAGTTCCTACAACGACAAGCCGGGCACTCTGGTCTCCGGCTCGATCGAGGAGATCCCGTTGGAGAATCCGATCATCACCGGCGTCGCCCACGACCGGTCCGAGGGCAAGATCACCGTCACCGGCGTGCCGGACACCCCCGGGATGGCGGCGAAGATCTTCCGCACGGTCGCCGACGCGGAGATCAACATCGACATGGTGCTGCAGAACATCTCCAACGTCTCGGACAAGAAGACCGACATCACCTTCTCGCTGCCCCGCACCGACGGTGACACCGCCGTCGCGGCGCTGGAGCGCGCGAAGGCCGAGATCGGGTTCGCCGAGCTGATCTACGACAACGACATCGGCAAGGTCTCCCTGGTCGGCGCCGGCATGCGCAACCACCCCGGCGTCACCGCCAAGTTCTGCGAGGCGCTGTCCGACGCCGGGATCAACATCGAGACCATGAACACCTCGGAGATCCGGATCTCGGTGATCTGCCGCTCCGACCAGCTCGACGACGCGGTGCAGGCGCTGCACGTGGCGTTCGAGCTCGGCGCCGAGGACGACGCGGTGGTCGCCGCCGGAACGGGCCGGTGAGCGGGATGGCCATGGACAAGCCCGTTCTGGCGCTCGTCGGCGCGACCGGTGCCGTCGGCACCACCATGATCGAGATCATCGACGCGCGCGAGTCGGTGCCGTGGGGCGAGATCCGGCTGATCGCGTCCGCGCGCAGCGCCGGCAAGGTGCTGACGGTCCGCGGCCAGGACATCACCGTCCTGGAGCTCGCGCCCGAGGTCTTCGACGGCGTCGACATCGCGATGTTCGACGTGCCGGACGAGGTCTCCGCCGAGTGGGCGCCGATCGCCGCCTCCCGCGGCGCGATCGCCGTCGACAACTCCGGTGCGTTCCGGATGGACCCCGAGGTCCCGCTCGTGGTGCCCGAGGTCAACCCGGAGAAGGTGACCGAGCGCCCCAAGGGCATCATCGCCAACCCGAACTGCACGACGCTGTCGATGATGGCGGCGATGGGTGCGCTGCACCGCGAGTTCGGTCTCGAGGCGCTGGTGGTGTCGTCGTACCAGGCGGCGTCGGGCGCCGGTCAGCCCGGCATCGACCAGCTGCAGGCCGAGATCTCCGCGCTGGCGGGCAAGGACGCCGGCAAGGTCTCCGGCGACGTCGCCGCGGTGCTCACCGAGGCCGGGATCCCGGTCGGGGACGGCTCGCCGTTCCCCGCCCCGCTGGCGCTCAACGTCGTGCCGTGGGCGGGCTCGCTCAAGGAGGACGGCTGGTCGTCGGAGGAGCTGAAGGTCCGCAACGAGTCCCGCAAGATCCTCGGGATCCCGGAGCTCAAGGTCTCCGCGACCTGCGTGCGCGTCCCGGTCGTCACCACGCACGCGCTGGCGATCCACGCGACCTTCTCCTCGGAGGTCTCGGTGGACGCGGCCCGCAAGGTGCTCGGCGCGCAGCCGACCATCGTGGTGAAGGACGACCCGGCCGCCGGTGAGTGGCCGACCCCGGCCGACGCCGTCGGCGGGGACCCGACCGTGGTGGGCCGGATCCGGCAGTCGCTGGACTTCCCGAACACCCTGGAGCTGTTCGTGTGCGGGGACAACCTGCGCAAGGGCGCCGCGCTGAACACCTACGAGGTGGCGGAGACGGTCGCTGCGGCCGGCTGATACCTCCCTTCCACGACGACGGCCGCCGTCCCGGACATCCGGGGCGGCGGCCGTCGGTCGTGGAGGGTCTACGGCAGGCGCAGCGTCGAGACGATCGCGCGGTGGTCGGTGCCCGGCACCAGGTGCGTCGAGAAGGACTCCGCGCTGATACCGCCGGTGTAGACGATGTGGTCGATCTGCGGCCCCAGCCACGCCGGTGCCCAGGTCGGCCAGGTCCCGGCCAGCCCGTTGCCGGTCTGCGACCCGGCGTCGCCACAGCCCCTGATGGCGTCGCGGAACACCGAGTGGTCGAGGCTGGCGTTGAAGTCCCCGGCCACGATCGCCGGGCTCGTCCCGGAGCACCACTTGGCGACGGTCTCCAGGTCCGAGCGCCACTGCCCGACCGAGCGCGGCACCGGGGCGACGGAGTGGAACGCGACGAAGCGCAGGTCCCCCAGGCCGCCGCCGGTGATCTCGATGTAGTCGAAGCGGACGTCCTTGCCGACCCGGGTGCGGACGTCGCCGAGCCGGTCCGACCAGGCGACGGTGTTGCCGGTGACGTCGCGGTCCCAGCGGTCGACGCTCGACGCGGTCCGGTAGCCCAGCGGCTCCAGCAGCGGGGCGATCTCGCTCTCGTAGCGCCCGCCCGCCTCCGGGATCGAGACGACGTCGGGGTTCTGCTCGGCGACGAGCGCGGCGAGGGACCGTGCGTCGGCGTTGCCCTCGTAGACGTTGAGCGCCAGCACCTTCAGCGGGGTCCCGCCGGCGGGGGCGGGGCTCGCCACGGTGCGGGGGAGCACCATCGCGGCGCCGACCAGCGCCACCAGCGCGAGGACGACCGGCACCGGCCAGAACCGGCGGGCGGCCAGGGTGATCAACAGGCCGACCACGACCAGCACGCCGAGCGCGGCGACCATCAGCGGCCGGAACGCGATGACCTGCGCGAACGGCGAGTGGGCGTCGAGGCCGACGAGGTCGGGCAGCGTCGCGAGCGCGGCCGCGGCGCCGAGGAGCAGCGCGAACCCCCAGCGCACCCGACCTCCCCGGCGACGGGGCCGCCCACTCGGGATGGGCTGGGTCTCGGAGTCGGGGTGGGGCGGTGCGCTCACTCGGTCCAGTCTGCCCGAGTGGCACACCCGTCCGCCGCGCCCGGGCGGTGCGCTGCGCTGATCGTCTGTGGACGCTCTCAGTGTCCGACTTGCGCGACCGCTCGTCGACCATCCGACGGCAGCGGGATCACCGAGATGCAGCCCAGCGGGCCTGGAAGATCCACGATTCCCGCTGAGGTGCATCTCGGTGACGCCGACGGCCGTGCGGCCCCGGCCGGTCAGGCCCGGGCCCGCAGCAGCGGCGCCGCCACCGCGGCGGCGACGACCGCGACCGACCCGCACACCAGCATCGCCGCGCCGGGGGACGCGGTGTCGACCAGCAGCCCCGCGAGCGGGGTCGCGATCGCGATCCCGAGCGTCGTCGCGGAGCCCTGCAGCCCGGTGACCAGGCCGCGCACCCGGTCCGGGGCGAGATCGCCGATCGCGGCACTGCCCGCCGCGAGCGTCGACGCGGTCGCCAGGCCCGCCGGAATCAGCAGGAACAGCAGGCTCCACCACGACCAGGCCAGCGCCGCCGGGAACGTCGCCAGACCGAGGGCGGCGAGCAGCAGCGGCAGGGGCAGGCTGCGGCGGGCACTGCCGTAGAGGAACCCGCCCACCAGCGACGCCAGGCACCACACCACGTTGACCAGCGCGATCGCCCACGCCTGCCCGGCGGAGGTGAGGGCGGCGATGAACGCGAACTCGGTGCCCATGATCGCGATCACCGCGGCGGTCACCGTCAGCAGCGCGCCGACCAGCGGCCGGGTCAGCCAGCTGCGCAGCGGTGGGCGGGGGCCGGAGCGGGCGGCCTCGTCGCCGTCGGCGCGGACCGGAGGGTCGAGCCGCCACAGCGCGATCCCGGCCAGGACGAACCCGGCGCCGATCACGCGCATCGTCGTCGCCGAGCCCAGCCACACCGTCAGCAGCGACCCGACGGCGGGCCCGGCCATGTAGGAGATCTCGACGGTCATCGAGTCCAGCGCGAACGCGGGGCGTCGCCGTCCCGGCGGGACGGCGGCCGCGATGACCTGCCGGACCAGGGAGAACACCGGGAGGGTCAGGACGCCGGCGACGAAGGCCGCGCCGAGCAGACCGGCGTAGCCGAGCAGCGGCGCGACCGACCAGAACAGCAGGCCCGCGGTCATCGTGAGGGCCAGGACCGGGCGCAGCCCGTAGCGGTCGACCACCGTCCCGAGCAGTGGGGCGCCGATCGCCATCCCGGTCGGGACCGCGGCGGCGACGAGGCCGGCGGCACCGAAGCCGTGGCCCAGGGTGGTGACGGTGTGCAGGGTCAGGGTGACGCCGACGGCCGTCGCGGGGATGCGGGCGGCCATGCCGATCGCGGTGATCGCGCCGACCCCGGGCAGGCGCAGCACGTCGGCGAACGCGCCGAGGCCGGTACGCGGTGCGGTGGCGGCGGTGTCGGGCACGACCCCATCCTGACCCGCGCCCCGGCGTCGTCGCGAACCGGTTCGGGGTTTCGACCTGGGCCGCACGGGAAGTCAGTGGGTACCGAACACCGCCGACCGCGACGCGGCCGCGCAGCCGCGGGAGCGTCTCGGTCGCACCGGCGGGCCATCACCCGCCCGCCCCACCCACCACGCGTACGAGGAGGCTCGGCCGTGACCACGTCGCACCAGCCCAAGCCCACCACCACGGACTCCGGCAGCCCGGTCGCCAGCGACGAGCACTCGCTGACCATCGGCCCCGACGGCCCGCTCCTGCTCAACGACCACTACCTCATCGAGCAGATGGCGAACTTCAACCGGGAGCGCATCCCGGAGCGTCAGCCCCACGCCAAGGGCGGCGGAGCCTTCGCGAAGTTCGAGACCACCGAGGACGTCTCGCAGTACACCAAGGCCGCGTTCCTGCAGCCCGGCGTCGAGTCCCGGGGGATCATCCGGTTCTCCACCGTCGCGGGTGAGCGTGGCAGCCCTGACACCTGGCGTGACCCGCGCGGGTTCTCGCTCAAGCTGTGGACCACCGAGGGCAACTGGGACATGGTCGGCAACAACACGCCGGTCTTCTTCGTCCGCGACCCGATGAAGTTCCAGCACTTCATCCGCAGCCAGAAGCGGCGCGTGGCGAACAACCTGCGCGACCACGACATGCAGTGGGACTTCTGGACGCTGTCGCCGGAGTCGGCGCACCAGGTCACCTGGCTGATGGGCGACCGGGGCATCCCGAAGTCCTGGCGGCAGATGAACGGCTACTCCAGCCACACCTACAGCTGGATCAACGACGCCGGCGAGATGGTCTGGGTGAAGTACCACTTCAAGTCCGACCAGGGCGTGGAGTGCCTGACCCAGGACGAGGCCGACACCCTCGCGGGCTCGGACCCCGACTACCACCAGGCCGACCTCTACAACGAGATCGAGGCGGGCAACCACCCGTCGTGGACGTTGTACGTGCAGGTCATGCCGTTCGCCGACGCGAAGACCTACCGGTACAACCCGTTCGACCTGACCAAGGTGTGGCCGCACAGCGACTACCCGCTGATCAAGGTCGGGAAGCTGACGCTGGACCAGAACGTCGAGGACTACCACGCCGAGATCGAGCAGGCCGCGTTCGAGCCGAACAACCTGGTGCCGGGCACCGGGCTGTCGCCGGACAAGATGCTGCTCGCCCGCGGGTTCTCCTACGCCGACGCCCACCGCGCCCGGCTCGGGGTCAACTACAAGCAGATCCCGGTCAACGCGCCGCGCAGCGAGGTGAACAACTACCAGAAGGACGGCGCGATGCGGATCACGAACACCCGTGACCCGATCTACGCGCCGAACTCCTACGGCGGCCCGGCGGCCGACCCGAAGCGGGTCTCGGAGGCTCTCTGGTACGCCGACGGCGACATGGTCCGCAGCGCGTACACGCTGCGCGAGTCCGACGACGACTGGGGCCAGGCGGGGATCATGGTCCGCGAGGTCTTCGACGACGCCGCCCGCGAACGGTTCGTCGGCAACGTCGCCGGGCACCTGCTCGACGGCGTGTCCGAGCCGGTCCTGCAGCGTGCCTTCGAGTACTGGCGCAACGTCGACAAGAACATCGGCGACCGGATCGAGCAGGCCGTCCGCAACGGCGGCTGACCGCTCCGCGCACCGACCGACGGCCCCGGGGACACCCCCGGGGCCGTCGTGCGTCCTAGGCTCGGGCCGTGGAGATCTGGCACAACCCGCGCTGCTCGAAGAGCCGCGCCGCCCTCGCGTTGCTGACCGAGCACGGTGCGGAGCCGACGGTGCGCCGCTACCTCGACGACCCGCCGAGCCGCGCCGAGCTCGAACGGGCGCTGGCCGCGCTGGGCACCGAGGACCCGCTCGCGATCACCCGCACCGGTGAGCCCGCGTTCCGCGAGCAGGGCCTCGCCGGGGCCGACCGGGACACCCTGCTCGACGCGCTGGCCGCCGAGCCGAAGCTGATCGAGCGGCCCGTGGTGATCGACGGCGACCGGGCCGTCGTGGGCAGGCCGCCGGAGAACGTGCTGGGCCTGCTCGGCGGGCGGCGTCAGCGCTGAGGTGCCGCGGGGACAGGGCGGTCAGGAGCCGACCGGCGGGTGTCCCAACGGGTGCTGGCGAGCCGTCGCTCGGCGAAGGTGAGCAGGTCGAACACGTCCTGCGCGAAGTAGCCCCGTGTCCCACGATCCAGTGCCCTGCGGGTGAGGATGCCGGCATCTGTCAACTCGTCGAGCGCTTTGTGCGCGGCCGGAGCGGAGACGCCGAGCAGACGGCAGAGCGTCGCAGCGGTCACGAGCGGGGCCTCTGGCAGGAGATCCAGGAGTCGTGCGACGGCGGACCCCGCTCGTGGGACGTCACGTATCCCACGCGTGGTTCGCAGGGCGGAGAGACGCGCGGACCAGTCGTCCCGCAGCTCCACGAGGTCTGCGCTGAAACGCTCGACCTGGTCGACGGCAGTCGCCGCCGCTTCGACGAATGTGGACAACCACGCTGCGGTGCCCTCCCAGGCTTCGGCCGAGTCCGCCGGACCCGTGTACCGGTACGCGGTCAACCCGTTGACATAGGCGTCCGAGTGGGTGAGCAACACCAGGCTGATCGGGAGGATGGCGGTGGGGGTGAGGCCGCGGCGCGTGAGGACGGTGTGGATCAGCGCGCGGCCGACGCGTCCGTTGCCGTCGGTGTACGGGTGGATCGTCTCGAACTGCGCATGCACCAGCGCGGCCTGCACCAGCGGGGCGTGGACGCCGCCCGTCGCGAAAGCGACCAGATCCTCCATCAGAGGATGTACCTGTTCCGGGGGAGGCGGCACGAAGTCGGCCCCGAGCGGATTCCACCCCCCGCCGCCGATCCAGTTCTGCACGGTGCGCAGACCGTGGTGGTCCTCGGGCAGCAGCGCCCGGTGCAGACCGTTGACGGCGTCGACCGTCACCGCGGCGCCTTCGGTCAGATCGGTCGCGGCGGCTCGCAGGACGGCGATGTTGTTCGCCACGAACCGAGCGCTCGCGCTGACCTTGCCCTGACCTACCCGTTCCGACTCCGCCAACTCGGCGATGGCCACCCGTTGCGCGGACACGTGCATCCCCTCGATACGGGACGACGCGATGGCCTCGGACCGTAGGAGGAAGCGGGCGAGACTCTCCAGTCCCCTGCCGCCGGGGCCGGTTGCCAGTCCTCGTACCGCGGACTCCACCGCCGCGGCTCTGTGGCCGAGCACGCCTCCGAGGGAGAGCGGTCGCCCGTCGAGGGGATCAGGGACGTACGCGGTGTAGCGTCCCCCGCGTCGGGCTTCCCGGGTGGTCGCATCCCAACTGGGTTCCCAGAACCTTCCGACGAGCTCTGCCATTCGGTCACGTACCTCGTAAAGTTGTCCGGCACAGCCCAGTAGTGAACTTTGAGGGGTCAAAGTTAACCACAACGGCGGGCGGGTGAAGGAAAGCCCGGATCAGCTCGCCAGCGCTCGCCGCACGAAGTCGACCTCGGTCGCGATCAGGTCCAGCTGGTCGGACACCACCAACGAGCCGTGTCCGGCGTCGAACCGGCTGACCTCGTAGGGCACGTCCCCGCGCGCGGCCAGCGCGTCCAGGTAGTTGTCGATCTGACGGATCGGGCAGCGCGGGTCGTTCTCCCCGGCCAGCACCAGGACCGGCACCCGGACCTCGTCGACGTAGGTCAGCGGCGAGGCCTCCCGGTAGAGGTCGGGCAGCTCGTCGGGGGAGCCGCCGAACAACGCCCGGTCGAACGCGCGCAGCTGCTCCATCTCGTCGGCGTAGGCGGCGGCGTAGTCGGCCACCGGCACCCCGGCGACGGCCGCGGCCCATCGCTGCGGCTGCGTGCCCGCCGCGAGCAGCGACAGGTATCCGCCCCAGGACCAGCCGTCGACGACGCAGCGGGCCGGGTCGACGGTGCCGTCGGCGACCAGCGCGTCCTGCACCGCGGCGACGTCGGCCAGCTCGGTCAGCCCGGGGCGGCCCTCGATCGCGTCGCGCCACGCCGAGCCGTAGCCGGTGGAGCCGCGGTAGTTGACCTCGACGACGGTGAACCCGGCCTCGACCCAGGTGGCCCGACCGGCGTCGAAACGGTCCTCGTCGGCGGCGTGCGGGCCGCCGTGCAGCACGAACACCGCGGGCGCCGGGCCGTCGTCGGTGCGCGGCGCCTCGGCGACGAGGCTGTGCACGGCGCCGCCGGGGCCCTCGGTCCACACGTCGCGCACGGCGACCGAGCCGGGCGGGCGCTCCCCGGGCGGGGCGACCAGGACGTCGTCGGTGCCGTCCGGGCGCAGCGCCCGGATCTGCGACGGGGTGGCCGCCGACGACGCGGAGTACTCCACGGTGCCGTCGTCGCGGACCTCGGCGGACCCGACGCAGCCGGGCGCGGTCGGAAGCGCGGTCAGCTCGCCGGAGTCCAGGGCGTAGCGGAACAGCCGGGTCCTGGCGGCGTGGGTGTGCGCGACGAGCAGTGCCGAGGCGTCCGGGACGAAGCCGCCGACGAGCTCGCCGGGCAGGTCGATCGCGAGCTCGGTGACCTCGCCGGTGGTCGGGTCCCAGACCAGCAGCTCGTCGCGGCCGCGGCGTTCGTGGCCGACGAGCAGCCGCTGGTCCCCGGCGACGGGGGAGAACTCCAGCGCGGCGAGGCCGCGGCCGGGCCCGTCGTGCAGTTCGGCGACGGTGTCACCGGTGGCGACGTCGAGCACCCGCAGCGACGGGTGGCGGGAGTCGCCGTGCTCGGAGTGGGAGATGGCGAGCAGCGTCTCGTCCTCCGACAGCGCGCCGACGCCGGCGTCCTCGGTGTGCCGGTAGATCTCGCGCGCGTCGGTGCCGGAGCCGCGCTCGTGCACCGACAGGACGGTGCCGTCGTCGGTGGACACCCCGACCGCGGTGACGCGGCGGCCGATCTCCAGGCCCGCCGGGTAGCCGTCGCCGACACCGGGGACGGCGGGCACGGTGTCGGTGCCGGGGCCGGAGGCCCACGGCTGGGCGACCCAGTGGCCGAACTCGTCGCCGTCGGTGTCGGCGAACCACCAGATCTGTCCGCCGTCCGGCGGCAGCACGGCCGAGGTGGTGCCGTTGCGCCGGTCGGTGACCTGGCGGTGCTCCCCGGAGTCGCGGTCCCACGCGTGGATCTCGAAGGTGCCGGTCGCGTTGGAGACGTAGACCGAGCGTGCCGGCGCGTCGCGGGCCCAGCCGGGGCGCGACATGCGGACCGCGGTGAACCGGGACCGCCAGCGCTGCTCGCGCTCGTCGTCGAAGAGCGTCGGGGGAACGGGGGCGATCGGGTGCTGGCTCACGACCCGATCGTGCCGAATGCCACGAACGGGTGCACCGGGCGGGGTCTGCGGCCGCGCATCCGGCAGCATGGAGGCATGCGGAGACCGGCCCGGCTGCTGCTCGCCGGGATGCTCGTGCTCCCCCTGGCCGCCGCGGGCTGCGGTGCCGTCGGACCGACGACGGGCACCGTCGCGGCCGGGCCGACCGTCACCGCGTCCGCCGACTCCCACGGCCTGACCCCGGTCCGCTTCGACCACTGGGAGGCACGGCCGGTGACCGCGGTCCCGACCGTGCGGGTGAGACGGGGTACGACGGTGGTGCTCACCGTCGGCAGCGACGTCGCGCGCCGGGTGCTGGTCCCGGAGCAGGGCCGCGCCGTCGACGTCAGCGCCGGGGGCACCGTCACCCTGCGCTTCCTCGCGCTGGGGACGTTCACCGTGCGGGTGGCCGAGCCCGGTGCGGTCCGTGGCGGGACGATCATCGGCCGGGTCGAGCCCTGGCACTGACCCGCCGGGGGGATCAGGCGAAGGCGTCGGCCCGGTCCGCGATGGCGCGCAGCCCCTCGGCGATGTCCACACCGGACGGCGCGGTGTCGGGGTCGACCATCCACTGGACCATGAGCCCGGTGAGCAGCGCCTGGTAGACGGAGCCGAGCACGTGCACGCGGCGGTCCGCGGCGGCCGGGTCGTCGGGCAGCGTGTGGAAGGTGAGGGCCAGGCCCTCGCGGATCTCCCGCTGGGCCTCGGCGAGCTTCGCGCGCAGCTCGGGCAGCCGCTCGGCGTGGGCGAGCGCCTCGACGTGGGTGGCCCACAGCCTTCGCTGGGTGGAGAACAGGCCGACCACCCGGCTCCAGGTCTCCTCGACCCGTCGCTGCGGGTCGGTGGGCCCGCCGGCGGGCTCGGCGAGCGCCCGGTCGAGCTCCTCGCCCCAGGCCGTCGTCGCCCGCAGCAGGGCCTCGGTGAGCAGGGCGTCCTTGGAGCCGAAGTGGTACCCGATGGAGGCCAGGTTCGTCCCGGACGCGGCCACCACGTCCCGTGCGGTCGTGCGGCCGAACCCCTTCTCGTAGAGGCACTGCGCGGCCCCGTCCAGAAGCTCCTCGCGGTGTCCCATGATCGCGGAACCTATCGGGTCGTCACGGACGTCCGTACACCGGCCGTTCACCCGGTCTGCCACCCTCGTGCAACGCTTGCGTGACGCCCGTCACGGCAGGTAAGGACTGTCGTGACGGTGTCCTCGACGGAGTGGGCGCCGGAGCGACGAGGAGTCACCGTGAGCAGACTGCGATTCGGCACCTTCCTGGCCCCGTTCCACCAGCCCGGGCAGAACCCCACACTCGCGTTGCAGCGCGATCTCGAGCTGGTGGAGCACCTCGACCGGCTCGGCTACGACGAGGCCTGGATCGGGGAGCACCACTCCGCGGGCTCGGAGATCATCGCGTCGCCCGAGATCTTCATCGCGGCCGCCGCGGAGCGGACCCGGCACATCCGGCTGGGCACCGGCGTCACCTCGATCGCCTACCACAACCCGTTGTGGGTGGCCGACCGCATGGTGCTGCTCGACCACCTCACCCGCGGGCGGGCGATGCTCGGCTGCGGCCCCGGCTCGCTGCCGACCGACTCGGCCATGATCGGCCTGAACCCCACCGACACGCGCGAGCTGCTCGAGGTGAACCTCGACATCATCATGCGGCTGCTGCGCGGGGAGACCGTCACCGCCCGGACCCGCACCCACACCCTCGTCGACGCCCAGCTGCAGCTGGCGCCCTACTCCGACCCGTGCTTCGACATCACGGTCGCCGCGGTGGCCTCGCCGACCGGGCCGCGGATGGCCGGGCAGCACGGGGTCGGGCTGCTGTCGATCGGCGCCACCCTCACCCAGGACGGCTTCGACGCGCTCGCCCACCACTGGGGTGTCGTCGAGGAGCGCGCTGCCCACCACGGGCAGCCGACACCGGACCGCAGCAAGTGGCGGCTGGTCGGGCTGATGCACGTCGCCGAGACCCGGGAGCAGGCCTACCGCGAGGTCGAGTACGGCATCGAGCACTGGTTCCGGTACTTCCAGAAGGTCGCGGCGTTCCCGCAGATGGCGGTGGCGGGCGGTGACGTCAAGGAGATGATCGACTTCATCAACGACGCCGGGATCGGCGCGATCGGCACCGTCGAGGACGCGAAGGCCCAGGTGCGCAAGCTCGTCGACCAGTCGGGAGGGTTCGGCGCGTTCCTGCTGCTCGGCCACGAGTGGGCCGACCCGACCGCGACGAAGCGCTCCTACGAGCTGATCGCCCAGCACGTCATGCCCGAGTTCCAGGGGCAGGCCGCGGGCACCCTGGCCGCGAAGGACCGGGCCAGCTCCACGCGGGAGAAGCACGCACAGAGCCAGCTCGACGCCGTCGACACCATGACCAAGCGCTACGAGCAGGAGCGGTCGGGCGGCTGAGCCGTCCCGGCGCGGCGGTCAGGCACCGCTGCGCCGGGCACGGCCCGCACCGGCCACCCACAGGGTCAGCAGCACCGCCCCGGTCGGCGCCGAGAAGATCAGGAACCACAGGGGGCTGAGGTCGGTGAGCAGCGCCAGCACCGTGGTCCCGGCCGCGGCCGCGGCGGTGATGCACAGCCAGATGATCGACAGGACCTTCATGGCGATGCCGCCGGGGCTCGCGGCGAACACCAGGCCGTCGCGACGGCCGGGGTTCCGCTCGGCGGGCAGGTCCCGGGTCACCCGGCCCAGGTCGCCCCGGGTGCGCATCCGCCAGACCTCGGTCAGGCGCTCGTCGTACTCGGCGAGGTCGAGGTAGCCCTCGGCGTGGGCGGCACGCAGCCGGTCGGCGACGGCCTGGCGTTCGGCGTCGGAGATACGGATCTGCTCGGGGCCCACCACCTCGTCCACCTCCTCGATGATGCCCGTCCGCGGCCGGTCCGTGCCAGCATGACCGCTGTGGCGGCGAGGGTGGTCCCGGCTCGGGCGCGGTTCGCGGCCGCCGTCGTCGTCGCGCGGCCCGGCACCCGGGTGCTGGAGGTGGGCTGCGGACCGGGCGCGGTGGCGTCGTTGGTCTGCCCCGCGCTCGACCCGGGCGCGGGTGGCGCGATGGTCGCGGTGGACCGCTCGGCCGTCGCCGTCGCGCGGACCGCCGAGCGCTGCGCGGCGTTCGTCGACGACGGCGTCCTCACCGTCGTGCGGTCCGATCTGGCCGGGCTGCGGCTCGCGGCCGATTCCGTGGACGTCGCGTTCACGCTGAACGTCAACCTGTTCTGGACCCGCGACCCCGGCCCCGAGCTGGCGGTGCTGCGTGGGGTGCTCGCACCGGGCGGGGTGCTGCACGTGCTCTACGAGGGCGCCCCACCGGCCGCGGTCACCGCTGGGCTGGAGCGGCACGGCTGGGAGGTGTCCGTCGTGTCGGGTGCGGGCGGGGCGGGCGTCTCGGCGCGGCCGGGCTGACAGACGGGTGCCCGGCGGGACCTCGTCACCGCCGGGCACCGTGTCGTGGACCCAGCCTCACTCGCAGGCGATGCCGTCGTCGTCCCGGTCCAGCGCCGAGCGGTAGCCCGGGGCACCGCGGTACAGAGGGGCCGCACCGGCGTTGCGGGCCGCGGTGCAGTTGGCGTAGTAGGCCGACCCACCGCCGGACGAGGGGGCCGGCGCAGCGGGTGCCGGTGCCGCCGGGGCGGCCGGGCGCGGGGCCGGTGCGGCCGGGCGCGGCGCCTGCGGGGCGGGGCGCGGTGCGGCGACGGCCGTGTGCGGGGCGGGCGGGGTCGCGACGAGCGGCCGTGCCGGCGCGGGCACGTACGGACGGTCGACGTCGGTTGCCACCGGCGCGTCGGTCGCCGCCGCGGCGGGGGCCACCGGCACGGCCGGTGCCGCGGCCTCGGTCAGCGTGACCGCGGCGGCGCGGTCGTACGTCGTCGATCCCACCGGGTCCTGCGCGGTGACCGTGCCCGCGGCGACCCCGGCGGCCGCCGGGGAGGGCGGGCCGAGCACGACGTGGGTGAAGCCGGCCTGCGCCAGGACCTCGCGGGCCCGGGCATCGGTCATGCCGACGACGTCCGGCACCGCGACCGGGGCGGGGGCGGCTGCGGGGACGGGGGCGGCCGGTGCCGCCGCCGGCAGCGCCGGCTGCGGTGCGTTCGCGGCACCGATGACGCCGATGGTGGTCGTCAGCAGACAGAGCACGCTGCCCGCCACGCCCAGGGCGAGCCCGGCGCCGCTGCGCCCCGCCGTCGTGGTCGCGCCGGTGCGGAACCGGCGCCGACCGGCCTGCGAGAGCGCCCATGCCGGCACCGTCACGAGCAGACCCAGGAACGGGACCCACCCGGCCACCAGCCCCACGATCCCCAGCCAGAAACCGGCGGTCGCCGGGGTGTTCCCCCGTCGCACGACGGGGATCGGCTGCGTCGCCGGCTCCACGGCGGGCCAGGACTGGGTGGCGGTCATGGGAGGTCCTCTCACGGTGGTCCTACCGGAGCTGCCCGCTCCGACGAACGACCTATCGAGAGGTGTGACGTGGCCATTACCGCCCGTCATCAGGGTTGATGACGGCGCCTGCGGTCAGGGCGTGAGCACCAGCTTCCCGACCGCGGAGCGCTCGGCGTAGGCGCGGGTCGCGGTCGCCGCGTCGTCCAGCGACAGGGTCCGCGGGCGGGCCGGGTGCAGCTCCCCGGAGCCGATCCGGCGCAGCACGTCCTCCGCCAGGTCCCGCGAGGCGGCCGGGTCGGTGCGCGACCAGTCGCCCCAGTCCACGCCGACGACGGTCCGGTTCCGCAGCAGCACGAGGTTGGCGGGCAGCTTCGGGATCGTGCCGGAGGTGAAACCCAGCACGCAGAACCGGCCGCCGGCGGCGAGCGCCCGCAGCGCGGCCTCCGCGGCGTCGCCGCCGACCGGGTCGATCACGACGTCCGCACCTCCGCCGGTGTGCCCGCGGATCGTGTCCTTGAGCGAGTCGTAGCCGACGGCGACCTCCGCCCCGGCCTCGAGCGCGGCCGCACGCTTGTCCGGGGTGGACGCGACGGCGAGCACCCGGGCCCCCGCGGCGCGGGCGTGGTCCACCGCGGCCTGCCCGATCCCGCCGCTCGCCCCGAGCACGACGACCCACTCACCCGGCCGGACGGTGACCCGGTCCCGGAAGGCGAAGGCGATCGTCCCGTGGCTCTCCAGCGAGCTGGCCGCGACGCCCGCGTCGACCTCGTCGGGTACCGGGACCAGGAGGCCCTCCGGGACGACGGCGTGGCTGGCGAACCCGCCGAAGCCCGTGAGCAGGGCGGCGACCCGCCTGCCGTCCGGGGTCGTCCCGGCGATCGCGCTGCCGGGTGTGAACGGCAACGGCGGCCGCAGCTGGTAGTCGCCGCGGGCGATCAGCCCGTCGACGAAGCTGACCGCGGCGGCCTCGACGGCGACGAGCACCTCGCCCGGACCCGGCTCGGGGGTCGGTTCCTCCACCAGCTCGAACCGCTCCGGATCGGCGAACTCCCGGCAGACCACCCGTCGCACCACGCCTCCTCGCGTCGTCCACTGCGTCCGTGGGTGAGCCTCGCACGCGGTGCCCGGCGATGATCGTCGGTGTGGCCGTGGTCATGACCGCGCCGGGTGGGCCTCCCGCAGGACGTCCCGCACGCTGCGCGGGTCGCGCCCGGTGATCCGGCGCACCGCGTCGCTCGTGCGGGCCTGGGACCCGGTGGCGATGAGCCCGTCGAGCCCGGCGAGCACGGCGGCGTAGTCGGCGGGCATCCCGTCGGCGACGAGCCGGGCGGTCATCTCGGACACGGTCACCGGCCGGTGCCGGGCCGGCCGTCCGGTGACCTCGGTCCAGACCGCGCACACGTCGTCGTAGGACAGGGCCGCGGGCCCGGTGACCACCACGTCCGGTTCGGGTGGTGCCGGGGCGAGCAGCAGCGCGGAGGCGACGGCGGCGATGTCCCCGGCGTCGACGAACGGGATCCGGCCGTTCCCGGTGGCGGTGACCAGCTCACCGGCGCGCAGCCCGCGTGCGGTGAGGTGGTCACCGAGCAGGTTCTGGGTGAACCACGACGGACGCAGCACCGACGGCTCCGGGACCGTGTCCAGGACGAGGTCCTGCACCGCGCCCAACCCGGGCGTGCCGCGCTCGACGGCGGCCGCGCTCAGCAGCACCACCCGGCGCAGACCGCGCCGGACCGCCCGCTCCAGGACGGGGGCGAGAACGGGGGCCGGGTCGGGAGTGGCGAGCGGCGGGAGCAGGTACAGGCTCTCGGCACCCTCGAACGCGGAGTCGTGGGTCGCCGGGTCCAGCCAGTCGAACCGAGGGGACGTGGACCGGGCGGCCCGGCGGACGTCGGCCCCGGCGGCCTCCAGCAGGTCGGCGACGCGGCGCCCGGTGGTGCCGGTGGCCCCGGTGACCAGGACGGTCATCGGGCGGCCTCCGCCAGTCCGGTGCGGCCGAACACCTGCTGGACCTCCAGCGGGCTCCAGCGGTCGAGGTGTCCGGTGATGCCTTCCGGGCCGACGGTCACGACCGCAACCTAGCGCAGCGTGTACTCCGCGCGGGGAGCCGGGCGCCGCGAACGGGAAGGTCATCGTGCCGTCGGGTGCCCAGGGCGCGGCGAAGCCCGCCATGTCGTGAGCCAGGATCCGGTCCAGGGCCGCGTCCACGGCAGCGTGCCCGTCTGGCGCGTGGCGGTGCACGGCGGTCCGATCGACGACACGGGCGCGACCGCCCTCGCCGAAATCGTCACCCGGGGGATGACCGCGCCGCGCTGAGCCGGCCGGGTGGTCTTCGTGATCCACTGTCGCGCGGGTCCGGCCCTACTCCCGCCGGGCGCGTCGAGGGAGGAGCATGGTGGGCGTGTCGTCCGACCGCACGGAGCCCGGGTCCGAGGACGACCTCCGGTCCGACGGTCGCAGTACGCGCTGGGACGCACACCGCGCGCGCCGTCGCGAACAGGTGGTCGACGCGGCGCTGGTCGTGCTGGGCCGTGACGGGGAGGACTTCGGCCTGGACCAGGTGGCGCACGAGGCCGGGGTGACCAAGCCGGTGATCTACCGGCACTTCGGTGACCGGGCCGCGCTGCTCGACGCGATGGCCGAGCGGGCGACCGACCGCCTGATGGAACGGCTCATGCCCGCCCTGTACCGGGAGAGCGCGGTCCGGACGCGGATCCACGACTCGGTCGACGCGGCCATGGGCTTCTTCGACGACTCACCGGGTGTCGACCTGCTGTTCCGTCGCCGACTGCCCGGCCAGCGGGGCGAGGTCGTCGACGCCGGCCGGGAGTTCATCGCCTCCGCACTGACCGGCCTGCTCGGGGCCTATGCCGAGATGCTCGACGTCGACGAGTCCGGCCTGGTCCAGGTGTGGTCGCAGTCGGTGGTCGGCGCGGTGCAGGCGACCGCGGAGTGGTGGCTGCGCGGCCGGGCGACCGGGGACACGCTGGATCGCGCCGTCGTCACCGACCACCTGACGGACCTGATCTGGGTGCAGATCGAGGGGATGGCCCGACGGCGGGGGCTCACTCTGGGGCCCGAATCTTTACACCCAACGAGAGCCGAGCCGAAATAGGCGTTACTCCGCGTATAGAGTACCGTCGCGAGCCGGTCGCCCCGGCAGGTCTCGGACCCTCGTGGCGGCCACCGGATGTATCTGTGCACGGGCCCCGCCGGCGGGGAACTCCGGGCGCGCAGTCGTGCGGAGGTGGAGCCATGTCCGAGGGGGCGAACGGCGGGGGTCGGCCGGGTCCGGTACCGGTCGACGATCTGGCGCCCGGTGGGCCGCGGGCGAAGGCCCGGGGCTGTTTGTGCTCGGTTCTCGCGAACGCGGCGTTCCGGGCGGGGAGCGAGAGCAGGCCCTGCATCGATCCACGCTGCCCGATGCACGCCGACACGTCCGAGGACTGATCCCGCCACGGTGGGGCGCTCCGGCGCCCCGCCCTACCCGGCAGGGCGGGGTTCGCCTCGGGGGATGTGTTCCCCGCCCTGCCACTTCCCCTCCGCAGGAGACGATCGTGTTCGACCTGGAGCGCGTGACCGCCGAGCTGCAGCGTGAGCTGGGCGCGGTCCGCGAGGAGCGCCCCGGTGTCCGCCATGCCGGGCTCGTCACCCAGCTGCGCCTGGCGGGGGAGGTCGGCGTCCGCGACGGCACGACGACGATCCGCGCCGAGTTCGACTCCCCGGCGCCCGCACTGCGGATGCGCTCCGAGCTCGGGGCGCTGCACGGCCGGGGCGGCCTGCGGGCCGAGGTCGTGACCGGCGGCGGGGGGACCCTGCGCTACCAGGTGCGGGTCACGGCGCCCGGGACCGATCTGGCCCGGGCGACGGGGCTGGTCGACCGGACCGGACGGCCGGTGCTCGGGCTGCCACCGGCCGTCGTCGCGGCGGGGCCCGCCGTGGCCGCCGGGGTCTGGCGTGGGGCGCTGATCGCGCGGGGCCGCGTCGCGAGGCCGGCCGGGCGGGTCCGGCTGGTCGTCAGCTGCCCGGGCCCGGCCGTCGTGCTCGCGCTGGTCGGCGCGGCGCGTGGCCTGGGGGTGCTGGCCGCGCCGCAGGAGACGGTGAGCGAGCACCGGGTCGTCGTGCGGGACCCGGAGAGTGCCGAGGCCCTGCTGCGCAGCGTCGGGGCGCCGGGTGTGGCCGAGGTGCTGAGCCGGGTCCCGGTCACCCCGCGGGGTACGACCGGCACGGACGGGTCGCTGCAGACGGTGAACGCCCGTCGGGCCGCGACGGCGGCCGCCGCGACGACCGAGCGGGTCCGGGTGGCGCTGCGCGTGCTCGGTGACGACGTCGCCCCCCATCTGCGGGAGACCGCGCTGCTGCGCCTGGAGTCCCCGTCGCTGTCCCTGGCGGAGCTCGGTCGTCTCGCCGACCCGCCGCTGACCAAGGACACCGTCGCCGGGCGGCTGCGCAGGTTGGTCCGGCTGTCCGGCGTCGACGGATCCGACGAGGACTGAGCCCCGCCCGCCACGATCCGCCGTTGCGGCGTGCTCGGGGTACGGTGTGGACTCAAGCATTCGCCGCCTAAATTCGTCGAAATCGGGAGGTTGCTTTTCCATGCCTCGGTCCGACTCAGTCGCCAAGAATCCAGAAAAGGGATACGTCGCTCTTCTCGGGTGGAGTCTCAACGCGGTGGAGGCGATCGACCGCTTCGACCGCCGATACGTCGTCGTGGCCCCGGACTGGGCGGAGGAGTATTGCAAGGAGCACGAGATCCCGTACGTCCCGTGGAATTTCGAGCGGCTGAACGACCGTTCGATGGAGATCGCGGAGACCTTGCAGGAGATGGGCGTCGACGTCGCCATCCCGCTGTTCGAGGAAACCGTGGAATGGGCCGGCGCGATCAATTCGGTGCTGCTCGACAACCCGCGGCTGTTCGGGCAGGCGATGCTGCTCCGGGACAAGGCGTTGATGAAGCGGCGCGCGCAGCTCGGCGGGATCCGGGTGGGCATCTTCGAGGAGGCCCACGACCGTGACGACATCGTCCGCTTCCTCAAGCGCGTCAACCAGACCCTGCTGAAGCTCGACGGCGACCCGAACGACCCGATCCACATCAAGGCGTTCGACAAGGCGGGGTGCCTCGGGCACCGCGTGGTGCGCACCTACGAGGACATCGACAACATCCCGGACGAGGAGTTCCCGCTCCTGATGGAGTCCCACCTCGACGGGTGGGAGTTCGCCGTCGAGGCGTGGGTGCACAAGGGGAAGATCAAGTTCCTCAACATCTCCGAGTACGTCACCCTCGGCTACTCGGTGTTCGTGCCGGCGACCCCGGAGCTGGAGAAGTACCGGCCCGCGATCACCGCCCAGATCGAGAAGCTGATCAAGACCTTCGACATCGAGTTCGGCTTCGTCCACCCGGAGTACTTCGTCACCTCCGACGGCGAGATGTACTTCGGCGAGGTCGCGTACCGGCCGCCGGGCTTCAAGGTCTTCGAGCTGCTCGAGCGCTCCTACGGCTTCAACGCCTACCAGGGCCTCGTGCTGGCGTTCGACCCGAAGACCACCGAGGAGGAGATCGACGCCTTCTTCCCGAAGGAGGTCGAGGGTGCCTCCGGCGTGGCCGGCTGCTTCGGGGTCTACCCGCGCCGCCGCGTCGTCAGCAGCCTGCAGATCCCCGAGGAGACCGAGGACGACGACTACTACGAGTCGCACGACCTCACGTCGCCGGTCGAGGAGACGGTGACGAAGAGGACCGCGTTCGGCACACACTGGGGTCTGCTGTACTTCTTCGGGGACGACCCCTACCGGATGCGGGATCTGTTGAAGAAGCAGGAAGAACTCGACTTCTACGTCTGAGGGCGGGTACCCCGCCCACGGCCGTGGAGCCCGAACGAGGGAAGCCGTGTGAAACCGACCGTCGACGTCGCGAGTGGGACCTCCGTGCTGGACAGGCGCCTGGTCTCGCTCGACGACGCCACCCGCGACCTTGCCCGGACCACGGACTTCGGCAAGACGACGAAGATCCGCAGGGTTCTGGAGCAGCTCCGTCGCGTGCTGCTGCAGGAGGGTGGCCCCGCCGCCGTGCAGGCCCGTGCCCGGCAGCTGGAGGAGGCCGGCGTGTTCGCCGGCACCGACTGGGCCCAGCCCGACATCCTCGTCCCGGCGTTCGTCGGGGCGGGGCTGCACAGCGGCGTCGCCGACACGGTGGTGATGGAGGCGACCAGCGAGCTGCGGATGCTCGCGGTCGCCCTGGGGGAGTACGACCACCCCGCGATCTCGGCCGACGAGGCCCGCCAGTTCCTGTCCCAGGTGCTGGCGATGAACCTGGAGCTGCTGTTCACCCCGCCGACCGAGGCGGAGCGGGTCCACGAGGGCCGGACGGCCCAGATGATCCGCGACCTGTTCCGCCACATCGCCGAGGGCATCGGCTACGACAGCATCCTCGACAAGCTGGTCGCCGAGATCTGGCGGATCCTGCGCCAACGTCCGATCCAGGTCGACCAGGTGACGTCGCTGATCACCCGGCTGTCGGTGTGGCGCGGCGACCCCAGCGTCGACCTGTCCTCCGGGCAGGGCCTCGATCGGCTCATCACCGCGCTGTTCGGGACCACCGAGGCGAGTCGCGAGGACCCGGGCATCGACGTCTTCCGCTCGCGTCTGGAGGCGATGGACACCGGCGGCCTGCAGTACGAGGCGGCCGGGTTCGCCCGGGCCATGCACGACACCGGGCTCGTGTCGCCGTACCACGCGGAGCTGCTGCAGTTCCTGCGGCACGAGAGCGACTACCTGCTCGCCGAGGCGCTCGGCCTGTCCGACACCGGCAAGAACTGCCTGCTGCGCTTCCGCGACCTGGTCCACCGGCTGATCGAGGAGGCCGTCACCCCGCACACCGCGCAGTGCATCTACGGTCTGGCGTTGCTGCTCGACCGCGGGATCCTCTACGAGCCGCCGGTCGTGCCCGGGCTGTGGCGCCAGATCGCGCTCGAGATCGGCCCGGCCGCCCGGGAACGCCTGGTCGCCGCGTTCGGCGAGCAGCCCGAGCCCGAGGTACGGCTGCTGGCCGGCGTGCTGTCGATGCTGGGCCAGCCGCTCGGCGTCGGGCAGGGTGACAACCCCACCTGCCAGTCCGCGCGCGCCCTGTCGATGTGGGCCTACAACGACCCGGACTACCTGCTCCAGATGGTCGTCTGGGCGGCCCGCGACGACGAGATCGTCATGCACTTCGAGGGACAGCGGATCTCGTCGCAGGAGATCGGGGCCGGGGTCGCGGAGAAGCTGCCGATCGACCTCGACCCGGTGTCGCTGGTCGTCGTCCCGCACCTGGACCGGATCTACGCCGAGATGGGCCGTCGCTGCGCGGACCGGCCCGGGGACCCGCACCGCTGGGTCAACCCGGAGTTCCACGGCTGGTGGGCGGCCCGCGGCTTCCACATCAACGTCGACGTCGAAACCGGCAACCTCATCGACCTCGACGCCTTCCTGCGCCAGTTCCACGCCGGCTACCACCCCGCCTACAACGGAGGGCAGCCGCTGATCCACCCGCAGCCCGCCGGGATCGCGGTGACCGACAGCGCCGCCCGCTACGTCGGCTGGCACGCCATCGCGATCCTGCGGGTCGCGCCGGACCCCAGCGACGTGATGCGGGTGTACTTCTACAACCCGAACAACGACAGCGGACAGGACTGGGGCGACGGCGTGGTCGTCTCGACCGCGGGCAACGGGGAACGCTTCGGCGAGGCGTCGCTGCCGTTCGACCAGTTCGCATCGCGGCTCTACATCTTCCACGGCGACCCGCTGGAGCTCGGCGAGCCCGGCCGGGTGCCCGCCGAGGTCATCGACACGATCGTCGGCTACATCGAACGCAGCTGGGGTGTCGACCGGCTCCCCGCCGGCGCGCTCCAGGCCTCCGACGGCCCGGCGGCCCCGACCGTCTGACCGGGCCGTGGGGGAGGAACGCCGCCAGGACCCGCCTGCGCCCGGTACCGCCGGAGGGGCTCCGCCTGCGCCTGGCGTCGTCGGTGCGGTGCCGCCTGCGCCCGGCGCCGTCGCCGGGGTGCCGACGGTGCTCGGCGCGGCCGGAGCGGTGCTGCTGACCGGCGGTGCCTGGGCGGTGGTGCTCCGGCCCGAGGCGGCGCTCGCGCTCGGCGCCGCGGTGGCCGGGATGGGTCTGGTCGTCGTGGCGTGGCTGCTGCTGGTGCGCGCACCGGTGGCCCCCGCCCACGCGGTGCGTGCGCTGCTCGCCTGGGCCGCGCCGCTGCTCGTCGCGCCGCCGCTGTTCTCCCGCGACGTGTACAGCTACCTCGCCCAGGGGATGGTTGCGCTCGGCGGGGCCGACCCGCACCGGACCGGCCCGGCGGCCGGGCTGCCCGCCGGGTCGCCGGTCCTCGCGCGGGTCGACGGCTACTGGCGGGAGACGCCGTCGCCCTACGGGCCGGTGACCGACCTGTGGCAGAAGGCGGTCGCCGCCGTCGCCGGGGACGGGGCGGTCGCCGGGGTGGCGGCGTACCGGATGCTCGCCGTCGTCGCGGTGGCGGGGATCGCGTGGGCCGTGGTGCGCCTGGCCCGCGTGCACGGGGTCCCGCCCGGGACGGCACTGGCGTGGGGCGTCGCGAACCCGCTGGTCCTCTGGCACGTCGTCGGCGGGATGCACAACGACGGGCCGATGCTCGCGCTGCTGCTCCTGGGGCTCGCCGTCGGGCTGCGCGGGCCGCGGACGTCGCTCGTCGCCGGCACCGCGCTCGTCGCGCTGGGGGCGCTGGTGAAGGTCCCCGCGGCGGCCGGGCTCGTGGTCCTGGCGGTCGCCGCGACCCGGTCCGCGTCCGGCCGCGCCCACCGGTGGGCCGCGGTCGCACTGGTCGCGGGGGTCTCCGTGGCGGTCGCGCTCGTGGTGTCGTCCGTCGAGGTCGGCGCGGGGAGCTGGCTCGCCGCGGTCTCCGCACCCGGGCAGCTGTTCAGCTGGATGGCGCCGACCAACTGGGCCGCGGCGCTCGCGGGCGTGCTCGGCGCGGACCCGGCCGCGGCGCTGACGGTGGCGCGGACCGTCGGGACGGTGCTCGCCGCGGTGCTCGCGGCCGGGGTGCTCGTGGCGCAGGCCCGCGGCCGGACCACCGCGACGACGGCGCTCGGCCTGGTGCTCGGCGCCGTCGTCGTGCTCGGGCCGGTGCTGCACCCGTGGTACCTGCTGTGGGCCCTGACCCCGCTGGCCTGCGTGCCGCACCGCCCGCGGCCGCGGGCGGTGCTGACCGGAGTCGTGGCGGTGTCCGCGGTGCTGGTGCCGCCGCTCGCGGGGGACTTCTCCAGTCGGCCGGGGCAGCTCGCGGCCGCCTACGCGGGCGCGCTGCTCGTCGTCGGCGTGGTGGTGGCGGTGCTCGTCCGGACCCGCGCGCGGGCCCGCGCCGCGACCGGATCATGCTGACCCCGTGGTGAAGGCACTCGCGCCGCGGATCGCGGCGGTCGTCGTCGGCGGGGTGCTGCTGCACCTGGCGTTCCCGCCGCGCACCGTGTGGTGGACCGCGATCGTGGCGTTCGCGCTGCTCTGGTGGGCCCTGTCCGGGGTCCGGGTACGCCGTGCCGCGTGGCTGGGTGCGGTGTTCGGGTTCGCGTTCTACCTGGCGCACCTGATGTGGATCCAGGACTTCCTGGGCCGCGACTACGGGCCGTTCCCGTGGGTCGGGCTGTCGCTGGTGATGGCGGGGTTCCCGGCGCTCGGCGGCGCGCTCGTCGCCCTCGCCGCCCGGCTGCCCGCCGCACCGGTGTGGGGTGCGCTCGCGTTCGCCGCGCAGGAGTGGCTGCAGAGCAGGTTCCCGCTGAACGGTTTCCCCTGGGGCCGGGTCGCGTTCGGGCAGGTCGAGGGACCGTTCCTGCCGCTGGCCGCGATCGGTGGGGCCCCACTGGTGTCGGTCGCGGTGGTCGCGGCCGGATTCTGCGTGGCGGCGTTCCTGCAGCGCCCGCGCCGGGTCGTCGGCCTCGTCCCGGTCGTTGTGATCGTGCTCGTGCTGCTCGCGGTGCCGACCCCGCCCGTCGACGCCCAGGACGGCACCCGCACCGTCGCGGTCGTGCAGGGCAACGCGCCCGACATCGGGCTCGGTCTCTTCTCGGCCGGTCGGACCCTGCGCGCGAACAGCCTCGCCGAGACCTCCGTGCTGGCCGACCGGGTCCGGTCCGGCGCGGTCGCGCGGCCGGACCTCGTCGTGTGGCCCGAGAGCTCGCTGTCGACCGACGGCGTCGACCCGGCGGTCGACCGGGCCGTCGACGCGCTCGGCGTGCCGTTCCTGATCGGCGCCAACTACGAGGCGGGTGCGACCGACACCGAGAACGCGGTGGTCGTCTGGAACCCGGGGACGGGAGCGGGGGAGCGCTACGCGAAGCAGGAGCTCGTGCCGTTCGGCGAGCGCATCCCGCTGCGGGCGGTCACGCAGTACCTGACCCCGTTCGTCGCGCTGGCCGACTTCACCCCGGGTACGGCGCCCGGGGTCCTGCCCGTCGCGGGCACCCGGGTGGCGACGGCGATCTGCTACGAGACCGCCTACGACCACGTGCTGCGCGACGGCGTCGCCGACGGTGGTTCGCTGCTGGTGATCCCGACCAACAACGCCTGGTACGGGCGGGGCGAGATGACCTGGCAGCACCTCGCTATGTCGCGGCTGCGGGCCGTCGAGCACGGCCGGGCCGCGGTCGTCGCGGCGCTGTCCGGGGCGAGCGCGGTGATCCGGCCGGACGGCTCCGTCGTCGCCAGGACCGGGCTCTACACCGCCGACACCCTGGTCGAGCAGGTGCCGCTGCGCACCGAGCTGACGTTCGCGACCCGCTGGGGTGCCTGGTTCGAGCACGGTCTGGCGCTCGCCGGGCTGCTCGCCGCCGCGGCCGGGTACCTGCTGCGCCGCCGGGAGCTCAGCCGGACGTCGACCGGCGCATGACCACCCGCGGGAACCCGCCGGACACCCCGGTGGTCTCCGCGGCGACCGTGAACCCGCCCGCCTCGAACAACGCGCGGGTGCCGACATAGGCCATCGTCAGGTCGACCCGGGCTCCCCGGTTGTCCACCGGGTAGCCCTCGACGGCCGGTGCGCCCTGGTCGCGGGCGTACCCGACGGCGCCGGCGAGCAGGGCGTGCGCGATGCCGCGGCCCCGGTGGCCGGCACGGACCCGGAAGCACCACACCGACCAGACCGGGAGGTCGTCGACGCGCGGGATGGTGCGGGAGCGGGCGAACGGCAGCTCCGCGCGCGGGGCCACGGCGGCCCAGCCGACCGGTTCGCCGTCGTCGTGGGCGACGACGCCGGGCGCGACCACGCGGGTCGTCAGCTCCCGGACGTACTCGCCCCGGGCCCGGCCGGTCAGGGCACGGTTCCGCGCCGCGGGCAGCCGGTGCGAGAGGCACCAGCAGACCGACGCGTCGGGGGAGCGCTTCGGGCCCAGCAGGGTCGCGAGGTCGTCGAAGGAGGTGGCCGGAGCGACGACGAGGGGCACCGCGCCACGCTAGTCCGGGAACGCCTCGGCGAGCATCCGGTGTCCATGGGCCTCGAACGGCTCGTCGCCGACCTGCAGGGCCCAGGTCGCGGTGCCGACGGCCTCGGCGACCCATTCGCGGCGCCACGGGCCGGGCTCGCGCGGGTCGCCGCCGTAGCCTTCGTGGTGGGCAGCCTCCAGCGCCGGGTCCCACCGGAACTGGCGGGACGCCAGGCGGACGAGGTCGGTGAGCGGTGGGCGCAGTGCCGCCCGGCCCAGGTCGATCATCGAGACCGCCCCGTCGTGCACCAACCAGTTGCGCGGATGCCAGTCACCGTGGGTGGGAACGAGCCGGGCCGCCGGGACCGGCCAGCCGCTCACCTCCGCCCGCAGCCGCGCGAGGATCCCGGGTGCGATGCGGTGCGGACGCCCGAGCCTGGTCAGGACGGTGTCGCGCAACTGGGCGCCGTAGCCGTCGTCGTCGACGGCTACGCGGTCGTGCAGCAGTGCCAGCAGCTCCCCGGCCCCGCGGTAGGTCGACGGCTCGTGCTCGGCGGGTGTGTCCTGCACCAGGGCCCCGGGCAGGTAGCGGGTGACCAGCAGCTTCGCGTCGGCATCGGCCCGGTGGAGCTCCGGCGCACGACCGCGGGCGACGAGCGGGGCCAGCCACTCGCGGTGGGCGCGGATCTCCCGGGCGATGTGGGCGTCGGCGTCGTCGCCGGCCTTCACGACGAGGTCGACGCCGTCGTGGCGAACCCGCAGCACCGTGGTCCCGACCAGGCCCCAGCCGAGGTCGGCCACGACCTCGTGCCCGGGCAGCCAGGATCCGAGCAACGAGGCCTGACGGGCGGACAGCGGCACGGCACGACGCTAGCCGCCCGGAACACGCCGATGGCGGCACCCCCAGTGGGGATGCCGCCATCGGACGGAGGAACTACTGCCCGGCGCTACTGCCGGGCGGGGTGTCTCAGCGAGGGGACACCGAGGAGGCCTGCGGGCCCTTGGCGCCCTGCGTGACCTCGTAGGACACGGCCTGGTTCTCCTGCAGCTCCTTGAAGCCGCTGCCCTCGATCGCCGAGTAGTGGACGAACACGTCAGCGCCGCCGTCCTCGGGAGCGATGAAGCCGAAGCCCTTCTCGGCGTTGAACCACTTCACGGTTCCGTTGGTCATGGTGACTCCTTGTCATGCAGCTTTCGGACGGAACAACCACGTCGTGCGGCTGCCCGGGTCAGAGGAATTCCCAGACGGCAGCCAGCTTCAGCTACACCAAAGACAGCGGATCCGCCCGCATCATCATTCTGCGGACGCCTGTGAAACACGAAACTCAGAACTACGGTGACCGAGAGGAACGCTACCGCAGCACGCCGTGTGGGCCAAACACCCGTTCCTCCCGGCGGGCCCGGAGGCGACGATCCCGGGTCCGTGACCTGCTGATCATGGTGCCGATCGTGACCCTCGTCACTGACGGTCGTCGCCCCGGGGGCCGGGGCGACGACCCGTCGTCGGGGGATCAGGCGTCGGTGGCGGCCCGCTGCCGCACCGCGATGGGTGCGCCGGCGAGGTCCTCCTCGTTGCAGAGCAGCTTGAGCTCGTAGTACGCGGCCTCCGAGGCCTCGTTGTAGTCGAGGTGGATGGCGATCACGTCCACCGGCTCGCCCAGCCAGGTCTGGGTCTCGCGCAGCCACTGCGCGGCACGTTCCAGTGCGGTCGGGAGGTCGTTGTCGCGGAACTGGACCGGGCGGAACGGTACGTCCTGGATCCCGTCGAGCTGGTGTGCCGGGCGGGGGAGGCCACCGGCCAGTCCCGCGTCGTCCAGTTCGAGCGCTACCGGGTTCTCACTCATTCCTCCAGGATCCCGCATCACGCCCTGTCGTCGCACCCCACCACCCCGGCGGGTCGCCCGTGCCCCGGTGGTTCCGACCACGGGCCGTCGAGCAGCCGGTGGCGGTCCGCTACCGGGGAGCGGTCGCCCCGTTCCAGTCGACGAGCTGGACGACGACGCCGTTGGGGTCGCGGACCTGGAAGGCTCGCTCGCCCCACTCCTCGGTGGTCAGCGGCATGGTGATGGCGACCCCCTCCTCGACGAGGCGTGTCAGCTCGCCCTCCAGGTCGTCGACGGTGAACGCGAGGATCTGCCCGGCCGCGTGGAGGCCGCGCTGGTCGTCCGGGAGCGTCTCCAGGCCGCGTCGCAGGAAGATCACGTTCATGCCCACGTCGTCGCGGGTGAGCGAGGCGAACCCGTCCGCCGCCGCTCTCGCCGAGCAGGAGGCCCGCGAGGCGGCCCTGGCATCGTCGCTGACCGACGAGCAGTGGTGGGCGGTCAACGCGCCGCTGCTGGACCGCGTGCTGGACCCGGAGGTCTACCCGCTGGCGGTCCGGGTCGGCAGCGCGGTGGGCGCGGCCCACGGGAGCGCCTGGGATCCGGATCGCGCGTGGGAGTTCGGCCTCGCGCGGACCCTGGACGGGCTCGCGGGGCTCGTCGGGGAGTAGTCCACCGGAACACGACGAAGGCCCAGATCCGCTGGATCTGGGCCTTCATGTGGTCGGGGTGACAGGATTTGAACCTGCGACCTCTTCGTCCCGAAGCAACTGGGGCGGCGGCTCGATGAGCTTCAACGCCCAGGTCAGCACGGCTCCTCCGTCCGTGGACGTCCGCTGGAGGGTTCCTCAGTTGGGGGCCGTTGTCAGGCAGTTGGTCAAGCAGCTCCACCATCAGGTGCACCCCGAATCCACGGAGAGACGATCCACTTCTTCCAGTGATGTATGCCCTTCGTCATTGCCCCTCGTGCGCTGCACGGACTCGCTGCGGCATCTGCCACCGGCAACAGTCCATCGTTGGCTTCTGCCGTCGAACTCTGGAGTAACCCGGAGCTGGGGGCTACTCCTTCGCTCTTCCTGAGTGCCATCCCGTCGACCTGTCGCCAGACCGACCGTGCGGGCACCCGTGGGCGGCCCTCGACGCAACCGCACTCGACGTGCCACGGCTCCGCCCACGGGTGTCCGTGCGGTACGCCCACCGGGAGGTTGACGGGATGGCACGGCGCCACCATCCCGGAGATCCGCCTGCCCGGCGAGGGCAATAGGTCAGCGATCCTAAGTGTTCGACGCCTTCGCGCCGGTCGCCACCTGGGAGCAAAGCTGCCTCTATGGGATGAACCCACCTTCTCATGATCTTGCTTGGTAGTCTAGAATTAGCTTGACTTATGTCCATAGCACTCGGGGTGGCGCTGCAATTGATGCCGAATCGAACCAATCGGCAAGCTGTCGAAATGATGACGCCGAAGTGAGTATGCACGGGTCATCGATCCCCTTATTCGATGCAAGCCGTACTAGTACCTCAAACTCTGTTTCACCGAAGCGGCCCGCTGTTGATGAGGCGGGGGGCGTAAACATTTTTCCGTATTACGCTGGGTTCTCCTTCGCGTGGGCAAAGAATGAGATCCTCCGCACTCCGGCCAGCGAAGCGTCGGTTGTTCTCGATCCGTGGAACGGCAGCGGCACAACGACCTTAGCGGCCGCGTCGCTCGGTATTCAGTCGATCGGGATCGATCTGAATCCAGCAGCGAACGTTGTCGCAGAAGCACGATTCGCGGCAGCATCCCGACCAATTCCAGAATTGGAGAAGCTGGGGGCTGATGCACCTTGGGGAAGCTCAGTTAGGAGCCTTGGGGCCTGGTTCGCGGAAGAATCATCAATTAGACTATCGCAATGGACTCGCCGCGCCGCGAGTGCAGAACCTGACGTTCGCGCACTAATACTGGTTGCGATCTTCCGAACGATCCGTGACTTGACCAAGACCTTTGAGGGCAGCAATCCGACCTGGGTTAGGCGGGCTCGGAGCGTCGACGACCTTATCAATCCAGGATCGGTTGCGATCGACACTGCGGTGCACGCAGCCTATCGTTCCATCGTCGACTCAGCGCTAGGGCGAAGCTTGTGCAATGCGCCAAAACCGCATATCGTCGATGGTTCGGCGGGCCGCCTTCCGATCCGAAGCGGTGCGATCGATCGCATCATCACCTCGCCTCCTTACCTCACTCGGATCGACTATGGAGTGGCATACTCAAGAGAATTGGCCGCTTTGGGAGTTGACCTCACTATCAACCGCCACATTAGAGCCGAGCTGATGGGGACCACGCTAATTCGACCCAATCGGAGCGGGTCAGCGCTGCGGCCCGACTCAGTAGCCGCAAAAACACTAGAGGCCGTTAGGTCGCACCCCAGCAAGGACTCCGCCGGATACTATCGGAAACAGTTCGAGCAGTATCTGACCGATCTGCGCTCTGGTATTACTGAGCTCTCAAGGGTCGCCTCCAAAGGTGCATCCATGACCGTAGTAGTGCAAGACTCCTACTACAAGGACGTCGAGGTTCGACTCGCCGATATATTTGTCGAGGAGGCCGAGGTAGAGGGCTGGACTCTTTCGTCTCAGCCGGAGCGATTCAACGTTAGCCGTCTACTGACGACCATGAATACCCCGGCACGCGCATATGAGAAGGGCGCGGTCTCAGAGTCAGTCCTACGATTCGCAAGGAGCTAAGATGCCCGGGAGAAGGCGGAAGACTAAGGTGGAGCCAGTTGCTTCCGAAGTACTCATAGAGTCTATCGATACCAAGATCACCGAGGTTCGAACTAGGACGCTCGACTTCTCCTTCAATGAGCTCGTCGACATGTATAAAGACGAAGAGCTTATCATTGATCCTGAGTTCCAGCGGCTATTCCGATGGACCACGGGGAACCAGTCCCGGTTCATCGAATCTCTTCTTCTGGAGCTCCCCGTTCCGCCAATATACCTAATTGAACGCGACGATAGGGTCTACGAGCTCATCGACGGCCTACAGCGTATATCCTCGTATCTGAACTTTCGCGGAGAGTTGGTTGTTGATGGCGAGAAGAATGAGCCACTAGAGCTCGATGACTGTGACATTGTGCCAGAACTCAACGGGTACAAGTATGCAGCTCTCCCGAGGGCGCTTGAGATTAAGCTGAAGAGAAGTTACATTCGTGCTGAGATTCTTCGCAAGGAAAGCGATCCTCGTCTCCGCTACTACATGTTTAAGCGTCTGAACACGGGAGGTGAAGAGCTTTCAGAGCAAGAAATCCGGAACGCCACGATTAGGCTTCTGTCCAATGACTTCAACAAGTTCATCGGTGAGTTGAGCCTTAACGAAGACTTCCTCTACTGCGTAGATCCAGTTCCAGATACCGCACGTAAGCGCAAGTACCTCGAAGAGTTAATCTTACGCTTCTTCGCATTCAGGAACAACTTGCCAGCGTTTCGACACGACGTCGCTGACTTTCTGACCGAGTACATGGAAGCAGTCTCGGATCCTCAGGACTCTACACATCCGTTCGACTATGAGGGCGAGCGACAGGCGTTTGAACAGACCTTCAAGCTTCTTCGTGCGGCAAGCGAGGTGAACGAAGGATCGTTCAAACTATTCGGCTCGGTTGTTCCAGCCACAGGAGTTTCGAAGAATCAGTTCTCAGTTTACCATTTTGATGCTCTAAGTCTTGGACTGCAGGACCTGCTGACGACCGTCGACGCTTCTGATAAGCCCCTCATCGAACGAATCTCTGCAGTCATAGCCACCGGCAAGGTCGACCCTGAATTCCTGAAGAATACTGGGCCAGGCAAGAATGATCCCGCCCCGTTGCGTGCTCGAGTTAAGTACTTCAAGGAGAAGTTCGAGGCGGTCGTGAGTTGAAACTTCTCGACTTAAGAGCCGAGCTTGAGAACGATCTTTCTTGGCGCCTTGATGAGCTCCGCCATTTGCGGAACTTGTTGCTTCCGACGGCAGACCAGGAGAGCTGGCCAGTCTCGTCTATGCGAACTCTGCTGGTGATGCAGTACGCTCACCTAGAAGGCTACGTGCGCAATTCGGCCAACATATACGTCGCGTTCATTAACAGCATTCAGGCCGCAGCTTCAGATGTTCGAGCTGAGCTAGTCGCTGCGGCGCTCCTGCAGGAGTTTGAAGCGGTGCGTAAGGGCGGCGGCGTCGAAGCTCAGGAAGATGGCGACGAGAATGGGGTACTTCTGAAGCGAGCAAAATCGCAAGTTGCTTTCGTAAACAAGATTCGGATGATTCTGGAGAATCCCGTAGAGATTGACTCCGGCTCGGCGGTCTCTTTGGATATGAATCTTAGTGCTGACGTCCTGCGGCGCCAGCTGTTCGTTCTTGGCATCCCCTCTGAAAGAGTTGAGCGAGCTCAGTTCAGCGCGCTCGAGTTCGTTCGGCGGACTCGCCACGATATCGCGCACGGAAACCGAAAGGAGAGGATCTCCACCGGGGAGTTTCAGGCACACACCAGTCAGAGTGAGCGCTTCATGTCCGACCTTGCTCGGTTGATCACGAGCGCGGCCCGCGATGGTTGGTATCGCAGTGGGGATGGCGCTTGAGCTCCTGTCTCTCGCCGCGATCAGTCGCTACAACAGTGCGCGCCTGGACCGGCCGGAGGCCGCAGCCTGGCGCGCTTGGCGCCGTAGTACTGCAACGGCAGTTGATCAGCTCGGGGGTCGTTCGCCGCGTCGGCGGTAGTGGCAGTCGCGGGCCTGTTGTTGGCGTTCACGGCGCCAGGTCGACCAGTGCATGACGTGGTCGATGCAGGTGAGCGGGGTGAAGGCGAGCGCGGCGAGGAGACGGCGGATCTCGTTGCCCGACAGCTGAATCAATGCGCGCCGGCTGGCTGAGGATCCCCCTTTTCGGCCTCGCGTGCGTGTTCGGCGGCGCGGGTGACGGCGAGGTAGGCCGCGGTGAGCATGGCCAGGGTGATGTGGGCGTGCCAGGCTCGGTAGGAGCGGACTTGGTAGTGGTCGAGGCCGGCCTCGTTCTTCGCGGTCTGGAAGCATTCCTCAATCGCCCACCGCGCCCCGGCGACTCGAACGAGGTCGCGCAGCGGCGTGTTCGCCGGGGCGGCGCAGCGGTAGAACGCCAGCTCACGGATGGTCTTGCCCTCTGCGGGCTCGGTCTGGCGGCGCACCAGCAGCCAGTGCCCCCAACCCGCCGGGAGGCCGTCGATGGCCAGCGCAACCGCGGTCCAGTCATAGACCCGCATCCCGTGCGCGCCCGGCCCGATCGCGCGGCGCTCCCACCCGTCGTGCCCGGTGTCGAGATCACGCGCCCCGGCGATCGTGGCCAGGGCCTTGGCCGGGCGACGATTCCCGTCCGGGCTGGTGAGCATGTCGTCATTGCGGGTGGCCAACACGAACGGGATCTCCCGCTCGGTGAGCCAGTCGCGAAAGCCCGGGTTCTGCCCGTAGACCTCGTCCGCGGTCACCCACGACCCGGACGTGAGTGCCCCAGCGGCGTACGTGCGGGCCAGCATCGCCGTCCCCAGCTGCGGTTTCGTGGCGAACTCGACGTCATCGGGGACATCCGCGCGCTCGCAGCGTTCGCGGTCCTCGGTCCACGAGGTCGGCAGGTAGAGCTCCCGGTCGATCAACGCCCGCCCCCGCTTCGAGGCGTAGGCCAGGAACACACCGAGCTGACAGTTGTCGATCTTCCCGCTGGTGCCGGTGTACTGGCGCTGCACCCCGGCCGAACGCAGGCCCTTCTTGATGAACCCGGTCTCGTCCACGATGAACACCCCCGACGCGGTGTCGGTGAGATGTTGCAGGACGTAGCCGCGCAGGTCGTCGCGGACCCCGTCGACGTCCCAGTCCGCGGTGCGCAGCAGCCGCTGCATCCCGTCCGGCGACATCGCCCCGGCGTGTTCGGCGAGGGTCCAGCCGTTCTTCCGCTCGAGCCCCGCGAGCAGGCCTCGCAGGTAGGTTCCGACCCGCCGGCGCGGCTCGACCCTGCGGAAACGGCCAGAGATCAGCTCCACCACCGCATCCAACGAGGCCACCCACCCGGCAAGATCAACCACGCGGTGATCATCACCGCCGAACGGCCGTCAGCCTCTCACCACACGCCGAACTGCCGTTGCAGTACTAGGAAACTGTGCGGTCTGTCTGGGCCTTGAGATTACGGATCGCGCCGGTGCTGGTGCGGGTGACGGTGCGGTGGGCGCCGTCGGCGAGGTCGACGGTGATGGTGTGTTCGGCGACGTGGGCGGTGACCAGGGTCCGGGCCTGATCACGTCCGAGCGCGATGAGTTGGCGGGCGATCATGATGGTGCCGGTGGTCGAGACCCGGCGGGTGACAGTCACCGGTTCGACCGACGGGCGTGGTGGTGGTCCGGCGGGGCGGGCGCCGCGCAGGTGGCGGGCCTGGTCGTAGGTCAGCGGGTTCGGCCTGGTCCGGAGAAGTTCACGGGTTTCGGGGTCGAAGATCAGCAGGACGTGGTCCTCGATGCGGATGGTGACCCGGCGGCCGCCGAGGATCTCCGCGGCGAGGTTCCAGCGTCCACCGAAGCTGATCAGGCCCTGGGCGGAGACGGTGCGGTCGACCTCGATCGCGGTCCCGTCGGGCTCGACCGGTGGTAGCGGTGGCGGGCCGGCGGGCCGGCCTCCGGTCGCGGCGAGGGTGGCGAGCTGGTCCTCGGTGTAGGGGGAACGGACGGTCTTGATCCGGGCCCCGCCGGCGGTGAGGTGGATGACCTGGGTGTCGGCCCAGAACGTGACGGTGACCCCGGCCCGGAGCGGACCGAGCCAGAACTGTTTGCCGAGAACGGCGAGGTTTCCCGAGGCGGGGACGACCCGTTCGAACTCCACCGGTCCGCCCCGATAGACCTCGATCTCGGTGCTCGGCTCGTCGTCCGGGGCCGGGGCGGGGTGCTCGGAATGTGGGGTCGGGGCGGGCGCGGTGGTGAGTCGGGCGGGCAGCCGCAGCGGGAGCAGGTCCTCGTCGCCGCGCTGGTGCTGGCTGGGAGCGAAGCGGTCGACCGGGCAGGCCATGTCGATGGCCTGGTGCGGGCGGGTGCAGTTGTAGGTGGTGATCCAGGAGTCCAACGCCGCCTGCGCCGCGGTCAGGGTGTCGAAGGGATCGGTGTGGTCGAGCAGCTCCCGGCGCAGGGTCTGGTGGAACCGCTCGACCTTCCCGGTCGTGGTCGGGGTCGCGGGCTGGGTGAGGCGGTGGGTGATGGCGTTGTCACGGCAGATCCGGTCGAACAGGACCTCGCCGCCGCGGCCGAAGCGGGCGGTGAACTGTTTGCCGTTGTCGGTCAGGACCTCGTCGGGGATGCCGTAGCGGCGCAGCGCGTCGGCGAAGGCCAGACAGACCGCGCGGCCGGTGGCCCGGACCATGACGGTGGCGATGACGGCGAAGCGGGAATGGTCATCGACCCCGGTCACAATCTTGGCCTCGGTCACGGTGCCGTCGGGCTGGCGGAGGTGGATGCCGCCGACGATGTCGAGCTGCCACAGCTGCATCGGGGCGGGGCGTTCCCAGCGGCGATAGTCCGAGCGGCGTCTGCGTCGGCGGCGGGGTTCGACCAGGCCGTTGCGGTGCAGGATCCTCGCCACCGTGCTGCGCGAGGGGGCCTGGGCGCCGAAGCGGGGGCCGAGTTCATGGGCGATGCGTCGGGGCCCCCAGCGGGGGTTGCCGCGGCGCATCTCGCAGACCGCGACCTCCACCTGCTCGGATGCCTGGTGAGGGCAGGAGTCCGGGCGGTGTGAGCGCGAGGCGAGGCCGGCCAGGCCTTCGGCGCGGTAGCGGGTGATCCAGGTGTGCAGGGTCTGTCGGGAGACGCCGAACTGAGCCGCGACCTGGTAGCGCGGTTCGCCTTGCTCGACGGCCAGCACGGCGCGGTAGCGCTGCTCGACCACGGTCATGTCCACCAGGGCCAATCCCGGCCTCCCACCACCCGCTGACCAGCACGGACAGCGGACAGGAAAGCCGATCAGGCCCGAACGTCAAGCATCAGGTGAGACCGGAACGTCAAGCATCAGCCGGGACACGACAGCGCCGCCAGCGCTCGCCGTGTCTAGACCTTCCATTCGGTATCAAGGGCGCCTACTACTGCAACGGCAGTTCGGCGTGTGGTGAGAGGCTGACGGCCGTTCGGCGGTGATGATCACCGCGTGGTTGATCTTGCCGGGTGGGTGGCCTCGTTGGATGCGGTGGTGGAGCTGATCTCTGGCCGTTTCCGCAGGGTCGAGCCGCGCCGGCGGGTCGGAACCTACCTGCGAGGCCTGCTCGCGGGGCTCGAGCGGAAGAACGGCTGGACCCTCGCCGAACACGCCGGGGCGATGTCGCCGGACGGGATGCAGCGGCTGCTGCGCACCGCGGACTGGGACGTCGACGGGGTCCGCGACGACCTGCGCGGCTACGTCCTGCAACATCTCACCGACACCGCGTCGGGGGTGTTCATCGTGGACGAGACCGGGTTCATCAAGAAGGGCCTGTGTTCGGCCGGGGTGCAGCGCCAGTACACCGGCACCAGCGGGAAGATCGACAACTGTCAGCTCGGTGTGTTCCTGGCCTACGCCTCGAAGCGGGGGCGGGCGTTGATCGACCGGGAGCTCTACCTGCCGACCTCGTGGACCGAGGACCGCGAACGCTGCGAGCGCGCGGATGTCCCCGATGACGTCGAGTTCGCCACGAAACCGCAGCTGGGGACGGCGATGCTGGCCCGCACGTACGCCGCTGGGGCACTCACGTCCGGGTCGTGGGTGACCGCGGACGAGGTCTACGGGCAGAACCCGGGCTTTCGCGACTGGCTCACCGAGCGGGAGATCCCGTTCGTGTTGGCCACCCGCAATGACGACATGCTCACCAGCCCGGACGGGAATCGTCGCCCGGCCAAGGCCCTGGCCACGATCGCCGGGGCGCGTGATCTCGACACCGGGCACGACGGGTGGGAGCGCCGCGCGATCGGGCCGGGCGCGCACGGGATGCGGGTCTATGACTGGACCGCGGTTGCGCTGGCCATCGACGGCCTCCCGGCGGGTTGGGGGCACTGGCTGCTGGTGCGCCGCCAGACCGAGCCCGCAGAGGGCAAGACCATCCGTGAGCTGGCGTTCTACCGCTGCGCCGCCCCGGCGAACACGCCGCTGCGCGACCTCGTTCGAGTCGCCGGGGCGCGGTGGGCGATTGAGGAATGCTTCCAGACCGCGAAGAACGAGGCCGGCCTCGACCACTACCAAGTCCGCTCCTACCGAGCCTGGCACGCCCACATCACCCTGGCCATGCTCACCGCGGCCTACCTCGCCGTCACCCGCGCCGCCGAACACGCACGCGAGGCCGAAAAGGGGGATCCTCAGCCAGCCGGCGCGCATTGATTCAGCTGTCGGGCAACGAGATCCGCCGTCTCCTCGCCGCGCTCGCCTTCACCCCGCTCACCTGCATCGACCACGTCATGCACTGGTCGACCTGGCGCCGTGAACGCCAACAACAGGCCCGCGACTGCCACTACCGCCGACGCGGCGAACGACCCCCGAGCTGATCAACTGCCGTTGCAGTACTAGCCCGAACGTCAACCATCACCCGGGACAGGAACGTCAAGCATCAGGTGAGACCCGACAGAGCGCTGATGCCTGTGTCGTGTCCCGGCTGATGCTTGACGTTCCGGTCTCACCTGATGCTTGACGTTCGGGCCTGCTGGCGTAGTTAGACGGTGGCGGCGTCGGCGACGGTGACCCAGGCGTCCGCTCGGTCGGGGTCGGTGCCGCTGGAGAGGGCGATGCTGCGGGCCAGGGCTCGGGCGGTGTCGAGGTGGTCGTCGCTGAGCTTGAGCGCGAGGACAGCGATGTCGTAGGTGGCTTCGCCGTTCCTCCCTCGGGGGTCGATGAACCACAGTCGTCCGCGCCCGTGGAGGACGTTGGGCGGCGAGAGGTCGGCGTGGCACAGCCCAGTCGGTACGTCGGCGGCAAGCTCGTCGAGAACCACGCTGGCGGCCTCGCGGACCGTGGCGGGTTCAGGGCCGCGGTGTGGTGGCTGGTCGTCGGCCGGTGGGTCGGTGAGCCGCGCTCGGAGCCAGGGCACGATGCTCGGCACCGAGGGCACGCCGTCCTCGTCGGCAAGTGTGTACAGCATCGCGGCTGTATCCGCGAGGTCCCGCGGCCTCGCTTCCTGCTCGGCGAGCGATGCGCCGGGCTCGACCGCGTCCATGGCGGTCCACGTGCTCGTGGGCGTGTTCCGCAGGAGACGGACCGCTGGCGCCAGACCAGCCCGTGAGAACTGGTCCAGTACTGCGGCCTGGTGGACGGCATCGGGGTCTGGGCTCGATCGCAGGATCAATCGAGTGCCGGTGCTGGTCGTGGCTTCGACGACGTGGGCCGACCTGGCAGAGAACGTCCGGCCGGTCAGGGTGACCGAGAGAGCTGCGCAGACCTCGGCCAGCTCGACGGGAAGCGCCTGGATCCAGGCGGGTGCGCGGTCAGGCCATCGCGCGTGCGCGGCGCGGGCGACGTCGGGTTGGAGCGGTGTCACGGGCGTAGTGCGGTGGCGAGGGTGTGCATGTCGTCGACGACGACCATGGCGTCCGCGTCGGCCAGGCCCTCGGCGCGTTCGGGCTGCTTGGCGTAGCCGATGCACGGCACCCCGGCTGCAGTCCCGGCGAGGACGTCGGTGATCGAGTCTCCGACGAACACCGCGTCGCTCGGTGCCGCTCGGCTGATGTCCAGGGCTGCGTGCAGTAGGTGGGGGTGGGGCTTCATCTGCTCGGGGTGCCCGAAGGGGCGGCCGATGATCTGCGCGACGTGTTCGGTGAGGTCGTGGCGGGCCAGGTAGGTGCGGATGGCTCGTTCAGAGTTGTTGCTGACGGCCAGGACGGTGTGTCCGGTGGCCACGGCGGTGCGGATGAGCTCGTGAGCTCCGGGGGTCGGTTCGGCGATGGTCGCGGCGCGGGTCTCGTGCTCGATGACGTGGGCCTCGACGTCGCGGCCGGACTCGGGCGAGTGCCGGTAGGCGGCTCGGAGCAGGACCAGCGGGTCATCGGTGCGGACCTCGGTGAGATCGATGCCGTGCACGGTGGCGAACTGGCGGACAGCGGCGGCGACCTCGGGTGCGGGGTGGCCGGCGAACAGGTGCGCGACGGGCCCGTCGAAGTCCAGGAGCAGGACCCGGGCGCCGCGGAGCAAGTCGGCGAGCTGGGTGCGGGTTCCGGCCAGGAGGATCACTGCGGGTAGTCCCGGGTGATGGTGGTCCACACGGAGTCGAACCAGGTGCGGGCCTGGGTGACGTACTGGGGGCCATTGCTGGTGTCGGCGTCGTCGCCGGTGGAGAAGTGGAACAGGGTGGCGTCCTTGCCCATCGGGTCGAAGATCGGCACGGGGGCCTTGTCGATGGTGACGGTGTGTTCGAGGACGGGGTAGAAGCCGAAGAACGCTTCCTCGTCGTTGATCAGGTAGAGCTTGAACAGCGGGGACGCGCTGTGCGCCCGGACCTCCGCGGTCGCGGACTTGACCAACCCGAGGTCGGCAAGCTCCCCGACGCCGTCGGTGATGCTGTCCACGGCACGACGGGTGATCCGGTCGGCGCGCTTGCGGACGGCGGGGTCGTCGGCGGCGGTGTCGGCACGGCACGGGAGCGCGAGGGGGACGCCGGGGTCGGACAGCATGATCCGCACGGCGATCGACTCCGGGCTCAGGCGTCCGGCGCGGACCTTGTCCAGGACCTCGGACAGGGTGTTGGCCAGGGTCTCCCCGGAGAACCCGGCGAAGTCGATGCGCACGTGCGGGCGCTCGAACGCGGCTTCGATGTGCGGGCGCAGCCCCACCGGTAGCTCGGTCTGGGCGCGGACGAACACCCCGCTCCCCTGGCGGCTGATGAGCAGCCGCTCGGCGTAGAGGGGGCGCAGGGCTGCCTTGACTGTCTCGCGGGCGACGCCGTAGCGCTCGGCCAGGTCAGGTTGCGACGGCAGCTTCTCTCCGGCCTTGAGCTTGCCGAGCTTGATCGCGGCGCGGATCTGGTTGGAGATCTGCTGCGACGGGGTGCGCGGATCCTCCGGGTCCAGGTGCGCGAGGAACTCGGCTGGCGTGCTCATGACCCCACGGTATCGGTCGGCTGGCTAGCCCGGCTAGCCAGCTTCCTTATTGGCGCTTGACATGGCTAGCCAAGCCGGTCACGCTGAGATGGCTAGCCAAGCTGGTCAGGCGAACGAAGGAGAGAGCGATGAGGGATCTTCCGGTGGTGCTCGACGGCTACAAGCTCACGGTGGTGGAGCCGCCTGCGCCCAAGACCCGTCAGGACGCGAACGGTGCGGAGGTGCCGGTGACGGATCGGGATGGGGTGACGCAGTTCGTGGTGTCGCTGTTCGCGAAGTTGCAGGTGGCGGCGGGGCAGCGGGCTCCGAAGGGTGAGGAGATCAAGGTGACGCTGACGACGGATCCGGGTGAGGGGTTCGGGGAGGACGCGCGGGTGCAGTTGATCGATCCGAAGATCAACCCGTACTCGATCGAGTCCGCGGATGGTCGGACGGTGTCGGGGATCGCGTTCAAGGCGATGGGGCTCAAGCATGCCCACCCGGCTCCTGCGCCGATGCGGCGGGGCAAGGACGACGAGAACCAGTCCTGACCGACCTCTGCGTGTCGGTGTCGCCCGGGTGATGTGCGGGCTGGCCGCGTGATGTAGCGGCCCATCTGTTCGCCGGAATGGTGTTCCGGCAATTCCCAGTAATTCCGAGACGGGGACACCTGTGTCCTCGATCAGGGGTGATCTGCGGTGGTGTGTAGCGAATGCAGCGGTAGCGGGGCGTGCGATGTGTGCGACGGCTACGGCGACTCGATAACAGGTGTCGAGTGTGGGGCGTGTGGTGGTTCCGGAGTTTGCCCGGACTGCTTCGGAGACGGCGAGACCACGAGCCGAGTGGCCGTGGTCGGGATGGAGATGACGGCATGAACACCAACACGAGTGTCCGTCCGCGGGTGACGACTGGTGTCGGTCGGCTGGTGCGGCGGTTGGAGATCGAGCGGCGCCGCTGGGCCCGCACCGAGCACCCCGTCGTCGCGACGGAGCAGGCGTGGCGGGCGGGTGTCGCCGAGGGCCTGCGCCTGGCCCAGCTCGCGATCCGCAAGGGGGTCTGAGCGGTGGCGATCAACCTCGGAGCCCGGGACCGGGTCAAGACGTTGCCGAAGGTCAACCGGCGCGCGCTGCGCAAATACGGGGAGTTCTGGCGGGCATTGCAGCTCGTCGGGGACGCCCTTGCAGAGGCGGACAAGGTCGCCGCGAAGGCCACCGACACCAAGTCCAAGCGGTCCGGCAAAGGGTTGTCGGCCAAGGCCGGTGCTCAGGGAGAGCACTGGTCGACCGCGTCACCGGAGGAGATCCGGGCCTCGGCCAAGACCGCACACGCCTCCCTACGGGTCATGGCCGCCTCAGCCAAGAAGTGGGAGGCCGAGTTGGTCTCCCGCGAATGGAGGAAGTGATGTCGAAAGCTGTCGACCGCACCGTCGAAGAACTCGACGCTGCGATGCGCGAACTCAAGCGCAGCCTGCACGGGATTCCGTATCGGACGGGCGGGTTCAAGAACACCCACGACAACCTCGCCCGCGACGTCGCCCACCTCACCGTGCACCTCGATTCGGCGCGTGGGGCCTTGCGCGAACAGAAGTAACCCATCTCTGGGTGGTGGGGTCGCCCGCTGCACTGATTCTTGGCGGAAACACACAGCGGGCGCCCCTGCTACCCGACACAAACTCTCGTGAGGACTGGTAGCAGTGAACAAGCGTAGTAGCTCTGCGACACGTATGAACGGCCCGTCTCGGACCCATGTGGGTCGGGCGTCTCGGCCTCCGGGTCGGGAGTTCCAGGCGCTGGCCTGGACGGCTCGGCATCCTGGGTTCGTCGCCGTCCCTTTGATCGTCCTGGGGCTGGCGCTGATGCTCGGCCCGGTCATCACGGTGGTCTTCCTGACCGTCTTGGTCGTCTCTGTGGCGGTCTGGGGCCGTGCCCACCCGGCCACCTTCGACCGCTTCGCCGCCCCCGCTCTACGGGCCACCTGGCGGCGGTGGACGGTCTACCGCGGCCGTCGCTGGGCGCAGCTCATGTCCGACTGCGGACTCACGAAGGAGCACCGCCACACGGGCGACCTGCTCGTCCCCCGGGTGCTGCGGGTGCGGTCGTCGTCGCGATCGATCGACACCGTCTACGTCCGCATGGTCCGTGGCCAGGACGTCGCCTACTGGCAAGAGCGCTCCTCGATCCTCTGGGAAGCGCTCATCGCCCACCGGGTCGCGATCACCCGCCACCGGCCCGGCGTGGTCGCGATCGTGATCGAGTGGGAGTTGCCCTTCACCCGCACGATCCCGGCCCCGGACATCCCCGAGACCACCGAGGACGTGGACCTGGGCGCGGTGGAGATCGGGGACAACGAGCGCGGCGAACCCTTCACCGCCCCCGTCATCGGCGGACACCGCCTGGTCGCCGGCGCCTCCGGAGCGGGCAAGGGCTCCGTGCTCTGGTCGACCCTGCGCGGGGTCGGGCCGTGCATCCGCGACGGCATCGTCCGGGTCTGGATGGTCGACCTCAAGGGCGGCGTGGAGACCGAACAGGGCGCACCGCTGTTCCACCGCTACGCCACCACCATGCCCCAGGCCCTCGAACTGCTCACGGAGTTTCGGGATGCGATGCGGGACCGGCAGGACGACATGCGCGACCAGAACATCCGCGCCTGCACCCCCAGCGTCGGGACGCCGGTGGAGCTGCTGGTGATCGATGAGATGGCGATGCTCACCGCCTACGGCGACCGCACCTCCGTCCGTGACGCCCTCCGTTTGCTGGCGGAGGTGATGACGCAGGGGCGGGCGTCGCTGTTCGCGGTCCACGGCTACCTGCAGGAGCCGTCCAAGGACGTCGTGGACGTCCGCGAGCTGTTCACCCAGCGGATCTGCCTCGGCGTCACCGCCGCCTCCCACGTCGACATGGTCCTCGGCGAAGGGGCCCGGGAGCGGGGTGCGCTGGCCGATGAGATCCCCGGCGACGCCCGCCACGCCGGGATCGGCTTCGTCATCGACAAAGGCTCCCGCCTGCCGATCCGGTTCCGGGCCGCGTTCGTCTCCGACGACGACATCGCCGAGCTGGTCCAGCGCTGCACCCCGCCGCCGGACGCGGACGTGATCGACCTCCACGACGACAGCGACAACACAGGGCGGGGGGCCGCCTGATGGGCACCACCACCGCATGGGTCCTGCGCACCTGGGCCAAGTTCACCCTGCTCTTCGCCCTCATCGTGGCCGGGACCTGGCTCTACCTCGGGTCCGCCTCGGGCTGGTTCTGGGTCGTGACCGCTGGCGCGGTCGTGGCGGAGTGGTACATCATCCGCCAGCTCGCCCGGGAATGGTCCTGGGAGGCCCGCGCCACCTGGTGGTGGTCGGCATGACCACCAAGACGAGCACCGTGCAGGGCGCGCTGTTCGGGGACCCGGTCATCGTCGAGACCACCGACCACGGGCCCGCCGCGACGCAGGACCCCCGGGAGGTCGCCCGTGTGGTCGGGCTGGCCCAGGATCCGGGGCTGTTCGTGGTCGAGCGCTCGGGTCGGGTGCTGCGCGCCGATGCTGCCCGCCCCGGCTGCGCCGACGCACTGGCCCGGCATGACGGTGACACCGTCGCCCAGCTCCTCGACACCGGACACCTGCGCCTCGGCGGCACCCACCACATCCACCACGCGGGCTCCGAGGGCCCGGCCCGCTCGGTCCTGGTTCCGAAGGCGACCCGGGACATGGTGTCGCGCTGGGACCACCTCCGCCCCATCCCGGAACCCACCCGGGCACCGGAACCGCAGAAGGCGCCGCAGCGCTCCACCGGGTTGATCGGCGTCGACGTGGTCGAGCCGGGTAAGGCCCTGGTCTGCCTGGGCACGACCGGGCAGGGCGGAACGGTGCTGCGCGACGGCGGCCGCTACCGGGTCGAGAACGACCACGGCGCACTCGTCGGCCACGCGTCCAGCTACCGGGCCGCAGCCCGGCTCCTGGCCCGCTACCACGGCTTCACTCCGGGGCCGGTCGAGATCGAGCACGAGCACCGCCTCTACCGCCGGTGATCCGGCCCGGTCCCGCCGCGTGAGTCCAGCTCCCGGCGGGGCCGGCGCCACCCCAACCCACTCACTCGTCCCTCGGAGGGATGCCGTGATCACGGCTGCCACAACCACGCCCGACATGCACGAGCACGACCTGTCCCACCTGCTGCGCTCGGAGAACTTTCAGACCTGGCGACGCGAGGTCACAGCGATCGGCGGCTGCGCCGCACCGATCCACCTCACCGGCTCCTCGCGGATCTACGACCGCGCCACCGGCACCGTGTTGGCCGAGCGGGAAGGCGAGATCCTCGCCCCCTGCGGCAACCGGCGAGCGAGCGTGTGCCCGGCTTGCTCGGATCGCTACGCCTCCGACGCCTACCACCTGCTCCGCTCCGGAATGGCGGGCGGCAAGGGCGTGCCGGACACCGCGGCAGTCCACCCGCGGCTGTTCGTCACGCTGACCGCGCCCTCGTTCGGGCCGGTCCACACCCGCCGGGTCACCGCCCGCGGGCTCGTCGTCCCCTGCCGCTGCGGGACCAAGCACCACCGCGACGACCCCCGCGTCGGATGCGCCCTCGATCCTGAGTCGCACGACTACGTGGGCGCGGTGCTGTGGCAGGCGCACTCCGGGGTCCTGTGGAACCGGTTCGCCATCCGCCTCCGTCGCCTGCTCGCGCAGGTGCTCGGGGTCCGGGTCCGTGACTTCCGGGATCACGCCCGGCTGTCGTACGCCAAGGTCGCGGAGTACCAGCGCCGTGGGCTGGTCCACTTCCACGCTGTCGTGCGCCTCGACGGCCCGGAGGGGCCCTGGACCGCGCCACCGGCAGGGCTCACCGCCGACGCGCTGCACGCGGCGATCCGGGATGCCGCGCACGACGTGTCACTGACAGTGGACCGGCCCGACGGCACCCCGCAGGTGCTCGCGTGGGGCACCCAGGTCGACACCCGTCCGATCACGAGTACGACCGCGGTGGCGCTGGAGAACGACGACGGCGAGATCACCGACTCAGCGCTGGCCGCCTACGTCGCCAAGTACGCCACCAAGGGCACCGGCAAGTCCGAGGCCACCGACCGCCCTATCCGCGACATCGCCCACCTCGACCACCTCGACATCACCCCCCACCACCGGCGGCTCATCGAGACCGCGTGGGAGCTCGGCGGGCGCGAGGAGTACGAGGGGCTGAACCTGCGCCGGTGGGCGCACATGCTCGGGTTCCGCGGCCACTTCCTCACCAAGTCCCGCGCGTACTCCACGACCTTCGGGGCGATCCGTGGGGATCGGCGCACCTACCGCCTCGGGGAGACCTTGGCCGCTCTCGACACCCCGACCGAGCCCGGAGCGGTGCTGGTGGTCAACGACTGGCAGGTCGTGCACATCGGGCACCGGAACGACGCGGAACGAGAGATCGCGATCGGCATCGCCGAACGACGACGCGAGCAGCGGCGGACCGGCTCCGGGAGGACACCGTGAAGCTCGACGAGATCCCGCCGTGGCGCCTGTTCCGGGTGTCCGAGGCGATGGAGCTGCTCTCGATGAGCCGGTCGGTGATCTACGAACAGCTCCGCTCCGGGCGGCTGCGCTCGGTCCATCAGGGCCGCGCACGCCTGATCCCCGCCTCGGCGATCGCCGCGTACGTCCAACTGCTGACCGACGAGACAGGGAACCGCTATGAGCGCACGGCGTAGCCGCGGGGACGGAAGCCTGCACTGGCACGAGGCCCGGCAACGTTGGATCGCCTCGGTGACCATCGGCTACACCCCCGAGGGCAAGCGGATCGTGCGCTCGGGCAGCGGGAAGACCAAGACCGCCGCCAAGGCCAAGCTGCGCGAGATCGTCCGCGCCGTCGAGGACGGGCACGCCGTCGCCGAACACGGCTACACCGTCGAACATGCGGTCCGCGACTGGCTGACCTACGGCCTCACCGGCCGCGCCGAGAGCACGACCACCAAGTACGCCATCCTCGCCGACCAGCACGTCATCCCTGCGCTCGGCGCCCGCAAGCTGCGGGAGCTGTCTGCGGAGGACGTCGACCGCTGGCTCGCCGGCAAGTCTCGCGACCTGAGCACCCGTACTCTGCAGGACATCCGCTCGATCCTGCTCCGCTCGGTCAAGCGCGCCCAGGCCCGGGACAAGGTGCAGCGCAACGTCGTCCTGCTGTGCAGCACCCCGAGCGGTCGGACCGGACGCCCGTCCAAGGCTCTGACCTTCGCCCAGGCCCGCGCCCTGCTCTCCCGCGAGGTCACCACCACCTACGGCGCCTACGTCGTCCTCGGCCTGCTCACCGGAGCCCGCACCGAGGAGCTGCGCGCGCTCGTCTGGGGCGACGTCGACCTGATCGGCGATCCCGACGCCGACCCGCCGGTGCCGCCGCACATGAAGGTGTGGCGCTCGGTCCGCCGCGACGGCGACACCAAGACCCGCAAGTCCCGGCGGACGATCGCCCTGCCGAGCCGCTGCATCGAGGTCCTGCGCGCCCAACGCGCCCGCGTCGACCGCCACCGCACCCGGGCCGCCGTCCGCTGGCAGGAGCATGACCTCGTGTTCTCCTCCGAGACCGGCACCGGCCTCGACGCGGCCAACGTCCGCCGCGGGTTTCGCCGGGTCCTCACCGCCGCCGGACTCGAGGCCGCCGAGTGGACACCTCGGGAGCTGCGGCACAGCTTCGTGTCCCTGCTCTCCGACAGCGGCATGACCGTCGACCAGATCGCCCGGCTCGTCGGCCACGCGGGCGGCAGTTCGGTCACCGAACTCGTCTACCGCAAGCAGATCCGACCCGTGATCGACGACGGCGCCACCGCCATGAACGACCTGTTCCCCGAGGCACAACGGTAGTCAGGCAGTTGGACAAGCAGTCGTCTCCGCACACGACGAAGGCCCTGGTCAGACGTTCGCTGTAAAGCGTCTGACCAGGGCCTTCGCGTTGTCGGGGTGACAGGATTTGAACCTGCGACCTCTTCGTCCCGAACGAAGCGCGCTACCAAGCTGCGCCACACCCCGATGGACACTCGGGTCTCCCCGTGAGCCGTGGAGAACTCTACCCGATGCCCTCCGTGGCCTGCGCGGGGGTTCCCGTCCGCGCATCGGGGCCGGTCGTCCGCGGTACGAGGGTCAGCAGCGAGGCCTCCGGCGGGCACGCGAAGCGCACCGGCGCGTACGGCGAGGTGCCCAGCCCGGCCGACACGTGCAGCCGCATCCGGCTGCCCCAGCGGCTCGCCCCGCGGGCACGGCCCCGGTCGATCCCGCAGTTGGTGACGAGTGCGCCGTAGCCGGGCAGCCGCAGCTGGCCGCCGTGGGTGTGGCCGGCGAGGACGAGGTCGTAGCCGTCGGCGGCGAAGCCGTCGAGCACCCGCGGCTCGGGGGAGTGGGTCAGCCCGATGCGCAGGTCGGCGTCGGCGTCGTGGCCGGCGATGCGCGGGTAGCGGTCCAGGTTCAGGTGCGGGTCGTCGACGCCCGCGATCCGGACCGACCGGCCGTCGACCTCGAGCAGGTGCCGGGCGTGGGTGGCGTCGACCCAGCCGTGCTCGCGGAACGCGGCGCGCAGGTCGGTCCAGGGCAGGTCCGCCCCGTGCACCCGCCTGGTGTCCCCGCGACGCAGGTAGCGGGCCGGGTTCTTCCGGGTGGGGCCGTAGTAGTCGTTGCTGCCGAACACGAACGCGCCCGGCCGCTCCAACAGCCTCCCCAGTGCGGTCAGCACGCCCGGGACGGCGTCGGGGTGCGCCAGGTTGTCCCCGGTGTCGATCACCAGGTGCGGGTCGAGCTCGTCGAGCGCGGCGATCCACCGCATCTTGCTGCGCTGGCCCGGCATGAGGTGGAAGTCCGACAGGTGCAGGATCCGCAGCGGCCGCGCACCCTCGTCGAGGACGGGCAGCTCGACCCGGCGCAGCGTCCAGTGCCGTCGCTCGATCCCCGCCGCGTACCCGATTCCCGAGGCCCCGAGCAGGGCGGCTCCGGCGGCGGTGCGTGCGAGGGTCCCAGCGATACTCACGCGATCCAGCGTACGTCGCGGGACTATCGTGGCGACCCGTGAGCACCCTCAAGGAGCAGCTGCGGGCCGACCTGACCACCGCGATGAAGGCCAGGGACGAGCTGGTCCGGACGACCCTGCGATCCGTCCTGACCTCGATCGGCAACGCCGAGGTGGCCGGTGACACCGCCCGGGAGCTCTCCGACGACGAGGTCCGCGCGGTCATCACCAAGGAGACCAAGCGGCGTGCCGAGTCCGCCCAGGCCTTCGCCGACGGCGGCCGCCCCGAGTCCGCGGACCGTGAGCGCGCCGAGGGCGAGGTCCTCGCCCGGTACCTGCCGACCCAGCTCGACGACGACGAGGTGGCCGCCCTGGCGACCGCCGCCGTCGCCGAGGTGGAGGCCGAGACCGGGGAGCGGCCCGGCATGCGGCAGATGGGACAGGTCATGAAGAAGGCGAACGCCGCCGCGGCGGGCCGCGCCGAGGGCGGCCGTGTCGCCGCCGCGGTGAAGAAGGCCCTCGCCGCGGGCTGACCCGCCCCCGTCGACGACGGGCCCCGCACCGGATCGCTCCGGTGCGGGGCCCGTCCTCGACTCAGGTCGTGGGGGTCTTGCGGGTGCGCGTCCCGGTCGACTTCGTCGTGGTGCTCTTCGCCGCCGTGCTGCGCGTCGTGGTCTTCTTCGCCGCGGCCGTGCGGGTGCCGGTCTTTGCCGCAGGGCTCTTGGCCGTGGTGCTCTTCGACGCGGCCGGCTTGCGGGTCGTGGTCTTCTTCGCGGGGGCCTTCGCCCGCCGCTCGGCGAGCAGCTCGGACGCCCGCTCGTCGGTGATCTCCTCGACCGAGTCGCCCTTGCGCAGGCTGGCGTTCGTCTCGCCGTCGGTGACGTAGGGGCCGAACCGGCCGTCCTTGATCACCATCTTCTTGCCGGTCGAGGCGTCCTCACCCAGCTCGCGCAGCGGCGGTGCCGCGGCGGCACGGCCCCGCTGCTTGGGCTGGGAGTAGATCCCCAGGGCCTCCTCCAGGGTGACCGTGAAGAGCTGCTCCTCGTTCGACAGCGACCGCGAGTCCGTGCCCTTCTTCAGGTACGGGCCGTAGCGGCCGTTCTGCGCGGTGATCTCGTCACCGGAGTCCGGGTCCGTGCCGACGATCCGGGGCAGCGACAGCAGCCGCAGCGCGTCCTCGAGGGTGACGGTGTCGACCGACATCGACTTGAACAGCGAGCCGGTGCGCGGCTTGGGCTTGGCCGGCTTCTTCTTGGCGCCCTCGGGCACCTCCGGCTCGGGCAGGAGCTCGGTGACGTAGGGGCCGAAGCGGCCCTCCTTCGCCACGATCTCGTGGCCGGTGACCGGGTCGGTGCCCAGCTTGCGGCCCTCCTGCGGCACCGAGAACAGCTTCTCGGCGATCTCCTCGGTCAGCTCGTCGGGGGCCAGGTCGTCGGGCAGGTTGGCCCGCTGGGACTCGCCGTCGACGATCCGCTCCAGGTACGGGCCGTAGCGCCCGACCCGGACGACGACGTCGCGGCCCTCGGCGTCGGTGAACATCGGGATCGAGTTCACCGTGCGGGCGTCGATCTCCTCCAGGTTCGCGCCGACGAGCTTCTTCAGCCCGCCCGCCTTCGCGATCTCCGACCCGGTGTCCGCGCCCTCGTCGCCGAAGTAGAAGCCGGACAGCCAGTGCACGCGGGAGTCGTCCCCGGAGGCGATGGAGTCGAGGTCGTCCTCCATGGCGGCGGTGAAGTCGTAGTCGACGAGCTGGCCGAAGTGCTGCTCCATCAGCCCGACGACGGCGAACGCCACCCACGACGGGACGAGCGCGGAGCCCTTCTTCCAGACGTAGCCGCGGTCGAGGATGGTCTTGATCGTCGACGCGTACGTCGACGGCCGCCCGATCCCCATCTCCTCCATCGCCTTGACCAGCGCGGGCTCGGTGAAGCGCGACGGCGGGCTGGTCGAGTGCCCGTCGGGCACCAGCTCGGTGGCGGTCAGCGCCTGCCCCTCGGTCAGCTCCGGGAGCCGGGACTCGGCGTCGTCGGCCTGGCCGGTGGACTCGTCGTCCATGGTCTCGACGTAGGCCTTGAGGAAGCCGGGGAAGGTGATCGTGCGGCCGGAGGACGCGAACACGACCTTCTCGCCGGTCCCCGCGGTGCCCGCGATCCGGATGCTCACGGTGGTCCCGCGGGCGTCGTTCATCTGCGAGGCGATGGTCCGCTGCCAGATCATCTCGTAGAGACGGAAGTCGTCACCGTCGACCTCGCGGGCGATCGCACCGGGGGTCCGGAAGGTCTCGCCGGCAGGGCGGATGGCCTCGTGGGCCTCCTGGGCGTTCTTCACCTTGCGCGTGTACTGGCGCGGCGAGTCCGCGACGTAGGCGTCGCCGTAGAGCTCACGGGCCTGCGAGCGGGCGGCCTCGATGGCCGTCGCCGACAGCGTCGTCGAGTCCGTACGCATGTAGGTGATGTAGCCGTTCTCGTACAGGCGCTGCGCGCTGCGCATCGTGCGCTCGGAGGAGAACCGCAGCTTGCGGCCCGCCTCCTGCTGCAGCGTCGAGGTCATGAACGGCGGGTACGGCTTGCGCGTGTAGGGCTTGGACTCGACGGAGGCGACCTCCATCGGACGGTCCTGCAACCCGTCGGCGAGGCGGCGTGCCTGCGCCTCGTTCAGGGTGACGACCTCGGCGGAGCCCTTCTTCAGCTGCCCGAGCGAGTCGAAGTCGCGGCCGGTGGCGACGCGCTTGTCGTCGACCTGCACCAGCCGTGCGCCGAACGAGCGCGGGGTGGCCTTCTCCCCGGCGTCGAGGGTCGCGGCGATGTCCCAGTACTCCGCGGAGCGGAACGCGATGCGGTCACGCTCGCGCTGCACGATCAGCCGGGTCGCGACCGACTGGACGCGGCCCGCCGACAGCTTCGGCATGACCTTCTTCCACAGCACGGGGGAGACCTCGTAGCCGTAGAGACGGTCCAGGATGCGGCGGGTCTCCTGCGCGTCGACGAGGTGCTGGTCGAGCTCGCGGGTGTTCTCCGCGGCCGCCCGGATCGCCGACTCGGTGATCTCGTGGAAGACCATCCGCCGGACCGGGACCTTGGGCTGGAGGGTCTCGAGCAGGTGCCAGGCGATGGCCTCGCCTTCGCGGTCGGGGTCCGTCGCGAGCAGGAGCTCGTCGACGGTCTTCAGCGCCTCGCGCAGCTCCGAGACGGTGCTGCGCTTCTCCGGTGTGACGATGTAGAGCGGGCTGAACTGGTTGTCGACGTCGACGCCGAGCCGCGCCCAGGACTCGCCCTTGTACTTGGCGGGCACGTCCGCCGCACCGCGCGGCAGGTCACGGATGTGCCCGACGGAGGACTCGACGATGTAGTCGTTGCCCAGGTAGGGCTGGATCTTCTTCGCCTTGCTGGGGGACTCGACGATCACCAGGCGGCGCGTCGGGCGGCCGGATGCGTTCGCCGTCGAGGTCGGCTTGCGCGTGCTGCCCCCCGACGTGCGTGCCGAACCCGTCGTTCCCGTTGTCGCTGCTGCCACGTGGTCCTACCTCATCTCCTCGGCTGCGTCGCGGTCCCTGCGACGTCGTCGCCGTTATCCGACCCCGTACAGGTGCATCGTGCGGTCCCGGAGCGTGCCGGGACGGTTGCGCTGAGCGTCTTCTTCGGGGTCGACGATCGCACGATCTCACACCGTCGTCGCTCCGTGTCGTGGCTCGTGCCACTGGGAGCGGGCGAGTCGCCAGCGTAGACCCAGCCGTAGTTCGGCAGGTCAGGCGGCCGGTCGGCCGCGGTACCGGGGCCAGTCGGCCGGATTCGTCATCCGCGGCGCGGGGCCGACCAGTTCCACCAGTCGGGCCAGTCGACGCGCTCCGTGCAGGCGTAACGCCGGGCCGGGCGCGCCGTGTTCCCCCGGGGCGAGCCGTGCCGGGGGCAGGCCGGCCCGGGTGGCGGCGGCGATCAGCGGGCCGTGTGTCCACGACGCCTGTGGATCGAGCAGCAGCAGGTACCCGCCCCGCAGGTCGGGGGTGCCCGCGGCGAGCGCCCACAGCCGGAGCGCGGCGCCGTCGAGCTGGAAGTCCGGCGGGATCTGCTTGCGACCCTCCGGCGTGCACCAGGCGCGGGCCAGGGGAACCAGGTCGCGCCGGAACGCGCTGCGCATCCCGGACGCCCCGGGGGCGAGGGTGACGCCGCGGGCCGCCGCCAGCGCGGCCAGCGCGGTCTCGCGCCCCTCGATCGGCAGTGGGACGTCGAACCGGGCCGTGTCCCCGGCGCCGAACCGCTCGATCCGCCCGGGCCCGCAGAGCAGCCCGGCCAGGTCGGTCAGCCCGGCCGGCCGGGCCTCCGCGGAGAACAGCGACATCTGCGGCACCCGCGAAGCATAGAACGCATGTTCGACCTTGCCCAGCGGGGAGCGCCGTACGGGTGACGCAGCGGGTCAGGCGGGGCCGTTGATCTTCTTGAGTGCGACGCACTTCGGTGCGGTCGCGAACGCCTTGTCCAGACGCGGGGTGGGCCCGATCTTGTCCAGCCCCTGGGCGCCGGAGATCGTCCGCAGCTTCTGCTGGGCGCCGTCGAGCTTGCCCTTGAAGCCCTGGACGTCGTTCGGGTCGATCGCGTCGACGTCCTTCTTGGCCTGGGCGATCGTCGTGCCGGACCGGTCGAGCATGTCGCGGACCGCGGCGGCCCACGCGTCGCCGCCGCTCACCGGGGACTGCCCGGCCGCAGCCAGCTGCTTCTTGCCGGTGTCGATGCCGGCCGCCACCTTGCCGAGGTACTCCGACAGGCGCGTCTTGATCCCGGCGAGGTCGGCGCCGTCGTAGTTCGGCGGGGTGTTGAGCGGCTGGTAGTAGGCCAGGGTCGCGCCACAGACCTTGTCGCCCCAGGCGACCGGGTCGGCGCCGACGCCCGCGGTCGGTCGGGGGGCCGGGTCCGCCGCGGGGGTGCCGGCCACGCTCGACGCGCAGCCGCCGGCCAGGAGCGCGGCGAGCAGGGTGGGGAGCAGGACCCGGGCGGTGCGCGCCGGGCGGGGGGTGGCCATCGTCGGGCTCCAGGGTCGGGGCCCGTGGGGGCCCGGGACACGGACAGTGGTCGACGGTAGGACGCCGCCGCGGGTCAGCTGCCTCCGCCCTCCCCGGTTGACCCGTTCGGGGCATCGGCGGGGCCGCCGGGCGGCGGTGTCGGGCGGGCCTGCTCCGCCGTTCGGGTGAGGTCCGTGCAGGCCGTCGAGGCCCGGAACGCCGAGGCGATCGCCGGGTTGCCGGTGACCTCGTCGAGCGGCCCGGTGGTCCCGGCGAGGCGGGCGAGCGGCTCCAGCGCGGCAGGCAGGTCACGCTGCACCGCGGCCGGGTCGGCCGGGTCGATGGCGTCGACCCGCGAGCGCGCCCCGGAGAACGCCGAGCGGATCTCGCCGAGTCCGCCCTGGAGCCGCGCGGCGAGGGCCTCGCCGTCGTCGACGGGGGCCGGGCCGAGCCGGTCCAGGTCGCCCAGCGCGCCGTCGGCGGCCTGGGTGGTGCGGGTCAGGTAGTCCGAGAGGGCCCGCAGCCGCTGCGCCGGATCCGGGGTCTCCGCGGGCGCGTCCACGGCGGTGCGGACGAAGGGCAGCACGGCCGCGCACATCGAGTCGGTCCACTGTTCGACGGTCGGCCCGGAGGGGCCGCAGCCCGCCAGCACGACGGTCGGGGCGACGAGGAGCGCGGCGAGACCTCGCGATGTCCGCATCGCTCCTCCGTCGGGGGTGATCACTGCGGTCCGGCGGAGAGTATCCGAATCGTCCCGAGACGAAAGACGGCCGCCCGTCCCGATGGGACGAGCGGCCGCCGTGGTCCTGCGAGGTGTCGGCTAACCGACCGAGCTCTCGGCCGGGGTGTCGGTGATCGCCGAGGTGCGGCGCTTCGAGACCACCACCGCGGCCGCGATGATCACCACCGCGACGATCGCGATGAGGACGCGGATCACCGGGTTGGCGTCCGGGGTGGACAGCACCACGACCGCGGGGGCGATCAGCACCGAGACCAGGTTCATGACCTTGATCAGCGGGTTGATCGCGGGGCCCGCGGTGTCCTTGAACGGGTCGCCGACGGTGTCGCCGATGATCGTCGCCTCGTGGGCGTCGGAGCCCTTGCCGCCGTGGTTGCCGTCCTCGACGAGCTTCTTGGCGTTGTCCCAGGCGCCGCCCGAGTTGGCCAGGAAGATCGCCATCAGGACGCCGGTCGCGATGGCACCTGCCAGGTAGCCGGCCAGCGGGCCGACGCCGAGACCGAACCCGACCGCGATCGGGGCGAAGATGGCGAGCAGGCCGGGGGTGGCCAGCTCGCGCAGCGAGTCCCGGGTGCAGATGTCGACGACGCGGCCGTACTCCGGGCGCTCGGTGCGGTCCATGATCCCGGGGTGCTCGCGGAACTGGCGGCGCACCTCGTAGACGACGGCGCCCGCGGCGCGGGTCACCGCGTTGACCGCGAGGCCGGAGAACATGAAGACCACCGAGGCGCCGATGATCACGCCGACCAGGGTGTTCGGGCTGAACACCTCGTAGGCGAACGCGGTCCCGGCGTCCTGCGCGGCGATGTTCACCCCGGCCAGGGCCTGGCTGATCGCGTCGCGGTAGGAGCCGAACAGCGCCGTCGCCGCGAGCACTGCGGTGGCGATCGCGATGCCCTTGGTGATCGCCTTGGTGGTGTTCCCGACCGCGTCGAGCTCGGTGAGGATGTCGACGCCGTCGCCCTCGACGTCGCCGGACATCTCCGCGATGCCCTGCGCGTTGTCCGAGACCGGGCCGAAGGTGTCCATCGCGACGATGACGCCGACCGTGGTCAGCAGGCCGGTACCGGCCAGTGCGACCGCGAACAGCGACACGACGATCGAGCCGGACAGCAGGAACGCCCCGTAGACGGCCGCGGAGATGACGAGCGCGGTGTAGACGGCGGACTCGAAGCCGATCGAGATGCCGGACAGGATCACGGTGGCCGCACCGGTCAGCGACGACTCGCCGACGTCCTTGACCGGGCGGTCCTCGGTACCGGTGTAGTAGCCGGTCAGCTTGAGGATGACCGCGGCCAGCACGATCCCGATGACCACGGCGACCGAGGCGATCAGGCGCGGGTCGCCCGCGAGCCCGACGACGCTGGTGTCGGTCGGGTTCAGCAGCTCGCCGAAGGTGCTCGGGAGGTAGACGTAGGCGGCGATGATCGACAGCACGCCGGCGAACAGTGCCGAGAGGTAGAAGCTGCGGTTGATCGCCCGCAGGGTGTTCTCCCCGGCGCGGGCCTTGGTCAGGTAGACGCCCAGGATCGCGGTGATCACGCCGATCGCCGGGACGATCAGCGGGAACAGCAGGCCCTGCAGGCCGAACGCCGCGGTGCCGAGGATCAGTGCGGCGACCAGCGTCACCGCGTAGGACTCGAACAGGTCGGCGGCCATGCCGGCGCAGTCACCGACGTTGTCGCCCACGTTGTCGGCGATGGTGGCCGCGTTGCGGGGGTCGTCCTCGGGGATGCCCTGCTCGACCTTGCCGACCAGGTCGGCGCCGACGTCGGCGGCCTTGGTGAAGATGCCGCCGCCGACCCGCATGAACATCGCGGAGCAGTGCCGCGCCGAAGCCGAAGCCCTCCAGGACGCGGGGCGCCTGGCCGGCATAGACGAGCACGACGATCGCGGCCCCGAACAGGCCGAGGCCGACGGTGAACATGCCGACGACGCCGCCGGTGCGGAACGCGATGCGGGTCGCCTTCTCACGGCCGCCCGGCTCGCGGGAGGCCGCGGCGACGCGGATGTTCGCGCGGGTGGCGAGCCACATGCCCAGGTAGCCGATGATCGCGGAGAAGACCGCGCCGACGACGAAGAAGATCGATCGTCCGATGCGTTCACCGAGGTCCTCGGCGGGGAGCGCGAAGAGCAGGACGAACACGATCGCGGCGAAGATCGCGAGCGTGCGGAACTGGCGGTTGAGGTACGCCGTGGCGCCCTCCTGGACCGCGCGGCCGATCTCCTGCATGTTCGGGGTGCCCTCGCCGTAGGAGAGCACCTCCCGCAGCAGTAGGACCGCCGACGACCAGGGCGACGAGGGGCGACCACCGCGACCACACCGACGATGGTGAGGTCCCCCGCGCCGAGCTCGAGGCCCTGGGCGAGGTAGGTGGGCTGGGACATCCGTGTCCTCCCGGTGGAAAGGATCCGGCCGGCGAGGTCCCCGGCGGCCGGGTCGGGGTCACTGTGGCGCGACCCGGCCGGGCGGCGACGGCCTCGTCGGCGTCGACTGGGCCCGGGCGGCGTCCACCGGTGACCGGGCTGGTGCAGTCTATGAGTGTGGGACATCCCTCAGTGCGATTGGGATCACAAGACGTAACGAACTGGCAAAAGTGATCAATCCCACACGATGTCGCGACGCAATCCGGGAACCTGCAGATCACCTGCGACGCAACCACTTCTGTCGTCCGCCCGTGCCGCGCCCGTCGGCCGGGGGCGGAACCGGGAGCGACCGCTGATCGTTCGAACATCTGTGCCATCGTGGTCGGTCGTGGGAGCGACGGCGGACAGCACGCAGGGCCCGGACGGGTCGCAGCGCGGGATGGAGCTGCTCCGCCGCGTGCTGGCGGGCTCGGGCCTCGACCCGGCCCGTGCCGACGCCACGTGGACGTCCGGCCCGGCGGAGACGGTCCCGCCGAGGCCGGGACCGGGCGCCGGGGCGTTCGCCGCTCAGGACGGGTTCGACGGTCCGGACGGAGCGCGCGGCTCCGGGGGGCCGACCGACCCCGTCGGCTCTGCCGGCTCCCGCGGCCCTGCCGGTCCCAGCCGTCCTCCTGGCCCTGCCGATCCTCCCGGCTTCCATGGTGTCGATGGCGACGATCCGGCCGGCGCCGTCGACGATCCGTTGCGGCACGTCGTGCGGATTCCGGCACGGCCCGGCCGCCAGGTCGACTGGCCGGGCTGGACACCCGAACCGCTGCGCACGGCCTGGGCGGCCCGCGGCGTGACCCGCCCGTGGTCGCACCAGGCACACGGGGCGGAGCTGGTGCACTCCGGCGCCGATGTCGTCGTCGCGACGGGGACGGCGTCGGGGAAGTCGCTGGTCTACCAGCTCCCGGTGCTCGCCGGGCTGGCCGAGGACCCGCGGGCCACGGCGCTGTACTCGCCCCGACCAAGGCACTCGCAGCCGACCAGCTGCGGTCCCTCGACGGGGCTCGCCCCGGACCGGTGTCCGGCCCGCCGCCTTCGACGGTGACACCCCCATGGACCAGCGCGACGGGTCCGCAGCACTGCCGGTGGGTCTTCTCCAACCCGGACATGCTGCACCGGTCGCTCCTTCCTCGGCACGGGACGCTGGACGACCTTCCTCCGCCGGCTGCGCTACGTCGTGGTCGACGAGTGCCACACCTACCGCGGGGTGTTCGGCTCGCACGTGGCACTGCTGCTGCGACGGCTGTTGCTCTCGCCGCCCGCTACGGCGCACGCCCCACGATCGTGCTCGCCTCGGCGACGGTGGCCCGCCCGGAGGAGTTCGCGTCCCGGCTGACCGGCCGCGACGTCGTCGCCGTCACCGAGGACGGGTCCCCGCATGCCGGTCGCACCGTCGCGTTCTGGGAGCCGCCGCTGCTCGCCGAGATCACCGGGGAGAACGGGGCGCCGGTCCGCCGCTCCGCCGGGGCCGAGGTCTCCCGGATGCTCGCCGACCTCGTCCTGGAGGACGCGCGGACCCTGGCCTTCGTCCGGTCCCGGCGGGCCGCCGAGCTCACCGCGCTCGGTGCGCAGCGCCAGGTCGCCGAGATCGCTCCCGAGCTGGCCGCGCGGGTCGCCGCCTACCGCGGCGGCTACCTGCCGGAGGAGCGCCGCGCGCTGGAGGCCGACCTGATGTCGGGCAGGCTGATCGGGGTCGCGACCACCAACGCCCTCGAGCTCGGCGTCGACATCTCCGGGCTCGACGCGGTGGTGCAGGCCGGCTTCCCCGGAACCCGCGCGTCGTTCTGGCAGCAGGCCGGGCGTGCCGGGCGCGCCGCCGACGAGGCACTCGTCGTGCTCGTCGCCCGCGACGACCCGCTCGACACCTACCTCGTCCACCATCCGAGCTCGCTGGTCGGTGCGCCGGTGGAGAGCTGCGTGCTCAATCCGGTCAACCCGTACGTGCTCGCTCCGCAGCTGGCATGCGCGGCCGCGGAGATGCCGCTGACCACGGTCGACGTCGAGGAGATGTTCGGAGGAGCGCCCGCGGTGGAGGTCCTCGACGCCCTGGTCGAGGAGGGCGTGCTGCGCCGCCGACCGCACGGCTGGTTCTGGCCCGACACCGGCGACGCACCCGCCGCGCACGTCGACATCCGCGGCTCCGGACTCGGACAGGTCGCCGTGGTCGAGGCGGCCACCGGGCGGATGCTCGGCACCGTCGACGGCGGCTCGGCCCCGGGCACGATCCACTCCGGTGCGGTGTACCTGCACCGTGGCGACAGCTTCGTCGTCGACGAGCTGGATCTCGACGACGGCGTCGCGCTCGTCCACGCCGAGGCCCCGGACTGGCGCACCGAGGCCCAGTCGGTCTCCGACGTCGCCGTGCTCGAGGTACTGGAGCACCGCCGGTGCGGGCCGGTGCAGGTCTGCTTCGGCGCGACCACGGTGACCAGCCAGGTCGTCGCGTACCGCCGACGGACCCCGGACGGGACGGTGCTCGACCAGACGCCGCTGGACCTGCCGCCGCAGAGTCTGGACACCCGGTCGGTCTGGTACACGATCGACCCCCGACGCGCTCGCCGACGCCGGCATCGACGAGGCCCGTCTCCCCGGTGCCCTGCACGCCGCCGAGCACGCCGCGATCGGACTGCTCCCGCTGTTCGCGATCTGTGACCGCTGGGACATCGGTGGCCTGTCCACCGCGCTGCACCCCGACACCGGGCTCCCGACGTGTTCGTGCACGACGGGCACCCCGGCGGCGCAGGGCTGGCCGAACCGGCCACGAGGTGCTGGGGCGATGGCTGGCGGCGACCCGCGCCGCCGTCCGGGACTGCGAGTGCCGCACCGGATGCCCCTCGTGCGTGCAGTCCCCGAAGTGCGGCAACGGGAACAACCCGCTGGACAAGAGCGGGGCGGTGCAGGTGCTGGATCTGGTTCTGGCCGCGCTGGAAGCGGGACCCCGACCGGCTCGCGGTGACCGCGGGACCGGACGGGGTACCACCGGCCCGCCCGTCGGGGGCGGGGCGGACCGGTGCAACCACGTGCGACGACATCGGACGGGGGCGCCAGGGCGCTCCGACGTCGTCGCTGTCTGGGGAGCGTGGTCTTCGTGGCGGGGGCGGACCGGACCCTGCGCGTCCTCGCGACTCCTAGTAGGCCCGAGTGTCGCGACAGTGACCAGATGTGGGCCGCGCAACGTCGGTGATCGGTCACGCCCCCACGACGAGATGCCGTTGCGTTGGACGTTCGTCGTAAGCAATCGTGAATGACGGCGTGCTCCGGGGTCGCCGGTCCGTTCATCTGGAGGCGCGGACCGCTCACCGAGATCGTGATCACGTCCGGGCGTGTTCACGACGGCTCCACCGCAGGAACCGAACCGTCCACGGGCCCGCTCGCCGGGGGCGTGCCGCGTCGACGGGAGCCGGACCCGCGCGTGCCCTCGCCCGTGCGGGACCCCGGAGCGGGAGCAGCCCCGACCAGGCGACCTGGGTCTCGACCAGGGCGTCCCAGCCGTCGAGGCGGCAGGTCAGCAGCTCGGCGCCGTTGCGGACGGCGAGGTCGGAGGCACGGGCGCAGGCGGCAGCGGTGCCGTCCACCGACTGTCCCGCGGCCGCGAGCGCGGACAGGTCTGCGGCGGCGGAGGCGACGTGCCGGGCGCGGGCCGCGGCAGCCAGGTCGACACCGACGGTGCCGACCAGGAGCAGCACCGCTGCGGCCGTCGCGGCCCAGACCGAGGCGACGCCCGCGTCGCCTCCGCGACGTACCGGGCGTGCCTGCTCATGGCGCGCCACCGGGCTGCGCCGGCGCCGACCCGGAACGGACCGCGCCTGCCGTGACGCCGGGTTCGACCGCGGCAGTCGCGGCACCGCTGATCGTGACCGGGAGCAGCCCGACCGGCCGGACCCGCACCGTCACGACGACGAGATCGCCGTCGACGCGGAGCTCGGGCTCGGCCCCGGCCGGTGCGAGCTGCGCGGCCGCGGCCCGACCCCGCTCGGTGTCACCGCGCGCGGCCTGGCGGGCCAGTTCGAGAGCGGCGTCGGTGCAGCGGACCCCGGCCGCCACCGCGGCGACGGCTCCGACCGCCGCCGGTGACCGCGACCAGGGTGCCGAGCGCCAGCGCCGCCTCGACGGTGACCGCGCCACGGTCGTCCGCCAGCCAGGACGGCGCGCCGCTAGTGGGGCCGACCGCGGCACCACGACGGGTGGCGCGGCCGCGGACACGGCGGCCACCGTGTCCGCGGTCGCCCGGTCCGCCCGGTCCGCCCGGTCCGCCCGGTCGGGTCGGTCGGGCCGATCGGGTCGGCTCGGGATGTCGCGGCCGTTGTCAGAGCGTCGTGGACAGTGCACGTTGCACGATCCCGGTGAGGGCGGCGAGGACGTCTCCGCCGCTGACGATCGCGTAGAGAGCGCGGCGAAGGCCGCGGCGGCGACGGTGCCGACGGCGTACTCGACGGTGGACATGCCGTCGTCGTCCGAGGCGAGTGCGCACAGCCGGCGGTGCAGCAGGGAACGGGTGGGGGTCATCGGTGTCTCCTTCGTCGGGGGCCCGCGGAGTGCGGACCCGGTCGCCGCGCGGCGGTGGTCACCACCGTGCGAACGCCTCCCCGGCCAGCCCGATCACGACCGGCACGATGCCGAGGACCAGGAAGGCGGGCAGGAAGCAGAGCCCCAGCGGGGTGATGCGGACCGCGGCGGAGCGTCCGAGGGGCGGCACCGGTGCGGGCCGACCGGCCCGCGCGCGGGCGAACCCGGCGAGTTCGGGGACCGGGCCGGGGCGGCCCAGGCGTCGTCGGGGTCGGCGCCCAGCGCCAGCAGGCCCGCGACCCTGCGCAACGCCTCACCGGCCGGGCCGTCGAGCCGCCGGGCCGCGGCTCCGACGGCGTCCGCCACGGCGAGACCGGCGGCGAGGCAGGTCGCCAGGAGGTCCCAGGCGGCGGCCAGATCCGCGGAGTCCACCGACGCGGCCGGCCCGCGGGCTGCCCGCCGGGCGAGCCACAGCAACCCGCCGCCCAGCGCGGCGCCGACGACCGCGCCGCCCATCCCGCCGAGGGCTCCGCCGAGCGCGGCCCCGGAGGGAACGAGCACCGCGAGGACCGCGGTGCGGGTCGGCGCCGCGGCCGTCGTCGCTCCGGTGACGGAACGCAGCCCGCGCAGCCGCCCCGGTCCGGGACGCCCGCCGCCGACGACCAGGGCGAGCGCGGCGCCCGAGCGCGGCCGCGGTCACGTCGGCACCGCCGCACGCAGGATCCGGTCGGCCCACGCCGCCCCCCGCGACCGTGAGGCCGACCCCGGTCAGCAGCAGAGCGGGCCCGTGCAGCCCGGTGCGCAGCACGGTCAGCGGCGCGATGCCCATCAACTGCCCGAGACCGATTCCGGCCAACGGCAACGCGGTCAGCACCGACGCCGTCGCCCGAGGCCCGGCGAGCTGGGCTCGCACCCGGGCTCCGTGCGCGATCCGCCAGCGGATGTCGTCGAGCAGGCCGGTGAGCAGGTCGGCGAGCGGGGCACCGTGGGTGTCGGCGAGCTCCCAGGCCGAGGCGACCCGCTCGACGTCGCGCCGGGCGGGCCCCGCGCCGTCCGACGCAGGGCCTCGGGGACCGGCTCACCGATCCGCGCGGCGACCGCGGCCGGCTCGAGCAGCGCGCGGGCGAGCGGCCCGTCGTGCACGTGCCCGGCCAGCGCGGCCGCGGGGTGCGCGCCGGTGCGCAGCTCGTCGGTGATCCCGAGTGCGTCGGCGAGTTCCGCAGCCGTCGACCCGGCCCGGTCCGCGGCCCGACGTGTGGCGATCCGGCGCCGCACTCCCCACGCCACCCCGCTGCGCACACCGCGCCGGCGGGGCCCAGGAGCAGCCACCCCAGCGGGGCGGCGAGCAGCGGCAACGGCGGAGCGAGCAGCCGGGCCGTCGGGGGGCGGTTCCGGTGCCGGTCAGGGCCCGCCACCGGGACCGCCCCGGCGCCGCGGGCAGTGTCAGCACCGCCAGCGCGAGCAGGGGAACCGTCACGCCCTGCGGCGTCCCGGGAAGTGCGCTCAGCACGGCACACCGACCCCCGCGCTCGCGCAACAGCGTCGCGAGCTCGTCGCGGCCCGGCCCGACCCCGGAGCCGCGGCTCCAGGCGGCGGTGACGTGTGGGGTGCCGTCGTCGGAGCGGCCCAGCACACCGATCTCGTCGAGCGTCCGGCCGGCGCCGGGGCGGCGTCGCATGTGCAGCACGACCTGGACGGCGGCCGTCAGCTGACCGTCGAGCGCGCGGGGGACATCCCGCCGAGCCCGGCCAGTGCGCGTATCCGGGCCGGGATCTCGCGGACCGAGTTCGCGTGCACGGTGCAGCCGCCGCCGTCGTGACCGGTGTTCATCGCCGCCAGCAGGTCGCACACCTCGGCGCCGCGGACCTCGCCTACGACCAGCCGGTCCGGCCGCATCCGCAACGCCTGACGCACCAGTTCGCGCAGCGGAACCCCGCCCGAGCCCTCGATGTTCGGCGGCCGGGCGACCAGCCGCACGACGTGCGGGTGGCGTGGGGAGAGCTCCTCGGCGTCCTCGACGGTGATCAGGCGCTCGCCCGGGTCGACCGCGCCCAGCAGCGCATTGAGCAGCGTGGTCTTGCCGCTACCCGTCCCGCCGGCCACGAGCACGGCCAGCCGGGCGCCGACGATCGCGCGCAGCAGTGCCTCGCCGGTCGCGTCGAGGGTGCCGGTCCGCCGGAGCGCGGCCAGGTCGTGCCCGGCGGGACGCAGCACCCGCAGCGAGATCGCGGTCCCGGCCGCCGCCACCGGTGGGAGGACGGCGTGCAGCCGGACCCCGGCGTCGGGGAGCCTGCCGTCGACGCAGGGGCTCGCGTCGTCGAGGCGGCGGCCCGCGGCGAGCGCCAGGCGCTGGGCGAGTCGCCGGACCGCGGCCTCGTCGGTGAAGGTGATGCCGGTGCGGCGCAGTCCGTCGCCGCG